>NZ_JAIBLJ010000017.1 GCF_020179385.1 Alkalihalobacillus sp. YIM B00296 | reverse complement strand
GTACCTTAGAACCCACCGAATTTATTCGTGTGGAGGTTCAGATACTGCCTGATGACTTCGTATTGTTTCTGATCTATTGCTAGAATCCCGACCTACTTCCTCTTATCAAAAAACATCCCGTCAGCACTGTTCCATTGATAAGGATTTGCATACTTCGTATTGTTCGTCCGTTTCGTCCTGATCTTTATGAGCTGTGCTTTGATCTCTTGCAACTGTTCGCCCAGGTAAGGCTGGATCAGCTTGTTGATTTCAACAAGCTGCTTTCCCAACACCTTTTCTTCCTTACAGTCTGAACATAGGTCGTTTTGACGATATTTCTCGGGAAATAGCGAAAAAACACGACCGCACTGTCGACAAAACTCCTTGTCCTTATTGCCGCATCTTTGACAGGATAATCCATGATCTTCTTTTGTTATTCCTTTTTCATATTGAATGAAACCATGTAAATAGTGGGCCTGGATAGTTTGGAACGAGAAAGGAATTTCATCTAACAGGAGGAGCCGACCGGCGAAAAATGCTTGAAGATCAGGATCGAAAATGAAATCAGGCTGAAGTGGTGGATGAGGCAGTTCAGTTAATTTGCTGATTGGAAATAGTGAAGTGTTTTGATTGGCTAGAGGCTCGGGGCATAGGAAGGGACCGAATTTAGTAGGAATGGTGGCAAAACGCATCAGTTCCGCCACCGGTATGAAATAGATGAGTGCATTATTCTTTAATCCAAGTTAGTCCGATGCTGCCTTCACCCAGGTGGGTTCCGATTACCGGACCAAAATATGTGATGATAACTTCTGCATTTGGAAAATCACGACGTAATTCCTCCGCATAGCCCTTTGCCTCTTCCTCACGGTTGGCGTGGATGACAGAGATTTGTGCTGTTTCATCTTTCCCGAGATCCTCATGAATCAGTTCAAACAAACGCTTGATGGCTTTTTTGCGTGTACGGATCTTTTCAAAAGGGACGATCTTTTTATCGACGAATTGCAGGACTGGCTTGACTTGAAGTAGATTCCCGACAAAAAACTGTGCGCTGTTCAAACGGCCGCCTCGATGCAGATGGCTCAGGTCATCAACCATGAAGTAAGCTGGAATTCCCTTTGCACGAATCACTTTCAGCCGGGAGAGAATGACTTTAGCAACTTGCCCTTGCGCTGCCATTTTCGCTGCCTCTAGCGCAAAGAACCCTTGCGGCATGCAACTGATTTCAGAATCGAAGACCTCTACATGGATCGAGTCGACCATCGATTTTGCAGATACTGCGCTCTGGTACGTGCCGC
Source organism: Alkalihalobacillus sp. YIM B00296 (assembly GCF_020179385.1). Taxonomy (GTDB): domain Bacteria; phylum Bacillota; class Bacilli; order Bacillales; family Fictibacillaceae; genus Pseudalkalibacillus. Next base: position 74,832 of record NZ_JAIBLJ010000017.1, on the reverse strand, counting down.
TGATTTCACTTGAAAGCGTGACGACGATCGCATCTGTATACCCTTCCTCAGCAAGTTTTCCATATAGATCTACGAACAAACCAACTGCTGGCTGTGACGTTTTCGGCAGGTTTCCACCTTCACGGACTTGAAGGTAGAAATCATCTGCTGTCAATTCTGTTTCTTCCTGATACGATTCATTCTCAAAAATGACATTCAACGGCACCATCCTGATGTTGTATTGCTCTCGCAGATTTTTCGGCAGATAAGAAGTGCTATCTGTAATGATTGCGACTTTGTGCATACACTTATATTCCTTTCTATTTATTTACCTACACTATGTATTTGACTAAAATGCTGAATTACCTTCCCTATTTTACTTGAATAATATTAAAATGAATATGTGAAATTTTCTTCTCGTCAGGCACAATCCTTACTCTCTATATCAGATACGTGAGATATAGAAGAAGTGCTTTTAAGTACCTTAGAACCCACCGAATTTATTCGTGTGGAGGTTCAATAAAAAACTACCACAGTGACATACTGCGGTAGTTCCCTCTCATTCTTATTGGATCGTACAACTATTGACTACATCACTTGATTCAGGACGTTCTACATACTTGTTTACTGGTGGTTGTTCATTACCTTCAACCCATTTCTCCATCAACTCAAACGATTCCCTGTAACAAGGCAGGATCGGTCTTAATTTATCTGGATGCTGATTATAAAGGGAATCCGTATGTGTACCATCCTCAATCGTATAATACCGATGTTTCTTATTTCTTTCTCCGTTTTCCCAAATCATTTTCGTATAAACATCCGAGTCTGTTTTGATAGGGAGAAGTGTATCTAAGGTACCGTGAAGAGTGATCATCGGTTTTTTGATTTTTCCTGTCAATGCAACCTTATCAATCGCCTCTTTCACAATTCCCTTACGATCTTCGTAATTGTAGTCAGCATCACAGTTTGGTGTCCCTGGTTGACAAAATGGGATTCCTGCTTCTAAATTACCGTCATAAGTAGGATCAAGCTCTTCCCTATAAATTCGTTGAGTCAAATCCCAGTATACACTGTAGTGATAGTCCCATAAGAACTCAGATCCTCGCTCAAAACCGGCTTCAATCATTTTTTCATGTGCTTCCTCACTACCAAGTTTATATTCTGGATAATACGTGAGGGCAGTCGGCAAATACTGCAGCAGATTATGGTCTTCTGAAAAAAGGGTTCCTTCCCAATCGATACCCCCATCAAATAAATCCGGCGAATTTTCAATCGCATAACGAGTCACATAGCCACCATTGGAAATGCCTGTCATGTATGTATATTTCGGTGACTTCCCATAGTAGCGTTTTGCCGTTTCCTTTGCAGCAACCGTCAACTCCCTTACTCGTTTGTGCCATTCCGCTATTGCATCACCTGGTTCGTCTCCATCCTTATAAAATTGCAACCCTGTGTTGCCTTTGTCTGTTGAGGCAAAAGCATAACCTTTGGAAAGCACCCAATCGCTGATGATATAGTCATTAGCATACTGTGCTCGATTCCCTGGAGCCCCGGTGATAATAAGCTTTCCATTCCAGTTGTCAGGGAACCGGATTACGAATTGGGAGTCATGGTTCCAGTTATTATTCCTGTTTGTAGTGGACGTGTCCTGAAAGTACCCGTCGATTTGGATACCTGGGATCCCACTTGGGTTGGACGTTCCTGCCGCATGAAGTCCTGCCCAATCATTCGGGTTGGTATGTCCAGTCAATACTAGGCTTTCTGTAGATAGGTCCTCAAGGCAAGCGATTTTTTGCATCTCGGCACCTGGAACTGTAAGTCCAGCAGCATTTTTACATTCATTGGAGAGAGATTGATTGGATCCATGTACATCTTGTTGGAGTAGAAATGGAGCGGTAAATAGGCAGATTAGAATAATTAATCGCATAAACTTCATCCCAACATTCCCCTTTCACAAATAAAGATATTAAATCATTTTGCTAAAAAGAGCGGGATTCCTGCTTTCTTTTTATCTATCTTTTTAATCTCAATACAAAAACGACCCTATCATCATGGTTCCATAAAAAAAGACTACCCCATAAGTGTCTGGTTCACCAACCCTGACAACATTTTGAGAGAAATCGTGGTTTTTGACACGTAATGTTGTGCTGTTGGTATCTGACACTTTTGTTTTGGGACAGCCTAATCAAATCATTTAATTCACTTTCACCCAGCCGTTTTTGATTGCTTCAACCACCGCCTGGGTACGGTCGTTCACGTTCATTTTCTGCAGGATGTTGCTTACATGGTTTTTGACAGTCTTCTCACTGATGTAGAGGGCTTCTCCAATCGAGCGGTTACTCTTCCCATCAGCGAGCATTTGCAAAACCTCACACTCACGCCGTGTCAAAATGTGAAGCGGTTTACGGTACTCAACTTCCTTAAAGCCGACCTCTCCGCCTGAATCCCGGCCATGCGTTTTGATACGTCGGAATTCACTCAACAAATTCACGGTTACTTTCGGATGCAAATAAGCTCCACCGTCAGCAACAACTTTAACAGCTTCGATCAACGAATCTGCATCCATTTCTTTCAACAAGTAACCAGATGCACCAGTTTGTACCGCATGTGTTACATATGCCTCATCATCATGAATTGATAGGATGACGACTCTAATATCTGGAAACCTTTCAACTAATCGGCGTGTCGCTTCTACACCATTGATGTTCGGCATGTTGATATCCATCAGAACAACATCTGGAGAATGGGATTCAATCAGATCTACAGCTTCTTGTCCATCGTCACCTTCAGCTACTACTTCGAAACCCTCTTCCATGTCTAGAATCCGTTTGACGCCCTCACGGAATAATTTATGGTCGTCAATCAATACAATTTTCGTTTTCACGGCGTTTACTTGTGTCATTTCCATGCCTCCTGCTTGCTTAATGGTAGTTGTATGAATATCATTGTTCCCTTTCCAGGGGTGCTCTCGATTTGTATAGTGCCATCTAATAAATCGACCCGTTCCTTCATCCCGATGATCCCGAATGAGTGGTCTTTTCTCTCTGTCTTATTGAATCCAATCCCATTGTCCCGGATGAGGATCGACAACTGTTCTTGGAATTCGACCTTCACCTGGATTTCATCTGCTTGGGCGTGCTTACAGGCGTTTTGAACAGATTCCTGAATCAGCCGATAGGTGGCAACCTCCATTTTTGAAGGGAGCCGACGCTCATTCCCGAGACTCCTTAAATGTATGTTGATCCCTGTAGATTCAGAGACGGTACGGAGGTATTTTTCCAACGTCGGAACAAGCCCTAGATCGTCCAACGCCATCGGCCGTAAATCATAAATGATCCTGCGCACTTCAATCAAGGCACTTTTGACCATTTGCCTTAAATCTTTTAATTCTTTACGTGCCTCTTCGACACCTTTTTGCATATATGTTTTTTCTATCAATTCAGAACGCAAGAGAACGTTCGCTAACATTTGAGCTGGACCGTCATGGATTTCCCTTGAAACCCGGCCTCGCTCTTCCTCTTGGGCTTCGATGATTTGTAAGCCGAAATCCTGTTTTTCTTTTGCATCCCTGACAATATCACCGACTTTTCGCAAGTCGCTGTCAAGGTAACTTAAAACAACACTGATTTGGTTGACCAAACGTTCTGCACGTTCAACGGTTTCTTCCAAAATGAGGAGCCTGCGCTCGATATCATCCCTACGTTCACGTAACGCTGCTTCCTTCTGCCGTGTAGAAATCAACTCCACTTGAAACTGGCTAGCCGATTCATAGGTTTGCTTGATTTCCTCTTCCCCATACCGCTCGAAATGTTTACTGACTTCCGCTAGCTTCGACCGGGAGAGCCTCGACTTTGTTTCTAGCAAGTCCCCTCGTCGAATCGTTTCTAAAACAGCTTTACGAATGCCTTTCAATTCTTTTGATAAACGTTCGAATTCTTCTCTAGATTGCTCGCCAATATCAAAGATTTGTTCTTTACTCTCAGTAACGGTGGCGATCGTTTTATCCAGTATAGCGTCGATACTGCTTGGATCAAACGTTTTTGTAGGATTCATATTCATCTGCCTCCAATTGCCTCCATACTACTGTAACGAACAATCCCCTTTAGGCACTAGGTCCTTCTTACCCATTTAACCGAAAAGTCCTATATCCAAAATTTTCCCCTAGTATTATTACACACTTCGAAATAGTTTTGGAATTTATGACTTTCTTACTCAATTTTTTTCTTTAATTTCTAGAATTTGATGGGAGATTGGTCCAGATATATAATTGATAAAAGACTCAACCAATCTGGAGGTTTTATATGCTCTTATCATATTATACCGTAAAAGGTTACGGAGAACACGAAATAAACATTCAAAAATCAAGATTTATCGCCTATATACAAAGGGCCGAAACCGAACAGGAAGCCCAGGATTTCATCCAATCGATCAAAAAGAAACATCACGATGCCAATCATAATTGCTCTGCATACCTTATAGGCGAAAATGACCAAATTCAAAAAGCGAATGACGACGGTGAGCCAAGTGGTACGGCTGGAGTCCCGATTTTAGAAGTTTTAAAAAAGAGAAAATTAAAAAATACCGTGGTAGTAATTACCCGTTACTTTGGGGGAATCAAACTCGGTGCAGGAGGACTGATCCGTGCATACGGGACTTCTACATCAGAAGGGCTGAATGCAGCGGGAATTGTAGAGAGGAAATTGATGGAAATTGTCGTTTATCGAGTTAATTATTCATTGTTAGGTAAATTCGAAAATGAAATAAGGAATTCATCGTATCCGCTTAAAGCCATCAATTATTCAGACGACGTTGAATTTAAAGTATGTGTTCCAGTTAATGAACGAGAGAACTTCATTGAATGGGTTACGGATCTATCCAACGGAAATATAGAAATAGCAGAAACAACCGAAAAGGAATACATGGAACAACCGATTACTGTCGATTAAGAAAAGTGCAAACGCCCTGGTCAGCCACGAAGGTCACTGGAAGTCTGACGAGAAAACAAAGTTTTTATACTTTTTTTCTTTTAAAAAGTTCGGGGAGAGGTAATAACCGCTCCCCAATCTTCTAATCGCGAAAGATTTCTGGTAATACAAGTAGAAAAGCAGCTAGCATCAAACCGACGATCACACCAAAGATTCCTCTTTTCGCAGTACCACCATCCGTCGTTGTCACAACCAGTTCCTGGTGTATGCCCGTTTCTCTCAAATTCAATAATTCATCCGTGAGGGGTGGTAAGGATTCTGCTCCAGGGTTATGTTCTTCCATATCAGTAATCTGCTTTTTCAGCATGTCTTCCTTTTGTTCAAAGACTGAACGGCTTTCCTCCATAAGGCTATCCACGATTAGATTCAAGTGATCTTCCACTTCGGCTTCATCATCACCGGAAAGAGTAAGGCTGAGAATCTTTCCTTCTTTCAATTCTACTGCCATACCTGAATAATTTTCATCAGTAGAAGTCAATTCCTGTAGATATTTTTCCGTTTTCAACTTTTCTGCCATCAGTTTGTCATTCGTCAGAATACTGTCCTGGAAGTTACCAAGGACGATTTCTACATTTGCTGTACTGACGACAGGTTCTTTAGCTGCCATATAATATGAGACCGCTCCGGTTAAAATTGGAATCAAGAGCAGCAGCCAAAATTGTTTTTTGATTCTTACCTTGGTTCTATCGATCATCTCACGCATAGTCTTCAAAGGCTCCCTCACGCCATTTTTTCAACTGCATATAATTCAAAAACCCTAATCCAAAAGCAAATAACAACCATGTGTAGCTTAGCGTCATAATCGAGCTTGGACTTATACTTGCGATCGAAAAGACGATGAGGCCAAGCAAAAGTGCTTCACTGATCATTTTTTCAGAACTGCTTTTAGATTTTCTATTCAGTTTAAAAAGCTTGATGATGATTGCTATATAGAGCAGTAAATAACAAGTAAAAATGAATATCCCGTAATTGACCATGATCTCAGCCCACCAATTATGTAAATTCGTCTGGCCGTATGTCGGGTAAATACTTACATTTTTAATATAGTACTCCGCATTACCTGCTCCTATACCAAACCCATATGTATCCTGAAGAAAGGCCATTCCATTCCGCAAAAGGTTTTTCCGGATATCTACTGACCCTTCCTCACCCCCCGGCTCACCAACTACACTCCAAATTTCAGCCATGATGCCTTCTACCACTGAAGAAACCCGATTAAAGAATAAGGCCACTCCGATAAAAATAGCACCCGTACCAATATAAAGAGTCCTGACCTTCTGTTTAAAAGTCGTTAAAAATACGAACCAAACACTGAATCCTAGCAAAATGGCGATGATGCTAGCACGGGAAGTACTGACCAGGATCAAATACAATCCAGCGAATGTCGTAAACAGTCCTAAACCTTTCAAAATAATTGTTTTTGCATGGTTAAAAAGTGCAAAGCTGAAAAATATTCCGATGACCATGAAGCTGGCAAAGTCATTTTCGTTCGTAAAAACCGCTGACGGTCTTCCTCTTATATACTCAGGCGCTGTCATCAGCCTGGAAATAGGCAGATGCTGATGTGTCAGGTGATTCCAAAACCCCAGCAAGATGAAAAGCAGAACCGCACCGATCCAAAGATAAAAGAAGACGATATAATCCCGTTCTTTATAAAAGAAATAGATGACAAACAAGATCGTCAATATTCCTGAAGTCAAGAAGATGATATCCCTGACACCATGGGTGAACGATCGTGTCCAAACTAGGGATAATAGACCATAGCCGAGCCAAAACCATAAAAAATAAAGAGCGGGTTTGATATAGATCGAGTGGACAGACAGTTTATGCTTCGGCTGGATAATTTCCATTAAATACAGCATCCCCATCAACATCAAAAAGATTCGGTAAGGGAAGAAGGTTATCGGTCCTATTCCGACATTAAAAATTCCAGGGCCGATAAAGAAGCTTACAATCAGCAAGTAAAGCAACATCGTTGTTAATGGGATTTTATACTGAATAATCACCTTTAAAACATAAAGGCAACCGAGAATAGTAATAACGAAAATTCCTGCCCAGATCAGATCATTCCATGAGTCCACTTTATACACATTTTGTATGGACCAGCCAAGAATAACGGAAAAGAGGATCGCCAGGACGATTTGATTCATTTTGGTGTATGCAGCTTCTAAGTTCCTCATGGTAAACCCCTTCTAATCCTGATATTACTTTTATTGGTTCCGAAGCAATTGATTCTCTGGGACATGTCGAAGTTTCTTTGCAGGTGATCCTACAACTAGTTCTTCTTTACCGACATCTTTCGTCACGACACTCGCTGCTGCCACAGTCCCATCTTCATGGATCGTTTTTCCGGGTAAGATGGTAGAATTTGCTCCGACTCTTCCCCCGTCCTTGATTGTAACGCCTTTGAATTTATCATATCGCTCTTTTGATCTTGCCATGTAATTGTCATTCGTCGTTACCACATAAGGTGCTATGAAGACATAGTCCCCTAATTCAGAGTAAGCTGTTATATAAGAATTGGTTTCCAGCTTACACTTTGTACCTATCTTACAATCATTCTCTATTGCAACACCTCTGCCGACAATCGTCTTTGCACCGATTGTCACCCTTTCGCGGATAGTAGCCAGGTCCGCGACAAAGACATCCTCCGCTATTTCAGCATTTGCGTAGATGATAGAGGATGTGCCTATCGTACATCCCACACTGATTTTAGCAGGGGGTAATTTTTTTACATCTGGGAGGATCGAGTTTTTAGCTCGTGTCGGCTGTTTTCCGATTACGACATTATCTTGGATCAACACATGATCCCCGATAATAGAACCTTCATAAATAACGACATTATTCCCGATTATTACATTCTCACCAAATGAAACATTCTCTTTGATGACGACGTTTTCTCCAAGTGTCGGTGTGGACATACTATGACCTCACTTCTTTTACTTATAAAATTTCTGTATCATATCGACGACGTATTCCTGCTGTTCTTTTTTCAGTTCAGGAAACATCGGTAAAGACAGCACTTCATCACAAGCCTTCTCTGTTTCTGGCAGGTCGCCTTCTTTATATCCTAATTCAGAAAAAACTGGCTGTAGATGGAGTGCCTTCGGGTAATAAATCATTGACGCCACCCCATTTTCCTTCAAATAAGCTTGCAACTCATCCCGTCTCTCAACACGGATCGTATACTGGTGGAAAATGTGATTGTTATGTTCTTCGATGAACGGAGTAACAACCTTTTCTCCGACTTTTTCATTCAACATTTCAGTATAGGTTGCAGCAATGCGTTTCCGCTGTGCACTCCAATCATCGAGATGAGGAAATTTCACATTAAGGATAGCCGCTTGAAGTTCATCTAATCGGCTATTGTAGCCAAGAATATGATGATAGTATTTCGGCTTGCTTCCATGAACACGGATCACCCGCATCGTTTCGGCAATTTCATCGTCATTACTGACAACCATTCCAGCATCTCCATAAGCACCAAGGTTTTTTGTCGGGAAAAAACTGTAGCAGGCAGTTGTTCCAAACTCCCCAGGCTTCTTCCCTTTATATTCAGAACCGATTGCCTGGGCAGCATCCTCTACAATTGAGAGACCATGCTTATCAGCAATTTCAACAATCGGTTCCATATCTGCCATTTGGCCATACAAATGAACAGGAATGATGGCTTTGGTTTTGGATGTTACTGCCTCTTCTATATTTTCGGGTTTGATATTATACGTTTGTGGATCAATATCGACGAATACAGGCTTAGCACCGATTCTTGCAATAGCACCTGCAGTCGCAAAAAACGTGAAGGCTGGACAAATCACTTCATCACCAGCTTCCACGCCACAGCCTAATAAAGATATATGAAGTGCATCACTTCCATTCGCAACACCTACTCCGTTCTTTACGTTACTATATTTCGCTATTTCAGATTCAAGTTTTTTGACATTGTCCCCTAAAATGAATCTGGAAGAAGACATAACTTCCTCGAGCGCCGCGTTAATTTCTTGTTTCAAATTTAAATATTGCTCACTTAAGTCCAGCATAGGTACATTCATTTGCCGAAAACCTCATTTCAATCAATTTAAGTTGTTATATAAGTGAATTAGCCTTTCACTTTCTTTTTTCCAATTGTATTTGTCAGCAACAGCTCTTCGCCCATTCTCTCCCAACCTCATGCAACGTTCAGGATCATCCAGCAATTCAAGAATGGCTCTTGAGATTTCTTCTTCATCCAATGGATCGACACAAATTCCACAATCATTATCTTCTACAATTTCTTTCCAAAGCGGGAAGTTTGAAGCGATTACGGGTAAGCCTGCTGACATATACTCAAACATTTTTATCGGCAAGGAAACGACAAAGCGTGGCTCAGGATGCAGCAGGACTAATCCGACGTGTGAAGCCGATAGGGCTCGCTTCACTTCTACACGTGATAAAAACCCTCTATAATCGACATGCTTCCACCCTGGCAATTGTTCTACTTCATCTCTAAGCGCGGGTGGTGCAAAACTCCCGCCCAGGATCAGATGGGCATTCCGGACTTGATTGACCCGCTCTATGGAGTTGATCATCTCGACAATCCCTCTTAGACGATAAATCCCGCCTAGATATACGACTTTCCCAGTATCACCACTGGCCGTTATATGGCTGGAATGATCCTCATCCATCAATTCACTGAGGATCGGATAATTATGGATCGTCACCGTGTTTTGGTTGTATACACGGAACTTTTCTGCGATGTAAGGCGTTGCCGTCACGACTGCATCGAATTTCCTGGAAGCTTTCTTTTCATAAGACGCAAATCCTTTCGACATGAGTCTCCGGGCTCTTTTCGGGATCCATTGTTTCGAAAGAATCTGTTCCGGCACATCTTCATGAACATCATAGATCACTTTTTTCCCTAGTTTCTTCAATTTCAATCCGATCGGGATCAATTCAGGATCATGAAAATGATAGACATCAGCGTTTTCCGATTTCGCAGCTTCGAAAACAGCGTGGGTCGTTTTCCTTATCCGCTCGATCGGGTGTCTCGAATTCGAAGGAACACCAACGATTTTCACACCATATTCGGTTCGATTCTCTTCATTCGGAACAATATAGGTTACGGCATGTCCCGCCTTTGCAAGGGATTGGCACTCTTTGATGACAATCCTTGTATCCAACCCCGAATGAACTGAAGTCAAATGGCAAATCTTCATGGGATCAACAACTTTCCAAAATTTCCACATTCTCTTCTTTAAGATTTTCTTCGAGATCATCGACAATACTTCTCCAGGAATACTCCCTTTCCACAAATCGCCTTCCGTTCCAGGAGAGTTCTTCATACTCTTCCTTACTCATTGCTGCACATTGAATCACTGTTTCAGCAAGGTTTTCCGGATTTTCAGGTTCCGTGATGACTCCGCACTTGTTCTGGGTGAGCAGTTCTTCACTCTCTCCAACCCCAGAGAATATCACCGGAACACCTGAAGATAACGCAGGGAAAATTTTCGATGGTCGAGCACCTTTAAATAAATCGATATTTTTCAATGTGACGAGACTGAAATCCGTTATCGAATAGAGATCCGGCATCTCACTAACTGGCACTGGGTCATGGAAGGTAACATTACGCAGTTCCATCTCTTTCGCCATTTCGATGATTTTTTTCTTTTCAGGGCCATCACCGATGAAAAGGAACGCGATATGAGTCATTCCACGCTTCTGAACCAGCTCAGCCGCCTTCAGTACGGAATCCAGCGCCTGTGCATAGCCCATCCGACCTGCGAAAGTGAACACCTTTTTATCAGTCAAGTCCAGAGATTGTAAACGATCCATATTTTCTTCGCCAGGCGAGAACTGGTCGGTATTGACCCCATTCGGCAGCAGGAAGACATCCTCTTCTTTTTTTCCTTGCTTGATCATGTATTCCTTGATTCCTTCTGTCGCGGTTGCGATTTTCCATGCTTTTTTATAGAGGAATTGTTCCAACTTTTCTGCAAACCGGATACAGGTTTTATTTTTCAAGATACCGAGTTCCACTGCAGACTCCGGCCAGATGTCAGCAACATTGAAGATGAATTTCGCACGCTTCAATTTTGAAGCGATATATCCTGTGATCCCCAGAAACAAAGGAGGCGAGGTGCAGATGATGACATCTGCAGGTTTCGCTTTGAAAACAGAATACAAAGCACTGAGTGTAAAAGAAAAATAAGATGCCAGACGTCGGATGAAACTCCCTTTCGGAGATGGATAGATCCACGTACGATGTACAGGGATTCCGTCATAGTATTCAAACTCGTAGAATTTTCCTTTATATTCTTCCGGAATTTCACCATGCGGGTGATGAGGAAATGCAGTCAGTACCTCTACCTGATGTCCGCGGGCGATCAATTCTTTCCCAACTTCATATAACCTGATTTGAGGTGCTCCCACTTCTGGTGGAAAGTTTTCACTTAATAATATGATTCGCATTCCAATCCCCTCGCTTGTCGAGTGACTTATCAAACGTTATTTATTTTAGTTTTCCTACAATTTTCTCAGATGCATCTGCTGAACCAAAATATGGTTTATAGGACGGTTTCACTTCTTTTAACACCGCACGTACGATTTCTGCTGTATCCGTACCGACCAGGATATTCGCTTCATCTTCAAGCGTTTCAACCCACTCAGTCTGTTCCCTCATCGTGACACATGGGACTTGCACGAAATAAGCTTCTTTCTGCACTCCGCCTGAGTCCGTTAAAATCTTTTTTGCGTTCGTTTCGAGCTTCAGCATGTCGAGATAACCGACTGGCTCGATGATCTTCAAATTCTGGATTGAAGAAAGGTCAAGCCCGTATTCCGAAATTTTATTTTTTGTGCGTGGATGGAGCGGCCATACCTTGATCTCTTCAATCTGTGCAAAGGCTTCTAAAATATTAGCCAGCTTTGTAGGGTCATCTGTATTTTCAGCTCGATGCACGGTGATCAAATGATAAGAGTCAGGCTCGATCTGTTGTTTCTTCAAAATATCAGACTGCGATTCAGCAAGCTGACGGTTATATTCTACTGCATCATACATGACATCGCCGACATTGATAATTTTTGCGTTGACATTTTCATTCTCCAAATTCTTAACCGCCGTTTGAGTCGGACAAAATAAGTATTCTGATACATGATCGGTCATGATCCGGTTGATTTCTTCGGGCATTTGTTTATTGAAACTACGAAGTCCTGCCTCTACATGCACGACTGGGATGTGCAGTTTACAAGCCGCCAGGGCACCGGCTAAAGTTGAATTTGTGTCGCCATAGACCAGCACATAGTCCGGTGTCTCTGAAAGGAGTATTTCCTCAATTCTTTCAAGCATCCGGCCAGTCTGTTTTCCGTGTGATGAACTACCGATCTCTAAATTGAAATCTGGCGTCGGAATATTCAATTCCTCAAAGAAGATATCCGACATGTTCTGATCATAGTGCTGGCCTGTATGGACGATTTGTTCCGTATGATGTTTCCTTAATTCCCTGGATACAGGGGCAGCTTTTATGAACTGTGGTCTTGCACCTAAAATCGTGATGAATTTCATGACATATCCCCTATTTTTACAACTTGTAGTACTTTTTCGGCTTGGTGTATTCCTTCAGTGCATTACGTGTATCGAAAATGACTGGACTGACTTTCCCGATCATTTCATAATCGAATTGACTATGGTCTGTCGTGAGGAGAACAAGGTCTGATTCATGCAGTACATCTTCGGATAAAGAAACAGGCTCGATAATTTTCCCCCCAAGCTTGAATGATTTCACATGGGGATCGACCACGACATAGTCAGCTCCCTGTTCTTCCAGTTTTTCGAGAATTTCCAATACCGGTGATTCCCGGACGTCATCAATGTCTTTCTTATAAGAAACGCCTAAAACGACGACTCTCGATCCATTCAATGGCTTTTTCTCTTTATTAAGAATTTGCATAGATCGTTCAAGTACAAATTCAGGCATACTATTGTTAATTTCCCCAGCGATCTCAATCAACCGGGTATGATAGTTGTATTCACGTGCTTTCCATGTCAGGTAGAATGGATCGATCGGGATACAATGACCGCCAAGTCCTGGACCAGGATAAAACGCCATGAATCCATATGGTTTTGTGGCAGCTGCATTGATGACTTCCCAAACATCGATTCCCATCTTATTACAGAGAATCGCCATTTCATTTGCCAGTGCAATATTCAAATGTCTGAAGGTGTTTTCCAGGATCTTCTCCATTTCCGCTACTGAAGGGCTGGAAACTTCGTGGACATCACCTTCAAGCACATTCCGATAAAGGGCAGCAGCAATTTTCGTACATGCTGGAGTTATGCCCCCCACCACTTTCGGCGTGTTCTTCGTGTTATAAACTTTGTTGCCGGGATCGACCCGTTCAGGGGAATACGCAATGAAAATATGCTCGCCACAGACTAAGCCTGTACTTTCTAAAATCGGTTTCAGCACTTCTTCTGTCGTTCCTGGGTAGGTTGTACTTTCCAGGACGATGAGCATTTCCGGATGCAAATGTTTCGCAATTTCTTTACCGGAGCTTTCTACATAGGAGGTATCTGGTTGTTGATAGGTATCTAAAGGGGTTGGTACACAAATCGCTACAGCATCCACTTCTTTTATGAGTGAATAGTCTGTCGTAGCTTTGATCATTCCGTTTTGAGTATATTTGGCTAATTCTTCATCTACGACATCGCCAATATAATTTACACCTAGATTGACCATATCCGCACGTTTCTTTTGGATATCGAAGCCGATGACGTTATAACCGGCTTTCGCTTTTTCAACTGCTAAAGGGAGCCCTACATATCCAAGTCCAACGACCCCGATTGTAGCCTTTTTACTAAGGATTTTATTTAATAGAGAGCTTGCGTTTCGATTTAAAACCGCCTTATCTGAAATAGCCATTGAACAATCCCTCGTTTCTTAAAGTTTGATTGATCTATTGGTGTCAGCAGACTCATGAGGTAATTTAACCGGGTTGTTACTGTCTGCAGATTCATAAAGAGCAATGACTAATGCTAACGCGTTCTTTCCGTCTGTTCCTGTCACGATTGGTTCTCGGTCATTTTTGATCGCTTCTACCATATCTTCAATGATCCATTGATGCCCTGGTTTTCCAAATGGATCTGATTTGACTCGATCGATAAGATCATTGGAAACCTGATCATCCAAGCCTTCTATATTGAGGTGCTCAATCAAATTAGCCGTCGCCCCTCCGATTTTCAATGTTCCAGTTTCACCAAAAATACTCAGTGTTTCTTCGAGGTTCCTCGGGTAAATTGTTGTGGCTGCTTCAATAACGCCTAGTGCCCCATTTTTGAAGCGCACTACCCCTATAGAAACATCTTCCGATTCAATTTCACGAAGTCGAGTCGCCCCCATGCTATATACTTCATCCACTTCACCCATCAACCAGACCAGCAAGTCAAGATTATGGATCGCCTGATTCATCAGGACGCCGCCATCCAATGATTTTGTTCCACGCCATGGGGCCTGATCGTAATAGGCCTGGTTCCTATTCCAGCGGACTGTCGCATTGGCATGGCTCAGTTTTCCGAATTTGTTTTCATCCATCAGCTTTCTAGTCTCCATGATCGCTGGACGGAAACGATTCGGATGGACAACCGAAAGCTTCACGTCGTTTTCTTTACTGGCCGTAATGATTCGATCCGCATCTTCTAATGTCAAAGCAATCGGCTTTTCAACCACGATGTGCTTTCCAGCATGAGCTGCTTTCACTGCAATATCCGCATGGAACCCGCTTGGTGTACAAATGTTGATCACATCAACATCTTCTTGTTCTAACAGCTCATCTAAATCCAGGAATCCTTTTACCCCATATTCCTCAAAGAAAGGGACCATCTTTTCTTGTACCGTGTCACAAACCGCATACAATGTCGCCGTTTCACTGTTCCTGATGGCTTCTGCATGTTTCTTAGCAATGTGTCCGCATCCTACAATAGCGAAATTCATGACTTATTGACTCCTTTATGCTCAAGTTCGTTGATCATGCTATTGATGCCAGCCTCAACGGAAAAGGCAGGTGCCCATCCTGAGGCATCAATGAATTTAGAGTTATCAAGGCAGCTTCGATAGATGTCGCCTTTACGTGCATCTATATGCTCAGGCTGAATATTTTTACCCATCGCTACAATCATATGTCTGCAGAGTTCATTGATTGTGATTTCCGTATTCGTGCTTAAATTGTAAATACCGCTTAGCGTATCTAATGCATAAAGATGTGCTCTAGCAATATCTTCTACATAGATGAAGTCCCTCGTCTGATTACCATTCCCTTCGATCAAAGGGGGCTTCCCTTCAGCGAGTAGATCGTAGAAAATCTTGATGACGCCGCCTTCACCCTTCGCTGTCTGCTTTGCCCCAAATACATTGGCATATCGTAAAACAACATAATCGATACCATAAAGTTGGCAAAGGACCTCGACATATTTTTCAGCGGTCATTTTCGATATTCCATATGGTGACATCGGTTCTAGAATACTTTCTTCTTTGATCGGTAACTGGTCATTATCTCCGTAAACTGCTGCTGAAGAAGCGAAGATCACTTTCTTAACATTCGCTTTTTTTGCGAATTCTACTACTTTTATAGTGCCGCTGATATTTTGCTCCATATCGAACAGCGGATCCTGAACGGATACAGGAACTTGGATTTGGGCTGCAAGATGAATGACGACGTCGATGTCGTCCATACCCTTCAGATCGGAAAGGTCTTGAATATCACCTTTATAAAAAGTATCATCATCGTCGATGTTGCTTTCGTTGCCAGTAGACAAATTGTCCACAATCAATACCTGATGCCCTTTTTCCTTCAAAAGATCCTTCGTGTATGTGCCTATAAAGCCTGCCCCGCCTGTTATTAAGACCTTCATTCAGAAAACCTCCGATTCATCTGTCAGCCATTTTCGTTTTCAGTTGCTTGAATAAATTCGAATAGAGATAGAGATCATCCCTTTGTATCAAAAGGAAGCTTCGATAATTCGAACTGGTCACTTTCTTATAAAGATAGATTTTGATAATGAGACTTAAAATATAAGTTGTAGTAGTCGCAACTGCAGCTCCTATGACCCCATATACAGGTATCAAATATAAATTCAACCCGATGTTGAATAAGACGTTGAATAGAGAAACATACATGTTGACTTCTGGTTTCCCCCTACCTGCTATATCATTGGATAAAAGCCTATCGATTGATAATGCCGCAACTCCAGGAATAAGCCATTTCAAAAGGCTCGAACTCTTTTCGTATTGAGACCCGAATAATAAATCGATCACCCAATCGGCAAAGAAAAAGACACCAATGGTCAACAGCAGCACAAAGACTAAAAAGTTTCTCGTCAATATCGATGTCACACGATTGCGGTCCCTTTCATCATCAACCGATGCGATTCTAGGAAGTAAGACGGTCGACAGGGATTGCGATAATATGGATATCCTCTCTCCAATGTTTACGGCTGTCACATAAACACCAACTGCTGCCGGGTTCAAAAAATACCCTAACAAAAGAAGGTCGATTCGATAGTTTAAAAAAGACATCACGTTACTTAAATGTGCTTTCAATCCAAACAAGACTGATTTTTTGAAGTAAGAAAGATTGAAAGCCCCTTTTTTGTACCTGAACCCGAATTTGGCATACAGGATATAAACAATCGAAACTGTCGTGATCAAGTGCCCTAAAATAAAGGCGACGACTGCTCCGGTGAGTCCATAATCCAAAACGATGATGAATAGACAAACAAAAAATAATGTACCCAATTGCGTAATGATCAAAATCGTGTTGAACACACCGAATTGCTGCAATCCTTGAAAAACCGTCTGAAAATAAATATTCAGGAACATGAACGGCAATGCGATCAAACTCAACAATAAGAAAGTTGTAGATGCTTCTTCAAAAAATCGATCTGAAAAAAAGAATGCAATCACCATTCCAATCAGAATCGACACAAAACTTAAAAATACACCAATATACAAATTGTTTTTCACTGCTGAATCAACGTCGATTTCTTCCCTGCTCACGTAGTAGATTGTCGACGTATTCACCCCAAGATTCATAAACGTCATGAGCAGCTGGGGTAATAAGATGACAAGTGTATATTGACCTTGTCCAGATGGACCAAGAAACCTTGCGAGCACGATCAATAACAACATCCCGAGGAAAATACTGGTGAATTGTCGCGTAATCGTGATGAAACTGTCTTTCGCGAAGCTATTCCTAGCCCTCATGTTGTCGGTTTCCTCCTAACAGGACTAACTGCTTGGTAAAATCATCGTAATTTTTCTCTGCATTGAAATATTCATTCCATATTTTATAAGCATGTTTACTAGCTGAATCATATTCTTGGTCAGTCATAGCAACAAATTCCTCGATAGCGTCCGCAATTTGCTCAGGGGAGGTGTCCTTATCCAACAGCTTCCCATTCCGGGTGTTGACCAATTCAGACGTACCACCCACATCTGTTGCAATGACAGGGATACCACAACTGAATGCTTCCATGATGGAAACCGGAACCCCCTCGCTGGCACTCACGTTCATGAAAAGATCAACCGGGGTCTGTTGATAATACGATCGGATTTGAGTACCATCCAAATAACCTAGAAACTCCCACTGTACATTTGATGGAAGTTTTTCTGCTAATTCATTAAGCTTATCCCACAGAGGGCCATTTCCTATATGTGTCCACTTTACTCTCAGCTTCGTTCTAGTCAGAGCTTCAATGAGCAGGTCCAGCCGTTTCACCTTGACCATATAAGAGCAAGTGACGATGTGCAGTTGCTTGTCCTTGTTTTGAGGATTGGTTTGCTCTACTCCGACTGTTCCAAGTCTACTAATCGAAAGTTTAGCTGGAATTAAGTCAGGATATTTATTTTGTAAATAATTTTTCCCATCGGCTGAAATCGTGTAAAGTTTGTAAAGGTTCGTAATAGTCTTTCCTTGTAATGGCAGGAATGGTGGGGTATGGCGATAATCATAAAGATCCCCACCATGTGCCCTGGCAATACCTTTAATAGCATCTCCGTATTTTTCCTTCAGCATTCCTAATGCAACCGCAGCAGGACTCAACCAATACGAGTAAAAAACACACTCTGAAAGTTTTGTGTTGTTTTTTACATAATTCTGTTCGAGTTGTTTACGTATATTCACGGCCAGGCTCAACCAGTTGACCAGTTTCAATACACCGTTCATGCCATGTTTGCGAGCTGCTCCGAACTCCTCGGCAAACCATTTCAAAGCTTGGGGGTCAGTCAATAGCGTAAGTCTTCGCATGTATGTAAGGGTCTTGAAAGGTGTCATGTTCCGTTCAATTGGGTTTATGATGACGTTATCGGGAACTTCCCTTTTTTCGTTTTCGGGTGAATAAGCAACTGGAGATATAATGATCTTATGAAATTCTTTTTGTAAATATGGCAGTTCAGTTTCAAAAAAATGCTCTCCAGGTAAGTATGGAAAGTTTTGCGTCAATACGATCAAGGTCGAATTCATATAAAATCCCTCATTTTTTTATTAGTATAATTTTTAGCAAGTCAATTCAGTTTTTATACCAAAGGAAAAACAACAGCCTTTTTCACAGAATCAACATACTGGTTAAGTACAAAGTTCAGCGGATATCAGAGCCGTTATTTGTAACAAAATGCTATATTTCAGAATTCTTCCGGACATCAGAGCCCTTATGTTTGAAAAAAGTACATGATTTTCAATGGGACCCTCGAAATAAGGTCGCTGGTGTCCGTTTTTTTCAAAAATCATAGGGATATTG
Source organism: Alkalihalobacillus sp. YIM B00296 (assembly GCF_020179385.1). Classification (GTDB taxonomy): domain Bacteria; phylum Bacillota; class Bacilli; order Bacillales; family Fictibacillaceae; genus Pseudalkalibacillus. Next base: position 56,106 of record NZ_JAIBLJ010000017.1, on the reverse strand, counting down.
GACAAATAAGGTCAAATAAAAAAGAGCTGACCCAAGGCCGACAGCTCCAAATCATTGGAAGCATCAGCTCTTTTTGAGTCAACCTCTAATATAAAAATAACTATTGTCTGCTTTTAATGACTTTTCGGTAAAACCTCAGAAACGGTTTATATCGGTCACTGACTAGACCCACGGTTTCAGCAACGAGCTGAAACGACACGAATAGACCAAATAAAATCAATAATGATCCGATCAACGTCGTCTCCGTTACAACCACTGCACAAATACTGAATATGATTCCAAAAGCATAAATGACGAGTACAGTATTCCGATGCGACAGGCCAAGCGCTAAAATCCGATGATGCAAGTGGGACTTATCTGGTGCCGAAATCGGTTTTTTATTCACAACCCGTCTTATAATTGCAAATGATGTATCAAAAATCGGAACTCCTAAGATCAGGATCGGAACAAGGAAGCTGAACAAGGTTACACTTTTGTATAAACCTAATAGGGAGAGGATAGCAATTGCATACCCTAAGAATAGTGCACCGGTGTCTCCCATAAATATCTTAGCTGGGTGGAAATTATAAAAGAGAAATCCGATGATACTACCGATCAAAATCAAGGCTAAGGTCAAAATCAAGCCTTTCCCAGCAGCTCCTGCCATGAATGCAATCGTGGCGATACCGATCAAAGAAATCCCTGCTGCTAGACCATCTAACCCATCGATCAAATTAATCGCATTTGTGATCGCAACAATCCATAAAACTGAAATTGGATAGGACCAGATACCGAGTTCGAAATTTTCAACAAGGAATGGGACACTAAGTACATTTATCGTCAAGCCAGTCGATACAACAAGCGTTGCTGCGATCAATTGACCCAAAAGTTTTACGATTGCGGACAATTCCAAAATATCATCAAGAATACCTAATAAAATGATTAAAAAAGCACCAAGCAGAATTCCGGTCATTTGTTCTTTATATAGTCCACCAGCAAAATATCCAGTGGTACATCCGATGAAAATCGCCAGCCCGCCTAACCGTGGCATGACCTTTTCATGAACTTTACGATTATTCGGTTTATCTGTAGCTCCTATTTTATGAGCAAGTTTTATAACGAAGGGAGTAATGATCAGGACAGTTATGAATGATGTAATCAGTGCAATGATCATGCTATTGTCCATAAGTGAATCTCCTTTGCTTAAACATTCTTGGTAAGCGTATCACATATTTAGTGAAAATCAATTCTTTATTCAGTAAAAATTGTAAAGATTATTATCCGAATTATTAAAACTAAATAAATATTTCGTAACAAGTCCAGAATTATTGACGATATTACCTATTTTTACAATTCATAATCCTATTGTTTGATAAATGAAACCTGTTGATGTGAGGAAGTACTCCTTAATTTTCAAGTAAAGATTGGTAATAGTGAATCCCTTATGAAAAGTAAAGTAAAACATACTTTCTCCCCTACACTTTGGTTACTAATTGAAAAATTAATGAGTGCTTGCTCCGGTTTTTTCTTTGAAAACTTTGAATAAAAACTTCGGTAATTCCAACATCCTTTTAAATCGCCAAGGTTGTGTTATAAGCCTATACATCCATTCTAGGTTGAGTTTCCTCCACAAACGTGGGGCTCTTTTCACTTCGCCGGATAATACATCGAAGCTTCCACCTACACCCATAAATATACCCTTTTTGAAGTGCTTAAAGTTTTCATAAATCCATTTTTCTTGCCGCGGAGAGCCTAAACCTACAAAAACCATATCCGGCTGGAGCTGCTTAATTTCATCACAGATTTTTGAACTTTCATCACTAGAGAAATAGCCATCTCGAAAACCTACAACACGTAAGCCCGGAAATCTGGCATGTACATTATTTACTGCTTTTTTCATTGTAGTGTCTTTAGCACCTATAAAATAAACGGAATGACCATTTTTCTCAGCATGTAAAAGAAGACCCATCATCGTTTCAAATCCTGTAATCCTTTCAGGAATAGGTTTGTTCAACATCTTGGAAGCAATTACAATCCCGATACCATCAGGAGTGACGTAAGAGCTCTGTTGCACAATCTGTTTAAAAGACGGGTCTTTAAACGTTTGCATTACAATTTCCGGATTAGCTGTTATTACAAATTTCTTTTCTTTCCTTTTGATATGACTCAAAAGAGTATCTATAAATTGGTCTTTTGGGGTTTTTACAAAAGGAACGTTAAGAATCTCTATACTATTGTCACTTTTCATATCGATTTTTCTTAAAGTGTTTTCCAAGAGTATCGCCCCAACCTTGTACACTGTTTTACGCTCTTATGTAATTATCGACAATTACTGAATATATGTAAAGGATTTCTTTGAAAATCGCACACAAAGGTGTATAAAGAAAGGGCTGGTTCAATGGTTTTCACAAAAGAGCCAACCCAGGTATTTTATCTTGATACTGTTGAATGAACTGAAGCATATTGAGCTTCAGGAACACGGACAGACTTCTTTCTTCTTGTATTACCGACTATATAGCCTCCAAATGGGATTAGGGATACCGATTTTATAATTAACATCGATAAGATGAGGCTCACAAAAAACAAGCCGATTACACGGGTGCTTGTATGCTCAAAGAAGTTCGCAGTATAAGGACCGACATATCGTTGGACCTGCCAATGTAATAAATATATACCGAGTGAATAGTTACTTATCGTATTTATGATTTTTGAGTTTGGTACAGATTTTCCAAACGTAAGGATCGCTAAACTACATAAGATCACAAATGGGAATAGATCGAACCTTTTAGAATTCACACTCGTAAAACCAAATTTATAATTCATTGCGACGAAGTACAAGGAAAGTAACACAGCCGTAAAAATATGCCATTTATATTTTCTTGAAAATTCGATGATCTTCTTATAATGCCGACCAATCAGATAACCTGTAGTAAAATAACCGAACCAGGCTGTGAATGGGAGCTTCAAATAGTGCCTGTTATCTTGTATGAATGCTAGATCAGAGTAATTCAAAAGATGGAGATGAACGAACATTATAATATAACTGATTGGAAGAAGGATCTTCATTGAGATATTGAACTTGATCACTAAATAATGCAGGATATAGAACTGTAGAATGATCAACACAAAATACCCTTCAAACATACCAAATAAAACATTATCTAGAACTTTATCTTTTATCTGTATATTTCCACTCAAATTGAACGTAACCAGTGCATCGATAATGGCAAACGAAACGAAAGGGAAAAAAATCCATTTTATCCGTTTGCTGAAAAACCCTTTTCCCAACCGATCCGGATATCGGTTCGCCAATATGATTTCTGATAGGACAATGAAGGTCGGAGTTGCGTAACATAATAATAGACGCGCAAGGTTATAATATTCAGTTTGCGGAAAGCCTGCCACTAACCCTGTCTGGGTTGTACTATGAAGTAGAACAATGCTAAGGCAAGCTACAAAACGCAATAGGTTCCATTCCTTGATCATTTTTATCCCCTGCTTTTAAGTTGAATTTGTCGAATTTTGTCGAATTTTTACAACGGGAATACTATAACACAAATTATTCTAATATCGCAACACACTATTCGTTCAAGAAAAAAGAACCTTGACTATGGCATTGAAACTAGTCAAGGTTCTCACATTTTAAATGGTAGTTGTTTTCAACTTAGAATTGTTTTTGATTGCCCCTTCTCTATACTTTCTTTTCTCCTTTTTGGACATCTTTTTATATTTCTCCAAAAAATCTTCATATTTAGGCATTACTTCATCTACTGGACCAAACTCTTTGACAACTCCGAATTCAAGCCATAAGATCTTTTCACAGAATTTTTTCATCTGGCTAATTGAATGGCTGACAAAAATCATCGTTTTACCTCTGGATTTGAATTCCTTCATTTTTTCCAAGGATTTTTCTGCAAATGCTTTGTCTCCTACAGATAATGCCTCATCAATGATTAAAATATCAGGATCGATATTTACTGAAATCGCAAAGCCTAGTCTTGACTTCATCCCACTGGAATAGGATTTTACAGGTTGATCAATGAATTTCTCCAATTCCGCAAACTCGATGATATCGTCCTCCATCGCTTGGATCTCTTTTTTTGAAAACCCGAGCATGAGACATTTGAGTTCGATATTTTCTCTACCAGTCAAATCACCTTTAAGACCTGAAGCAACCGCAATTAAGGCTGCCTGGCCATTCAATGTTACAGAACCAGTCGTTTCAGGGACGATTCCAGCGATTATGTTCGATAATGTTGATTTACCTGAACCATTGATACCGACAAAACCTACAACATCGCCCTTTTCAGCATCAAAATCAACATGCCTTAAAGCATAGAAGTCTTCACCATAGCTTTTTGGTGTAATCAAATCTAATATTTTCTCTGAAGATTTCTTATATAATTTGTATTTTTTTGAAACATTTTTGACGATAATCGCTTTTTCCATACTGAATTTCCTCTCATCTATAGAAAGTCGATGAAATGCCTTCTGAATTTTACATGGATTGTTGAACCAATGATAAGGAGCATACCTGTAACAGCCCAGAAATACAAGGTATATTCCCAGTTTTCAATAAAATACCAGCCTAATCCGAAGAATCCGGCTCTATAGCCTTCAATCAAATAATAAAGTGGATTAATTTTCATGATCGTTTGAATGAACGGATCATCGATACCTGAAATCTGCCATAAGATTGGTGATAGGTACAATAGCATCCTTAAAGTTGCATTTAAAAACATGTGTACATCCCGAATGATTGTCGAGAGCGTTGATGTTACCAATGCAAGTGCAAAAATAAAAATAAATGTTGCAAAAAGAAAATATACAAATTGCAAATAATAAAAATTAATTGGATAACCTGAAATCTGCATAATCACCACAGTAATGAACCACATGACCAAATGTATATATAACTGTGAGAAAATGATATAATTCGGAATCACACTCATCGGAAAGTTCATTTTAGAGAGCATTCTCAACCGTGAGTAAATTGATTTCGACCCCTTGATAGTTGATTGATAGAAAAAGAACCACAGAATGATCCCAGCAAGCATCCAATGGATGAATGGAACCTCCATGCCGTTTTCCAGTGGAATCTCATTCCTCTGCCTTATTCCATATCCAAAAACAAACCAATAAATGAGTATTTGAATTAGAGGATTGATGATCTCCCAAGCCATGCCTAAATAATTATTGCTATTTGAACTTTTCAATTCATATAAGGATAACCTTTTAACCAAGTAGAAGTGCTCAATCTGTTCTTTAATCACAGTGATTACGGATTTCATACTTTAGTCCTTCCTGTGTACCTATTGGATGATAAAATACTCCTCAAATTATACTTTCATACATTTTAAAACACAACAAATGATACAAAATTGTAGAGATGTTGTAAACTCGCACCTAATGCCTCCACCGACAATTAGTATTTCGTACTTATTATCAGGATTTTAACCGCAGGCATTACATAAATCAGGAGAATTGTACAAGAAAAGCGTAAACGCCCTGATCAGCCATGAAGGTCACTGGAAGTCCGACGAGGAGGCTGTCGCCGCCGCAAGAGGACTGAAGTGATCCAAGTGGTTGGGCGGTGGAGCTAGACATCACTTCATCGAATGTAAACTTTCTTATCTTTTTAATAAAACAGGCCGTCGATCAGTTTCGACAGCCAGACAAAAGACGTAAGGATTTATTTTAAAAACACCTCTTCTACTACTCTCCTTGAAGATTCCCCAGATTCCAGATAACAAAACTTTTCGTAAAACTCTTCGGTTATATCAGATGGGATGAATCCTTTTTCTTCTATTTGCTTTATTTCACTAATAATTTCTTCTGTTGTTCGGGTTAAAGGTCCTGGTGCTTTTTCTTCAAAGTCAAAATAAAACCCTCTCAAATTATCTCTATAATCATCAATATCATATACAAAAAATATCATTGGTCTTTTTAAGTTGGCATAATCGAAGAATACTGACGAATAGTCGGTTATCAGAATATTTGCTAACATGTACAATTCTCTTATATCTTCATGATATGAAAAATCATAAACAAAATCTTCATAACCAGCCAAATCCAGGTTTTCAGCCACAAGATAATGCATCCTTAACAGTACAATATATTCTTCCCCAAGCTCTTCCCTGATTTTATCCAAATCAAGTTGAAGATCGAACTTATACTTTCCTTTTGCATAAAATTGATTGTCACGCCATGTTGGAGCATACAATATGATTTTATTATCCTCGGGGAGATTCAATCTCTCTTTCAACTGATTGATTGTAGCCAAATTATTGCAATTGAGTAAAAAGTCATTTCGAGGATAACCCGATTCTATCATTGTTTTATCAAAAGCGAACGCCCTTTTGAAGATTTCGGTTGAATAAGCATTAGGTGAAACTAAATAATCCCAATTCCTTGCTTCCCTTAAGAAGTTCTCTTTATATTTTTTAGTGTTAGTCCCCGGCATATGGACCTTATCCATATCAGCAGCAAGCCTTTTCAATGGTGTCCCATGCCAAGTCTGCAGATAAATGGTATGTTTCGGTTTAGGGATCCAAAGAGGCAATCTGCTATTGGTAACCCAGTATTTTGCTCTAGTCATCAATATTAGCCATTGTATAGAAAACCTTCTTACATACTTTACATCTTTATCTGTGAAGTACTTCAAGTGTCTTCTATCAACACTCCAGTACATTTTATACTCTGGATGGTTTTCCAACAAATATTCATATATAGCTCTCGGGCTGTCACTATACTGTTTTCCTAAAAAACTCTCGAACATTACCAGTTTGGGATTAGCTGGAAGAAGCCTGCCCAATAAATAGAAAACGCTTTTATATAATTCTTTCAAGTAGTTGCTTCTTCTGATTTTCACCCACTTCTTTTTCACATTGGTAATTGTCTGTTTTACCACGTTATAATCAACTACATTTACTGAAAAATACTTGGTTTTCTTGGTAACACCACAATATATTTTCCTCTTTTTACCATTAATAGCAAGGATAGTTTCGGTAGGAAGAGAAGCATCATAGGTTAGTCGGATCCTCGTACTCCGCATTTTTACAGTGTTACCTAAATGATCATACTCAAGCTCTAAAAAAAACTTGAAACATTTTTTATTCTCATCTTTTATATAGGGTTTGACATCAAATACTCCTTTCATTCCGATTTCTTCAAATGAAAGGGCACCTGAATATTTTGAGTATAGATCTGGACGAGCCATCTGTTTGATGTCAATAAATTTTTCGTCTTCACCATTTTTGGTGACAACCAGCTTAATTCCGGTAATATTAAACTCTTCAACTTTATGAAGTGGTGGATAATTGAAAAATCCAACTACTGAAATCTCCCCTGTACTTGTCAATTCCACATTATCAAATGATGCGAACAGAGTATATTCATTGAACCTGAAAGAAACATTACCTTCTTTAGTCGTAAACGGATAGAACATCTTCTGTTTTTCTCTAATTACAATACACAATAGCCTCAAATGGTCATAATTACTTTTGACCCTGCTCTTCTTTAATGCTCCCTGTATTTCACGAACAATATATAAATCCCAAATATCATCTATTAAAGGATTGAAAACATCCAAAGAGATTTTGACTTCATATATGGTAAAATCATTTATTGAATCTTTTTTAATTGAAGTTAGAACAATGTCCTCATCATCTAGTCTTTTTGACAAGATAAAATACATTTGATCGGCAACATTTGAAAAAGATTCTTTTACAGGTATTTCGATTGTGTACACTTTATCATGTAGATCTAGATTCGTTATCTTTATGTTTTCCAAATCATGTTGTTCCATATTTTGTTCAGTGCTCCTCTCTCTCGACATTATACGATATTATATGCCGTAAACTTCTGATTTTCAAATGGGGATTTTCGCCAGTCATAAACGATAAATTAATACGAAAACTTTAAAATATATAATTAAGTACCCTATTACGAGAAGTTTTATGAAACCATCTGTTTTTTTCTTGATGAATTCAATTTAGCTTGAAATAGGGGGGACAAAAAAGGCGTCGTTGAAACAAGGTCCTTTTTCGCTTCATTAGGCTACCAAACAAATATGTTGTCGTGGGTGAGAACCAAAAAATATCGACAAACATTATGATAAGGATATTTATAAGCAAAAAATGGCTGCTTGCAATTGAAAATATAGTAAAAAAATAACTTACTACAGTTATTTTAAATGTAAATATAAGGGCCTGTTCTTCTTGAGTTTTTATTCTGTTAAATTTTGAATAGGCTCTTTTTTATGCCTTAAGTCCTGTAGTAGCATTCATACCAAGGATTGACACATATGGTACAATTACATATAATTGATAAGTTAACTGGATAATATGACTAATTGATCAATATTTAATGTAAACTTTCTCTAAAAAGTTTTAACTATATGTTTACGTGGTATAAATAATACATAGTATTGTTAATAGAATGTAAACCTTATGTTACAGTCTTGCAAATTTGTTATATTACTATATATATTATGGACGTAACTATAATTTAAGTCTTTATATCTAGCAAAACCTATAGGAGGAACCAAAAATGAAAAAAGTATTAACATACGGTACGTTTGACTTACTCCATAATGGCCATATAAATCTACTACGTCGCGCTAAAGAATTAGGAGATCATTTGACGGTGGCAGTTTCTACTGATGAATTCAATGCTCTTAAAGACAAAAAAGCATATCATAGTTATGAAAACCGTAAAGTAATACTTGAATCTATCCGTTTTGTAGATAAAGTGATTCCTGAAAACCACTGGGATCAAAAAATTCAGGATGTTATTGACAATGATATTGATATTTTCGTCATGGGAGATGATTGGGAAGGCAAATTCGACTTCCTAAAAGAATATACGGAGGTAATTTACCTCCCTCGTACAGTCGGCATCTCTACAACCAAGATTAAAAAAGATTTACTATTAATTAATAATGGTTAGAGAATTATTAATCGGAACATATTTGATGATTTTCAAACTAGTATTCAATATGTTCCAGCTATTTCCCCAAAGGAAAAAGACAACTTTTGTTGCTTCTTTTGGGGATAATATTTTTTATGTAGCCGACGAATTATCAAAAATACAAGATCAAGAAATCATTATATTAAAACATCCGAAATGCCCTATTAAATTCGACAGCATAAAAGGTTCGAAAATATATTCTTTTGAATGTATAAACCTTTTTCACTTAATAATATCCATCTATCACTTAAGTACCTCTAAAATGGTGTTTGTAGATAATTACTATGGATTTTTATCTGTTACGAATTTCAACCCGAATGTTAAATGTGTTCAGCTCTGGCATGCAGCTGGTGCTATTAAGAAATTTGGTCTTACGGATCCTTCAGTCAAAGAAAGGCATAATTCAGCAAAAAGGCGTATCCAAAAAGTATATCAACGTCACACGCATATTGCTGTTGGATCAGAAAAAATGACGAGTATATTTTGCCAAAGCTTTGGTGTAGAGGATAATGCAATATTACGTACTGGCGTACCTAGAACTGATTTCTTTTTTGATGAATCCAAAAAACGATTAGTTATTGACGAATTGAAGAATACTTTTCCAGTAATTGAATCTAAAAAGGCGATTCTCTACGCACCTACTTTTAGAGATGGTGAGTTTAATCTATCTAATATTCAATTAGATCTGAAATCCATGTATGATGAATTGAAAGATGATTATGTAGTATTTCTTCGTCTGCATCCAGCAGTTAATGCTAAGTTGAAAAATAGCTTTCCTAGTTTTGTTTATGAAGTATCGGATTATTATTCAGTCAATCATTTATTATTGATAACGGATTATCTAATCACTGATTATTCTTCTATACCTTTTGAATTTTCATTGCTCGGAAAACCTATGATTTTTTTTATGTATGACTTAGACGATTACAAGAAGGAGCGAGGAATTTGGAAAGAATTCGAAAATGAAATTCCTGGACCAATCGCTAAAAATACAACTGATATCATATCCATCATTAAAGAAAATAACTTTGATAGAAATTCGATTGAACAGTTTGCCGCAGTATGGAATCAATACTCTAAAGGAAATTCAAGTGAAACCTTGATCAAAGAGTTATATCATTAACATCTAATTAAATGAACTCTAAATAATTGTTAAACTTAACCGGGAATTGTATTGATATATCATTTTTTATAAGATAAAATTTAAAAGTAGATCTATTAGAGACCACCCCTGACGGTCTCTTTTTATTATTCCACACTTCCGTTTTTTAACATTGAGGAGCAAAAGCATGTATCGGACAGAATTAAGAAAGAAAAAGAAACGTCGTCATAGACGTATTTTATTTATTCCACTATTTTTAACGATTTTCTGTATAATTGGATATGGTTCCTACTTAACTTTCAAATTAGTTAATGCAACTGATAATTCAGTGCAAGAATTAAAAAGAGGAGAAAAATCAGAACTTCGTGAGGAAAAAGTTGATGTCATCGAAGACAATTTTTCTGTATTATTCATTGGAATTGATGCTCGTGAAGGTGAAAGGGTCAGTCGTTCTGATGCACTGATTTTAGCCACCTTCAATAAGAAAGATAAATCTGTAAAAATGGTCAGTATCCCTCGGGATTCTTATGTTGAAATCCCACAAAGAGGTATGGATAAAATCAATCATGCACATGCCTATGGTGGCGTGGATCTTGCTGTAAAAAGTGTGGAGAATCTGTTTGATGTACCAGTGGATCATTATGTAAGGGTTGATTTTAAAGCGTTTATTGATATAGTTGATGCACTCGGTAGCATTGAGGTTGAGGTTCCTAAAACGTTTTCTGTTCAAGATAGTAAAGATCGACAGAATGCCATCACCCTTCATGAAGGTATCCAAAAATTAGATGGTGAAGAGGCCTTAGCCTTTGTCAGAATGCGTAAACAAGATCCTACTGGTGACATTGGCCGTGGAGAAAGACAACGACAAGTAATTAAAGCTATTATTGAAAAAGGGACAAGATTCAGTTCTATCACTAAATATGATGATGTAATCGATGGATTAGAAGGAAATATACAGATGGATTTGAATTTTAAAGAAATCGTAGGACTTCATGGTTATGCTGGAGAAATCAATAAAATAGAATCGCTTGAACTAAGAGGGGAAAATTCTAATAACGGTGTCTTCTATTATATGTTAGATCAGACAAGCGTGGATGAGATCTCTCATAGTCTAAAGGCACATTTAAGTATTGAGGATCAAAACAATTAGCACAGTATAGAATGACACAAAGGATCTCCAAACTAAAAGAAAGCCCCTTTCTAGGGCTTTTTTTAATATATCACTAAATTCAACAAGTAAGATTCCCAATCAAGAAAAGAAGGAGGTTTAATCAATTCGCTTCCTCCCTGGATTTCAATATGCTTTTATTTGAACCAATAATCGATATAGCTAATTTTGCTGTTTCTTTAGCTGTCATCTTCATTTCTTCTGTAGTATCTCTCATTAAATCTAATAGTTCTTCTCTGCATTGATAGTTTTTTAGTAATATCTGTGAAAGATCATTTAAATCATCTTTTTCTACATGCCCAGCTACAGGTTGAAGGATTAAATTTGAGTATGAATCGATTTTAGGATCATATGATAGTGCCAAAAATGGTGTTCCTACCACCCCAGCAAAAATTAAGGAATGTAATCTCATACCAAATAAGAATTCTGAAGAATCAATAATAGCTATTTTTTCTTCAATAGATGCGTCATATGGAGCAATTCTAGAAGGATTTTGCATATGTTTGGCTACTTCGAGTGATGTGTCATAGTCATGACAACCATGCATTGGGAGAAATACAATTTCTACCTTTTCTTGGTCAACCAAAGCATCTAATGCTGCAGCAACTTTCCTTTTAAAATCTTCAAGTTCTTTCCAATCCCTCACGGATACAGTGACTACAGGTTTATCGAAATCTTGATCAGTTATCCAATCACTGTTCAATTTTTCTGATTTGAATCCCATTACCGGATCTGGGACTATACTTATATTTTGCTTAATATTTAATCTTTCTAATAGCTTTTTGGATTCTTCATCCCGTACGGTTATCCGATTGACTTTGTTCAACACGACTTTTATAATCCATTTATTTAACAACCTATCTACCGGACCGACACCCTGTGCATACATATAAACTGGCTTCTTTAATAGTTTAGCCAAATACATTATACCAGAATAATAGGACACGCTTTTCCATCCCGTTTGGTCCTGTAACAGACTCCCCCCGCCACTAATCAGACCATCGCTGTCTTTCAATGCTTTTATGATTGCTTTTAACTCCCAACGGTTTACAGCTTCAACACCATATGTGGATGATGTAAGTTCTGGTGTATTCGATAGAACGACAATCTCTATATCTGATTGAACATCTTTCAGTGATTGAATTATAGATGCCAAAATTGCTTCGTCTCCAATATTATTAAAGCCATAATAGCCTGAAATAACAAGTTTCATCTTAACACCTTGCTCTCAATTTTGAATAATATTTACGCCCTGCTTTTAAAGACAATGATGAATACTACTCCCACGAACAGTCCTAATGATAAACTGTAAATACTTCTTAAAACAGAAACGTATAAAGGTATATGCAGGTGAGTAAATGTATTTACTAGAGAAAGCCACCCTATTATAGCAGGAATCAAACAAACAAATGCTGCTTTTTTCATTTTTATCATGAAGAAATACAGGGAAAGGACATAGAACGGAAACCCTATAAGAAATTCCTTTGTTCTAGGTCTTGCATATAATAGGTCTTCCAATTTTTGTCTGAACATCAGTTCAAATGTAGACACTGAACCAAAACTCCCAGTTCTACTTATATAATATAAAAGTATCCCTGCTAAAATACACAATAAGATAAGATGGCCGTATTTAATTGGCAAGGCTAACAGATTCTTCAGTTGTTGAAGATCGAATTTCCTATCATCATATATATGATAGACAACAAATATTGTTGTGAATATGATTGGGAACACATAAAGAACTTTTACGCCTCTGAAACCTTGTCCTATATGCAATAAAAATTCAGTTCCATATAAAAGGCTGATAAGAATCCAGATACCAAGAAAACTTATACCTATAGCCCGAGCATACTGTAATAAAATATCTCTTTTCCGTTTTATAGTTCTCAGAGCTAAGGCAGCATATACAGGCGTTATAATAGCAACTATTAATGCAATCATTTTCAACAGTAAATCAGATCCAAAAACAAGGTATCCAATCGACATTATCGAAAGACCTATACCCGTAACTATTGCAATCTTTGGCTTCAAAAGAGTTTCTACCGCTAATGTTACAAACATCACTGAACTTAATAATGCCATAACTAACATCCAAAATGGTTTTGGTAGTTTATTAAATGAATCTGGCTCACCTAACTTGAATAGTTGAGGCATAGAACTATTCACGCTTTTGAAGAACTTTATATTCTCCTTTAGGTTCTCTTCTGGTTCTCCTGAAGTTTTAATGTGAAAGTATAAAACCCGAATATTTCGTTCTTTTACTGCTCTAATAGCCTTTCCCCGAATATCCACAGGAGAAGCACTTTCCAGATCCAAACTTATCAACCGAGTCACATTAAGATCATTAGCTCTTGCTAGACTTTCAAAGCCATTTTGATGAAAAAGTTCTATAGATAATATGGATATACCATTTTCTTTTAGTCTATTTGCCCATTTCACAGGATTATTTGGATATCCTAGGGCTTCATTACCTCTAAATAACATTTGATCTGCTTTTTCATCTATTGTCAGAGCTTGTTCCCAAATAAATTTATTTTTTTCAGTAATATCTGAAACTGGCACATGGAGGATCCTCGAAAAACCATAGCCTTCGATCAATTTAAAATTGTCCTCTGAATAACCTAAGAAATGATCTTTTATTTTATTCGGGTCACCTTCTATATAAATAAATTTTCGCTCATTCATTTCAATATTCTTTATATTATTATCACCAAATGTTTTTTTTAGGGATTCAGCTACAGGAAATGTGCTATCTAATATGCTAACAAATAAACCTTTTTTTTCTGGAAATGCATCCATTGGGTATCCAGAAAGAAGAGCAAACCGATTGAACTCTTTCTGATTAAGAGATAAAATTTCACCATTATTCTCCAGTGTTTTAATGGATTCTGGAGGAACACTAATAGCATTTACACCCGATGATTTCAATCCATTAAAAACATCCTCTTCATCCGCCCCTTGACGTATCAAGCTTTCAACTTCTTTTAAAGGAACCGCGATTTCATATGTATTGTAATTCCATTCTGCTTTACTACGTTCATATAGACTGATAGATGTAACAGTTAATGAAAGTAAAAGGATGATCCATAACCACTTCTTCAACTAAAACAACCCTTTCTGAGTAAGTCGTGTTAGTAAGGATGAATATAATAAGGGGCTGCCCCATAAGTGTCTGACACTTTTCCTATTGGGTCATCCCCTTGTCGTATTCACTATTCCTATTCCCAACTCATCTGTTAATATTACGCATGCTTTTTAAATTCCGTGTACTAGCTACTCTTTGAAAGAAGTTTAATATCGGCAAGTTGATAAAATTGTCGACTACTCTACCATAGATAACAATACCAGCAGTAATGTTTTGACCAGCAATTTGATGTTATGTGATTTTTCGAAAATATCATCAAAAAAACCAGTTGCTATTACGACCAATCTGGCTGTAAGTAAAGGAATCATGTATTGTTTTATCAGGAGAAAATAAGTAAAATTCAGTAAGGTAACTTAAGTAGATATCTAGACCACAAGCGTGGCATGACTTTTATGGGTTCGATTATCAGGCTGATCCTTGGCTCAAATTTTTTATCGCGAATTTTTTTATAGTGGTGTTAATAATACCGACGATAAAAAAGCATAGGAATAACGTTGAAACAGTATACTTAAAAACGTTCTCCTTATAAACCTTATCTCTTATCCAGTCAATAACAGTACCCTAGTTAAATAGAAGAATGAATTTCTACATTATAATGAAAATTATATCATAATTTTTTCTATAAAATAAAAGACTTTAGCAAAATTGTCGAAAAAACATCTGATTTGTTATTTATTAGGGTTTTTTTGCGAACAGTTCTTCCCATTAACTGTTTTTCTTCCTTAATGTCCTTACACCAGGAATTCGATTTAATTCCTCTATCGATATCCCTTTAAGTGAGATAATTGCAATAATATATATAACAGCTCCTACGAGCACTGATCCAAAACTATAAAGAAGGGCCTCGATTCTTCCCCACCCTTGCAGACCTAGTAGTAGGGTAGGAACACCTATAATCGCCCCCATCAATATCGACGAACCAAACTGTACAAAAGTCTCTCTTGAAATAATCTTAACTTTTGTTTTTTTCCAAATGAAATAAGAATTTATGAGCCAAAGAAGGACATAAATAAGCAATGTGGAGATTGCTGCACCAACAAGTCCATATAATTGAATAAAAATAAAATTCAATACGACTTTCATAAGTGCCCCGAAAACAATAATCCATGCAGCCATCTTGGACTCTTCAAGCCCCTGCAAAATTCCTGTTCCAAGTACAGTCAAGGACGTAAACACTGAGCTCAGTCCAATCAATGCAAGAACGAGGCTTCCATTCAAATCTGTAAACAAACCAAGGTTCAGTGGTATAGCTAAAGTGAGCAATCCTATTGCTGCCGGCCATGAAAAAAGGTGTGCAAGGTTTTGTGACTTAACAATTATTTTGTTGGCATTCCCGTAATCTTTTTGAGCAAGGTTCCTACTTATTAAGGGGATCAAAGGAAGCACAATGGAAGTAGAGAATACTGTGGCAATTTGAACCAAGGATAATCCTCGTCCATATAGGCCATATTGATAATTGATCTCCGTACCTTCTACTCCCGCCACCTTCAAGCTGAACGGAATTGATAAGGAATCAACAACATTTAAAAGCGCCATCGTCAAAGCACCTACACAAATCGGCAAGGAAACCTTCAATATTTTTCTGCTGGTTGTTTTAAAGTCTTTCAAACTATACTTATCTTCTGAATAAGGTTTTAAAGGCGACTTTTGAAAAAGGTAGCGCAAATAAACGAGTGATAATAGAGCCCCGATTGACGAGCCAACCATTACCCCACCAGCCACAATCTCATTGCTGAAATCCATGCTTACTGTGTAATAGGCAATAATAATGACTAGAGCGACACGGATGAATTGTTCGATTACTTGGGAAAAAGCTGTCGGCGTCATATTTTCGTAGCCTTGAAAAAACCCCCTATAAACAGCCATATATGGTGCAATCAATAACGTTAAGGAGACTATAATAATTGATAGCTTAGTATTCTGTCCCCCTAATACCTGAGCTAATTGTTCAGATAACCCTGTAAGCAAACTGAAGCTAAATAAACCGAACAGTACCGCTAAAATACTTGATGTGACGAAAATGTTCCTGATCTCTTTTTGTTCATTTTTGACTTTAGCTTTTGATATAAGCTGTGATATAGCTAACGGAATACCAGCCACGGATAAGATCAGCGCTGTCATATAGACTGGATAGACAAGTGTGAAGATCCCTAATACTTCATCACCTGCAATATTTTGTAAAGGAATCCTGAAAACACTTCCCAGGATCTTAGAGATCAAAGTTGCAATAGTCAAAATCAGTGTACTTCTTACAAATGTTCCGCTCATTTTTTCCCCTTTACTTTCTGTTCGAACACTTTGAACATGAATCTTGGTAATGCTAACATCCTTCTGGCTCTTGAAGGTTGTTTCACTAATCTATAGAACCACTCCAAGTGCAGATTTTGGTAGATTACAGGAGCGCGTTTCACAATCCCGGCAAACACATCAAAACTACCACCAACTCCCATGAAAATACCTTTATCAAAATAATGGATGTTTTCAGCAATCCAATTTTCCTGTCTTGGCAAACCAAGAGCCACAAAGATCATGTCAGGTCTAAGCTGTCGGATTTCATTCACAATTTCTTTATCTTCCCATTCAAAATATCCATTGTGCGAGCCGACTATATCTACATTAGGATAAGTAGCTTGAATATTCGCTTCTGCAGATTGTAATACCTCCTCTTTTGCACCTAACAAATAAACGGAAAAGCGATTTTCATTTGCAATCTGTAAGAGGTTACACATTATATCGAAACCCGAAACCCTTTCTTTAATTGGAGTTCCAAGAATTCGTGCTGCTTTTACAATCCCGATCCCATCTGGAGTGATATAATCTGCATCATTCAATACATTCTTATAACCCACATCTTCACTGGCATACATTACAATCTCAGGATTTGCTGTAATGACAAAAGCTTTACTATCATTCACTATATGTGATTCATGAAGGTGTTTAATGAATGAATCCATTGATGAATCGATAAATGGAACACCCATCACATCTATTTTATTTAACGTCATAACTAGTTCCCCTTAAAATTTACATATAAAAAACTAATATTAACATAACATAAGGGAATGCAACTAGAAATAGCCGTATCCCCTAATTTTTTGATATTATTTTGCTACATTGATTTTTTTTGCAAAAGTTCCATAATTCCCGTTGCCAAAAATATATGCTTTAGGATAAGACCTTTTGGGAACGATCTGGTACCAAGTACCATCTGATTGTTTTGACTCGCTCAAGATAGCGACACTCGTCCCCACTTTTGAAAATTTATAAATATCGTTACCGGAAACTACCTTAGGTTCACTACGCACATTCAATGAAGTAGCATTCGTCAATCCTAATTGATGATTACCTAAGTCTCCACCTTTCAAAAATTTATCAGCCTTATACATATATGCTGCTATTTTTTCACCCCAGTATGGGTCTGATGCATATTTTACATTCATCCCCATCGTTTTGTTCCCTAAAAACGCACCATGATAAATATAATTTGTCTTGGTAAAGTATTTAGGAATGATATACTTTACCGCAGCCTCTTCGATTCCTGCTTCTAAAGACTCAAAAGTGATAGCATTTCCATACGGGTCGCTGTCTACTGCACCTAAACCGAATAAATTGTTCTTATCTACTGCGATACGGCTAGTACCCCATGCACTTTCATGGATAGCGTGTGATAAGAAATATAATGCGTTCACCCCATACTTATCCTCTACCCTTTTGAATATTTCCCCAGTACCTTCTAACGGGGACTTGGGATATTTATTTTTATAGGTATCTGGATATGAATTTCTAATGAAAGAGTCTAACTGTTGAGCTGTGTATTTTGTTTTTGTATACAAAGGCAGGTATTGATAATACTGATAAGCCTGTCCGACCTTATCACCCGCAGTATTATAAAACTCATTTCCATCCCAGCTATAATATTTAGTACCTGTATTCATGAAAGATGGAGCTTTCCCGATTATAATTCCGCTGTAACGATCAAGTGTAGGACTATATATATAGTGATAAAGATTGCCCGAATTTACAGAGTAGTAAGATCTCCCATTCAACATTTGATAAGGTGTTAATGTTACACTATCCTTTTTCACATAGCCTCGAGTATCCGCTACAGTGACTTCCACCCAGGTCTCCCCTGCAGAATGGAATTTCATTTCTGTTCCTGTCGTTACATATGTTGAATTTGAACTGAATTTGATGCTGTCATATATGATCGTAAACCCATTTGAAATTGTAAGGCCGCTCTTCATCCATACAATCTTTTTCCCTTTCATGACAACTTGTGAATCTGGAGAAGTCAATGCATTTTTCGCATTATTATACGTTTCATATTTATTCACTTCTTTTAATTCACCAGCGGAAGTGATGTTTGCCACACTGTATTCAAGTACTGGCGGCGGGCTGATGATGTTCAGCATCCGATAGATCACGATCGCCGCATCAGCACGTTTTGTATTGTCCTTTGGACGATATGTATTATCTGGATAACCTGCAATGAGCTTTACAGATGCCACCATGGAAACTTCATCAATAAAGTCCTTATGAATCATCTCTTTATCTTTAAACGCTAAAGAAATCTCTTGCATCTCAATTCCTTTGTATTGTAAGGCACGGTACATAATAACAGCCATTTCTTCACGAGTGATTTTTTGATTTGGTCTAAAATTACCATCTGGATATCCTGTAATGATACTTGCAGCGACCGATTGGTTTACTGCGTCATAGAACCAATCATCGGGTTCCACGTCATTAAAAGATCCTGTACTTGGATCAATCGGAAGGTTCAGCTCTAAAGCCCTTTTCACGAATGCTGAAAATTCTGCACGAGTTACAGCACGATTAGGTGAAAAAGTCCCAGGACTATCTCCTTTCATGATTCCTTTTTCGTTTAAAGCCCTCATTTCTTTTTCAGCATAGTGTCCTGTTATGTCGTCTGCTGCATTTACACCAGGCATAGCAACAAAAGACATCAATAAAGTTAAGACTAATGCTGAAGCAATTTTCTTCATATGCGATTGCATACTCATCCCCCTTATAAATTACTATTCTATAACATTATCAAAGTGTCCGTGCAAATTCTACTAATTTTTTATCTATTTCGACATTTTATTACTATATATGACAAGTTAATTTTGTTTTCATAAAACTAATTTTCAAATAAAATGATATATCTCCTGGAAATTTGGTTAATTTTGTAGAAGTTTCTGAGCAAACCAGATATGTTTATCAGGAGTACGATCTAGCTCTGATAATCCAGCTATCCAATGATTTCAGTACTCATTCACAATGGATTTATCCAAGGATATAAAGATGGTACTTTTAAGCTGGAAAATTTACTAACACGAGTAAAATGGAATCATCTTAGTGAATGTTATGGGTTTAGAAGGTTCAGGTGAACTATCATTTCCAGATGTACCAGATTCACATTGGCATAATGCGATTAATACTCTAGCTGAACACCATAGGCGTCGGGAACAATAAATAGGCTCCTAATCGACCTGTAGAACGTGAAGAAGTCAAATAAACTGATAGATAAGATATATGATACATCTCATCTATCAGTTTTTTGCAGGGAAAATAGGGCGCGAAAGGATGTAAGAATTACCTAGGGATAAAGAACTGAGTTTACACCGATCTACCCATTTTCCTCTTCCAATTTGTTAAAATAATGTTAAATTACAACATTGGAGGAATCAAAATGGAGGAATGGAAAAGAATCGTAGGAGTGATACTGCTTGCTACTGCCTTAATGACAGGGTGCGGAACAACAACAGAAGAGCCGGGAGAGCAGACTGCTGAAGACGGTACAGAACAGTTAACAAGCGAAGATACTGAAAATAATAATGAAGACGCTACTGAAGAAGAGACCACTGAAGAGGGCACTCCAGAAGAAGATGCTACCCCAGAACAAAAAAAGGGTGAAGGGACCTATAGCGGTCAAGCAGATGGTCACACAATCGAAATCATGGTGGAAGATGGCCCACAAGCCTTTCAATTTAATGAAGACCTCAAAGAAAAAATTGAATCTCTAGAAATTGATACTAAAATAACTTTTACATATGAAGAAAAAGATGGTGCATTATACCTTACTGATATACAAGAAAAATAAGATAAGTAAGAGGCTGACTTAGTATCGAAGTTTTAATACCCTAGTCAGCCTCTTTTACTTTACTCATACAAACTATTTTTAACTCGATAGAGATGTCGAAGTGTTTCTATTTGTATCCACTTTGTATTTTCTCCTTGTTTCCATTGGAGGCATCTTTCCGAATATGATCCAATATCGAGGAATAATTTTATAAGTGATTCGGACAACTACCCAACTTAGAATAGAAATCACAATAAAGGTTATTAATTGCCATCCATTAAACACTAGCGGAGATCCACCCTGAACGAAATACCTCATAATCATAAGAAACAACGGATGTATTAAGTAAATCCCAAAAGAGGTAGCTCCAATTTCCATAAACAATCTTTTTCTACTTGGCTGAAAAGTCTTTTCTGCCCAATGAGCGAGCAGGAATAATCCCAATCCTGCAAACAGTGCATGGGTAGCCCAAACAAATTCCCCTAAATATTGGTTTGCTATACTCGGGAGATTTTTTGAAACCATTTGTATGGCACCGATCCGTACTAAATACATATAACCGGTGTACAAAACTACAAGAGCACCATATGTGGTAAAAACAAAGGCAAGTGTCTTAAATCGAATCAACTGATCTTTCATTTTATCACGTAACTCATGATAGTAGATTCCAAGATATGCGCCAACAAAATAAAAGGACATATATGATAACGAAATCGATCCTTTTAATGTGATATGGAAATATTCTTTGTTCAAATATACCCATATCCATTGAATTGCTATACCGATCCAGAATGCATGCTTTCTTAAAGGCTTGAATTTTTTAAATAACAGCATAAAAAATGGAAATAATAAATATAATTGCACGCTGATAAATACAAAATAAAGATGAGGATGAGCCTTACCAAGCGCTACTAAATATAAAAACTTATTCAAAGCGACCCCAATACTCGGATAGTCATAATAAGCAAACCATTTTACACCGAAATAAAGAGCTGAAAAGATTAAATAAGGAATCAATATATATTTCAACCGCTTCATATAAAAATTCTTAAATAAATTCATGTCTGTTTTCCGCGGATAATAATTATAAAAAAGAACAAAACTGCTCAACATAATAAAGGTCGGGGTACCGAGTTTGCCTGCAACATTGAAAAAATTATAAATAGGAAATAGTAATGAATCAGTCTGCACACTTGTAACCCCTATAGAGGTAGAATGAACAAGCAATACTGCAATGATAGCAAACGCTCTTGCTAATTGGATTTCATCTAAGCTTAATCTTTGTTTTTTATCTCCCACAAATTCACCAACTCACTATAGAAAACCTGTTATTTTCTTACAAAGTACGACATTTATTTCATACTAACAAACCGTACCTAAGAGTCAATAGCCGTTAACCAAGTTCACAAAACCTTTATAGACTATTAATATTTGTAAGAAATCAAAAAAGAGCAACCCAAAGGATTGCCCTTCATTTTTTTCTGAGTATTAATTTTTGAAACGGTCGTCTTTGATTCTTATCAATAATGTAGCAAATTCTGCTCTTGTAAGCTTTTTATTTGGTTTGAATGTGTTGTCCGCATAACCGGCTATAAAACCATTTGCTACCATTGTATTGATATACTCAACACTCCAGTGATCTACAGGAATATCTGTAAAGTTGTGCTTTGCAGATCCCTTCAAGTCGTAGGCTTCCACTAAGATCTTCGTCATTTCAGCACGTGTAACCGTATTGTTAGGATTAAAGTTGCCATCATAGCCGATCATGATACCTTCATCAGCTATAGCTTCAATTTCCGCGTAACCATAGCTGTCTGGTTTTACATCCTTAAATCCAGGATCCGGACGATTCTCTGTGCTTAGGCCCAGTTCACGTACAATCATTTGAGCCGCATGTACTCTGGAGACTTCATCGTTAACACCAAAGTTTCCATCCGTATAGCCATTGATAACACCCATTACGTTTAGTGTTTGAATAGCATCCTTAGCCCAATGATTATCTTTTACATCTTTAAAATCTTTTGCATTCTTATCTGTTTGGTAGATCATGATATTCTTTGTAGTTGTGTTTCCAGCTAGATCGATCAATTTCAATTCAATGCGATTTTCCCCATCTTTTAATGAAACTTCTTCAGTCAATGCTTTAGAGAAAGATCTCATTTCATATGGCTCTTTGAACTCTTTGTAATAAACCTCACTACCATCAATATAGAAGCGTAATTGATCATAGTTATCTGCTAATTTGAAATCGAGTTCAACTTTATCTTTGTTCGTAAAATGTGGGCCTTTGACTTCAAGTTCCGGTTTTATCGAATCTATTACGACTGTGCGTTTGAATGAAATTTCATTTCCACTAGCGTCAACTCCAACAAAATGGATGTCTTTAATACCGTCCGTTTTGAACTCTACATTAGTATCAAATGTGTATCGCTTATTCGCGTCATCCCATGTCAACTTGACTTGCTTCCCATTTATAAGAAGCTTTTCGACATCAGAATCATCGTTCACGTAACCTTGAACTTTAACAATTCTGTCAGCGTACACACCAAGAGCTTCAGGAGTTACTGCTGTAACGAATGGGATTGTTTCATCAGGCTCACCTGCTGTATCCATGCCGGAGTTTCCAGCCCAGTCATATGTCACGACTTTAACCGTTTTTACATCACTTGTATTCTCTAATGTATATTCTGTAGCATCAGATGCTAATGGTGTATCTAGTACACTCTTATTGTTTACTAGTACCTCGAAGTGAGAGACACCTACACCTTCATCATCAGCTGTCCAAGAGATTTTGCCTGATTCCTCGTCGTATGATACATCAATGGATGGGTCCTTAGTATCAATATAGACAGGAATCTTTTTGGATTGCCTATCAGCATCAGCAAAATCGACTACTGATTCAATCTGATAATGATATAATCCGTCTTCAAGTACTTCACCTTTATGCTTACCATTCCAAGATGCAGCATTAAAGATCGTATACATCTCCCCTGCTCCACCATCATAATAGTGCTTTCTTACATCATTTTCCGTGCGAAGTGTTAATAATTCATTTTCATCCTCATCTAAAACTGAAAACTTCACTTTCTTGGCATTCCTAAGGAAAGAAAGAACTGGCAATACTGTGTCTTGTACGCCATCACCATTTGGTGAGAACGCAATCTTATCACCGTGTGCTTCGTCAGATACAGCATTTGTACCTAAGAAACCATAATTGTTTCCAGCTGGAGAAACCAACCCAGTGATACCATAGAATGAACCATCTTCATAAATGGTCTTGTCTACGATTGGAGCTTGATCCCAATCCCCATTAAATCCTACATAAGGAACATTCAATTCAGGGTTCGTATCATTTACATCAGTGAAAGACACAAATCCTTCTACAAAATGACCATTTTCAAATACTTTAGAAAGTGTTAAATTGTTACCCCAATCGATTGCGTCTGTTAGGTCGATAGAAACTTCAACCTCGATCGAGTCATTTGCTGGGACGAGAACTTGATACTCACCATCAACTTCACTACCGTTTGCGGAAGTGATTTCGATTGGGAATTCACCAAGATACGGAGCTTCCTCACTGATCGTACCATCTTTAAAGATTCCTTGAGTTTCAACATAGTTATAGCCACCGAAAACCAAATCTGTTTGTACGGTTCCTTTTGTTTTATATAAAGCACTCTGATCACTGAAGTTTTCAAGTTTTAAAGTAAATGTAGCATGGTCAGCCATTTCTTTAAGGGCGACTTTACCAATACCAGATTCAACTTCAGTAACTACGACAGGTGTGCTCATCGCAGCATGAAGATCCATTAACCCAGCACCCTGTCTACGAGGAGAATAGTTCAAACCAGGCTTATAATAATCATTGTAGAGACCTTTATCTAATTGTGGTTTTGACGTGTTCATCAAGATGTTCTTCGCCATTTCCACGCGATCAGAATTCGATAAATCAAATTCTTCATCCACTCTTTGTATAACGAGTGCAGAACCACCAGCTACGTGTGGGGCAGCCATTGACGTA
Source organism: Alkalihalobacillus sp. YIM B00296 (assembly GCF_020179385.1). Taxonomy (GTDB): domain Bacteria; phylum Bacillota; class Bacilli; order Bacillales; family Fictibacillaceae; genus Pseudalkalibacillus. Next base: position 31,639 of record NZ_JAIBLJ010000017.1, on the reverse strand, counting down.
CCACTCATCAAGCCATACTTGTCATCGTTAAGGGTCGACAGTATATTTCCACCTGGCGCAGTGATCTCAGGTTTAAAATCCAAGTTAGGTGTAACACCCCAAGAAGTAAAGCTTGAAAGTTTACCGCTCTCAGGGTTCAATGCTGTAACTTTTTCACCCTTGAACGCAATTTCAACCGTCTTTCCTGCATTCAATTCGTCTCTCAACTGATCACCTGGTTGTTTCAAAATGAATAGCTGAGGGATATTAATACTTGGGTCAGTTGCCATACTTACATAGCCTGACGTATTGTTGAATATGATTACACCGACTGCACCATGCTCTTGGGCATTCAATGCCTTGGATACAAAAGTAGATTGACCACGCTGGATTAGTGCAATCTTACCTTCAACATCTACACCTTCAAAATCATTTGCATCTGGTTCTTCAGTAGAGTCTCCAGGCATCCTGCCCAGTCCTGCATAGACGACTTCGTAATTGCCTTCTCCAAGCGTAGAAGGATCTACACTGCTAGCGGAAAGATATGCAACTGGATCGCGTTCTTCCCCATCGACTGTTACATTAAATCCTGCCAAATCCAAATATTGATTTTCAAATGAAGCAACCTGCAATGAGTCAGTTGATAAACCAGGTGATCCAACTACCCCAATATCAGGATTACTAGCATATGGATCGTCAAACCCTTCTCCAAATCTTGCAGAGTTACCAGCAGATATCGCCATCATGAGTCCATTGTTGACTGCTCTTTCAATTGCTTTCTGTTCTGGATCTTCTGGACGTACAAAAGCAGCTGTTGAGCCCAAGCTCATATTGATAACATCCGCGCCTAAAATGATTGCATCATCAATCGCTTTTACATAAATATCACTATAGGTGAACGGCATTTCCGGGTCGTTTCCAAAAACCTTCATCCCAAGGATTTGAGCTTCTGGTGCGATACCTTTGATTCCACCGTTTTCTTCATCACCGTTTGCCCCTACTGTTCCAGAAACGTGCATACCATGCATGCTAGCGCCCGGTCCGAGATCAAGGACTTCTTGATTTTCATCCGCATAATTATAGCCATACGGAACTTTTTCAGTGAAGTATTTTCCTGGCAAACCTTCTTCAGCAATCATGTTTTTAACTGATTGTTCAGAAAGTTCAGGTTCAGTTTCTTCGCTTAAAACCATATCCCTATGAGAAGGATCGATACCTGTGTCAATCACAGCTACTGTCATTCCTTCACCTTTATAACCGAAATCTTCCCAAGTCTGTTGAGCTTTAACCAGTTCTTTACTATAAACCATATCCGGTTCTTCAAGCTTAGGTCTTTCATACCTGTTGGCTATATGTACATTTTCTACACTAGCTTGTTTTTCAATCATTTCAATGAATTTATATTGGACTTTACCACTGAAACCATTGACGATTGTTGTAAAACTTTGATTGTATTCCATTGGAATTGAAGCTTTTTTGATGTTTTCTTTCACTTTCTTTTGAGCATCTAGAGCATCATTTCTCAGCTTCTTTTTAGCTGATTCAGATAAATCTTGATAGCTCTTTCCAGAACTCTGGGCAGAAAACATCGTTGGTTCACCCTTCAATTCTACGATGATTCTTACCTCATCACTTGGCTTGTATTTCTTGTCAGTGTCTTGTTTTTCAATGGTCTTAACCAATTGACGATCTTGCTTTTGCTCTTTTTCTAGTGAACTCTTAGATACTGGACTAGTTGCACCAAAAGCAACATTAGAAAAGGCCAGTAAGAAGATTACTAGAAATAGAAAAGGCTTTCGCATTTTCATCCTTCCAATCCCCCCTTAAAAGTTTTGGTGTAATCATCGAAAAACAGAGAATTTTTCCGAAAATTACATAAATTATTGTAATACAAAAGTCTTAATTAAGTCAATTTATTCATTTGTTGTTATTTTATTCAAAATGTAACAACAAATTACATAAATCAACCTTTATCGACAAATTAAAATAAAGTCTCTGAATAAATTTCCTATTCACAAAAACTTATCAGTTATCCATTGGTATTATATATCTATTTCATAATAATCTTGTGAATTTTTGTTACATAACTGTAATCATACAGGTTATTTTTGTATGATAAACTTTATTTTGTAAGAAAACATAGAAAATTGTATTAATAAGGGGAGGGTTTTCAGTGTTTCGTAAAATGCTGAGTCTGTTTGCAGTAGTGCTGGTTGCAGCGACCCTAGTGACACCATCAGCCTATGCGAGCAGTAAAGGGGATCAAGTCGTTTCAATTGCTAAACAATACATAGGAACACCTTATAAATACGGAGGAACGACACCTAGTGGGTTTGATTGTTCAGGGTTTATGGTCTACGTATTTAATAAGGTCGGCATTTCACTACCAAGAACTTCACTAGACCAATCCAAAGTTGGCACAGCGGTTTCAAAATCAAACTTACAATCAGGCGATATCGTTTATTTTTCTAATACATATAAAGCAGGCGTATCACATTCTGGAATTTATGTAGGTGACGGATATTTTGTCCATGCGGCATCAAGCGGCGTGAAGAAGACATCCATCAATGACCCTTATTATTGGGGACCTAAATACACAGGAGCAAGAAGAGTAATAGAAGGGGAAGTAAAAGAAGAACCTTTACCGACACTGCCGAAAGGTCAATATCACGATGTACCGAAAGATTACTGGGCATATCAATCTATTACATACCTTTCATCACAAGATATCATAAATGGTTACGATCAAAGTCTATTCAAACCTAACAATTCAATAACAAGAGCTGAAGTTGCAACAATGCTGACAGAGGCATTCGATCTACCAATTAAAGATGGAAAATCAATTGCCCCTGATGTACCGGAAAATCATTGGGCTAAAGAGGCAATCAACGCATCGATGGAAGCCGGATTTTTCAAAGGGTATCCAGATAATACATTCCGGCCTAATGAAGAAATTACAAGGAGTGAAATTGCATCATTATTTTCAGGCGCATTCAAATTAGCTAAAGTTGGAGCAGCAACTACTTTTGTTGATGTTCCTAAATCTTTTTGGGCTTATGAACCAATACAAAACATAGCAACAAACGGAATTGCTGGTGGATATAGTGATAATACGTATCGTCCTAAAAATAATGCAACAAGAGCTGAATTTTCAGTATTCTTACATCGCGCGATGAATAAATGATAAAAAGGTTTGACCCGCTTTGGATCAAACCTTTTTTATTGCTTAAGGATGCGACTGACTAGTGCAACAAATTCCGCTCTACTGATTTGCTTTTCAGGTTTAAACGAATCGTCAGGGTAACCCAAGGTCACTCCATTCGAATAGAGAGCTTAAATAGGTTCATGTATAATGACCTTTTTTACATCCGTGATTTCCCTATAAGTATCAACCTCTAGATTGAACGCTCTTTTCAATAATACTGCAGCGTCCCCCCGCGATAATGATTGATCAGGATAATACCTCCCATCCGGGTAACCCTTTGAAACTCCTCTTTCAGCTAATATTTGAATGACACCGGATGCAAAATAAGACTTACTCACATCTGAATAAATGTACCTATCCTAATCGTATCAAGACCGAAAGTTTTTCCCAACAACATGGCCGCTTCTCCTCTAGTAATCACCCCTATGACATAAGACACCCATCTTAAGGTCGTCACTTTATATAACGCAAAGTAAATTCCAATACCAGCTAACAAGACAATTGATCGCACCCAAGATTCATTAATGGGAAGAATATTTATAAATGAAATATCTCGTCTTAAGAAGGAAGAAATCCTTGTATGGTATTTCACTTTAGTACGCGCCTTACATGTAACATGGGAAGTTACTGGTTTCATAGAATCCATACAGCTGACTCTCGGAGGAGTATTACTTTTGATTATCACCTTGTTGATCCGTAGAAACGACATTATCTTATCTAACGGTTTAGCCTGGGTGGCTCACTGTTATTTTCCTCTTGCATTATTGGCTACGTATATCCTATACAATGAAAGATCACTCTGGAGTTTTTTAGTTGCTGTGGGAATATATGCTGTCAGTACCTATATGGCACATACGGAGTGGAAAATTAAACCGTTGCTGTATGGAACTTTTACAACGTTATTTATGACAGTAACCGTAACCTTGGAAAATTTTCATTACAACGACAAGGTTCACTATGCATTTCTGATTACAAGTTTATTGATGGTGATCTTCTGGCTTACCACCAACCTATTTTATAAAAGAAGGACGTCCTATTATCTCGTTCCCTTTTCTATATTGGGTATAGGCTCTTTTCTAATGGTAGACCCGTATGGATGGTTTACATTCGTTTTGACCATCTCATATGCAGTTGGATTACTCATTTTCCTACATAGAGTAAAATGGGATCTGTTCAATTCTCTTCTACTTTTATTAATACTTATGGGTACTATTCAGTTATTAGGTATGACGGATATCGAAGAAGTTTATAAAATCCTTCTTGTAGCCTGTATCGGTACGGGATTATTAATTAGTGGTCGATTATTAAACACATCTATATATAAAGTTCAAGACCGGCGACTTAAGCTGATTGATAGTTATACGTTATTTTCGTTCATTTTCTTTGGGTATATGTATACCTTTCAGCATGAATTGATTTGGATGAAAGCATTACCAGGTATACTGATCTCAGCAGGATTGTGGATTCAACGGAAACGGGTTCCGACAAGCTGGTTCAAGTTTGTTGTATTTCTTTCAGGTGGACTCTTGCTGCAGCCTTATTATGCAGTTGTAAATGAAATCATTCTTTCCCCTATATGGAAGCAAGAAGTTTATGTTTTACCTTGGATCATAATTGTAGTTTTTCTTCGGCGTTGTATGCAAGGAAGCTATAAAAAAATCATAAATCAAATCCAATGGGCAGTTCTTTTGATTGTTTCGTTATTACTAATTAAAGACGGTCTTGAAAGCTCGACAATTTACGATGCCCTTATACTCGGTTCGCTGTCACTATTATCGATGCTTACAGGAATATTTAAGCGGATAAAATCATATTTCTTTATCGGGGCTGGTGTTTTATTGCTTAACGTATTTTTACAGACCAGACCATTTTGGGGAAATCTTCCCTGGTGGGGTTATTTACTTGTTACTGGCTCGATTCTCATCTTTGTGCCAAGTTATAACGAGTGGCATAAGCAAAAAACTGCCAAAAGAAAGTCAACCATTTTGACACTATTCAAAGAAAAAATCGTCAAAAAGATGGAACGTTGGGATTGATTAGACGATCGATAAAATGAAGGGCTGACACATTTAATAATTACAATGTGTCAGCCCTTTTTTCGGGGCGGGTTCAAAAATTATCGGTCAGTTTATCTAATGTAATACCTGTTTTATACTTGAAATTCTTTTGGACGTTCATTTCTTTTATTAAAGTGATAAAAGATAGCTTCTACAATCCTTCGGGAAGCTTCTCCATCTCCATAAGGATTCGAGGCTTTTGACATTTTTTCATAAGCTGTCGGATCAGTTAACAATTCATTAGCAAGCTGATAGATGTGATCTTCTTCAATTCCTGCCAGCTTAAGTGTACCTGCTTCAATCCCTTCAGGTCTTTCAGTCGTATCCCTGAGTACCAGGACCGGAACCCCTAAAGAAGGCGCTTCTTCTTGTATCCCACCGGAATCTGTGAGGATGATATGAGCTCTAGAGGCTAGATTGTGAAAATCGATTACACCTAATGGTTCAATCAAATGGATCCGATCATGTCCACCCAATCTATCTTGCGCGACCTCACGAACTGCCGGATTTAGATGGACAGGATAGACGACCTGGGTATTTTCATGTTCATCAACTAATCGGCGTATAGCAGAGAACATCTGACGCATAGGTTCCCCGAGATTTTCTCTACGATGGGCTGTCATCAAGATAAGCCGATCATCATTTAGTTTTTCCAACACCTGATGTTGGTAATCTTCTTGTACAGTTGTTTTCAATGCATCTATAGCTGTATTACCCGTAATGTAGATGTCGTTGTGTTTTTTATTTTCTTTTAAAAGATTCTGTGCTGAATTGTTTGTAGGTGCAAAGTGCATATCAGTAAGAACACCAGTTAACATTCGATTCATTTCTTCTGGGTAGGGAGAATATTTGTTACCTGTTCGTAACCCTGCCTCCACATGTCCTACAACGATTTGATTGTAAAAGGCAGCTAAGCTGGCCACAAATGAGGTGGACGTGTCCCCATGTACCAAAACAATATCTGGTTCAGCTTCTTTAAGAACCCTATCAACACCTTCTAAAGCACGGTTTGTGATTTCCACCAAGCTTTGGCGCTGTTTCATAATGTTTAAATCATAATCTGGAGTGACTTCAAAAATTTCCAATACTTGATCAAGCATTTCGCGATGTTGGGCTGTCACGGTCACAATTGATTCGATTTCATCAGGATGCTTTTCCAATTCAAGAACTAGCGGACACATCTTGATTGCTTCAGGTCTTGTACCAAATATCGTCATAACTTTAATCTTTCTATCCATCTTGTTTCCCCCCATATTCCGTCTATCGTAAATGGTACTTTTTTTGCAATACTTCGGTCAATTTTTTTCATTCCGTAATTGGCGTTTAGTTTGTAGTCCAGACTTTTTGTATAACATGTAGTGAGCCAAAAAGACACCTATAATCGCTCCTACACTATCTAAAACGATATCCTCCACATGAGGCGATCTTTGAACTGTAAAACCTTGATGGATTTCATCTGAAACCGCATAAAGGCACGTGGTTAGGAGTGACAAGCTGATGATTGATGCATGTTTTTCAAATGAATTTCTGAATGCTCTATAGAGCAGAACGGCCAGAATCAAATACACTATAACGTGGGTCCCTTTTCTGATGAAAAACTCTATGTACCCTGCTTCACCAAGCTTATGGACACTAACTTCTTCACCTGCATAATAAAAAGCGAGGTCAGAAAAGTAGGTCGAAACCCATTCTAGTGAGACAGCATCATGGAGCAACGGTCTGATATCTTGTTCACTGTAAGGCTGGGCCGAAGAATAAAAAATCAACCCCATCAATATTAGAACCGGACCCCAATATAATAACAGTTTCTTCATTTCCATCCCTCTGAATTTATTATCAAGGCTTATTATAACTTTCTTCATCTTATCATAGCACCCAATTTTATAACATTTCATATTAAGAATTTTTAAATCCACACTTTTTTTGGTATTTTAAAGAAAAAGCAAAACCTTTTCGTGTTTTAACCGTATATAGTGATATAAAGAAAAGTTTATAAAAGGAGCGTTAAGCAAATGAAAACATATAAAATACTTCAATGGGTAACAGGCGGTTGTGAAGCTTTCCTTGCAATCCCTGTTATTGGAGGGACATTCGTCTTAGCGAATTGGTATATCCCTTTATTTGTGATGTTGGGACTTCATATTGTTACACTTGTATATGTGAACAAAGAAGCGAAAATTGGTTTTCAACGTATGGGAAGTATCTTCGGGATCATCACCTCGTGTATCGCTTGGATCCCTATTATAGGCTGGGTCATGCACAGTATCACAGCCATCCTCCTGTTGATCAGCGCAGCAAGAAAAGACAAACAGGATGAAGATGAAATAGAAGTCATCGGCTAACAGACTCCACCTGCGGTGCCAGGTACCCAAAAAACCTTATTATATCAAGCGTTCTAAAATGGTACCTGGCACTTACTGACTATTATAAAGGAGTGATTCTTTTGGACCATAATAATGAACTATCGAAAGATGAAAGAAATTGGGGGATGTATGTCCACCTTGCAGGGTTTGCTGGGTATTTGACCGCAACCCTCGGATTCATAATAGCACCTCTTCTAATCTGGCTACTTAAAAAAGATGAATACTCCTATGTTGACTATCATGGAAAAGAAGTATTGAACTTTCAAATCAGTTTCTACCTTTATGGACTAATTGCTGGTGCATTAATGATTATTCTTATCGGCTTAGCTATATTCCCAATCGTTGTAATTCTTCATTTGGTGTTCATGATCATTGGAACAATCCGAGCCAGTGAAGGCAACTACTATCGCTTTCCATTAACGATTCGTTTTATTAAATAATTAGAGAAGATCGAATGAATTTTCTTACTCTTCTTTCTTCATTCCATTTTTGGGCTTCCTCCTGTACTCTACACACAGTCATTGTTATGTAGCCACTCTTAAGGGAGTTCTTAAGTAGGATTAGAAGAAAAGATTGGAATATTAAATCAAAGAGGCTATCCCATAAGTGTCTGAATGACCCCGTGTTACAACATTTTGATACAAAATGTTGTTTTGGTGACATTAAAATTGTGGGATAGCTTCTTGAAGTTTAATCAGAATTAATTCAATCACCACTGTCAGAACAATTTGTTAATATTTTCTTTCTTTAACTAGGTTCCCCTCTATGGATTAATTCCTAATAGTCCATTAAACTAAATAATAGAGATAAAAAGGGGGAGTGTAGAGAAATGTACTTACATAAACATAAGCTTAAATTTTTGTTAAGATGCCTGATAATCACCACAATTTTATACGGATATCCTATAGATGGCGTCAAGGCTGAACATACCGAAAGCTCTTCGCTTGATTCCATGTACAAATGGTTACTTGATGAAGTTAATGGATATATTTATTACGCTACAAAAACGAATAAATTGCTGTTTATAGATAAAAACGGCCTCCAAACCTTTGATCAGTTTACCTTTCAAGAGCCTATAAGCGATTTATATCGTTTAAATGATACACTTTATATTTCTCTTTCTGACAAAATAATTGCTATTGATATAAAGGAAGGAACAATTCAAAATACGTACAAACTGCTGAATTTCAAATCATACGAAAAAATAAAGAATATTGTTGCCACCAAAGAAAAAATATATTATGTATTGGATAGCAACTCAAGTGTATTTGAATTTGACCTTTCAACCCGTACCCAAGATGAATTATTAATTGATGGGAAGACTAAGTGGTATCATGAAGCAGATCTTGCGTTTGATAACGAAAATCACATGTTATATGTTGGCGAGTCCGGTGTTACCGGCTCAGATATTTTTGCAATCAACATAAAAAACCGACAAACAGTAAGTAAATCCACGTATGATGATAACTATGGTTTCTATTATCCCGAAAATAAGGTGATTTTTAATGACAATAAGGTTTTCTATGCTGGCAGAAGTTTTGAAGCAGACAATTTATCGATTATTCATGGTGATTTTAATAGCACAGTCCTTCAAGTATACAACAACTATGTTCTGACAAGAAACAACATCTATGATCGTGAAAATTATGCAGGAGTCCCATATGGAATTAAGGGAAGCAACTACTTGATGGATGGACAGCAAAACCTATTTGTCTATTCTTCAGATGATCAGAAAATCAGAAGAGTAATTCTATCAGTTGATCCAAATAAACCGACAGAATTTCTAAGGTCAGAAAATCAGCTGAAGCTAAGTGCTCCTCTGACAGATTGGGTTCATGACGAAAAAAACGGGATGATTTATGCCGTATCTGAACAGAAAAATACCCTTTATTATATCCGGACGAATGATTTGTCGGTTACACATGAAATACCAATTGGTTCTAATCCGGTTGATATTGAGATGCATGGAGATAAGTTATATGTAGCACTTTGGGGAGCGACAAAGGTTGCTATCGTCAACAAGAATTTTAATGGTAATGTCAACTCTATCTTGCTTGATGAAACTCCATACCGAATTGAAGTTAATGGCGATAAAATGTTTTATACCGAACAAGATCAATTTCAGGATATCAACTACTACGAATTTGACACTGGTTTTAAAAAAGAGTTGACAATTGTTGGTAAGCCGCGCTTTCCTGAGATGTTGTTAGATGAAGAAAATGGCCGGTTGTTCATTGCGGAAACTTTGGAAGGTGACGATGTTTATGCTGTTGACACAAAAGAGCTTAACATAATAGATCAAAGCTCGGCTGGTAGTTCTAGAGAAAGCAGATTAATTTTGGAGGACGGAAATCTCTTTATAACAAAACTAAAATTAGATGCCAATACTCTAAGTACTGTTTATGGCGGCTTTAATTTAGAATTACACGAGCGCATTCTTGATGCTTTTAATCATATCGCAATTTCTGACAGAGCTATTTATGATAGTGAAACCTTTAAAAAACTGTCAGACTTGCCGTACAAAATGTCGTTGGTGGACATTCATGAGGACGGTGAAGTATGGTTGTACAGCAAGGAAAGCGGAACGATCTACAAAGATCCTGAAAATCAATATTTACCTTTAAATATTAGCCAATTTACAGAAGAGCTTGAACCACCAAAAAAACTCCTCAACTATTTTCCAATAGATATCGATAATCATTGGGCTAGTAAACAACTTCATAATTTTGTTGATACGGATGTGCTTAAAGGATATCTTAATTCCAATGGGCTTATAGAAATAAAGCCCAATCAGCAGATTACGAGAGCAGAGTTTGTTGCCCTTCTGGTACGGTCACTTGGGTTGGAAAGCAACGAATCCACTGAGCCATTTAAAGATGTCGATGAACAAGATTGGTACTATGAACCGGTACGGATCGCAAGTTCGCTTGATATTGTAAAAGGAGTAGATGAAACTCATTTCGCACCTGAGCAGAATATTCGGCGTGATGAAATTGCTACTCTTGTGGTGAGAGCCTTTGAATCAACCGTATCATTTAACGGGGAACCGAAGTCATTTAAAGACGTTCCTTCTTATTGGGCAACACACTATATTGAAAAAGCAAGTGCTGCAGGTATCGTAAATGGTGTTACGGCGGACAAATTCCATCCTTTCGCCAATGCGGAACGAGGTGAGGGCGTCGTCATGTTATATCGTGCATTGCATCTACAGTCAAGTGACATGCCAGACAACAATGACCTGGAAAGCCTTGTGCTCAACTTCGAAAACCATATGTCAGAGGCCTTTGCAAATAATGATTACGACCAAATAAGGGAATTGACTAATTACTATACAACTGGCCATTACCAAGCTTGGTCACACTGGAACACAACTCATTTTGAAAAAATAGCTGAAAATGGAGTAACAATTCAGACGATATTCAATGGAAATCTTTCTGCTGAAGTAATTGATAAATCTAATCTTTTTGCATCCGTGGAATTAAATGGGGCTGAATATGAAATAACCTATCAAAAAGGAGGCCGTAAATTAACTAACTCTCAAGACACTAGCGGAATCATCTATTTAAAAAAATCGTTGTTTGATGGTGAATGGAAGATATACGATCAATATTTGCCAAATCTTTAGTACCTCTAAATAATAATGAATATGCTTGTATTGAGGATCAAAGTGAACCCATTTGATGGGTTCACTTTTTTGGCTTGGAATCTGACACCTAATATAAACCTTAATGCATCCTTAAACTCATTAATCACGTCTACCGACATTTTAAATAAAAATGAAGGACACCTCACTCCAACATTACTTCTTATAAACCCGCTCTCCATCTATCCAGGTTTCGAGCACTTTGATGTCATTTATTTGGTGTGGATCGATTTCCTCTAGGTGATCGGATAACAACACGAGATCGGCTGCATAGCCTTCTTCCAGCTTTCCTTTCTTGTCTTCTTGAAAATCGAGATATGCACCGGTTTCGGTGTAAGATTTGTACATTTTATCAAGCGGAAGTTTCTCATACGGAATCCAACCGCCTTCTGGATTTCCTTCTTTGTCGGTCCGGTTTACACCAGCAAAAATGTTTACTAGAGGAGAAAGGTCCCCAATCGGACTATCTGAGCTACCCGTATACGGAATCTCCATTTCATCGACCGTATACCAGGGGTTACAATACCTTTCCCGCTCTCTTCCAACCCAATCTCCTGTTTGGTCATATTCATCCATCATAAATCCAGGTTGAATCTCGAGGTAAGGTTTGATTTCCTGCAGCCTCTCCAATAGGTCTGGCGCTAACACCTGGGCATGGATGATTCGGTGGCGCATTTTCTCCGCGCCTACTTGCTCAATTGCATTAAGGGCTTGTTCAACGGCTCGATCCCCAATTGCATGCATGGCGACCTGCATGTTGTTTTCATCCGCAGTCTTCACCATTTCATTCAATTCTTCTTGTGTGTAAATCAACTCGCCGTCAGCCTCTGGTTGGTCATGATAAGGTTCTCTTAGTGCTGCTGTATGAAGTCTTTGTGTCCCATCTAAAAAGATCTTGAAAGCCCCGACTGTCACCCGATCCGTCCCATCACCAGTACGTTTGTCATCGTTTTTAATAAAGTTTTTCAAATCTTCCACATGGTAAATGTAGTGATGAAGCTGAGCTTTGATCGGCAGCTCCCCATCTTTTTCAAGGTCAGTATACGTCCGCCACACCTGATCAAAAGAACCCGCAAAATTGACATCATCCGTTTGGACAGAAGTGATACCGTATTCAAGCAAATGCGGGATAGCGGCTTTTATGGCTTCGTATGTTTCCGCTTCTGTTTTATTCCTGAAATGGTACTTGATGAAATGAACGGCTGTATCCTTGAACCGACCATTCCATTTCCCGTCTTTATCCTTTTCAATGAACCGGTCATGGTTTTTTTCAAGCTCAGGCTCTTTCCTTAAGATCTTCAAAGCCTCTTCATTTACGATACATTCGTGCCCATCATCGTGTAGAAAGAACATCGGTTTCTCGTATTCAAGCTCTTCCAATTCTTTCGCTGTAAGAGGATGGTCCAGGTCTTCAAATTGATCGTCAATGACTCCTCGTCCAATAACCCAGTCGTGCTCTTCCATCAATTCTTCATTGTATTTATTGTGCACGATGTCTTTCATTTCACTCCACGACGTCACCTTACGAAGATCGAGCTCTTTTTTCATCAACCCGTAGCGAAGCAGGTGCATATGGGTGTCATTGAAGGATGCTGTAACGGTTGAGCCATTCCCATTAATGATAGTCCCTGCACTTTGATCGGCCCTTCCCTTACTGATCGCTTTAATTTTCCCTTTTTCAATTTCGATATGATGAATCTGCTTGTCCTCTTTTACACCAGGTCGGTAAAGGTATACGTTGTCTATGATAGTCATGAACACGGCCTCCTATAGAAAAAATTATGGGTAATCGTTGTACTCCTAGTAATCCGACTACCCGTAATTTCATAAAAATAATCTTCACGAGGTCTACTTGGGTATCATTACCTGTTGTCCTGGATAGATCAGTGATGAACTTAACCCATTGGTTTTCATTAATTTTTCTACAGAAACGCTATATTTTTGCCCGATGTCCCATAACGTATCGCCTTTTTGAATGGTGTACATGCTGTAGGAATGGACTACAACATCCTTCGATTTTTCTTCACCAGGTAGAAGGATGGTTTTGCCTGGATAAATCCAATGCGATTTGATGTCATTCAATTTTTTCAAGGTTTGGACATCCGTACCATAGCGTTGGCTGATGTCCCAGAGCGTATCGCCTTTAATAACGGTATGGAAGCGGACCGATTTTACAGTCACTTCGACTTCTCCAGTTTGCTCAGCCTTTCCTTTTCCCATTACGACTGTTAACTTCGGCTCTTTTTTTACTTTAACCGCATCTGATAAGACTCTTCTTGCTGTTACATATCGATCGCTCCAATAATGGGGTGAAAATGGGTTTGCATAGCCGACACCTTTACTCTGTGCCCCTATCATTTTCCCATCACCAGCATAAATGGCAACGTGGTTGATTTTTCCGTCAAAATTCGTATCAAAGAAAACAAGATCACCTGGCTGCAAGTCCCCGCTACGTACAGGCTTCCCAACTCCTGCTTGAGCTCGACTCGTTCTAGGAAGATTGATGCCGTGATAACTGAAAACCGTTGCCGTAAAAGAAGAACAATCAAAACTGGACGTGTCCCCTACTGGTGAGCCATATCTGTAAGGTGCTCCTAAGTATTTTTTCGCGCTCTCGATCACCTCTTCCCCGGAATGTGCATATGCCTCTGTCCCGACTGTCATGACAAAGCCAGCCGCAAGTGCTCCAGGCAATACCTTTTTCATCCGAATCCCTCCTCTATGTTTTTTCGACGATTGTTCGACTTGGACTCGGTTACTTCATGCCTGTCTGTGTCGGAAAAGCCCTCTATTACTCGGTCTAACTCACCTTATGCAACGGACAAAGCCGATATGCCCTAAACTCCCCGTTCCACCCTCTGTACCAGGCACCGTTTAAAAATCCAGTGATACCAAGGGTTAAATTTTTGTACCTGGTACTCTGCCAATTTTCCGACTTTTTATCTAGTATTCTACTTCTTGAAATTGGATAAGATGATAATGTCCAATGGGGATTAAATTAGTAAAAAATACCTTCCCCTATTATTTTGAAAAATGGTTGAAACAGGATTAGGGACGGTGTAGGATTAGAAAGGTACGTAAATTCTTCAAATAATTCCCTTTAATATGTCGAATATTACAGAAACTATTTTGAAGCTTATCCGTATTTTATGAATAGGAGATTCATAGCCTTATAATACATACATAACAGGAGGACAAAGATGGAATACAATCAAGGAAAAAATGAAACAGCTGCTTCGATCGAGCCTTCACAGCAGACAAGCAGGAGCAAGAAACCGATCCTGATTTCGCTGGCAGTCGTCGTTTTACTTGGAATCAGTGCAACGGTCTATGCAATGTTTTTTAACTTATCACCGAAAGAGACGTACTTTTTGGCTGAGAAGAACTCGATGGAGCAAACTCAGGAATCTTTCAATAAGACGTTTGCGGTCAATAAAGATGTAAATGAAAAGATACTGAAAGACCCTTCAAAATCAACCCTGACATTAGGCCTTAAAAGCGTTGAAGGACTTGGCGCGATCGACCCGAACATGGCGATGTTCGCCTCTATGCTTAACGACGTTAAACTGAGTATGGCAGCGCAGCTCAACCCTGAGAAAAACGAGGGGCTTGCTGAATTGAAAGCGGGCATGGGTGGTACTGAGTTCATCAAAGCAGAAGCCTATCAATCTGAGGATCTGACAGGTTTGAACGTTCCCCTTCTCTATAACAACTATCTTTATTTGAATAATGATCAATTTGGCGAAGTAATGAAAAAGTTCGATCCGGCGTACCAAGGACCGGAACAAATCGATAACGTTGTAGAAATGCAGTTAAAAGCAATGAAGAATCAAGGAAAATATGAGGAACATGCTGAGGAGTACGGTAAATTTCTCCTTGATAAAATCAAGGACGAGAACGTAACACAAAAAGACAGTGTGGAATTTAAGGGCAACAAATACAAACAGCTTACACTCCAATTGTCTGAACAAGAAACGAAAGAAATCCTGAAAGCTTTGATTGATAAAGTCCAAAAAGATGATGAATTACTTGATCTCTTGATCGATACCAATGTAAACACTGCATTCAATACTCCAGGAATGGAAACCGCTGATCTAAAAGAAACATTCCAGTCTGAATTGAAGAAAGCATCTGAGAACATCGACCAGGTGAAAATCCCAGACGGTTTCAAGAGCGCCATTCTCGTGGATAACAACGAAATGATCGTCAAGCGTGATGTTGATTTCAAAATCGGTGACGGTTCAGAGCTTGTCGTAGTGGATTATTCCAGCCACTCCTTACGTTCAGACGAAATCATCACGGATGGCAAATGGGAAGCCAATATCTTCCCTGAAAACGGTGAAAAGCAAGATTATGCGAAGGTACTGCTCGAAATCAAAGGTAAAAAAGGAGACGGGGAAAACACCACACGCGATATCATTGGAACATTCGCTTTAGCTGAAGCAGGTGAAGTCACAGGCGCAAACCTTAATGCTACAATCTCTGGTACTCCTGAAGATATGAAAGCAGATTTCGAAGGATCCATCGAAGATCCCAACAACTCTGGCATTCCTCCATTAAAAGGACATTTTACACGTAAAGTGACAGATGACCTGGACAACGGAACATATGCATCTAATGGTGAACTCGGCTTAGAGGTTGATGCTGGACTTGGCGCTCCAATCAATGTAACGTTTGATTATGAGAATAAAACCGAATTTACGAACAACCTCAAATTTCCGAATGTTGCTGAGGACGGGGAAGATGTAGCTGAAATGAGCCCTGAAGAAATCCAACAAATCATGACAGACATTCAAACACGCATTCAAGGAATGATGATGAATGGTCCACAAATGTTCAATTAAATGATGTAAGGCAAGTGTCTGAGACTCCTCCACACTTGCCTTCTTTTTACACTAATTCATAGGAGATTACGATGAGAGCATTTACACTTGCACAGACACAACTGAAAGAGATCTTCCGTCAGCCAATCGCGTGGGTGGTCCTTTTTTTAATGCCCTTCGCTCTCATCGGCTTTTTACTTTATGGTCTTGAAAATATGATCAAATCGGAGGCCTTGCTTCCGCCTTTTGAAGTAGCAGTTGTGGACAAAGATGACAGCCCCGAAACACGATTATTGATCCAGCAATTCCAGGATGATGATGAACTACAAGCATTGATTACCTTTCGTGCAGTTAATGAAGAAAAAGCCCAAGGACTGTTAGAAGAAAATAAAATCGCTGCCATTTTGATGGTGCCCGAAGGTTTCACCACCGGGATCCGCTATGGTGACAATAAACCTGTTACTGTCATTGGTAATGAACAAAGGCCATTTCAATCTGCTCTCTTCCTAGAGATGATGAACAGTGCTGCGGACTTAGTAAGTGCCGCACAGAGCGGCGTAAACACGATTTATGATTATTTAAAAGATCAAAACCTTAGCCACTCCTATGTGACAGAAGTTTCAGATCAAATGATTTTCGACTTCACGACATTTGCTTTTGGCCGGGATAACATGTTTGAGAAAGAAAAAATCCACTCGTTCCAGGGAGTTACACCGCTCAAATATTATAGCGTTTCAGGTTTTATTTTTCTGTTGCTGTTGACCGGGCTGCTGACGATGAGCTTGACCTCGTCTACAAATGCCCGAATTAAGGAACGCTTACGGACTTTTGGTGTGTCTTCTGGTGCTCATATTTTTAGTGGATTCGCTACTCAAATTGTCATTTTATTGATGCAGGCGATTCTAATCATCGCCGCTATATGGATTTTGACAGATTTAAAGGTTACTGGCCACTGGGGCTGGAGTTTCGTAGTGTTTGTAGCAACAATTGTAGTCATTGGTGCCTGGTACTCCTTTTTATCCAATTTTCCTATAGCGGAGGGGATGCGATTCTTCATTGGATTTATTGGAATCGTTATGTTTGCCGCTGGAGGAAGCTTGATTTTCCCAGAATCCTACTACACTGGTTTCTTGGAATGGCTTAACCTTTCCACGTTGACTCATTGGCTTCATACAAGCCTTGTCCACTCGATTTTTATTGAAAATGAAAATGTACTGTTCTCAAGTCTTAGTGTGTTAGGCGGAATGACTGGAGTCCTCCTCTTCTCTTCCTATGTGTTAAGGCAGGTGAAACAATCATGAAAATGTGGCATTTTATCCGGACAAGATGGAAAATTACGTTGAGTTATCGATGGCAATTCTTATTGATGCTGCTTTTGCCTCTTCTCGTCTTTTGGGGTGCTGAGCAATTGATGTCAAAAGGATCTAAGCAGTTGAAAATTCCTGTTCTCATTGTAAAAGAGGAAGATAACCAAACGGTCAGCACGATCATTGAACGTATAAAAGAAAACAAAACCCTGCAAGTCATAGAGGAATCTAGAGAGGAAGCAATGCGCCTTTTAGAGACTAATCAGGCGGAGGCAGCCGTTATTTTCACAAAAGGGACGGAAGAAAAATTAAATGACGGTGAAATTACAGACATCATTCAATTATGGGAATCACCAAACGCGATCTCAACTGGTTTAATCGAAGAATACATCGCAAGTGAAGTCATCCGTTTTGCGAGTAACGGGAAAGCCGCCACATACCTGGCAAATGAACATGAGGAAGATGGATTGTATGAATACGCCTGGCAATACAGCGATGATCAGTGGGAACCAGAGCCGCTGATGACGATTGAACAAGAAAATGCTGCTGACCTAACCCAACCCCAAGCCCCAGAAAAGAACCTGAAACCTTTGTTATTCGGGTTGATGAGCATCTACATCCTACTCATCAGCTTTTATATGCAAACCTGGGTGATTACTGAGCGTTCTAACGGTGTTGCTTCAAGAATAGTCATGTTCGGTGTCAATCGACTGAACCGTTCCCTCTCAGATCTGCTTGGATCGATTACCATTATTGTCGCGACCCTTTTACCTGTTTCAATCTATCTATTGTATGGAAACGGAGCTCCGTTACAAAAAGGACTTCTGATCCTTTCTTATATTATAGCGAGCACTGGAATAAGCTTTTTCCTAGCAAACCTGTTAAACAGCACATTATTATATCATTTAATAGCCGTAGCGATAGCAGTTATAACCGGAATATTGGGCGGAAGCTTCTTTAAGTTAGAGGAGTTTTCTGAATGGCTTAACAATGTATCTTACTATATACCCCAACACTGGTTTTTAAGTGGTATAACACGTACGGATACTACCATGGAACTGACAATGTTATTCACCATAGGAGCTGGATTGATCATAATAGGGTTAATGATAGGAGCTATGCGAAATGATCGAACTTAGAAATGTGCACAAACGCTATAAAGGAACGGATGTCGTTAAAGGCGTCGATCTTTTGATTCCTCAAGGGGCTAGGATAGGCCTTGTCGGCCCTAACGGCGCTGGAAAATCGACCTTGATGAAGATGATTGCCACGCTAGTCACCCCTTCTAAGGGGGAAATCATTGTAGGAGGTCAGTCAGTGACCAGAAAGAAAAAGCAACTCCGGCGCAGAATCGGCTATGTCCCGCAGGAAATCGCTCTACATACGAGCATCTCTGTAAAAGAGAACTTGAAATTCTGGGCAGGAATGGCACCAGGAAAAGTATCAGATGCCTGGATTGTACAACTCTTGGATATGGTCGGGTTGAGGGATAAAGTCAATGAACGGGTTGATAAATTATCAGGTGGTATGCAACGCAAACTCAACATCATTGTTGCCCTCCTCCATAACCCTGAACTATTGATCATGGATGAACCGACTGTCGGCATCGACATCCCTTCGAAAACCGATATCGTCGCCTTTTTAAAAGCACTAGGTCCAGACAAGACGATCCTGTTTTCATCTCATGACCTGCGGGAAATCGAGATGCTTTGTCACTATGTATTAGTGCTGGAGGAAGGAGTATTACGACATTTCAGTCCAATCAAGGAATTACCTCACCTACAAAACCCGACACAGGAACTGCTCAAACACCTTCGGATCATCCGGACTTAGTTCCTCATAGTTTCTTTATAAAAAGGAGATTGAATTATATAGAAGCAAAAATTCCTTTTAAGTAGGGTTACTACCTAAAAGGAATTAGAATATTTTTACTTATTTAGGAATTTTGAACGTTTGCCCTGGATAGATCATGCTGGATGATAGATTGTTCGCATCCATTAAAGCTTTGACAGTAGTACCCTGCTTAATGCTGATCCCCCATAAAGTATCTCCAGATTTAACTGTATAAGTTCCACTGGTAGAAGATGATGATTTTGGATTAGTACTTGCAGTAGTAGCAGTACCTGAAACCTTCAATTTTTGCCCAACATAGATGATGTGTGAAGAAATATTGTTCAACTCTTTTAATTTAGATACTGATGTTTTATACTTCGAGCTTATCCCCCAAAGTGTATCTCCACTTTTTACCGTATATACCGAAGTGTTAGATGTTCTAGATGAAGTACTCTTTGTTGTTTCACTAGCAACTTTGGTATCAGGTGTTACAGAGTTCAATACCCTTTGCGCCTTAACAAAACGAGATCCCCAGTAGTAAGGTGAAAATGCATCTGCAAACGCAACGCCTGTTGAAGATTGTGCACCAAGCATTTTCCCATTACCAGCATAGATCGATACATGATTGATGACGCCATCAAAATCAGTATCATAGAAAAGTAAATCTCCAACTTGAAGATTTGATTTTGAAACAGATGTACCCACATTAGCTTGAGCACTGCTAGATCTTGGCAATGTGAAACCATGTTTTTTGAATACAGTCACTGTAAAAGATGAGCAATCAAATGAACTTGTCGTTCCTACTGGTGAACCATAACGATAGCTTGCCCCTAGATAATTATCCCCCGTATCGATAATTTCATTTCCTGTTGCCCCGAATACTTGTCCCGCCCCAGAAAACATAATTCCTGTTGCAAGTACGATAGGTATTAACTTTTTCATCATTACTTCTCCTCCAATTGGATTTTAGTGGTACTGGTCATAAACCAATTGGGAGTAAGTTAAAAAGTAGAGTGATATGTATTTTAAATCGAAATTTGTCTAATCTATGATGAAAGGTATGTAATTTCTATATCTGGTATTTTCTTTCTACTTTGCTACTTATCCCCTGTCCCCATAGATATAATAGCACAGTAATGATTACAGTGACTTTACAGGTATATTACAAATAAAGTAGAATTTACTAACTATTTGTATATTTTTGTAACATTTCACCACAATAGGTCTGTTTAAAAAAAGCGATTATTTAGTTTCCTGTAACTAGTTATAAGAGTCTCTTTGATATAGAGTCATGGTAAATCTATTCTCCTGTAAAATAGCTTATAAGATACTCTGCCCAAACCTTATTTCCACGATCATTAGGCCCTGAAAGATCTTCTTGTATAAAATCTTTTACATCCTCTTCAGAAACATCTGGCCAGTTATCCCAATGATGAATGTAAGTTATCTCTTCCTTTTCGGCTAATTCTTTAACACTGTCTACTTGGAATGCATAGATTTGTGGTTCAAAAATAGGATGAGAAGGTTGTAGCAGGAAGACGATATCTTCATTACTTTCATTGAATCTTTGCTTTAATATTTTAATAGCATCTAGTGTATCTTTAACCTCAACTTTACCATCTCACCAACAATCACCTAATAAGATGGTTCTAAAATACTGTGGTTATCAAAATTCTTAGCGGATGTATATTTTTCTGTATACTTAAGATGGTTATCCAATTTAAACATACCCTTCGTGTATTACCCATCCTTCTGTTCGTCATATAAAAACCCCCATGCATCTAATACATGGGGATTTCTTGCCTTATTCTGATTTCGGATAGCTGATCAAGTTTGTAAAGATCCGGTATCCTCCTGGGACTTGGTTCTGGATTTGCCGGTACCAGACTAAATTGGTATATACGTAGCTGCCTTCACCATAATCCGTAAACAAAATTCCTCCATCAAAGGTGTCTCCGTCCAGATCTGTCATATTGATGAGTGTTTCGTAGCGGTCATCCCACTCCATCGGATAATACAATCCTCTTTCTTGTACCCAGCCTTCCCAATCTTCTTCAGTGATATTGTTCGGATAGTTCAATAATGTGTGGTTCGGTTGTAAAATCTGATACTCAGAATTTTCATCAGTTACACGCCATTCAATCGAAGGCTGTCCAATCGTCAAAGGATATGGAGCAGTAGACTCAGCATTCCAATTATCCCATGGTTTATTGTATTGGACGACCAGGTGCCCTCCACTCGCCACATAGTCCAATAACCGCTCATTGTTATTCAACAGATCGTCACGTGATAGATAGGCCCTGATTCCCGTAACTATGGTATCATACTGGGATAAATCTCCGTTTGCCAGTTCGTCCTCAGAGATCTTCGTGACATCCATACCGGCATTGATCAGATGATCGGCGACCCCATCAAAGCCTGATTCGATATACCCAATCTTCAAATCCTCTGGATAGTTCAAATCAAAGGCAACGCCATCAATCGCTGCTTCCCTTAAGTAATAAAACGTTCCGATATGATCATAAGCGATTTCTTGAACTGTCGTGTTGATTTGCTTGCCTTCAACACTCGCCACTGGCTGAATTTCAAATTTTCCTTTTTTAATTCCTTCAGGAGGGGTGACTGAGAAGGAAACTTTTTTCACTTTTTCATCTTCCCCGAATTCAACTGATTGACTGTCCAGTGGATCCCAACCCTCTGGTAGTGTCAATGACACATCAGCCGTTACAGGTTCATTTGAATAATTCGTGACCGTCACTTCAATCGTTTCTTCCTTCATCTCTTTAGCAGTATTGACGATCAAGCTATCAGGTTCAGCTTTCAGTCCAACCTCCGGAAGAACGGCTATCGTTTCTTCAGGGTCATACTGGAGTTGTACTGGCTCATTTCCAACTTTATAGTTTACTTCAGTGGATAGGACGCTATCTTCATAAGGTTGATAATACGCAGCATCTTCTGGGACTTGTACTGTAACTTCAAGGTCCTTTTCTTCTCCAGGGGCTAAATGTTTAACCTCCATGCTCCCCTTTGCTCCCCACTCCTCAGATACCTTCAATTGAGCAGTGACGTTCTTCAGTGATTCATTTCCGTTATTCTTCAAAGTGATACTTACTGACGTGGTCGAGCCTTGTGTTAAATTTGGAGCATCGAGCGAGGTTGATACTTCTAGTTGTGACGCTACCTTACTGGCATTCTCCAGCTGCTCTTCTTTCACATCCAATCTGTGCAATAGATCGTTTTTATCTACATCTTTAAAATTATAGTGTGTGACTGACCGTTTTGTTCTGTGTAATTGTTTTAAAGCATCGTGGGTTTCTTTCAAAACCGTACTATGGCTTGGATAAGCTTCTATTACTTCTTCAAGCTCTTCTTGTAGCGTTTCCAAATGATGTTTAATTTTCCGATCACTTCTCTTTAATTCTGCAGCATATTCATTAAAATTATAGTGCAATCCTTCGAATATCGTCTCTTCATGAGCAGGAATGTCCCCAACAGAAGACTTGACCAAATCCAAATAGATCATTTCCGACCCAGGCTCAACCTCTCTACCCATCCCCTGGCTTTTGTGAAGATAACGTGATTCTTCTCCAATTTGGGGATACGTTTGGTCGTATACAGGGTCATAATCTCCGACTTCGATGCCAACCGTTGCTGTTTCCTCTGATTCAGCTGGCAAGTATAACTTTTTGATTTGCCATGTATCGAGGCCTTCTTTTTCAATCTGGTCGGGAAAAACGGTAGGGTCTGCTGCGTCTTCAAATGCTTTAAGCGACAAAATGGTGATTGCTCTGTGGTGGCCGTGCTGGGACTCGACATCGCGGAAGGATGGCATTACGATGTCTGGTTGGTAGGTACGGATCAATCGAATAAAACGTTCATAGGTTTCTTCTTTCCCCCATTTTTGCAGCGTTTCCTCAGGGGATTTGGAAAAGCCGAAATCATAGATCACATCATCAGTGGTTTCGCTTAGATGGAAGACTTCCACTCCAGTGACCTTCGAGGCTTCGATCATTTCATGTGACCGGATGATGCCAAGGCCATTTCCTAATTCTTCTCCGATCTCATTTTGCCCCCCTTCACCCCGGTTGGCGATCAAGCTAGTGGTATGTACCCCTAGCCCTCGGGACAAATATGCTAGGAGGTGGCTCGGTTCGTCATCTGGGTGTGCTCCTGTGTTCAAGAAACTGGTTATCGTATCAAGAGGCTGTACAGCACTCCAAAGTTCTTTATCATGTTGTTCTTGAGGTGTCTGTCCATTTGAGACAGCAGGGACGAATAGGGTCAATACCATCAGCAAACTTAAGGCAATCATCCATTTCCTTTGAAACATCCGTATTTCTCCTTTCGAAAGTAGATTTCTAAGAAAAGCGAAAACGCCCTGGTTAACCACGAAGGTCACTGGAAGTCTGACGAGGAGGCTCGAACCAAACAAAGTTCGGTTCTGCGTGGGTAACACTTCGACCTAAATCAATGTGTCGCCGCCGCAGGCGGACTGAAGTGACCCAAGGGGTTGGGCGATGAAGCTGGACAATTCTTCACCGTAACCAAAATTTTTATACTTTCTTATCCTTCAAAAAAAAGACACAAAACGTTTCCATTACTACTGTGCCCTATTTTGAGCCTGTATGTTCACCCCCTTAAGGACTTTACCAGTCCCCAATTACTTGGTTGGTTATCCTTCCTAATCAAATGTTAAGGGACCCTTTATTTGGTATTCCTCAATCCTTTTCAACGACCTCTATATGTTGACTAATCGCAACTATAGTCATCAAATGCTTGATAGATACAGGTAGAAAATAATAGTGAAAAAGAACGGGGAAGCAAACGCGCACTCCGCCCCAATTTCGATCACCAGAGAGATTTTCTCCTTTCGATCATATCCTTAACGATCATGGCATTCGTTCCACCTGCAACTTTTCGCCGGGCTACAAAATGTTTCGGACATACGATTTCCTCCCAGTCTTCCTGTGTGATTTTTTTTCCGTCCATCCACTGGTTGACTTCTTCCATCGTAATTTCATATAATTCTTTCTTTAAGCGATCTGCTTTCCTGGCAATTTGACTTGCCATATGATGAGCTTCCCGGAATGGGGCCTCATACTTCCTTGCCAATACATCGGCTAGTTCCGTAATTGTGATCATGTTCTCTCTTGCTTGTTGATAGGCTCGGTCATGGTCAAAACTCATCGTTGAAACGACCGCTCTCATCAGCCTGAGCACCCGTAAGCATTTTTGGAATCCACTATATAAATGTGGCTGTAGATCGTCCTCCGTGTCCACGATATCTCCATAAGGGGTGTTGTGGATCATTTGGATGGCTGTCATTCCTTCCCCTACAGCACTGCTAGCTAAAGCACGGCAATGTTCGATGGATACTGGATTCCTTTTTTGCGGCATGATACTACTGATCTGAACATAGGCATCTGAAACCCTCAACAGGCCGACCTCTTTGGAAGCTAATCGCAAGAATTCCTGGATCCAACGTCCCATATTCGTCATTAGACTGATGATCACCTGACTGGCTTCAATCAAATAATCACCTGTAGCGATTGCATCGTAAGAGTTCTCCACTATTCCGTCAAAATGAAGGAGTTCAGCCATACGTTCACGATTGATATTGAAGCCGGTCGTGGTGATCGCACAAGCTCCCATTGGCGATTGATTCACCACCTCGAAGGCTCTTTTCAACCGGTCATAATCCCTCGATAAATTATCATAGATCCCCACTAGGTAATGCCCAAAAGTAGTTGGTTGGGCAGGTTGTGTATGGGTATGGGCAGGCATGATCGTGTCAATATGATTCTCCGCTTGAGTCAGCAATGCTTGGCCAAGCTTCTTCACTTCATCCATGACCTCGCCCAAATAGTCGCGGATCACCATACGATACATCGTTTCGCCCATATCATTGCGGCTCTTTGCGATGTGCATCTTTCCAGCAAGATTCGTCCCGATGATATCGGCGATCTTTGATTCGATCAAAAAGAACAAGTCTTCATATTGTGCCGAATATTCGATAGTTTTCGTGTCCATGGCAGATATTTGATCAACCGCATATAAAATCTTTTCAGCCTCTTTTTTAGAGATGATTTGTTGTTCTTGAAGCATGATGGTATGGGCTCGATGGACCCGCATCATACTCACGAATAAATGCGCGCGCTGATCCTGGAAGATAGGCATCAATAGATCGTTCGCAAAAGTCTTTCCGGGAAAAGAATTGCCATCCTGTTCTTCAAACTTTTCCTTGTGTGTCTTCACGCTGTTCCCACCTTTTTTACATTGAATTTTCAGATTTCACACCCAGGAACTTATAGGAGATGAACAATACGATCGCGATCAATCCAACCTGGATCATACCGTATGCTGCCGCCTGTCCAAGGTTGAACATCCGCAACTGGTTCATGATTTCAATCGAGATCGGGCGATTACTCAGTGTATATAGGAGCACAGAGGTCGGAAATTCCCCGACTGCCTGGACAAAGGCAAGCAATGTCCCGCTCAGTACACCGGGCATGATGATCGGAAGGACGATCTTACGGAATGTATAAAACCATTTTGCCCCAAGATTTTGTGCAGCTTCTTCAATCGAATCATCCAATTGCTCCAAAACAGCAGAAGTGGACCTTACCACTAAAGGGATGAACCGGACAAAGTACGCTAAAGGCAGTATCCAGAAGGTGCCTACCAATGTTTGGCCAAAAGAAAAAGGTGTCGGTTTATTGAACGCTAAGATCAGATTCATCCCAACAACAGTTGCAGGCAATGCCCAAGGGATCATGACAAGGATGTCCAACAGATTCTTTCCGATGAACTTCCTTTTGACGAGCGCATAAGAAGTGATGATTCCGAACGCAAAACACCCAAAGGACGCAACAAACGCCATGAATAAACTATTCCGGACAGGGTCCCATATCGACGTATCTTTGAACAAGAGAATGTAGTTTTCCAGATTGAACGTCGTCGGATAGATCTGCCATGTCCAGGTCCCTTCTGGTACGAGCGATAAAATCAATAGAGTGGCATGCGGCAAAAGTAAAATGATCATTGCCACGATTCCGAGACAAACCATGGTCCACTTCAAGAAAGGATTGCTTACCTCACTTCTGTGGGCACCGATACCTTTACTGGCCATCCTGTAATCCCGACGGTTCTGGAACCATCTCATGAATAATAGGAACGAGATGGAAACGACCGAAAGAATGACCGATTGGGTTGCAGCCATTTCCAGATTGCCATTGATCTTTGAAAAATAAATTTGCAGGCTCAGCACCCGGAAGCCCCCTGCTAATAGGAACGGAGCACTGAAGGATGCCATCGACACCATGAATACCAATAACGAAGCAGCTACGAGAGCTGGTGTCAGCAAAGGAAAAGTAACCTTCAAGAAAACAGTCCAACGGTTGGAACCAAGATTATAGGCTGCATCTTCAAGGGAAGGGTCGATATTGTTGATTGCAGAGGAACAAGTCATATAAAAATAGGGATACATCGTATAGGCATGGACCAATAGAATCCCAGAGACGCCCCCGATACTGAATGGTACCTTCGAGAGATTAAACAAGTCTTTGATAGCGTTCGGCACAAGACCCGCTTCTCCATAAAGGAACATGAATGACATGACTCCAACTAAGGAAGGCAGGACAATCGGCATGATCGCTGCTCCAGAAAAGAACTTCCGTCCCGGAAAATCATAACGGTTGAATATGAAGGCCAGCGGGACACCAATCAGGGCACTGAATAGAACAGATAGGATGGAGATGTAGACTGAATTCCAGAGTGCTTCAAGATTTGAAGAAGCCTTGGAACCGAAAAAGTCTCCATAGTTTTTAAGTGTCGCTGCACCGTCCCTTTGAAAACTCTCAATAGTGGTTTCGATCGATGGATATAACACATATCCAGCCAAAACCAATATGATCGGGACCAACAATAAGGCCGTCTTCCTTTTTTCCGCGTTTAACATCATGCTCTCTCCCTTATTGATGGGACTACTCTGATTTTTTCAGGCGGCAGCTGGAGAACAACCTCGACACCCTCCTGCAAATATGTAAATGAACCCTCATTTAACGTAGTGACTTTCAGTTGCACACCCTTCGACAATTCAATCAACGTATGGACTGCAGCACCCGTAAATTGAACGATTTTCACTTTCCCTCTCAAAGCATTCGGTCCTGTGATCTCTTCATCACTCACTCTTATCGCTTCTGGTCTTATTGAAATTTTCAGTTCCTGATTTCTGAGTCGTTCGTCCAATGGCTTTTCAACTTGAATCTCCATCCCAAGGGCAGCACAATGGAATCTATTATCCTTATAAGCGACATTGTAAAGGTTCGTTTCCCCAATGAATTCCGCTACAAAGTCATTGACAGGATCATTGTAAATCTCGGTCGGTGTACCGATTTGCTGACACATTCCTTCATTAAAAACGGCAATTCGATCGCTCATCGACAATGCTTCTACCTGATCATGAGTGACATAGATGGTAGTGATCCCATAATCCCTTTGCAACCGTAAAATTTCTGTCCGCATTTCATCTCTCAATCTAGCATCCAGATTACTCAAAGGCTCATCCAGCAATAGGATATCAGGCTCGATCGCTAAAGCCCTCGCCAAAGCCACCCGTTGTTGTTGACCGCCACTCAATTGACTGACTTGACGATCGATAAATTTTTCCAAACGTACTTTTCCCAGAACTTCTTTTACTTTTTCTTTGATTTTCGAGCGCTCCAATTTCCGTACTTTTAAACCGAATGCAACATTTTCCGCTACGGTCATGTGGGGGAATAGGGCATAATTTTGAAAAACCATGCCCGTATTCCGCTTCTCAGGTGGAACTGTCGTCATATCCCGATCATTGAACTTCACTTTTCCTGCAGTAGGATAATAGAAACCTGCAATCATCCTGAGAGTTGTTGTTTTACCGCAACCACTGGGACCGAGGAATGTAAAGAACTCCCCTTCTTCAATTTTTAAGTCAAGTTCTTTAACGGCTGTGACATCTCCGAACTTTTTCGTGATGTTGGATAAATTCACTGCTGACATTGACAACAACTCTCCTTTTTTACATCTTATAAAATGAGGAAGAACGGGTTATTCGCTCTTGTCCTTATCTGTACTCTTGATATTTTCATCCCAATGTTCCATCCAATCTGCTTCCTTCTCCTGGAACACCTGCCAATCGATGTCCATCGGTTTGATTTCCGTGTTTTCTATCCATTCCGGAAGATCGCCGATATCATCACGTGTGGGAATCCGGTAGTATTTTTCGGCCAAAAGCTTAGCCGCTTCCTTCGTATTGACGAATTCATAAAAGGCTTTCGCTGCCTCTGGATGAGGGGCATCCTTCACCATAGCTATCCCTTCTGTCAAGACAGGGGTGCCGCTTTCCGGAATCACATAACTGAATGGGTAGCCTTTTTCTTCAGCAAGCATGACTGTATCAGGCATGTTCCATACAGAAATCGTACCGACACCCTTTGCCACCTGGTTATACATGACTTCAGGATTAGCGCTGTACTCTTTCGTGTTTTTGTCCAGTTTTTGAAGCCACTCATACCCTTCTTGAGGATCCTCGCTATCTTTATAGGAACGGTAGATCATAGCTGAATAGATCGTACGCATTGTCCCTGAAGCCAGTGGGTAGCGGATGATGATTTCATCCTTCCATTCAGGGTCGAGAAGGTCATCCCAATCTTTCGGTGCCTCTTCTTCAGAAAGCTCTTTATTGTTGTACAAAATGACTTCTGGCGTCTGTGAAGTACCTGTCCAAGCCCAATCTTCATCATGGTACATGTCATCTAATGAGTCAGCATATGTAGGTTTATATTCCATCAGTAGTTCTTCAGCCTTTGCTTCATCAAACATAACTTGAGGGGCTCCCCACCATATATCAGCCTGTGGATTATTCTTCTCAGAGCGGACACGATCGAGAACCTCTTGGGAACCCATATCAAGAAATTCCATATCTACGTCGTACTCTGCTTCGAATTGTTTTTCGAATTCACTTAAAATATCTTTACCATGGGGAGAATAAACAACAACTTTATCTTCTAGATCGCCGCTGTCATTATTTCCTGTAGACCCTTCGTCCGAGCCATCCTCACCTGCCATGCAGCCAGTCAGAATCATACTGGACACGAATAGAGAAAGAAATGACCGATACGTGTGTTTTTTAGTAATTTTCAATCTGAAAACCTCCCTCTCAAATTTTGAAAATAGAATCATATTCCTTCAGGAACAGTGCACTTGCTCCAATCACCCCAGCCTCTTTTCCTAAGCTCGTAGGAATCACCTTGCATTTTCCAGGGGTGAATTTTCCAATGATATCTTGAATCTTTCCTTTGAACCGTTCATACGATCCGCTGATACCACCTCCCAATATGATAATTTCAGGGTCCAACAAGGAGATATAGTTTGAGATCCCGATACCGAGGTTTTCGATCGCAAAGTCAATGACTTCCCTTGCATCTTCATCTCCTTTATCTGACAATTCAAAAGCCTCTTTTGCAGTGACTTTTTTATTGATCCTTTCAGAAAGTTGTTCTCCAATCGAAATCCCTCCTGCCATGCTTTCAAGGAAACCAAAACCTTTAACAACGGGGTTGAAATCTCGTGCCCTTATTCTGTCAGTTACTTGATAACCGATTTCACCGGCACTATAGTTGCTGCCTCGGTACAGGCTTCCATTAAGGATGATCCCGCTTCCGATGCCAGTTCCGATGGATATATAGATGATGTTCGATTTATCCTCGCCCGCTCCAATCCAATGTTCGCCTAAAACCGTAATATTGACATCGTTGTCTACGAATATCGGCAAATCAAAATACGCCTCCAGCTTCTCTTTGATCGGGAAGTTCTCCCATTCCAAAGCAGGTGCTTCAACGACAACCCCCTTTTCCACGTTTGTCACACCAGCTATGCCAACTCCAAGTCCGAGAAGGTCGCTTTTAGTCAATTCAAGTTCATCCAGCATGGATTGGACATCCTTTTGCAGGCGTTTGAATAAGTCTTTATCTAAAAAATACTGGGTAGGAAATTCCCGATAGGTATGTACTTTTCCCTTGAGGTCTGTTAATCCAGAAGCTACTTTCGACCCTCCGATATCAACCCCGATAATATAAGCATTGCGTGCGTTGAAACAGAGTTGGACAGGTTTCCTCCCTCCTGTAGCTGTAGAACTTCCCATCCCGACCTCATATACAAATCCGTCCATAACCAATTGATTCACAAGCTGTGACACAGTCGGTTTACTAATTTTAACTCTTTTCGAAATCTCGGCTCTTGAGATCGGCTCATGCTCGATGATGCAATCCAATACGATTTTTGTATTCATATTTTTGATGTAAGCCGCATTCCCCTTTTGCATTCCTTTAACTCCTTACGGTCACTGTTTAGTTTGTTAAGTTAACTTATTAACCTAGTGTAAAGAAATAAATGGTAGATTGTAAAACTTTGTATTAGGGCTTCTTTAATGATTAGAAGGCTATTTCCTCTCGTTAATTCGCTATAACTCACTATTTCTAATTTTTAAAATATTTTATCAATTTGGGTGGTATCCGCTCATATATTCCAGATTCAGCTTATAAATTTGTGAATCCGATTATAAAATCAAAATTCGGCTTATAAATCAATATAAAAAAACACCCTCGTATCAACGCAAAGGGTTCCGTTAGAGGTGCAAAATCAAAAATAAGGGGCTTAATGACAAACATTTTGACATTATAATTGGCATAGAACATATAAAAAAGCTCGTTATTTGACGAGTCTTTTGTCTTTATAAAAAGGATCTTTTCTTTTACTCCATTAAAGTTAGCAATAGGTAAGCGTTTGAAGTTATCTCCAGCTTTTCTCCGGGTAGAAATGCCGTCCAATTGACGGCTCTGAACCCGGCGTGCGGATTTCCCGCACCGGGCTCTTCAGAAATTGATTCACAGCATGGCGTACTTTTTCAATTCTCTAAATGGAATTGAAAGTTTTGGACGCGCTAATGGGAAAATAAGTTTAATCATTTGAAATTTTCTCCATGTTATATGACTTTTCTGACTTCGACTACATAACATTTTACGCCAATAGACCTTGATATGAATGGTTCTTATTTAGAGATTGTGTGAACTAAGAAACAAAAAAANTACTGGATATAAACATTGAGGCATCTTGATTCATAAAAATACGATTTCCATGATAGAATGTCTTAATTTCAATTGATTTATATCCAACTTCGGATAACCTTTTTTTTAGTTCTTCATGCGAAAAACCGTTATGAACTTTCGGATGATTTATTTTATCGTTTTTGTCAAAATCAATAATAATTAGCTTGCCACCATTATTTAAAATGTTGAACAATTCTTGTAAAATTTTTTTAGTATCCGGAATATGAAGAAGGACTAGTGACATAAAAACTATGTCTGCCTTAAGTTCAGGAGTTTCTTGAGTAAA
>NZ_JAIBLJ010000016.1 GCF_020179385.1 Alkalihalobacillus sp. YIM B00296 | reverse complement strand
GTGTTGTTCTTAATCCTTTTTGGACCCAATAAATTGCCAGAACTTGGTCGTTCTGTTGGTCTTACCATGAAAGAGTTTAAAAAGTCGACCAGAGATCTCATCTCTGAAACTGAAAATGAATCACAATCAGGGAAAAGCGAAAATGGAGACAATAGGAAAGGGTAAAGAGGTATGAGTGATCAACCCATTCACCACGTAAACGAGTTAAGAAAGCGTCTTATCTGGATCTTGTTGGTGTTTGTTATATCCCTTTTATCTGGTTTTCTCATGGCAGAACCCGCCTTACAACAGATCAAAGCAGCTCCCATCTCGCAGAGGATTGACTGGAACGTATTTGCGATTGGCGATGCGTTCCATGTCTATTTAAAAATCTCTTTTGTTATCGCGTTAGCCATTACGACGCCATTTGCCATGTATCAGGTTTGGAAATTTGTCTCACCAGGATTGAGCCGAATGGAACAAAGGGTTACGCTCATCTATATCCCTTTTGTTTTTTTCCTTTTCATAGCCGGGATTCTCTTCAGTTATTTTTTGATTTTCCCGGTGGTCTTTCAATTTATGATCTCGTTTTCAGAACGAATCGGAGCTTCAGAAGTCTATGGGATCAATCAGTACTTTTCATTCATGTTTCGCTTGATCCTCCCGATCGGGGTGGTTTTCGAATTGCCTTTGATCATCATGTTTTCCACCCACCTAGGGCTCATAACACCGTCAAAATTAAAAACATCCAGAAAATATGCGTACATCTTCCTATTGATCCTTGCGGCGATGATCACACCGCCCGATATCGTATCACATGTACTGGTCACAACCCCTTTGATCCTTTTATATGAGGTTAGTATTGTTTGTTCGAACATCGTATTTGTAAAGAAACGGGGTTAATAAAACCAGAAATCTGGCATCCTAGTTTCCGATTCATTACGTATATTGAATCAATGCTTTTTGTCGAAGCAGGGGTTATGACAGCTGTATGTTGTAACCTCTGTCATCTACGAATTCCGAATCACCCTGGACACCCTTACCATTGGCCATTCTGTTGGGATACTGCTCCCATGGAACCATTCTCTTGGGTATATGATGACAAACTGCATCCAGTAGTAAAACTGTAGAGGAATTAATAAGTCGAAGATATCATGGACTACTACAATTCCTCGAAGTATTAATAGAGATTAAAAAAGATACCCCCGGAACAATTCACAATTCCGAGGTCACCTTTTAGCTGCATAGGACTTTTTAATAAACTGTCTATTTTCAAAGGTACAGTTCATGATTTTCTTATGTTTTTTTCAGTCAAATGCTTTGGGTCAGCCCCCTCTCTTCCCTCTATTCGATTTCCTTAACAATGTATAAGCTTCTTCTTTCGTTTTGACGTCCAATAACGCTTTTCTGAAGCTTTCATCCATCAGCTTACGGGACAAGATTTGGAGGATTTTCAGATGTTCGTTGCCTCCGCTCGTTTTCGGGACAGCGATCATGAAGATCAGCTTAGCATCAGTCCCATCGAGACTATTCCAATCCACTCCGTCTCTTTTAATCCCGAAGACAACACTCGGTTTTTTCACGGCATCGGATTTTCCATGCGGTATCGCAATGTTCATCCCGATCCCTGTCGTCCCTTCTTGTTCACGTTTTATAATCGCTTCTCTGAAACCTTCCTTCGATAAGAGAAAACCTGCTCGATCCAGCTTTATGAGCATCTCATCAATGACCTGGTCACGCGTTGTGCCTGCTAGATTGATATCGATCAGATCCAAATTTGTAATGTCTGTCAGTTTATTGATCTCATTATCAGTTTCTTCAGGAGATTTTTGTACATTTCCTTCCTCAGTCCGAAGTTCCTCAGACTCAGTCATAGGGGATCCAACCTCAACTGGCTTGACGTCCTTTTTCAACAGATTGACTAAAAGAGCCGTTACAATCGCACCAACAATGGCTGCAATAAAGAACATCAGCACATTATCGACTGCACCTAGCACAGCGACGATCGGTACACCGAAAAGACCTAATATGCCTAAGAACAATGGTGGAACCTTGAAAGAATCCAAGCTAACGTTGACTAAGTCATTGGGTTTGGTCCATTCCCGTAACTCCTACTTGATGCTGATGCATCCTTTCGTCCCCTTCTACACTCGTTTTCGCAAAAATTCCTTTCTTTCCAAACAAAGAAAGGAGCTGCACGATGGCTTAGCCGACTTGGTTTTGTGCATGACCGTTCGAATATGCAGACCCTTTTGAAATATATTTTATTACTTCTTCGAAAAAGAAAGGCACAAGAACAAGTTGTGATCATTAAGAAATAAAAAATGATAAAAGATTTAGACTTCTATTGTTAGTTAGTCATTATAATTATATTCTTCACTAGAGTTAAGTGTAAAACCTATTCTTCTCAAGTTCCCTGTAAATACTATAATAATATGGATATCTAAAGAAGGGCTGAAATTATACATTTTTATTTCAGCCCCGTATTAATCAATTTAAGGAGTTTATTATTCTTTTAGTAGTATCCTGGAGGAAAATTGGAAAATGAGTTGCTAATTCACTATGCTTGTTATAATCACCAAGATCAAAGTTAACATTTATTTTTCCTTTTTCATTCATGAACTTCTTGAATGGTAATGCATGATTCTCGTAATGTGGTTCCCCTTTTCCAACATGTAAAAATAAATTTGGATCGTGGTCATGTCTTTGGTTTATGATATTAAATAAAATGTTGTTAGCCCATTGAATATTTTCTTGTGTTATTTCTTTTGTTAGGTATTTTAATATAGGATGGCTATCAGAACTATTCTCGTCTGTTTCGTCAATTCTTCCTTTTGACAAGTAATTTCCTAATAAAATTTGCGGTCCTCCGGCAATAATATGTCCATAAGAACCTCTATATCCAAAGTAAATAGAAGAGAATCCCCCTTTACTTGAGCCTGCACAAATCGTATTGCTTTTTTCGATACTCAAATCTTTTCTAACCTTTTCTATCAGTTTTAATGTATTATCAGCAATTATAAATGATTTATTTGGCCCCAAGTAGTAAGAACTTCTTGTTTCATCTGTACCGTAATCATCTTTAATAAAGAGCTTTGATATATTAGTATCCTTTAATGTCCTTATATAATTGTAACCAGGGTTTTTATTTACTGCTTGAAATATTACTATTAAATGTGAGCTTTTTCTATTTGGATACAAAAGATATTTAATACCTTCTTCGGTTTGTTGTTCTGGAGTTAATGGCTTATACTTTATTTTGTCAACCCAAATATCATTTTCTTTTACTTGATATTTATATCTATATTGCATATGACTCTCAAGCTCAGATAGTGATAATTGATAAATATCTTTTGGTTTTAATTCAACTAAATGCGAAAAACTGCTGTTCTTATCATCACGGATTGCTAATCTTACTTCGCAATCAAGATTATGTTCATTCCAAGGAAAAAAACATAACGTTTGTTCTTTATAAATATTAATTATTTGACCCATAAGACCCTCCATGCACTATGAATAAACATAAAATATTAGTAAGATAAGGAGAAACAAGAAACAATTTCATGTGTCTCAATAGTAGTTAAATAGTTTGTAGAAATCATAGTATATATTTTTATAATAACTAACCACAACAGTTT
Source organism: Alkalihalobacillus sp. YIM B00296 (assembly GCF_020179385.1). Taxonomy (GTDB): domain Bacteria; phylum Bacillota; class Bacilli; order Bacillales; family Fictibacillaceae; genus Pseudalkalibacillus. Next base: position 84,950 of record NZ_JAIBLJ010000016.1, on the reverse strand, counting down.
TATTCCCTAGAGACAACCTTTTGCAAATAGAAGGGCTTTTATTAAACATCTCAACAACTCGATTTATAAAATAAGTTACTCACTATTATTCTTATAAAAATAAACTAAAGAAACGATAATTTAAACTTTTGTTCAGTACTTAGAACCCTTCTCTATTTTTGATTTAACCTAATTTCTATTGCCTGGTTTACTAATAATTGAATTTCTTTTAACTTCTCTATATCTGCATCTTGTTTAATATATCGTATTGCTTTTTTAATAGATTTTGGATGTTAATCTATTTGCTTCATGTATTTCACCTGTATAATCTTAAAGTTTATAATTATTAACTTTAAATGATCTATATTTGTTATTTAATAACAAACTCACTACACCATTTAGAAAACTTGTTACCGAAATTATCCTTTACAAATAACTTTAATTGATATGTTCCTGACTTAGTAGGTTCCCACTCTAAAAAATTCGTTGTTGTATATGGTATATATTCTATTCTTATTCCTTCTTTATAAATATACCAGGCATACTCTATATCTTCCCCATTTACTTCTGCTTCCCAAATGATCTTTGAACCTATTTGTTGTGGACTCTTCTTATCAGGAACAATTTTCTTTATATCCTCTAATTTCAAATTATCAATTATTTTATATTCAGAAGCCCATTCAGAAACTTTATTCCCATACTTATCTCTTACAAATACTTTTAAAAAATATTGACCCGGATTATTAGGCTTCCAATCTAGTACATTTGATTTGTCATAAGGTAAAAATTCTATCCTCTCTCCACCTTTGTAAATGTACCAAGCATATTCTAAATCATTTCCCGTAGCGTCGATTTCCCATCTTATCTTTGTGTTAACTACTGAAGGACTAAATTTGTCTACTTTTAGCAAATTTATAGTAATTCTTTCAGTTGTTTGAGTTGCCATACAATCCTCTCCTTATGTTACTATCTCTGTAATTCTTTTCTTGACACTTTCTAACTCATCCTGATATTTTAGTCTCCGCTTTCTCTCAGAACGATATTTTTCCCTATATTCATAGTTTGTTTGATCTTTAATTGCTTCTTTTATTTTTGGTTGATCAATATAAGTCATTTCGAGGAATTGTTGATTGAAAATTGAGTATACGTGATTAGTAGCTACAATTATTTTTAGGTTATTATCGTTCCAATTAACATTTATAATTTCATCTTCCCAGTCAAAGTTAATATTTAACGGATTAATTGGGTTAAGAGAAACATGGGTAGTAAACTGGGCTTCTTTTCCATTTTGATGAGACGACGCACAAAAGGTTGGTTCAAATTTTGCATAACTTGGAGATACCCAACCGAGTAAAGGTTGTTCATTACCTTTTACTAAATGGACTGATGTGTCATTATTTTTGTGAATCTGTTTTAAAGAGATAATAGGTCTTTCTTCTATATAACCAGTAATTATATTATCTTTATGCTGGCAATTAACAGACGGGTCAAAATGGAAATTCTGTTCAAAGCAATGCTCCTTATAACCCTGTAAATTATCAATAATAACAAAGTCATACGGCTTTAAATATAAGATTAACCGCTGATGTATGACTCCTGGATATAGACAATGAATTCCAGTTATCAATGCGAAGTTTTTATCCAAGTAATAGCTTTTTAAACCCGATTTCCCAATATTATTCCTAGAGGTATTTGTATTTTCACTATCAACTACAACTGTGTTATGGGCTTTTGTAGAAACAACATATTGTCTTTCAAGGCTGTCATATACATAATTATATTTTCCCGAATCTACTAGTAGCGGTTGACCATGCCCAAATATAGTAATTGATAAATCATCATGGTGTTTATGAACCCTTGAGTGAAAACTACTGTAAAATACAGATTGAATAGTTTCTTGATCAAACTCCCATTTATTTCTTAAGATTGCGTATCCACCTTCTGGGAATATAGTATCTAATCCATCAGGCTGGTTACCATAAGTTCCGTTGCTACTAACGTATTCAACCTCACTTAGATTTTTGCCTGTAGGGTCTTTCAATACGTGTGGTTCAATTGGTAGCATAACACTATCCCCAATAGGAGGAAATTGACCATCAGGTTGTAGGATATATGATAGATATTTCATCGCTCTTTTTAATATAAGTTCTAGATTACCATTATTTTCAATACTATTTACTTTTATAAAAGATAAAACATCAAACAAGCGATTAGCTAACATATATACATATTGTGGTGAATGCTCAGTATAACTTCCGTCTGACTTAAATAAATGACCTAATTGTTTTTCAAATCTCTCTAAGGCCAGCTCTCTCCAAAAAGAAGCCTTTGACAATTGGGGAAATATAACAGATGCTATTAATAAAGCAATATCTTGGTCCATTCCATGATTATGTTTTTCCATATAAAAACTAGGATCAACCAATTTTGAACAATGTGCATTTATCAGCTCACAAAATTCGTTATAAACCTTATCATCCCAGTAATCTCTTCTCCAGTTTTCGTATACTTTACAAATAATAATTAATCGGAGTGCAGTCGAATGATCATGCCATGCCATTTCTGATCCTGACGTTGGGGAATTATGTCTCTTCCAATCAAAAATAATATTTAGTGCTTTATTAAGGTATTTTATTTCTCCAAAAACTTTATAACCATCAATAAGATACTCTAAATTCTTAAGACTGTGTAACCAGAACCTCCAGCTCCTATCGCAAGGATCCATTAACCAGATATTATCGCCTTTAAGTTTTATTTTTGGGTATCTTTTATCCATGAATAGTAGGTTAGATAGAAGGTCATCACATCTTTCTAATAAAATGTTATCGTTCATTTTAGTTACAAGCCTTAATATCTCGATTTCCTCTCTATTTCTAATATTATGTGTCATGTAAAATTAGGTTACCTCCACTATTTTATTTACAATTCTAAGAATAGATCCCCTCATAAACTTCCTGATACCGATCTGCTAATTTGTCCCATGCCCTGTTTTTCTCTACCCATCTTCTACCCTGCTTTGCTAAATGTTTATTGTCATCCACTTCCTTAAGACATTTAACTAAAGAGGCAACATCCTCGGATTTGAAAACTAACCCTGTTTCACCCTCGATAACCATTTCTCTTAAAGCTGGTATATCACTTACCAATACCAATTTCCCCATTGCCATTACTTCAAATGGTTTAAGCGGGGTTACAAGTTGACATACTTTCGCACTTGTTCTTGGGAAAGGAAAAACATCAATAACGGAATAATACTCTTTGACTTCATTGTGGGGAACTCTTCCTACAAAAGTGATAACGTCTTCTAAATTCAATTCATATGCCAATAGCTTAAGTTCTGGGAGAGCTTTCCCATCACCTACTAATACAAACTTAAATTTCAATTTTGTTTTCTTTAACTCCGCTAAAGCTTTTAATAAATAATCAAGCCCCTCATAATGTGTTACAGAACCAATAAAACCTATTACCAGTTTGTCTTCTAAATCCAACTTTTTCTGTATTTTGAGATTTGGGCTTTGAGGACTAAACTTTTTAACGTCTACACCATTAGGCACAAAATAAATCTTTTCTTCCGGAACTCCAAGTGTAATAAGATGATCCTTTAAACTTTTACTAATGGCCACAACACGATCGGCTATATGGCAACAAATCAACTCGTAATTCTCATGTAATAAATAGCGTTCGGAATTTTCAAATCCGGCTGTTTTTGTACACTGAGTATCATGCCAAAGTCCTCTTACCTCATAGACGGATGGAATATTGTATTTTTGTGCAACTTTTAAAGCAGGTAAAGCGTTTTGAAAATTAGATGCCGCATGAACTAAGTCTGGTTGTATTTTTCTTAAAGCCCGTCCAAATTGATCTCCATATATTCTAAAATAATCACTCATTGGAACTCTATTCAGAATAGCATTACCCGTATCATCATAAAGTCGATAATGTTCAATACCATTATGAACCTCTTTAACAATACTTTCTTTCACTTTCTGAGTATATGGCCAGCCTAATTTAGTAACTACTACCGGATTCAAATTTGAATTTTTTTGATGCTCAACGATTTCTGAACTCCTAATTGTATATCCATTGACTTCCGGTAATGATTTGTTTAAGACGTGAACAATTTTTCCACTGGTTCGTGAAACTTTCTTATTTTTTCTTGACCAGTTCCACTCCTTTTGCTGTAATGTGTATTCATCAAAAGCCATAACATATTCTCGACTAAACAATCTTTCAGGTGCGATCTTTTTTAATTTTGTGATGAATTTTAACCTTTGATTGATATTTCCTAATAGATTATGACTAGAAATTAAACGCCTTAACACATTTATATTATTAGGACTAATCTCATAAGCTTGTTCCCCAAATTGAAGTGCTAACTGATATAGCTTATTTTCATGGCAGTACTTAGCGATATATAGTAAAATTTTTAGCTGCTTCTCTTTTGGGAACTTTCTTATATATTCTTGTACTTTTGGTACTTCCCCTTGCTGTACATACCAACGAACCTGAAGAATATCCCATTTATGTTTACCAGTTAAGGTGTTGGATAATATCTCAAATGACTTGTCATTAAATGGTAATGGCATTGATGAATTAACGAAGGGCTGAATTAAGTTCATTAAAAAAGTTTTGTATATTCTTCTTGGTAAGTTTCCGCCAGTAACTACGAGTTCACTAAAACGATCTTTTTCGTGAATTAAATATTCACCTGTATACAATTGATGAAAGCCTCGACAATTTACCAGTAGATAAAGTGCATCTTTACTACTTAAATCAATAAAACCTTCATCTATCATCATTCGAAAGTCATTAAAGTGCTTCTTTTTTAATCCATGTTCTTTAATGGTTCGAATCAAGTTATTATATACAGTTACTGACCGTTCTCCCTCTTTATAAGCCTTAATCAAAAGTTTTAAAGCATGACCAGTATGGTTTTCTTTTAATTCCTTCTCGGCATTAGTCATATATCTAGCGCCGTTTTTCATCAAATTCAGATTGAATTTTTTTTGCTCTACCAATCTACCAATAATACTGCTCACCACTGCAAAAATTTCGGGTTCTTTAATGGTTTCATTTATTAGTAAATTCATCCCTAATTGACCTTGTTCTTCAGGTAAGTTGTTTAACCAAAAAATACATTTTTCAATATCACTACTATCGGTTAGTTTGTAATTCTTACCATATTTTTTTACGAAAACTCCAAATGTGGCACCACTATGCTCAATGTCCTTATATTTTTCAATTAGACTACTGTAATGAGTAGAATGATCTTCAAAAATCTCACATAGTTGGAGAGCTTCCGTTGGGCCATGATTTCTAAAAGCATATTTAACAATGAAATCCTTCTGTTTCTCATCTAAAGAAGATGCAACAGCAATTTCATCATTTAAATCTATTAACTCTTTAATATTTCTCAAATTATACAAGGTGTTGCATTTTAACGCATGGATGTCGGCATTTATTTTACTGATTTCTTTTAATTCTAACCAAGCTCTATTGTACAATCCTAGATTTCTCCATGCATACGCTAATAAATATCTTTTTTCATTCTCATTCAACTGATTACATTGTTTTAAATGTTCTATAAACTGCAATTGTTTTCCAATATGACAAGAAGCTCGTAGTAACCACTTCCCTCCAACTAAAGCTTTTTGTTTTCCTATACATAATCTGAAAAAAATTCTTTGTACAAAATTATTTCCAATATACAAAGAAGCTACAAAACATAAAGCAAGAAGAGCTTTATACACTTTAAATCATCTCCATTTTGTCGATAACTCTACTTACTGTAAAAAAATTTGTACCATTGAAAACGTGGTGTAAATCGTATAAGAATACTCATAACAAATTGAATTTATTAACTATCCGTTAGTATTTGAGGTTTGTTAATAAAACATTAAAAGCCCAGTAGAGACAGAAAGTAAAAACAGTAACCCAGATTCTAAATAAAAGGATTTGTTGCGATTTTGTTTGTTCATTTTTCGTCCCTTTTCGCTATAACTGCCTTCTATTACCCTCTGTTCCGTTAATTGTTCTTTTAACTTATCATCTTTATACTGCTGCTTTTCTTTGTTGCTTAAATTGTTAAACCATTTGATAAAGGAGTCATAATTTTTAAGTACTGTTTTGGTTTCTCCAAACTCTTCAATTTTTCCGAAACTTAGCCAAAGAACTCGATCTGATATAGAACGTATTTGGGATATTGAATGACTAATAAAGAAAATGGTTTTCCCTTCTTTTTTAAATTCATTCATTTTTCTTAAACATTTCTCGTAAAAAGTTTTGTCACCTACTGATAAGGCCTCATCTACGATTAAAATATCTGGATTGGTATGGACAGAAATAGCAAATCCCAAACGTGCCTTCATACCACTTGAATAGTTTTTTACAGGCTGATCAATAAATTTTCCTATATCTGCAAAATCAATTATTTCAGGGGTGACTTTTTTTATTTGATATTCACTAAGTCCATGCATCAAACATTTTAATTTTATGTTTTCAATACCAGATAAATGGTTGTTTAAACCTACTGATATAGCGATAAGGGATGATTCACCGTTTAATTCAATAGACCCAGTAGTTGGAGGAATCACTTGGGCTAATAGGTTAGATAATGTTGATTTTCCTGAACCGTTAATACCAACAATCCCAATTGTCTCTCCCTCATATACTCTAAACGAAATATTTCTTAATGCATAAAATGTGTTACCTCTCTTTTTAGAGGAAATCAAATCAAAGAACTTGTCTGTTTGTTTTTTGTATAAAATATACTTTTTTGAAACATTAGACATTGTCACTTTTGGCTTCATAACTAAGCCTCCGAATCACAAGTAATCAATAAATTTATTCCTAAACCTCATATGCAAAAATGACCCTACGAATAATATAAATAACGTGATAGACCAAAAATAAAGGGTGTAAACAAGATCATTAAAAAACCATATTTCACCTAGAAACGTAGCTCTAAATCCTTCTATTAAATAATAAAGTGGGTTTAACTTGAGGAACGTCAGGATTGCCGGATAAGACTTAGCTAGTATACTTGGATCCCAAAAAACCGGTGTTAGAAAAAACATCAATCTCATCCCGGATTGTAGCATTGTTTGAAAATCTCGGATAATAATCGAAATAGTTGAACCTAATAGTGTAAAAGAAATTAAGAACACAAATAGGCAAAGTAAATAATACGGTAATTGTAATAAGTGGATTCCCGGGTTTATTTGGAGAATTATAAGAACTATTCCTAAGCAGACTAACATTATAAGAAAGTTAAACGCGTGACTAAGTACACTTATAGTTGGTAATACACTCACTGGAAACTTCATTTTGGAAACTAAATTTATTTTGACGTATACACTATTAACCCCTTGAATAACAGAAGGGCTGATAAATAACCAAGGTATCAACCCTACTAGTAACCAAACAATATATGGCGTCCCATTTATTGGTTCACCGCCTCTTATACCTAAACCAAATACAACCCAATAAATTATGATTTTCATTGCTGGTGTGATGAATTCCCATATTAGACCTAAATAATGCATTTGGTATCTGCTCTTTAGATCATAATTACAAATTCGAAGTATAAGATTTAAGTGAAGAAGTTGTTCTTTCAAAATTTGTAACACAAATCTCATGCAAAAACTAGTTCCTTTTTAGTAGATTCATATAAGTTTCCAAAGTGAATATATTCAAAGTCAGGTGAAGTATTTTCCACAACATTTTTAGTGTCAAAGATACGCTTTTTCGCCATTCCACTAAGTTCATTCCAATTTATTGTTTTAAATTCGTTATGATCTGTTAAAATTACAACTAAATCAGATTGATATATAGCTTCCTCAATATTATTTATAACTAAATGATTATTGACATGCGGATCGAAAGCGCGGACTTCATATTTGCCTTCTTGTTTGAGTTTCTCAAGGATTTCAATGGCAGGGCTTTCTCTTATATCATCAACATTTCCTTTATAAGTTAATCCAAATACAGTAACTACTTTACCGTCAACATTTTCCATTAGACTGTTGATATTTTGCACAACAAAATCCGGCATTGAAGTATTAATTTTCCTTGCTAAGTTAATCATTTGTGCAGTTTCTGGTGCTTTTGAAACTATAAAGTAAGGGTCAACAGCTAGACAATGACCACCAACACCCGGACCAGGTGTGTGTAAATTTACCCTTGGGTGTTTATTAGCCATTTCAATAACATCTAATGCATTAACCTCTAATTCAGTACATACCTTGGTCAATTCATTGGCTAAGGCAATATTAACATCTCTAAACGTATTTTCCATTAGTTTAGACATTTCTGCAGTCTTGGCATTCGTTTTAATGATCTCCCCTTTTACAAATGTACCGTACACTTTAGCTCCAGCCTCAGTACAAGAAGGGGTAACACCGCCAACAATCCTATTATTATAAATCAACTCATGTAGTATTTTTCCTGGTAAAACACGTTCAGGACAGTGAACTAGAAAAATATCTTGACCAATTTTAAAACCTGCTTTCTCTATTAAAGGTTTCACTTCATCATCCATACTTCTTGGCGCAATAGTAGATTCCACAATCAGAACATTCCCTTTTTCTAGATAATGAATGACAGAATTAATAGCAAATAATACATATGATAGATCGCAAGATTTGTACATATCATTATTATTTGGAGTTGGTACAGAAATAATGAAAGCATCTGCTTTTTCTGGTGATAATGAAGCACGGAAAGTGTTCTTTTCAACCGCTTCATTTAAAGCTTCTTGCAAACCAGGTTCTTCAATGTGAATTTTACCCGCATTTAGTGATTCAATAACCTCAGGCTTTATATCAACCCCTACTACCTCAACACCGTGTTTTGCAAACATAATTGAAGTTGGTAATCCAATATATCCTAAACCCATTGTACAAATTTTCATTTTGGTCCCTACTTTCTATTGATATATCAAGAAATTACTATTTCTATTACTGATTAAGAGTTATATTTAAGTCGTATATTTTACAAAAATTCTATTGATTTGGTTGCTTATTAGATTTTATAACCGTTTCATAAACAGAAAGGAACTGATTTTTTTCAATGTCCCAATTGTATCTTTCTCTTGCAGCAATACAGTTTTTTTGCATACGTTGATATTCTTCAGGGTAATTTAAAATGTAATTTACCCCTTTTGCTATGGATAGGGGATCATGTGAATCGATACACAATCCAGTACCCTCACCTTCTACGACCCTCTTTATTTCTGGAAAACTACATGCTACAACTGGAACACCACTCATCATATATTCAAATAACTTATTTGAAGATGCGGAATAATGATTAAAGCACACATTGTTTAAGACTTGAAACCCTATATATGCATTTCTGGTATACTTAGGCAAATCAACAATAGGAACTTTAGGTATGAACTTCACCTTATGGTGTAGATTCATTTGATCAACCATTTTTTGTAGTTCGTCTTTAATCTTGCCACTACCAATTAAAACAAGTGTTCCTTCTTTAAATAGAGGCGCTGCTTTAATTAGATTTTCTAGCCCTCGACCTGTTTGAATACCACCTTGGTACAGTAAAATTTTTTCATCTTTTGGTAAACCAAACAGTTCTCTAATAGGTGCTTTTTCGCCCGATTGCCCGTTTTTCTTGACTGGATAATTATGAACGACGTATGGATAGAACCCATAGAGTTCTTGATTATATTTTGCTCTCGTGTTGTTTTCAACAATCATGGCTTCAACACGTTTAATCAAAAAGGCTTCCAAATATCCGTAAACAGGACTATCATATCCTGTTCGACTGGTTTGTACTTCGTGGGAATCATAGATTAGCTTCCGCTTTTTTAGTCTTATCTTCGAACAGATAAATCCTTGGGGAAGTGTATTTAAGTCATTAGAATGATATATATCATAATCTTTTATAAATCCTCTTCCTACCATTCGAAAGATGATACTTCCTCTTATCCAAATAACCCTACACTTAGTTTTTAATAAAAGAATGAGGAAAATTGATAAAAGAATAATTATGGATGGAATTATAAATGCCAATAAAACCCATATTAGTAAGGTCATGATTCCTAGTGTCTTATATTTATAAATAAGCCTGTACATCTTTTGTATAAATAACAATAAATCTGGATATCTTTTTACTCTGTATATTTTGAAGTTTGGATTTCGCTCTTCATATTGAGGTAACCCAGTATTATTTGGATCATCAATACAAATTAAATCTACTGCAAAGTCACTATCGGATAATGCTGTACACTCCCTAAGTACTCTAGCATCATTTGTAAAATGATTCCAAACAAACATGCAAACTTGCTTTTTCATGATGTTTTTACCTTTTTAAAAGATTTATTTTCCACACTATTTTCCTCACCGGTAATAGATTCGATTACACGAACCAGGCCTTTGATATTGTTCTCCCACATAAAGTTTAAATGCACATATTTTTTTGCATTCTCATAAAATAAATTTTGTAACTGACGGCTATTAATGATCCGAAAAATATGTTTTACCATCTCATTAGGATTTCGAGACTCTGATACAAAACCAACGTTCTCCTTATTTATTAGTTCTTTTGCGTAACCAGAAACAGCACCGACAATAGGTATTCCGCAAGTCATATAATCAATAATCTTCCCTGGTAAAACCGTATTAAATATATTCTCATTAGTTAATGTGACTAATCCAACTTGATATTCAGAGATTAAATTTAAACAATCTTTCCTCGTTTTTGGAGAGATGAAATGAACATTGCTCAGGTTTTCATCTTTCACAAATCGAGCAAGATTCTCTCGTTTCATCCCATAACCGACAATATCAATGGACATATTATGGTCATTTAACTTTTTTGCTAGTTCCATTAGTAAATAAACATCTTGAGCTAATCCAAGGTTACCTGCATAGACTACTTTCTTATTTTGTTTTTTCATTACATTGAGTGCTACTTCTGATTGTCGAGCACCATTCGGAATATAGGTTAACTTCTCATCTGGTATTTGCCCCTGTTTTGTAATATAGTCAACAAATCGTGGACTATTTACAATAATTGCATTTGCTTTTTTATACATTATCCTTTCTATTTTTCTAAAAAGATAAATAACTGGAGCATAATTAAATACCCCCACCCCCTTTAATGATTCTGGCCATAAATCTCTGATATCTAGTATTAACTTACTTTTGTAATGAAGCTGTGCGTAAAGTCCAACTAAACCAATAAATATCGGTGGTGAGGTTACAAAGATTGCATCATAACTACCCTTATCTTTAAGAATAAAGAAAAGCATCCTTAACTTAATTTCGATAAAATAAATAAATCGATTAAGTAAACTTTGTGAATACTTACGACTCTTTATTTTTATTCTTTTCACATTTTCGCGTTCAATATTAATCGATTCATCATCCCAAAACTTAAGATCGTCGTATACTTTTTTATTAGGATACGAAGGTTCAGTAGTTAGAATATTGACGTCGTATCCTTCCTTTTTTAAAAGCAGGTATATATTTTTAGCTCTGTTACTGGCACTTCCAATCTCGGGATAGAAGTTCTGTGAAATCATCAATAATTTTTGTGACATAAATACCCCCACCCGACTTCAATTAAGAGTTCGATGAACTTTTTCTAAAGTTCTTTATTTTTCATTATTCCAATTCTCCATTTTAAGAGATAAGTGAGGAGAAATTTGTCTTTACTTCAAAATCATTTGGTTTTTCTTTTATAATTTTAAAGTGATACATAATTGCTTCTACAATTCGATTTGAGGCTTGGCCGTCACCATAGGGATTTGAAGATTGAGCCATTGATTGATATAACTCATTATCATTTAAAAGTTGTTGAATTAATGAATAAATCGTTTCGTAATCAGTTCCAGCCAGCTTTAATGTTCCCGCCTCAATTCCTTCTGGGCGCTCAGTTGTATTTCGTAATACAAGCACAGGAGTTCCTAAAGAAGGAGCTTCTTCTTGAACACCGCCAGAATCAGTTAAAATTAAATGGGCTCGATCCATAAAGTTATGGAAGTCTTTTACTCCGAGTGGTTCTATCAGATGGATACGTGGATGATCTCCTAAAATATCATTAGCTGCTTTACGAACGAGCGGATTTAAGTGAACAGGGTAAACTATCTGGACATCATTATGTTCATTTACAATACGTTTTATTGCTTTAAACATATTGCGCATTGGCTCACCAAAGTTTTCACGACGATGTGCAGTTAAGAGGATAAGCTTATCCCCACCTAACCTTGTGAGCAAGGGATGTTCATATTGACTTGATACCGTTGTTTTAAGAGCATCAATAGCCGTATTACCTGTAACAAAAATAGCGTCTTTATTTTTGTTTTCTTTTAGTAAGTTATCAGCTGAATTTTTAGTTGGTGCAAAATGTAAGTCTGCCAAAACTCCCGTTAGTTGCCTATTCATTTCCTCAGGGTAAGGAGAGTATATGTCCCACGTACGTAACCCGGCCTCAACATGTCCAACCGAGATTTGGTTATAAAATGCTGCTAAACCGGCAATAAAAGTGGTTGTGGTATCTCCATGAACTAAGACTAAATCGGGTTTTACAGATTTCATAATATTATCTAGGCCTTTAAGAGCATTTACGGTAACATCAGTTAATGTCTGCCTATCTTTCATAATGTTTAAGTCGAAATCTGGCTTAATTTTAAATGCGTCTAATACTTGGTCAAGCATTTCTCTATGTTGTGCTGTCACCGTAACTATAGATTCTATCTTGTCTTTGTTATTTTGTAACTTATGTACAAGGGGGGCCATTTTAATAGCCTCTGGTCTTGTGCCAAAAATAGTCATTACTTTAATTTTGTGAAACCCATTCATAAATTGATAACATCCTTTTCTTTTTTCTTTATAAATAGCGCCTTGATCATATTTTTATAGTAAAACAATTAACCGTTATTTGTTTATCCAATTCCATTTCTTTATGTTTACATTCTATTAAACTACATACAACATCTTTCATAGTTTTTCCAGAAACCTCTGAAATATCACATAACTTTCTCTTAATTGAAGGATCCGCATCTATGACTATTCTTTCTATTACAGACATGTCAAATTTCTCCTTATAATGGCATTTTTTACACTGTTTTAATTCTAATGTACGTACATAAAAAATACAACCTTTTTAACTATAATTTGTTACAATAATTTAATCTATTAGTTCGTTTGTTGTAATTAATGTAATAATAAAAGGGTGACTTTACAAGATATTAAACGCAAAAGAAATAACTTGCATAAATCAGGGACTGTTTCTATTTTGATAGTCTTATATATTTAAACAATAAAAGATGTAAATTAAATGGAGGATACAATATGAAAAGGGAATGTTATATCAAAATCCTTCAAAGGGCAGCGAAAGCCAACGGGGGAAAGATCAGGTACAAAAAATACAATGACCAAAACTACACTCCAAGTGCAACAACAATCTCCACTTTTTTTGGATCCTGGACTAAAGCTCTTTAAGCAGCTGGTATTCAAACGAATAAACGATGTACAAAACATTATACGGGAAGAAATCATCCAGTCATTACGACGGTATGCTCAAGAAAATAATGGTATTTTAACCTATCATTTATATCGGCAAAAAAAATATAGTCCGAGTGATACGACGATACGAAATAAGTGGTATACAGAGGATAAAGTGATCAAAATCCTTCAAAACGTTTCTGAGGATGGTAATTCCATAACGGTAGAGGAGTATAAAAAACAAAGGCAGCAACCGTCAATCGAAACGATTGTTTCCCTTTTCGGCTCGTGGAATGATGCAATAAAAAAAGTAGGTCTAAGAGAAAACCGGGTCCTTTTTACGGATGAGGAAATGATTCAGGCAATCCAAGATTATGCGAAGGAAAAAGGAAAGTTTACGATTACGGATTTTAAGAAGGATAAAATCCAACCGAGTTACGATTCGATTCTTAAACTTTTCGGAAGCTGGACGAACGAATTTAAAAAGTCGGGTATCAACCCGATTTTGTATATTATACCGACCAACAAATTTTAGGAGAGATCAAGCGTTGTATAAATGAAGTAAATGTCAGTTATATAACCATGAAAGAATACCAGCTGACGTATGTCCGTATGAGGAAACAAGATTCCCGTGGAGATTTGGGGCGGAATGATCGCCAGCGCCAAGTGATCAAATTCAAGGGCTGTCTTTGGTTTCGCTTTCATTTCCTCGAAGATTGGATTCCAATGGACTTGACGGTTGCCTTTCGCCTTCGTACACTTCGACTTCAATGGGCATCCCGTACAATCTTCACATTCATAAATTTTAAAGTTCTGTTCGTAGCCAGAGGCATTCTTGCGTGTTTGATATTTTTGAAACAGGACTTTTCTTCCGTTTGGGCAGATGAACCAATCATTTTGTTCATCATACGTCCAATTCTTGACGTTCTTGATATCCTTCTTGTGTTTTCGTGATTGTTCTTTTATGTAGCTTCCATACGGAATGTGGAACTCGAAACGCGGCTCTTTTTCTTCACCAATTGAATAGACATAGTTCTCTTCACTTCCATAACCCGCATCCGTAATCACCGTTTTTGGCATCGGTAAAGCAGAGGCAGCCAACTTCTCCAAATGAGGGATAAAACAGCGTGTATCGGTAGGACGTTGATGCATTGTGTAATACAGAATAAAAGATTTTCCGTTACCATTTGTACATTATACCCAGGTTTGAGCTGACCATTTTTCATATGGTCTTCTTTCATACGCATAAAGGTAGCGTCTGGATCTGTTTTCGAATAGCTATTACGATTCCCAAATGTCTCTTTCTGTTTAGCGTATTTTGCGAGTCGAGGCAAGAAATTTTCACGAATGAGCTTTAATGGCTTCTGGAGTGTATGACGTCTCTTTCGGATTGATTTTCGTACTTTTGTGTTCTCTTCTTCGTGGATTTCTTCATTTAATGTTTCGACTTTCGCTTCAAGTTTCGTTGTCACTTCTTCCAGCTTGTCTGGAACCCTTTCTGTGTTTTCAAGGATATGATCTGCTTTTGTATTGGATTCCATCTGTATCATTTCATCGATGTGCCGTAAGGTTTCCTGGATCTTCTCTTTCAATTTCCCTTCGAATTTTGTGGTCGATTTTTTCCATACGAAAGAGTACTTGTTGGCATCGGCTTCAATCTTCGTACCATCCAAAAAGTAGTTTTCTTCAATCAATTTCTGGATCATGGCTTCAAACAGTTCATCCATTAATGCCTTCATGTGCACTCCGCGAAATTCATTAAGGGTACGGAAATCGGGGGACATCGCAGGGATCTCTTTCAATGAAGAGATGGGTATCACCAATTCATTTTAAACATCATATTCTATAAATAAAGGTGTTTAAACATGAGTATAAGTAAGTTGTGCATTGCACTTTTTATTTCCGTCTCTTTATTATTTTTATCATTCAGCACTTTATTTTATGGAAGTGAAGATTATTATGTTTCATATGAACATTTAATGAAACATGAAGTAATTAATGAAGACTATGTAATCAACTATAAACAACGTCATAGCGACATTACCGCCATCGCTATCCATGGTGGAGGAATTGAACCGGGATCATCCGAAGTGGTAAAAGGTCTAGCAAATCAGATGGACTATTCTTATTACCTCTTTGAAGGAATAAAAGCAACTAATAATTCGATCTTGCATATCAACTCTTTGAATTTTGATGAACCAATAGGCAGAAGGATGGCTCAGAATTCTGTAACCGTTTTATCAATTCATGGATATACAGGAGAGAAACCGATTATTTACCTTGGCGGAAGGAATCAAGTATATAAGGAGCTAATACGCTACTCTCTTCAGAAGCGCGGATTTAGGGTTGAAGATGCACCTCCTCATATAGCAGGAACGCATGAAAAAAACATTGTTAATGATAATCAATTAAAAGCTGGTGTACAGTTAGAGCTGACAGCGGAATTGCGTAAATCTTTCTTTAAAAACCACGACTGGTCAAAAAAAAACCGCGGCAATACAACGGATATATATGATAAGTTTATCAATGGTCTAAAGGAGGCAAGCTCTTTTTACGAGATGTATCCAACATTGTATAACGTAAAATGATACAGTGACCACAATATTATAAAATAATTGAACTAGAGTGATTGTTAAAAAACAAAAATAAGTGATATTCGGGGTCTCGCCACATGCCCATGAAGCTAAGCACAACTCGTACCCCTAAACCGAGAAAAACACTCAAAAATCCTAGATATCAAGTTCAACGTGCTTTTTTGCACAGCAAAATCTATATTTTTTTCCACTATTAAAAGGGACGGGTCATAAGGGCTAGCAGGTTTCATCCGTTCTTTCATCGCTTTTTTAAGATCTGTAAGATCTTCCGTTAGCTCTAATCTGATAATATATTTCCAGTCATAATGCTCACAAATTTCCGCGACTTTCTCTGTTCTGAGGATTTCACTTTTTACAATGATCGGGCGTTGTTCAGAACCTAATGGAACATTATGGGTCACTCCATTTATAAATTTTGATGGTTCAGATGTCGATATGTACGTTAATCTACTATTATTTTATATGATAAACTCCAATCCGCTATCCTTTCTATAAAACTATCATTTTATAGAAAGGATGGTTTGTTATGGTACCCGTCTCCCTTTCCCTTCAAGAAGAAATGGACTTAATCGGTAAAGAATTACACCATCATTTTTTTGTCCTACCCAACTCGAAGAATTAGCCAGACAAACCGGGTTTGTGCAGCGTAAAAGTAAACTGACGGCACAAGATTTCGTCTCATTATGTACCTTTTTAGACCATGACCTCTCTACTTAATCCCTGACATCCTTATGTAGTCAACTTCATGCAGCAAGAAAGGTTTCGATGAGTGCAGAAGGATTCAATCAACGGTTTTATGAATCAGGAGTGGATTTTCTTCGAACTCTGTTTTCCATCCTTTTCCGTGGAAAATCAGCTTCTTCCTTGTCCATTCCTTGGGATCTCGACTCTTATTTCCAACGGATTCGGATTTTGGATGCCACCGTTTTTCAATTCCGGATGCCTATGCTGATCGTTATCCCGTGTCAGGAGGAAGTGCACATACAGCGGGAATGAAAATTCAATTAGAGTATGATCTCAAAACCGGCGAATTTTTACATATAGACGTGGAAGTGGCAGCACGAGTGATGGTTTATATGGTACCAAATTTAGCGAAAACGGTGAAAAAAAAGACCTTTGTATTCGAGATTTAGGTTACTTCTGTTTAGAGGATTTTGAACAAATCGAGCAACGTGGCGCTTATTCATTTTCACGTTTAAAAATTAACGTACGTGTCTACCAAAAGAATGAAAAGGGAGAACGAAAAAGGGAGAACGTCCCCATCTAAAATAAAACCATAGGTTTGAGAGGAGCTATGGTTCATGACAGGAAGGTATAATAGGTTGAAAATTCTTCTACTTTGTAGAGGGCTTTACGATCGACTTAAGTACGAAAAGAAAGTTGTAACTGATTGATGATCAAAGGTCAACAATACAACATACATTGCGTAGTTCAATATGGAAAAATTGCTCCTTGGACATCATTTCTATTCCTATACATACAAACTATATAAACGAGCATGGCAGTATGCAAGTATTGGTGAACTGATCGTCATTAAAAACCAGCTTGCATCCTTACGCCAAAAGGCTTCCACGTTCATCCTGATGACGAATGAAATGAGGAAAGATGAGAATAAAAATAAGGACAATATAGAACTGTCCTTATTTTTATAGGTAATAAACAATCATTATTTTATTATTCAGAAGATTTTAGGATAAAGCCCTGATTAGAGCATGAACATATTTTGTAAACTCTTTAGTTGTATTCATCCTGTTTTTTCTGGAAAAGTCCCCATTCTCAAAAAAAGTCTTCCGCAAGGCTATACTTAATTCCAATTGAACACCCTTCCCATAAAGGTTACGATTGCAAATATTATTTTTACTATCGCCTGCAAACCTTGATGGTACCTGTTTTACCCAAAACTTATCCTTTTCAAGTTCCTTTTGAACGACGGCTCCTAGCTTTTTATCTAACCCACCAATATAAGTATTTTTTATGAATTGATCATCGTATCCATGAAGAGAGACCGTTATCTTGTTCTTCCCAATGAGGTCTAGGGCATTAGGTTCATCGAAACGTGTAGCCGTAAGGTGAAGAAGACGGTTATTGGATGGTTTTATTCCTTCAAATAGATAGTAACTAAACCCACCTTTACTGATTCCCAATGCTAACTCTGATGTCCCTGGCTCGATTCCCCCTCCATGGATCGCTGTGACAATCGCATTTGAGTGTGGGATTTCATTTTGTTGAATCTTATAATCTCTCCCGATTTCTTCATGAGTTGCTAATTGAACAAAATCTATATACTTATCAATAATTCGTACACCTCTACTCAACAATCCAAGTTCAACTGCTACCTTAATTTACCCATATCGTTGAAATAACTTTTAATTGTGTGAAGATAGGGCTGAACTATTTTTTTCAATTAGGACTACGGCTGTTTTGGGACCTATTTTACCATCAACAGCTAGTCCATTTCCCTGTTGGAAATCTTTTAGGGCTTTCTCTGTATTTGGTCCAAAAACCCCGTCTGCTTGAACGCCTAACATTTTTTGAGCTATTTTTACCTCCTCACCTGTGGATCCGACACTAAGAGCTTGTTTATTTAAAATTTTGTTTCGTAATTAGAAAGCTGATCCGTAGGTACTGCATCTGATTCGGTTGCCTACACTAACATTTGCTTATACTCTTCAATACTTTTCAGCTCTAATGCACTCAAGGTTTCTGTCTGTTTAAACTGAGAAAAAATAACGAGCAATCCGACGATTAATACCGCTGGTAATAACACATTATTATTAATTCCACTCACGATTTTCATCTTCTCATTCCATCCTTATTATTTTACTTTCCAGGTTCCGTTTCGACGTGGGTCACCAGCACCAAACATCACATTCTCCTCGCCATCCCTTACCAGTACCTGAACGCCACCATAATAGATTGGTGAATTTTTATACTCTACTAAATAACCAATATCTTTTAAGTCGTTTTGAATTTTTGGTAGGTACTTTACCTCTGTATAAACCTTATTATCCTCAATAAAAAATCTCGGGGCTTCGATTGATTCTTGCAAGGACTGGTCAAATGTCAAGTAACGAACCAAAACTTCCGTTAACATCATAGGTATTCTAGCCCCACCAGGACTTCCGATCCCTATAATTTTGTCATCGTTCATAAGGATCGTTGGTGCCATAAACGTTCTGGATCTCTTTCCTGGTTCGTAATAGTTAGGTGAATCCGGATTTTGGTTAAAGTTTTTGAGTTGATTATTTAAAAAGAACCCTTTTACATGTTTTCCTGAACCAAAAAAATTGCTGAGTGTATTCGTTCCAGAAACAACCATCCCCTCTTTATCAATAACCACAAAGTGAGTAGTACTTTCATGTTCTTCCTCTTTATCAAAACGGTATTGTTCAGATAACTTATCCTCTGAAATATCCTCTGCAAGCTCATCGACATAATCTTCATCTGCTAAATCCTTTATACCATTATCGAGGAAAGTTGGGTCACCGAGATTCTTGGATCGATTGGTATAGGTTCTTTTGGTAATCTCGCCAATTAAGTGCGTAAATCCAACGGTATTTTCTTTTGTTTTCTTAATATTTAAGGTATCCGCTATCTGCAAGGATTGAATTACTGTTATCCCAGAAAAAGGTGGTGGTGCAGAAATAATATCATAGCCCTGATACTCACCATATACAGGTTCTCTTTGAATCACCGAATAGTTTTCTAGATCCGATTGATCTATCCCTTTGACTTGTGCTGTGATCTCTTCAGCAATTTCACCATTATAAAAAACATTAGAACCCTTTTCTCGTATCAACTCTAAAGTATCAGCTAATTCTGGCTGTTGTAAGATTTCGTTTTCTTGTATTGGCTTCCCATCCGGGTAAAAATGACTTAGTTGTTTCACAGGCATACGATATTGTGCTCCCGATAAACGATTGGTTAAGGTTTGTAACACGACAAAGCCGTCTTCAGCCAAGTCGATAGCAGGTTGAATTAATTCTGAGAGTTCTTTTTCTCCATATGTTCCATGAATGACCTCCATCCCCTTTACAAATCCCGGAATACCAATCCCTTTCTCAGTTTCTGAACCGGTAACTGGAGATATTTCGCGATAATCAAAAAAGGTAGGTGCTTCATCATGATTGGCCGGTTGAATAAGCATCCCTCCTCCTCCACCGATCCCAGAACCATATGGCTCAACAACATTAAGGGCATAACTGACTGCTATTGCGGCATCGACAGCATTTCCGCCACTTTCCAACACCTCCATTCCCACTTCCACTGCCATAGGATTGGATGAACTCACGCCATACCTTTGATCTTCATCAATTTGTTTACTAGTTTCAAAACCATTGTTCTTTTTATAATCTTCATTAGGCAATTGTGGGGTAAATAGGTCTGTCCAAATAAAAAAGGCTAAAATAAAAATGACAATAATTGCTACAAAAAAGGAAATCCAAAATGTTTTTCTCATTCCGAAGACTCCTTATCGAGGAGGTGAGAATGATCTACATTAAATGTGAGTTTATCATCGATCACATTCCATTTAAGAGTCTTTGGTGAATCTTTCGTCAGCTGTCTAAAAATTTTATTTTTATTATAGGTATTGTTAACCGGTGTAGGTGTAGCCTCTCGAATGCGAAACGGTGTAACTTCAAAGCGCCCTTCGCCTTCATTGGTTAAAATATATTGCACTAATGCACTATCTTCCGTACGTGACCACCCTTGATCAAATACAAAATTTCCTAGACTATAAAAAATAACGGTATCTTTATAAACATCAATGGAAGAAAGAACATGCGGATGATGGCCGATAATGATATCAGCACCAGCCTCTGCCATTGCTTTCGCTAATCCCTGTTGTCTTGGACTTGGACTATTGTCATATTCTATGCCCCAATGTACTTGGACCACAACTAAATCCGTATTCGATTTTGCCTCCCCAATGAGAGGGATGAAGATTTTCGGATCTGCAGGAAGGATACCAGGGTTCTCCTTTGTAGCTTTTGACCCTGCTACATAGGAATCTGATACACCCACTGTTGCGATCTCGACACCATTTTTTTCCTTATAATCAATTTGGCTCGCTTCATTAATGTTATTCCCTAACCCAACATAATCCAGATTATTTTCATGAAAAACAGAAATGGTATCCTGAACCCCTTTATCTAAGAAATCGGCTGCATCAATCACGATTCTTACGGTTGCTCGCATATCTTTCCTCCTCATTAACAGTAAGCTTCATTATAGTAAAGTACGTACATACGTTTAACAAGTACTTTCACGAAAAAATTACATTTAATTTACATTTAAGTAATATAACATGTTAAGTTAAAAGCCTACTTTTTATGTCAGTAGAATTTGTTTCCTATTAATCTAAAGGCTAAATCCCCCTGAGAAATAAAAAGATCCCTGTTCTGAAAAACAGGGGTATTTATCGTATTAACTAAGACTAATAGACTATTTATACTCTTAAAAGACAACAAGAGAATACAGAAAGGATGGGGGAATGGTTAACAGGACTGGTTCAACTGATTGGAAGTGAGACAATTACTAATCATTCTCCAGAGAATTGATGCTCGAAAACTGATCTTATCTAAAAATAGATGTTACAAAAGTGAATAGAGAATTTTCAAAAAATTGTAATAATTAATCCGTCAATGGAAATAATATATGGTAAAATAGAGTGAAGGGAGTTGTGAAAGATGCGAAAAAAATTAAGAGTTTCATTTAAGCAATTGGTCATCGAGAATAAACAATATTTACTCAACAACAAGGATGAAATGGAGAAAATCGAAAGGAAAATTGAGAACAAACAATTGAGCAAGCCTCTCTAAAAAAGGCGGCTTCCCCCTTATAATTCAAGAAAGCATTATTTATTTGTTTGTTTTTCAATAAACAAAAAAGGGATTAGCTATTTTGCCATTCCCTTTTTTTAAATAAATGAGATTCCCCATACTTACAAGGGGAATCTCACTTCATAAGTTGATGAAACGGATTATCATATTCCATTAGAACCATACATGAAACAAGGAATAATTTAGAAATATATACTGCCACTATAATTATCGAGTAGGAAACGATTAAAAAGATATTTGAGTTCCATAAATCCTTTCTTGTTGTTATGAAAATTTAACGGTTACCCATTATGGAGTTGGAAGGCCATTACCGTTAATCATAGCAAATGTCCGTTTTCTACTCGTGTTAATAAAGGTCATCCCATAAGAAAAACACCCCTATATGTCGATATTTGTTTATACGACTTAGGTGGTGTTTTTTCCTGTCTCATTTTATTGGGTCACTCTAATGTACTAGGATGGCTTTTTTTTCTGTTGATTCAAGTGATAGGATTTACATACCACATTCTTTTAACATTTTAACCTTGATGTGGAATAATCCTATTCACAAATTTAGTAAGGATTCATTTTCAAAAATAAAGGAATAGCTAATATCAACGAACAAAAAATAGTGATCAGATAATGGAAAACTAAAGGTGCGTATTGTTTCCCTAGTCTCAATATCCAAATAATTATCAGATAATATTCCTTTGTTAAATGTTTTCATTTGTAGGGTATTTTCTAAGAAATAGGGGCGAAACGCCCAATTAGAACCTTTTTTATCGGGTTCAGTCTTCCAGCCTTCATCTCGCTTTCTGAAATTTGAAGACACTTGATAACCATCACTGTTACAAACAAACATACGGAAACTTTCTTCATTAAATAGGGTTGTCAATTCTTTAATAAACGAATCTATCTTTTCTATCCCTTTCCATTGAGAAAGTATACTCTTCGCCTTTTGTTCCCAAATTAAAACAAGGTTCTGCCGTTGCTCAACGAAGTTTTTTTCTCTTTGGATATATTCAGCAATCTTACCTTTGACATTAACAGTTAATGAATCCAAGGAGGAAAGGTCAAATTTTTGTGGCGCTAAATATTGTCCCTGGTAAAACATACCTCCATGCTTCCATGCAAATTGGAGATGAAAGTTATCCTCTATATTGTTAAATAGCAAAGCAGCACCAATTCGGTGTGCGAGCATCGAAAGGGAATAGATAATATCTTGAAAACCTTCGGAATGATGATCACGAATAATGTTTGTGTCGATTTTAAGAATATGGGGTTCAAGATGACGTATCCGGTCTATATTAGAATTTTTGATCCCGATATGGTCGATCGCAACTTTTATTCCATACGTTTTATAGTAGAGCAGTAAATGATTAAGAGTATCAAATTCCTCATCGAAGTCATGTTCTGTTATCGCTAAGACGATTCTCTCCATTGAAAGCCCTTTTTGTTCAAAGCTTTTTAACGTTCGTAATAGGTCTTCTCCATGATTGACCATCAATTGTTTAGCATTTCTTTTCAACAACAAGAAACCTTCCTTGTCACTTTCAAGTATTTCCGATAAGGCAATTTGTGTTAAGTGTTGATCGACTTCCATTTTGAACTCATCGGGTACCTCGTTATCAAGAAAAAAAGAACGAAGTCTTACCCATTCATTCCCCTCCCAATATCGCCCCAATATTTCATATCCAACGACATTATGTCTAATAGCGCTTACAATGGGTTGATAAGCAGGCTTTACGTTCTGTAAGTTGGTTATAATTTCTAAAGGATCCATACTCCCCCTCCTTCATATTTCTATAGATTAAAAATGAGTAAATAATGGAGTGTTATAATAAATAAAATTTTTGTATTTTCTTATATTACTTAAATAATCGCTATAAGTGAACTCTCAATCTTCATTAACTACAATTAAAACCCGATAATAAACACTTTTTTAAAGTGTACATCATTCGGGTTATAGCTTAAAAGAAAAAAATTAATTTACAGATTTTCCGAACAGGAAAAGCCCATGAAGGTCTTTGATGTTTTCATATTCATTTCCCCTCTACTCTTTATTTGGCGTTTATGGGTAAATACCACCATAAAGAATATGATATCTAATGCAGGATTAAGCCTGTATGCCAGTAATTTTTTCATTGGTTTTATGGTACTCTTAATAATTCAGGATTTCGGTAAATATTTCAGAGCACTTTAACGGTTGTTATTTTGTTAAATAAGAACGTAACGCTCATACTCTTTATTTGGATTATTGAGGGAAGTTCCTCCATTAATAACCGAAAGTATGGTTTTATGGAAGGAGTACGTATGAAGATGGTTATACCAAGAGTTTTCCACTTTGGAATAACCACTATGATGAGAGGAAAAGAGAATGTGTTGAGGTGGTTGTAGAACAAGCAATCTTTCAAGGAACCACTTTTTCTAAAATTGTTTCTTCCTAAAAGCTGATTTTTATTGTCAATTGTAGAAAGGATACATCTCGATAAAATGTAATATTCAAGAGTGGTGCTTTATATACCCACAAAAAAACATAACCACAAAAAGAGCATTGGTTACGTTTAATTTGGATTACAGCACTTTTAAGAGTGGCTTTTTAGTGAATCGGTCTTACGATTGAAAGCATTTTTGTTTGATACAGTTATGAGTAACCGTCTTTACCTTTCGACTAATTCTAACTTTTCTCCATCCGGTCCCTCGAAAAAAGCAATTTTGATATGCTCCTTTAACACTATTCGAGGCTCAAAATCCACCATTTTAACATCCAGCTGGTTCAGTCTATTGATTTCTTCTTCTATATTATCAACTGTAAAAGCAAGGTGATTAACTTTTCCTTCAACTTCGATTTCGCCTTTATCACTTATCAATTCAATCTCCACATTCGAATGGTTAGGATAGGACAAAAATGCAAGCTCTACTTGTTCATTTAGAAATTGTCTTGAACGTAAGGACAGGCCTAAAACGGTTTCATAAAAATGAATAGATCGATCCATGTTGCTTACAACAATACCAATATGCTCTATTTTTTTTATCATTACATAAATCTCCTGTCATTTATGAAATATTAACTGATTTGATTTTTTCTCAATTTATACATATCAATCTTTTTATACAACGTTTTCCGAGTGACTTCAAGTATTTCAGAGGTTTTAGTAATATTGCCATTAAAAATATCCAGAGCTTTACAAATGGATTCCTTCTCAACTTTTTCAAGGGTGGTTAGTCCCTATTTTGCGGGACTCTCCAACAATCTGTGTTTTTTGTATAATTTTAATACCAGTGTGGTTGGTCCCAAAGCTTTAATGGTCGACCTATCCCTTTTTTCTTTGCTTGTTGATATACATGATAACCCCATGCAGTGTCTTCGGTCGATAACCCTCCTGTAACAAAAACTATTTTTTCCTTGTTATTTGTTCTCCCTTGTTTATCCCCTATAGCGATATCTCCTAAGTTTAAAATTTTATTGGGATTTAGCTTCTTTTCATGCACCATTTTTATCAATTGTCCTGTTGGTGCCCAACTTGCTATACTTTCTAGTCCCTTAGGGTGGTCTAATCCATCCTGATACCAGGCTTCATGCATTTTCCAGTTATCAGCTACAATGCTATTGTCTTGATAGAATTGTTCTGTTAAATCGGCAGTACCTGTTAGGGTAATCAGGCACCCTTCCTTTACCCATTCATCTTCTATTTTCGGTTTATTTGGTCCAGATGTTGCAACTGTAACCACATCAGCTTCCCTTATGCATTGTTCCAAACTATTTGAAACTTGGAATTCAACCTCGACATCGTTCTCCATGTCTTCAATAAATTTCCGGCTGCGTTCCTCATTGATATCAAAAATTTTTATTCTTTCTAGATCCGGTTTAGCATATACGATAGCAAGCAGGCAGGCTTTATTAATTACTCCTGTACCTACCACTGCAACTGTCTTTGCAT
This sequence comes from Alkalihalobacillus sp. YIM B00296, assembly GCF_020179385.1. GTDB lineage: Bacteria > Bacillota > Bacilli > Bacillales > Fictibacillaceae > Pseudalkalibacillus. The sequence goes on along the minus strand of NZ_JAIBLJ010000016.1, from coordinate 59,145 downwards.
CCTTCTGTGCTAAATACCTTGTTGCAACACCTGGTACCGCACCGGTCCTCATAGCACTTATCAAATTTCCCGACATATAAGCTAAAGGTTGGCCGGTCTCCACATCATTCAACGTTACAGTCAAAATTGAACGAGGAAGCCCTTTTTCTCGATTAGCTATATTTGATCCATACCATTTTTCTCCACAAACATTAAATTTTCCACCTAAATAAGAAATTAAAGACATGAATCGGCGGTCCGGACCGGCAATAGGCATATTTTCAAACCTTTTATTTTCAGGAAACCAAAGCATGATACCATGCTCATTTTCTCTTGGTCCCCCCATAAGGTAATCTCCTTGACCTATAACTTTAAACATCTCATCAATGACTTCTACACATTCGTTCATATCAAGAACTCCAGCCTCAATGGTATCTTCCTCTGATAAAAATGTGAATTCTACTCTTGAATCAATCATTGAATTGCTCCTTATTAGTTGATGTATATACTTCTTTATCAAAACGGACCCATTTTTTAGCCCTCGCAAGAACATACAGAAGTATTGCAAATCCTAAAGTCAGCACAATAAACAACCATGATTGTGAGTTAACAACCATAAGTGGGGCAAAGGTTATTACAGCAATTTCTACTGGAGCGATAGGGATATATGCTAAGCCAAAATCATCAAGTGTTTTACTTTTTAAATCAGGGTCTACAATTCTTAATAAGGCAATGCCCATAGCAACAGTCCCAGTAGTCCATCCCCATGTGAAAATACCCTTTTCAAACCAATAATCTGGAAAGAATTTTTGAGATAACACATGAAAGAAGACCCATGCTATGAATAATCCAAACAAGAACAAAATCGATAGTGGGATAATGTACTTGAGTACAATAGGTAAACTAATCGAAGCAATTCCAAAAGCTACCAACAAATCTGTAGCGCTACCACTGATCCGATTAATTACATGCTTACTCACATAATCGTCAGCCTTAGTTGAAGTGAGGATTTTACGAATAACCAACCCTACAATAAAGGCCAACGAGAATGCTGGAAAAGCAACCTTCGGTATCAGAATCGCTCCCCACACACTAAGGTAATATCCACCCATGGCAATGATGCTTACCAAAGCTACATGAAAAATATACGGATCAATTGACATAGGGGACATGGTGTCTGTTTGAATGTTTTTTCTAGAATTCTTTGGTACCAGGCCTGTTTTTAGTTCTTGAGGCAAATTACTAAAAGACGTCAGGAAGCTTGTATGACCTCTTGTAGACCCCCTTTTAATAAAGATCATCCCTATCAAGATAGCGCTTATAACACCAACTGTTGCAGATGTCATTGCTAATGATCTCGCTTCTTCCCAGCCGTTTTGGGCGAAAGCATCTCCAATTGCAGCTGCAGATCCATGACCTCCAACAAACCCAGCTGCTAATATAAGCCCAAACCCATCATGTAAATCGCTCCAGAATGGATTAAGTAGTAATAAACTAAACAGAAGCCCTCCTCCCCACATCAATATCATGGCAATTTGCGAATAAGACCACATGCTTCCCACTCTTCTTGAAATTTCTTTCCATTTAACCTTTGGTGATATAAGGGGAAGAGCGCCAAAAATAACAGCTATCAGTATTCCTGGGTATACCCCTAATTGATTTGACAGGGGAATGATACCACTACCATTAGGACCAAGTATCAATCCTAACAATCCTGCGATTATGCTAGCAGGTAGGAATGAGCGTTGGACAAAGCTCACTTTTGCCCTTAGCAGCGTACCGATCAAGAGAAATATCGCAATAAATCCAAGATCAGTAAATATTGTCCAAGGTGTTAGTTCCATAAGATCCCTCCTTGTATTGAATTCATTAACATAAGTGCAAAATTCATGCCAACTTTAAACGTTTATAAATTAACAATATTCAGTCATTTTATGTTAAAATTTTTTGTCATATTGAAAATTTATTATCATTTTAAGAATAATGGTGAAGGTCATACCTTTTTATTTTTCTATATAAAGTGGAGATGCTTATACCAAGAGTAGAAGATATTTTTTGCTTGGCTTGTAAACTATCTCCCCACTGATTTAATAATTGTGCAATTTGATTTCTTTCTAGTTTTTCAATCGTTTGTGGACTCGAACCATCTTTTTCTTGTTGTTTGCAATCAATAATATAATACGGAAGGTGCTCTTCTTTAATTATTTGATCGTTTGGATGTAAGAGGTTCATAGCATATTCCAGTACATTTTCTAATTCTCTTATATTGCCTTCCCAATGGTAGCCCAGTAATAATTCTTTTGTTTGGTCATCCATTTCTTGTACCGATCTTCCTAGAAAAGAATTAAGTTTTTTTATAATGTGTTGAGAAATCAACAAAATATCCTTCTGTCTATCTCTCAATGGAGGGAGATCTATTGGCAAAACATTCAGACGATAAAACAAATCACTTCTAAACTTTTTATTTTTAACTAACATATCTAAATTCTCATTCGTTGCTGCGATGATCCTTACATCCAGAGTTATCGTCTTAGTTCCACCAATCCGATCAATCTGTCTATTTTGTATTGCAGTTAATAGTCGGGATTGCAGGTAATACGGCATTGTACTGATTTCGTCTAAAAAGATTGTACCTTTATTTGCGAGCTCAAACTTACCAGGCTTTCCATAAGAATTTGCCCCGGTGAACGCACCTTTCTCATACCCAAACAATTCACTTTCAATCAATGTATCTGGTATAGCACCGCAATTTACCACAACAAAAGGTTTTTCTCTCCGGTTACTTTCATAGTGGATTGCCCTAGCTATTAAATCTTTTCCAGTTCCACTTTCCCCTGTAATCAGAATGGTAGATGGACTATTTGAGAATTTTTTTGCTAACACTTTAACATCCTTCATTTTCGGGCTATTGCCAATAATGTCTGAAATAGAAACATTATTTACCTTGTTTACTTTTTTATTAAAAAGAGGGTGGATGAAAATGATAAAATCTTTCGTACCTTTTGAATTGATAAAATTATGAATAGTAACAGACAATTGTAAACCTTCCACACTTTCTACTATCCCTTCATACACATCTGAAGTATCCAAAGATTCAAAGGCAGAAAATGAAAGGTCTTTAAATAATTTATTTATTAAATAATCATGCAAATCATTTAAGTTAAGGATTTCTTTTGCAAGCGGATTAAAATATTTTACTTTATAATCTTCATCAAATGAAATAACCCCAAACGGTGAGGTGTTCACCATTTTTTTCAGTTCACTCATCAATTCTTTTTGTTCAAGATATAATGCTCGCTCCATAATCTTGGAAGTCAGCAACTCTCCCATTTTGTTTATAAAATCGATCAGTTCTTGTCTTTTTTCATAAATTTGATTCATCTTCATTTCATCATATGAAACTAAATTTATTGTCCCTATCACTTTTTTGTTAAAAAAAAGAGGACTAATAATACCTCCAAAATAAGTGCATTTCCCTTTTCCGGGACAAATTTTACAAATAGGGTGTTCATTTGATTTGATAACGATAACTTCTCCACTTTTTAATACTTCATTACTTGCCGTCCCGAAATTCATGGATTGATCTATTTTATTTTTCGCAACTCCAGTAGCAGCAATTCTTTTAAGGTTCTTATCTACAATTTCAACATCCATTGAAAATGCTGCTTTAATTGCTTCAGCAATGTCCTGAGCTATTCCACTAATTGATTGTAGACCACTCATGGTAAACCCTCCTTTTCTCTTCCACTAAAAAATAACCCTCAGGGAAATGATTATTTAATTCCAAAGACTTAATTCCTTATTTCTATTTTAACATTAGGTTATATCTGAATTTGTGATGTATAAAGAGATTTTCAGTTTCCTCCATTCCTAACCGCCTTGAGAACAACCTAGGGATAGTATTCACATATTAGTCATATATACCTATAATCTTCAATATTTCTCAGACGATATAAACGATAGCTAGCAATCTATCTTTCTCAAGGAGACACCACGATGGTTTTTGATGGAATTCTTTTTTCATTCATAGTCGGGTTATTATGTAAAGGGAAATTCAAGGGTTTTGCAAATTTGAAGCCTTTCCGATCCTGCTTATCATTCAAATTGGTGTATTCTTGTTCGTTGGAGAGTGTACAATCTAATCAAAATTGGAGAAAGCCCTAATGTAATTAAAACAGCCAGAAAAGAACCCTATTACTACAAATATCGAAAATGATATTTACTATTTTGAAAAACTTTTAGGCGGACCCGTTGATATCAACAATTTTTATTATAGAGGTTTTCGATTAGTATGAATGTAGATGATGGGTATCGGCTAGGGGATCGAGGTCTCCCGGAAGATACAAAATATGATACTGACTTTGCCTCTATGACCGTCGAAGAAGCTGAAGAAATTAAGAGAGTATTAAGACAAAAGAAAAAGAAAAAAAGAAAAAAACGTGGATTTTTATCAATGTTTAAATAATAACATTTTACCCTTGCTGAATTAGCAAGGGTTTTTTTAATTTATTCCAGTACCTAGATGGGAGCTGTACTATAGAGAAAAAGGAAATAATTAGGTTGCAGAGAAGGAATTCAGGGATTTAAACTAGAAAGTTTTAATGTATATAATTTTTGATAATTCTAAAAAGTTGGGAAAATAACCTCGAAAAACCACTAAATATTCATTGATCATCACTTCAATTTTCCCAATGTTGGAATAATGTTCCACATGGTATGATTATTAGTAGAGTAATAGATTAGAGGAGGTTCGCTTATGAAAAATGCAAATAGGGTTTTATCAGCAGAAAAACGAACATTTCTTCAACAATGGCATACATACATAAACTTACAAGATACTCAAAAAATTGAGTCAGCCCGTAAAGAATTGTCAGAATTAATGAAGACGGAAGATGAACCTACAATCAAATATTACTATGATCTTCTAAGATTCAGATATTCCATTTACAAAAAGGATTTCAGAGAGGCTGAACAAATCATCAAGGAGATTGAATACCCAGCTCCCCCAGCTAGTAAAAAGCATTTATTTTATCTACATTTCTTCAAGGGGATCTATCACCACAGCAGTAAAGATGGAAAAAAGGCATTGGAACAATTCAATTTAGCGAAAAAGTATTTGGAAGATATCGATCAACAGTTGGATATCGCAGAATTCCATTATAAGTTAGGTTCCGTCCATTATGATCAACAACAAACGGTCCTATCGGTAAATTATTTGAATCAAGCGATAGAAACTTATAAAGAAAAATCGATCAATCTAGAAGAAAGAATCATTGGATGTGAATTGCTGCTAGGCTTGAATTATGTCGATATCAAGCAGTTTGACCTAGCAGAGGTACATTTCCACAATGCCTTAGGGCTTGTAAAGAAGCTAGGCAATTTGGATTTGGAAATCATGGTTTTACACAATCTTGGATTATTTTATGCAGAACAGCAACTTTCTGAGGCTGCAATCCGCTACCTGAAAAAAGTATTGGAACATAAAAGTTATGAATACCATTTGAGAGCCGTATTTCTCATCACAAAAGAATATTTAAAGGCTCAAGAGTATGCAAATGCACAAGAATGGTTTGATCATGGCCTATCACTCTCTAGTAAAAACAATGATCAAAGCTATTTATATAAATTCAATCTACTTTATGAACTATATCTCTCTGATTCGAATAATGATCATTCATTATTTGAAGAAGGAATTTCTTACTTTAAAAGCGAAGAAATGTACGCAGTTGTCGAAGATTATAGTGTACAGATTGCAGAGTATTTCCGTAAGCGGGAAGATTACAAACAATCAACTAAGTATTATGCTGAGGCATATAAAGCAAAAGAACAAATAAATAAAATGGAGGCGCTAAAATGAGTCGTTTTAAAAAAGGTATGACGAGATTAGCTATTGTTACGATTCTGGTTTCAATGGTTGGTTTCATGGGGCATGGTACAGATGAAGTATCATCAGAGCGTGGGGTCTATCCAGATTCACCTTCTAGTGAAATACTTTTATAAGTATATTAACTGCTGCCAATCTACAACGGCAGCTTTTTTTCTGCTCTAATCTATCATTTTTTTCAAGTTATGTTGTACTAAGTTGGTAGATTAAAATAATCCATGTTATTATTTAGAGGTTATTTTTTTGGAAAATACTTTCGATTTTTGTAAAACTTTTAGGGGGATGTGTTATTTCGTGAAGTTTTTTGTAAAAGGGCTATATCTAGCTTCGGTTATCGGGTGTTTAACACTAGCCTTTCATGGGGATGCTTTTGCCGCAGATGGTATTGCAGAGAAGTGTGATTTTGTCCAGGAAGATGGTATCAATCCTGACTTCAGCACGGTCAATTGTTTACTGACAGAAGCAGCATTAGAGTATGAAGTCCCGCCTGAGATCGTCAAAGCAGTCGCAGAGGGCGAAAGTGGGAACTGGCGCCATTATGACGAAAACGGTAATGTCATCATAACGGATGATAACGGGATTGGACTGATGCAGATTACGAATCAATCCAATTATGATGAGAATCTCCTGAAAAATGACATCGTATATAACATCCGTGCAGGTGTAGAAACACTAGATTATATGTTTGAGAGAAATGACCTGCCGACAATTGGAAATGGTGATCGTGATGTGCTGGAGCATTGGTATTTTGCCTTAATGGCTTATAATGGGACGAAACCGGTCAACAGTCCTGTCGTCCAAGCTACCGGAGAGCGAAATACAGATGCGTATCAAGAAAAAATCACTAATATTATTGAAGATTATGGTTTAGTTTCGTTTGCAGAGCTGCCTTTTACGAGTGATGATTTCAACTATGACCCAAACAGTGATGAGAATATCGAATTTGTAACGATGGAATACAGCTTCGGTGTACCTTTTACGAAAACCAAACATAGTTTTCAAGCAGGGCAACAAGTAAAGGCTACAGAAGCTGTGAACTTAAGAGAGCGTCCTACTAGAGATAGTTCAAGATTAGGTACGTTATCCAAGGACGAGGTTGTGACGATTCAGGGTCCATTCACGTATGAAGAGATTGTAGATAGAAAGAATCATTTCGTCTGGTATCCTGTAAAAAGAAGTGATGGAACGGAGGGTTATGTGGCCTCAAGTTACTTAAGCTATAAGTTCAAAGATATTGATGTTGGTCTTTATGCTGAAGACCAAATCTATTATTTATATGAAAAAGGTTTATTATATGGGGTTGGGAATGATCGGTTTGGCTTCAAAGATAATCTGACACGTTGGCAAGCCGTATTGCTGTTGAACCGTGCAAATAATGTATCTGTAAATGACAGACCTGATCCTGGTTTCACGGATGTTCCAAAAGACTATAAGTACTATGATCAGATCGCGGCAGCTGTAGATGAAGGATTGTTTAAAGGTGTGTCAGAAACTCGTTTTGAACCAGAGGCAACATTGACAAGAAAAGAGATGGCGGTTGTCTTACAAAGGATTTATGGGTTCCCGGCACCATCTTCAAATCATCCGTTTACCGATGTTAAATCTGGCGCTTGGTATGAAGAGGCGATCGCTCGATTATATGACGCAGGGGTTGCAGCGGGAGTTAGTTCAACGAAGTTCGGCCCGGATGAAGAAATCACCCGCGAACAGTTCGCGGTATTCATGGCAAGAGCGATGAACGAAGATTTCAGAGTTAGATAAAACATTTGGAAGATAATCATTTTAAGAGAGAACGGCATAAGCTGTTTTCTCTTTTTTAGTGGTATTTTGCCTAGCACCGTTTCAAACCTCCTGGTATCAGACTTTTTGAAACGGTGCCAGGCTGTTTATGGCAATTAACTTTTGTATGTTTTGGCAGTATATTTATTAGCAACAAGGTATTAAAACTCTTTCAAAAATGTGTGAATTAGTAAAGATATTTAAAGGTGCATTCAGAAATATTCCACAATCGGGCCAGATTGTTGAATAAGAGAGTATTATAAATCCATAAAAATTGTTAAGATTTAATAAATGGAAACGGAGAGATAAAAGTTGCTCCTGATGTTCATCAGTTGATTTTTTTTCGAAAAACCGCCAGTGATTACTGCAACTTTTCCTTTTAAATTTTCATTAATTCCCAACATAACTCGCACCTTCTTTTACTTTCGTTAGTGAATCCCAAATACCCCAAAGATACATAATTCCAAGAGCCCGATCATTCAAGCCATAGCCAGGTCTACATTCTTCATCCCAAATATGACGGCCATGATCGGGTCTAGCATAACCGGTAAAGCCAATATCATGATACGCCTTTACTATTTCAACAATATCCAAGGACCCGTCACTGTTTTTATGAGAGGTTTCAATAAAATCCCCATTATCGAAGCGTTTTAAATTTCGAATATGTGCAAAGTAAATTCTATCTCCAAAATCTCGAATCATTTCTGGAATATTATTGCTAGGATTTGCCCCAAGAGAACCACTACATAAGGTTAGTCCATTGTAAGGATTATCAACTATTTTTAGTAACCTTTGTAGATTCTTTTTATTCGTTATAATTCTTGGTAGACCATATATAGGCCATGGTGGATCATCTGGGTGAATTGCCATTTTTATATCATTTTTTTCAGCAACAGGGATAATTTCTTCTAAAAAGAACTGTAAATTTTCCCATAACTTCTCTTCTGATACATTTTTGTATGCTTCAAACAATCCTGCTAGTTGTTTTAGACGTTCTGGTTCCCAACCTGGTAATGTAAACTCTTTATTTTCTAAAATTTGATTTGCTAGGTCTTCAGGTTTTAAATTTTCCACTTTACTTTTTTCATAAAACAATGCGGTAGAACCATCTTCTGACTCTTTAAACAGGTCTGTTCTAACCCAGTCGAAAATTGGCATGAAGTTATAACAGATAACTTTTACACCAACCTTTGAAAGATTTTCAATCGTCTTTTTATACGCTTCTATATATTTCTTTCTTGTAGGTAAACCTAGTTTAATATCTTCGTGTATATTTACACTTTCTACAACATCTATATTGAATTTGTGTTGATCGGCTATATTTTTTACTTCATGAATTCTATCTAAGGTCCAAGTTTCACCAGCAGAAATATCATGCAATGCCCATACTATTCCTTTAACTCCGGGAATCTGTTGAATGTATTTAAGTGGAACACTATCATTTCCCTCTCCAAACCATCTAAATACCATTTCCATTGCCATCACCAACTGTTGTTAAGATTCTATTGCTAAATATCGTTCAATGTTATAAAAACAAATATCTTTTATGATGATCTCTAATGTCTCAAAGTCAGCTGGATATTCTCCATTTTCAACCCAATTACCAATAACATTGCATAGAATTCTTCTAAAATACTCATGCCTAGTGTACGATAGGAAACTTCTAGAATCCGTTAACATTCCCACAAATCTGGAAAGTAATCCTACATTTGCAAGAATCTTAATTTGGTCTTCCATTCCATCCCGTTGGTCATTGTACCACCAGGCTGTACCGAACTGGATCTTACCAGGTATTTTCTCTTGAAAATTACCGACCATAGAAGCAATCATGTAATTATCTCTTGGATTTAGATTATAAATAATCGTCTTCGGTAAGGTATCTACTCGATCAAGTGAATCCAATAACCTAGCTAAATCATCTGCATAGGTAAAATCGGCAATGGAGTCAAAGCCTGTATTTGGACCGATTGTTTTAAGCATTTTGGTATTGTTATTTCGAAGTGCACCAATATGTAGCTGCATCGCCCATCCATACTTTGCATATAATTTCCCAAGTGCTTGCAAAAGTGCTGTTTTATATTTAACTACTTCATCTGAATTAAGTATTTGATTATCTAGCTTTCTTAAAAAAATACGATTAACATCTTCCTCACTTGCCTCCAGATAAAATTTAGAATCCAAGCCATGATCAGATAATCTACAACCAACCTCATGAAAGTACTGAATCCTAGTTTCTAATTTATCTACCAAGTCAGTGAAGGATGTAATTTTTTCTCCTACCATACTTTCCAATTTACCGACCCACTCACCAAAAGACGCTTGTTCAATATTCAATGCACCATCTGGTCGAAATGTAGGTAATACATGAACATCAAAAGCTTCATTTTCTTTTAACTGCTTGTGGTATTTTAAATCATCTAAAGGATCATCCGTCGTACAAAGCCCCTTAATATTAGATCTTCTTATTAATTCTTGGGCAGTAAATGCAGGTTCTTGGAGCATTTTATTACACATTTCCCATATTTCATTTGACGTTTTTTGAGATAAAGGTTTATCAATGCCAAAAAATCGTTGGAGTTCTAAGTGAGCCCAATGATAAAGGGGATTACCTATGGTATATGGCATTATGTCTGCCCACTTATCAAACTTCTCTTTATCATTTCGATCGCCTGTAATATAATCTTCTGAAACACCATTACTGCGTAGAGCACGCCATTTATAATGATCGCCCTTTAACCAAATTTCCGTTAAATTGGAAAACGTTTTATTTTCAGTAATTTCTTGCGCTGTAAGATGACAGTGGTAATCAAAGATTGGCATATCCTTTGCAAATTGATGATATAAAGTTTTTGCAGTCTCCGTTTCTAATAAAAAATCATGATCCATGAATGGTTTCATCTCTCTCTCCTACCTCAAACAATCTAATCCATTAATAATCCACCACCGTTAACTTCGATAATCTCCCCAGTAACGTAACTTGCATAATCGTAGGCTAGATATAAAGCTGCACCGACGACTTCATTTGCTTTCCCTTCCCTACCTAATGGTACCGAACTAGCCATAACTTTACGCATTTCATCAGTAGTATAACGATCATGGAAATTAGTAGAAATGATACCTGGCCCAATTCCGTTAACACGAATATTGTATTCTACCAATTCCTTTGCTAGGCCTCGAGTAAAAGTACTGACTCCACCTTTTGCTGCTGCATAAGCGACAGCACCACCGCCACCACCATTTCGTGCAGCTAAGGAAGTCATATTGATAATATGTCCTTCACCTTGCTTCTTTCATCAATGGTAAAACTGCTTGTGTGACATGAAAGACTGAGCTTAAGTTAATCACAATAATTTTATCCCACACATCTTGTTCTAACTCCTGAATTTTACAGCGTTTTACCATTGTTCCTGCGTTGTTTACGAGTATATCTACATGGCCAAACTCAGCTTTTATTTCTTTTACCATTTGGTCGATCTGTTCTCTTTTTGTTACATCTCCACTAACAAGAAACGCCTTAACACCTTTAGATTTATTTTCGAGGTCACTATTCCATAAATATTTTAGGTAAAAACATTACAATTTCTGGTACAAATGTTAATAGTGCCACAAGCGCAAATACCCCTAACATAAACGGGAACGATTCTTTTACATAGTCTTCTACCGGAACATCTGTTAGGGAGCAAACGGTATACATTGTTACACCAACAGGCGGTGTCATTCCACCAAATGTAACAATAGTCATCATTAAAATTCCAAAGTGAACTGGGTCAACTCCTATTTGTTGAACGATTGGTAAAAAGATTGGAGTTAATAATAGTACCAATACAGTGGATTCTACTAACATACCAGCAAAAATTAGGAATATTAAAATAAGGATTAACATTAGTGTTGCATTACTTGTAAGTCCTAATAAAAAGTCAGCTGCACTCTGTGGAAGTCTCTCATAAGTAATGAGATATCCTAAAATAGCAGATGTAGAGATAATTAATAGAATAGAAGCATTATCAACCACTGATTGTTCAATGGATTGAATAAATTTCTTCCAATCTAACTCTCTATAAATTAAAAAGCCCACTACTAAAGAATAAACTACTGCAAATGCTCCGGCTTCTGATGCTGTAAACACACCAAAGCGGATTCCGACTACTAATATAACCGGGAAAATTAGTGCCCAAATACTTTCCCTCAGTGAAATCATAACTTCTTTAAAAGTAGCTCTTTTTCTAATCGTGTCTTGATCGTAGCCTCTTTTCTTGGCAATGATATAGGCAACAAACATTAAGAAAAACATCATTAGAATACCTGGAATTATGCCTGCTAAAAAAAGCTCCCCGATTGAAACTTCTCCTACATAGCCATACAAAATCAGACCAATACTTGGAGGGATTGTTGCAGTAATTAAAGAACTCAAGGCAATTACACCAACTGAGTACCCACCGGAGTAGCCTCTCTTAATCATTTGGTGTCCTAAAATTCTACTTTGCATCGCAGCATCTGCATTTGCAGAGCCTGAAATACCACCCATGATCGTACTTAAAACGATAGAAACATGTGCTAGGCTTCCTACTAAATGACCAGTTAATGCATTAGCAAACTTTATTAATCGCTCTGTAATTCCAGAAGAGTTCATTAAGTTACCTGCGAGAATAAAAAATGGTACAGCTAATAATGGAAAAGATTGTATCCCAGCAACCATTCTTTGTGCAGTTATTTCGACTGGTAGGTTTGGGTCAATTAAAAAGAAAGATAAACTAGCAATACCTATGGCAAAAGCCACTGGCATGTTCAACAATAGTAAAATTAAAAAGATAATAGCAACTAGTAACATCAGCTCCCCCCCTTATGCGTTAATAAAAGTATTTTTCCCTTCAGTTTAAAAATGAGGGTTATGACCATAAGAAGACAACCTGATGGTACAGCTACGGTAACCCAAGAAAAGCTTATATTAAGATTACTAATTAACCTTACTGAGTTTTCGAAACTAAGAAGGATCCCAAAAACTCCAACAAAAATTAAGAAACACATGATTAGCGATATAATAATTATTTCTATAACGGCTCTTACTTTAACAGGCATTCTTTTGGTAAAGAAGTCAACACCGATATGTTTGTTTTCACGTAATGCCCGGTTTGCCCCTAGAAAAATAACCCATACGAATAAAAGCTGTGCAAATTCTACGGACCATGCGATGGGGTGTCCAGCCCATCGCATAACCGCAGCCATAAATACGAATATAACTACACCAATCATTAATAAATTTGTGATAAAATTTTCCGTTTTGATATAAGTGCTAGCAATTTTTTCTGCCAATTTATATCACTCTCTTTATTTTCCTAAAATTTGATTAACTTTTTTACGAAGGTCTTGATAGCCATCGATTTTTTCATAAACTATATCAGTTGCTTCCTTGAATGGTTCCACATCTACTTCATGAACTTCTACACCTTCATCAATCATTTTCTGCTCAAAATCTGCTAGCATTTCTTCTGTTTTATGAGATGCACTTTCACCAGCTTTTAATGCTTCTTCATATATAATTTCTTGATATTCTTTTGGTAAATCTGCCATCCAATCGCCACTAGCTACAACACCAGTTATTAGTTGGAAATGTCCAGTTTTGGAAATATGATCAATAACTTCATAGAGCTTTGCTCCATATGTTGCTGGATGTTGTGCTTCCGCTCCATCAATTACTCCCTGCTGAATGGCTGGATATACTTCTGACCATGCCATCCCAGCTGGACTTGCTCCCATTGCCTTTATTGTTTCTAACCAAACCTCTGCACCTGGTGTACGTAATGTAACTCCCTTAAGATCTTCAGGTTTCATAATCGGCTTGTTTGTTAAAAGATGACGATCTCCCTGATACCAGTTGAATGATAAAATTTGTAGGTTATGGTCCTTAGCCAGTTGATCTGACCAACCTTTAAATAAATCCGATTTTGCTACTTTATTCGCTTCATCAAAATTATCCACAATATATGGTGCTGATAATATTCCTATTTCCGGTACCATTTCTGCTAAACGGCCGGAGTCTACTAGGACCGCTACATTCGTGCCAACCTTTGCTTGTTCAAGAATGTCCTTGTCTTCCCCTAAGGACCCGCTTCCAAATATCTCAATCTTTACTTTGTCATCTGTTCTCTCTTCCACTTTTTCTTTAAACTCAACTAATCCTTGGTAAATTGGATCTGTTTCAGTAAGCGCTGTACCCACTTTCAAAGTGTAGACTTTGTCATCAGATTTACCATCAGCGTCAGTTGAGTTACTACAAGCAGCCATTAATAGCATAGAAATTACTACAATCCAAGATAAAATACTTCTCTTAATTTTCATAAAAACATCCCCCTAGATAATTTTTTATAATAAATGCAGATTGAAACTGCAATTATAATAAGTTACCTGAATTAAAGCGTTTACATTTTGGATGAAAAAAAATTACTTGAAGTACTTTTCGTATTCTTTTTTTAGCTCTTCTTGTTCAAAGGTTAATTTTTTCAAATGCTCTTCCATCGCTTTTTCAGCTTCATCTGGTTCCTGTTTCTTGATTGCTTCAATTATTCTTTCATGTTGAAGTAATATTAAATCCCAATTATAATTCGCTGCTAAACTTAACATTCTTATTCTATTTAAATGTGTAGTCATATGTTGGATCACTGTCCAAATAAGCTCTTTCTCGCTTCCAATAGCAATCGTGTGATGAAAATTTTCATCTAATTCAAAAAGCTTTGCGTAGTTCTTTTCCTCTACAGATATTTTTTGCATATGTAAGTTGGATTCAAGTTGTATAATATATTCCTTTGAAAAAGTTTCGCATGCAACTCTTACTGCTGCCCTCTCAAGGTGCTCTCTTATAAATCTCGCTTCCTCAACATGGTGTAAATCTATTAGAGAAACAAATGTGCCTTTTTGAGGATAAATCTCTAACAACTTCTCTTGTGTTAATTTTACGAATGCTTCTCTTACAGGAGTTCTACTCACCTTTAGCATTTCAGATATTTCTTTCTCAGAAATACTTCTACCCGGTTCTAATTGAAGCGAGATAATATTCTCTCTCAACACCTCATAAACACGGTCCCTTGTGGAATAATTCACCCTTTTACTTATATCCAAATTCAGCATTAACTTCAGCTCCCTTACCCCTGTATGCTACCATGTTACCATATTAGTATACTTGTATGGTAGTATTTTTTGAAAATTTTTATTTTTGGGATGATTCAGATAGGCGTTTAACAACCTCTTAGTATCATTTTAGTAAAATAAAAAACCTGTGCAGGTAGAAACCGTACGCATTTCTACTTACACAGTTAATATTACATCCCCAACCCAACATCAATTCATCGATGCTGGGTTCGCCTTATTAAACATTTAGGGTGTTATAGTGTCGAGTGGGAAGTTTCTAATTCTTTTTCCTTTTGTTCGTCAGTTGATTCTTTGGTGCTTTGCTTTTCATCGGTGTTTTCTTCAGAATCATTGGATTGATTGGAATCAGATGGCGTTTGATCTTCTTCATTATTTTCGTCATTACTGTTTTCGGTTGCTGGTTCCTGAGTTTCTTCTTGTGATTCAGAGGGCTGGTCATCTACCAACTCTTCATCTGTTGTTTCCTCAGTGTTTTCTTCTAAAGTTTCTTTTTCTTCGTTTTGTTCATCTATGTTGGATTCTTCTTCAGTAGAATCTGCCTCGGTATCTTCCGTTATTTCCTCAGAGTCTTTTTCGTTTTCTACTTCTGTACTTGCCTCTTCAACGGTTTCTTGATTCGTTTCTTGATTATTTGTCTTGATTTTTACCGTATACGTTTCTGAATCCCAATCCAGGATTTCTGCTCCAAGATGATCTGTAATGAATCGAAGTGGTACCAGGGTTCTGCCACTGATTACTTCAGCTGCAGCGTCCAGTTCATACTCTTCGCCGTTTACAGTTGCAATGTTCGAACCCATTTTCAGTGTAATTGTTTTTTCATTTGTTGTAATGGTTGTGATTTGCTCTTCTTGATTCCAACTGATTTCAGCATTGAAATGATCGATACTTTCACTGATTGGAATCATTGTACGGTAATTTTTACTGATTGCTGGGAAATCATATTCCTGTACTTCATCATCAATAATGACGGTCACGATACGGTATTTTTTATCGCCTACCGTGACATAATCAGGGTTCCCAGGAGTTTCTGGCTCCTCCTCTTTTACTGTATGGATTGATGCTGTCAGGGTCTTGCTATCCCAAGTCACACGTGCACCAAGAGCTTCAGTAACAAAGCGTAGAGGTACCATTGTTCTGTAATTGACGAGTTTAGGTGCCACATCTAAAATGACTTCTTCTCCGTTGACTGTAGCGGTTTTAGACCCAATTTTCAAGGTGACCTCTGTATCGTCTTTCGTTACACGGACAGTTTGTGTTGATTGAGTCCAGTATACGTTCGCACCCAGTTTTTCAAAAACTCCTCTTAATGGTACGAGGGTTCTGTAGTTTTCTAAAATCGCCGGTTGATCGAAGTTCTGCGTTTCACCATCGATTTTTACTGTAACTTCGACTGGATCATTTTTATGTTTTGCATAGTAAAGCTTATAGCTTTCTTGGGCAGCGTACAATGGCACTGCTTTATTTTCCTGCCAGGTTGGATTGAATTCCGATATAGGCAAATGACGGTTACCTGGATAATTCCCAATCTCCATTGTAAAACCAGGACGTTTGTATTTGCTGATGAACCAGTCAGTCATGCCTCCACCTGATGGATTCGGGCCCGGATAGATCAATCTATACCCGGTCATACCTCCGATTATTTTCGCAATGTTATGATCACGGTCATAACGACTGCCCGATTGATGGAAGTTCCAAAATATGACCTTCCCAGCGCTATGATACGGTACAGCTATTTCCGGATCGATCGCTTTTGTGAAATTGACGATGGCCTTGACTTCAGAAGCGGTATGCGGTGCTTTTCCTTTATGGTTGGCCCAACTAGGTTCGCTGCGGTTGTTTTTAATATTTGCCCAGTCAGCATCGTATTGTCTGTTCAAATCGACGCCTTTCGCATTGGCCTTCCATCTAGTGAAATCTCTACTTCCTTCGTTCATTTTGATCAAACCTGCATGAGCACTTTGCGGGAAGGCACTCAATCCACTTTGTTGAAGGGTGACCCCATCCGGATTGACCATAGGGACGAACCACATCGTCGTGTTGTTGAGGATTGGTTTTACCTTATATCCATCAATCGAGCGATTCGCCTTATAGGCTTGCGCATATTGATCGATCATATACATATTGAGATTTGTCGTGAGCCATTCTCTTGCATGGTGGGAACCGTTTATAAATACAGTTGATCTTCCTGTCCCCAAGGATACGGCGTAAATATCACGGCCGTATTCACTCTTCCCTATCACTTTATACTTGATCAAATCTGGGTGTTTTTTAGCCAATTCCTTGATGTCTCTGACCATTTCATTGTAAGTATAGGTTTGAATCGGATTAACGACATTATCGTTGGCATTGGTTGTTGTCGGCATTAAAAATAGACTTCCTATTAAAATCAATAAAACATTCATTAGGAAGTGCTTTACATTGAACCTTAGTTTCATTTCACGTATATCCCCCTATGATTATATGAAGTTATCATGGTATGAATCTTGTAAAATCGGGTCGAATTCACGCCCCCCTTTGATTGCTTTTTATGTAATACCTGGAATATTATGAAAAAGTTTTAATCAATTAAGCTTCTCTAGGATCAAGATGAATGAACTGGAAGTATTGAAGTGAAATCCATTAAAGCGATCATGATTTGAAGGTACAGGAAGTCAAAATGATAGATGCCATTAACTCTGTATTCGATATAATCTGTCCATTGATCCGTAATATAGGGGCTTAACAACATGATGAACAATCCAACAGCGATTAAAATTTCTCCTTACTAAACATTACACGCCCCCATTTTCCTGAAATTTCATATGTATAGACTTCCAAACTTTATAATATTTCTCTATAAAGTTAATATCTCCTGCAAAAAATGTAGATTTTTGTAGAATCCATGCCAGGCACTGATTCAAAAGCCGCTCCACCAAGGGATTCCTGGCAATTTCAGAAAAGCCTTTAGGGACAAGGGATTGTAAATGGTGTCTGGTACACAGTTAGTACAAAAGAAAGACCACCAGGTTGATGGTCTTGAGATTATAATTATTGTTGACGTTTTACTGTTTTGACGGTTTCATAGTTTTTCAATTTTTCTACGGTATCGATTTGGGATAATGCTTCCTTCGGTATGAGGTATGAAATATAATGGTATAATTTATTCGCATCGACCTCTACCGAAAGATTCAACTCTTCAATTTGTATCTTTTCCTTTTCGATAAAGAGCATGACTTCTTTTAATGAATCCAACACTTTTTCTCTATTTATTTCACCTTTTTGTAATTTTGTAACATTAAAAGTGGGTGTTATATTAGCCAAGTCAGGAAAAGTCTCACTGAAATCGAATTTTTCACCTTTATCTTTAAGAAACATTTTTATTCTCGCGGAAGATAAATCAGGATAGTTTTCTAGAGCTTCTGTAAGTTCCCGTTCATAAAATATGTGTAAAAAGTTATCATTATAGCTGCCATTACCATCCTTTTCTACTTTAAATTCATATGTTGTGTTTTTCATTGGAGTAGCAGAAATCTGAGTCCCTAAAGAAAAGTGCTCCTCTACTTCTACATAAAACGGAATTTGATACTTATCTTTCAAATAGCCCTGCACATCCCATTGAGTAAACCTTTCCCCTACATTCACATCTATTGAAAAAAACGCTAATAAAAGTCCGACACCGATGAACGGAAGTAAAATAAGTACCAATATAATACCTAAGGGTGAAGACCAGAATTTTTTCTTTGACATTATCAATCTCCTATTTTTCACTAATGATCCATATTATAACATTCGAACAGTATACATGTTGAAAACGCAGTTTAAAGTGCTAATGTCTCCCATTTTGATTTAACAGATGATAAAAGACCGACCCATAAACGGACCGGTCTTCAAGTGACAGGCACCATTTCAGAACCCTTGGGGCGTAAGAAATTGAAAATGGTGTCTGGTACAGATATATTTATGATTTCAACTCAAAGACTTCTTTGACGACTTTTTCGGAGGCTTTTCCATCATCCCAGGAACAGAATTTCTCAAAAAATTTATTATATTTATCCGTGTATTGATTATGGACATCTTCAATGTTTTCTATTGTTGCTATCACTTCATCTGTTGTTTTCAATAATGGACCTGGTACCTCTTCCTCAATGTCGATATAGAATCCTCGCAGTGTATCGCGATAATTTTCCAGATCGTACGTGTAGAAAAGGATTGGACGACGTAAGTTGGCGTAATCAAAGAAAACAGAAGAATAGTCTGTAATCAAAATGTCTGAGACTAAATAAAGCTCAGCAATATCATCATAGGTTGATAGATCATAAGCGAACCCTTCAAACTCAGAAATATCCAGCTGGTTTGCGATGAAATAATGCATTCTCAATAAAACGATGTATTCATCACCGAGCTGTTCTTTCATTTTTTGAAGGTCCAATTGTAAGGTGAATCTGTATTTTCCAGCTTCAAAAAAGTCGTTATCCCTCCATGTCGGCGCATAAAGGACGACCTTTTTATCAACGGGTATACCCAGTTTCTTTTTAAGCCCATTAATCGTTTCTTCGTCATTCCCCGAATAAAGAATGTCATTCCTTGGGTATCCGAATTCAAGCATGGTCTTATCGTATTTAAAAGCACTGCCGAAAATTTCAGTTGAATATTGGTTAGGGGAAATCAAATAATCCCAGCGCCGTGATTGAATGAATACATCTCGTTTGTAATTCGGATTAGCAGAATGGATGTCCTTCATGTCGAAAACAAGCTTCTTAAGTGGAGTCCCATGCCAGGTTTGCAGATAGACGTTCCCTTCCCTTTTGTCAAACCGCTTCGGGACCCTCGAATTGCTCACCCAGTATTTAGCGGTTGCCATGTAATAGTAGTACTTCAAGCTGAACCGTTTGATTTGTTTTGGGTTCCCAGAAATCGTCTTCCCTGGCTCTTTGAAAATCCAAATGAAATCGTAGTCAGGGCAATTTTTCAACATATATTCATAAATATATTTCGGATTGTCGGAGTAATTTTTCCCCAAGAAGCTTTCAAACAGGACGGTTTTTTCTTTTAATGGGAGCTTTATAAAAACGGAACGGTATAATTGCGTGTATAATTTCGTCCTTCCTGTCAAAGCATACTTCACTTTTCTTAGCCTTTGGTGTAATCGATTTACCGACTCGAATTTTTCCCTATTATTTTTCACTAACGGATTTAGTTCTCTACGGAGGATGATGCTTTTTTTTGCTAACAACTGTTGGTCTAATTTTGTTGCAAAGGATACCAGTTGGTCATAGATCAAATTGATGTTGTTTTCTTCCTTTAAGAAGGTTACGATTGTTTTTCTATAAAAATTGAGCATATGGTTGTCTAAAAATTTAACAGCTTCGTAATTGTCTTTGTATCTTTCCTTCAGTTGTTTGTAAATGGTTATGAAATCCTTGATCCTTCTTTCTGCATCTATTTGTATGATTGATGGGTTCGTAATCGGATCATTTCTTTTCCTTTTGAAGTAAAAAGCGTTTTTAACATAAGGGACCTCATCTAGATTGACTAATAGAGGCAAAATGAAGGAAAGATCTGAATAACATTCTACATCTTCTGAAAAACGGATATTCCTTTCATTTACTAAGTCTCGTGAAATAAGCCTATGTAATGCGGATCTATTTTTAAAAGCCTTTTTAATGTTTTTTTGGTAAAAATGAACGTCCGGGTCTACTTCTGTATCAAGTGCAGTCGCAGTTTCTTCATTTTCATGACTGATCGTCGTCCTGACCTGCTTGCCTGTAATCATCTTAGAATCGGAAATTTGGTTGATGAGAAGTTGTAACGCACTTTCCCCAAGATAGTCGTCACTATCCATGAAATAGATGTAATCACCAGTAGCGTTCTCGATTCCATAGTTCCGTGCTGCTCCGACACCTTTACGTTCTTTAAGTTGGAAAACTTTTATCCTATCATCAACTTCTAAAAGTTCATTTATTTTATTTTTACAACTTATAGCAGAGCCATCGTTGATTAATAGAATCTCGAAATTTCTATAAGACTGCCTTATAACCGAAAAAATACATTCTTCTAAAAATTCTTCAGTATTATATACAGGTATAATGATTGACACTTTATTCATATTATTCCACCTTATTAATTAATTACCAACTTTACCATTTTATCACTACTTATATTCTTGGTAAACATTTCAAGATTGATCTGATTTTAAAAAGCACTTGAAGTAATATATCTGAATATTACTTTTGTATTTGGATCCCTATTGTTTTTTATAATTTCTGACGTGTATCAAGCGTTACTCTATTAGACGTATTTTGCAGATTAATAGATGCATTTTTCTGTTAAATTTTTGTATAAATTCCAAATCGAATAAGGAGAAAAGAAAAATTAATTCTCATTGATTTGATTTTGTACCAGGCACCATTTGAAAAGCCTTGGGGTACAAGCGGTTCAAAATAGTACCAGGCACGATAAAGCTAGGTTCATGTCGAGTTCGGGATCGTGGCATTAACCTACAACCTACTGAAAATAGCCGGTCTACGACTCGCTACTTTCCATGAAAATACAAAAACCAGGCCAAGTAGAACGAAAAGTTCTTCTTGGTCTGGTTTCACTTCTTATGTCTTTACGGAAATTCCTGAAGTTCATGTTACTCAACTTGTATAGTTCAGTTGCCGCAATCCCCCTTTCTGATAACTCCTGTTCGTCCCTTGTCTAATATATAGAAAGAATGCATCATTTAATTCTTCATGCTTCCTTATCGGGGGCTCGCCAACATTTTACAAAAATCCTACGCTAAGAAAACCCAAATATAAAAAAGCCTAATTTCTCAACAATGTGGTAAGCGAGAAATTAGGCGTTATTACTTCACAATCGCGCCCTTTCGGAATAGCAAGGCAAGTTTTGACAACAAATTTTTTGGTACCTTTGCTAATCAGGTATGCGAATCAATTTCATAAATTAGCCCCTTGAGGCTCTAAAGGGCTAATTTATGAAATTGATTCAATCAAAAATCTAAATTAAAGTAAGTCATTTTTATTACCCCCCTTGTTAAATTCCATTTATTTACTGTATATTACAGATGGTAACAGCTACGCTGTTGCTACCCCTATACACTCAACAACTAATGTTAATATTACAAATTTCATCCTTTTTTAAAAAATTATACTGACAAAATATTATTAACTTTATTAAAAAAATCTTCTGTGAATCTTTTTGAATCCACTTGTAAACATACTAGTGTGTTTGGTTCTGTATCCTCTAAATTGGTATTCTCAACCGTTCTCCCTAGAACTTCTTCGCTTAAATCTACTTCTATATGCATAGGTATTGTTCTTACTAACTCTGGATATAGTGCTATCCCAACTGCCAATGGATCGTGTAGGGCACACCCTTTTAAGGTAGGGTGTATTTTTTTGTAAGCATCGAGATAAAATTGAGTAAAAGCAGCAAAGAATTTGGCTGAGGAAGTGCCGATTCTTTCCCATTCTTTAACGTTATCTTTGTTTAGCAGTGTTTTTCTCGTTACATCCAAACCTACTAAAGTAATTGGAAGCCGTGATTTGAACACAAAGTCTGCAGCATCTGGATCTACAGATATATTAGCCTCAGCAAATTTGTTAACATTTCCTGGTGAGGCTACTGCCCCACCCATTGTTACAATCCTACCAACATATTTCATAATTTGGGGTTCTTTGTCTATTGCCCTTGCTAAATTTGTCAATGGTCCTGTTGTTACAATTATTAGATCACTTTTATATTTTTTAGTTTGTTCAATAATGAAATCAACTGCATCTTTAGTGATTGTTTCGCTTTCCTCTACATAACCTAATGTTTCTCCAATGCCATCATTCCCATGAATTTTCCCATCATGAACTCGCTCTCTTTTTAATGGCTCTTTGGAACCTTTGTAAACAGGTACATCTTTATTTAAAGAACCCAGTACACTTTTTGTATTTCTATATGAATACTCTACTGGGGCCACTCCAAAAGTGGTAGTAATCCCTAACAATTCAACATCGCTCTGTCCAACAGCATATGCAATAGCTAGAGCATCGTCAACTCCTGTATCTACATCTAAAATCATCTTTTTCATTATTAAAACACCTCTTATATTATATTTAATCTTCAAAAAGAGCCTTTGAAGTACGAGTGCTAAGTACACAAAAAGATATGTCGAGTCAGAAAAGCCTCTGTGATTATTATGAAATAAAAATTCTTCTATATGACAGTTGACTGGTTTAGTGACAGCTTGCTATCTAAAAATCCACCTAAAAAATCCAGCTGGAAGCCATATCGGCTTACCAGTATTCATCCTCCCGTGTATATGCAGTACAATGATCAATTGAAGCCCATTCACACCAAGTTCTTTTACTTCCGCAACATAAAAAGTGAGAGAAGCAAGAATCTGATAGACACGCTTGTAAAGCAGGCGGGCTAGTATTACAGTTTTTTTATTTTTTGATCTAGTTGGATTCATAGAATCTTTATTTGAGACATATAGATTTTTTTAACAACACCCTATCATATTTTCACATCGTTCTTTGGGGTATTTAACTTGTTTTTTTATTTTGTATAAAACTTTCTCCATAATTCATTTTAGATAGATATCTGTCAGACATTTTCTTTACAATAAAATAGGCAATTAAAACAGACAAGATTTTATCAAGACTTTCTACCAAAATAGAACTGGATATAACGGAAGTCCAAATATTTTGTGTTGTTGCCAAGAAAGCAGCAGTAACTGTATCAACTGATTTACCAGTGGCGCCTCCAAATACATATACAGCTATGGGGGCTGCAACTATTACAGATGAAAAAGTAATCACTACACCCGCGACAATTGTAGTCCATAATTTTTTAAACATTCCAAACTTGGACATATAACCAATCAGCAAACCAATAGTTATAGATACTGGCGCAAAAAATAGACTTGTAGGATTTGTCAGTGATGTAATTAAATTTGTGGCTAGACCCGTTAAGGCTCCTACCCATGGTCCTGCAATCATAGATACTATTACAGTTCCTATGGCATCTAGATGCAAAGGCAACCTTAATATTTGAACTATCTGACTCGTGACAAAATTTAGTGCAACACCTACCGGAATCAACAAAATAGCCAATAGTGTAAAATCATGTAACAAACCTTTTTTCATAATTTATAATACCTCCCTTTTTTAGCTCAAGATACTAACCACTAACAAAAAATACCAATCTAGTACGCTTACCACCGATGAAAATTCCCATATATATCCAATCAAAGTTATTTAAAGTCTATGAATTATTCCAGACTTTTTCACAAATTGTTCCAATTCCTCCCTCGTAGGAATAGATGGTTGGGCACCATTCCTTGTAACGGCAATCGCTGAAGCTTTTGTCGAAAACTCTACCGCTTCAATATCTGGTTGGCCTTCAGATTTTGCAACAACATATGCTCCAATAAAGGTGTCCCCGGCACCTGTTGTATCTACGGCAGAAGTCTTTATTGCAGGAATATGTTTATATTTTGATTGGCTTGCAAATATTGCTCCTTTTTCTCCAAGCGTAACAATTATTTTCTTTATTCCCTGATTGAGTAAACGATGAATGTTTTCCTCAATATTCATATCACTATTTTCTTTCCCACTTAAATATTCAAGCTCTACTTCATTTACTATGAGAGTATGAACACCACGAATGATTTTTTCATTTATGTGTCTCGCTGGCGCAGCATTCATAATCACTTTACATTCAGGAAATGATGATACCCTTTCCACTACATATTCTAATATTTCTTCTTCGATTTCTTGCTGTAATAGAATATATGAACTCTGACTCAAAGTGTAAAGGTTTTTATCAATATCTTCTTTTGTTATCTCTCCATTTGCACCAGGTACATAAGTTATTGTATTTTCACCTTTATGATCAACATTAATAAATGTCCTTCCCGTATCTCCCTCCTTTTTAATTCCCTTAGTACTGACATCTTCTTTTGATAAATTCTCTATAAGTAACTCTCCAAATTCATCACATCCGACTCTTCCGATCATTTCCACATCACCCCCTAACTTCGCTGCGGCAATAGCCTGATTAGCACCTTTACCACCAGGAGATACTTTAAATTTAGTTGCTGTAATTGTTTCTCCAACTTTAGGGAGTTCATGTACATTTGAAATGAAATCAATATTTAAGCTTCCCACTACTGCAATTTTTCCCATTGACTACACCTTCTTTTTACTATTAAATAAATAATTAACAAATTCATCTATTGTTAAAATTTTACTTTCGAAACTCATACTATTTGCCAATTCGCTAATATAAGGTTGTTTAATACTTGACTGTTCAATAACATTAAAATCCCAGAAAACATCTCTTTTATTTTTGTCAGCTATTATTTGTTTATTTGCCATGACAATAACTCGCTCAAAATTATTAACAACAAACTCCATGTCATGGGTAATAGTAATCACTGTTTTATTGTTTTTTTGTAAATAATTAATTAATTTTGTGATTTGTGCCATGCCCACATAATCTTGTCCAGCAGTTGGTTCATCTAGAATCACAACATCAACATCCATCGCTAAAACACAGGCTATTGTAACAAATTTTCTCGTTGAAAATGGTAGGTTATATGGATTCTCGTCTAGATATCTATCTATTCCTGCTAATTTTGCTACTTTCTCTACTCTATTAGAAATCTCTTCTTCTGACAGCCCTTTTTTCTTAGGCCCATAAGCAATCTCACTATAAACATCACTATGAAAAATCTGGTCATCAGGATTTTGAAAAACATATCCTACTCGTTTAGATATCTGTGCAGTGGTGTAACCTTTTGTGTTTAGACCGTCAATAAAAATATCACCCTTAGATGGCCGTAATAGACCATTCATCATTTTTACTGTGGTTGTCTTTCCAGCTCCATTTTGGCCAACAATAGCCAGCTTTTCTCCCTTTTCAATATTTGTAGATACTCTTTTAACAGCCATAAAACCATTTGGATAAGTATAACTGACATCTCTTATTTGGATAAAACTCACAGTTTAATACACCTCCTGCTTTTCCATCCACTTTTTTAATTCTTTTTCAGCTTGTGATTTGTTTATAGGAATCCGACTAAAACTTGGATTTCTTTTTTGCACTTCTATTCCTAAAAGTGCATATTGAGGCAATCCTGCTTCGTATTCCAAGACTTTTGGGTCTGAAAAAACATGCTCCATCTTCCCGCCGTGTACAATTTCACCTTCATGCATCACATAAACATAATCTGCATTTTCTGCTATTAGCTCTATCTTATGTTCAACAAGGATAATAGTCTTACCACGTTCTTTTAAGAGTTTTATAATCTCAAAAATATCCTTAGTACCTTTTGGATCAAGTTGAGAAGTAGGTTCATCTATGACTAAAATATCCGGGTCCATGACTATAACAGCAGCAAAGGCAACTCTTTGTTTTTGTCCTCCAGATAGTTCATAGGGATTTTTATCTTGCAAGTGTTCAATTCCCAATAGATTAATTATCTGCTTTACTCTTGCTTTAATTTCACTAACCTCTACGCCTAGGTTTTCTAACCCGTATGCAATTTCATCAAATACAGTGTCTTTAACACCGCTAATTTGAGTAAATGGATTCTGAAATATAAAGCCAATTTTTTTTGCTAATTCATCCATTTCCCACTCACGGATATCCTTTCCCTCCACAATTAGTTCACCCTGTAAATCTCCTCTATGAAAATGCGGGATAAAGCCCCGAATGACATTACATAAAGTTGTTTTTCCCGCCGCACTTTTTCCGATTATTGCGTAAAAACCTCCTTCTTCAATAGTAAAATTTACATTTTTAAGAGCTGATTGGCCGTCATTTATAGGATATTTATAAGTAATATTTCTTGCCTGTATTAATACCAAGTTAATAACCTCCCTACTAATAGAAAAATCATTAGTATAATTGTGAAAATTTGGATCGCAATATCTACATTACTTTTCTTAATCTCGTATAGGTGTGATTTCTTTCCTTTTATAGAAAAGCCTCTTGTTTCCAGTGTTATTGCCCTTTCTTCCGTATTGGAAATTGAACTTAACACTAATGGTCCCAATACGGGAATAAATGCCCTTATTCTAGTTAAAAGAGACCCCTCAGTTTCTACTCCTCTTGATTTTTGAGCCTCCATAATAACCTTAGACCTCTTACTAATTTCAGGAATAAATTGAAAAGTGGCAATAATTGCATATGAAAACTTAGGTGACATCCCCACTTTCTCGAGTGCTTGACCAATATCCTGAATTGGTGTAATTCTAAAAAATAAAAGGAAAGCCGATGCAATTGCTACTATTCTAGAAGTTAAAGTTAGACTTAGAATAACACCTTCCTTTTTTACTGAAATAATTCCCCAATTCCACAGAATCTCTTCTCCAGGAGCAATAATAGATTGCATAATAAATATAAATAAAACTAAAACCAATAAGCCTTTAATCACTAATTCCATAAATTCCTTTAATTTTCCAGCTAATAATGCAATAACCATGCATAAAGGCAACATCATATAAGCATAGTAATAACTTGGTACTAAAAAAATTGAAATTGCCACAAATATCGGTAACATTAACTTAGTGGATGGGTATAAATTCAATACAAAGTTTTCTATATGCCTCATACTATCTTCCCCTTTTTTGAAACGGGTTACATTTTAGTATCGAGCAAAAAATGTAACCCGTTACATTTTTAACTAAAAAAATTATTGTTTTGTAGTATCCCTTTTAATGTATGTTAAAGGCATACAAACTGAGGTTTCATTCACATAGTTCTTCTGAGCTAGATTTAATAGAAGCTTTGTTGCTTCCTTTCCTAAGTCATATATGGGCTGCTGAATCGTACTAAGAGCTGGGACTATAAGATCTCCTATTTCTATACCGTCAAAACCAATTATCTGTAAATCTTCTGGGATTCTTATTCCCCTCACCATTGCAGCTTTAATTAAAGAAACACCTATCTGATCGTTTCCAACAAAGATTGAATCAACCTCTGGCCTTTCATCTAATAATTTTTCCGCAACTATAGCAGACCGTTTAAAATCAAATTCACTTTCATATGTTATAACTGGTATTTCTCTTTTATTAAAAAAATCACGAAAACCTCTTGATCTTTCTTTAGCAGTTATAAGACTAGATGGTCCACTAATTTCGGCAAATACTTTTCCTCCATTTTCAAACAAAGTTTTAGCTGCTAATATCCCTCCTTCGTAATTATCTACATAGACACAAGGTAATTTCTCATCTAAGCTGCGATCTATTGCAACAATAGGCATAGGTAGATTTTTAAAATTATCATTATTTCCAGTTATCGATGTGACAAGGAAGCCATCCACATGATTTTGAGATAATGTTTCAATATAATCTTTTTCTTTTTCTTTTTGCCCATCAGAGTTGCAAAGAATAACTCGATAACCAAACTGCCTTGCAGTATCTTCTACTGCTCGTGCAAGTTCAGGAAAAAACGGGTTGCTAATATTCGGTATAATTAAACCAATGCTATTCGATTGTTTTTTAAAAAGGGTCTTAGCAACAGCATTCGGTTTATAATTTAACTCATCGATGGCTCTTAATACTTTTTCTTTTGTCCTGGGATTAACTTTACTTGAATCATTTAAAACTCTAGAAACTGTTGCAACTGATACTCCTGCTATCTTAGAAACATCTTTTATAGTTGACATTTTCCAACCCCTTATGTAACCCGTTACATTTAAGATATCAAAGGTTAAGTTGAAAAGTCAATATTTTTCACTAATTCAGAAAATTCCATTGTTCATGTGCTGCTTTTTCTGGAAAGAAATCTAACGTGGGCTTTAGTTATACTAAAATGATTTTACCATTCACCGGTTATTCAGTTTTAGAGGTACAAAAATATATCTAAATTGTAGTCAATCCTCTGATTTCACACCGAGCGAAAAGCTCTAGTAGATAAGTATGATTTGTTAGATAAAGTTGTTGATGACCATTTAATACAATTGAGAGAAATATGTGATCAAAAGCAAAACAAAGGTTTGATTGAAGGTACGATTATTTGGTTTAATTACTTTGAGCAACATAAACGATTCTTTGCTTCATTATTTAGAAGTAAAGGTACATTATCTTTTCGGAGGAAGTTATTGACTTTTATAATGGGAAAAATAAATAAAAAACTAAATTCAAATGCACCTTTAAATCAAAACATCGATAAGAATATTATTCTAAAGTTTTTAGGAACAGCTGTAATGGGTGTGATGGAATCTTATGTATTAGAAGAAACCAATGGTAGTACTGAATTTGTGGCAAAACAAGTGGGCGAATTGATTCAAAAAAATATATAATTGTTTGTTGAATTTTGCTAGTTTGGCTAAGTCTTCATAGAATCTTTCTCCAACAAATGGGGCACTATTGTTAAACATAAGGACTCATACGTCGGCATTAGGGACATGATCAACATGAGGGGTAACATGACCATCATAGCGATAAATCCAAACTGCAATCCGATTCGGATAAAGGCTAACTACAAGTAAAAGATCAGTTGAATGAACGCATTAAAATTATAGATTAAGAGGTGGACGATTACTGAAGAGGTTTGGTTGGCTCCTATGTTTGTATTGTCTAGACTCACGTATTCAGCTTTAGTTATATCACTTCTTTTTTTAACTCCCGCTTCGGCATAAGGGCTCGCCTGAAGATAATTCGTGATACGGTTCCGATTCCCCTTAATGACGTAATCTTTATTGACTGCCTTATTAATCGCCCCTTCATCGGATGTACCATAGTGGATTCTAAATAAGGTTTTAGCTTCAGAGCTAGACTTTATTCTCAACCAACACCCCTGTCACCTCAGGAGATGTAAAACCATCTCCTACGTCAAAGGTTCCTTAACAAGATAACAGTAACAACAATAAGAAAAACAAAAGTTTCTCCAACTACCTGTAAAGAAACTTCCATTTCTAAAATACTTAAAAAACCAAAACTGGTGTATAGACATTAAACATCAGTTTGTGAACATTTTTATATCAAACCTATATTTTTTCTGTAGGGCAATTCCAACAGAAATGATTAAAAGAGCGGAACTAAATTTGCAAATAAGATATGTAACAGAATTAGCATGACAATCCCCTGCCATTTCTAAAAAACGATTTAAAGAGAATGGATGTAACCACCCACTCCCTTTTCTAGCAAATTAGTTGAATTTTTACACCCACCACATGTCAGCCGGTTTTTCCCTTATTAGAAGTGGTTTTAAGTTTTCAACCGCCCGTTGAAAACCCTCTTCAATGGACATTAATGGATCTTCATGCTCAATACTGACAACATAATCATACCCATAAGTTCTAAGAGCACTTACCATATCAGACCATTCTTTACTGCTATGACCACACCCTACACTTCGAAACGTCCAGGCCCGAGTTTTTATATTTCCGTATGGCTGCATATCTGTTAATCCATACATATTAACGTTTTCCTGATCAATGTAGGTATCCTTTGCATGAAAATGATGGATTGCATTTTCTTTTCCAAGAATTTTGATTGCCGCAACCGGATCAATTCCCTGCCACCACATATGGCTCGGGTCTAGATTAGCGCCAACAGCATCACACGTTTCTCCTCGCAACTTTAAAAGTGTGTAAGGGGTATGAACAAGGAATCCTCCATGAAGTTCTAGTCCGATTTTAACGTTGTTTTCCTTTGCGTATTGCCCAACCTCTTTCCAGTAAGGAATTAATTTTTCCTCCCACTGCCATTTAAGAATATCACCGTATTCATTTGGCCATGGTGTCGTAGGCCAGTTGGGGTATTTCGCTTCTTCGCTGTCTCCAGGTGTTCCTGAAAAACAATTAACAACCGGAACGTTTAGTAGATTTGCAAGCTTAATCGTCTTAACGAGAGCTTGATGGGACTCATCCGCAAACTTTTTTTCAGGAGACAAAGGATTTCCATGGCAGCTAAATGAGCTGATTTCTAATCCATATGATTGGACCTTTTTTAAGTAGTCTTCTCTTTTCTGTCGATCCTCGAGCAATTCATCTAACGGACAGTGGGCATCTCCCGGATACCCTCCTGTTCCTATTTCAACAGAATCAAGTCCAGCATCGCTAACTGTTTTCAACATATCCTCAAACGATTTATCTGCAAACAATACAGTAAATACACCTAGCTTAATAGTAATCACTCCTTTATTGATCGTATCTTCCATTTACTTCTTTGTTTATTAATCATCCTTTTATGAAACTACTGTTTCTTTTTGATTTAACTGAATAAATTTCTTCGTCTGGTTTGATTCTAGAGCAGCCAAAATTACCTCTAAGGACTTCTTGCCTTCTTCTCCAGTAATAAGTGGCGTTGTTTTGTTAACGATTGAATCTATAAAATGATCGATGACATGTGAGTTCGTTTGCCCGTCGGCTTCATTTGTTTGAATTTTATCAAGTTCGTATTTTACAACTTCTCCATTCTTATGTTGAACAATTAAGGAATAAGTAGGATCATCTTCTAATCTTACTACCGCATTCTCTGCATAAATTACAGTTGAGTTATCGCCTCCGGATACATAAGACCAGCTAGCTGCCAATTGGCCAATAACACCTTTGTCTGTTTTTAAAATACATACGGTATTGTCATCTACATCTGTATTTTCTTTTGCACTCGTTTCAACAAATGCACCAACTTCTACAATATCCCCAAGCAAGTAACGAATTAAATCGCTTTTATGTACACCAAGGTCACCAAGTGCACCAATAATTGCTTGCTGCTTCTCAAAAAACCAACTGTCTCGGCCATCGATGCTCCATTGCTCAGGACCAGGGTGCCCGAAAGTAGTTCGGAAGCTATAGATTTTTCCAAGTTTTCCGCTATCGATTAACTGTTTTGCCTTTTGGTGAGATGACACAAAGCGCTGATTGTGAGCAATCATTAAGGTTTTATCATTTCGTTTTGCCGATTCAATCATCTCTTCAGCTTCTTGTTTGGAAGTTGCCATCGGCTTTTCACATAACACGTGCTTACCGGCGTTTAATGCAGCAATTGAAACTGGAGCATGAAGATTATTAGGAAGACATACACTTATCACATCGATCGCTTCATTTTCAAGAAGCTCCTTATAATCTATGTATGCCTTTGCACCATACTGCTCAGCTATTTCACTAGCTCTGCTTTCAATCAGGTCACATACCGCCACAATTTCCGCGTTGGGATTAGCATCATATTCGATCAAGTGCCTTCTTCTGGCAATGCTTCCACATCCTATTACACCAACTTTAATTTTTTCCATTTAAAAATCCACCTTCCCTCATTTTTTTACTTTGTCTTTTCCCAAAACAAATGCTTCATGTCTAAAAGTGGCGCCTGTTTACAAGTGCTCTCTAATTTAATATGTGTTCCAAGTCGTGAAGATTGTTGGAATGCATGCATTGTTTCAAGAACATGGAAAGCAAGTTCACCACTTGCTCGTTGTGGTGTACCATCCAAAATTGCTGAAACCATATCAGATACTCCCATCCCTCTACTGTTATGCTGGTATCCAGTCAACAAAGGCACCTCTTGCCACTCTTCCTGGTTCTTTTTCTTCATTAAAACAGGTCCACCGAAAGTATTTGGATCGGGAACACTAATGGTTCCTTCTGACCCGTAAATTTCTATGAATGGAGTGTTTGTTGCCCAAACGTCAAAGCTTGTGACCATCGTTGCTATTGGACCTTTCTCAAAATCCAATGTCCCTGAAAGATGTGTTGGAGTATTAACAGTTATTGTTTCACCCTGCTTTTCACCACTTTGAATGGTTCTTTCATGAAAGCTAATTTTTGCAGACGCTGCAACCCTTTTAATTGGACCTAACAGTTGGATTAATGTAGTTAAATAGTAAGGTCCCATGTCAAACAGAGGGCCTCCGCCGGGCTGATAAAAGAAATCAGGATTTGGATGCCATTGTTCTGGACCAGACTTCATCATCAAAGCGGTAGCTGCAACTGGGTCCCCAATCTTGCCCTGCTCAATCAATGACTGACATGTCTGGATTCCAGCACCTAAGAAGGTATCAGGTGCTGCCCCTATAGCTAACCCTTTTTTGGTAGCTGCTTCAAGTATCTTTTCCCCATCTTCCAGCGAGACGGCCAGTGGTTTTTCAGTGTATACATGTTTTCCATGTTCTAGAGCCTTCAGGCAGATTTCAGCATGTATTCCCGGCGGTGTTAAGTTAATGATCATCTCAATTTCTGGATAAGCGAACAGCTCTTGCACGGATAAAACAGAAGGAATTCCGTATTTAACTGCCTTTTCTTTTGCAAGTGTTTCGTTTAAATCGGCACACGCAACGACTGAGATATTTTGAAATTGCGTACAGTTTTTCATATAAATATCGCTTATGTTGCCGCAGCCGATAATTCCAACATTCATTTTTTTCATATCATGACCTTCCTTCCATTGCATTTGCTTCGATTCCTTACTCTTTCACCGATCCTCCCGCTAGTCCTTTTACTACTTTTTCTTGGGAGAATAAATAAACGACAAGAATAGGCAGACTTGCAAGAGTCAATGCAGCCATCAGCCCTGGAACATTGACTGAAAACTCTCCTTTGAAATCCTGAAGTCCGAGCGGGAGCGTCATGCTTTCCGGACTGGAGATTAAAACAAGCGCAAATATAAATTCGTTCCAGAGATGAATAAAGTTATAAATGAGAACTGTCATCAAGGCTGGAGTAAGCATCGGCAACACTACTCGCCAGAAAATACCAAAGTGTGTGCAACCATCTATTTTAGCAGCCTCCTCGAGAGACTTTGGAATCTCTTGCATAAACTGAGTCAAAATAAAAATCGAAATAGGTAAGCTAAACGCGATGTAAGGCCCTAACAAAGCTAATAAGGTGTCGTAAACCCCCATGCTTTCTGATAGTTTAAAAATCGGAATCAACGTTGCATGGATTGGCAGCATCATGCCAGAAATAAAAAGCAAAAACAAAATCCGGTTAAATTTAAATTTCATTCTGCTCAATGGATAGCTTGCTAGTGATGCAATAAGCATTACTGCTAACACAGCAACCGTAGAAACTAGCAAACTATTTAAAAAGTACCTGGTGAGCCCCATTTCAAAAACAGCAGTAAAGTTCTCTAATTTAAAGGATGAAAAGAGAGAAAACGGTTTTTCAAAAAAGCCGGATTGATCTTTTAATGCTGTGGAAATCATATACAGGAATGGATAGCCTGTAAACACAAGTAAAAGAATTGCAACAAAATATAGGGGGATCTTTTTGAAAGCAACTGTCATTAGTAAGCCCCTTTCTTTTTACGATAGAAGTCCATTATCAGGATCAAAATGGTTACAACAAGTGCAATGAAGAACATAACAAATGCAATCGCGCTTGCGTATCCCATGTTGAAATTAATGAACGCTTGCTTGAACATGTACGTTCCTAATAACTCTGTTCCATGGTTTGGTCCTCCACCCGTCATAACATAGAAGATGTCGAACGCCTTTAATGAACCGACAATTGCTAAAATGGAAGAACTTACGATTGTAGGCATCAATAATGGTAGCGTGATATGGAAAAACTTCCTCAATGCGTTCGCTCCGTCAATATTGGCTGCTTCATACAACTCCTCTGGTATTCCAACGATAGCTGCTTTAAATAAAATCATATAAAAGGGAGCAAACTGCCAGACAACTACGATCAAAACAGCAATTAAAGCTGTATTCGCCTCACTTAGCCAGGCGATATTTTCAAATCCAAATAGATTGATAAACTTGTTTATTACCCCATTGATCGGATCATACATAAATACCCAAAGTAACCCAATCGCAACGGTGGACATTAAAAATGGGAAAAAGTAAACACTACTGAAGAAGCGAATCCCCTTAATCGGTGCAAACAACATCAGAGCCATTATTAAACCAAGGGGAATTTGGACAAAAACTGAAGTTAATACAACCCAGGTATTATTGGTCAACGAAGTCCAAAATATAGAATCACCAAGTAGATTCAGGTAATTATGCAGGCCGACAAAAGTTCCGGCACTCGACCCGTCCCAATCGTATAAGCTATAAATGAATGTAGAAACAATTGGGTAAAGAACATAAACAATATAAACAATTAATGCAGGTGCAATAAACAGGCTAATGGTTAATACATTTTTCAGTGTTTTGGATGACAACTTCGAGGTCGATTTCGATACTGTTTTTGCCCGTGCAAGTTGCGTTTCCAATCTTGTCCCTCCTTAAAGTAGTAACAGAAGAGGAGAGGGGGCAGTTCCCCCTCAGCCTTTTATTTCAATACTTCTTTTGCTTTTGCTTCCATTTTTTCTGCTGCTTCTTGAGGAGTCATATCCAGACCAAAGATTGCCTGGGTTGTATCTTTATGAAGTTCAGCTATTTCTGGTGGAAGGGTTTGGTCATATGGCATTTGGATATGTGTAGCATTTTGAACAACATCGTAGAATCTCTTTGTAAATGGATCCTCAGGAACGATATCTTTAACACCAGTCAATGAACCTGTTCGATCGGTATAATTTTGTGCCGTTTCAGTACTCGTTAACTCTTTAAGAAGTTCAACTGCTAAGTCAGAGTTTTTGCTATCCTTTGAAACAGACCATACAGGACCCGTAGCTCCACCGATTTGTGTTTGATCTCCTTTCCCTCCTTCAACTGTTGGGAACACGAAGAAATCTAATTTCTCTTCAAATTCAGGTGCTTCCTGTCTAACATTGTTTAAGAAAGAAATAGACATGTCCATCATTGCAGCTTGTCCAGTATATATCAGTTGGCGTCCCTGTCCTTCATCATAAGGAACCCCGTTAAAACCCGGGTTAAAAGCGTCTCTTTCAACCATTTCCTGGATATATTCTCCTGCTTTTACATAACCTTCATCATCGAATCCTCTGCCTTTACGGTTATAGGCACTATCAAACAGCTCAGGTCCTTCAATTCTGCTCGCAAAGTTCATTAAGTAGTAAGCACCAGGCCATTTTGTGGCATTTGTAAGAGCGATCGGAATAACATCGTTTTCATTTAGTGTATCGATAATTGTAAGCCATTCCTCATATGTCTTAGGTGGCTGTAAACCATATTTTTCAAAGATTTCCTTGTTATAAAAAACAACATCGATTGTCATACTTAGCGGCAAACCATATACTTTGTCATTGAATGTAGAGTTATTTAACGCTAGTTTATTAAAGTGTTCAAAATCTGTATTTTGTGTAATGTCCAATACCTTATCTTGTTCAACAAAGTGCTTTAACCAGCCACCGCCCCAGCTATGAAAAACGTCCGGTGGGTTTCCTCCTGACATTGCTACGGCAAGCTTTTGCTTATAAGCATCATTCGGGATTCTCAGCATTTTAACTTCTACATCAGGGTGTTTCTTTTCGAAACGATCAACTGCTTCCTTATAAATCTTTTCTTTTTCACCTGGATCGATGTGCCAAAACTCCAGCACCTTCTTCCCTTCACTTTCACTACCTGAACCTGATTGACCTGAAGCAGATTCACTGGATGAAGAACCGCCATTTACTCCGCAAGCAGCAAGTAACAGAACAACACACAGCGACAAGATAGAGACAACTTTCTTCATTCTTTTCCCCCTTAATGAAAAGTTTTGATTGAATTATCTTGCATGGATGAGCTTGTTTTTCAAATAATTAATGCTTATTTCGATACTTTCAAAAGGCGAACATCTTGAGCGGTCTTGTTCAACGATCCACCATTCAACATTTGAGTCATCTCCCTGGGCTAATACACCTTCAAGGTTAACTCCGCCAGTTCCAAGTTCAGCAAAGAATTTCTCACCATCAGTTGTCATGTCTTTCAAATGGATTAAAGCTGTACGATGTTGATAACGTTTCATCCACTCAACCGGATTTTCTCCCGCTTTTGTTAGCCAGTAAACATCCAGTTCCGCTTTAACCCAGTCAGGATTTGTTTCTTTTAGCAGCAATTCAAGCGGCTTTTGCCCATCATCTAATGGTTGCAGTTCAAAATCATGATTGTGGTAGGAAAGTGTAATACCTTCTTCATCACATTTTTGTCCGGTTTCATTTAGAATGTTAATTAGGTTATAGTAATCTTCTTTGCTTCGTTTTTCTGGTGGAAGAAAAGGACAGACAATATTTTTACTGCCGATGGTTTTTTGATACTCGATCACTTGATCTAATTCTTTTTCTAAGACAGTTAGAGGAACATGGCTTGAAGCAGCCTTTAGACCAAGGTTATGTAAGACTTCTTTTAACTCATTAGCAGAAAATCCATAATAACCTGCAAGCTCTACACCCTGGTAACCAAGAGAAGCCACTTTTTTTAAAGCTCCAAGAAAATCTTGTTCGCTTTCATTTCTTAATGTAAACATTTGAAGACCAACTGGAATTTGTCCCATTTTCAGCTCTCCTTTTTTTGTATTTTATTTATATACAACCAAATATAACCGGTTACAAAACGCAAAACAGTTTCGTTGTATTTTTCGTTAAATCACCTCCTTAAAAATGTAATCGATTACATTTTATTAAAAGAAAAGTTAAACCAATTCAGCCATTTTCGCCCCACATGATTCTCGGATAATAAGTTTACTATCTAATACGTATTGGGACTTCGTATGGACTACGCCCTTCATTTGCTCTAACAATAACTCCATCGCTTTTTTTCCCATTTCATATTTTGGCTGCGCTATGGTCGTTAAAGCAGGTTCAAAGATAGAGGAAAACTTAATGTTATCAAATCCTACAACCGCAAGATCTTCCGGGACTCGTAACCCATTTTCCTTAGCGGCTTTAATTGCTCCCATTGCCATTTCATCATTCGCTGCAAAGACGGCTGTTGGTGGTACATCTAATGCAAGGAACTTCAGCATTTGATTATATCCCGAATCAAATGTAAAATCTCCTTCTTGGATTAATACACTTTCCATTTGAATTTCATTTTGATAGATTGCCTGATTAAACCCTTTTACCCTATCCCGTGAAATTAACGAGAATAGCGACCCACAAATATGGGCTATCCTTTTATGCCCAAGTTTAATTAGATGTTCGGTAGCTTCCCTGCTACTGCTGATATTGTCAATAGAAACTGTCGGCACTTTTAGGCCTTCAATATAAGCTGAAGCTAAAACAACTGGGTATTGTTGACTTATATTTAATATAGTTTGCTTTTCAAGTCTCTCTGAAAGTAAAATCATTCCATCGACCTGTCTTTGTTTAAGGTGATCAATGGCTTCATATTCATTTCTTACATCACGATTCGTGTTTCTTAGTAAAACCTTATACCCACTTATAGATGCTGCTTGCTCAATACCTCCAACTATTTCTGAAAAAACAGTATTCATAATGTTTGGCACTATAACTAGAACTGTATTTGTTTCATTTCTCCGAAAATGGCGAGCTAATATGTTAGGTTGATAATTTAATTCTTCAATCACGCTAAGTACTTTCTTCCTAGTATTTTCTTTTACAGTTTCGGGGCTTCTAAGTACTCTTGAAACTGTTGCAGTTGAAACATTAGCAATTTTTGCCACATCACTCATCTTTACCATGTTTTTTCTCCCTATCTTGTTGCGATTCTATTGCCGATTATGTAATCGATTACATTTAGTATAGGGTTATTATAATTAACAACAAAAAATATGTCAATATATTCTGAAAATAATAAATCTTTTTACCAGGTACCGATTAAGAAGCCTTGGTATCAGTGGATTCTTATCCGGTACCTGGTACACTTTAAAAAGCGTTAGGGGAGAAGGGATTGAAAATGGTGCCAGGCACCATCTGAGAACCCTTGGGGCTCAAGGGATTGGAGATGGTGCCTGACACCGAGGATTTTGACCTGAAGGAGTTGTGTGATTATTGGACGATGAATTCTCTTATTTGCGCCCAGCTGGTTTGATCGGTCAGGACCTTGAACCTTATGAATCTTGCTTGTTCTTTCTCTTCTAAAGAGAGAGAGATTTCTGGTTCGTCCTCGTATTCACCTAATACCCGCCAGTTACTGCCATCTGTTGAGATTTCGATTGCCCCATGGGTAATATAATCATTTGGTCTTGGTACGGAGCCACTTGTTGATGCCATATATAGCTCTATTAAAGATATAGGTTGTATTTCTCCTAAATCGATCCCAATGAAATCTCCTTTTTTAGGTGAACCATATGTCCAGTAGAGTGTATCCAAATCACCATCTGAAATATTATCAAGGGTATAGCTACTATAAGCATCTATTGTAGAAAACGGACCTGCCTCTTCCCTTCCACCCAGCCATAGATCATTTGTTTTTAACGCTAGGTTGATAAATGGCTCCAACACACCGTATCCATATATTTTCTGGTTGGGAATGTTGTAGACTCCTTTAT
Source organism: Alkalihalobacillus sp. YIM B00296 (assembly GCF_020179385.1). Classification (GTDB taxonomy): domain Bacteria; phylum Bacillota; class Bacilli; order Bacillales; family Fictibacillaceae; genus Pseudalkalibacillus. Next base: position 20,095 of record NZ_JAIBLJ010000016.1, on the reverse strand, counting down.
CGATCGTGATGTTGACTATGTTTTCTTCAATTGACACATTCGCACCGACAATAGAGTTATGTTCAAGCCAATCACCGTCTCCTCCTGAATGGACACTCAATACGTAACCATCCTCCGGAATTTCGGAATCATTGCCACCGACCTCCGTAACTTTTCCATTAATCACTGTGATTTCATAACCCCATTGGTTGGTCCCTGTCCTCTCCCCGAATTCAGGGGTATACTTGATCAGCTCTCCCCAACCTCTCTCGACATCTAGTCCATCTAACATCCTGGAGGCTTGCTGTTGTTCATCGAAAGTGACGTCGGTCGTATCATTTTCCAGTGCTTGATCCAACTCTGCCCGGTAATTCTCTGTGATCTCTTTATTTCCGCTTTGTTGGGCGAGAAGCATTTCGACAGCCAGCTGACCAGCCTCGCCATAATGCCTCATTTTATCGATCCAAGGATTCATTTCTTCAGAAAAACCTCTATTGTGGAAGTCATTTTCCAATACGTCAGCTGCTTTTTCTAATTTTTCAAATTCTATCGAAAGATGCTCAGCCTCACGTTGTCCTTCACCATCCTCATAGGCATTCCAAAAAGCCTCTATTAATGAACTCAGTGTCGGTGATTCTTGTTGGCGCACACGAGAAGATAACACATTTTCTGCAAATGTCCTTACTTCATCTACAAAATCCCCTCCGAATTCTTGGATACTTGCCTCCCATGATGTCATAGGATCATAGTCTGCTGGATTCCACGTGTAATCCGCTATTGTGAATAATGGAATTTTAGAGGCTTGGGCATGTTCCATCGGGTTTGCGGTCAATCCATGGACGCCATGATTCGTTAATTCAGCGTCTCTTCCAGAGATCGGGCTTAAAAACAACCTTTCAGGAGAAAAATCATTGACCGGATGGTTGTCCCAGATCAACAGGTCATGCTTGAATATATCCGAGATTTTTTCGGCATCCTCATTTGTGATAGTTTCAGTGGTTATACCGATTCCTGTCCAGTACACTAAAACCTCGGAGTCTACCAAATCTGCGAATTGCTCTCTATAAGGGCTTGTTCCATCCTGATAATATTCTGTCGGGACAGTGATCAGGCGGTTCGCTCCCTCGTGAGTTTCGACGAACTCTACCTGGAACTTGTTCAGCACATAAGCTTGAGCAGCTGCTGTCGGACTTCCATATGATCCGAACTTCTCTTCATCTTCCTTACAACTCATCTCTTGAAAAATATCATCGAAAAGAATGGCGAAATCACGTACACCCAAATCCCACATCGCTTGGGCCTTTTCCTTCAATAACATAAATTCATCTTCACTGGAGTAACACATATCCAAACCTGGAGAGATAGTAAAAACAAAATTGACATGATTGTTATTAGCTACATTCACCAACTCGCCTAATTCAGCAAGCTTTTCTGAAGGATAAGGCTCCCTCCATTGATCACGATGATAAGGATCATCTTTAGGTGCATACACATAGGTATTCATTTTGTTTTCGCTGTAAAATTCAAGTTGGTCGATTCGGTCATGATGTGACCAAGGAATTCCGTAAAACCCCTCGATTACACCTCTGACTGGCATTTCGGGGAAATCTTTGATGATTACTTGGGGAACCATGTTACGTCCAGGATGTGAGGTAAGTACTTGTTTGAAAGTTTGGACACTATAAAAAGCGCCATCCCAATCTTCACCTGAAAGGATGACCTTTTTCTTTTCATCGGTACTCTCTCCTGCTGCAAGAATATAGCCTTCCTCTGGTAGTGGCGATTCATCATGAATATTCAAAGACTCCATCTGTTCAATGATTATTGGATTTTGAGGATCATTACTTAAAAAGATGGTGACAGACGTGGTTGGATTTTCAGACTGATTGAATACTTTTATTTCTTTTACACCAGCTAATTTCAACGTTTCTTTCAGTTCATTTATCACCGACTCGTCATGTTGTTCCGGTAAAACAATCCCTACCACTGGAGTCAATGGGAAACCTTCACCTTTCAAATCTAACTCTTGCGGTGTCGGATAAATCTTTAATTCTTGTAAATCGTTTTGTGCTAAAGTCTTGGAGGTTGGTAGCAAAGCTATGTTGCCCAGTACCAAAGAAACAATAAGGAGAATGGAAAAAAACCAACAAATCTTCACACGTCTTTTCTTAACCATCATCATACGAAACGACACTCCTTTCGAATATTTGTGCAGTTGAATAGTGTACCAGGCACCGATCCGGAAGCCTTGGTACAAGCGGATTCTGATTCGGTGCCTTGATTCGGTACCTGGCACCTTATGAAAAACGTTGGGGGAGAAGGGATTTAAAACGGGGTCAGGCGCCATCTGAGGAGCCTTGCGGCGCAAGGATTGAAAATAGTGCCTGACACCGAGGAATTTAAATTGTACCGATTTCCGGCCAGTGGAGTTCGATTCCTTGTCGTTGGAGGAGGGTTTGGAAGTCTTGTAATAGAGTACTGTCGTGACGGACTGCTCTTGGTTCGATGCCTTTATCGTGAGCGAAGGCTGCTAAATAACCAGCGGATTCACCGATGTTCCATTCGACAGGATGGACTCGGAAGCAGCCGTTCGTAATATGGGTCGCTCCGATGTTTTTGCTTCCTGCGATAAGATTCTTCATTCGAATCGGTAAGAGCGCTCCCAATGGGATTTCGAAAGGGAGGCTAGGTGTATAGAACAGCTGGTTGGTGACAATCGTCGGATGGAGATCGATCCGGTAACAGCCGACACCTACTGAATCTTCAACCTTCTTGATTCCTTTATCACCACGGTACTCGGCATTGATATCTTGTTCTTTGACTGTGACCTCAGCCTTAATGCGGCGTGATTCACGGATATAGGGGTACATCGCCATACCATCATTGGTTCCTGCAACATCCCTTCTTAATCGCAATCCGGGATAACCGGTCCCTCCATCATGCCTCGGTGCTTCCACCTGCATCCAATAAAGAAGGGATAAACTTAATTGCTTGGCTCCTTCCAAATGTTTCTGACGTTCCTCTTCACTGACTTCATAAACCGGCCCGAGCCAATAATCATTTTGCGGCCAGTTGATCAGAGAAAGATCACCGTCTGCAAAGCCGTCACGGAATAGCGTTTTATCAAGAGCCCTTCGATATTCCCAGAGTGAAAATAACCCCTGCTGTTGGAAAAGTGTGAATAACTTCGATTTTCCAGTCGCTGCATCTGGCCCGAACCAGCTCAATTGTTTATGATTCAAGAAATCCGCCTGATAGTTTTTCCAAAACTCATACTGCTCCGGTTTTTCGATGGTATGGTCTTCACCCTCGAGATAATCGACCGCAAAACAGTGGGTGATGGATTGCATATCGAGCGATTCTGCCTTACCCTCCAACGCATGGGGCTCTCCGGTCTCCTCCTGTGATTCGGCACCTGTTACATATTCAACATCTGCCAATGGTAGAAGATCCCCACATTCCGTTGCATCAATGAACAGCGTCCCGCTTACCGTGACTTCATCTTCCGCTTCCAAACCCCGGACCTTGACAGAACGTACCTTATCCCCACACGTCTCCACAGCCACAGGTTTATACTTTAAAAGTACCGTAATCTTGCCGGTATGGATAAAAGGCGCCAGCATATCATTCAATACTGTCAGTGAGATTCTTGGGTCATGCGAGATCCGGCTTACGAGAGCGTTCCCTGGATTCAGCCTCGGATTGTGCAACGCTTCTTCTTTTAATGGGTAATTCCAACGATAATAGTCTCGGACACGGTTGCGGAACTCCCGATAGGTACTTGTGCACCCGAATTGTTCGATCCATTTATGTTCATCAGGCGGGACGAGTTGACTCGTCAGCTGTCCACCAATCCGGACCGTCTCCTCTGTCAGGATCACATTCTTCCCCATCTTTGCAGCAGATAGTGCGGCCAGGCTCCCGCCAAGCCCGCCTCCAATGACGATGATTTCACCATACAATTCTATATTCATATAGAACGACTCCTTTAAAAATGGACTGTTATGTAAAAGGACTTGATCAAAAGCTGCCTGCCTCCACACTAGTTTCATAGATTCGGGCTGGCCACCAAGAGCCAGCCCAAAATCTAGTTATTTATCATCTCTGACCATCTTCAATAGGCCTGGGATCTGGTGAGGCGGTTTGGACTCTTCTGCAAATTCTTCCTCGATGATGTCCCACCAGCCAAACTGTTCAAAATAGACGAGGTCGAACAGCATGATTCCATGTGTCCTTTCCATAACTGCTCTCAAGCCTCTACGAAACTGCTCTGGATCTCCTTTGTACTGATTGAGATAAAGGCTTCCATAGACAAAGGTGGCTTCATTCACCACATCGAAAGCAATATCCGCTGAACCCTCAACGCTATACCAATCAGGATTTCCGGACTCAATCGCTTCCTCTCGCGTAACATCCCTGAAGTAGTTCCCCGTCATCAGGAAGTCGAGCACTTCAGCGTACCCTGTTTTACCATAGTCCGGGCTCGCCCAATCATAATCCGGCTGGTGGGTCTTGCTTGCCCAGTTCACGCCTTCACTATAGTAAAGTGGATACCAAGCTCCGACATACGTACTGAAGAACAGGGAGGAATCCTTCTCATGGACCAGCTGCTCAGCCTGTTTGAAGAAGTCCTGGATGTTGCCCGCTCTCCATTCGATCCACTTTTGATAATGCGGTCCTGGGATCCGCTTTTGTCCTTCCTCCGTAAACTCCACTCGGAAAATATCCTCTGGCCAGTTCTCGACGCTTTCTCCGATATATTTTTCAAAACGCTCGCGGCTCAAGTCACTGAAATCAGCGTTGATGTTCGAATAACGGGCTCGGTCAAGGACAATTCCATCTACGTCATAGTTGCTGATAATTTCATCGATGATGCTTAACTCGTAATTCCGGACATCTTCACGGATTGGGTTGGTGAACGTTGAAAAAGAAGGGTATTCCGATGCAGGGACCAATTCTTTCTTTGAAGCCGAGTAATCGAGTTCATCCCCGACCTTGACATTGTTGAGAATCCAGGTCCTCGCTTCCCCATGACCAGATAGAACGACTCCATCATCCGGGACTTCTACAGCTGGAGCTCCATATGTACGGTCGACTACTTCCGTTACAACTCCATCTGTAATCTGGACTTCTGCTCCCCATTGGTTTGCAGGGGAAACATCATATTTTGACGGCGTATACATGACCAATTGATTTGAACCTCTTGTCGTGTTCACTCCGGTAATGTCAAAGGTTTCTCCATTTACAGCCTCTGCAATCCGGGAAGCCATATAGAATGTTGTCTGCCATTGCGGATTTTCAAAGGCTGGGCCGTCTTTATAATTATTGTTTCCTTCAGAGAAAACATTGACGTTCGCATGGACTTGGATGTCATGCTTGCGGGCTTCCTTTATCACTTCTGTAAGCAAGTCATATCCCTCAGGGAACTCGTGGTAATTGGTAATCTTAGATGTACTCATATGCGGGGCGATCTTACTCAAATAACCAACAAAACCTGTGTAATTCTTTACATCGAGGATTATCGTATCAATATTTGCTCTGGCGGTTTTCTCTACGATGTTCTTGACTTTTTCCGGGGTATTCAGGTTTTGGATATTGGCTGAAAGGTCATACCATAAAATCCTTGCTTTCTTGTCATCTTCATTTACGAGGTCTTGAAGCGCTTGATGCCTTGATTTGTCATTTCCTGTTGCAGTCGCCGGTATGACAAGGCTCATCACCAGGACAACGGACAGTAGAACACCGAAAAGTTTTTTCATCTAATCCCTCCAAAAATTCAATTGAACAAGCCGCAGTGATAAAAGTGACAGGAATGTTCAGATGTCGAGCAGCGTACCACCTCCTTAAAAATTTGAGTATGTTTAATCCCTCTCCAGACAAATACTAATGCCGATTTCAAACGTACGATTCCAGGGCAGATAAATTTCTTGGATGTTGAGCTTGTATTCACCCAATGGCGGTATCTCCTCTAAAGTTTTCATAAACTGTCTGCGAACTACTTCGAGGAGCTCTTGGTCATCCACCCCCGCTTCATCCACTTGCTCCCTCACATTTTGGCGGACAATCGATTGATAGAGATAGTCATCCAAAAGTCGATGAATCAACAATTCCAAATGTCTTTTCTTAAAGTCAGCTTCAAGTAAAAACCCTTTGAGTTTATGTAGATGGATCATTGCAGAATGGGCGATGACCGTTCCAAGCGAATTTCCTGCTGTGTTCCAGCCAGCATAACCGGAGAGGCTTCCGAAAATCCCTGAATCCAGCAACCTCGGCATAAGGGCCGGGTCCGATCCGTTGGCATAAGCAAGATCCGCGACCGCTACATCTTTCCCTTCTCCAAGGTAGTGTTTGATCCTCAACATCCATTCCCCAAGATTCCGATCGTTTGTGTCCACTTCGGTCAGATCCATTTGCAGAGCAAGGTCTCCCTGTTTTTTCCCTGGCACATTGACAGCTAATAAAATATCCGCTTCTGATGGGGTTTCTACTATAAATGAACCGAAAGCGTAGACTTGTCCTTTGACAGATTCATAGATCGGCCTGTCCTCATATCTAGCGGAAGTAAGGGCGCCTTTTTGCCCACTGAAAAAAGGTTCATAGATCGGCTTCACAATGTTTTCCAACTCATAGATCATCCTGGCGACCAACGTACTTGCCACCTCGTCTGCACCTGGATAAATGAAGACTTTCTCAAATAGTCGCCGTTTGCTGACTTCCTCCGATAACCATTCCTGCTCCTGGATATTCATTCCGTACTCCGCTGTATCATCTTGAGGGAAAACCAGAATGTCGAATAAGCCTTCTTCCACATCATCCAGCAGAGAACGGTTGATCGAAAAATTCCGCTCTCTCGTTTTTTGGTAATCTTGTAAAATGGCATCCGGTATCTTCAGCCTCAACTCCTCTACCCTCTTCCTGGAGATGGGATCCTTCGTTTTCGAATGCCGGTGGGAGTGATACGAGAATTGCCAGATTTCTTTTCCGTAACGGTTCCAGTACTCCTTCTCCTCTTCATTCACGTATGAATCGGAAAGTCGCATCGTGGCACTGAACCCCATAATTTTCAGCTCTGGTTTCGCCTCTTTCAGTCCTTTTAAAACTTGAATGCGTTCACGGACCTGCTCTACAGTAGCCTCTGAAATCCGTGAAGGGACTAACCCTCCGTACCCGAGCATATCAATCGACACGACAATTCCGTCCACCTCATCGACCGTTTCTTTCAGCCAATTTTGGAGGCTGTCAAGATTGCCGGGCTCTTTTAAAAAACCTAATTCGTTACGTTCCGGTACAAGAACTTCCCATCCACCGATTGCGGCGAGTTGTCCAGGCAGGTCTCTTGTAACAGGCCTTCCGTCGACCGGAAGCAATGCTATTTTTCGTTTCATCCCTACTCCTATCCTTTCTTAAAAAGTTGTCAGTACCCTTATCCTTTTACAGCTCCGCTCGTTGCCCCTTTGATGAAGTAGCGCTGGAGGATAAGGAAGAAAATGATGATCGGCAATACCGAAATGACAGATCCTGCAGCAATCAACCTCCAGTCCGCAGAAAACAGCCCGGTGAGCGCATTCAGCCCTAACGGCAAGGTGTACATCTTCTGATCATCCAGGATGATCAACGGCCACAAGAAATCCCCCCACGCCATCACAAACGTGAAAATGGCAAGCGTGACCACCGAAGGTTTTACAAGTGGGAGCAGGATCCTCCACCAGATTTGGAAGCTGTTCGCCCCGTCCATCCTCGCTGATTCGTCGAGCTCATATGGGATCGTGATAAACGCTTGGCGCATCAAGAAGATTCCGAATGCGGTCGTTGCGTGGGGTAGGATCAGCCCGGCATAGGTGTTCTTCAACCCAAGATCGAGGGACAGGATATAGATCGGGATCATCAACAGCTGGAACGGAATCATCATCGTGCTGATGATCAGAATGAAAATGATGTTTTTCCCTTTGAAATTCATCCTTGCGAGCGGGTACGCTGCAAAGGAACAGAACAGGACATTAAGCAGTACCGTGAAAAAGCCGACGATCGTGCTGTTCATCAAATAAGTCCAGAACGGAAAAGCATCCATGACTCTAGAAAAATTGCCTAGCGTCGGGCTTTCCGGAATGAATTTTGGCGGATAGCTGAAAATGTTTTCATGCCCTGATTTCAATGCTGTTGAAAGGAGCCATAAAAATGGACCAAGCATTCCGAGTGCAACGATGATCAGAACCAAATAGATCAATGCTTTCTTGAGCAGTACTTTTATTTTAACTTTGGTCATTGGACGTGTTTGAACAGTGATGGATGGATGTTTCTTTTCAGTAACTGGCCCTTCCATTTTTTCTCCCCCCCTTATGCTACATTTTCTTTCCTGCCCATCAGTTTCAAATTGACGATCGAAAAGATGAGTGTGATGAGGAAGAGTACGACCCCAGCTGCACTCGCATAACCCATGCTCAATTTTTCAAATGCCTCTTGATAGATATAGAACACGAGTGTTTTTGAACTGTTCAGTGGTCCGCCGCCTGTCATAATATAGATCTCTTCGAACACTTTCATAGCTGCAATCGATGACATGACGGTCACGATGATGATCGAAGGCATCAACATCGGAATCGTGATACGGATCGTCTGTTGCCATTTGTTCGCTCCGTCAATTTCTGCCGCTTCGTATAAGTTTGAAGGAATAGATTGAAGGCCCGCCAAATAGATGACCATGTAATACCCCAAGCCTTTCCATACCGTCACCGCCATGACTGCGAAAAGTGCCGTTTTTTCAGAGGTGAGCCAGTGGACAGGGCCGTTAACCAGCCCGACCACTTCCAGCAAATAGTTGAGGACGCCTTTTTCCGCATAGACCCATTCCCATGTGATCCCTACGACAACCCAGGAGGTGACAACCGGTATGTAATAGGCTGAACGAAAAAAACCGATTCCTTTCAGCTTTTGGTTGACCAGGATCGCGAGGAAAATCGGTAAAATGATGAGAGCTGGGACGACTCCGACAAGATAGATCAGTGTCTGAATAAGCGTTTTCCAAAACATATCGTCGTCAAAAAGCCGTTGATAGTTTTCCGTCCCGATGAAGGTCGGGTCGACAATCATGTTGTAGTCTGTAAAACTCAACCATATTGCTTGCAGTAACGGATAAAAAATGAAAGCTCCCAAAATCACACAACCGGGCAGTAAAAACAAATAGGGTGTCAAAACGTTCTGTTTCATACCTCTCCCCCCTTACTCATTGCATCGAACAACAGCTTGACTGCGCCAATCATGCCGGCTTTGTTTCCGAGAGTAGCTGGAAGGACCTTCAGGTGGACATCTCTTTCCACCAATTTTTCTACAAACACATCCCACCATCTATCCTTCGATTCGATCACCCCGCCACCGATGATGACTGCTTCAGGGTCGATGCTTACGGAAAGGTTATAGACGACAAGTGCCAGATCATCAAGATACCTCTCAACGATCGGCTGGATTTTTCGGTCGCCAGCCTGGAAAGCCTCAAAGAGATCTGCGCCGTTTGTGTAGGTTCGTCCAGACTGTTCATTCCCGATTTTCACTACAGCTGTTCCAGATAAATATTGTTCGATGCAACCTCGTTTTCCACAGTTACACGTCCGTCCTTCGGGATAGAGGATGACGTGTCCCCATTCACCGCCATTCCAATGGTTACCCCGGAAGATTTTCCGTTGGACCATGTTCGCTCCGCCTACACCTGTGCCAAGCGTCAGGAACGTTACTGAATCATAGGTCTCTCCTCTATTCCACCATTCACCTGCCAGTGCTGCATTCGCATCGTTATCTATAATGGCAGGGAGTGCGTATGTATTGGTGATAAACTCACGCAGGTTGATGCCTTGCCAACCTGGAAGATTGGCCGTACTATAGATGACCTCCCCACGATCCACGTTGACTCTGCCTGCGGTGCCGATCCCGATTCCCGTGATTTCCGTTTCGTTTTCAAGCAGCTGATCGATCGTTGTTGTCAATGATGCAAGGATGCCGTTTCGGCCTTCGGATCTATTGGTTTGTATGGTGATCTGATGATGAATCTTTCTTTTTTCGTCAACAATAGCCCCTTTGATTGTGGTACCGCCTATATCGATTCCGATCGCCTTCATCGTTTCACCATCTTAATAGATCTTATTGACGACCGATTGTGCCGTCTTTTCTTTCATTTCCAATGCCACATCCTTATGCTTGAGGGCAAGCCCTGTACATAAAAGGTCGATGACGAACAGCTGAGAGATCTTTGCAGCAAGGGAACTTCCTTCAAGAGGCGATTCTTTCCCCCCGTTTATGAGGACAGCATCCGCAATCCTGGTGATTGGCGATCTTGCATGGTAAGTGACCGCGATCGTTTTCGCACCATTTTCTTTCGCGATTTTCAACGAATCGATTGTGTCTTTCGTACTGCCTGAAACTGTAATTCCGATGACGAGATCATTTTTAGAAAGGGTAGCAGCCGTCATCGACTGGATGTGCGGATCGACCACCGCGTCTACTCTCCTGCCGATTCTGAGGAAACGGTTCTTAGCATCCAGGGCGGTCAATCCAGAAGTCCCGACACCGAAAAAGTGTACGGAAGACGCATGATCGATCATGTCAATCGCTTTATTGATCGCCTCCTCACTATTCATGGACACTGTTTCGTGAATCGCATTGATCGTGTAGGAAGAAATCGTTGTAAATAAATCATTTTGAACAGGTGACCCCGGTTCTTCCCTTGCCTTGTTCGCCAAATCCTTAGCGATCGCCAGCTTGAACTCCTGATAGCCTTTCAGACCGATTTTCCGGCAAAAACGGAGTACTGTCGTTTCCCCGACTTCTGCTGCATCTGCAAGATCGGTCACAGAATAATAGATCACCTGATCAAGCTGCTGCACGACGATATCTGCAACCTTCTGCTCTGATTTGGTAAGGGAAGGAAAGTAACTGTTAATCAACCCTTTTATATTTCCTGTCTGATTCGCCTGTTTCACTGTCATCCGCATTGCCTTCTTTCTTTATAAAATCAGTGTATTTTCTCGTGATTTCTTGAGGTCTTGTGATGGCAGAACCGACGACGACACAATGTGCCCCAAGTCGAAGAGCTTGCCGTGCATCCTCTGGCGAATGGTATCTTCCTTCTGCGAACACTGGAATCGTAAATCGTTTCGCTAATCGTTCCACCAGTTGGAAATCCGGTCCTTTTAAAGGGGGAGAATAGGTTGTATAGCCTGATAACGTGGTCGATATGCAATCCACTCCAGTAGCCGCTGCCCTCACACCTTCTTCATACGTTGAAACATCAGCCATCACCAGTTTCTTATGACTGTGGATCAGCTTGATCAATTGTTCAATCTCTTGTCCCCTTGGGCGTTTTCTCATTGTGGAATCGATCGCAATGATGTCAACATTCGCTCTTATCAATTCCTCAACTTCATCGCAAGTAGGGGTGATGTATATTTCACTGTCTGGATACGTTTTTTTCACTAAACCGATGATGGGAAGGTTGATCAATTTTTTGATTTCAAGGATATCTTCAGCGCCATTAGCCCTGATCCCTACAGCACCTCCGGTTTGTGCGGCTTTTGCCATCTTCGCCATCATTTCTGATCCATGGAGCGGCTCATCCTCAAGCGCCTGGCAGGAGACGATCAACCCTCCTTTTAACTGTTGAAATACCGTTAATGGTTCCATCTCTCTACATATCACCACTCTTTAAATCTTTTTGTCGGACATTGAATTGTTGAGAAAATGAGAAAGGGGAAAGAGATCCCCTTTGCTTTTTTCCTTATTGAGAGAGGATCTCGTTCCACTCAGCTTCAGCCTGTTCTACTGCTTTTTCTGGAGTCATTTTTCCGAGCATGGCAGCATGTAAAGCTTCATTGATTGATGTTTTCAGCTCTTCATAATTTTCCATAGGCGGTACTAATACTTCACTTTCCTTCAACTGCTCTGCAGATACGATTCTAGCTTCATCGATCGGTGTAGGATCCTCAGGCAGCTCGTTGAAATATGGATCCTCTAACGCACTTTCGATTGACGGGAGGATCGGAACGATCTTATCAAATTCAACCTGGTTTTCAGCATTGGTCATGAAAAGAGAGAACTTGACCGCTTCTTCTTGATGTTCACTTTGTTTCGGTACGACGAGATTCATTGCCGCTGTATTCTTTTTGCCTGATGCTCCAGTGATCTGCGGGCCAGATTTGGTTGCTTTCAATACATCAGGCGCATTCTCTTCAACTTTGTTCAGAAATTGAGGTCCAGAGGCTAAAATTGCGAGCTGGCCAGCCTGATACATATCAATCGCTTTTCCGTGACCTTCTGTCAGGACTTCTCGAGGTATCAAGTCGTTTTGATATAGGTCGACGAAGAATTCGAATGCCTTGATTCCTTGTGGCGTATTGAAAGCCGCTTTTGTCATATCCTCATTCGTCAGGTCTACATCCATCATGACAAGTGTTTCAAGCAAGTGGCTGGCATCAAGTGGTGGGAAGAAAGCATATTTTCCTGTTTCTTCTTTGATGGTTTTGGCTACATCTTTCAACTCATCAAAGGTTTTAGGAGGTGAATCAGGATTAAGACCCGCTTCTTTAAAAATGTCTGTGTTATACATCGTCACTTGTGAGGAGAGATACCAAGGGATCCCGAACGTTTTATCATTGAATGTGTTCGATTTCCAAACACCTTCAAAATATTCTTTTTGTATCTCTTCATCTACCATCTCGTCCATATTCACCAAGGCGTCCAATTCTGCTAGTTTCGAAGCGAATTGCGGGTTGAGGTTCGCAACATCAGGAGCAGTTTCAGAAGCGACAGCCGCTAATATTTTTTTCTCCATATCTGCCCACGGGACATCAACCCATTTTACTTTGATATCCGGATTTTCTTCTTCGAAGTCTGAAATGACGCCGTTGATGTAATCATCGAACGTAGGTGAAAGCTGCATGGTCCAGAACTCAAGTTCAACTTGCTCATCATTCGTCGTTTCAGCACTTTTACAACCCGAAATGATGAGTGCTGTAACCAACAACATAGATAAAAACAACGAAAACTTTTTCATAAAATCCCCCTCTTTACATTTGGATTAGGTTTGAGCGAAAAAGGTCAACGCCCTTTTTAGATCGTCTTTCCAAAAACTCCATAGATGGCCTTCGTTTTCTTCAAAGTATGTAAGGTTTGCTTTTGCATGTTGGAAGGCATTCACCAGCTTTCGATTATTCGTGGTAATGTCAAGCGTCTTTCCGCTGATTTGGGATTGAAAACCATCTTCATACACTCCATACACTTGATAGACGCACCAGTTTTCTCTGTTCGTCTCTTTTACTTCCTGTATCAATGATATATCGATCGCAGTTGATTGAAGCAAAAGATAAGTCCAGACGGATGGATGTTGAAGTGCAAGCGCCAAACTGACAGTAGCCCCTAGGGAATCACCGAGCAGACCCATTTTCTTTATGTGTTTTCCTTGTTGGGTAAAATGGTTTCGGATGAATGGTAGTAATTCTTGATGGAAAAATTGGAGATATTGTTTGTGGTGTTCACCTTCTGGATGGTAAAACTGATAACGTTCATGTGAAGTTCCTGGTGGAATAAGGATCATGGCAATGTTACTGAACCGATTTTTTTGATTTTGTTTGAGCAGATCCGTAAACTGTTCTTTCAAGTGCCCTAACTGTAAGTAATCTTCCCCGTCTTGTACGAACAACAGGCTGCAATCATCCCCTTCCGCTTTGAAGAGGTCCGGGTACAGGAAAGTCACTTTTTGTTCCCTGTCCAGTACACTGCTGTAAAAAACACTTTCCTCTAAAGCAACCTCCATACAACACCTCCCAGATTTTGTTACTAACATCATACCATGAATTTTCAGAAATATGAATATTTTCTCTAAATTTTAGTAAAAAGGCGGATATAATCTCCAAAACGGGTTAACCAGTTCCTTAGTCAGTGCCAGGTGTGACTTTCTTTTTTTTTTTGGCATCGAATTTTTATAATTAAATATCACTGTCAAATACAAATAACCCGGCTAAATGCCGGGTTCAAGCCTTTCAAGACAAATCTTACCCACAGAGGCTCCACGTCCAGTTGTCCAGTTCTTAACCACTTAACTTCACATTCATGTACACAATGATAAAGGGTGTATTCTATCAATCCTTCATCGGTATTACTGTAGCAATATGAACTAATCAGTTTCCCAAAACCATTAGTTCCTCCTTCCAAGCAACAAAACAACCTTCAAACAAAAGGAAAGTGGCTCACCGTGTTCATTCAATTGGATATCGAATTTAAATTGAGGTGAAGCTGTTTGCAAAAGTTCGACAAGCTCTTGACGCGCATCATTTGGTGTCGCGGATCGCTCCATCCAATCAACAAATTCGATGCGGAGGTCCCATTTCGAAACTTCTTGGTAAAGCAGATTACTTTCTTCAAAAACTTGAAACCACTCGGAGAGTGTAATTTCGTGAACGTGCGACGGATCCCGTTTATAATCCAAATCATTAATAAAGGCATCCAATGCCGGATTTTCCGTGCATAATGATCAACCAGCAAAAACTTTCCGCCCGGTTTCAAAACACGGGTAACTTCGCTCACCGATTTTTTATATTTGAAAAATGGTGTGCCGCTAACCGACTTTCGTTTTCACCCCCTCAGAAGGAGGACTTTATGTTAAAATAAGTCTTAAAATTTAAAATAAATGTTAAATATAGATAAAAGGAAGGTTGGCACATGAGCAGAATTCAAATCGAGGATATCATCATTGCAAATCAAGCCGTAAAAGATGTTGTGACACAAACGCCCCTGCAGCGCAATGAAGTGTTATCAAAGCGATACGGCTGTAATGTTTATTTAAAACGTGAAGACCTTCAAGTTGTCAGGTCTTTTAAAATAAGAGGTGCATATAATTTAATTCAAAGCTTGTCAGAAGATGAGCGAAAAAAGGGTGTTGTTTGCGCAAGTGCCGGTAATCATGCTCAAGGTGTTGCTTATTCTTGTAAAGCGCTTGGTATTGAAGGGAAAATTTTTATGCCGAGTACGACACCGCGTCAAAAAGTAAATCAAGTAAAGTTTTTTGGCGGGGAAAATGTAGAAGTAAAATTAATTGGCGATACGTTTGATGATTCATCTATTGAAGCAAAAAAATATTGTGAAGAGCATAACATGAGCTTTATTCATCCATTTGACGATGTGAAAACAATTACAGGTCAAGGAACGATTGGAATAGAAATTATGAATGAAATGGATGAACCGGTTGATTACATGTTTGCAACAATCGGCGGCGGTGGTTTAATTTCTGGTGTTGGAACGTATATTAAAAGCATCAGTCCGAAAACAAAAGTAATTGGTGTTGAGCCGTTTGGTGCGCCAAGCATGAAGAAATCAATTGAAAAAGGCGAAGTGGTGACTCTTGATTCAATTGATAAATTTGTAGATGGAGCTGCTGTTAAACAAGTCGGCCATCTTACATTTGATATTGCGAAAGAGTTAATTGATGATATTGTGGTCGTGCCAGAAGGAAAAGCATGTACGAAAATTTTAGAACTTTATAATGAAAATGCGATTGTTGCGGAGCCTGCAGGTGCCCTGCCAATTGCTGCATTAGACTTTTATAAAGAAGAAATTAAAGGGAAAAATGTTGTATGTGTGATTAGCGGCGGAAATAATGATATTGGGCGTATGCAGGACATTAAAGAGCGCTCGAAGATTTATGAAGGACTTCAGCACTACTTTATCGTCACATTCCCACAGCGTGCCGGCGCCTTAAGAGAGTTTCTTGAATATGTACTTGGTCCAACAGACGATATTACGCGTTTTGAGTATACCAAGAAAAACAACCGCGGTGAAGGCCCTGGGTTAGTAGGAATTGAGTTAAAGCATCCTGATGATTATTCTGCCCTCATGCAGCGTATGGAAGAAAAGGGATTCCCATATATGGAAGTGAATAATAAGCCACTTTTATTTAACTTGTTGATCTAATAGGATAGAAAGGTTTCATCGGAATCCAGTACAAAGGTGATGATGAAAAATGATTAATTATAATATTGGAAGCATTAACCAGCAGCTTGAAAGTTAAAAACCGAACATATTAGGACATGAAAAGATGAAAAAGTCTGCTTTCATGCTTCCCTTGATTCAAGAAGATGGAGAAACCCATGTTTTATTTGAAGTGAGGGCAAAAACACTTCGCATACAGCCTGGTGAAATTTGCTTTCCGGACGGAAGAGTCGATGAAGAGGACAGAAATGAAGAAGAAACAGCTATACGGGAAACTTGTGAAGAGCTTGGGGTAAAAAAGACGGATGTTGAGATTGCGGCCCCACTTGATGTATTAGTATGCCGTACAAGCTGTTAATTTACCCATTTGTAGGGGTTATCTCAGAAACAGGTGCCGGAAGATTATGTAGGGGAACATTTAAAGCTCGTAGTCGATCCGGAATCGATAAGTCCGACAGATAAGCAATATCTTGTAGGTTGATCTTTCGACCGCCATACTTTCCAGAAAGCTCATTAAAAAGTTGGATAGCCAACATCTTAGATTATACAATCGTCCCGTCGAAATCATAGATAAGATATGGTTTTATAATCATTCACCTAATTTCCAGATGAAATAAGCGGATAGCAAAGAGGATACGTGAAGAGAGCCTGAATGGGACTCTCTTTTTTATCGGATTCCGTTAAGCCTTCGGAACATTTCGGGCGTGACCCCTTCCGTCTTCTTGAACAATTTCCCGAAGTAACCAGGCGTCTCGAAACCGACTTGATGGGCAATTTCAGCGATTCGGGCATCCCACTTCGTAAGGAGTAATTCCTTGCTTTTATTGATCCGGAAAAGATTAAGATATTCAATCGGGCGAATATTCATGATTTGGCGGAACAACAGGCACAGGTGCTTAACGGAAACGCCTAAGGTGTCGGCCAATTGTTCCAGCATAATTCTCCTGGTGTAATGTTGTTCGATATAGTCGAAAACCGGTTGAAGCCGGTTGAAATTTTTTTCGATGGAAGGCTGCCGTACGGCGATGCATTTCATGATGTCGATCATGAGCATATACACGAGCTTGGAACATTCCAAGCCAGCCAGCGATTTCTGTGAAAGAGCCAGAGGAAGGGCGGCTTGCATGTGGCGGGCTATCAACTCGCCGCTAGTTATCCTGTACGTGCCTGTGGAGGTCAACCCGGCCAGACGGGCCAGCGTCTCGGCCTGTTCTCCGGCAAAGTTTAACCAATACAGCTCCCATGGCTCCTTTACTGCCCGATATTCATGAGGATCATCCGGATAGAGGAACATCCCAGTGCCAGGTTTCACCTGATAACTGTGATTACCAGCTATAAATTCGCCTTCCCCGTCGATGCAATATAGAAACTGGTACAACGGATATCCATCCGGCCGAGAGACGGGTTCCTGATTGTCCCAGTGACCCACTCCGACCATATACACGGGCAATTTCATCTCTATATCGGTCTGCATCAGAAACGAAAAGCGTTGCACCATCCATCCCCCTTTTTTAAAATACGAAAATCGTTATATAAATACGAAAATCGGTTTCTGTTAACTGCGAGTCATCCGCTATATAATTTACTATATTACCAATTACCTCATCTTTCAAGAAGGAGCAGTAAAATGAGAAATTTGTTATGGATAGGATGCTTATCCTATTTGCTGATCGGGTTGGCGCATGTGGTTATGGGAGCGGTATTGGAAGAGTTGCTGCAGTATTTTCAAAGAGATTACAGTGACGGAGGACTGTTGATCTTCGCCCAATTCTCCGGTTTCCTGATCGGCGTTCTGACGACGCCTTGGTGGTCGAAACGGCTGGGTCGAAGGGGCATGATCTTGTTGGCATTCGGCGCCTTAACCCTTGGGCAATTCGTCTACAGCTTCCTGCCTTCATGGGAATGGATGATTGCGACCGCTCCGGTCGCGGGGTTCGGATTCGGTACGGTCGAGGCAGCGATTGGAGCTTTGGTCATTGGGTTCGTTCATGAAAACAAGGCCGTCACCATGAGCCGGTTGGAGGTATTCTTTGGCATCGGGGCATGCGTGATGCCGGTGTTAGGCAGCGTGCTGATTATGATGGGCTTGTGGAAAATATCGTTTCCTATCTTGGCCGCAATGTCCCTGGGAATGCTTATTCTCTGGTCGTTTATTTCTTTTGGATCGATGGATGCCGTGCTTGCCAAACAGGATTCAAGCGAAGAGAAAGGCGCTGCTTCCGGAACTGACATTCAAGGAGAAGAGGCGCCTTCCCTTTACGGGCGCAGAGGATTGCCGTTGTTATTCATCATGGTGGTGTTTTTTTTCCTCTATGTCGGGATTGAGATGAGTCTGGTCAATTTCCTTCCATCGATCCTTATCGAGCATTCGGGTACAAGTAGCGCGCTTGGGACGCTGGGTGTTTCATTTTTCTGGATTGCGATGGTAATCGGGCGTTTGTTCGCCGGACATTTATCGGAAAAATGGGGGTATGGACGTTATCTGCTAATGAACGGCTTCGGATCGCTGCTTATTATGGCTATCATTCCGCTCATCACCGGGCTTGCCGCAAGCTATTCGCTCATCTTATTGCTCGGCCTTCTGATGGCGGGGCTGTTCGCGATCGGACTGATCTTTACGAATCAGATTCTTCCCGGAACCGCAGAACGCACCACGAGTTTGCTGATCGCAGCTGGTGGCCTCGGCGGAGCGTTGCTGCCGCTGTTAACAGGTAAAGTGATGGATCAATATAAATCCGTCATTTCCATGTGGACGCTCATTGGTCTGATGGCGCTCATGATGGTCATGCTGGTCATCGTCATAGGGCTTAGTGACAGGGTTCTTGTTGTAGACCGCAAAGTAAATGTGGAGAAATAAAAAAAATACTCCTTATTTTTTTATTTCTCCAAGTTTTCATCGGTTGATCGCCCTATATAGAGAACCTTGAGATATTCCTGTTGAGGATACTATCTCTTTTATTGAATATTCTTTACTATCAACATCCGAAGTGCAACAGCAAGCTTTTCTTTATCTAATTTAGGTCTACCCAATTCTTTTCCACGCTTTTTACTTGCTTCGAGTCCTTCCTTTACTCTTTCAGCAATGAGGTTTCTTTCTAATTCAGCAATACTTGCCATTGTACGAAAGAAAAACTTTCCCATTGCAGTTGAAGTGTCAATACTATCAGTAATGGATACAAAGTCTACTCCTAAATCTTGTTTTTGCCGGTAGCCCCTAACCTATCTTGCAGTGTCAGGTATATTGTTAAAAACCTGTTAGGCAAGACTAAACCTGTCGGTTCAGACGAATATGTTACTGAATATAAATTAACGAAAAAGAACGATCAACCGTTAAAATTGGCATCACGTTTACCCTATGCCAAAGATAATCGATGAACTTACGATAAAGATACCTTTAGAAAAATAAAGTCTTGAAAATTCTTCTGCTCTATTGCATGAACCTTAAAACCTCTACAAAACAATAGTCACTGTATTTCCTTTGAAACCGAAGGTATATTAAGGTCAATACAATCAATAGTACAACAATTTAGGGTGTATGAGTTGGCCATATGATTCATGTTAAGTAATACTTAACTCCGGAAAAAAAGATAACTTATCTACAATTGGAACAGGTTTATTGCTCTTTAACAAAACCAGCTAATAGTTTGTCAACATTTTTTAATAAAAAACTGAAAAAATACATGATATACTAAAAATACGACCTTATATTACGACCGGGCGCGATTGTGGAACAATTCTGACAGGAGTTGTGCACTAATCTAGTAGGAATATCGATATTAACCGAACCCGGCTTTTAAGCCGGGCTATTTGTATTTAATAGTGCCGTTTAATGATAAAGAATAAGTGTCAAATAAAAATGAAAGTCACAGCCAGGATCCAGAAGCATTGGTACAAGCGGATTTTGGTTCGGTGCCTGGTACATTTTGAAATGCATTGGGGCGTAAGGAGGGGTTGAAGATGGTGCCTGGCACCGAGAAAATTGCGACAACTTTTGCGTTTGGTCAATCAAACATTTGTTTAAGGGTGTAGAGAGGTTGTTGTGATAGGATTTGTAATTTCAATTAAACGCTTGTTTAAAGCACATAAAAAAGACTAACCCCCACATGTAGTGAACTGTATCCCGAATAATGGACAATTATAAAAAAGTCCA
>NZ_JAIBLJ010000157.1 GCF_020179385.1 Alkalihalobacillus sp. YIM B00296 | reverse complement strand
TCGTTTTCTAATATCGATATTCAAGAAACGGGCGCTTTTCTGGAATATCGATAAAAAGTCCAATTTCTCAATTTTTAGTGCTGAGAATTATTAAAAGATAGCATTCTTATATTTACTTATAGTGCAAATTAACGCTTAAAATAGGTGCAAAATAACTCCTAAAGTGACAAATTGTACTCTCCCATATAATTTTTCTTTTTATTATTCCACATTCAATACTCATTAACCTTCTTCAACTCCCTCAGTTTGATACGATTATCTCTCAAGGGCAACTCTTTTCTTTCCCTTAATATCTGCTCTTATTGTG
>NZ_JAIBLJ010000156.1 GCF_020179385.1 Alkalihalobacillus sp. YIM B00296 | reverse complement strand
GGTTTATTCGGGATGATTGTCGGCTTGGTCGCTCTTACTCTTCATTTATGCAGTTTGCGTTCATTCGGAGTACCTTATATGTCACCACTTGCTCCTTTCAATATGGAAGGGCAAAAAGATGTGATTATCCGGTTTCCACGCTGGGCTTTATTTTCACGTCCACGTCTCATTAACCAGAAAAATTTAAAGCGGGAAGATGTTTCTTCACCAAAGCCGGAATCTCGGAAACGAAAATAGCATCCGGAAAAGTGGATTGACCAATATCCATTTTTGATGGAAAAACATACAAGGTGAAAATGAAACGGACCT
>NZ_JAIBLJ010000155.1 GCF_020179385.1 Alkalihalobacillus sp. YIM B00296 | reverse complement strand
GATCAACAACCGCCAGTGGATTTACTTCTCATGCGGAAGGAGAAGGGAACACAGCGAGCGGAAGAGCCTCTCACGTAGAAGGCGGTGGTGTAGATCCACTTGGGAACCCAGCTCCTAACCTATCTATTGGATCTTCTTCCCATGCAGAAGGTATAGGTACAACCGCTAGTGGATTCGCTTCTCATGCGGAAGGCGGGACTTCAGATGCCACGGTAAGCCCTGGTCCAGAGGCAAGCGGAGACTTCTCCCATGCGGAAGGACAGAGTACAACCGCCAGTGGACAAAGTTCTCATGCGGAGGGAAACGGAACAAATGCATTTGGGG
>NZ_JAIBLJ010000154.1 GCF_020179385.1 Alkalihalobacillus sp. YIM B00296 | reverse complement strand
CATGCCCATCAAGCTAACACCAATGAATGCTTAGAACAGAGCCATTTGTGCAAGATCACTATGAAATGCTATCAAAGAAGGGCATGCCAAATAAACCTTAAACAGGTTAATTTTTTAACACTATGCTACTTTCTTGTGACACATGGTATACTGATAGACAACACCCAATATATCAAAGACTGTCTTTTTCTCATATCGGTGGGATTTTCGCCCGTTTTTCTGTAGGAGGGCAAACAGGCGAAGCATTATCTTTGATATCTCTCGGGTGTTTTTTTGTATCGCTCGAAACAAGAGTGGAAAATAATCCTTGATGATATAAATGGCTTTATATTCACT
>NZ_JAIBLJ010000153.1 GCF_020179385.1 Alkalihalobacillus sp. YIM B00296 | reverse complement strand
AATAGTACGGATGTAAAGTAAGACAGTTTCTAGTGATTACTAAATAGGACCCATGGGACCAGTTTTTGTTCTTTTCTTTCTATTTTTATCAAAAATAATGGTTGTAAAAAACCCAAGAAAACCTATCCCTAAACAATAAAAGGGGAAGTATGAACTCAATGGTGATATAACTTTGATTTCAAAAATATCAAGTATGATATATCCAGCAAATCCAATACAACCAAGATAAAACATAAGAATTCCTAACCTACATATCAAAGGTAACTTCTTATATTCCTTTAAATTTTTTATTTCATATGTGATTTTCAATTTTTTCAATGCTCCTTTCTTCAAATTCGCAGT
>NZ_JAIBLJ010000152.1 GCF_020179385.1 Alkalihalobacillus sp. YIM B00296 | reverse complement strand
TTTTTTGATCTCTTTGCAATGGTCGATTTCAAAGAAGGATTGCCATGTTTTAAAGAGTAATTCTATTTGCCAACGTAAAGAGTACAGATCATGGACGTGTCCTGTTGGAACATCTTCGGATGGCGTATTGGTTATGTATACATTGATAGCACTCAATCGTTTACTCCGTTCTTTCATGACAATCCCTTTCTTTTTCTCCTTTATCGCTTGATCTTTCAACCGTTTTCGGGTTTGTTCTTCCGTAAGACGGTGGACAATAACTCTGGTTGGCAGCTTTTGATACTTGCCAATATAAACGTCTGAGATTTCATAGGTTTGGCCTGGTTTTAATTGATGCATGATCTC
>NZ_JAIBLJ010000151.1 GCF_020179385.1 Alkalihalobacillus sp. YIM B00296 | reverse complement strand
GCTAGGAATATCTATAATGCTTGTTTAGGAGAGTTGATAAAGCGCTTTAGAAGGATAAAGCAAGACAAGGAGTATAGGTATTGGATACAACAAAAACAATCCAAGGAACGAACTCAAGCGTTCAAGGAACTAAATAAAAAATATGGTATAAGTGAGTACGCTATCCATTCCTATGTGAAGCCAATGCAACACCACTTCAAGAAAAACATTGATGCTTTTACTTCTCAAAAGATAGCTACAAGAAGTTGGTTAACTTTCGAAAAATATATGTACGACAAAGATACTAAGAAAGCTGTGTTCAAACGACGTGGTGACATGAATTCTGTAGAAGGAAAATCAAATACGTC
>NZ_JAIBLJ010000150.1 GCF_020179385.1 Alkalihalobacillus sp. YIM B00296 | reverse complement strand
TTTATCAACTCTCCTAAACAAGCATTATAGATATTCCTAGCCATTTCTAAACGCTTAGAGAGAATATCTTCTTGCCACTTTTCTGTCTTTAGAGAAATGTTCAAAATATAGGATGGTATAGCCAATGTTATCACCACTTTACTTAGACATTTTTTTGGTTCTTAATATATTCCTGTACGGTTTCCTCAGATATATGACCTACTGTGCAACTAAAATAACTCCTTGTCCATAAAGAAGGCAACCGACTTTTTAAATGAGGGTGTTTTTCCCTTAATATCCGACTACTAATTCCTTTAAAGTCCTTGATTACCTTATGTAGCAATAATCTTGGATCAAACTCTATAAACAT
>NZ_JAIBLJ010000015.1 GCF_020179385.1 Alkalihalobacillus sp. YIM B00296 | reverse complement strand
ATCAATGAATGAAGGGGCTTTCTTGTGTCGTTGTCGTAAAGTTGCTTAAAATTATTGCTTTGAATATATAAATAAGCAGTATAGACAGGAAAACATGAGCTGGCGATCGAATGCTTGGTGATGTATTGATTGCTTTTCCCAATTCGAAATGGCAAACCAAACGTTGATGACAGCATTTGGGGAAGAAGTTTTATACGAAATCCAGATGTTCAAATCGATCATTGAAATCATAGAAGAGTTAGAAGTGAACTTTTATCATGAGGATTGGAAAAAAAGCATCATCTTATCGAAGTTGATCCCTGCGTTCAATTCATGTAGCATCCTTATGCGAGCGAAGTTCGAACCTTATTTACTGCACTAATACATATATTTTGATCGATGGGGCTGTCCCATGAGTGTTTGAGACTCAACGTTCCTGACAACATTTTGAAAAATCGTTGTGCTGGCGGTGTCTGACACTGTGGTTTATGACAGCTCCTTTTTATTATGAGAGGAAACCGTGTCGTGTATCCTGAATTCTTTAAAATAGGTGAATTTTATCGGACAATAAGAGGAGGATAAAATGTCAAGTATTCAGTACGTCATTATTTAGAAGAACGCGGGAAATCCATACCTGCGGGGTTCATCCATGTACCAGCGTCATTCGAGCTTTCGGTTAAGAATAATGAATTGCCTGGATGGCCCTTGGAGACGATTCGATATGCGGTGGAAATCGCTGTCGGAGAGCTGGAGTAAAACCTTCAAAACCCTTATGGCAGTAAAGGAGTCCTAAGGATAGTCGTCTGATAACTGGTCTTTTTTTACTAAACATTTTCGGAATCTTGACTCTAAAGGATGTCACGTTGTATACTCTTATTGTGGAAATTCCACATGATTTTTTGAATACGAAAGGAATGTGAATTACATGCAAGGAAAAGTTAAATGGTTCAACGCAGAGAAGGGCTTCGGATTCATCGAAGTTGAAGGTCAAGACGACGTATTTGTACACTACTCTGCAATCAACTCTGACGGATTCAAAACTCTTGAAGAAGGTCAAGACGTTGAGTTTGAAGTAGTTGAAGGTAATCGTGGACCTCAAGCTTCAAATGTAGTAAAGCTTTAATTCACATTCCTTTTTTAGGGTTTGAATTAAAAGCAATTCCCCCGTTTCTCAATTTTCGAGGAGCGGGTTTTTATTTCATCAAAGGTATAGGCGTATGGGAGCACAACACTAACATCTTAACAGTTCCTTTACATTGATACGAAAGACCTCTACACTTCCTTTGAATGTGTGTCGAAAATTGTCTGTATCACGTCAGAAGCATGGCGTGAACATCGCATGTTTTTCTTTTTATTTCGCTGGTTTGATTAATCCCCCCAAAAAAGACTGAAATTTAAAAAAATTGTCATATTTTTTGAGTTTCTTTTCGTGTTTATGAAGGAATTGTTAAGGGGTATAGCGAAATATATATAAACACCGAAAGGAGGAGTCTCTCATGAACTTTAATATTCGTGGAGATAATATTGAGGTAACCCCAGCGTTGAGGAACTACTCGGAAAAGAAAGTTAGTAAGCTCGAGCGTTATTTTGATGGTACTCCAAATTCAGATGTTTACATCAACCTGAAGGTGTTCAATAGCGAGCAGCTAGTCGAAGTGACGATTCCTATGCCAGGTTTGTTATTACGTGCTGAAGAATCGC
Source organism: Alkalihalobacillus sp. YIM B00296 (assembly GCF_020179385.1). GTDB lineage: Bacteria > Bacillota > Bacilli > Bacillales > Fictibacillaceae > Pseudalkalibacillus. Next base: position 87,040 of record NZ_JAIBLJ010000015.1, on the reverse strand, counting down.
ATGATGACATGTATGCTGCCATTGATTTAGTAGTTGAGAAATTAGAAAGACAAATCCGTAAGCATAAAACAAAAGTAAACCGTAAATTTCGCCAGGGCGGCGCGATTAAATTCGCCTTCGCCAATGGAAATGGTAATGTAGCTCCTTCCACGACAACACTTCTTGAGGAAGAAGAGGATGAAGACGAATTCCAGGTTGTCCGTAACAAGCGTTTCGATCTGAAACCGATGGATACACAGGAAGCGATTCTTCAAATGGATATGCTAGGGCATAATTTCTTCGTCTTCTCACACGCTGAATCAGGAGAAACAAACGTTGTCTACAAACGGAAAGATGGAAAATACGGACTCATCGCCCCGGACATTGAATAAATGACAAAATAGCTAATTTAAAAGACGTGGCCTGCTGGCCACGTCTTTTATCGTGCAGCCTCAGACTGTACCAGGCACTGAAAGTCCGCCCTACTGCCGCAAGGGAAGTGAAAAGGTGCCAGGTACCGTTCAGAAAGTCAGTGATACCAAGGGGTTTGAAACGGTGCCTGGTACCCGGGTTTCAAGGGACATACCTTGCATTCTTGTCCTTCCTCCTTCAAACTGTTAAAATAAAGCATGGACTATAGTTAGAAGATTTTTCAAATAAAGAAGTGTAAATAGAGGTGCTTACTTCATGATGGGATTGTTAAAAAAGATGTTTTCTACTGGAAACGAGCGTCAATTAGCCCGTCTTCAAAAATACGCTGACGAGGTTGATGTGCTTGGTCCAGAAATGGAAAAACTATCGCATGAACAATTGAAAGCAAAAACCGATGAATTCAAATCTCGTCTTGAAAAAGGCGAAACATTAGATGATATTTTGATTGAAGCGTTTGCGGTTGTCCGAGAAGCAGCAACACGCGTACTTGATATGCGCCCATATCCGGTGCAAATCATGGGTGCGGTTTCTTTGCATGAAGGTAATATTTCGGAAATGAAAACCGGGGAAGGTAAAACACTCGTCGCGACGATGCCGGTTTATTTGAACGCACTTTCCGGTAAAGGCGTCCATGTCGTGACAGTCAACGAATACCTGGCTGCACGTGACGCCGAGGAAATGGGGCAGCTTTATAACTATCTTGGGCTTTCTGTAGGTCTTAACGTTACTGGACTTTCGAAGGAAGAGAAGAAGGAAGCTTATAATGCTGACATTACCTATGCGACGAATAATGAACTTGGGTTCGATTACCTCCGTGACAACATGGTTCTATATAAGGAAGAAATGGTTCAGCGTCCATTGAACTTTGCGATCGTCGATGAGGTTGACTCGATTTTAATTGATGAAGCCCGTACTCCATTGATCATTTCGGGGAATGCTGCAAAATCGACTGACCTTTATCGGATCGCCAACCAATTCATCCATCAGTTGAAACAGGATGAAGATTATACAATGGATATCAAAACGAAGAACGTTCAGCTGACAGAAGAAGGCATGTCCAAGGCAGAGAGCTTCTTTCGGGTTGAAAACTTGTTCGATATCTCCAATGTGTCAATCAATCACCATATCAACCAGGCGTTAAAAGCTCATGTCATTATGCACCGTGATACGGATTATGTTGTGCAGGATGATGAAGTTGTCATCGTCGATCCTTTTACAGGTCGTTTGATGGCTGGCCGTCGTTACAGCGATGGGTTGCACCAGGCGATTGAAGCGAAGGAAGGTCTCCAAATCCAGCGTGAATCAATGACGCTCGCAACGATCACGTTCCAGAACTACTTCCGTATGTACAATAAGCTTGCTGGTATGACTGGTACAGCGAAGACGGAAGAAGAGGAATTCCGTAATATCTATAATATGAATGTTGTCGTGATTCCGACGAATAAACCGATTGCGCGAATCGATAATGCCGATTACATTTATAAATCGCAAGAAGGGAAGTTCCGTGCGGCTGTCAATGAAATCGCGGAACGTCATAAAAAAGGCCAGCCGGTCCTTGTTGGTACGGTTGCGGTTGAGACGTCTGAGTTGATTGCACAAATGCTCAAGAAAAAAGGCGTTCCGCACAATATCTTGAACGCGAAGAATCATGGACGGGAAGCGCAGATCATTGAAGATGCTGGTCAAAAAAGTGCCGTGACGATTGCGACGAACATGGCAGGTCGGGGTACGGATATCAAACTTGGCGAAGGTGTCGTAGACCTTGGCGGACTTCACATCATCGGTACGGAGCGCCATGAATCACGTCGTATCGATAACCAGTTGCGTGGTCGTGCTGGTCGTCAAGGGGATCCAGGTTCTTCACAATTTTATATTTCAATGGAAGATGAATTGATGCGTCGATTTGCTTCTGAGAACATACTTGCGATGATGGACCGTCTAGGCATGGAAGAGGATCAGCCATTAGAAAGCAAGATGGTCACAAAAGCGGTTGAGACAGCCCAAAAACGAGTGGAAGGCCATAACTTCGATGCTCGTAAGCAATTGCTGCAGTATGATGATGTCATGAGGCAGCAGCGTGAAATCATTTATGCGCAGCGTGCAGAAGTGCTTGAATCCGAAAACCTCCGGGAAATCGTGGAAAAAATGATCCAGTCGACTGTGGAGCGCATTGTCGAGGTGCATACACCGGAAGAGGAAGTTCCTGAAGATTGGGATTTGAAGGCGATCATCGACTATGCGAACGGTACATTTATGCATGAAGGTGCCGTAACTGAAAAGGATATCAAAGGGAAAGAGCGCGAAGAAATCATTGATGTGTTCTTAGAAAAAGTGAAAGAAGAGTACGATCGTAAAGAATCTCAACTTGAACCGGATCAAATGCGTGAATTTGAGAAAGTCATCGTACTGCGTGCTGTAGACCGAAAGTGGATGGATCATATCGATGCGATGGATCAGCTACGTCAGGGTATCCATTTGCGTGCCTATGGACAAAACGATCCGTTACGCGAGTATCAATTTGAAGGTTTCCAAATGTTCGAAACGATGGTTGCAGAAATTGAAGAAGAGGTATCGACGTATATCATGAAGGCGCAGGTCGAGCAGAACCTTCAGCGTGAAAAAGTCGCAGAAGGTAGAGCCGTTGATCCGAAAGCGCAAGAACAAAAGAAAAGAAAACCGATCCGTAAGAGTTCTGACGTAGGACGTAATGCACCATGTCCATGCGGAAGCGGCAAGAAATACAAGCACTGCCACGGTGCATGACCATAAGCGAAAAGAAGGCTTGGCAACAGCCAAGTTTTCTTTTGCTTGCTCGACGGTGCCAGGTACACGAAGAAGCCAGGCGTAGCAAGGATTTCAAGATGGTGTCAGGCACCGATCAGGAATGCAGTGATACCAAGGGGTCTGGTTCGGTGCCTGGCATTGTTATAATAAAGTAGTCAATTATCTTATAGGAATAAGGGAGATCGTGTGTTATGGAATTAGTTGAAATTAAACAAGAGTTGTCAGCAATGGAGAAGCGAATCCAAGACTTTAGGGGGTCTCTTTGACTTAGATCATAAAGAGGCTCGTATAACGGAGCTTGAGGAACAGATGACAGCCGGTGATTTCTGGGATGATCAGAACAATGCACAGACGGTCATCACCGAAGTGAATGGCTTGAAGAGTGTTGTCAATGAGTTCAATGAGCTTAATGAAACCTTCGAGAATTTGGAAGTTTCCTATGAACTGGTGAAAGAAGAAGAGGATGAGGATCTACGTGCTGAATTGGAGCATGAACTGAAAGAGCTTTCCAAGCAGCTTTCCGAATTCGAATTGACATTGCTCTTAAGTGAACCGCATGATAAAAACAATGCATTACTCGAATTGCATCCAGGGGCGGGTGGAACAGAGTCTCAAGACTGGGCGTCCATGCTCCTCAGAATGTACACGCGGTGGTCTGAAGATAAGGGCTTCAAGGTCGAGACCGTCGATTACCTTCCTGGTGATGAAGCCGGTGTGAAAAGTGTCACGCTCAACATCAAGGGGCACAATGCTTATGGGTATTTAAAAGCGGAAAAAGGCGTACATCGTCTCGTCCGGATCTCACCGTTCGATTCATCGGGACGCCGTCATACTTCCTTCGTATCCTGTGAAGTGATGCCGGAATTGAGTGATGATATCGAGATTGAAATCAAACCGGATGAAATCAAGGTTGATACGTACCGAGCTAGCGGTGCCGGCGGTCAGCACGTTAATACAACGGATTCGGCTGTCCGTATCACGCACGTTCCAACAAACACGGTCGTTTCGTGCCAAACGGAACGTTCTCAGATCAAGAACCGCGAACGTGCGATGAAAATGCTGAAAGCGAAGCTCTACCAAAAGCGGATTGAAGAACAGCAAGCAGAGCTCAATGAAATCCGTGGTGAACAAAAGGAGATCGGATGGGGCAGCCAGATCCGTTCCTATGTTTTCCATCCTTATAGTATGGCGAAAGATCATCGTACCAACGTGGAGATCGGAAACATCCAGGCAGTCATGGATGGGGAAATCAATCCTTTCATCGATGCCTACCTGCGTTCGAAAATCAAATAACCAATCAAAAACGGGGATGGCTGAAAAATGCCGTCCCTATTGTATTTGCAGGAGTTATACCGCACTCCTGCAGTGTCAATCAAACGTTTGTTTAAAGTTTTGAAAATGCTGTCGAATCCCTCTAAATCAACGTTTCGCCCCAAATCTAAAATCCTTCTCAAAACCCGATTTTGCCCACTCACATTTATTCTAATTGTCGGAAAATTTACGAAAACATAAGGTAGTGTTATACTTTTTTAGGTTATTAACCTACTAATAATTACTTCTTATAGATAAAAGTGAGTGAATAAAATGATGATGGCAATTCGTCGAAACCGTATCAATCCGAAAATTTTAATTGCGTTAGATTACCTTTTTATCCTGATTGGCTCCACCTTTGTTGCACTAGCATTCAATCTGCTTCTAGCTCCGAACAATATCGCTTCCGGCGGCGTGGTCGGGATCAGTTTGATTTTGAAAAGCCTGTTCGGCTGGATGCCTTCGATCGTCCAGTGGTCACTGAATATTCCATTGTTCATTGCCGGGGTCTTTGTATTAGGGAAGAATTTTGGTATAAAAACCCTCCTGGGGACATTGTTTTTACCGTTCATCGTTTACTTGTCCGAAGGGGCAGAACCAATTACGAATGATCCGTTACTCGGGGCTCTTTTTGGAGGTCTTGGGGTAGGTTTGGGACTTGGTATCGTCTTCCGCGGTAAAGCTTCAACAGGCGGGATCGATCTTGCTGCCCAGATCCTCCATAAGTACACCGGTTTATCGTTAGGCCTTTGTTTACTTGCGATCGATGGAGCAATCGTTTTATCATCGGCACTTGTCTTTTCCATTGAGCAAGCGTTGTATGCGATGATCGGAATGTTTTTAACGGCTAAAACCATTGATGTCGTTCAAATGGGTCTCGGATATTCGAAAATGGCCTACATCATTACGGAGCAGGAAGACGAAGTGCGGGATGAGATCTTCAGAGAGATTGACCGCGGGGTGACACGGATTGCTGCCACAGGTGGTTTCACAGATTCTGAACGGCCGATGCTCATGTGTGTGGTACAACAATTCGAAGTGACTAGGCTGAAACAACATGTCAAAAAGGTGGACCCGTCAGCTTTCATCATCATCGTTAACGCGAACGAAGTGCTGGGAGAAGGGTTTACGCAATCCTAATAATAGGAGCAAACTTCCTTTTTAAAAAGATAAGAAAGCATAAAAATTTTGTTTCGATGAAGGAATGTCTATCTCCAACGCCCAACCACTTGGATTACTTCAGTCCTCCTGTGGCGGTCGACACATTGATTTAGGTCGAAGTGGTTTACCCTCGCAGAACTGAACTTTGTTTGGTTCGAGCCTCCTCATCGGACTTCCAGCCCTTCGTGGCTGATCAGGGCGTTTGCGCTTTTCTTACAAATACGCAAATAATCAGTGGATCGGCTTATAAAATTGGAAATCCACTTATAAATTTCAAAATCCGCTTATAAAACTAAAATTCGGCTTATATATCAAGAAAGCAGAAGCCGCCGAACCGTTCACCTCCCCAAAGAATGGTATAATAACCCTATAAGGAGGGTGATTACCATGAGCAGAATCCTCTTATTTGATGGCGAATGTAATTTGTGCAACGGGATCGTCCAATTTGTGATCAAACGGGATCCGAATGCTAAATACCAATTCGCTGCTTTGCAAAGTGAAACAGGCCAGAAGCTTTTAAAAGAGTACAATTTTCCAAATCAGTTCGATAGTTTCATCATGATTGAAGACGGAAAAGCGTACCAAAAGTCCAGCGCTGCACTAAGAGTTGTGAGACATCTGAACGGGGGCTGGCGTCTTTTTACGGTATTTAAAATCATTCCGACTCCGATCAGAGACGTGATATATAATTTTATCGCGCGAAACCGATATAAATGGTTCGGTAAACGGGACTCGTGCATGATTCCTACTCCGGATATCAAAAGCCGGTTTTTAGATTAAAAGGGTGTGATCATTTGAGCAGGAATAGACCGATTTATGTGGAGTCGGTCATCAAGACAGATATGGAACGGATCTGGGAGGCAACGCAAGATCCTCAACAGCATGAGTTATGGGATCTTCGTTTCACAAATATTACTTATCTGCCGAAAAAACGTGAGGATGAACCGCAGAGATTCGAGTATAAAACCAATATCGGGTTTGGGCTCAGCATAGCTGGTGAGGGAGAGAGTGTCGGAACGAAAGAGGATGAAAACGGAGAGCGGACTTCATTACTGAAGTTTTGGACAGATATGCCGATTTCCCTTATAAAAAAGGGTGGTGGTTATTGGAAATACACACCAACAAGGGATGGGATAAAGTTCGTAACGTTGTATGATTACGCGACTCGATTCGGCTTTCCGGGCCAAATCATGGATCGTTTCTTTTTCAGGCCGTTGATGGGGTGGGCGACAGCTTGGAGTTTTGACTGTCTCAGACTCTGGCTTGAAGAGAATATCCATCCCAAAATATCCTTGTTGCGGAGTGGGGTACATTGGATGATCTGCTCTCTTCTAGCGCTCGTTTGGTTTTATCAAGGGCTGGTACCGAAGCTGCTCTTTCCTGATTCAGGTGAACTCGCTATCCTTCAAGAATCGGGTTTGTTTAGCGGGTTTGAAGAAACACCCCTTGTACTGATTGGCATTTTGGAAATCGTCTTTGGGGTTTTCTTTTTCCTCCCACTAAAAAAGAAAGCTTTATTTTACATAAATATTGTCCTATTGTTCGGACTGTTGGTCGGGGCGATCCTCAGCAACCCCATTATATTCGTTGAACCATTCAATCCGATTACATTGACCCTCGCAATGGCAGGGTTATCGACCATCGGAATCATTAATTACAAGGACTTGCCGTCAGCAAGGAATTGTGAGCGAAAAATGCGTGGTGATGCCTCTTGAGTTCAATCTATGAAAAAGCGTTAGGAGAAAGGTTCCAAATGCTCCATCCGATGGTTCAAAAGAAATTCCAGCTTTCGAGTGGAGACCACCAAGCAATCATCTGTAAGGGTACGATGGAGGAGATTGCAGGTGGTCGTTGGTTCATGCGTCCATTCATCAAGATGGGGATCAAGAAGAACGTCACATTTCCGGAAAGAGGCACAGGTATTCCTTTTAAGCTGGAAAAGTACGGATTTATAGATCCATTTGGCAGGGAAACCGTGTCTTGGATACGAACGTTTTATTTTAAAAATACAGACCGCCGCTTTGATGCAACAATGGTCTATAGCAAAAAAGGGAAGGGGATCCTGGATTATCTCGGAAACAGCCAGGCTTCGCCGGTCGGAATTGAATTGGACGTGACAGAAACCGGAAGGATACGGATGGAATCATCCCGACAACACTTCCATTTCGGGAAAAGAAGGCTATCACTCCCCTCCCAAATAATCGGACATGCTACTGTCCGAGAAGAGTTTGATGAAAAAAAGAATCGGTTTACAATCGATGTTACGGTAAAGAATGCGATTTTTGGGACGATTTTCAGGTATAAAGGTCACTTCGGGATGGATGTTGTTCCGATGGCGTGTGAACAAATCCCAGCGTATGCCTTCCCGAAAAGGTTCGATGTAAGAGAGTAGGTGTTAGGAAATGAAAAAGGCAGCTGTCATGAATGCAAGTATCGGGTTCTTTATTTGGTTTATATTCTTGTTCTCAGTGACCTTGAATCTAATTGAACAGCTTTTATTATTCGCCATTTTTGTCACTGTACCTTTAACGTTGTTTATGACCGAGACGGTGAAACGGAGTGGGACGTATTTCAAAAGTTATACGGCTGCTTTCAAGCTGCACCCCCCGATGGCGGTATTGGCTGGCTTATCCTTTATCACACCCCCTGGATGGATCGCGGGGCTTCTTTCTATTGGTTGGTTTGTTTTTTCCATTGTGGTCTTTTTGTACGGTTTTGCGAGATTCAGTGCAAGGGGAATCAGACCACTAGAGGAGTTGTCGATCGATATCGGGTTGATGTACTTTCTCCTCGGGGGCGCATGGTTTGTCATGGGTCGTTTCGGAATGGATGTGATGGATTTCAGCACTACGATCATCCAACTTACGGCGATCCACTTTCATTTTTCAGCATTTGTATTGCCGATTTTCAACGGCTTGCTTGGACGATTCCTTTTACACCAAACGGACCGGCTCTCTAAAACTTACAGGCTGGCTACATTCGGTATCCTTGCTGGTCCGATCTTGATCGCCATCGGTATTACATATTCCCGGATCTTCGAGTTTGTTTCAGTTGGTATCTTTGTCATTGCGCTCCTTTTATATTGTATTGAAATGTTCACTTATGCCTTGCCGAAAATCAGTTGGATGCCGCGTGTCTTTCTTTTCTTATCAACCTCTGCACTCATGGTAACGCTGGCATTATCTTTCCTATACGGGTTCAGTAGAGCATTGAATATACTGATTATTTCCATTCCGAATATGGTTCTCTTTCATGGGGTCGGAAATGCATTACTAGTTGTGCTCTGCGGAATTGCCGGCTGGCTTATCATCCATCCAAAAGCGGATTACAGTCATTACGGCATTCCTTCAAGCAAGATTTTTAGCCGTTTTTACACTGGGTCAGACTTTTTCGATCGAAGCAATCTTGTTGATCAAGATCTCCACGATGATAGCTTGGTTGACAATATGGAAGCGTATGATCGTGAAGACTTTCATTCCCGCAATCTGCATCCTGAAATAGTATCGTTCTATGAAAATACACTTAACTATGAGCTAGACTCCCATACACAGTGGCAGCCAGGCTTTGTCTTTTTCTCGAAACTCTATAAGTCTATCAGTAAAAGGATCGGGCAGATCAATCTTCCTCTTAATGGAGTGGATCATATTCAAATGACTTCAAAGATCATTCCACTGATCTCAGAAAAGGATGGGAGGCCTGATGTTCGGGCTTGGATCAGGAGGACTGGAGATGGGGAATCGATTTTTGCGGCGGCTTATTCTTCCCACCAATATAAAGGGGAGAGGTATATGAATATTGCTTTGCCCCTATTCTTTGGAAACATGACAGGCATTTTGAAAATGGATCATATGCAAGAGGACGAAAGTGGATTGAGACTTTCCAGCGTTACAAAACGTTCAAATGGTGACGAAGGAATCTACTATCATACGAAATGGTTCACAATCAAACTCCCGATCGATGAGCATTTCAACGTCTGGTTTGATGAAAAGGCAAACCTTTTGAAGGCTTCCCACCATATGAGCCTTTTTACGAACCCGTTCTTGAAAATCGACTATGAAATCAATAGAACTTTAAAATAAATGCTTTTAAGGCAAGAACCCCTTCGACATCTCTATGAATTCCCGGACTGCGAATGGCAGGTATTTATTTTTCTTCCAAAGCAAACCCAGTTCCAGGCTTATACTGGAATTCGTTAACGGGAGAGCATGGATATGTGGATTGGTGATCGAGCTTGCAATTTTACCAGGTAACAAGGCGATCCCAAGTTTCGCCTCGACCATTTCGATCATGAAATCCTTTTGCGAACTCTGGCAGACGACGTTCGGCGTAAAGCCGTTCTTTGAACACTCCTCCAGGATCCGGTCATGAAGGGTGAAGTCCTGACGGTATAAGATGAAGGGTTCGTTTTCGAGGGCCGACAGATCGACGGCGTCTTTCTCAGCCAATGGATTTTCCTTATGTGCGATGAGCATCAATGGGTCATTGATCACCCTCACCATTTCGAAATTCCCTATGCTGTCCGGTAGATTACAAACCAGCCCAATATCGAGTGACCCTTCTTCGACCCCTTGTTTGATGCTCTTCGATCCGACCTCGTCCAACGATATTACAACATGAGGATAGGCCTCTTTAAATCGACTGATCAGTTTTGAAAAAAAAGCAGCTCCGATGATCGGTGGAATTCCGATCCTGATTTCCCCTTTCTTCAGTTCCATGATGTCTGTTAGTTCTGAGGTCAAATTATGGAAGGCTTGCAATACATTTTTGGCATTGATGAGCACCGCTTTACCAGCGTCGGTCAATTCCAATTCTTTGGAACGATAAAACAAAGACACCCCTAATTCTTCCTCTAAATGCTTGATTGCTTTGCTGATGGATGGTTGCGATACGTGTAATGTGGCAGCGGCCTTCGTAAAGCTTAAATGTCGTGCAACCTCTGAAAAATATTCCAGGTGACGGATATCCATCGATCTCACTCCTTCCTGCTTTGAAAATTTTGGGTTTGTAAAATGAAAATAAAATTGCGACACCCCCTATGGAAGAAGGGAAGTGATGGCACAATACCATAATCTGCAAGGTTTCTATTCTAATAGAAAGTCTATTATAACTAAAATGCATAATCAACATTCCAAATATATATTATGGATATGGACAATTTTATTATAAGATAGTATTGTGAATCGTTTATAAATTCTGAACATTGAAAAGAAAAGGAAAGAATTAAACGTACAACTGGTCAAAGATTGAAGTGGCTAGATTGTCCGTTCATGATCCATACTCGATAGGAGGAATTCATATGGCAGACTATGTAAAAGTCGGCAATCTCCAAGTTGCCCAAGTCTTATATGATTTTATCAATTCTGAAGCCGTACCTGGAAGTGAGGTCTCTGCTGTTTCGTTCTGGGCTGTCCTGGAAAAGATCGTCGATGAGCTAGCACCTAAAAATAAAGAATTGCTGGAGAAGCGGGATGAATTGCAAAACAGGATACACGAGTGGCATAAAACAAATACAGACTTCGCTCTTGAGGAGTATAAGTCCTTTTTACGAGAGTTAAATTATTTAGAGCCGGAAGCTGGGGAATTCAAGGTGTCAACCGAGAATGTCGATGATGAAATCGCGATACAGCCTGGACCGCAGCTTGTCGTTCCCGTCAACAATTCTCGTTATGCGATCAACGCCGCGAATGCTCGGTGGGGTAGTCTGTATGACGCACTTTACGGAACGGACACGATCAGCGAGGAAGGTGGAGCGGGCAAGAACGGATCCTATAATCCAGTTCGTGGTGAAAAAGTCATTTCTTACGCGAAGGATTTCCTTGATAGAACCGTCCCTTTATCAAAAGGAACGTATCAGGGCGTAACAGGCTACGCGATTGTCGGCGGTAGACTGGCTGTTTCTTTATTCAATGGCGAAACGACGCGCTTGAAGGATGAATCTCAATTTGTCGGTTATCAGGGCAATGAAAATGAGCCTGAAGCGGTACTTTTGAAGAATAACGGCATCCATCTCGAAATCCAAATCGATCGTGATCATCCGATCGGCCAGAAAGACAGAGCGGGTGTAAAAGATGTTTTCACCGAATCTGCACTGACAACGATCATGGACTTTGAAGATTCCGTGACAGCAGTGGATGCTGAAGATAAGGTGCTCGTCTATAAAAATTACCTGGGGTTGATAAAAGGGGATCTATCCAGCTCGTTTTCCAAGGGGCTGAAAACGGTCAACCGGACGCTCAATCCCGACCGTGAATATATCTCACCTGATGGGAAGCCATATACATTGCCGGGACGTTCCCTCATGTTCGCAAGGAACGTGGGCCATCTGATGACGAGTCAGGCGGTATTGGATAAGGATGGCCAGGAAGTTCCAGAAGGGATCCTGGATACGGTTGTGACCGGACTCATAGCCAAGCATGATCTTCTCGGGAATGGACGGTATCAGAATTCGAAAAAGGGTTCGATCTATATCGTCAAGCCGAAAATGCATGGTTCAGAGGAAGTCGCTTTTGCAAATGAACTTTTTGATCGGACAGAGGATCTGATCGGTGTGAAAAGGAATACGTTGAAGATCGGTGTCATGGATGAGGAACGCCGGACGACATTGAACTTGAAGGCTTGTATCGAAAAGGTGAAAGAGAGGATTGTGTTCATCAATACCGGTTTCTTAGACCGAACAGGTGATGAAATGCATACGTCCATCGAAGCCGGGCCGATGATCCGTAAGCATGAGATGAAATCATCGAAATGGCTGCAGGGTTATGAAAAATCGAACGTCCAGGTCGGCCTTGCGAGCGGGTTCCAGGGTAAAGCCCAGATCGGCAAAGGAATGTGGGCGATGCCTGACTTGATGGCGGATATGATCAGACAGAAGGGCAGTCAGCTTGAGGCTGGTGCGAATACCGCCTGGGTTCCGTCTCCGACTGCCGCAACGCTCCATGCGCTCCATTATCACCAGATCGATGTAAAGGAAGTGCAAAATAACCTACTTGAAATGACAGATGATTATAAAGATGACATCCTGCAAATCCCTGTTGAAACCAATCCGGATTGGAGTCCAGAGGAAATTCAGGAAGAATTGGATAACAATGCGCAAGGGATCCTTGGTTATGTCGTCCGTTGGGTAGAGTATGGCATCGGCTGTTCGAAGGTGCCGGATATCAACAACGTCGACTTGATGGAAGACCGTGCGACATTGCGGATTTCCAGCCAGCATATGGCTAACTGGCTCCACCATGGAATCTGTACAGAAGAACAGGTATTGGAGACGTTGAAGCGCATGGCCAAGGTTGTTGATCAACAGAATGCTGGTGACCCGGATTATAAGCCGATGTCCGAGGACTATGACAATTCGGTCGGTTTCCAGGCTGCGTGCGATCTGGTCTTCAAAGGGTACGAACAACCGAGCGGCTATACAGAACCGATCCTCCATCGCCGTCGAATTGAAGCGAAACAGCGTATGCTGGCTCAGAAATAACATCTCAAAGCATAAGACCATTAACTCACGTGCAGTTAGTGGTCTTTTCTTTAAAACATCGATGAAGTAATTTAGGCCCGACCGTATCCTGTTTAATCCTGCAGTTTAAGTATCATGAATGTTTTATGAGTTCCTTAGAACACTGGAAACCGACCATAAGGTACTCATAGGAGCTTTATGAGTCCCTTAGGACGCTGAAAATGGAACTAAAGGTACTTATATAGTGTTTTTTAGGACCTTGAATGCACATAAATAGGGAACAAGCCCAGTTTGTAAAGCAACAGTGGTTGATCACTTGCGAAGAATCCATAAACAAGAGATCACTCTAAAAAGGGGTGGATATTGTGGAATTGAAAGAAGTCAGTGGTGGCCAACTCGTTTTATCGAAAAAATACGGAAATACGGGGTTATCCGTGGTCACCCCGAAAAGTGAAGAAGAGATCCAGCAAATCCTCTGCACTGCAAATGAGGAAGGGAAAAAGATTTCAGTGATGGGAAGGGGGACGAAGCGTGGTTATGGCGGTGTGAAAGAAGAATACGACCTCGTTCTCTCCCTCGCCAATTATAAAGGGATCGTTGAGCACACTGTCGGTGATATGACAGTGACGGCAAGGCCTGGCACGACAATAGCGGAACTTCAGGGATACCTCAAAAAGCATGATCAGATGGTTTCCATAGATCCCAGCTGGCCGGAGGAGGCGACGATCGGTGGTGTCATCGCGGCGAATGAAAGCGGTCCGAAAAGGTTGAAATATGGGGCTGCTAGGGATCTGGTCATCGGATTGAGGGTCGTTTATGCTGATGGAAGTGTTATCCGTACAGGCGGGAAAGTCGTTAAAAATGTGGCGGGGTATGATATGAACAAATTGTTCATCGGTTCGATGGGGACGTTAGGTGTGATCTCGGAAATAACGATGAAATTACGGCCGCTGCCAAAGTTTGAAAGCCTGGTCCTTTTATCGATCGACGAAGATCGGTTGGAAGAATTGAAAGCGTTTACGGTGAAGCTGCAGGGTTCGATGATTGAACCGGCATCACTCGAACTGGTGAACCCTGCTTTATCGAAAAAGCTGCTCGATCGGGAGGAATATACTCTTCTGATCGCGTTCGAGGATGTGGAAAGGGCTGTCCGTTACCAAGAGGAATGGGTTGCAGCGAACAAACCGGATGCGGCGATCCTGTCCAATTTATCTTCAGATGAATCAAGGGAATTTTGGAAGGGGTTTTCCGTCATCCAGCCGAACGCATTGAAAGAAAATGAACCAGCTGACCATGTCCAGGCGACCGTCAAAATCAGCAGCAGGAACATACAGGTGTTCGACATCCTCGAGGAAGTGCGCCTGCTGAAGCAAGTGAACAAAGCAGAACTGGATGCTCATGGCGGGCTCGGCCATGGAGTGAGTTTTGTCATTTTGAAAGGGCCAGAAGAAGCAGTCACATCTACCATTGCTAGCTTGCGTGATTTTGTCAGGACAAAGCAAGGATTTACAACCATTAAGCATCTGCCATTTGAACTGCGGAAAAAAATCGACACCTGGCACGATAAGCCTTCTTACTTTTTCCTGTTCGAAGGCATCAAACGGAAAGTGGATCCCAAAAACACCTTGAATCACAAGCGTTTTATAGGAGGTATATGAAATGGCTGTAGAAATGAAGGAACAACAAACGAATAATGAACCGCCCTGTACCTCTAATAGTTTGAGCAATTACTTATGGGACGATCACCCTGATGAGGAAAAGTGGGCAGATTGTGTCCATTGCGGGATGTGTCTCGAATCATGTCCGACCTATCTCGAAACTGGGCAGGAGCAGCATTCGCCCCGTGGCCGTGTCCATCTGATCAAATCGGTTGCAGAAGGAAAACTGGAGGTGAATGAACACTTCATGGACCCGGTTTTCCAGTGCCTTGATTGCCGTGCGTGTACGACGGCGTGTCCCGCAGACGTCGATGTCGGCGGATTGATTGAAGAAGCGAGGGGACAAATCCGCCAAGCGATGCCGTTGAAAGGTTGGAAAGGAGTAGTGAGCCGCCTGTTCCTGAAGGATCTTTTCCCGCATAAAAATCGCTTGAATGGTGTCGGTGGTATCCTGAAATTTTACCAGAAGAGCGGCCTGCAAAAAGCCGTTCGGAAATCAGGGGCCTTGAAGGTAATGCCGAAGCATCTTGTCGAGATGGAATCGATCATGCCACCGATCCAACAATCGGTCCAGAAGAAATACAAGGATGTCGATGTGATTCCTGCCAGCAGCAAGCCAAAAGCAAGGGTCGCGATGCTGACAGGATGCATTATGGATGTCATGTTCGCCGATATCAATCAGTCGACGATCAATGTCCTGACCTATAACGGCAACGAAGTCGTTTTACCGAAAAACCAGACATGCTGTGGAGCTCTTCATGTTCATGCGGGGGACCGCGGGACCGGAAAAAAACTCGCCAAGCAGAATATCGAAGCATTCCGTGATGCGGAGAAAGTCATTGTCAATGCAGCCGGATGCGGTTGTGCGTTAAAAGAATATCCAGAGCTGTTCCGGAATGACCCTGAATGGAAAGAGAAAGCCGAAGAATTCACCAAAAAAGTCGAGGATATTTCAAAATATCTGTATGACACCGGCTATGAAAAACCGCATAGCAAATTGAACAAGCGGATCACTTATCATGACGCCTGTCATTTGGCTCATGGGCAGGGAATCCGCCATGAACCACGCAAACTTCTCAATGATATCAACGGCGTAGAGTATGTCGAACAGCCGAATGCCGATATGTGCTGTGGGAGCGCTGGGATTTATAACATCACGAACCCGGAAATGGCAGGAGCCGTCCTGGAGCGGAAAATGGAGAATGTACCGCGGGATGTCGAAATGATTTCGATGGGTAATCCTGGCTGTATGCTGCAAATGGCGATCGGGGTACAAAAATACGGCAGGAGGGCGGAGATCGTCCACACTGTCCAATTGCTCGACTGGGCTTATCAACAGGACCAGAAGAATGGCTTAGGAACCTCGGATGATAAACAGACTATAGCTGCAAGGGAGGGGTGATTGTCCATGTTTTTTACAAAAAAGAAGAAAACACCAAGAGATCCAACCATTGAACACTTAGCCGACATTGTTGGTAAGAAGTCCATCTTGTATAAAAAAGAAGACCTCCTATCCTACGATTGTGATGGATTCACGATTCATAAGGCGATTCCGAAAGCGGTCGTGTTCCCAAAGGATACAGCCGAGGTTGCTGCGGTCGTAAAATATTGCTCAGCTCATAAAATGCCGTTCCTGGCCCGGGGAGCAGGGACTGGCTTGAGTGGGGGAGCGATTCCACTAAATGGAGAAGTCATCATCAGTCTAGTGAAAATGAAAAATTTGTTAAGTGTCGACTTCGAAAACAGGCAAGCGGTCGTTCAGCCTGGTTTCGTCAATCTGAAGCTAACGAATTCAATCGCGGACAAAGGCTATTACTATGCCCCTGACCCATCGAGTCAGTATGTCTGTACGATCGGGGGAAATGTGGCGGAAAACGCAGGAGGAGCACACTGTCTGAAATATGGTGTGACCACGAACCACATATTAGGGCTTGAAGTGGTCCTGCCGGATGGGGAAATTATCGAGATCAGTGAAAACGGGTTGCCGGATGCCCCAGGGTACGATTTGCTCGGGCTCCTTACCGGTTCTGAAGGTACTCTTGGAATCGTAACGAAAATCACCGTCCGGATTTTGAAGAATCCAGAAGGGAAACAAACAGTTCTTGCTTATTTTGATGATGTTGAGAATGGTAGCCAGGCTGTGTCCGATATCATCTCGGCAGGAATCGTACCAGCTGCACTTGAAATGATGGATAAGACAGCGATCGAAGGCGTCGAGGCTGGAACATATCCAGTTGGTCACCCGGATGATATCGAAGCATTGCTGCTGATCGAAGTGGATGGCATCATTACAGGGATTGCTGAACAGATCGAAGAGATCATGAATGTCTGCCGGAGATGGAATGTACGTGAAGTGAAGGTTGCAGAAAGTGAAGAGGAAAGAGGAAGATGGTGGGCGAACCGGAAGACCGGATTCGGAGCAATGGGTGCGATTTCCCCTGACTATCTTGTCCAGGATGGGGTGATCCCGCGAAGTAAGCTTCCAGAAGTCCTTAGGAATATCCGGAAAATCAGTGAGGAATCAGAGCTCAGGATTGCGAACATTTTCCATGCGGGAGATGGAAATCTTCATCCGTTGATCCTGTTCGACTCGAGAAAACCTGGAGAGACGGAAAAAGCGTTGAAAGCTGGGTCAGACTGTTTGAAGGCGTGTGCCGATGTAGGCGGCTCCATTACCGGGGAACATGGTGTAGGAATTGAAAAGATCGAGGAGATGCGTTTCATTTTTACCGAGGAAGAATTAGAGGCGCAGACCAATGTCCGTGACGTGTTCAATCCGGATGGCTTGTTGAATAGTGGGAAGCTGTTCCCGACACCAAGCCGCTGCATGGATGTCAAAAAGGTGATGTAGGCGTTTTGGACATAAAAGAAATAATCAGCTTAGGAGTGATGGAAATGAAGTTTGCTAGATTCATGTATAAAGAGATAGAGCATTATGGTGTGGTTACTGAGGATGGAATCAAGTTGATTAAGGGAGAACTTTTTGGAAGCTGGGAATATAGCGGTGAATTGGCGGCAAGAGACGATGTCGAGCTCCTGGCACCGATCGTCCCGAATAAAATCATCGGAATCGGCGCCAATTATGTCGGTAAGATGGAGGAACTCCCATCTTTATTGCCGGAAATGCCAGTCTTCTTTTTCAAACCGGATTCCTCTGTAACAGGGCCTGATACCGAAGTGATCGTTCCTGAAAGCCTTGATGAAATCAAATTTGAGTCAGAATTGGCGGTCGTCATCGGGAAGGAAATGAAAAATGTCCCGAAAGAAGAAGTCCTTGACTTTATTTTCGGGTACACCATCGGAAATGATGTGACAGCTCCACAATTTTTCCATGAGAACGGCCATTGGACCCTTGGGAAGGCATTCGATACATTCACGCCGATCGGTCCGGTCATCGAAACGGAGCTTGATCCAAGTAAAGTCCATGTAAGAGCGGAGGTGAATGGCGAGCAGAAACAAAACAGCCCGACGGAGCTCATGATCGTGCCGTTAAAAGACATGATTGCTTATCTTTTAAAGGTCATGTCCCTCCAACCAGGTGATGTTATTTTGACAGGCAGTCCATTAGGGGCCCATTTTGTAAAGGACGGTGATGTCGTCGAATGCAAAATTGATGAGATCGGCACTCTGAAGAACACGTTCGTGAAAGCCCCCGTCCCGGTCAAGTCCTGAAGTTCTGATTCTATCGGTGAACAGGGGAGGGTATTGAAAAATAATAGGGTTATAGGAGGTAAATATGAGTACTGGTACTTTGGCGTTATTGTCACTTTTACCGATAGCTGCTGTCGGGATCTTCCTCGTAGGGCTCAGATGGCCGGCAAGTAAAGCGATGCCCATTTCCTACATAGTGGCGGTTGCATTGGCTTTATTTGTATGGAAGATTCCCGGTGTGACGGTTGCTGCTGCCTCTGTCAATGGATTAGTCGTTGCTGCTACACTGCTTTATATTATTTTCGGTGCCATTCTACTATTGAATACGTTACAGGAAAGTGGGGGAATCAAAACCATCCGGGAAGGATTCATCGGGATTTCTCCAGACAGGCGGGTCCAAGTCATCATCATCGCCTGGCTCTTCGGGTCTTTCATTGAAGGATCCGCGGGTTTCGGTACACCAGCAGCGGTGGCCGTCCCGTTACTTGTAGGACTTGGGTTTCCTGCTATGGCTGCCGTTGTTGCAGGAATGGTCATCCAAAGTACCCCTGTTTCCTTCGGTGCGGTCGGTACCCCGATCCTTGTCGGGGTCCAATCAGGGTTAGTGACTGATCCTGGGATTACGAGTGACTTCCTTGCCCTGGTGACGATGATCGGTGGGAAGGTCGCGATCGTCCATGCGGTTGTCGGGACACTTGTTCCATTGTTCGTCGTTGCGCTCATGACTCGATTCTTCGGAAAAAACAAGTCGTTCAGAGAAGGCCTCAAGGTTTGGAAGTTTGCCTTGTTTGCGGCTTTTGCAATGACGATTCCTTATGTGATCGTTGCGAATTTGCTCGGACCTGAATTCCCTTCTTTGATCGGCGGCCTCGTCGGACTTGCAATTGTCGTTTTTGCAGCTAAAAAAGGATTTTTAATGCCACCGAAGGAGGAGCATTGGGATTTTGAAGAAAAGTCCAAATGGGATCCATCCTGGACTGGTAATATCGTCATTCATGACATCGAGCATAGAAACGGCAGGATGTCGATGGTCCGTGCTTGGATGCCTTATATCCTCATCGGCTTGTTTCTCGTTATCACAAGGATGAAAGCGCTTCCATTCCAGGAGTGGCTCCAGTCCTGGACTGTCTCGTTTGAAAATATGTTCGGAACCGAGATTACGGCGAGTCTCCAGCCTCTCTATTTACCGGGTACGATTTTCATCGTCGTATCGTTGATCACTTTTTTCCTCCATCAGATGAATCTATCGTCTTATCAAAGAGCGTGGGCACATTCGGGAAAGACGATGATCCCAGCATCTACCGCTCTTGTCTTTACAGTTCCGATGGTTCAGGTCTTCCTCAATTCAGGTGAAGGGGCTGCTGGTTATGAAAGGATGCCGATTGAACTGGCCAATGGTGTAGCCTCACTAACAGGGGACATCTGGCCATTGTTTGCCCCGTTCATAGGTGGACTTGGTGCATTCATCGCAGGAAGTAATACGGTAAGTAATATGATGTTCTCCTTGTTCCAGTATGATGTAGGTTCAAGAATTGGTGTAGATGCTTCCTGGATCGTGGCGCTACAAGCCGTTGGGGGAGCAGCTGGGAATATGATCTGTGTGCATAATGTCGTTGCAGCTTCAGCAGTCGTCGGATTAGTCGGAAAAGAAGGGGATGTCATCCGAAAAACACTTATTCCGTTCCTCTATTATGCGACTACAGCAGGAGCACTCGGGTATTCGATCGTCTGGACGGCTGAAAAAGGGATCATGAATCTCGGTACAGCCATTATTACAGTCATAGCAGCCCTGGCCATCTATACGATTGTGACCAATAAGAGCAAGATGGACCTCCTACAGGTGAACAACCAGAAACAGATCAAGTCTGTTAAATAAGGATCAAGGGGCTGACCTAGGTGTCTGAGTCATCCGTTTCCAGTGTTATTTTGATGGTTGACACTTCTATTGAACGATATACACTATTTTAAGGTCTGTCTCTTCATAAAAATACCTCAATAAGTTGTTCATATATTGTTCAAAAATCCGGTCGTTCTTTGAAGACCGGATTTTTTCTTATCCTACTAAGGACACAGAATAAAACCGGCTTCGAAATATTATTACTACTAATCGATTGAATATCGCTAGGCAGTTGCCGATAAATAAAGTAATGAGGTTTTTGTCGTGTATCCATCGATATTTTTGTCGATATTTACAATACAACTAGTCATTTCTAATTAGGTCCCAAAACTAGAATTTTTATACTTACAGACTATTTCGTAGCAGGAAATTATAGGTTATTGTAGAAAGGTACTTGCAAAAGTAAAATCTTGTCGAATCTTATCGAAGGCGAAAAGTAGCATTATACCTAGTTTTCGTCACATTTTATAACAAATTGAAACACAAATGTAATACTATTTTGGGTTATTTTGGCGAATTGAAATGTTATAATTAATTGTGCTAAAAGTCAACCTTAACTAAATCTATTATTATACTTTGAAATAAAATCACAAGATATTTACTTCGATTAGAATTGACAACAAGAGAAAAAAACAGGGTGTGATGTAATTTGATCGAAATGATCGATGTTTGGAAAACCTACCCAAATGGTGTCATGGCACTAAATGGGATAGATGTCCATATAGAAAAAGGGGAATTTGTTTATGTCGTTGGTCCGAGTGGTGCCGGTAAATCGACATTCATTAAATGTATGTACCGGCAGGAAAAACCGACCAAAGGTAATATCATAATCAATGGAAAAAGTTTGACGAAGCTGAAAGAACGCCGTATTCCATACTTAAGACGCCAGATCGGTATCGTATTCCAGGATTTCAAACTCTTGCCTAAATTGACTGTATATGAGAATGTCGCGTTTGCTCTCGAGGTAATCGAGGAATCACCTAAGGTTATACGTAAACTAGTGATGGAAACACTTGAACTCGTAGGTCTCAAGAACAAAGCGCGGTTTTTGCCTGATGAGCTCTCTGGCGGTGAACAGCAGCGTGTGTCGATTGCAAGATCCATCGTCAATAAGCCGCATGTTGTGATTGCGGACGAGCCGACAGGAAACTTGGATCCAGAAACGGCATGGGGAATTATGGAGGTATTAGAAGAGATTTCGAATAGAGGGACCACTGTAGTCATGGCAACCCATAATAAAGAGATTGTAAACACGATCAAACGACGGGTGATTGCTATCGACGGAGGTCGTATCGTACGTGATGAGAAAAGGGGTGTTTACGGGTATGAGGAAACTCCGGACCCTGTCTCGCCACGTTAAAGAAGGGTTTAAAAGCCTTGGACGGAACGGCTGGATGTCATTTGCATCCATCAGTGCAGTTACCGTCACCCTTTTGCTTGTAGGTGTGTTTCTACTATTGTTACTTAATATCAATGCTATTGCTTCACAAATAGAAGATGATGTCGAAATCAGGGTATACCTTGATAAAACGACAGACGAAAATGGACAGCAACAGATTGAAAAAGAATTAACGGGAATCGATCGAGTCAGTGATGTCCGATTCGTTCCGAAAGATGAAGGCTTGAAAGAGTTGATTGATAGTTTAGGAGATGAAGGAGAAGTCTTCGCTTCTCTTGAAAATGAAAATCCTCTGCCTGATGCTTTTGCTGTCAAGACTGTAAAGCCTCAGGATACACCTGTAGTGGCCAAGAAGATTGAGGGTATCGACAACGTCAACAAAGTTGAGTACGGAAAAGGCACGGTCGAAAAACTTTTCAAAGTCACTGACACATCCCGTAACGTTGGCTTGATCCTGATTGTCGGATTGCTGTTCACAGCCATGTTCTTAATTGCCAATACAATTAAAATCACAATTGTCTCACGAGGAAAAGAGATTGAAATCATGAAACTGGTAGGGGCAACGAATGGATTCATCCGATGGCCGTTTTTTGTAGAAGGATTCCTGTTAGGGGTTCTTGGATCACTCGTCCCGATCGGATTGTTGATTCTAGCCTATCAGTTCATATATGAAGCTGTGAGCGTGGATTTGAAAACAGTGTTCATTCAGCTTCTCCCTGTCTATCCTTTAATGTTCCAGCTTGCTGGATTGCTTGTCGTGATAGGTGCATTCATTGGGGTATGGGGGAGCTTGACTTCTGTCCGTAAGTTCTTGAAAGTTTAAATCAACCAGACAAAGCCTTACTCGCCTTTGTACTGGGGAGGATATCAATACTTTCTGTAAGTTAAAAAATAGGGTGGAGCTGCCGCTACGGCGGACTCCGACTCCTTACATACTTAAAAACTCGAATGGGGGATAAGAGATTGAAAAGGAAGTTCATAGCCGTCGCTGCCTCAGTCAGTTTATTGATCGGTGGATTCAATTTCGCAGGGGGAAATGAGGCTCATGCCGAGTCTTTAAAAGATAAGATCGATAGTGTGAAAGAAAAGCGTGAAAAAAACGAGTCTAAACGAGAAGAAGCGAAGAAAGAGATAGAAAAAATTAAAAATAACCAAAATCTTTTGGATGCTGAAATCAAAAAGCTAGACCAACAAGTCGCTGATACACAAAACAATATTGATTCAAAAGAAAAAGAGATTGCAAAGACGAAAGAAGAAATTGAAAAACTGAAAGCTGAAATTCAAGAAACGGAAAAGCGTATTGCTGAGCGTGACGAAATGCTGAAAGATCGCGTAACAGCAATGTATGAAAACGGTGGTTCTGTTCAATACATAGAAGTATTGCTCGGATCTCAAAACTTTGGGGATTTCCTTGATCGTGTTTTTGCTTTGAACGAAATTTCAAAGCAAGATAAACAAATCCTCGAAGAACATAAAGCAGACAAAAAAGCTCTTGAAGAAATGAAAGTGGAGATTGAACAAGAGCTTGCTGATCTCCAAAAGCAAATGAAAGAACTTCAAAGTTTAAAAGATGAATTAAATACTCAAGTAAAACGTAAGAATGCATTGTTAAGCGACCTGAAAGAGGAAGAAGAACATATGCATGAAGAAGTCGGGAAATTAGAAGATGAAGCCGATCTGTTAAGTAAGCAACAAGCGGCATTTGAAGCTGAAAAGCGTCGTCAGGAGGAAGCAGCTCGAGCAGCTAAGAAAAAATCAAGCAGCAGTGGAGACACAGCATCGACTCCTGTCGTAACAGGCGGGATGTTTATGAAACCGGCAGCGGGAAGATTTACTTCCGGATTTGGTCAACGTTGGGGATCCATGCATCCTGGTATTGACATCGCACAGGGTGGAACGGTTCCTGTCGTAGCTTCAGCATCCGGTACAGTCATCAAGTCCTATTACTCAAGCAGTTATGGAAATGTAATCTTTGTTGCCCACTATCTCAATGGACAAACTTATACAAGTGTTTATGCTCATCTACGTTCGCGTAATGTTGGTAATGGAGCCTCTGTCAAAAAAGGACAGCAGATTGGGATTATGGGGAACACAGGAAGATCGACTGGTCAGCACTTACACTTTGAAATCCACAAAGGACAATGGAACCAAAGCAAGTCGAATGCCATAGACCCACGTCTATTCTTTTAAGATATGAATTCAAATCACACCTCAGGAAGTTTCTGGGGTGTGATTTTTACGTTACTTAAATATTGTCAACATCTCCTTTGACAAAGATACGTTTACATTGTATTGATGATCCTTTTGTAAACGCTTTATGATAAAGGTAATCGTAAGGTTGTAAAAAAAGGAGGATTAAATATGGTTGAAAATAATAATCAATCCGGCATAAGAGCTAAAGTCCAACGATTTGGCAGCTTCTTAAGCGGGATGATCATGCCTAACATTGCAGCTTTCATTGCATGGGGGATCATAACTGCTTTATTCATTGAAACAGGTTGGTTGCCAAATGAAAGCTTGGCAGAACTAGTAGGGCCGATGATCACGTATTTACTTCCATTATTGATAGGATTCAGTGGTGGACGTATTGTTTATGATCTGCGCGGAGGTGTCGTCGGGGCAACTGCGACGATGGGTGTCATCGTCGGTGCTGATATACCTATGTTCCTTGGTGCAATGATAATGGGGCCGCTTGGCGGTTATGCAATAAAACAGGTCGACAAATTGTTTGAAAACCGCATACGTTCTGGATTTGAAATGCTTGTCAACAATTTCTCTGCCGGTATTACAGGTGCAGTTTTGACTATCATCGCCTATCTTGGTATCGGTCCAGTGGTAAGTGGAATTACGAAAGCCCTTGGAGCCGGTGTAGAAGCGATGATCAATGCCGGACTATTACCATTGGTCAATCTATTCATTGAACCTGCTAAAATCCTGTTCTTGAATAACGCGATCAACCATGGAATCTTGAGTCCACTTGCAGTCGATCAGGCACAGCAGGTCGGTAAATCGATCCTATTCTTACTTGAAACTAATCCAGGCCCAGGGCTAGGTGTCCTGATAGCTTTTATGGTATTTGGTAAAGGGATCTCCAAACAAACCGCTCCTGGTGCCGCAGTCATCCATTTCCTTGGTGGAATTCATGAAATCTATTTCCCTTACATCTTATCGAAACCAGCTTTAGTCCTTGCTGTCATGGCTGGAGGGGTAAGTGGAACAGCAACATTCGCAGCTTTCGGAGCCGGTCTTACATCCACTCCTTCTCCGGGAAGTATCTTCGCTCTAATGGCCTTGACACCGAAAGGGAACTTTGCTGGTGTCGTTTTAGGTGTACTGGTTGCTACATTGGTATCTTTTGTTGTTGCTTCAGTCATTTTAAGAACGAGTAAGCAGGATGAAGAAGGCCTTACAGAAGCGACTACCCGGATGGAAGCAATGAAAGGAAAGAAAAGCCAGGTTTCTGATCAATTGATTTCCCGGAAAGATGATGAAGAAGTAACTACGACTGATGAGCCTGTCAATCGAGATACGAATGAAGTGCCAAGTGTCAATGAGGAAAATGTCGATAAGATCATCTTTGCTTGTGACGCGGGGATGGGATCCAGTGCAATGGGAGCTTCATTATTGAAAAATAAATTCAAGAAAGCCGGCATTGAGATCAATGTCACCAATATGGCGATCAATGATCTTCCTGCAGATGTGGACATTGTCATTACCCATAAGGATCTGACCGAGCGGGCGATCCAAAAGGTTCCTGAGGCACACCATATTTCTGTCGATAACTTCTTGAACAGCCCTAAATACGATGAACTGGTCAATGAATTGAAGAAAGATTGAAAAAAATACTAGGAGCTGAGCTGTCCCAAAACAATGGTGTACTAATGGGTCAGCTCTTTCGTTTTGTATGTGGGTAAAATCAACCGTGGGGCATATCCCAATTAAATTTTGTCAACAATAGATCAGACGGTATTACATTTAGTTTTCATTGATATATATAGGGTGGAAAACGTAAAATTTGACTTAAACAGGGTCTTGAAATTCAAATTTTGTCAAACAGAGGAGGTGATTGACTGTTGTATATTACAGCCAGGGAACGAAAAATATTGGATGTTTTGTTACGGACCAAGGATGAAATTCCAATAAGAGAGATTGCCGATCAGATTGGTGTCAGCTCTAGAACCATTCACAGGGACCTTAAAGGATTGGAACCTATTCTGAAGTCTCATGGAATCATACTCGACAAAAAAGCTGGAAGTGGGTTGAAATTAATCACCTCTGTAAGGAATCGCAATTCGCTTTTATCCATTATCCATCAACAAATACAGGCAGATTATACGCCAAGTGAAAGGCAGGCATTGATCCTTTTGAAGTTATTGGAAGCGAATGACCCTGTAAAATTATTCACTCTTGCTGATGAATTAGGAGTAACGGTCGCTACCATCAGTAATGATTTGGATAAGATTGAAAGTTCGTTAGAGAGTTTTCAGTTATCTTTGATTCGCAGGCGTGGCTATGGCGTTGAAATTCAAGGGGATGAAACACATATCAGGGAAGCGATCGGGTATCTGATCATGCAGCATACAGATGAAATAAACCTTTTGTCCCTTTTGCGTGAAAAGATAGCAAAACCGATTCCGGCAACGGCCAACACATTGTCTGAACAACTTTTGGGACTTATCAGTAAAGAGAAGCTGAAGATCATTGAACAGAGTGTCGATGCCATCCGCAATTCCTTACAAAACCAATTAGTAGATAGTGCGTATATTGCGCTGGTGATCCATCTGGCATTGGCATTGGAACGGATCCAACAAGGAGAGACGATCCGTATGCCTCTCGAACAGCTGGAAAAACTCAAGTCGACGAAAGAGTTCGGTGTAGCGCGAAATTTGATCGAGCAGCTGGAGGATGTTTTTAAGATCACGATTCCTGAGGCAGAAATGGGGTATATCACCACCCATCTTTTAGGAGCGAAAGTGCGTAATGGTGAGAATTTTTCAGAAGAGACGGATCTGATGATGGCCTTCAAAGCAAAGCAGCTGATCGAACTTGTTTCCGAGAGAATAAATGTGGATTTTAACCAGTCTGATCACCTTCTGAATGATCTGGTCAGTCATTTGAAACCAAGTCTATACCGGCTTCAGGAAAATAAGGAGATCGAAAATCCGTTAACAGATCAGATTGAACGTGATTACGAAGACCTTTTTCAAATTGTAGAGGAATCAGCCCATGAGGTGTTTCCATATCATTTTCCAAAGACGGAAATAGCATTCCTTGTCATGCATTTCGCTTCTGCTCTTTTGAGTATGGAAGACTATCGAGGACTGAGAGTATTGGTCATTTGTTCGAGCGGGATCGGAACATCGAAAATATTAGCGGCAAAATTAACTAGACAATTCAAAGAAATTGAAGAAATCGAGCATCGATCGTTATTCGAGCTGGAAAAGTTGGATACAACTCGGTACGACCTGATTGTTTCAACGATTGCTTTGTCCGATATTAATCAGTACATCCAAGTCAATCCGATGCTTCCCACTTCAGATATCCATAAAATCGCGCATGTACTAAGGAAGATGCGGATCTCTGAATCAATTAAAATAAAAAATTTTGATGAAGGAAGGAAACCGTTCTCCGATAAAACAGCAAAGGAAATCCGGGGTTCTGTTGAAGCGATCCATAAATATGCAGAAGCAGTCGATCAATTGTTGAACGCCATGAAGGTTAAGCATCATCCTATGGGGACCTATGAAGAAATATTGGAAGTAACGTGTCAGCATTTTGAAACGGAAGGGTATATCGATGACGGCCATTCCGTTATGGAAGCACTATTGACACGTGAGCAACTAGGTGGTCTTGGAATTACTGGCACGAAGCTTGCTTTATTTCATGCAAGGCATGGACAGATCAAACAACCGATCTTTACGGTTCAAATTCTGGCGGAGCCTATTTCAATTCAGAGCATGGACCAGACCGCTATGGAGATTCATACGATTTTACTCATGCTTGCGCCGGCAAATATTCATAAGGAAGGACTGGAGGTATTGAGTTTTCTTAGTTCATTGATTGTGGAGAGTTCAGAAAGTGTCCAGATCCTTCAATCGAAAAATGCTGAAAAAATTGACCGGTATGTAGCCAATCAGCTGCATCGGTTCTTAGAAGAAAAACTATCATAAAGGGGAAATGAAAATGTCTGATACGATCTTAACTGCTGAAAATATCGTTTTGGATACGAAGATTCCAAACAAAAAAGAAGCCATTCGTTTTGTAGGGGGAATCCTTTACGATCAAGGGTATGTAGAACAAGGATATATTGGTGAAATGTTGAAAAGAGAAGAAATCACGTCTACTTATATGGGAAACTTTGTGGCGATACCACACGGGACAGATGAGGCGAAAAAATCTGTCAAGGAAACAGGGTTAAGCATTGTCACCGTTCCTGATGGTGTGGATTTTGGTGATGGGAATATTGTGAAATTGTTGATCGGTATTGCAGGAAAAGGGGATGAGCATTTAGAAATCCTCTCAAAAATCGCGATTGTCTGCTCGGAAGAAGCGAATATCGACAAAATTCTTCAAGCTAGAACAGCAGAAGAAGTCATTTCTATATTTGATGAGGTGAACTGACATGTTAGCTATCCATTTCGGTGCCGGTAATATTGGACGTGGATTCATCGGTGCCTTATTAGGAAAAGCAGGCTTTCAAACGGTCTTTGTGGATGTGAATGCTGAATTGATCGATGAATTGAACCGTCGAGGCTCTTACACGATTGAGCTTGTTGGAAATGATGAAACCATTGAAGTAAACGGAATCAGTGGCTTGAATAGCCTGAAGGACCCGGAAGCAGTCATTGATTCAATTGCTGAGGCTGATCTCATCACTACAGCTGTAGGTCCGGATATCCTGCCTATCATATCCGATTTATTAGGGAAAGGATTGCAAAAACGATTGGCCCAGGGGGGTAGGCAGCTGAATGTCATAGCTTGTGAAAATATGATTGGTGGCAGTACTCTTTTGAAGGACTATGTGTACAAAAACATCAAGCGAGATACGAAACATTCATTAGAGGATATCATCGGTTTTCCGGATGCAGCTGTTGATCGGATCGTCCCGCTCCAATCCAATGATGACCCGCTGCTTGTAAAGGTTGAGCCCTATTACGAGTGGGTAGTGGAAACGAAGGGAATGAAAGGTGCGAAGCCGGATATTGCAGGAATCACATTTGTCGATGACCTTACTCCCTATATTGAACGCAAATTGTTCACTGTAAATACGGGTCATGCAGCTGCAGCCTACTTAGGCTATCGAAAAGGATATCAAACGATAAAGGAAGCGATGGAAGATAAAATCATCCAAAATGATGTCCGACAAGCTCTCCAAGAATCTGGAGAGGTTTTAATCCAAAAATACCAGTTCAGAACTGAAGAACACCGGGCTTACATTGAAAAAATCATCGGCCGTTTCTTGAACCCGCATATTTCTGATGAAGTAACACGTGTTGCCAGAGCGCCAAAACGTAAGTTGGGAGCTAAAGATCGTCTGGTCGGACCTGCGATTGACTATTTAGAAATTGTCGGAAAGAATCCGATCTATCTTGGAAAAGTCATCGCGGTGGCCTTATGTTACGATCATCCAGATGATGATGAAGCGATGGAACTTCAAGCTTCCATACAAAAGCTTGGATTCATCGAAACGTTCAAAAAGGTTGCTGGCCTGAATGATTCCAGTCGGTTGTTAATGGTTGTAAAAGAGCAACTTGATAAGCTGAATAGATAAGTCTTTGATGACATAAGATGGAACAAACTTTTAAGATTTTTCATCTGATATGGGGTTAGGTCAAAGAACACTCTCATGTACAATAGGATGGGAGTGTTCTTTAACATAATCCAGAGTTTTCAGCGTTAATCAGAACTAGTAAACGTTCTATACAATTCTTAGTAAAAATATCGGAAAGGTGTTTTTGATGGGACCAAGATTTCGTAGACGGAGAAAAAAACGACGAGTAATCAGATTCTTGTTCATAACGCTGTTTGTTGTACTGCTCGTGCCGTTATCATATGCAGGTTATCTGTATACGAAAGCATCAGAGGTAACAGATAACGCTCAGGTTTCTTTAGACAGGGGAAAGAAATCCGATAAAAGGGAAGAAACCGTCAACCCCAAAAAAGATAATTTTTCCATGCTGTTTGTCGGCATTGACAGCCGTGAAGGAAAGGCAAAGGGCGCCCTTTCAGACGCTTTGATCGTGGCAACCTTCAATAAAACGGACGAAACATTGACAATGTTAAGTATTCCGAGGGATTCCTATGTGAATATTCCAGGCTACGGGATGGATAAAATCACCCATGCCCATTTAAGGGGTGGAATGGAGTTGACGGTCCAGACGACTGAAGAACTGCTTGATATTCCAGTGGATTATGTTGTGCGCGGGAATTTCCAGGCCTTTAAAACAGCAATAAATGAACTCGGTGGAGTCAAGATCGATATCGAAGATCAATACGTCGTCGATCAGATTGCAAAGGAAACGAATGGAAAAGTCGTATTGAATACTGGCGATCAAAAGTTGAATGGAGAAGAGGCTTTAGCTTTTGCACGTACACGTAAAGCGGATTCCGACTTTAAGAGGGGCGAACGCCAAATGCAAATCATCCAGTCCAGTATCAATAAGATGAAATCCTTTTCTTCAGTATCAAAATACGATGATTTATTGGACAGCCTTGAAGGCAACTTTTCTTTGAATCTCTCTTTTAACGAGGTTCTCTCTTACGTCCCTTATATCACAAGCATTAAAGAGGTGAATAAACTCCAATTGGAAGGGTATGATTACCAGCCTGGATCGACTTATTACTTGCAGCTTGATGAGCAGCAATTGAATGAGGTCCGGACCCAATTGAAAAAAGAATTGGGGTTTGAAGAAGGAACGGATAGCTAGTTTACAAGTTAAATCGGCTTCTTACGGATTCTTGTATAAAATAATACTAATTTCCTTGTTAGATTTAGGGTTGTGTAGTAGTATGAAGCTAGCTTATACGTTAACTCAGTTATACTTGAATTACGATATTCCCTCCCTTTCCATGGAGGCGATCAACAAGCCTCGCAACAGGGTTACGCCTGGATTGCTTTTCCTGCAGGAGTGTCGCGGATTGCGTTAAAAGAAATTTTTCGATAAGAACCATTAATGTAAATGCATATTGTGTTCTTTCCACACATAAAGTATACAAGCTGTTCATATAGTATATCGAGTAAGTGAAATGGCACGGACTTAGGGGGACCTTACTCATGTGAGAAGGCATCGCATCTTTGAGGTGTGATGCCTTTTCCTGCAAACACGATGGGGTGATGAAATGAATGTGAAAGGTAAAGTGGTGGCATTATTAGTAGCAGGTTCACTTGCTGTCGGAGCCGGCGGAACATATGCAGGAATGACTTTGTTCTCAGATGAAGATAGTTCCTCGCTTTTAGAAAAAGGAACTGAAAATGGCACAGATCTCAAATTGGGGAGCTCCAGCGCAGGTGAAGATTTCGACAAGATCGAACAGACATATGAGCTCATATCGGAGAAATATGTAGAGGATGTTGACGAGGATAAGCTTCTCCAAGGGGCAATACAGGGCATGATCAATACACTGGATGATCCTTATTCGGTTTATATGGATGCCAAGACAGCAGAGCAATTCAATGATACATTAGAGTCATCTTTTGAAGGAATCGGTGCAGAAGTTACGATGATGGATGGATATGTGACAGTCGTGGCACCATTCGAGGATTCCCCCGCTGAAAAAGCAGGTTTGAAGCCGCGTGATCAGATCATTACCATTGATGGTAAAAGCACAAAAGGACTTGATCTATACGATGCGGTGCTGAAGATACGTGGTAAAAAAGGGACGACAGTGAAGCTTGAAATCAAACGGGCAGGGGTCAATGACAAGTTGACCATCGATGTGAAGCGTGATGAAATTCCAATTGAGACAGTGTACTCTGATATCATTGAAAACGATGGGAAAAAAATCGGGCATCTAAAGATCACATCCTTCTCAGAAGATACGGCTTCTGATGTTGAAAAACAGTTGAAGGAGCTTGAGGATAAGGGAATAGATGGGCTGATCCTCGATGTCCGTGGTAATCCAGGCGGCTTCCTTAACGCCGTTCAAGACATCGGCAAGTTGTTCATCACGAAAGATGAGCCGATCGTCCAAATTGAATCGCGAGATGGAGAAAAGCAGCGATTCTTCTCAGACACGAGCAAGAAAAAGGATTACCCGATTGTCGGCTTGATCGACAGTGGAAGTGCTTCTGCTTCAGAAATTTTAGCCGCTGCTTTAAAAGAAGCAGGTGGATATGAGGTCGTTGGTGAAAAGTCCTTCGGAAAAGGAACCGTCCAGCAGGCGGTCGAAATGGATGATGGCAGCAGCATCAAGCTGACGATGTTCAAGTGGTTGACGCCTGATGGCAACTGGATCCATAAGAAAGGTGTCGAGCCGACAGTAAAACAACAGCAACCAGGCTTTTATCGGGCAAGCCCGATTTCGATTGAAAAACCGTTGTCGTATGATATGACAGGAGAACAGGTGAAAAATGTCCAGACGATCTTGAAGGGACTAGGTTTCAATCCTGGCAGGGATGATGGATACTACGATAATAAAACGGAAACAGCTGTGAAGGCATTCCAGAACGCCAATAAAGTGAAGGCAACTGGTAAAGTGGATAAAAAGACCGCATCATTGATGGAACAGAAGCTTCTTGAAAAGATCGATAGTGGAAAGAATGACCAACAGCTTCAGACGGCAATTGAAGTTTTATTCGAAAAGTAATAGCAGGATGAAACCTTCGACTGTCGAATATATCCGTAGAAGATTCCCTTCTACGGATTTTATTTTGTGTTCGTTTTCGAATGCTATAGGAGGAAGGTTATGGATATATATATAGGTGATATTGTGTACCAATTGTTAGCGTTTTTGATGGTTCTTAGTATCATCTCAGGGATAGTATTTTTAATTACATACATTCGGCATAAGAAAAACCGTCTTAAAGAAATTGAGCGCAAGCTTGATCACGTGATAAAAAAAATAGACAAACGATAGATTTTTGGAGGCTGGAAAATGCAAGATATATTGTGGAATGTACTTAAGGGAATGGGTTGGTTCTTTCTCAATCCACTTCTTTACGTGATAGTAGTATTGATCGGATTCCATGCGGTTACCCGTGTTAAAAGAGAGCGTAGTGATTTTCACGTGCGGGTATTTGATACGATGGACGACTTTGTTAAGGGGATTGGACCGGGACTCTTGCTAGGGTTGATTTTTTCCATATTTAGCGTGTTCACCGGTTTGTATCTGCCAATCGGCGTCATCGCTGTCATGTCTGTATTCTACATATTACTCGGGCTGACATTGCGTAAAAATTACTTCAACCCGGTGTTTGCTGGAGGGTTGACCTATCTTGCCGCTGCTTATATGCCGTCATTCACAACCGGTGTGCGGATTATAGATAGTTGGCTGGTGGATTTGCAAGGAGCTTCTCTCGGTATGATTGCCCTTTTAATCGCTGCTTTGGTTGTAGCGGAAGGCATTCTTATTATGGCGATCGGCGTAAAAAATACGTCCCCGATCTTGTTACGGGGTAAAAGAGGTAAAGGAATCGGAGCCCACGTCATCAGTCGGATTTGGCTCGTTCCTCTATTCATGCTCGTCCCAGGGTCTGTTGTGGCGACTTCAAACTGGTTCCCGTTGCTGCAAATCGGTGAGGCGAGTGTCGGTATCGCACTCGCTCCGTTTGCGATCGGATTCCACCATGTCGTCTCCCAGTCGATGCCAGAACCAATCGTAAAAAGTATCGGAATCCGGTTCTTTTGGCTTGGGATCCTATTGCTTGCCGGTTCTATCGTCCTTCTCACTTTTGATTTGGAGATGCTCAGCATTATTATTGTCGGCCTTGCGCTAGTTGGGCGCAATGCATTGATCCTTTATTACAGGAAGTTGGAAGTCAAGAGTGCCCCTTACTTCAGTGCAATGAATGAAGGACTGCGGGTATTAGGGATTATCCCAGGCTCCCCTGCATCTAAAATGAACATCTCGATCGGGGAGCGGATCATCAAAGTGAACGGAAAAAAGATGGAGAGGGTTGAAGATTTTTACGGAGCAGTACAGAGCAGCGCGAATTTCGTAAAACTTGAAGTACTTAATTTCAACAATGATGTCCGGTTCGTCCAACGTTCCCTGTATCAAAACGAACACCACGAACTTGGCCTCTTATTCTCACAGCCTGAAAACGCCAAACGAAAAAAAGTAGTTGGCTGATGACAATTGGATAAATAAGCAGGCGGGGCTGTCCCATAAGTGTCTGATACTAACCGATCCTATCAACATTTTGAGAAAAGTATGGTGTGTCGGTAGTACCTTTCACGATTATTTTGGGGCAACTCCGTCTTTCTTGATGCCATGAAAAGCGTCGATCGTTTAAAGGTTTACAATTCACCAAGAAGAAGATATAATGGGTAAACGATAATAAATCGTAATAGTTACGATTTAAACCAGCGGGTCGAATCTATATTGGCAGGCCTGTCGATTCTAAATCGTAATGATTACTATTAATAGTCATTTTTTGTTGAAAGGAGCTAATAGATATGGCTAAAAAATCAAAGGTTGCTAAGGAAAGAAAGAGACAAGAACTCGTTGAGAAATATGCTGAAATCCGCAAAAAGTTGAAGGAAGAGGGGGATTACGAGGCACTAAGAAAACTGCCAAGAGACTCTTCTCCAACACGTTTGAACAATAGATGCCAGGTAACGGGAAGACCGAGAGGCTACTTAAGAAAGTTCAAGATGTCCCGGATTGCTTTCCGTGAGTATGCACATAAGGGCCAAGTTCCAGGCGTTAAAAAATCAAGCTGGTAACACCTTAGAAGGAGAGACTATCTATGAAGGAATGGCTGATAATCGGTGGAGGGATCCATGGTTGTACCATAGCTACGTTCTTGCTGAAAAATAGGAAGGTAGACGTACCACGGCTTCAGATCATTGATCCATCACCAGTTCCGATGCGAAGGTGGAGACAGCTTACTTCAAGAATCGGAATGGATTACCTTCGTTCTCCAGTCGTCCATCATGTTGATATACATCCATCCAGCCTTGAACGATACGCCAAGCGTAATAATTTTGATAATGCATTCCATGGGTACTACCAGAAACCTCATTTAGAGTTGTTCAATCATCATTGCCATCACACTTTTAACGAAATTCAATTGCATAAAGCCTGGAAGATTGGATATGTAAATGAGCTGGAGTATAAAGATAATCATTGGATCGTACGAACAAGCGATGGTCAATCTGTCCCTTCGAAGAGAGTTGTTTTAGCAATAGGCGTCAATGATCAGCCTTCTTATCCAGGCTGGGCAAAAGAACTGAATGAACAGTACCCTGAAAAGGTCTTCCATATCTTTGATAAAAACCTGCCTGCAATGGAAAGTGGATCCGTGCCTGTTGCTATCATAGGGGGAGGCATTACTGCTGCTCACTTAATAAATAAAATTTGTGATGATGTTCCGGTTATACAGGTTAAACGGCATCCAAACAGGGTTCATGAATTCGATAGTGATCCAGGCTGGGTGGGCCCTAAATACATGCGGAAATTTTATAGGGTGGAAGATTTTGATGAACGGAGAAAGATCATTACACAGGCAAGGCATAAAGGATCGATAACCCAGCATTTATTTCATAAGCAAAAACATTTAGAACGAAAAGGTCGATTGATGACTGTTACGGGAGAAGTGATGAACTGTTCCATAGATGAACATTCCCAGCTCCTCTTCCAGTTTCAAAATGGAGTTCAGCTGAAAGCTTCCCATATCATTCTTGCCACGGGGGTTGAAGGTTCACTTCCTGGTAAGGAGTGGCTAAGTAGGACAATCGAAAAACATGGCCTCAAATGTTCAAAATGCGGTTTCCCGATTGTCTCTCCAGAACTGGAATGGGGCAAGGGATTGCATGTAGCAGGGGCTTTAGCTGAACTTGAAATAGGGCCTGTCTCCAGAAATATTTCTGGAGCTAGAAAAATTGCTGAAAGGCTAGCAGCGATTTAACTCATTCAAACGGTAAGGAGAGATTGAAATGAAAAAAGGAATACATCCAGCGTATCGACAAGTGGTTTTCATGGATACGAACAGCGGGTTTAAATTTATAACAGGTTCAACCATGTCTTCATCTGAAACGATCGAGTGGGAAGATGGAAACACGTATCCATTAATTAAGGTTGAGGTTAGCTCAGATACCCATCCTTTTTATACTGGAAGACAGAAGTTCTCAGACCGCGGTGGTCGTGCAGAACGTTTCTTGAAAAAATATAACATGAAAACAGGCAAATAAATGTCTTCAGAGCAAGGAGAGATCAAGATGAACGATTATTTGTCTGAAATGTTGGCGAGGGAAATCGTTGAGACTTTACCCGGTTATAAGCGTGATCTGTACAAATTCATAGTTGGGCTGGAAGATTCTTTGGCACAACAATCTGATACTGCGGATCAATTCATGACCTTGATGAAAAAACATTCTCCTCTCCATCAAGCAGCGAAGTATTTCCGACGTTCTGTCAAAGAAACGGATCAGCTTATGAAAGAGATTGAAAAGGAAATCGATGCAGAGTTGAGTTTGCAATTGCAGCATATCGATTGGTTGGATTGCAGTGACGTGATCCGGAAAAGAAGAAGGAACGATAAGCAAGCAGCATTTTTACTTTATATGAATCCGAAAAAAGTCCATTAAACCGTCCGCGTGGACGGTTTTTTCTTATACGTTAAGAAAGTATAACTTTTAGCGATGTAGCTAACCGACGTAACAGAAAAGTTTACGAACGAAGTATAAGTGCAGCTAAGGCTCAGCCTTCGCCAAGGCTTGGCAAATCCCGAGTTTTCTTTATGGGAAAGGGGTGGAGCCGGAGCGGAAAAACGGCAACAACAGATATCGTAGCAGATGTGAAATTTATCGGTGCAAACTCAAAATATATCGGTGCGGATTCGAAATTTATCGGTGCAAATCCAAATTTTATCGGTGCAAATAAAGAATATATCGGTAATTCTAAAATGTGAGCTTATATCTTCGTCCCTTTTTAGTCCCCTCAGAAGGTATATTCATAGATCGAAGGAGTGTTTTAGCAATATAACTGGATGAAATACTAAGAAACTTCCTCAATTCCCTATTCGATATCGAAGAATTCACCAACATCCGATAATCTTTTAGCGCTTCGCAATGCGCATCTCCCGAGATGAACGAACATTCGCTGCAGATCCAGCGGCCATAATGTCTTTCTCCATCGCCAGGGTTTTACATTTCGTACAATAAACGCCTGGCAACAATTCTTCAGGTTGGATTTTGAATTGTTTCATGACGTTCGGGTCGTTTGGAGTATGTTTTTTGAGCAGTAGATTGGAGAGTTTCCGCAGTTGTTTTTTGTTGTAGGTCGCTTCTGGAAAGGTTCTATTGAGGGCTTCGATTTCAAAAGGGAGGTTTACACTGTGGGTTATTTTTACGGGTGTATATTCAGTGGTTTCTATAATGGTCGAGGGCCGGTTGATGACTACGATGTGGTCGATCGGGATGTGGGGAAGATCATGAAGGTGCAGCCAATGGGACAATTTTGTACTATGCCATTGAAGCTGAAGAAATGGGTCAGGCAATCCTTCCTCCATACCATCTTTCGTCCGGACCATCTGATTGATTTCGTCAAACCTGATTTTACCTGCGATATTCTTCACTTCAACGATGAGGATGAAATAGGGGTGACAAGCAACGTATCGATTTGAAAATAGTAGCGGGTGTCGAAAAGCCTTAAATCGTGGAAAATGATGTGGTCATCTTCGGGGAGATACTCTAAATAAAAATCCAGTGCTTGCTCACCTCGATAACCAGCTTTACACATGGCCAGCTCTTTTTCTATTAGTGGGTACTTCTGATGTGAGGGAGGTAATCGGCGTAATAGCGCTTCCAATTTATGAATTTTCACAGGCTCGGTTCGTTCTTTTTTGATCATTGAATCAACTCCTTTTTATAATAGAAACTATTTTCTCTAAAATAGTTCCATATCCTTCTCGTAATCTATCTTTTTGTCGAAAGATTTACACGCCTGTCCACAGTAGGACTGTATCATTCAATGCAGTAGATTTCAACGTACCGGCTGGGCAACAAGTGTATTCTCCGACAGTTGAATTGACAAACCCGGCTGGTCTCCTGGACCAGGCGTCAGTAATCGGTCCAGTGACGTTTACCGGTATTGCAATCGGAGACGCTTAAAATATAGATGACAAAACCGTCCGCTGGGCGGTTTTCATCTTATTAGATTGAACTGCCCCACCTTTAGAGCGTATAATGGACATGGAATCGTGAATTCCAACTGAAGTCACTTGTTTTGAGGGGGCGTCTTTCTGCATAATGATTGAAATTTTCGGGGCATTGATCTTGCCCATTATACTTATACCGTTTCTTGTACGGGTTACATACAATCGATGGGTGGCCATCGGACTAAGCATTGTCATCATGATCGTTATCTTTATGGATTTTGAATATTACTGGACGATCGTAACAGGAATCATCGGAATGCTGATCGGGGGATATTTTTCAGCCCGCATTGGGAAAAAAGTGAATAAAAAGTGGAGCTAGCGCCTATTTCATCAAGAGATAGACGCTATTTCTTTTTAAGCATTTAAGGTGCCTGTCCTGCGCTCCTAGCGGGATCAGACACCTTATTCTTATTGATAATTAATAATCGCAGGGCTGGGATCAAGTTTTATAACGTCCATTGGTTTCATGATAGGTTCATCTTTTTTCAAAAAGATTTTAAATCCACCATACTGGGAGGTCTCATTTCTGACAAATTTCCGATAAAGTGACTGTTTTGTCGAGGCTGGCCCCCATCCATCATAATTAAGTACCACTTCTACATTGTTGGTCGGCTTGATTGCCTCTTTATTCGTGATGGCTTTATCCGTGAATTGGTGAACAAGTACAATTTTATCCGGTAAGTTATTTTCTTCAACGAGCTTCGATAAATATTCTACCGCTTTTTGGACTTCAGCCCCGTTCACCTGGCCAAGGTCCATCCCTGGCGTTTCTCCTTCACCTACATGGAATTCCGTATCGATGGCAAGATGAACATAAGGACGCTTCAGCCATTTTTCAATTAACTTCACTTGATTCAGGACAGAATCCTTACCTAGCTGCACATCCAGCAGGAGAAGGGCGTTGTTTTCCTTGGCAAGCTTTGCATACTTTTCAATATCATCCTCAGGTGTCATACGGTAGTATTTCCCCTCAGGACCTGGGTTACGCTGAGCAACTGTCGTGATCAGTTCAATGGCCGGAATGGCTGGTTTAGAGGGATTAGCATCTGAATAAGACTGCGTCTGTTCTTTTAACTTTTTCATCAAGGCTTCGGGTTCCATTTCACCAAGTATCCCCATATTAGCAGAGTTAGGATGGCCATAAAAGGCGACGATCCGGTTGTTTTTCAAAGGACCATCACTTTCATCCTTCGCTCCATTCACAAGGGTTTGCCCAACAGGAACCGACCTCGTACGATCGTTCCCATATGCTTCTGCCGCCGGCATCTTCTCTTGCTCTTCTTTAGACAGCTTTTCATTTAGGGGCTTCGTACCATCAGATGGCTTTAAGGCTTCAAATGGCTGGATTGGCTTGGAGTCTTTTTTCTCCTGATCCTTGGACTTATCTGCCGCTTCGTGTTCCTGTTCGGCTTCGGATTTCTTTTTGTCCTCCTCTGATGTAGTCGGAGTTGAATCAGAACAAGCTGCGATTAAGAAGATAACTGAGACAACAAAGAATAGGGAAGACAAGTTTTTCATGGTGAACACCTCCATTTTGGAACTCTATTAAGTTTAATGTTTTGTAGAAAAAGCAGCCCACATTTTAACATAGGATGATAGAAACAGGTGGTATTTTAATTGAATTGAAATAAAAATATAAAAGTGATTGAGTTCGTAGCAAATCAAATATTTGCTATTTCTTTTAGTTTGTATAAGGAAAATCTATTTAATGAAATAAACGGTTGAGTTTGGTTAACCAATTTGAAATAATTGGTACTAACTAATGTATTGGATTAGAAAAAGCAAATTATGTTCCAACTCATAGTATGCTCAGGAAGATGTTTAAATGGAATTCTAGCCTTTGAAAAGGAAAGCAAACCAGAGATTTTAAAAATGATGACTGATAAAGGGTTAAATTCAATTATCCTGAAAGATAATACAAACATAGATAAAGTAAAGTTATCTTCACTACCTTAACTAATTTAAAACATAAGCTTCCGAAAAAGGGGCAACTATGATTAGTGTACCCTTAGTATTTTAGTTGGACGCATTTATTTTATTTAAATAGAAACTAACGTTGAAAAACAGACAAAAAAATCCTCAGTCCAAGCACTAAACCTCAAAAATGATGGTCAAATTTTATGAAATATAACATCCCTCACTTATTCACTATCAAAATGGGAGCTATTGCAAAACCTTTCATATTAATACTTACAATTGAAAATCTAGGACAAATTCATTACTGGATTTAAAATTATTGGACTTATAGACTGTTTTTTTGCTAAAAATTTTCTAGTATAGTATACAAGGGGTTTTCGATTGTGGTAGTCAATACTTTTTAGGTTTATTTGTGGAACTTTTGCAAACCCATAATCGGTCAGCTCAAACTTCTACATAGTCTTTAAGTATATGGGGGGATGAAAGATTGAAAAAGAATACGATTGCAGTCCTGGCATCTGCTAGTTTGTTATTCGGAGGATTCAGTTCTTTAGGGGGACAAGATGCCCATGCAGAGTCATTGAAGGAAAAGATTCATGAAGTTAAAGAGAAACGGGAAGAAAATAAAAGTAACCGAGATAAGGTAAAAGTAGAAATTGAAAAAATAAAACACAATCAAGACTTACTTGATGCAGAAATAAAAAAACTTGATCAACAAGTGTCGGAGACCGAGAACAAAATTGATACCAAAGAGGGAGAAATTTCAAAGACAAAGGAAGATATCGAAAAGCTCAAATCTGAAATTGACGTATTGGTTAAGAGGATTGAAGAGCGTGATAAAATGTTGAAGGATCGCGTAACAGGAATGTATGAAAATGGTGGTTCTGTACAATACATAGAAGTATTGCTTGGTTCAAAAAGTTTTGGGGATTTCCTTGATCGTGTGTTTGCATTGAATGAAATTGCAGAACAGGATAAAGAAATCCTTGAAGCACACAAAGCTGATAAAATGAAACTTGAAGAGACGAAGATGAAGGTCGAAGAAAAGCTTGAAGTTTTGAATCAGCAGATGAAGGAACTGGAAAGCTTGAAAAAAAGCTTGAAACAAAAAGTAGATCGTAAAAATGAATTATTGAGTGAGTTGAAAGAAGAAGAAGAGCATATGCATGAGGAACTCGGTAATTTGGAAGATGAATCGGATCTACTTCAAAAACAACAAGCGGCTTTTGAAGCTGAAAAGCGTCGCCAGGAAGAGGCAGCACGTTTAGCTGCAAAGCGAGCGGCTGAAAAACGTGCAGCAGAAAAACGTGCAGCAGAAAAGCGCGCTGCCGAAAAACGAGCAGCAGAGAAGCGTGCAGCTGAAAAACGCGCAACTGCAAAAGTAGAGAAAAAATCTTCTAACACTAGCAGTAAGAGTCATAAAACATCTAAAACGCCTAAAACAACTAAAAAATCTGCTCCTAATGGCGGAATGTTCATCAAACCATC
This sequence comes from Alkalihalobacillus sp. YIM B00296, assembly GCF_020179385.1. GTDB lineage: Bacteria > Bacillota > Bacilli > Bacillales > Fictibacillaceae > Pseudalkalibacillus. The sequence continues at coordinate 45,589 of NZ_JAIBLJ010000015.1, read as the reverse complement.
AGCTGGCTATTTTACGTCTGGGTACGGACAACGATGGGGAAAAATGCACCCTGGAATTGACATTGCCAAAGGTGGTACGGTTCCTATTGTGGCGTCTGCATCTGGAACAGTCATTAAATCCTATTACTCTGGCAGTTATGGAAATGTAATCTTTATTGCCCACTATCTCAACGGACAAACCTATACAACAGTTTATGCTCATTTAAGAGATCGATACGTTGGAAATGGTTCATCTGTTCAAAAAGGACAGAAGATTGGAATTATGGGGAATACAGGTCGATCAACTGGACAGCATCTACACTTTGAAATTCACAAAGGACAATGGAATCCAAGTAAGTCCAATGCGATCAATCCAAGGAAATTCTTTTAGATTATCGGGATCTCTCTAAAGGATCTGCGTTCTATTCATCTTTATATTGTACAAAAAGGGCTTATCCGTCATAAGGGTAGGCTTCTTTTTAAAGGATAAGAAAGCATAAAAATTTTGGTTGCGGTGAAGAAATGTCTAGCTCCATCGCCCAACCACTTGGATCACTTCAGTCCTCCTGCGGCGGTCGACACATTGATTTAGGTCAAAGTGTTTACCCACGCAGAACCGAACTTTGTTTGGTTCGAGCTTCCTCGTCGGACTTCCAGTGACCTTCGTGGTTAACCAGGGCGTCTTCGCTTTTCTTTATAAGAACAACCTAATCACCATTTGCGGACACCATATAAAATAACGGGCATATTTATGTTATATAATAACTTGGAGGTAAAGTATGGAAAGTTTAGCGTCACAAAGTTTAGTTGCATTAGGTGCTGGAATTCTTGTCATAGGGGCCGTGTTGGTTTTTATTGGTGAATATTCAAAACTTATCGAATTGCGGTCAAAATGACGAATGACCCTTCCTTGCTCAAGTGCATAATGACCTTCACAGTGGCATTAATCACCCCCTAATTTTAATTGTCCTTCATTTCGGATGACGACATGGACTTCAAATTCCATCTTCAATTTTGGATAGTGCTCGGATCGCCATTTCTTCAGCTCTTCCCTAGGGATTTCCCGGAAGTATTGGCCAAGCCCTAAAACGTCTGCCTTGCTCTCTTGTAGCTTCGTAAACATCTCGTTGAATCGATTTGTGAGCTGTGTCTCTAGAGAAGTCCGTATTTCTTTGTCAGTTGGATTTCCTCTGGTCTCCAAGAGGACCACTTTCAAATGCAGCTGACTGTTCAAGTAAGGCACTTGATCGATGTACCGGCTTTTATGATCCATCGTATTGCCGACAATCAGGACGGTCGCCTCTTCCATGACCTCGACTTTTCCATGTGTGCTTTCCTCATGGAATGCATTGATAAGCAGCGTTTCTTCTTCATCGATTCGTTCAACCATTCTGCCATTCTTAATGACGGCGGACCCAAGGTGATCAATAACTGTACTGTCACCGGATTTTATAATGGGTAGCGCAACATCCCTTGTAAAGGAATGAATACTGCGATAGACCTCCCACACTCTTGTAAGCGCAATTTGCGGGCTCCATCCCGCATCCTTATCAAAAAAATCAAAGAGGGTGGTCCCTTGAGGATCCGTCGTATTGTTCAAATTGGAAAAGAACGACTCAATCTCTTCATCGCTGACCACGACCAATGCTTTTGGCGAAACCTCGCGTGCCCTCATAAATCCGGAGATGAGGTCTTTGCCCCCTTCCTTCGCCAACTCCTTTTCGATCACAATCACTTTCACATGCAGCAAATCAATCCGGCTTTCCATATCGGCACTCAGTTTATCGACGGCTTTGCTTACTGTTTCTCCGGTTTCTGACACGATCCTGACCTGCATCGTATCCGTACCCGGATCTGGTATTTGCAGATGAATGTTATATTGGTCATCCTCCATGGCCACACCCATTACGATCGGCAAAGAGCGGTGATTGATGTCTTTGGTGTCCCAACATCCGTTCAATAGAAAGACGGAACATAATATGATCAATAGCTTTACAGGAATGGTTCTCATGTGCGTCCCTTCCTTCGGCGTCCGATAAAATAAATGGACAATGGAATGGTCAATAGTACATAAAACTGTAAAAATGAATTCCACCATAACAGTCGTTCCACCGTCTTCCAATCAATGATCATGATCGATGTGATGAAGATGACAATGGTGAATGGAAGGACACTATAAAAGGGTTGATGTGGAAACCAGTGATTCATAATCTGATAGGCCATCCATAATAACAGCGAAAGGTGAAGCATGATAAAGGTGACCAGACACAGGATGAAGAACATCGTAACCCGATCGAACATCAGCCAGTTGATATAGGTCGAATCGACGGTCATGATATAGGGGAACATAAACCTTGAAGCCGTACCCTGGCCGAAAGTGAGAACGGGAATATAAACGGCCAAAACAAAAAACGGGATCAGGAGTGCTGCTGCAATCAGTACTTTTTTTCGATCATAGGTAAGGTGGGGCGCAGTAAACCCAAGAAACAGAAAACCTCCTATGAAAGCAGAAAAACTTTTCATATAAGAAGGGGTCGTCATAAAATGGAAATCGTCGTCGATGAGTGGAAACAGATAGTGCCAGTCCACGTTTTGAAAGGAAGCGATCGAGACAAAAAAGATGATCGGGATGAAAATAAGCGCTAATAAGATCCCTGTGCGGAAGATCACTTCCACTCCTTTTGCAGCCAAATACCCTGAGATGGAAAGGAACAGGATAATGATCGCCCAGGAAGGCGTATTGGATAGAAAGATGATCGTGATGATTTCAGAATAAGCGCGGACCCCGATGATATTCACCAACATCAAATACATAAAGACCGGCAAGAGAAAAAATATCGCAAAGCCTCTGCCCATTTCGGAATAAATATGGATGATGTTCTGTTTCGGGAAAAAGCTCAATCCTTTCATATAAATCCAAACCAACACAAAATGGAAGAGAAGCCCTATTGCAATCGGCAGCCACTGTCCCTCATCCGAGCTGCTGATGATATCATTGGGATATAAAAAGAAGATGAGGCCTAAATGGACCAAAAGGTACATCAGAACCACATGAAGACTCTTATCCATATTTGGTTCCTTCCTTTGCGTAATTCAAGTTAAGATAGGAGATTCCGAACGTTTCAATGCTGGCGAAATAGGCACTGATCAATACGATCCCTCCCAATATCCCCAAAATACCATAGATGGATGCCAGGATGACCAACACATATTTGAACAAACGGACGGCCAGGGAATTTTGTATCCCTACCAATGTCGAATTTGCGATTGTCGTCGCTGCAAGGATGATAATCAGCAGGGTACTCACCAGTTTCGCTTCCACAACGGCTTGACCAAGGATGATTCCGCCGACCATTGTAATGGTCGGACCGATGGTACTGGGCAGCCTGACCGACGCTTCAATGATCAATTCCAATATGATGAGCATCAGAAGGATCTCGACCAGCGCAGGATAAGGGATGGCTTCCCGGCTTTGGGCAATGCTCAGCGCAAGCTCTATTCGCAAAACCTCAGGATTGACGGCTACAAGGGCGACATATAAAGCGGGTATGAGCAATGAGATAAGAATGCCGAAGATCCGCACCAGGCGTATCGAAGCCATCAAGGGAATGGGATAGTTCCGATCGTTTTCGAGCGTAAACATATCCCATAGGAAACAGGGCAGAATGAGCGCAAATGGGTAACGATCAACAAATAAGGCCACCCTTCCTTTTCTTAAGAAAGCAACGGTTTCGGAAGGCAGCTCAGTTGTATTGACTTTTGAAATGACAGACCAACCGGAAAAGCCTAAGGCTTTGGCTAGATTTTGCAAGTTATTGATCTCTCGGTCCTGGTTCTTTTCAATCGAAGACCTGATTTTCTCCACCAACTTTTTATCTGCTTGGCCCCCAAAATAGAGCATGGACAGTTTCGTTTTCTGTTCAGAACCGACCGACAAGGCTTCCGCCCGTATGTTGCTGGCGTTGATTTGCTTCCTGATCAGGCCAATGTTGGTTTCGATATCTTCATTGAAGGAACTTAATGAACCTTGTAGCACATTTTCATTCGTAGGCGGCTCGATGGCCCGATTCAACATTTTGGGAACAGGCTCTATGACGACATATTTGCGACGATTGTTACTGACGATCAGCAATTTACCCGTCATGAGGAATGAAACAGCTTCTTTTACGTCTTTCTCTTTGACCTCACCAATCTCATTCAATAGCTCCCCAATCGATTTTTTGGAGGAAATGGCGGTTTCTCTATATTTTTGGAGGATCACTTTGGTTTTGGTGAAATCAATCAACGTCTTGAATCCTACTAGGAAAACGGGAACATCAAGGATTTCTTCCTCATGGAGAAACAAATCATCACTGTTTATGAACGTTTCTTTCAACTCTTTTATGAATGGATCCATGATTCGATGTCCCTTCCCAAAAAATGATCATTGTTTATCATTGTCTCCTTGACCGAAGCTATATATACAGGGAATGACAATTAGTCGAGGGTTCCTGATTTGATATAGATCCATTTGAAAAAGTGGTATTCATTTTGTGTTTTACCTTTTCTCATAGTGGAGAGAGACACAGAGTAATACAAAAACCCACGGAGAATTCTCCATGGGTTTACCATTATTGAGTCTTTTCTGAAACAGACGCTCTGTTCTGTCAGTTCCGATTTTGGGATGATTTTTTAGAGGACATCCATTTCGCTATCCAGGTAAGAGGCTGCTGATTTTTAATAAAAGCTTTTGTCAAAACTTTTGGGTCAGCCTCTACCCTCATTTATATGATTTTGACTATTTTTTCAGGTATTGTCTTTCCAACTTATGATAGTGACTTTTGATGTCTGCGCTGGATCAAGTCTTTTGTAAACTTACCAAGCAGGATGATCATGTAAAGTCCAAGGGTTGAAATACCGGCAATGTCAAGATTGAACAATTCGAACAAAATGCTGACGAGCGTCGTAATGTAAAGTAGGCCGAAATATTTTTTGATCTGGTCGTTCGAATAGAATGATGTTAATTTTGCCCCGACCTGGCCACCGAATAATGCTCCGGCAACCAATATAAATCCAAGTAGATAGTCGATATCGATCGTGACCGCATAAGAGATGAAACCTGCTGTAACGATCATCAATACACTGACAAGACTTGTTCCGACTGCTTTCCGAGATTCCATACCCATGATAGAAATCATGAGCGGTACCATGACAAATCCGCCGCCTACCCCTAATGTCGCGGACAAAAATCCACCGATGAAGCCGATGATTATTATTTTGAGAAGCCCTGACTCTACCATTTTCACGGTTATTTTCTTATCAGGTTTCTTTAAGAGAGAATACGCGAAATAACCAATGATCAAAGCATAAAGAATTGGAATGATTGTTTCATCGAAGCCGTTCCGTTCCAGCCAGAGTACGAATGGTTTCGCGAATTGGGTTGCAACAACACCACTTAAGCCAAGCAAGACTGCTGTCTTCCATACGACATTGTTCATTTTAAAATGTGCCCATACGCCCGAAACCGAAGAGCCGATCGCGTATAACAGGCTTGTCGTGATCGCGACCACGGGTGCATAGCCGATCAACATCAATACGGGAGTCAAAATGAATCCGCCGCCGATCCCGAAGTAACCAGATAAAATCCCGACAGCGAAACCAAGAAAGATATATAGTAATTCCATAAGTTCTCCTTCTTAAAAAAGCAATATCCACTCCTTCTATGTTACAGGAAAGGATTCATGAGTTCCACCTCGTTCATTTTCCATAAATAAGAAAAAGTGGCTCAAGGCCACTTTTCGGCTGAAAAATATCTAGTTTCCACTATTTTGCTGCATGTAAATTTCCTCATATGGCTGTACGACGACAAACCCATTGCCTTCGAATTTCATCTGGATCGATTCACCGCTCCCTCGGCCGAAGAACGTTTTCAAAGAGACATCCGTCTGGAAATCAGGGGAGAGGGACCCGGACCATGCGACGGTGGCATTCGGATCGGTATAGACTGGTCGTCCCGGGTACACCTGGATTGTCAACGGTTCGTAGTGGGACGTGATGGCGATCATTCCTGTCCCCTGGCAATGAACGTTGAACAGACCGCCTGCCATCATCCCGGTGATGCGCCTCATCAATTTGATATCCCAATCGATTGACGGTTCGAATGCGAGCAAGTCATTTCCGTTTACATAAATCGAATCATTTTGTAATTGGAGGATCGTAATCTTCTTTCCCTGGTCAGCGAGATAGAGTTTCCCTGAACCGTTCGCTTTCATGAGAGCGGCTCCTTCACCGGTCAAAGCTTTTTTGAACATTTTGCCAAGTCCATGTTCAAGGATCCCTTCCCGGACAAATTTGATGTTCCCATGGTAAGTGACCATCGAACCCATCTTCGCCCAGATGTTGCCGTCAAGATTGATCTCCAGGATACGGGGAGTTTCGAGCTCGAAAAGACCTTCACCTTTATCCTCCTGGGAAGTTTGTCTGACAAACTCTTCAATTGAATATTTGGACATTCTATCACCTACGATTTTTAATAGTCTATCCGTTCAATTCGCCATTACAGTCCTTCGTTCCTTTTATTCGATATCTTCTATTATATTGATCCTTCCAGCTTCTCCCTGAGCAGGATAAGATTCTGCGATTGCCCCTTTTGGCCAAACCGCTACTTTCTGGCCGACCTTATAGGATTGTGATGAATCCACATGGAACCAATAGGCTCCTCCAACAGGATAGTCATCACTCTTTTTCGGATCAAAACCTTTTAATTGCTCCTTTTCAATTCCTTCCAAAACAAGAATACGTTCATCTTCTTTATCGACAATATAGCCAGTGATCGCTTGCTCCCATATATCCTCTTCAGGCATATTTGCATTTCCAGGCAAGTTGGGAATAATGACGAAATTTGCGAACAGAAACATACAGACAATCAATACAGCTCCATATAACCATCTTTTCATAGCAGTTCCTCCAAGTCAGTGATGCGTGATTTCAAGTTTCCTTATCTATATAGACGGGAAAAGCATGTCTGTTGTTTCATCCACTTGAAGAACGTATAATCACTTTTACAAATCCTTAAGCAAATTCACGGCACTGGTGCGGGAAAAGCGAACCAGGCGTTACCCCTCAAGTGGCCTGCACATAAAAGGATCTTTGACTAAAAACAAACACGTCCTGTGGTGAACGTAGAAGCCACCACATCCGTGTGCAAGTGGGGAGGATTGCGGAATCGTCCGGTGGAAAGGGAGCGAAATCGCAAAATAGGCACCAATATTTAACATAACAGGGCCAGCAGCGAAAAAAGGCGAATGTAAGTTCGTTTTTCTTGTTATTTTTTCCTGATCCTGTGCTATAATGTTTGATAGTGAGATTTAAGAATCGGAGGGTTGTCGCATGAGTGAGAAGCAGTTTGAATTAGTATCGAAATACCAGCCTGAAGGGGATCAGCCTACCGCAATCAAGAAATTGATCGAAGGGATCAAGGATGGAAAAAGGCACCAGACGTTGCTCGGTGCAACAGGTACCGGGAAGACGTTCACGATGTCGAATGTCATCCGGCAGGTCAATAAGCCGACGCTTGTCATCGCGCATAACAAGACGCTTGCAGGCCAGTTGTATAGTGAATTTAAAGAACTCTTCCCGAATAATGCGGTAGAGTATTTCGTCAGTTACTACGACTATTATCAGCCTGAGGCGTACATACCTCAGTCCGATACTTTCATAGAAAAAGATGCAAGCATCAATGATGAAATCGATAAGCTGCGCCACTCTGCGACATCATCTCTTTTTGAGCGTAATGATGTCATCATCGTCGCAAGTGTATCCTGTATCTATGGTTTAGGTAATCCTGAAGAATACCGTGAACTCGTCGTATCGCTTCGACCGGACATGGAGAAGGACCGGAATCAGCTGCTCCGTGACCTTGTCGATATCCAATATGCGAGGAACGATGTGAATTTCACCCGTGGTACGTTCCGTGTCCGCGGTGATGTCGTCGAGATTTTTCCAGCATCACGTGATGAGCATTGTATCCGGGTCGAATTTTTCGGTGACGAGATCGATCGGATTACTGAGGTCAATGCCCTGACAGGTGAGATCCTCGGTGAACGCAATCATGTTGTAATCTTTCCGGCTTCCCACTTCGTAACCCGTGAAGAGAAGATGAAAATCGCAATCAAACACATCCAGGCTGAACTTGAGGAACGCCTCAAAGAGTTGAGGGATCAGGATAAACTTCTGGAGGCACAGCGGATCGAACAGCGTACCCGTTACGATATCGAAATGATGCAGGAAATGGGCTTTTGTTCAGGAATCGAAAACTACTCCCGTCATTTGACCCTCCGTCCTGCCGGCTCGACGCCTTATACGTTGATGGATTACTTCCCGAAGGACTTTCTGTTGATGGTCGATGAGTCACACGTGACGCTTCCGCAGGTCCGTGGAATGTATAACGGTGATCAGGCACGGAAAGAAGTGCTTGTCGAGCATGGTTTCCGATTGCCGTCGGCTAAAGACAACAGGCCGCTGAAGTTCGAGGAATTCGAAGAGAAAGTCAGTCAAGCGGTCTATGTATCCGCGACGCCTGGACCGTATGAATTGGAGCACTCCCCGGAAATGGTCGAGCAGATCATCCGTCCGACAGGTCTCTTAGATCCGACCATTGAAGTGAAGCCGATTGAGGGTCAGATTGATGACTTGATGGATGAAATCCAAGAACGGGTAGATAACAATGAGAGAGTCCTTGTTACAACCTTGACGAAAAAGATGTCAGAAGACTTGACTGATTACTTGCAAGAAAACGGCGTGAAGGTCCGTTATCTGCACTCGGAAATCAAGACGCTCGAGCGAATCGAAATCATCCGTGATCTGCGGAGAGGTATATTTGATGTCCTTGTTGGGATCAACCTCCTTCGTGAAGGTCTGGATATTCCTGAAGTATCGCTTGTTACAATATTAGATGCGGATAAGGAAGGTTTCTTGAGAGCTGAACGTTCCTTGATCCAGACGATCGGACGTGCTGCACGTAATGCGAACGGACACGTCATCATGTATGCAGATAAGATCACCAATTCGATGCGGATTGCGCTCGACGAGACAGAACGTCGTCGTACGAAGCAGATTGCTTATAACGAAAAACACGGTGTTACACCGCAAACGATCCAAAAGGCGATTCCAGACTTGATCCGTGCAACGATTGCAACTGAGGATGAGGCGGAAGCCGGACAAGCAAAAGCTGTCAAGAAGATGAATAAGAAGGAACGTGAAAAAGTGATCGAGCGGATGGAAAAAGAAATGAAGCAGGCTGCGAAGGATCTCGATTTCGAGCGTGCAGCTGAGCTACGTGACATGGTATTAGAGCTAAAAGCGGAAGGATGACTCCAATGGCAAATGAATATATAACGATAAAAGGAGCGAGGGAGCACAACCTGAAAGGGATCGATGTCACGATTCCGCGGAATAAGCTGATCGTCATGACTGGCTTATCCGGTTCAGGAAAGTCTTCTCTTGCTTTTGATACGATTTATGCAGAAGGTCAACGCCGTTACGTAGAGTCGCTTTCTGCATACGCACGTCAATTTTTAGGTCAAATGGACAAGCCTGATGTCGATTCGATCGAAGGACTGTCACCAGCGATTTCAATCGACCAGAAGACGACAAGTAAGAATCCCCGTTCTACAGTAGGTACGGTCACGGAAATCTATGATTACCTGCGGCTCTTGTTTGCGCGGATCGGCATGCCGATCTGTCCGAATCATAATGTTCCGATCACTTCCCAAACGATACAGCAGATGGTCGACCGTATCATCGAATATCCTGAACGTACGAAACTTCAGATCCTGGCACCGGTCGTATCCGGACGTAAAGGGGAACATGTAAAGGTCCTTGAGGATATCAAGAAGGAAGGATATGTTCGTGTCCGTGTAGATGGGGAAATCATGGACGTCAGTGAAGAGATCAAGCTTGAAAAAAATAAAAAGCACTCGATCGAAATCGTCATTGACAGGATCGTCGTTAAAGAGGGTGTGGAAACACGGCTTGCAGATTCACTTGAAACGGCATTGAACATTGCAGAAGGAAAGGTGATCGTTGACGTTATCGACGAGGACGAGCTGTTGTTCAGTCAGCATCATGCATGTCCTTATTGTGGTTTTTCAATCGGTGAACTTGAACCTCGCCTGTTCTCTTTCAATAGTCCGTTCGGGGCTTGTACATCCTGTGATGGATTAGGCACGAAGCTTGAGGTGGATCTGGACCTGATCATTCCAGATTGGGACCGTACGCTGCGTGACCATGCGATCGCTCCATGGGAGCCGCAAAGTTCCCAATACTACCCTCAGCTTTTGAAGAGCATATGCGATCATTACGGTATCGACATGGATGTCCCGGTCAAAAAGCTGAACAAATCACAAATGGATAAAATTTTATATGGCAGCGGAAAGGATAAAATTTATTTCCGCTATGAGAATGATTTCGGTCAAGTAAGGGAGAACAAGATTCATTTTGAAGGTGTCGTGAATAATATCAAGCGCCGTTATCGTGAAACAAGTTCTGATTACATCCGCGAACAGATGGAAGGCTATATGGCGCAAAAGCCTTGTCCAAGCTGTAATGGCCACCGGTTGAAGCCGGAAGCGCTGGCGGTCCGGATCAGAGATTATCATATCGGAAACATTACGGATATGTCTGTAAAGGATGCGGACAAGTTTTTCAGAAATCTTGATTTGACGAAAAAGGAAGAACAGATCGGGCGGTTGATTTTGCGTGAAATCAATGATCGTCTTGGTTTCCTCGTGAATGTCGGACTCGATTATCTTACATTGAGTAGAGCCGCCGGCACATTATCAGGAGGGGAAGCACAGCGTATCCGTCTCGCAACCCAGGTCGGCTCACGTTTGACTGGTGTCCTTTATATCTTAGATGAACCGTCAATCGGATTACATCAACGAGACAACGATCGATTGATCAACACACTGGAAGAGATGCGAAGCCTCGGAAATACGTTGATTGTCGTCGAACACGATGAGGATACAATGCTAGCCGCCGATTACATCATTGATATCGGGCCTGGAGCTGGAGCACATGGCGGGCAGATCACCGCACAGGGTTCGCCGCAGGAAATCATGGATGATGTAAATTCGCTGACCGGAAATTACTTGTCTGGGAAACGATTCATTCCTCTTCCGAATGAAAGAAGGAAATCGGACGGCAGGAAGCTGACGATTGAAGATGCTACCGAAAACAATTTAAAAAAAGTGAACGTAGATATACCGCTCGGTGTTTTTACGGGTGTTACAGGAGTTTCAGGTTCTGGTAAAAGTACCTTAATCAATGAGATCCTTTACAAGTCACTTGCACAAAAGCTCCATCGTGCCAAGGAAAAGCCAGGTGAACACAAGAAGATCGAAGGACTCGATCACATCGACAAAGTCATTGATATCGACCAGTCTCCTATCGGCCGTACACCACGTTCGAATCCAGCGACATACATCGGTGTCTTTGATGACATCCGAGACGTTTTTGCGCAAACGAACGAAGCGAAGGTGAGAGGCTACAAGAAAGGTCGTTTTTCCTTCAACGTAAAAGGTGGTCGTTGTGAAGCGTGCCGCGGAGATGGAATTATTAAAATTGAGATGCACTTCCTGCCGGATGTGTACGTTCCGTGCGAAATTTGTCATGGGAAACGATACAACCGGGAAACCCTTGAAGTGAAATATAAAGGGAAGAACATCGCAGATATCCTTGACATGACCGTTGAGGAAGCGGTTGAGTTTTTCGCAAACATCCCTAAGATCAAACGGAAAGTCCAGACGATGATGGACGTCGGTCTCGGTTACATCAAGCTCGGGCAATCCTCGACTACGATATCCGGAGGGGAAGCACAGCGTGTTAAGCTAGCTTCCCAGCTGCACAAGCGTTCAACAGGAAAAACGTTCTATATACTGGACGAACCAACGACAGGTTTGCATGTTCATGACATTTCGCGTTTGTTGACTGTCCTCCAGCGTCTCGTGGATAATGGAGATTCGGTTCTGGTCATTGAGCATAACCTCGATGTTATCAAGGCGGTTGACCATATCATCGATCTCGGTCCAGAAGGCGGGGACAAAGGCGGTACGATTGTGGGTACTGGTACACCTGAAGAAATCGCTGAGAACAAAACTTCCTATACAGGTAAGTATTTAGCTCCTATTTTGAAGCGTGATCGTAAACGTATGGAAGCGAAAATCAAGAAAACTGAAACCATAGCGAAATAAAATCGTAAAGTCTTCTAAGATGGTTGCTCTTAGAAGGCTTTTTTTTATTTATGTCGAATCAATAGAGTGCTGAATGTCAGACAGCCGTATCACATATACATAATAAGTGCTTCAAATATTCATTTTCATATTTTGAATGGGGGAGAACAAGGGTGTCTTCATCGGGAAAGTTGTTTAAATCATTAAGTTATATGAGTATATTTTTCGCGCCTTTCATCGTACCAGCCATCATTTTTCTACTTATTGATGATTTAGATGTAAGGCAGCATGCTAGGCTTGCATCTACCTCACATTTAATCCCAGTGATTGCCTTAGCGACCTTGTCGATTTTATTTTTTGAATCCGGCCAGATCCTGAATCATTTTACGATTCTCAGTATGATCCTATTAGGCGGAGTTGCAGTGACCGCTGCCATCTGGAACCTTATGAAGGGCATTCGTGTCTTACAACAGAAATAGCATTTTGAATGAACATAACCTGATCACTTTAAATATGGAGGGGGATTTGAAATGGAAGAACGGAAGATGATTTTAAAAATGCTGGATGAAGGGAAGATTACATCAGCTGAGGCGGTCGAGTTATTGAAGGCAGTGGGAAATGACCGTGCAGACAACGAGCAAGCTCAGACTCCCGAGGCGCCATCAGTCAAAAACACCTTTCAAAAACAAAAATCGCACGAGAAGGAAAACCAGGAGAGACGAAATTCCAGTACGTATGGGAAAAAATTCGAACAGTCTACGATTAGTAAGTTTTCCGGCTTGATCGATCGGGTAGTGACGAAATTAAAAGATACAGATTTTGATTTCAATTTCGGTCAATCAATTGAAGTCGATCATATTTTCCAAGAAAATGAGGTCGATTTCAACCGATTGAAGGTCCGTGTGACCAATGGGGGTATCCAACTGCACCAATGGGAAGAACAAAGCGTCCGGATGGAGTGCCGTGCTTCTGTTTATAGAACCCAGTCGGCTGAAGAGGCGAAAGCCTACTTTTTGAAAAATACCCACTTTGGGACAGAATCAGGAGAGCTCCAGTTCCTGGTAGATGAAAACCGCTTGAAAGTGCAAGCGCATATGTATGTGCCGACAAAAGTGTATGAGGAAATCCAACTGCGCACAGGGAATGGCGCAATCATACTTGATGAATTACAGACCAACCGGATGATCGTGCGTACGACAAATGGCACGGTGACGTTGAACCGGGTAGATGGTGGATCTTTGAATGTCTCGACATCGAATGGAAAAATCAGATTAGAGAATGGCAGTTGGCAAAAGCTTGACCTCGAGACGCTGAACGGGGCGATTCGTTTAAATGGCAAATATGAAGACGTAGAGGCGGAAACGCTGAACGGCTCGATTACATTTACACTGGATGAGGCCATGCCAGGAAAAGCTTCATTCAAAACAGTCGCAGGAAAAATTGAAATCCTCGTACCGGACAGCCTGCGTGTTGATGGAAATATGAAAGCTACGATTGGAAGTTTGAATTGTTTCCTTGATAATGTTGATATTAAAAAGGAAACAAAGGATGTGGTGCTCAGGCGTATGGAGTTCATAGCGAACGAAGGGGCGCCGACAACCTATGAAGTTGAAGCGATTGCGAAGACCGGTTCGATTACGATTGCGAAGCGGTAAGGAGGTAGGATTGTGAAAAGATGGATAGTTTCTTTAATCGTTAATACGATCGTATTGATGGTCGTCTCTGGTTTCTTCAGTGAGTCTTTTTATTTATCCGGAATCGGAGCCGCCATTATTGCCAGTATATTGTTGGCGATCATGAATGTGATCGTCAAACCGATTTTAGTGATTTTGACATTACCTGTAACGATATTAAGCCTGGGGCTTTTCTTGTTCGTCATCAATGCGATTACACTGATGTTGACGCAGGCATTGATGGGTGATACATTCATGATTTCTGGTTTCGGCATGGCGCTTCTCGCAGCGGTTATCATATCGATATTGAACCTGCTGATCAATAACTTGATCGTCAAACCGCTGAAAGAACGTTAAAAAGTAAAGACTGGCCTGGAATCGATGAAAATCGTTTCTTGGTCAGTCATTTTACGTTTTTATCGGTACTTTCTTACTACCAATTACTGCAAGTACTCTTTCTTTCAACGATATTATTGTGATCCTCATAGATTTAAAGTTCTGTGTCTTCGTGCATGTAAGCGATTCCAGTGCCAACCGTCTCTCCAAATCATCTCCATACCGGGTTCCACCGCCATTTTTGAGCGTTTTGATGGATTCTTTTCATAGCGTAATGGCGTAAAATTATAATTTGAGGCGATTTCCAATTTTATCGGAGCCAATGAACAATATATCGGTGCAAATCTGAAATTTATCGGTGCAAATCCGAAATATTTCGGTGATTTACTTAAGTGACACCCTGATTTTTCATCCTATTTATGGAAAACCAAGTGTAGATTCGGCATGATTTGCAAAAGAATGCTAAAATATAGTGTGTTAGAAACGCTAAAAAGTGGGAGGGATCTTCATGGCGAACGTACATATAAAAGATTTGATCGATGAATTCCGCTTGGAGCTCGTCCATGGCGAACGCGGGATCCATCGAACGATTTCGACAAGTGATATTTCCCGTCCTGGCCTTGAGATGGCTGGGTATTTTGCCTATTATCCAGCTGACCGTCTCCAGCTGTTAGGGAAGACCGAACTGTCATTTGTGAACGGCCTTGATGAGCGGATTCGCAAGGAACGTCTTCGGAAGCTTTGTCGAGAGCAGACACCCGGGATCATCATCTCGAGAGGATGGGAGGTCCCTCCAGAATTAGGGGAAGCTGCAGAGGAAATGGGCCTCCCGATTTTGCGGTCACAATTGACGACGACCCGTCTAAGCAGCCGGCTGACAAACTATTTAGAAAGCAAGCTTGCGCCAACGACAGCCGTGCATGGCGTCCTTGTCGATATCTATGGGATTGGCGTCCTCATCACAGGGGCAAGTGGTGTAGGAAAAAGTGAAACCGCACTTGAACTTGTTAAAAGGGGACACAGGTTGGTTGCGGATGATTCGGTCGAGATCCGGCAAGAGGACGAAAAGACACTAGTCGGAAGTTCACCTGATCTGATCCAGCATCTATTGGAAATCCGTGGGCTCGGGATCATCAACGTCATGACCCTGTTCGGGGCGGGTGCTATCCGTAATTTCAAAAAAATTGCCTTGACGATCCATCTAGAAACATGGAATCAGAACAAAACATACGACCGTCTAGGTCTTGATGAAGAAACGATGAAAATCATCGATTGTGAGCTTCCGAAGTTGACGGTTCCCGTCCGCCCAGGTCGTAACCTTGCTGTCATCATCGAGGTGGCTGCCATGAACTTCCGTCTCAAAAGAATGGGCGTGAATGCAGCCCAACAGTTTTCGGATAAGCTGAACAATGTCATCGATACTCCAGACTACGATGACTTTTAGGAGGTAAGTAGCTATGGTTGCAAATATACAGCCGTTGGACCGTGTCGCACTTGAAATCGGGCCATTGACCATATACTGGTATGGGATTATTATAGGATTTGGAGCTTTACTCGGACTATATATCGCAGTCCGCGAATCGAAACGTTTAGGCATAAACTCAGAGACATTTGTTGATCTCGTCATGATCGCTGTTCCAGTAGCGATCATTAGTGCGCGGATCTATTATGTTACGTTCGAATGGCATTATTATAAGGATCATCTTGGGGAAGTCTTCAAAATTTGGGAAGGCGGAATTGCGATCCATGGTGCGCTGATCGGTTCGTTTTTGACAGCTTACGTGTTTTCAAAAGTGAAAGATCTATCGTTCTGGAAACTTGTGGATATCGCCGCGCCAAGTATCATCCTTGGCCAGGCAATCGGGCGCTGGGGAAATTTCATGAATCAGGAAGCCCATGGCGGCGAAGTGACACGTGGATTTTTAGAAGGCTTATATCTGCCGGATTGGATCATCAATCAGATGTACATAGATGGGGGGTACTATCATCCCACGTTCTTATATGAGTCGATCTGGAATTTCATAGGTTTTGCCCTGTTAATTGGACTGAGACGCGTCAATTTACGCCGAGGCGAGCTGTTTTTGACTTATGTCATTTATTATTCAGTTGGCCGATTCTTTGTGGAAGGAATGCGGACAGACAGCTTGATGCTGACGGAATACTTGCGTATCGCCCAGGTGATTTCCATCGTGTTGATCGTCATCAGCATCGGTCTTATCATTTATCGCCGTAAGACGGGTTTAGCAAATAAACGATATAACGAATTATAGTAGCATAGAGAAAGGGAAGTGCGGGGAAATGATGAATACATTGAAAAATGGCTTGAAGGTAGGCTTGAATACAACTTGGGTACTAGGAAAAATCATCTTCCCGATCACACTTCTTGTTACGATTCTAGGACAAACTCCATTGATGGATTGGCTTGTGAAGCTTGCAGAGCCTCTGATGAAATGGATCGGTCTATCAGGCGAAGCTGCCTTGCCGCTTGTCATCGGTAACTTTCTAAACTTATATGCAGGTATTGGAGCGATCCTGAGTCTCGATCTTACTGTAAAAGAAGTGTTCATCCTGGCAGTCATGCTTTCGTTTTCACATAATCTATTGATTGAATCCTCCGTAGCCACAAAGGTCGGGATCAAGATGTGGATTGTGCTTGTGGTTCGGATTGGGCTTGCTCTGATTTCCGCCTTCGTCATTTCAGTTGTGTGGAAAGGCGGCTCAGAGAAAGCGGTCTATGGATTCATTTCGGGAACAGAAGAACAGGTTTATGGTTTTTGGAACATTTTATGGCACGGTTTAGAAAAAGGGTTCATCGGAATCGTCCAGCTTGCAGCGATCGTCATCCCGCTGATGGTATTTATTCAGATCATGAAGGATTTGAATTGGTTGACGGTGTTTTCACGCTGGATGTCGCCGATTACAAGATCACTCGGTATGAAACCGAATACGTCTACAACTCTAGCAGCAGGGATTTTAATCGGCCTTGCATATGGTGCTGGAGTAATGATGCAGGCAGTCAAGGAAGATGGCGTTGAAAAAAAGGATCTCTATCTTGCATTCATCTTTCTCGTTTCATGCCATGCTGTCATTGAAGATACCTTGATTTTTATACCGCTCGGAATACCCGTATGGCCGTTGCTCGCCATCCGGCTTGTTGTTGCGATCTTATTGACAATAGTGGTCGCTTTTGTTTGGAACCGTGTTGAAGGAAAGAAAGTTTATAGACATCGAAAGGAAGCCAACTATGAAAATTGATACAATCCTTTTTGATTTAGATGGAACATTGATTAACACGAATGATTTGATCATCGCTTCATTTACACATACATTGGAACAGTTCAAGCCAAAGCAATACTCTCGTGAAGACATCATTTCCTTCATCGGGGAGCCTTTGATGGATTCTTTTACAAGAGTGGATGAGACGTCGGTTGCCGAGATGGTCCGTACGTATAAAGAGCATAATCTTGCCCATCATGAAAAATATGTACAACCTTATGAAGGTGTAGCATATACTGTGAAAACCTTGCATGAGAAAGGGTTTAAGCTTGGAATCGTGACCACGAAAATGCGGGATGCTGTTGAGCTGGGTTTAGAGATTACTGGTCTAGGTGAATACTTCACAACGATTGTGACAATCGATGATGTCGAACGGGCGAAACCGGATCCGCAGCCAGTGACCCTTGCGTTGGACAAGCTCCAGTCGGACACAGCTTCAGCGATCATGGTCGGGGACAGCAAGTATGATATCGAGGCTGGTAAAAATGCGGGGACACTGACGGCCGCTGTTGCCTGGACGATCAAAGGGAGAGAAGCCCTTGAACGATCCGAGCCTGATTTCATGCTTGAGGAAATGCCGGACCTATTAAAAGTTTTAGAGGTGAATGTATAATGCGTAAGACTGAGCGTCATCCTGTAAATGGGAGCAATGCGCTCTGGCAGATCTACAAAACGGTGCCGTTTTTCAAGGTACTGAAAAATTTTGTAGTGATACAGCTTGCCAGGTATACACCGATCATCCCAGTGAAAAATTGGTTGTACCGCACTTTTTTAGGTATGAAAGTGGGGGAACAAACAGCTTTTGCATTGATGGTGATGGTCGATATCATGTTCCCTGAACGGATTTCGGTCGGTCGAAACGCCATTATCGGATATAATACGACAATTTTGACGCATGAATATTTGATAAAAGAGTATCGTCTTGGTAATGTAAATATTGGTGACGAAGTGATGATCGGGGCAAACAGTACGATCCTGCCCGGTGTGACGATTGGTGATGGCGCTGTCGTTTCAGCCGGAACATTGGTCCATAAGGATGTTAAACCCGGTTCCTTTGTAGGTGGAAATCCGATGAGGCTTATTTATACAAAAGAAGAGATGGCTAAACATAAACAATTGTCGAATAATGACGATATATAGATTAAAAGGTGGGTGTCAAATGGAGCAAAAGAAGAGAATGTCGTTGATCTATATGAATGGTGAGTTCCAAATAAGCGATGCTTGGATTCGGCCAGCTGTCCAGAAGAAAGCGAAACAGGAAACAGAGCAACAGGACCGTTTCTTCTTTTTGTCTGCTGTTTCCCGTCTAAGAGGCAGCGACTATATCCGTGATGCTTATTGGAACGGTAAAGAAGCGGTCATCCGTTTCGAAAATAGTGACCATGTCAGCCCGGAATATCTAGATGATTATGATCATTATTTTTCATCCAAAATGAAAATTGGAAGACTGCTGATTGATAACTTGGTTTATTTGTTCAAGGAGCTGCCGTACATTTCAATGTTGAAGATTGCTGTACCATACCAGTCGAGTGAGCTTGTCGTACATATTCATCGAAAGCAACTCGAAAAATATTTTCAGACAGACTTTAGTTATTTCAAAAATGTCCATAGATGCCAGTTCCATTTCCATGTGCAGGAACGTGAAGTACGCCGTTTCGTCCATCGTTATGTAAACCACGTTTATAAATAAACTGAGACTCTGATGCCATGAGCCTCATTCTGAGCGAATCTGTATCGATTCCTTCAATGTTAAGCTCTGTTTATTGCAAGGAAGTACTTTAGTCTTCCTACGGCGCCCACAATTCTTGTAGGACCTCCAGTGAAGATCTTCGGGTCGCTCCTTCAAAGTGGTGCAATTCTTAATAATCCGGTGCAATTCTTTTGTTCCTGGTGTAATATGTTTGGGATACGCGCAATTGTTCTCCGAAATCGTGCAATGAATCAATGAAACCGTGCAATAATTTTTATATTCGAGCAATCGTTCTGCAAAAACGTGCAATTAGCTTCCATAGCACGATGCTAATCTTTTGAAAACGGAAAAAAGCGGAGGAATCTACTTTTTAACCTGATTTTTGTTAGATACGGGCATTTTTTTCTTATTTCTGGTCATCATCACGCAAACATGAATTCCATATTACAAAGATAAAAAAGGAAAAGCCCGATGGAAATCGGGCTTACGATTGAAATATTCAAAATGATGGGGCCATCTTATAGTAAGTAAAAACCGACGCCCATGATGAAATAAGCGGCAAGGAGGGTGGCCCCTTCAAACCAGTTCGTATCACCGTCATTAGCGATCGTATTCGTCAAGAGGACGGCGAGCACCATACTGACAAGCTCCGGTATCGTAAAGACGAGGGCCATCGGTTTAGGGAAAACCAGAGAAAGCAGCACGAGTACCGGTGCAACAAACATCGCTATCTGCAGGGTTGATCCGACTGCGATTTCCACTGCGATATCCATCTTATTTTTGTACGCCATAATGATCGCAGAGGCATGTTCTGCAGCATTACCCACAATCGCAACGATGATGACCCCGATGAATACTTCACTCCAGCCGAATTGTTCACCGACGGTTTCGAATGTATGGACGAGCGCTTCACTTACATAAGCTACAGCAGCCGTCGCCAGAGCAAGGATGATCAACGCTTTCTTTCCGGTCCATTCAGCTTCTTCCTCATGCGGTTCCTCATCTCCCCCCTCAGTGCTGTATACACCGCGATGTGTCACCAGCTTGAAAAAAAGGGCACCTAAGTAAAGGGCGATCAATATTCCGGAGACCCAAATGCTTAGTGTCAGGGCTTCAGCCTCATTCAGATTCATCGCAAAAATCTCAGGAAAGACGAAGGCGACGACAACCCCGAACATGAGCAAGGCGGAATTATGCCTTGCATCGTGGACATTGAACCTTTGTCTTTTAAAACGCAGGCCTCCGATGAAAAAGGAAAGACCACCGACCAGCAGCAAGTTTCCTAGCACCGAACCAGTCAAAGAAGCAAGGACGATCGAGACGTAACCAGCTTTCAAAGCAAAAATCGAAATGATAAGTTCAACAGCATTTCCGAATGTAGCATTCAACAGTCCGCCGATCCGGGGTCCAGAGTGGATGGCGAGACTTTCTGTCGCCCGCCCCATATAAGCGGCAAGAGCTACGATGGTTAGACAGTATATGATGAACATGATCGCTTCTGGCCAATGGAGCATATTGCCAGCCACAGATACCGGGACACCGATCAATATGGCAAGGAAAAATATTTTATTGAACATATGAAACCTTCTTTCGTAGCTTATTTATTACTTACCAAGCAAAAAATCCGATTATGTAATTACCGGGTGTACGGAAATATATAAGGATAAGGATACATATTTTCATTTTATCTTAACTTACTCTAAATTATAAGGAACGATTCATGTTAATTTAAATTCAAGTTTTTGTTCACAGGTTATTTAAGAAGGAATAAATAGGGTAAAGATAAACGTCAGATGTATAAATTTTTGGTTGACGTGTTTTTGGAAGAAAGTTAGACTACTTATTATACCTTTATCTTGTTAGTTAATTAGCGAACTAAAGGATTCGTGCCACGCTACTATTACCCCCTTACACTGTCTAATTGGAAAAAGAGGCTTATTTGCAAGACAAAACCCTTTCTTTTTCATGAGCCATTGTTCGCTTCGCTCAAAATTTATCCATTTTTTAAGGGGGCAAAGAAGCGAATTCAAAAGGGTTTGCGGTTATCGGTTTTTATAAAATCAGTTTAACATTGAATTTAAATAGGATCGATTCGGAGAGTGAGAGTTGTGACGAAACCATTAGTCTTTGAAAAACCTTTAGGTATGCGGGATACGCTGCCTGACCTGTATGAAATCAAATCGAAGAGCCGTTCGGCGATGGAGCAGGCTGTACAAAAATGGGGCTATCGTTTTATGCAGACCCCTACAGTCGAATATTACGACACGGTAGGTGAAGCTTCGGCCACTCTGGAGCAGCAGCTTTTCAAGTTGCTTGATCAAGAGGGCAAAACGCTTGTTCTGAGACCGGATATGACAGCCCCGATTGCACGTGTAGCAGCGTCAACCATGCAAGGGCACTCACAACCGATGCGGATTGCTTATTCGGCGAATGTATTCCGTGCCCAGCAGCAGGAAGGAGGACATCCTGCGGAGTTTGAACAATTCGGAGTGGAATTGATCGGTGATGGCTCGACAAGTGCGGATGGTGAAGTGATTGCGTTAATGATCGAAACGCTTGAGCATGTCGGACTGCGAAATTTCCAGGTTGCGGTCGGCCACCTTGGCTATGTGGATGTGTTATTCAAGGAAATCCTCGGAACGGACGAACGCGTCGAAAAGTTGAAGCGCTTTTTATATGAGAAAAATTACGTCGGCTACAAGCAGCATGTGAAGAACCTTCCATTGTCGTCAATCGATCAGAAGCGCCTCCTGGACTTCCTTCATCTGAGAGGAGAAAACAAGCTGGAAGATGCTGAGAAGTTGATCACCTCAACAAGAGGATATGAAGCGATCGAAGAACTTCATGCTTTGCGGGAATGTCTGAAAGCTTTTGGAGTCAATGAGATTACAACGCTTGATCTTACATTGGTCAGCCATATGACCTACTACACGGGTGTCGTGTTTGAAGGTTACGCACCTAAGCTCGGATCACCAATCAGCAACGGTGGCCGGTATGATGATCTCCTAGGGAAATTTGATAATAAGGCTAAGGCGACCGGTTTTGGTATCGACTTGGATTACTTGATGGAAGCGATCCAGACAGCAGAAACGAAGCCTTTCACACATTGCGTCATTTTTTCGGAAAAGCATAGGAAAGAAGCTTACGCGTTCGTGAGAAAATTGAGAGATCAAGGTGGAATGGTGGTTGCCCAGGACATTAAGGGAATCGGGAGCCTTGATGCTTATACAGAACAATTTTCCAATGTCACGTATTATCTCGGAAAAGAAGAGGGGGGAGAGCAGTGAGTTCTTCAACATTGACGATCGCGATGCCGAAAGGGCGAATTTTTGAAGAAGCCGTCCAACTGCTTCGTGAAGCAGAATATATTCTTCCACCAGAGTTTGAAGATTCCCGAAAATTGATCCTTGAAATCGAGGAGGCAAATCTACGCTTCATTTTAGCGAAACCGATGGATGTTCCGACTTATGTCGAGCATGGTGTTGCAGATGTCGGGATCGCAGGGAAGGACGTCATGCTTGAGGAAAAGCGGAACGTTTATGAAGTGCTGGATCTTGGGATTTCACGCTGTTATCTCGCAGTTGCTGGAATCCCAGGTACAGAACTTGATACAGTAGCACCAAAAATCGCAACGAAGTATCCAAATGTCGCTTCGAGTTATTTCAGGAGCCAGGGCAAGCAGGTCGAGATCATCAAGCTGAACGGATCAATCGAGTTGGCCCCATTGATCGGGCTGGCGGATCGGATTGTCGATATCGTCTCGACTGGTCGGACGTTAAAAGAAAACGGGCTCGTTGAAACGGAAAAGATCATCGATATTACTTCGCGGTTCATCGTAAACCCGGTCAGTTACCGGATCAAAGCAAACGCAGTCGATGAGATGGTGCATCGATTGGATAAGGTCATTGAAGGGAAGGAGATCGCGCGATGAAAGTAAAACAATTAAAAGGAGCTAAGCTTCGGAAGCAGTTGAATCAAGGAACTGAAGAACAGAGGCAGGCTGTCATTGAGATTCTTGAACAGGTTAAATCAGATGGAGATCAAGCTCTTTTCGAGTTGACGGAAAGATTTGACGGTGCAGAACTTGAAGCATTGAAGGTCACGAATGTCGAAATTGAAAAAGCTTATGAATCACTTGATGAAGAAGTGATCGAGATCATCGAGGAGGCTGCCCGGAACATAAAGGTTTATCATAAAAAGCAGGTCCGTCAATCGTGGATGATGACAGAGGAAGATGGAACTATATTAGGACAGAAAATCACACCGCTTGATTCAGTGGGGATTTATGTACCAGGCGGCAAAGCAGAATACCCTTCATCTGTCCTGATGGGGGCTATTCCTGCAAAGGTAGCAGGGGTCGGCAGGATCGCGATCACAACGCCTCCTCGCCCGGATGGAACGATTCCTGCAAGTGTTTTGGTCGCCGCACATAAGAGCGGCGTTGATGAGATTTATAAAGTTGGAGGCGCACAAGCGATCGGGGCATTGACGTTCGGAACCGACTCAGTTATGCCAGTCGATAAAATCGTCGGACCAGGAAACATCTACGTTGCGTTGGCCAAACGGGAAGTGTTCGGTCTCATTGGAATCGATATGATTGCAGGCCCAAGTGAAATCTTAATCTATGCCGATGATACAGCGAATCCAGTCTTTTTGGCGGCAGACCTTTTGTCGCAGGCGGAGCATGATCAGATGGCATCGGCAATTCTTATAACGACCTCAATTGAAGTCGCCGAAGAAACCTCGAAGGAAGTGATCCGCCAACTCGAAAGCCTCCCGAGGAAAGAAATTGCTGAAGCCTCTGTCATCAGCAATGGTGTGATTTATATAGCGAATACGGAAGAAGAGGCGATTGACGCTGTCAACGAGCTTGCCCCGGAACATCTTGAGGTCGTGGCTCATGAACCGTTTGAGTTACTGGGACAGATCAAGCATGCCGGTGCCATTTTTCTCGGCAAAAACAGTTCAGAGCCGATCGGTGACTATTTCGCAGGACCGAATCATGTTCTCCCGACAAATGGGACAGCCCGTTTTTCAAGCCCATTGAGTGTGGAGGATTATACAAAAAGATCAAGCATTATATCGTATGGTACCGACGCTTTGTTTGAAAACGGCCGAAAAATCAGTAAACTCGCTCGTCTTGAAGGCTTGGAAGCCCATGCGCGAGCGATCGATTATCGATTGGAGGAAGAGTAAGGTATGACAGAACGGACAGCAACGATTACACGGAAAACGAACGAAACGGCGATCCAACTGAGCCTCCAGGTTGATGGAGACGGTCAGTCGAATATCCAATCACCAGTGCCGTTTTTGAACCATATGCTCGATCTATGGACCCGCCATGGACTGTTTGACTTGAACGTCCAAGCGGAAGGGGATACAGAAATTGATGATCATCATACGACGGAAGATATCGGGATCTGCCTTGGACAGGCTCTCATTGAAGCGCTCGGAGATAAGCGCGGAATCCACCGGTACGGGAATGCAATCGTTCCGATGGATGAAGCATTGGCCCAGGTTGTCATCGATCTCAGTAACCGTCCGCATCTTGAATGGAAGGCAGAGCTGCCGTCTGAAAAAGTCGGCACATTTGACACAGAGCTTGTTCACGAGTTCCTTTGGAAGCTTGCGATTGAAGCGAGGATGAACCTGCATGTGATCGTCCATCATGGAACGAATACACATCACATCATCGAAGCAATATTCAAGGCACTTGGACGGGCGCTGGATGAAGCGACACAGATCGATCCGAGGGTGAAAGGTGTACCCTCCACGAAAGGAATGCTGTAAATGATCGGGATTGTCGATTATGGAATGGGAAATCTGCACTCGGTACAAAATGCGCTGAGACGTCTTGAAATTGACCACTTCCTCTCCGAAAAGAAAGAAGAATTGGCAGAGGCGGATGCGCTGCTGCTGCCTGGAGTCGGTGCTTTTAAAGACGCGATGCATGCGTTGAAAAAAGATGGCATGGACGGATTCATCGTCGAAACTGTCCAATCCGGAAAGCCGATTCTCGGCATTTGCCTCGGGATGCAGCTGTTGTTTGAAGAGAGTGAAGAGAATGGTTTGACGGAAGGACTGAAGCTTTTACCAGGACGTATCGTGCGTCTTCCGGGGATCACGTCAGACGACACGACTTATAAAGTACCGCATATGGGCTGGAATCGGATGCTCATCCAAAAGCCTGAAACACCTTTACTTCAGAATCTAAGCACTGATTTCGTCTATTTCGTCCATTCCTATTTTGTACAGACGGAAGACAGGGATGTCCTGCTTGCAACGGCTGATTATTTTGAAGAAGTTCCGGCGGTCGTCGGCCGTGGCCATATTTTCGGGGCTCAATTTCATCCGGAAAAGAGCAGTGATGCTGGCATGGAAATCCTGAAAAACTTCGGTGCTTATGTGGAGAGGAGGCAGCAGGGTGAAGCGATTTGAACTGTATCCGGCCATCGATATGCGTGGGGGTAAATGTGTTCGGCTTTTTCAAGGGGATTATGAACAGGAGACTGTCTATGGCGATTCCCCGTTTGAAATGGCGAAGCTCTTTGCAGATCATGGTGCCAAATGGATACATATGGTGGATCTGGACGGAGCGAAAACTGCTGAGAAAGTAAATCACAAACATGTCCTTCAAGTAGCCTCTGAGTTAGAGGTAAAGGTGCAGATCGGCGGTGGCATCAGGACGGAGGAGGACATCGATTTCTATTTGAGAAATGGGGTTGATCGCGTCATTTTAGGAAGTGTAGCCGTTAAAAATCCTGCTTTCACGAAAGAGATGCTCCATAAGTATGAAGGGAAAATTGCGATCGGACTTGATGCTCGCGATGGTTATGTTGCAACGGAAGGCTGGCTCAATGACTCGAAGGTGAAAGCGGTCGAACTTGCGAAAGAGCTTGCAGAGGCTGGTGCCATGCATTTCATTTTTACCGATATTTCCCGTGACGGAACGCTTGAAGGCCCGAATGTCGAAGCGATCGCAGAGCTTGCAAGGGAATCAGGTGCAGAGGTGATTGCTTCAGGCGGAGTAAGTTCCCTGGAGGATCTACACGTATTAGCAGGACGGCAGCAAGATGGAATCCAAGGTGCGATCATAGGGAAGGCGCTCTATACGAAGCGTTTTACTCTTTCGGAGGCACTAGAAAAGGTAGGTCAGTAGATGTTAACGAAACGAATCATACCCTGTCTTGACGTAAAGGATGGACGGGTTGTAAAAGGTATTCAATTTGTCAATATCATAGATGCAGGAGATCCAGTCGAACTCGCTCAAGCGTATGACGAACAAGGTGCGGATGAGCTGATTTTCCTTGATATATCTGCTTCCAATGAACGGCGTAATGTGATTATCGGCTTGGTCGAGCAGGTTGCCGCAACACTCGCGATCCCATTTACGGTCGGTGGCGGAATCAACTCTTTGGAAGATATCAAGAGTGTCCTGCGCGGAGGAGCTGACAAGGTCTCCTTGAATACGGCAGCGGTTAAAAACCCGGATCTGATCACGCTCGGATCGGAATATTTCGGTTCACAATGCATCGTCGTCGCGATTGATGCCCGTTATGATGAAGATCTCGGCTCATGGCGGGTTTACACGAATGGCGGGCAACGCTCTACTGATTGGGAAGTGATCGATTGGGCGAAGGAAGCTGTAAAACGAGGAGCCGGCGAGCTGTTGCTTACGAGCATGGACCGTGATGGTGAGAAATCCGGCTTTCATATCGAACTGACGAAAGTGGTCCGTGATGCGGTGACAGTGCCAGTGATCGCTTCGGGTGGTGCAGGATCTGCCGAGCATTTTCATGAGGTTTTTGCAGAATCAGACGCGGATGCAGCATTAGCCGCTTCCATTTTTCATTACAAAGAGACTTCCATATCAGCAGTAAAAGATCATTTACGACAGCAAGGGGTGAATGTCCGATGAAGATAAGCGAGCTACGTTTTGATGAAAAAGGCTTGATTCCAGCAATCGTCCAGGATGTCAAGAGCAAGGAAGTACTGACGCTTGCCTATATGAACGAGGAATCCTTGCAAAAGTCCCTCATAACAAAGGAGACATGGTTCTACAGCCGGTCAAGGCAGGAGCTCTGGCATAAGGGGGAAACATCCGGAAACACGCAGACAATCACCGATATCCGTTATGATTGCGATCAGGATGCACTTGTCGTGCTGGTGAATCCGAAAGGCCCAGCTTGTCACAAAGGGTCGTTCAGTTGCTTTGATGATTCGCTCCTCAACGAAGGGGAGGTCAAGGATACAGGGGCTGATAGTCATTTGGCGATCCTCTCAGAGCTTGAGCAGTTGATTGCTGAACGGGAGCGGGACCGTCCGGAAGGTTCTTACACGACATACCTGTTTGAGGAAGGCGTCGATAAAATCCTCAAAAAAGTCGGTGAAGAGGCTTCGGAAGTGATCATCGCCGCCAAAAACCGGGATAAGGACGAGCTAATGTGGGAAGCTGCCGACTTGCTCTACCACTTACTGGTCTTACTCAGAGAACAGGATCTGCCGCTCAACGATGTTTTAGCTGTTTTAAAAGAACGACATACCAGGAAGAACGGAAAGGAATAATCGCCTTTTCGTTTTTTTTGTTCAGGTAGTTTGTTTTTGCAGAGAAGGGTTCATAGGAGAAGTCGGACACAAAAAATTGGATCGAATGTCCGTATGAAGATTTCGTGAATTAAAATCTCTTGATTTGTTGTGTTCGTCAGAGAAAGGGTGTGTTATACTTTCGATGGATAGTTTTAGAGAACGGGTGATTGAATTAAATGAATGTAAACCAGAACACTCCGGTGAAAGCAAGAGGTAATGTCGTTCCCTTTGCGAGAAGCGGGGAGTATTATTTTCAGCGTGGTATTAAATCGTATCAAAAGAAAGACCTTGTAAAAGCCAAACAGCTATTTGAAAAAGCGGTCCAAGTCGAACCTAAGGAACCGACTTACCTGTGCCAACTTGCAGCCACATTAGCAGAGTTAGGAGATTTCATCGAATCGAACGACTTGCTTGAATATATCGTAAGCGAAATTGACTCAGACATTTCAGAATGCTATTACTTCATGGCGAATAATTATGCTCATCTCGGCATGTTCCGGGAAGCTGAAAGTGAAGCAGTACGCTATATGGAGAACGATCCGAACGGTGAATTCTATGAGGATTCTGAGGACTTGCTTGATCTGATACATACCGAATTTGGGGAAGATATAGAAAAGCGTTCGTCCGAAGAGAAGCTGATTGTCAAACATGAAAAAGCACGCCGCAGCCTTGAAAAAGGCGATTTTTCTGGTGCGCGGAATTTGCTTAAAGAGATGGTCCTAGCACATCCTGAATTTTGGGCGGCTTATAATAATCTGGCGCTCGCTCACTTTTATCTTGGTGAATATGATGAAGCCTTTTTGGTGCTTGATGATGTCCTCGGTAAAAATCCTGGGAATCTTCATGCGCTTTGTAATGCTGCTCTTTTTTATAAGCAGCTCCACCAGCAAAAAGAACTTGAACGTTTTACAAAATGCCTGAATGTGATCCATCCGATCATTCCGGAACATCGTTACAAGCTTGGTAGCACGTTCGCGCTATTAGAAGAGGACGAGCTTGCTTTCATGTGGCTGAATTCGGTGAGATCGCATGGATACGCTTGGAATGTGACCTTTTTCCACTGGTTGGCAGTAGCTTCTTTAAAGACAGGGCGGGTACAATCAGCAGAAAAAGCATGGGAAAAGGTGCTTGATTTAGATGAGGAGAGCACAGTTGCAACGTACTATTTGGAAAAGTTGCGAGATAACACTCTCGATTCAGAGGAAGCTGAATATCAATATACTATGCCCTTGAATAAACTGCAGGATCCAAATGATCTGTCGGAAAGGATCAAGAAGCTGAAAAGTACGATCCATAAAAACAAGTTGTCCCATTTGTTGTTGATCCGGAAATGGAATGATGAGGACACGACGTCGACCTTGGAAGCATTCTGTGCGGAAAAAAATGAGACCTTGATTATGAAGGAACTGGCTGCGACGATCTTGTTCGAACGAGGTTATGAATCGGTACAAATCCAGAAAGAGAGCGGAATCGAACACCTTCACCAGCCGTCAGACGATATGGAAAAGGGATTGACAATTCTTGAACAAGTGCTAGCCATGCGAGATGAGCTTGATTCAGATACCGCATTTTTATGGCACCTCCTGATCAATGAGGCGAGGGAAGGATCACTATCAATTGTAAATTCTAAAGCATGGGCGGCTGCAATTGCTTATATGGCAGACTATCTACAAGAGAAGCAAACAACCCAAAAAAGTGTAGCTGAACAATTTGGGATATCTGCCTCAACAATCCAAAAATATAGCAAAACACTCAAAATACTCCACCACCGACAAACCATGAAACCAAACTAAAAAGCGGTGTCTTAAGAGCGGTGCCAGGCACCGCAGTTATAGAGCCCAGTTGCCACCGAAGCACATACTTAGGACGATTTGAGCATTTTATTAGACGTAGCATCGGGGCATTTAATACGATACTAATAAGAAGATAATTATTCGTTCAAACTAACTATAAATTGGTTGTTGAAAAGGAGTGGAGAGCATGTCAGAGGAAAAGATTTATGATGTAATCATCGCGGGTGCGGGGCCTGCTGGACTCACAGCTGCTGTATATACGTCTCGTGCTAATATGAGCACATTGATGATTGAACGCGGCATTCCAGGCGGTCAGATGGCAAACACAGAAGATGTTGAGAACTATCCTGGATACGACCATATTCTAGGGCCCGATCTATCGAATAAAATGTTCGAGCACGCAAAGAAATTCGGTGCTGAATATGCATATGGTGACGTGAAACAAATCATCGATGGGGAAGAGTATAAAACGGTCAAAGCTGGCGGCGGCAAGGAATATAAAGCCCGCTCGATCATCATCGGTACAGGTGCAGAGTACAAAAAACTTGGCATCCCTGGGGAAAAAGAACTAAGCGGACGCGGTGTGTCCTACTGTGCAGTCTGTGACGGCGCATTCTTTAAAAACAAAGAGCTTGTCGTCGTAGGCGGAGGAGACTCTGCGGTTGAAGAGGGCGTTTATTTAACTCGCTTTGCTTCAAAAGTGACCATCGTCCACCGACGTGATAAGCTTCGTGCCCAGAAAATTTTACAAAACCGTGCATTTGATAATGAAAAGATCGACTTCATCTGGAACCATACTGTGAAGGAAATCAACGCAGATAACAACAAAGTCGGAAGTGTAACACTTGTCAGCACTGAAAACGGTGAAGAACGAGAATTCAAGACGGATGGTGTTTTCATCTATATCGGAATGCTTCCATTGAACGAAGCGATCAAGGATCTTGGAATCACGAATGAAAATGGTTACGTTGAAACGAACTCAGAAATGGAAACGAAGATTTCAGGCATTTTTGCAGCGGGAGATATCCGTGAAAAAACATTGCGCCAGATTGTAACAGCGACTGGTGATGGAAGTATTGCGGCACAAAGTGCGCAGCATTATGTCGAGACCCTTATGGAAAAATTGAGTGTCAATTCGTAAAAACAGTGTGATTTTTCTTTAGTCGGAAAAAGTAATTCCGTCTTAACCATTTTGTAACAAATGTGAAATATTGGTGGGGTATTATAAACTTAAGAAATTGACCCCCTTTTAATAAATTTCTTATTTTTGTGCACGGGCCATATGGTTCCGTGCTTTTTTTTGTTCTTGACCTGCTTTTTTGGGAAGGTTATGAGACTAATGGACACGATAGACCTTATCCGCACAAAATAACCACGTTCTAAATCATTAGTGGACACCAGAGATCCAAAAAACAGCTTTCATTGAGCCAAATAGAGGCATGTATGTCCACTGATGTTTGAATCACTTGGTTTTTTCACAGATAAGAGCCTATATGTCCGCAAGATATCCATTTATACGAAACGGCTTGATGCCAAATTGCTTTTTACCAATTAAAAGGAGTTCAAGCTTGGCTCATCGAAACTAGAGAAATCGAATCCAAATTGGTAGGTGTCTTTTTCAAAAGATAAGAAAGTATAATGATTTTGTTTCGATGAAGGAATGGGCTAGCTCCAACGCCCAACCACTTGAATCACTTCAGACCTCCTGTGGCGGTCGACACATTGATTTAGGTCGAAGGGTTTACCCGCGCAGAACCGAACTTTGTTTGGTTCGAGCCTCCTCGTCGGACTTCCAGTGACCTTCGGGTGGCTGATCAGGGCGTTTGCGCTTTTCTTATATTCAATGGATTGTTACATAAACTAGTTAATAGAATTGTTGGAGTGCTCGAAAACGTAGTATAATCAAGGAAAGAGGTGAATCATGTGCAACGAGTTACGAATTGTGTACTCGAAAAAGATAATCAAATCTTAGTGCTGCAAAAACCTCGTCGTGGGTGGTGGGTAGCACCCGGTGGAAAAATGGAGTCTGAAGAGACGATTAAAGATGCGGTTATCAGAGAGTATCGTGAAGAAACAGGACTTTATCTACTCAACCCAAGATTAAAAGGTGTTTTCAATTTTATCATTAAAAAAGATGAGCAGATTGTAGAGGAATGGATGATGTTCACCTTCTATGCAACTGGCTTCGAAGGTGAGGTGCTTTCTGAATCGGAGGAAGGGAAACTAGCTTGGAAACCGAAAGAAGAAATTTCAAGCTTGCCGATGGCACCAGGGGATCATCATATCCTCGATTATATGATGACCGGGAACGGGATGATCATCGGGACGTTTACGTATACACCTGACTTCAAACTGCTCAGTTATCGTTTAGATCCATCATAAAAAAGGTTGTCGAAAACAGGTGAATGTATGATCGATTTCAAAGGGGTTGGATCAAGCCTGTTTTACTTGAAGTTAAATAAGAAAGGCGGGGTATAGATGGAACAACAACAAGAATTCAGGATGGTCATCATCACGGGAATGTCCGGCGCAGGAAAAACGGTAGCGATGCAAAGCTTCGAGGACCTTGGCTATTTCTGTGTCGATAATCTGCCACCAGCGCTCCTTCCGAAGTTTGTCGAACTGATGGAAGATTCCACTGGTAAACTGACCAAAGTTGCTCTTGTCATGGATTTACGCGGAAGGGAGTTCTTCGATCAGCTGTTTGAAACGATCGATGAACTGACAGATTCCTCAATTATAAAACCGCACATCCTCTTTTTGGATGCAGAGGATGCCACACTCGTGCAACGCTATAAAGAGACCCGGCGTTCACATCCTCTTGCTCCTGACGGCTTGCCGCTCGACGGAATCAAAAATGAAAAGGAATTGCTTGAAGAACTGAAAGGCAGAGCCCAAACCATTTTAAATACGACGGATATGAAACCGAAACAGCTGCGGGAAACGATCATTGATCGGTATAAGACCAATGAATCCCATCCATTTACGATCAATGTCTTGTCATTCGGCTTTAAATACGGAATGCCGATCGATGCTGACCTTGTGTTCGATGTCCGTTTCCTGCCGAACCCTCATTATGTCGAGCATATGCGTCCAAAAACCGGCCTGGAGGAAGAAGTTTCTTCCTATGTACTAAAGTGGTCTGAAACACAAAAATTCATCGAAAAGCTTACTGCACTACTGGACTTCATCATCCCTCATTATAAGCGGGAAGGAAAAAGCCAGCTTGTGATCGGGGTCGGTTGCACTGGCGGAAAACATCGTTCAGTCACCCTTGCTGAACACTTGAAGGATTATTTAAGCAAAGAATATCACGTTCATAGCAGCCACCGTGATATCAAGAAAGATAAAAAGGTACCAGAGTTTGAATCGAAGGCCTAAAGTAGTCGTTTTCGGCGGGGGAACAGGATTGTCAGTCCTGTTGAGAGGGTTGAAGAAATTCCCCGTTGATATTACAGCAATCGTTACGGTTGCTGATGATGGCGGGAGTTCGGGGAGATTAAGGGAAGAGCTCGACATCATACCTCCGGGAGACATCCGGAACGTATTGGCTGCCCTTTCAGAAGTGGAGCCCCTTGTGGAGCAACTATTCCAGCATCGTTTCACCAATGGAAATGGCTTATCAGGACACTCGCTAGGAAATCTATTGTTGGCTGCAATGTCAGACATCACCGGTAATTTTGTGACGGGAATCCGGGAACTGTCGAAGGTTTTGAACGTACGCGGAAAAGTACTGCCCGCTTCCGACCACCGTGTCGTCTTGAATGCCCAGATGAATGATGGATCGATCGTATCAGGAGAGTCGAAAATCCCTCATACAGGGAAACAGATCGTTCGGGTTTTTTTGACGCCAGATACGGTAAAGCCTCTTGATGAAAGTTTACGTGCGATCCGGGATGCCGATCTGATCCTGATCGGGCCGGGAAGCTTATATACGAGCATACTTCCGAGCTTGCTTGTACAAGGCATTCCCGAAGAGATCAAGAATTCTACTGCCAGGAAAGTCTATATTTGCAACGTGATGACACAGCCGGGCGAGACTGACCACTTTACTGCTTCTGATCATGTGAATAAACTCGTCTCCCATATCGGACAACAGATAATTGATACGATTATTGTAAATAATGATAATGTACCAGACAATGTATTGACGAAATATGAAGCAGAAGGTGGAGAGCCTGTCGAATATGATGAGAAGAGGCTAAAATCCTTTGGCTTTGAGGTAATCAGTGATAAAATAGTTCAATATAATGATTCGCTGATCAGGCATGATGCGAAGCGTGTTTCAGAAATCATTCTGGATTTAGTATCAGACTATTAGACCCCGGTATGGAAAAGAAGAGGGGGTGTCCGTGGTGTCCTTTGCTTCAGAAACAAAAAAAGAATTGACGAAGCTTGAGTTGAAAAAGTGCTGTTCAAAGGCTGAGTTGTCGGCACTGATTCGAATGAATGGTTCGATTTCATTGGCGAACAGGGAAATCATACTTGATATTCCTACCGAAAATGCTGCAATCGCACGAAGGATTTATACATTGATCAAGCAGCTATATGGTTATCCAGCTGAACTGCTCGTCAGGAAGAAAATGAGATTGAAAAAGAATAATGTCTACATCGTACGGATCAAGCATGATTCACGGACGTTATTAAACGAACTGGATATAATGGGTGAAGGCTTTTCCTTCAAGAGGGACGTTTCGAAAGAGATCACTAAGAAAAGCTGCTGTAAGAGATCCTACCTGAGAGGCGCTTTCCTTGCAGGTGGATCCCTGAACCATCCGGAAACCTCGTATCATCTGGAAATATTCTCAATGTATGAAGAGTATACCCAATCGCTGTTGGAACTGATGAATTCTTTCGATCTCAATGCAAAAATGTTAGAGCGGAAAAAAGGATTTATCATCTACTTGAAAGAAGGAGAAAAGATCTCTGAGTTTCTGACTTTGATCGGCGCTCATAATGCTCTCTTATATTTTGAGGATGTCCGGATCATGAAGGATATGCGTAATTCGGTGAATCGTCTCGTGAACTGCGAAACAGCGAATCTGAATAAGACCGTCGGAGCGTCCATGCGCCAGGTCGAGAACATCCGGTTGATCGAGCGTGAACTCGGACTGGAGAAACTGCCTGACAAACTTAGGGAAATCGCAGAACTGCGTGTAAAATATCAGGATGTTACACTACAAGAGCTTGGAGAACTCGTCACTTCTGGTCCAATCAGTAAATCCGGAATCAATCATAGATTACGGAAGCTTGATGAAATGGCCAATAAAATACGCCTGGGAAAAATATAAGACAGGCGTTTTTCTTTTCAAAATGAAGTGAACGCTTACATATAGACCAGTCACAAGCAAAGCGAAGCGAAGGGGACAGCTGACTGCCTGTTTTAGGAGAACGTAATATAACTTTTTTACATTTATTATTAAGAGTTGTTATATAAATCATATATAGGAATGTACAAGGAGGAATGACCCATTGTTAGAAAAAAATTTGACGGTTGAATTGAAAACCGGCTTGCAGGCTCGTCCAGCAGCACTCTTCGTCCAAGAGGCGAATCGTTTTTCAGCGGATGTATTTTTAGAGAAAGACGGAAAGAAAGTGAATGCAAAGAGCATTATGGGAATTATGAGCCTGGCTGTAGGATCAGGTTCGAAAGTGACGATTGTGACAGACGGGAAAGATGAAGAAGAAGCTCTCAAAGCGTTAGAAAAATACATTACAACAGCTGAATAAGTACAAATACACTGCTCCTTTGATGAAGGAGCGGTGTTTTTTTGGAATAGAATTCATCGATGTAAGCAAACAATTCAGAAAGAATACTTACACTTACTTATTGTAAGTGGAGGGAACTGTGGTATACTAAAGTCGTTAACTTATTAAAAGTAAGTAATAAAGGGGGATTCAAATGGCATTTCACGGTCATTCAAACATATTTGTGGGTCTTGTGCATCTGGTCGTTTCTGATCTTGATCATTCACTTGATTTTTATACGGATCTCTTAGGCTTTTCAGTTTTAGAGAAAAAAGGGGGAGTGGCCACGCTGACAGCTGATGGTAAAAAAACCCTCATCATCTTAGAACAGAAGAAGGATGCTATACCGAAACGAACCAGAACGACAGGACTGTATCATTTTGCAATCCTGGTCCCTACAAGGGAAAATCTCGGTACATCGTTAAAATGGCTTGTCGAAAAGGAATATCCACTTCAAGGCGGATCAGATCATTTGTTCAGTGAAGCGTTATACTTAGCTGATCCTGATGGGAATGGCATTGAAATCTACGCGGATCGCCCTGCCGAACAATGGACTTGGGTGGATGGAGAACTGCCGTTTGTCAGTGATCCGCTTGATATGGAAGGTTTACTGAAGGAAGCTGACGGAAAAGCATGGGATGGGCTTCCTGCGGAAACGGTAATGGGTCATATCCACCTTCATGTCAATGACCTTCAAGAAGCGAAGCGATTTTATGCTGATGGGCTGGGTTTTGAAATAACTGTTCCATTCCGTCACCAGGCTTTATTTGTAGCATCCGGCGGCTATCATCATCATGTCGGATTGAACACCTGGAATGGAACTGGAGCACAGCGGCAGCATGCAGATGAAGTCGGGATGAAGTGGTATACGATCAACTTTCCAAGTGGTCTAGAACTCCAAGACACTATTGGACGATTAACTTCGTTAGGCTTTACTGTTGAAAAAGAAAATGAAGATTATTGGACAGAGGACCCTTCAGGAAATCGCATCAACCTTGTCCATTTTAAATGACAAGGCTGATCTACTAGTGTCTGGGGTTGCTATTTTTATGAACAGAGTGGGACTTGGTATAAAAAGAAGCGATGTATGGAATGGTTAAGGTGTGAAAGGTATGTTTAGGAGGTGCTGGAACATGAAAAGCTTTAACCAACCTGAACAACATAAGACAAGTAATGATACGTTTGCCAGTTCAGGAACGAATATCGATGAAGTGAAACGAAAAAACGCACAATCCGGTTTGTCGTATAATCAGGTGAAAGAGTTATTGGCGAAATCCTATCAAGACAAAAAAGAGCAATGAAAAAAGTGCCTGTCCCACCGATGGGGGACAGGCATTCTAGCTTTTGACAGACAGCGGAGAGCTTGGTCAAAAAATGATTGATCGCAATAGCTTTTCGATTACCCTATTACTGAAGCTGTCTGGTTTTCACGTACACGAAGGGCTGCTTCCTGCATGTTTTTCAGAGCGGCGATACTTTCTTCGATGCCGCGGGTTTTCAGGCCGCAGTCAGGGTTGACCCAGAATTGGCGGGGGTCAAGGACCTGCAAGGCGCGGAGAATGCTTCTTTCCATTTCTTCGATGCTTGGGACACGAGGACTGTGAATATCGTACACGCCAAGTCCGATTTCTTTGTCGTAACCGATTTTCTCAAAGTCTTCAATTAATTCCCCGTGACTGCGGGCAGCCTCAATCGAAATGACGTCTGCATCCAGTTGGTCGATCGTATCGATGATTTCCCCGAATTCGGAGTAACACATATGAGTATGGATTTGTGTTTCATTTTTAACAGATGAAGTGGCGAGTCTAAAAGCATAGACTGCTTCATTAAGATACGCTTGCTGTTTACCTTTTTTTAACGGCAAGCCTTCACGGAGTGCTGGTTCATCAACCTGAATCATGCTGATGCCGTTGTTTTCCAAATGTTTAATTTCCTTTTCCAATGCCAAGGCGATTTGTTTTGTGACCTCGGACGGTTTGATGTCGTCTCTGACGAAGGACCAATTCAGAATCGTGATCGGCCCTGTAAGCATTCCTTTTACCGGTTTTTTCGTGAGTGACTGGGCATAGGTGATTTCCTTGACGGTCATCGGTTCTGGTAAGGCCACATCACCAAAAATGATCGGCGGCTTCACACAGCGGGAACCGTAAGATTGAACCCACGCATAATCAGTAAAGGCGAATCCTTTGAGCTTTTCACCAAAGTATTCGACCATATCGTTCCGTTCGAATTCTCCATGAACGAGAACGTCTAGCCCAATTTCTTCTTGGTGATCAATCCATTCGGATGTTTTTTCTTTAACGAACGTCTCGTAAGCTTCTTTTGACCATTTCCCTTTACGGAAACGGGAGCGTGCTTGCCGGATTTCTGACGTTTGCGGAAGGCTTCCGATGGTTGTGGTCGGTAGTAATGGAAGCTGGAAAACCTTCTGCTGCAATGCCTGGCGTTCAGTGAAAGGAAGGGCACGGGCTGGCTCTTTTCCTTCCCAGTTTTGCACTTCCTCCTGAACGCTAGGGTTATTGCGTTCCGTTGAATTCCAAAACTGGTCAAGACGGCTCATCTGCTTCTCTACTTCGGCAGTGATACTGTCTTTTCCATCGTTCACACCTTTGGTCAAAAGCACGGTCTCTTGCAATTTCTGATCAGCAAAGGCTAAAGCGTGCTTCAGTTTATTTTCTAAATGTTCTTCTGAATCAGTCGTAACCGGTACATGCAGCAAGCTACAGGATGGTTGGATGATCAAATGTTCATTATTGACATGCTCGCGGATCACTTCGAGTTGCTGCCACGTTTTCTCCAAATCACTGCGCCATACGTTCCTACCATCGATGAGACCTGCAGCAAGGGTTTTGTCAGCAGGGAAGCCATGTTTTTTCAGAGCGGCAAGATTTTCCCCGGTATCATGGACGAAATCGATTCCGAGACCGTCTACAGGGAGAGACAGGACTTCTTCATAGTGATCGATCGATTCGAAATACGTTTGCAGAAGGACTTTCAAGTTAGGAAGTTCGCGTTTAATGTTCCCGTACACTTTTTTGAAATAGGCAAGCTCTTCTTTATCCAAGGTTGTACATAAAATCGGTTCGTCGATCTGCACCCATTCTGCGCCTTCCTTTTCCAGCTCCTGCAGCACTTGTATGTATAGCGGTACCAGTGCTTCCAGAAGATCTCCGAACGCTTCCTTCTCAAACCCTTTCGCAAGTTTCAAAAAGGTGATTGGGCCGAGAAAAACAGGCTTACTTAAGATGCCTAGCTTTTCTTTCGCTTCAAGGAAATAGGCAAGCGGGCGATTTTCTGTCAGGAATGGTTTTGCGTCGTTCTCAATTTCAGGAACGATATAATGATAATTGGTATTGAACCATTTGGTCATTTCGGATGCGACGGCTTCATTGGTCCCACGGGCGATATCAAAATACGTTTGAAGTAGCGATCCTTCCCCTGATGACTGGAAACGCTCCGGGATGAATCCGAACATGACTGCTGTATCAAGCACATGGTCATAAAAGCTGAAGTCCCCGGTTGGGATCCAGTCGACGCCGAAATCCTTTTGCTTCTTTAAGTCCTTCAAGCGGAGCTGTTCCATTTCCGCAAGCAGCTCCTCTTCGGTCTGCTGTCCTTTCCAAAACCGTTCGAGTGCTTTCTTCCATTCGCGTTTTTCACCGATTCTCGGGTAACCGATAGTTGAACTCTTTGCATTTTGCATTGCCATTCCTCCATGTTCCGTTTTCAATCCAATAAAAAATCCCTCTTTCCAGAAGAGAGACAGCGGAGCGGCACAGGGAAAAAGCTGTAGAAAGAAGACAGACGAATCCCGTAAAATGCCAACACCTGCCTATTCCTCGTAGGTCGTAGTGTAGGGCTCCATAGGCAGGTCTCCTGACTTATGCTCATCACATACCTGCGCCTTCCCATCCAGAGATAGTGACATGCGTGCAGGCTGCTCCCATATACAGTGGCGGGACCGTGCCGGAATCTCACCGGACTTCCCTTTTAAGCTAGACCTGTCTTACGGTCCAGCACCTATGGAATGTCAATATTGATTTTATTCATAAAAAAACCTCTCGGAGGAGAGGTTTCGGTTGGAAAGACCTCTCTTATTTCTCAAAGCATTCGCTTTGCTGGAATTGGCACCAGGATCCATCGTTTGATCGGTTGCCGGGTTTCATCGGGCCAGTCCCTCCACCACTCTGAATAAGAGATTCATAATTGGATTGTTAAAAGAATACTAGCATGGTCATCAAAAAGTGTCAAACACTGTTTCTTGAAAATTATGCTTTCAACTAAGGCGGTTGGGACAGTATTATATTGAACAATCGGGGGTATATCCGAAATTAGCTTATTGTGTTTGCATCTATGAAAAAAGAAAGAATTGATTAAAAAGAAGACTTAAAAAGGCAAAAAGCCACTGAGAATTTTCATTTTTCTCAGTGGCTCTTTCTAATTTTAAATAGGGCTGCTGGTCCAGCTGCCTCTCGAACGATTATTTACTATCTTGGGTTACTGGTTTTTCGATAACCTCATCAATCAGACCGTATTCTTTCGCTGCATCAGCACTCATGAATTTATCTCGATCTGTGTCACGTTCAACAATCTCTAGGGGTTGACCTGAACGTTCTGCGATGATCTTATTGAGTTTCTCACGCATCTCAATGATACGACGAGCATGGATTTCAATATCAGCCGCTTGACCTTGTGTTCCGCCTAGTGGCTGGTGAATCATCACTTCACTGTTCGGAAGGGCGAAACGTTTTCCAGGTTCTCCAGCTGTAAGTAAGAATGCCCCCATTGATGCTGCCATACCGATACAGATTGTGCTGACTTTCGGCTTGATGAATTGCATCGTATCATAAATCGCCATACCTGATGTGATGGATCCTCCAGGACTATTGATATAAAGTGAAATGTCTTTATCAGGATCTTCGGCAGCCAAGAATAGGAGTTGCGCAACAATCGAGTTTGCGACATTGTCGTCAATCGCGCTTCCTAACATGATGATACGATCTTTTAGAAGGCGGGAGTAAATGTCATAGGCACGTTCCCCGCGGTTCGTTTGTTCAATAACTGTTGGGATTAAGTTCATTTCAGAAATCCTCCTCTTTCCATAAGTATCTTTATGGCTTTACTTCATCTTACTCAATAGGTCAATATAGGTCAAACTTTTAGGCTCTTATCATCGGATTTTTCGTTCGACGTATTTCACCCTTCAAAGCAGACCCTCCCCCTTATGTAAGAATCTATGTATACATCATATCATTTTTCCCGTTCTTATCGGTTTTAAACATTCAATTCTTGGGAGGGAATATTGAAAATGCACGGAGCACCAACTATCGATGAGGATCACTGGAATATTGATAAATGGTTTATAGCAGGATTGAAAGGGAAACAGAGTACTAGATACGGGTTTATAGTGAGTGGTGGATTTTCATCCTGATGATCGATTGCTCTGTTTACGACGAAAAATAAGGAGGGTTCAACCTTGTCTGGGGAGATGGTTCGAGTAATTGTAAATGGGACTGAGTATCAGGCGTCAGAAGGGCAGAATGTACTGCAATTCTTAAATACGGAAGATGTCAATGTACCGGCCATCTGTTTCCACGAAAGCCTTGACCCGATACGTCCAGCGCGGTTTTAAACAGCTTGATTTCTTTATCGTTCAGGATTTGTTTTTATCAAGGACTTCAGAGTTTGCGGATGGGATTTTACCGGCAGTACCGAGTCTTGAAAAAGAAGGGACATTCGTGAATACGGAACGGCGTATCCAGCGGATCTATCCGGTTCTTCCTACACGTGGCGATGCAAAGCCCGATTGGGTAATCACGCAAATGGTCGCGAATGAACTTGAAGCTGGATCGGATTATCAAAGCCCGCTCAAATCATGGATGAAATCGCTAAGCTGACACCATTGTTTGCAGGTGTATTTTGATGACGGAAAAGCAAGATTGTATTTTGTCGATTGGACAGAGCCGACAGGTACTGATGAAGAGTATGACCTTCATGTCAACAGCGGACGGTTGCTCGAGCATTTCCATGAGGGGAATATGACCTACAAGTCAGAAGGGATCACCCGGAAAACCCCATTCTGTTTTATTAAGGTATCTCCTGAGCTGGCAAAAGAGCGTGGTCTGAAAGACGGGTCTACAGTAAGACTGACGTCACAGACAGGCTCGGTCAAAGGCAGGGTCGTGGTTACAGAACGAGTGAAAGGGAAAGAGCTGTACATTCCCTTGAATGATAATGGGGATCTAGCAGTAAACAGGTTGACGTTGAGTGAAGTGGATAAAGATACCGATACCCCTGCATATAAAGATACGGCAGTGAAAATGGATTTGCTGAATTTGCACCCAAACAAATAAAAACACTTAAAAAAAGCTGCCCGGTCAACATCTTCTTTAGATGTTTGAGGCAGCTTTCTTCTTTTTAAGCGAAACTCTGGCTCAGAATCTGTTAATCAGGGCGTTTGCGCTTTTCTTATGATTCGGGTTCTTCATCATCGGATTGAGTTGTCATGTTCGAGGAATTAGGGTCTAATCCCAGGAATTCTTGCAAGGCTTGTTTGTTGGCTTCCATATCCATTTCAAGCACTTGGCCTATACCCTGATAAGTTGGATCATTCCACGTGTTATCAATCGGGATTTTCATCGTCTCGATCTCACTCTTATTCAACATGACATCTTTTGCAAGACCGATTGCGGTCAACATTTTCATGTTCGTATCAATATAAGGTTGAATCGTCCCCATAACCTTCGGAAGCTTGGAAATTCCATACAGGCTTGTGAACTCATCTTTCACTGCTGTAATCACTTTTTGTTGGCGTTTTACCCGGCCGAAGTCTCCTTCAGCATCATGTCGGAACCTTGCATAACCGAGTAATTCCTTCCCGTTCAGATTCTGGACACCAGGGTCGAGTGTAACACCGATATTCTGCGACATCCGTTTTTCGACATCCATTTCAATCCCATCTGGCGCGATTGTATCTACTACATGCTCAAACCCTTTGAAATCGACCAAAGCGTAGTAATGGATATCTATGCCGAAATTATGCTTGATCGTTTTTCGTAAAAGCTCAGGGCCGCCATGGAAAAAGGCCGCATTGATCTTATTTTTGCTATAACCAGGTATTTCGACGTAAGAATCCCGCATTAGGGAAACAAGTTTTGTTTCTTCGGTATTTGTATCGTATTGTGCAATCATGATCGTATCCGTTCTCGAGTCCTCTTCTCCTCTAGTGTCGACACCTAATAAAAGCACATTATATTTCCCCTCGATTTCTTCCTCAGGGGGATTGAATTCATAATCACTTTCCATCTCTTCAGAAGGTTTTGCCTGTTGCAGACCTTGATAGTATTGGATCGCTGCATAACCTGCCACTGCGATAAAAAGAATCCCCAAAACCAACAAAGTCTTCTTCAGAAAACTTCCCTTCTTATGTCTTTTCCTTTTCTGCTCCATTCGAGAAGCCATATCTATATTCACCACCATCAGTAGTCGGTAATTATGAAGTTTTACATTCTGCAAAATTATATCACATTTTGTCAAAACCCACATCGCAATGACAGTATTACCTTAAAATACCTCTCATATATAGACGATTTAAAAGCATGATAGTTTCAGAAGATCAAGAAATGGCTACCTGGGAAAATGTCGAATCAATAGAGCTGCTTCTATCACTACCCCTTATAAGATAATTGAATATAAAAGCCTAGTTCTGAAGTCCCTCCTTTTGTGTAAGTATGTTCGATCTT
This sequence comes from Alkalihalobacillus sp. YIM B00296, assembly GCF_020179385.1. GTDB lineage: Bacteria > Bacillota > Bacilli > Bacillales > Fictibacillaceae > Pseudalkalibacillus. Next base: position 2,557 of record NZ_JAIBLJ010000015.1, on the reverse strand, counting down.
GTCGAAAACTTAGCTGTTCCTTCCTGTTTATTTTCATATTGAAGGTAATTTGTCAGTTTTAATAGAAGGATGTACATATATTTCGATTTTCGAAAGGAAGGGGAAAAATGATGAAGAGAACGATGACGGTTTTGTCGAGTGTTGCGCTTAGTGCTGGGATGCTTTTCAGCTTTCCTGTCGGTGATACGTATGCAGTTGGAGAGGGTCCTAATTACAATGGAAATGAAACAATCAAAAATGAAAGACTCCACAATTATGAGGAAATGGTTGATTTCTTAGAGAAACAGGATAAGAAATCCGAAGCATTGACTGTCGAATCGTATGGTAAGTCAGTGAAAAATAGAGATCTGTACCTTGCGAAATTCATAAGCAATCCTGATAATCCAACTATTTTATTTTTAACCCAACAGCATGGAAATGAAACCTTGATCACAGAAGGTGCATTGAAATTGATCCAGCACTTGGCTTCGAACGGGAAGGATGTACAGCACATACTTGAGAACGTGAATGTGCTTGTTGCTCCTCGCCTGAATGTTGATGGAGCAGAAGGAGACGTCAATTTTTCACTTGAAGATTATGTATCAGGGACACACACGCGTTATAACGCTAATGAAGTGGATCTGAACCGTGACCATGTTGCGAAAGAACAGCCGGAAACACAGGCGTTCCATGAAAATGTCCTGAAAAAATATCAACCTGATTACATGATTGATCTCCATCATCAGGGGACACAAACGACATTGGGAGATAGTGACGAACTTGTATCTGGATCGATCCTTTACCCTACCAATGAGAATGTTTCACCTGAAGTGGTAGAGAATTCTAAAAAACTCGGCTCAGTAGTCTATGAAGCAGTCGAAGCGAAGGGTTACGGAACATTGTCCAAGTATGTTGGTGGTACAGCTCCAACGATTGGTAGAAACGGAATTGCTCTGGAATACGGGATTTCCACACTGTTAATGGAAATGAGAGGGATGGCCGATCATTACTACGAGCCATATGTGTTAGGTCAAAAGAGTAACGGATACTTGATCCAGCAAGCTGTAGTGGCCATGGAAGCATCTTTGAAGGCAATTGCCGATGGTTCGATTGAAACAGCGGATACATCCTTCTGGGATACGTTGCCGGAAAGCGGTTGGAAAGGCGAATGAACACTGCTTTCCAGATAGGAATGATTCCAGTTTAAAGTAGGAGGTTTTAATACGTGCAAAAGTTGATGAAATTCATTACATTCCTGTCCATTGTCGGGATAGTACTAGGAGCTAGCAGTGTTTATGCGGCAGGGAACACGAAGCCTGGTGGCCCATCAACAAACGGTAACGATAATATCAGCAGCATCATGACATATGAGGAGATGGTTGATCAGCTTTCCCATCTTGAACAGAAGAGCAACGGAAAAATCGACGTTTCTACACTGGATGAATACGGGAAATCAGAGCAGGACCGAAGCATTTACGTTGCAAAAGTCGGTGAAGGGAACACGAAAGTCTGGATCCAGGCACAGATCCATGGCGATGAGAAATTGACGACAGAGGCTGTCATGCAACTTTTAAAAACGTTAGGAAGTTCAGGGAATCCGGAAGTGAAGACGTTACTGGATGAACTTACTCTTTACGTGATCCCGATGTATAATCCTGACGGAAGTATCATGAATACGAGAGGAACACAACTGATGGATGAGAACGGTGAACCCGTTAGTGACTCGGCTTATGTCGATCTCAACCGGGATTGGAAGCTGGATGGTTTTGAAGCAAAGGAGTCTGAAGTTGTTTATTCCTATTGGACAGATGTTAAGCCGGATTTCGCGATCGATTTACACCATCAAGGCTTCAAGACTGTCTATGGAACAAATGAATCAACCAGTTTTTCACTTGGTATTTCGCTAGCACCAGATGGACCGACGCTCCCTAGGTTGCAAGACGGTTACTATAACAAGGTCACAAAACAGATGCAAGCCTATGTGTATGACGAGCTTACCAGCTATGGATACACGCACATCGATCAATATCAGGTCGGTGGTGACGATGCAAAATATTATATAGACATCAAAGGCGGAGTCGTTTCAGCCATGATGCTTGGTTTGAATTACAATAATTTGAATCCTGATGGTCATAGCAACCCTGCGATCTTTTTTGAAACGAAAGGGAATACACGAGAAGGGAACCTAGGTCAGAAATCAAATGGATATTTGACTAAGCAAAACTACTTGGCGTTAAAAGAATTGTTGATGGGAATCGCTTCGAACAAGATCCATGAAGTCGATCCTGATCATTGGAATGACATCCCTGCCTATCCTGCAGACGGATACTTGACAGATTATGCAGGGATTGTACCAGTTGTAAATTGACAATAAAGTTATTTATTTTTCAAACCTCTAACACACATAACCCCGTTCTAAATTTTAGGACGGGGTTAAAATATAATTGTTTAATTTTTGATGTAAGAAACTTTACTGTACTTAAAAATATAACAATTAAGTCGTTTTAATTTATATGTTACTCCATAATACTGCCCGTTAGCATTCCTGTAGTGCGTTAATTTCGACTTTGAATAAAAT
>NZ_JAIBLJ010000149.1 GCF_020179385.1 Alkalihalobacillus sp. YIM B00296 | reverse complement strand
TGAATCAATCTAGAGCTGGGGGAATGGAAGTTAACGAAATTCTCGCTGATACGGCTTATTCATCTAAAGATAATTTATCCTATTTACAACAAAATTCAATCACAGCATCCATACCCCTCAATCCATCTGTTTATGGCACTCGAGGAGATGACAACTTTCAATATGATAAAGAAAGAGATCAAGTGATTTGTCCAGCAGGACACCATAGTATTCGGAAAGCTCGAACGGGTAAAAAAGATACTGGAAAAAATCAAAAGAACACTTTTTACTTTGACGTTGATATATGTAAAGAATGTCCGTTAAAAGAAGGATGTTACAAAGAGGGGAAAAAATCAAAGACGTACTCCATTCG
>NZ_JAIBLJ010000148.1 GCF_020179385.1 Alkalihalobacillus sp. YIM B00296 | reverse complement strand
TTTTATCAAAGGTGATAATTAACAATCTACAGGAATTCTAACGAAGTAAAAAATTAAGACACTCAACGTGACAAACTTTGAGTGTCGGGATATTAAAATTTGACTATCAAGGTTTCTTTGGAGGAGCTTTATGTTCATACTTTATCAGCTTTATCGAGGGAAGTTCTTTAGGTAGATCCTTAATTGTATATCGACTAGGTTCAGCTGCAAAATAGAGGGTATCTGTCCCTAAAAGGTCTTTTTCATTAGTGGGTAGGGTAGCAATGTGATTTTTATTACATAAGAGTACATTAAGCGTTATGTTGAACAACAAAAAACAAGGTCAGAAGATGGAAACGAATTAAACGAAGATTTGGAAATCGAAAT
>NZ_JAIBLJ010000147.1 GCF_020179385.1 Alkalihalobacillus sp. YIM B00296 | reverse complement strand
GGGATGTATGTTGGTGAAGGGAAGTTTATTAATGCCAATGGTAGTAATGGGGTCACCTATTCTTCTGTAGAAGAGTGGAAAAGCTTATATCCCTTCTTAGGTTTTAGGCGTATTCAGTAGTGGGAGGTGAAAGAGTCATGGAACCAAATCAGAAGAAGAAGTACCTGTTACTGATGATTGGCTTTATTGCAGCTGTTGTCATCATCATGTATGTGTCCAGCTTACGAATACAGTTACAAGAAGTGAGAGCGAACCAGCGCCATTATGAAGAGGAGATCCAATCTCTATCGGCTATCCAAAATACAGATGCCTTAAAGACCAATCGGGCCTTCCTGGAACGCTTTTTCACCTACCAAACGATGGCCGAACG
>NZ_JAIBLJ010000146.1 GCF_020179385.1 Alkalihalobacillus sp. YIM B00296 | reverse complement strand
AGTTATGTATCACAATTGAAGAAACGGCTAGAACGTTTAGGGCATTCAGTTGATATATTTAGCCAAAGTCCTGATCATACAAAATACCGAATAATTGGGCAACAACCTGAACTCCAAGGTTCACAAATTCATCCTTTTATATGATGAGCAGGTTAACATCAGGGGAACATTGAAAGTCATTGATCTATCAAGAAAATACAATGTTCAAAAAATAATTTTGCATCCACTTCTGCCGTCTACGGTCATCCTAAATATCTACCAATGGATCCCTCCCATATTGCAGATCCGATCCCTCCCTACGGAACTTCTAAATATGCTTCCGAAAAATATTATCGTGAACAAGTTGCCTACCAATATTAATTCGTTTTTTCT
>NZ_JAIBLJ010000145.1 GCF_020179385.1 Alkalihalobacillus sp. YIM B00296 | reverse complement strand
ATACGCGTTTTCGGACGTTTCCACTCTTTCCATCGAATCATTCGTAGCCTTCTTCTTAGCCAGCTCATCAAAGATTTAAGAACGGAAGGTGTTTCAGCTAATCCGAAGTAATTCCCCCATCCAACGATGAATTCATTAAGTTTTCGGATTCGCTCCTCCATTGAGATACTCCACTTTCTTGATGTAAGTTTCTTGAATTTCTGTTTCACTTTCTCAATAGAGTCCTGATGAATACGGATGCTTACTTTGCCCCTGTTTGGGCTAGTGAAGCTGAATCCGAGGAATTTACGTCTCCATGGTCGGTCAATGGCACTTTTCTTCCGGTTGACCTTCAGCTTCAGTTTCTGTTCGATGAACCTTGTCATGTTTTCGAGCGTCCGTTCG
>NZ_JAIBLJ010000144.1 GCF_020179385.1 Alkalihalobacillus sp. YIM B00296 | reverse complement strand
AAAAAATCAAAGACGTACTCCATTCGGATCATTTCTGAAGAACATCAACAACAAATGAAATACTTGGACTCGGAAGAGTATCAAGAACGGAAAAAGGTACGTCCAACTATAGAGCATAAGAATGCGGAATTAAAAAGATTTCATGGGTTAACCAGGGCAAAATACCGTGGTTTATTAGGCATGAAAATACAAACCTATCTCTCGGTGTTCACTGTAAACATTAAAAGAATGACAAAGTTAATACCACAAAATAAGCTGGAAAATGTGTGATACCAGCCCGAATTTCTCGAAATAATGTAAAAATCCACCAGAAAGTTAAGATTCAACTTATTTAACGGGTGGATTTTTTCTAATCAAGATTTTTTCGCCCTATTTTGCAGGGCTCTC
>NZ_JAIBLJ010000143.1 GCF_020179385.1 Alkalihalobacillus sp. YIM B00296 | reverse complement strand
CAAGGGACAACCGCGAGTGGAAATGCTTCTCATGCGGAAGGCAGAGATACAACCGCCAGTGACCTTCGCTCTCACGCGGAAGGGCAAGGGACAACCGCCAGTGGAGTTGCTTCTCATGCGGAAGGTTTTTTTACAACCGCGAGTGGAGATACTTCCCATGCGGAAGGCAGAGAGACAACCGCCAGTGGACCTCGCTCGCATGCGGAAGGGTTAAGTACAACTGCCAGTGGTTCGGCTTCTCACGCCGAAGGGCAAGAAACAAATGCCTTCGGAGTAAATTCTCATGCTGAAGGGTTTCAAACGACAACGGGAGATGAACTCGATCCATCACAAGGTCTGAATGCTCATGCCGAAGGGAGATCAACAACCGCCAGTGGATTTACTTCTCATGCGGAAGGA
>NZ_JAIBLJ010000142.1 GCF_020179385.1 Alkalihalobacillus sp. YIM B00296 | reverse complement strand
GCCACTGGAAGAGCTTCTCATGCCGAAGGAGGCGCAGTTGACCAAGTTGGCAACCCTGCCCCTACGTTAGCCAGTGGGGATAGTGCCCACGCAGAAGGTGTCGATACAACTGCAAGTGGGTTTGCTTCTCATGCGGAAGGAGGGACTTCAAATGCCATGGTAAGCCCTGGTCCAGTGGCAAGCGGAATCTTTTCTCATGCGGAAGGGGAAAGTACAACCGCCAGTGAAGGTGCTTCCCATGCGGAAGGAGAAGGTACAACTGCAAGTGGAGTAGCTTCCCATGCGGAAGGGGGATTTACAACCGCGAGTGGAACTACTTCTCATGCGGAAGGATTTCAAACGACTGCGAACGGTGTTGCTTCTCATGCAGAGGGAAGAGACACTCAAGCATTCGGGGAAAACTCCCA
>NZ_JAIBLJ010000141.1 GCF_020179385.1 Alkalihalobacillus sp. YIM B00296 | reverse complement strand
TTTTAAAAAGAACCCAAAATCAATTTCGATTTACATTTATGAGCAATCAAACACTTTATTGGAGAGTTTGATCCTGGCTCAGGACGAACGCTGGCGGCGTGCCTAATACATGCAAGTCGAGCGGACCAACGAGGAGCTTGCTCCTCAGAGGTCAGCGGCGGACGGGTGAGTAACACGTGGGCAACCTGCCTGTAAGACTGGGATAACTCCGGGAAACCGGGGCTAATACCGGATAACATCTTTCTCTGCATAGAGGAGGATTAAAAGATGGCTTCGGCTATCCCTTACAGATGGGCCCGCGGCGCATTAGCTAGTTGGTGGGGTAAGAGCCTACCAAGGCGACGATGCGTAGCCGACCTGAGAGGGTGATCGGCCACACTGGGACTGAGACACGGCCCAGACTCCTAC
>NZ_JAIBLJ010000140.1 GCF_020179385.1 Alkalihalobacillus sp. YIM B00296 | reverse complement strand
GCTTTTTTAAGAAGTCATTCTCTGCCTCCAGAAACTTGATATGAGCTTCTGCTTTCTTGAGCTTTTGTTCAGTTGTCATTTCCTTCGAAGATGGACGGCCTGTACTCCCTTTACCACGACGTTCTTCGAAGAAAGCTTCTTCACCAAACTTTTTATACGTTCGTCTCCAGCGCTTTAGACATTGGTTTGGCTTATCAGAGCCAATCATTTGTATGTCAAAGCCACCTTCTATAAAGATATCCATAGGACCTTTTCCTTCTAGATTTTCCTTTACAGCTTTAACTTTGAATGCTGGTTGAAAAGTAATAGAACGATCTGAGACATGGCTGACATTTGGATTATTCTCTAATTGTTTACGTTGAAATTCGTTAAAGATTCGTTTACTCATACTTGATTCCCCGTTCTCTCCATTTGTTTTGATTATA
>NZ_JAIBLJ010000014.1 GCF_020179385.1 Alkalihalobacillus sp. YIM B00296 | reverse complement strand
GCGTGACAGGCAGGCATGTTAACCCCTACACCACGGGTCCACTTGGTAAATCATTTGCGGTGCATACCGTATCGCACCGGCTAATTTTATATGAAGTAAATGGTGACCCCTACGGGATTCGAACCCGTGTTACCGCCGTGAAAGGGCGGTGTCTTAACCACTTGACCAAGGGGCCAGCTACAAAATTTAAATTGGAATAGAATGGCGGAGAAGGAGGGATTTGAACCCTCGCGCCGCTTACACGACCTACACCCTTAGCAGGGGCGCCCCTTCAGCCACTTGGGTACTTCTCCGCATGGCTCCACAGGCAGGACTCGAACCTGCGACCGATCGGTTAACAGCCGATAGCTCTACCACTGAGCTACTGTGGAATAATGTGTGTTTCTGTTTTTTGGCGACAATAAATATTTTACTACACACAAACGATGAAGTCAATAACTTTTTTACAAGAAAAACAAATTATTTTTGCGCTCTTCAGTAAAAATGCAGCTATGGCATAGCCTTCACCAAGGTTTGGCTTTGCCGAATTTTCCTTAAGTGACTTTGTCGTATTGAAGATGTTGTCTCTGTAGCGACTTAATTAAAGTAACATAACCGTATTTTTTAGTCAATACTTTTTTGCTTCAACTTCCCTCTGCATTTCCCACAGGAAAATTTACGAATATCCACTCTCCGTTTTCTAGGATATCGTTGCCCGCATTTATTACATAAATAGATGAATTTGACCTTTTCTTGCCTTCTCTGACCAGGAATCACTTCACAATATCGGCTGCCGCCGACTTCCTTCAGCAACTGTTTGAAATCACGATCACGATGCCTATAACCTTTTTTCATCAGATGAAGATGATAATGGCAAAGCTCATGCTTGATGATACCGATGAACGCTTCCATCCCATGTACTTCAAGCTGCTTTCGATTGAATTCAAGATCATGGCTTTTCAGCAAATACCTTCCGCCTGTCGTTTTAAGTCGATGATTGAACCGTGCTGTATGCCTAAAGGGTCTGCCGAAAAACTCAAGTGATATATCTTCAACTAATTGTTGGAGTGTTTTTACATCCATTTCCTTCAATCCTTTACGTTACTACCATCTATTGTGCCAAAGGTGCAGCGAAATGAAAAGTAAACAGTCTGACACGAACAATGGCAAGCAGTTGTACATAGACTAATAACCACCATTAAGGAAAGTGAGGAGGGCTCATCGTGCCTTACTGGTTTAAAAAGCAGTTGAGGAATGCTTATTTTAACAAAGACCGCTATCAAATCAAATTATTAAACCAATGCTGGTTTTTCTACAGAAAAAAACACTGCTCCTAGTAAGCAGTGCTTTTTGTCTATTCCTTAATTGGTAACCATCGTCAGAGCGATCCGTTGCTTATCCAGATTCACCTGTTCTACCCAAACTTTTACTACTTGACCTACGTGCACGACATCCATAGGATGTTTCACGTAGTTTTTGCTAAGCTTTGAGATATGGACAAGTCCGTCCTGTTTGACACCAATATCGACAAACGCGCCGAAGTCGACGACATTCCGGACAGTACCTTCCAGTTCCATTCCTTCTTTCAGGTCCTCCATCTTCAAAACATCTGTCTTCAATAAAGGTTTCGTCACTTCATCCCGTGGATCCCTTGATGGTTTCACCAGCGCATCGACGATATCCTTTAAGGTCAGTTCCCCGATATCCAGTTTCTCAGCGTACTCTTTCAATTCAATCGACTGGAGTTTCTTCCGAATCTCATCTGTTCCGATTTCTTGTTCTGTTAACTCCAATAAACTCAACAACTTACGTGTATCTGCATAGGTTTCAGGGTGTATGGGAGTTTGATCGAGCGGATGCTTCCCTTCGACAATCCTTAAGAAACCGATACATTGCTCGTACGTCTTCGTCCCGAGACGTGGAATCTTTTGTAATTGGGTTCTGCTTGTGAACTTCCCATCTTCCTCTCTTTTCTTGACGATGTTATTTGCAACAGCTTTCGAGAGGCCTGCTACGTACTGTAACAAGGATGGAGAAGCTGTGTTTACATTGACACCGACTTGGTTGACCACAGTCTCTACAACGAATGTAAGGGACTCATTTAAACGTTTCTGCGAGACATCATGTTGGTACTGTCCGACACCGATTGACTTCGGATCGATTTTTACAAGTTCAGATAATGGATCCTGAAGCCTTCGTGCGATCGATACTGCACTCCGCTCTTCTACCTTTAGCTCAGGAAACTCATGGCGAGCAATATCCGATGCAGAGTATACACTCGCTCCAGCTTCACTAACGATCAAATAAGCTAAAGGGCGGTCCATCTCTTTGATGAGATCGGCAATGAATTGTTCAGTCTCCCTGGAACCTGTTCCATTTCCTATAGCCACAATTTCAACGTCATGACGTTCAATCAAACCTTTCAGGATTGATTTTGATTTTTCCGTTTCAGATTTCGGCGGAGTCGGGTATATTACATCAATCGCTAGTGTCTTGCCTGTTTCATCGACGACTGCTAGCTTACAACCTGTTCGATAACCCGGATCCACACCAAGCGCTATTTTTCCTTTCAAAGGTGGTTGCAATAAAAGGTGTCTGAGGTTCTCCGAAAAGATCCGTATCGCTTGTTCATCCGCAGTCTCCGTCAGTTCACTCCGAATATCCCGTTCGATCGAGGGGGATATCAATCGCTTGTAGCCGTCTAAAATTGTACGCTCGATAAAATCCGTAGAGGAGGATTGCCCTTTTATATACTTATTGTTCAATTTTCTCAGGATTTTATCTGTAGGGGCTGAAATGGAAACCTTCAGGACGTCTTCCTTTTCTCCGCGATTGACTGCTAATATGCGGTGAGGGACGATTTTCTTTACAGGCTCCTGGTAATCATAGTACATCTCGTACGTTGTCTCTTCAGGTTCTTCCTTTCCTTTCAGTTTTGTTTCGACAATACCCTCCTGAAAAGTGATCGAACGGATCCAGGAACGGTTTTCTGAATCATCAGAAACCCTCTCAGCAATGATGTCCTCAGCACCCTGGATGGCTTCTTCTATACTGACGACTTCCTTGTCTTCTGAAATGAATCTTTGTGCTTCTGCCTCTATGTCCACACCTTTTTTCTGTTCAAGAATCAGATCTGCCAGTGGTTCTAACCCTTTTTCCTTCGCGGTGGTCGCACGTGTGCGTTTCTTTTGCTTATATGGGCGGTAAAGGTCCTCAACCTGTTGAAGCTTCGTCGCATTATGTATCTCTGTCCTCAATTCATCCGTCAATTTGTCTTGTTCTTCAATTAAACGAAGGACTTCCTTTTTTCGTTTTTCGAGGTTCCGTCTATATTCCCATTCTTCTGAAACACTCCGGATCTGCACTTCATCAGCTGCGCCGGTCAATTCTTTACGGTACCTTGCGATGAAAGGGACAGTATTTCCCTCTTCTAGAAGGTCAATGATATTCTTAACGTATTTCAAGGATAATTTCGTTTCCTTGGCTACTTGTGAAATGAGTTCATTATTCATCTCCAAAAGTTGCTCCTCCTCATAAAACTGATATACGTACAAGTTTACCAAAGAAACCCCTGCTATGTAATCAATGGTTATGAAGTCACCTGATGGGAGGGTTGCACTTTCCCGAAGAAAGGCTTTTTAAAAACACAAAAAAAGAGCTTCCCCACTTATTATGAGAAAACTCTCTAGGTAAATTTACCTATTACTAATGTCATATCATCAGCGACAATACTGTATTTTTGCCGCAGATAACTCGCTGCCGCTTTAGGATTCTGTGATTTCATCACATTCCGTTTATCCGGCGAGGAAAGTTCAATGCCGTCAGAATAAGCAATAAACATGAAGCCTGCTTGGTATTCAATTTCTCTTACATCGAACGTGGCAGGTTTCCCTGACAGGAAGCCCGATTTCGGAATTGCATGGACGATTTTTCCAGATGGCTGGCCAATAATCAATCGAATGTTGCCTACACCACAATATTCAAGCAAGTTCTTTCTGAAATGGACTTTGAAAATCGTTAATACTGCCCCCCTAGTGTATTGGAGAGACTTATTGCACAGACTCATCAATGTATCCACATTTTTGTCGTGATGTTCTTCTACGACTTTTACTGTTTTAGTGGACGCATCATGTGCCGCTTGGCCACTTCCTAATCCGTCGGCCACTATGCAGATGAAATAATCATCTGTTTCTTTGGCAAAATAGCTGTCACCGTTACACTGTCCTTCCACTTTGGAACGTTGGAAGGTACTCCAGTCGACATGATGATGGACATTGTTTTCAATCATGATGAAGTGCCTCCGATGGATCGACACGTATTGCATCCTTCAACTTTTCAAGTGCTCTGCGTTGTAGTCTCGAGACATGCATCTGTGAAATATTCAAGCGTTTACCTGTTTCTTTTTGACTTAAATTTTCAAAGTAAGTGCATCGCAAAATCTGTTGTTCTCGTTCTGACAATACATGAAAAGCTTTTTGCAACAACATACGCTGATCTGTTTGTTCATAACCGCTTTCCTTACTCCCTACAAGATCCAAGAGAGTAACGGTACTTCCTTCCTGGTCAGCTTCAATCGAGCTGTCGACTGAAAGGGCTTGATAACTTTTACCCATTTCCATCGTTTCAAGGATTTCTTCCTCAGAAGAATCTAGATAATCGGCAATTTCTGCAACTTTAGGTGAACGTTGCAATTGATTTGTAAGTTCTTCAACTGCCCTCTTTATCCTTGGGCTTAGTTCTTTGATCCTACGTGGTACATGGACACTCCATGTTTTATCACGGATGAAACGTTTGATTTCTCCGATGATCGTCGGAACCGCGAATGATTCGAAGCTTCTTCCAAACTCAGGGTCATAACGTCGAAAAGCAGCCAGAAGACCGATCATGCCGACTTGCACTAAGTCATCGTGAATGCTTTTCCCTTTCGAAAATTTACGAGCAAGTGAATGGACCAGATCTTGATAATGTTCGACAAGAATGGTTTGAATTTCCTGGTTTTCGGGGTCCTCCCGAAGCTGTTCCAACAACTCGTAGACGAAGTCCTTATTGTGAGGGGGCTGACTTGTATTGGTCGACACTTTCATCCACCTCATCTCTGTTTAGGTATTTCGTCATCATGACTACCACTCCTGCTTCATCGCTAATTTCCACTTTGTCCATTAGCGTCTCAATCAAGAAAAGACCCAACCCTCCTTCGTTAATTTGCTCGACTGACTTTCCATTGACCGGACCGGTACTAAGTTTTGTTGCTTCTACATCAAAACTCTTTCCTTTATCCGTGACAGTGATCTCAATCTTATCGTCATACATTCCAAAGGACAGGTGGATTTCACCCTTATCCTCTGTGCCGTATGCATGATTCACTGCATTCGTGATCGCTTCAGAGACTGCGATTTTAATGTCTTCGATTTCGTCAAAAGTATACCCCATTCTGCTGGCAATCCCAGAAACCGTCAACCTAGCCACACCAACATAATCAGGCTTTGCCGGGATCACCATTTCAATAATGTCACTCATCGCGCCTCCTCCTCTTGAGTGTTCTCGATGTTGATCACTTCTGTGAGACCTGTGATCTCGAACAACCTTTCAACCCGTTCGGTCATACCTGTCAAAGTCAAGGTACTTCCGGATTGCTGTGAGGATTTTAGAGCGCCTACGAAAACACCTAGACCAGTACTATCCATATATTGAACACCGCTGAGATTGACAATGACTTTTTGTCCTTGCTTTTGTGCAGCTTCAAGCAATGTTTCTTTCAGTTTAGGTGCTGTATAGGCATCAACCTCACCGATCAGCACCAACTCGTCTATATGGTCATCTGTGTTTTTCTTTTGAATCTGTAAATTCATCATCGTCTTCCCCCTTGGTATATAGGAATGCATTACTTTATCAATACCACAACCTAACTGAAACTAAACCGTTCTTTTTAAAATTATTAAGGTAAAATCATCTCGTAATTCAAATTCCTGTAATTGTTCCAGTTCAGCGTAGACATTATCTACGATTTCTTGTGGTGATAAATGCATGTGGGAACGTATCAAGGAAATCACTTCATCTCTTGAAATGAACCCACTGCTTGTCCGACACTCTGTAACACCGTCTGAAAGCATGATGATCATGTCCCCGACTTCAATCTTCTTTTCGTATTGTTTGTATTTCGTGTTCCGGGAGACACCTAGCACAAGGCCTTTGGCAGTAAATTCTTCGAAATCGTCTGTTAAAGCATTGTAGTAAAAACCTGGCTCATGACCTGCACCAGCATAAAAAAAGCGATGAAGGTCTGTGTTGTAATGACCATAAAACATCGTAATGAACATGGTTGGATCAACGTTTTGTTCCACCACACGATTTAAGTTTTCAAGAACGATACTTGGATGGTTCTGTTGTTCAGGCAAACTGTCCATCGCATATTTGATCATGGACATACAAAGGGCAGCGGGTACGCCCTTCCCGATAACGTCCGCTACAGCAACACTGATCGATTCAGGGCTGTTTTGGACGAAATGATAGTAATCCCCGCTCATTTTCTTGGCCGCTTTACTGATCACGCCGATTTCCAGTGCATCGACTGTCGGCACTTCCCCTTGAAGAAGAGTCTGTTGCATGCTAGCAGCCACCTCGATCTCGGATTCAAGAGCCAATTGTTTATCACGGAGAATTTGATGTTCCCGATATGCCATACCATATCCCATCATGACTTCAATCAAGAAATCAAATGAGTCTTTCACTTGTTCGGGAATATCTCCGTTCAGTGATTCCAGTACCGTATAATGAATATTGATCACTTCTTCAGGGGAGATGTTTTGTTCGATCATTTTCCGGCTGAATTGTTGCGCTTTATATAGGGATTGCTCTGTTCTGCCACTTAAATAAGCAGATAAAAACTGCTCATATCTTTCCACTAATAAACCTTTTTCCCCCAACATCTGCAACCCTCCTAGCGGAGCCATTTCGTTATATGAATTTCTGTACCTACATCTACTGTGGAATGAATTGCAAACTCATCCATAAGTCTTTTCACTCCCGGTAAACCAGCTCCCAACCCACCGGATGTTGTATATCCATCTTCCATTACTTTACGTATATCTTGAATTCCAGGGCCGGTATCATTGGCGATGATTCGGAGGCCTCTCCGATTTCCCTCTTCAATCGGCTCGACACAGATTCTTCCATTCCCTGCATATAGATATATGTTTCTTGCTAATTCGGATATCGCTGTGGTGATCCTGGCTTGATCCACACTTGAAAAACCAAGATCTTTCGCTAAATCCCTTCCTAGTTGACGTGCACTTACAATATCCCATTCATTACGTACATCTACACAGGATTGGACGGCCATAGTCATCCCTCCAAGTCCTGTTGTAATTTATCTAGCCCCTGTTCTAAATCTAATGCCGTTGGCACATCCCTCATATTGATGCCAAGATCAATCAATGTTATGGCTACAGGTGGTTGTATCCCAGTCAAAACCACTCTGGCACCCATCAAATTAGACATTTTAACGACATCGCCAAGAACCTTTGCAATGAAGGAATCGACCATGTCCACTGAAGTAAGGTCTATGACAATCCCTTTAGCGCTTGTGTCATGGATCTTACTTAATAAATCTTCCTGGAATTGCAAAGCAGTCTTATCATCAAGTTCGACTTGAATTGAAATCAATAAATATTCATGCAGTTTAAGAATTGGTACTCTCATCCGTAGTCCCCCTTAGGATAAGGTTTCTATTTTTTTATTCGTTAATTCCAGTGCTGCTTCGATTCCTTTAAGAAGAGTACTTCTTGTAGGGAAATCACTTAAGTCGATTCCAAGGTTAACGATGGTTTGGGCAATTTCCGGACGGATACCAACAAGAATGCATTTGGATCCGATCAATCTTACCGCTTCTGCTGCTTGGATGATATGATGGGCGACCATTGTATCGACTACAGGGACACCTGTTATATCAATCAATACCACCTGAGAGCGATTTTTTATGACACCATCCAACAGATTCTCGATAATCAACCTTGCCCGTTCTGTGTCAATGGTGCCGATCAGAGGCATGACACTGATACTCTCAAAAACGGGGATCAGCGGTGCTGATAATTCAAGTAAAGCTTTCTTCTGTACGGATATGGTATCTTTCCAATTCTGTGTGGAATACGTTACGATTTTTTCGTAGAGGGTATCTATCGACCGATCGAAAACCTCGAACGTATCCATGATGCCATCGATGTTTTCTTTTTTATTAACGATGGTTTTCAATCCGATTCGGCGAAAAAGTTGAAGGCCCTTTGTTACATAACTCAAAGGCCATCCGATCTGGACCGTTCTTTCAAAAAAATCTTGAAGGTCTGAACTTATCTCGTCTTGACCATCTAGGACATGATTTAATAAATTATCTATGAACTCTGTATTAGAGTTTTTGTATACATCATTCGTAACACTAGTTAATTCACGCTCATCTTCTTTAAATTGCAACATCTGCGACTTCCATTCTTCTTCAATAGATGAACGATTATGTATGATAACTTCATTTATTGTCGAATACATCCAGCACCCTCCGATCAAAAATTATCCATAAAAACATTATTTCATTATTGTGTAAATCTTTCAATTCTTTTGACTTTATAGCCGCATTTTTGCATAGCTGCGTAAAAGTCCTTCCTTACATTAAACTCTTCGTCTTAGATTGTATTTTTTGTCAGAAGGCATGGAATCCGGGAAAACAAGACCCTTTTAAACGTCAAAAGGCAAGAGCTAATCACACAACCCATTTGGACCAACCTGAAGTTATGTATAAGAAAAGCGTAAACGCCCTGATTAGCCACAAAGGTCACTGGACGCCGACGAGGAGGCTCGAACCGAACAAAGTTCGATTCTGCGTGGGTAACTTCTTAAGTAGTACTTCAATGTGTTGACCGCCGCAGGAGGACTGAAGTGATCCAAGCGGTTGAAAGAAAACTCGGGCTGTGCCAAGCTTTTAGCGCAGACTGAGCCGTAGTTGCACTGATATTGAAGAAAGTCAAAACGTTCTTTAAATGTAAAAAAGCCGCTGGAAAATCAGCAGCTTACTCTGTCATGACGGTTAAAAATCGATGAGCCCCAGGCTGATTTGAAGAGCATCATCAACCTTTTTCATCATTTCATCATCTAGATGTGTTATTTTGTCTGTTAATCTTTGTTTGTCGATTGTCCGGATCTGTTCTAGTAAGATGACAGAGTCTCGTTCGAACTTATATTTTTTAGCGCTGATTTCTACGTGAGTAGGTAGTTTAGCCTTTTGAATCTGGGCTGTAATGGCCGCGACGATTACTGTCGGACTAAACCGGTTACCGATATCATTTTGTATGATCAATACCGGCCGGATACCTCCTTGCTCCGACCCTACTACTGGAGAAAGATCTGCAAAGTAAACGTCGCCACGCTTCACTATCAAATCATTACACCCCGCTTACTAAGCGGTCCAAAGTTAGATCAGCTTCCTCCTCAGCAAGAAAGGCTTCTGATGCAATGTTCAAATTGATTTTGGCCATTTCCTTATACCCTTGACGCATTGACTCACGGATATGGCTGCTCTCCCGTTCTCGCAGATACATTTTGGTTGCCTGATGAATAAACTCGCTTCTGTTCAAGTTTTCGTTCATAATCGCTCCGTCCACCTCTTTTATCAGTTGCTCCGGTAAGCTTATCACAATTCGCTTTGTGTTCAGATCTGACACAAAAATCCACCTCCAGCTAACTGCTACGCTCTCTCTGAAATCCCCTATTAATAGTACCATCCTAGACGCAATTTTGCAAAGCAATCTCAGTATATCCTTTTCGCCAATATCAGCCGATTTCCTTTAATAATTTACGAATTATTTAAAGTTTGATTCATTGTTTCAATGATTTTGTTATTTTTTTTGTAAATTCTCGGCACTCGAGAGGAGATCGCGCAGGGTATTTCATAGTTGATCGTTCCGTTTTGGTTTGCAACATCATCAATGGTAATCGCCTCAGACCCTTGATGCCCCAATAGTATGACTTCAGTTCCTACAGCAACCTTATATGGCAATTTCACCATAAGCTGATCCATACAGATGCGGCCGACGATTTTTGCCGGTTGACCGTTGACGAGGACTGAGCCTTTTTCGGCATATCTTCGGAACCATCCATCTGCATATCCGATAGGTACCGTTCCAACCCACTCTTCCTTTTCAGCACGATAAGTCGCCCCGTAACTTAAGGTATCTCCAGGTCTGATTTTTTTCACATGGGTCAACCTACTGTGTAATGTAAAAGCTTGTTTAAGAGGAAATGACAGGATACTTTTAATCTCCTCTGATGGAGAAAGGCCATAAAGCGAAATTCCAACCCGGACATAATGCTGTCTATACTTCGGAAAGCGAATAGCCCCAGCACTGTTTCCGAAATGAATGAGCCCCGGAGATCCACCTTCGCCTTCTAAAAGAGAGAGGTACTCCGAAAAGCGATCCATTTGACGATCAACAAGCTCGGAGTCTAGTTCATCAGCTGTTGCAAAATGTGAGAAAACGCCTTCTAACTTCAAACTCTGATTTTGTTTAATTTGATTGATTATTATCCTTGCCTCATTCTCATCATTTATACCTAAACGGCCCATGCCAGTATCAAACTTGATATGAAGCTTTAATTCATCTTCCATTCCACCTAGACTTTGCAGCCATTCCGATTGAAAAACGGTTAATGAAACGTTGTATTGTGCAGCTATTGAAGCATATTCAGGATCAGTCCACCCTAGAACATGGATCGGCGCCTCGATTCCGGCTCTTCTTAGGGCAATCGCTTCATCCAACAGAGCTACACCTAAGTGATCTACACCATTATCGATCAGGCTAGTGGCGACTTGTACGGCACCATGTCCATATCCATTAGCCTTCACAATCGCCATCACTTTCGTCCCGCCCTGTAAATGGTTTTGTATATGAAGGTAGTTTTCTATAATGTGATCCAAATTGATTTCTGCCCAAGTAGGTCTGTAGAATTGCATGAAAACGACTCCTAGCCCAATCTATTTCCTTCTATTGTACATAACCATTTCGAAACGGTAAATTTATTTTTGGAGGTTTACCTATTGTGTTTGGCAGTGTTTAATCTTTGTGTACCAGGCACCGACTTAGATGCCTTGCCCCTGTAGGACTCTCTTTCGGTGCCTGGTACAATTTGAAAACCCTTGGGGCAGTTGGGCTCTGTTTCAGTGCCTGGCACCGCCATTCGATATCCCACTATTCACAAAAAAACAGGCTTAAAAGAATATCGGTTCTATTCTTCCAGCCTGTCAATCCATCATTTTCCTTGCGTCATCACCATTGATGATGCGATTGCTGCCATATCTTCTACTGTCAGATCGTGCGAGGCAAGGTAATAATCTACTCCATCGACTGACCAGCGAAGTGTTGTACCATTCAATACACCAACTGCAAAGCCTAAATCGACAAGCTCACCCTCGTTCATCGTCAGCATCTTGGCTGCAGGAGCAACAGTCGCCTGCTTTTGGATGATAGTGAATGATTGATCTCCCGCGTATGTGAGAATGGCTTCATCACCTTTGCTGTTCGCGACCTGGTTCAACAATGTCGTGCCCTCAGGAACGAATTCTGGAAACACCGGGGTAAGTTTCTTGTCTTTCTCCCCTGTTGCCATTGTCGGAACTTCCAGCTGCGCACTTTCCATGTTGCGCTCCATATCGAACGCTCCGTCGTCGAATTTCGTATTCAACTTCGTGTTCTTGAACTTTACATCTACTAAGACCTTCATATCTTTGTCCATTACTTTCACTTTGCTCGGGAGCAGGTTGGACTTATCAAGTGTGATCTCTTGCTGGTAAAGGTTCTTGTTTTGATAATTTGTTTTGGTATTGAAGACATAGCCTTTGTCTCCAGTCTTGAAATTACGATCATCATCCATTAGAATATCGCTGATCAAAGATTCCATCAAGTACACCTGGCTGCTGTTTTCCGGCCAATCACTCTGGAAGCGGAAGCTTTTGTTGAGCGCTGGTGTCAACACGAACACACCATCACTGTTTCTCAGAATCATTTGGCTTTGATCCTTCTCGGCGTTCTTCAAGCTGACCCGGTAGAAACTCGGCTTTTTATGCCAGATTTCAATCTCGTAGGTCAGTGGATTTTCTCCAGTCTGGAGAGTCATTGTAGCCTCAGATTTATAACCGGACATTTTATCCATCGTACTTTCTAAATCCGACAGTACATCCTTCTGGCTTTTCGACCCACAAGCAGCAAGCGCCGTGATCATAAGTGCAATCACAAGAAGCGAGAGTATTCTTTTCAAATTTTTCATCTCCTTTGCCTCATATAGATGACAAAAGAGGGACCTCACATATGTTTATACAGATAGGCCTTTGATGCACCGCTATGGGGATACACAGATTCCCTGAACGTTATAGTAGTGCGAATTGATGTTTAAGATTCCCAGCATGGTGAATGTAAGCAGTTTTCCTTGGATCTACACCCCCTTGTTAAAAACCTTTGGCGGCTGCTCACTTGACCATCTGCCCATATGTTTCAGCGTTCCCTCCTAACCGCACTACAAATATATGAGACAACTTCTGGCAATATGCAGACTAGCTTGACGAGCTTTCGAGGATTACTTGTGCAACTGCAAATTCTTTGCTATGGGAAATGGAGACATGGGCACTCCACTCAGGATCCCGATCTTCTATTATTGGTTTTCCGGCTTCATTCGGGAGGATTTGAATGTCCTTCCAGCTAAGGCACCTTCCGATACCTGTCCCTGCCGCTTTCGCATATGCTTCTTTAGCAGCAAACCTGCCAGCTAAAAACTCCAAGCTTTTTCGACGTTTCAATGTATGGAAATAGCGGAGCTCCGTCTCTGTCAGAATGCGTTCAACAAATTTTGGCTGACGTTCATATGTATGTTGAACCCGTTCCATTTCAACAATATCTATGCCAATCCCAATGATCATATTGTTTGACACCTCTTATCTGCAATTTGGAATCATCCAATCAGACTCCATTCAACTAATATGATAAACTGAATAGGTAATGATTCCATAACATTTATTTTGAATCTTTCATTAAATAACCAAACAGAACCCTATTTGTAAAAGGGAGGGCTTCCCCATGTTTATCCGGACAGAAAATTTCCGATCGTTCAGAAGGTTGTATCCTATTATCACCATAATCATGGCTCTTCATATCGTTTTATTTATCGGTGTCAATTTATTCCCCGCATTGTTGCACCTTACAGCTGGCATCAATTTTTATATCGGATTAGGTGAATATTGGAGGCTCGTAACGCCGATTTTCATCCACGAATCTTTTCCCCATGTCCTGTTCAACACATTTTCATTATTCCTATTCGGTCCAGGACTGGAACGGATCCTAGGGAAATTCAAATTCATTATAGGTTACCTCGGATCCGGGGTGATTGCTAATATCGCAACTTTTATTCTCCAAGGACCTAGTTATAGTCACATCGGTGCCTCTGGTTCGATATTTGGTCTATTCGGTTTATATGTGTACATCATTTATGCACGTAAAGAGTTGATCGATCAACAAAATAAACAAATCGTTATGACAATCCTTGTCTTAAGCTTGGTCATGACATTCGTAACCCCTAACATCAATATACTGGGCCACCTCTTCGGTTTAATTGGAGGAGCAGCATTAGGTCCGATCATCCTGATGGGAAAACGAAAACGGTATGGTTAAAGAAAAGCGTAATCGCCCTGGGCAGCCACGAAGGTCACTGTAAGTCCGACGAGGAGGCTGCCGCCACAAGAGGATTGAAGTGATCCAACTGGTTGGGCGATGGAACTAGACATCAAGAAAAGCGCAATGGAACTGGACATCAAGAAAAGCGCCCAGAATTTCATGTGTTCCTATCTTACAAATAAAAAACGTAACCTTTTTTAAATGCAAAAACAGGAGTAACTTCTTCAACTCCTGTTTTGATTTTAGGATTAAATTGTTTTGATCGTTTCTTTTTTCCATACAGTTGTCTTTCATTATAATTTACTCTCTTCGATGTTTTCGAGAAAACCAGCCACAAACCTCTTTCCATCTTCCGAATTCGATATCCTTCAATTGAAAAACCTTCCCCACACCACCTGATAAAATCGCCGTCTTCATCGTCATCAGATCGTGACGTTTTTGGAAAATGGATTGTTTGATCTCAAAATCCTGCATTCTTCTTTTTTCTGTAATAAGTAAACAGCGTGAAAGTGTACGTGTTTGAATATAGAAGGACTGGCCATCAATCAACCATTTGCTGTCTTTGAAATCCAGGATCCCCCACATTACAAGGATTGGTAAAGGAATGAATAACAAGAACCACAATGATGTAGGGACAAACCAAAATAAAGGAATCAAGAAAAGGACAGGAGCAGCATTCCTTAAAATATAACGTCTCATAGCTCGTTTCGGTAAAGGAACCATCTTCTCCTCAGGGATATGATATCTTTCTAGGATTTCCGCTAACTCATCATTGATTTTAGAACGTTTGATGAACGGAAAGAGCATTGCTGAAACACCCATTTCCGGCCCAGCCCCACCAGCACTCTCTACATGTACGGTTGAAAAGCCGAATGGCTGGCGAAAAATGCTTTCCACTACCCGTAATCCTTGTATTCGTTGAAGCGGAAGTGTCAGTTCCCGTTTTTCCAGCAGGCCTCTGCTGATCACAATACGATCCTCGAACTTGTTGATTTGGAAGTTGGCGTATTTTAAAATCACGCCGACAAACGAGGCAAACCATGCAATGAATACAGATAAGGTGGCTATCACAGCAATGACTATCCAACTGAAACCACTAAGCCAATTGAAGGCTTCAACATAGAAGTCATCCGGTAAAAACGTATCGAATTGAGAGCTGAGTGTACCGATAAGGGGTAATGCAACACCGATCCCACCTGAAGTGGAAGCTGCCAGAAGCAGATCCTTTAAAGATAATCTGTACGTATAAGAAGCTTCTTCCCTCTTCGTCTCCAATAGTAGTTCATCATCAGATGCTTTTTTTTCCTCACGTAAAGCGAGAGCTAATTGGTCCGCATCTGTTTTACGGACAGCCGATAAAGAAGCCTCTGCTCCCCCTGGGCCGCCAGCTGTTTCAATATTGATCTTCACGACGTCAAAAGCCCTGTGGAAGATGCCTTGAGTATAGTCGATTGATTGGATCCTCTTTTTTGGTATGTATCGTTTCTTCCTTACAAATACACCATGCTCTATTTTCAATTCATCACCTTCAATATGATAGGTGAACCGATACCAATGCAGGATTCCGTATCCGCCTAATAGGAGGACGAAGATGAACGGGGCAAACGAAACCCATACCATACCTTCAGGACTCCCTGGACCGAACAATAAAAATAATACAAGGGGGATGATCCATTCTTTAAGCATCTTTAAAAAGGACAAACCTGCTGCTAATGGATGAAGTCTTGTCGGATCATACATCTTCTTCAGTCACCCTAGCCATTTGTGAAATATAGTCACGTACCTGATCCGCTGTCTCACGGTCCAGAGCTGGAATTTCATGTGTTGTCGCAGCAGTTGAAATAGTCACAGTTGATAAATCATAGTGCCGGAGGATCGGACCTTGCTTCGTATCGACATGCTGCACCCTCACCATCGGGATCAACACTCTGCGAATGATCAAAAGACCGAACTTCAACTCAATCTCGAATTCCCGTACTTCATATCGCCAGACACGGTGTCGAATGGCTGGGAGCATCAGGACAAATAAATATGTAAGTAAAGCTGTAACAACAATGGTAACGATCGATACCCACATCGGAACTGGAGTCATTATCACTAAAACAATGCTTCCGATCGATAATAAGATGAAAAACAGACTATTGAAAGCGCCGTAAATACGCCATACCGTCAATGCTTTCGGCGCAATTTGGTTAGATGGTTCCAAACGCATGATGATTAGCAGCCCCCTGAACTGTATTCTGAAAAACGCTTACGCTGATTATAACCCAACTGATCAGTATTTCCTATATAAGCCAATTAAAAGGGAAAAGAAATAAAGGGATCAACAAGACTATCAAGTCTAAATCGATCCCCTTCTCCGGTTGATTTCTGCCATCATTCTTTTTTTTCGCAATCTTTTCTTCTTACGCCTATTTATTTTCCTAATGAAGTTCCAGACAAAAAGCATTAAGAGAATCCATAAGCTTCCTTTTAATAAAACGGGTAAAAAGGAAGAGTTTTGAGATTCCTCTACATCCACTTTTCCAATAGCTGTCTTTACTCCACTGTTCTTTTCCGTCTTAGGAACAAGCGGGAAAGAGGCGATTTCTTCATCTGCTTCATTTTTGATGACGAGTTTTCCTTCATCATTGATGAGTGTTTCAAACCCTTCACCAATCTTATGGGTAAACATTTTATCTTCATTTAACTTGATCTCTTCACCATCGGGGCTTGTAATAATCGTACCTTTTTTGATTTTTTCAGTTTGAAAATGTTCGAATCCATAATTCAATAGCTCTACAGTATCCTGATAGGCTTGTTCCGATGAATCATTTTTCATCGTCACAACGATTAAAGAGGTCCCATTACGGCTTGCGGCAGTTACTAAGGTGTGCTTGGATTTACTCGTATACCCATTCTTTACACCGATTGCGCCATCATAACGCCAGAGCAGCTTATGGTGGTTATAAAGTGTGGTCTCCCATTCAGCGCCTTTCCATTCCATTTCTTTTGTGCTGACTATTTCTTTGAATTCATCCAGCTGCAGTGCATATTGTGTGACTTTAGCCATATCGGAAGCTGTTGAATAATGGTTCTCATCATGCAGGCCATTCGGATTGACAAAATGAGTGTTGCTTAATCCTAATTCCTCTTCAACAAAAGTATTCATATCCTCCGAAAAAGCTTCTGTGCTTCCGGATAAGTGTTCAGCAATTGCAACGGCTGCGTCATTACCCGAATTAATCATCAAGCCTTGGACAAGCTGCCTGAGAGTCATTTTCTCTCCTTCAACTAGATATACCTGAGTTCCTGGAGTAGTGGCGGCATTCTCACTGATGGTCACTTCTTCATCCATTTTTCCGGATTTAATAGCCAGAATGGCTGTGACGATTTTCGTAATACTTGCAGGATACATTCTTTTATCTGGATGTTCTTCTGCCAAAACATCACCGGTTGTTGCATCGATTAAAATGGAGGTCTCACTTAAAAGGTCTGTTGGTTCGTCGATTTCTGCATTTACATTTTGCGGGAGTACCCAAACAAAACTTAAAAGAAGAGACACACATAATATGCTTACCCTTTTCATTTTACAGTGCCCCTATTAAAAGATTTTTCGTCTAACAATAGCATTCGTAAAAGAAAGACATTTTGAAAGGATTTCATTCCAATTACCATTTTCTTTTAATTTTGGGAAATTCGCAAAACAAAAATTCCCATTTTCTGAATTTTCCATATGCTTTATTGTAAACCAAGTCTTTTTATGTATTCGGAAAGAAAAGCCAGATCTTCCGGGAAGGTTAAGTCAATCCCGTGTAACTCCTTTAGTGACATCCATTTGATATCATGTATCAATCCGTCCGGATCCTGGATCATCCTTTCTCCTCCTGTAATATCGACAAAGAAGTAGTGGACTGTTACATCTATTCCGAAACTTTGTCCTTCCTTTCTGAACAAAAAGCATTGAATCACTCCTTTATATCCAGTTTCTTCCTCCAACTCCCTTAAACAACAAGCTTCATAGGTTTCATTCCCTGACTTTTCACCAGAAGGGATGGTCCAAAGCTTCCTTTCATCAGGTTTTCCTTGTTGAACCATTAACACCTTTTGATCTCTTATACATACAGCAGCTGAGCCTTTCCACATAATTATCCACTCCTCTTAACCACTTCTTTCTCATATTAGGCCTGATCCGTATCAGACCATTTAAACATTTAATGAAAAAAGGCTGACCTTTGAAGGCCAACCTAATGGAATAGTTATATTATTAGAAGCTTACCTGTTGTCTTGGCTTATTCCGTTTCGAGATGATCTCCCTACCTGTACACAGATCCAAGGAACAATATCGATCAGAGCGTCCGGTTTTTACATCCAACTCTTGGATCAAGATCTCTTCTCCGTTTTTAAAGAGGAACCTTGGACAGATGGAGACATCGTATTCTTTTTCAAGATCAAAGTCTTTATTGAGTCTCAGTATTTTCTTCGGACTCTTTTCGGTCAATGGATATGCTGAAATGAACAAATCCTTTTGTAATACTAACAAATCTGCTGGTGCAAAGTGAGTGCCAAGCTCGACAAAATCAATCGACCGGCCATTAAGGATATATAACCGTGCCATATCAAGATCGACCACATAAGCAGAAACACATACAGAGTTGTTGAACATATTGACATCCCATATGAAGCCATCAATCTCCCATTCTTCCACTGATTCTAAGTTGGATTTGGAAAATTGACAAACCGAGCCTGTCTCACCGTCCCCTTCACAAGCAACCACTACATGATCAGGAAATTCATAGATATTCGGAGTCCCATAGAGTTTCTTCTGGATGATGACATCATTATTCGAGTTAACCGCAACAAGTGTTATATTTCCCTTTTTGTCAATCCGATTATAATACCACTTATTTTGATGATCATCTGTAAGTAGATCTGTTGAAGTTACTTGGGTATTTGTCACTGTTTTTCTATTTGACTTTCTTGATTTATATCCGGATTCCTGGTCATCAGAAGCATAAAAAGGGTCTTTCGATTCGTAGGTCTTGTAAAAGAAATTGTCCATTTTTCCCATTATGCTATCCTCCCATTCGTGTCATAATTAAAACAAGAACAATCTTACTACAATTATTGTAATAATTTTTCCAAAATACAGAAAAACTAGTTTGAAAGACTAACTAATAAGCATAATTTGTGTTATATTTATTTTATCAAAGGAACATATGGTCCTGTATTGGGAAAAATGGTAGTTTTGATAGACGATATTCAAGGGGTTTTCGGGTCGATTTTCCCAAGTTCGGGAGGGGGGAATAATTTGATAGGGCAACGAATAAGATATTACAGGAAAACAAAAGGCCTCACTCAAGAAGAATTAGCCAGGGGAATTTGCTCCATCTCTTATCTTAGTAAAATCGAAAATGGGGATGCCAAATCTAGCGAAGACGTTATAGAACTCCTATGTGAAAAGCTTGGGATCTCCGCTACTGAAGAACAACTAGATGTAAATATACTTGGATTACTTAATGAGTGGAACTATTTAATCATACTTAGAAAATATGAAGAAGCAAAAGAACTTCACAAAAAAATAAAAGAATACTTACCATTTATTGAGGATCCGGCTTTATTAAATAGATACGACTTATATTTAATTAGAAATTATTTAGTTCATAATGACCTGAAAAATGCAAAAACGTTACTTAAAAAAGTTGAAAAGCTTCAAGAAAACACGTCGGACTCTTCTCTATCCTTCTATTATTATTATATTAAGGGGTATTATGCTTACTCTAATAAAAATTATGCCGAAGCATTGGAATTATTTGGAAATGCAGAACCTTTTTTACAACAGACCCCGTTCAACCAAATAGAAATCGGTGTGTTCTATTATAGTTTGGCATTAACCCATAGTTACCTGTTCCATAGTACTTCGGTAATGACATATGCATATAAAGCATTAGAAATATTCGATAGAGAGTATAATTTTAGCCGAAGTTCTGATTGTCAAATCCTTCTTGGAATATCGAACCGACGTATTAAAAACTATTCTCAATCTGAATATCATTTTACCCAGGCTCTTAAGTTTGCAGAATCCTTCAATGATAATCGTAGTTTAGGAATTATTTATCATAACCTAGGCTTTTTATTCTCAAATAAAGGAGAATCTGAAACTGCGATACAATATTATTTAAAAAGCGTTTCAATAAAAGAAAAATATGAATACAGAAATATACAGAGCACCTACTACTTGATAGCCAAGGAATACTTAAATTTAAATAAGCCTGAATTATCTCGTAAATGGCTTGATAAAACCATTGAAACTTTAAAGGAAAATCCGCATGATGAATATGAGATTCACACACAAATTCTAAAGTTTCGATTAGAAGATAAATTTAATAAGGATTTTGAGATCTACTTGAAAAAGACCGTCCTTCCTTATTTTCAAGAAAAAAATGTCCTCGAACATGTAAGTGAGTATTCTACCTTACTAGCCGATTATTATTATGATCATTCACAGTATAAAAATGCTAGTGAATTCTATAAATTAGCATTAACTACAAATAAAAAATATTTATAAAGGATGTGTAAAATGAAAAAGTATGTCATTTCTTTAAGTTTCTTACTAACAATAAGTGTTTTATTTGTTGGGGGTAGTGAACAGATAAATAAAAAGTTGATTACTTACGATGATAATCCACCTATAGCAAAATCATTCCTAGCTTATGACGACAACCCACCAATGTTCAAATCATTTTTAGCCTATGATGATAACCCACCTATAGCAACATCATTCCTAGTTTATGATGATAACCCACCTATGAAATCATCTCTCGTCTATGATGATAATCCACCTATGAGTATTAAATCCTAAGATTTAGAAGGCATCTAAAGTGATGCCTCCTTTTATTTCTTTCCTAAAAAGCATTCTTCACTGTGTTCTGGTTCTATGAATCCTGCTGCCATCAGGAAACTTTCAGCCGTTGTCAGACCAACGTGCTTAAATGTTGCTTGGATTGCTTTTTGTTTCTCATGCATATCCTTTGGCAATGAGTCAAAATAGTTTTTCAAGCTTCCGTATCTTTCAATCAGGTCTTTCGCCACATTCGCATTATGGATCGTTGCTTCAATCTTTCTACGGTGACGTACAATCCCCTTATCCTCCAAGAGCTTTTTAATTTTCTCTTCCTCATAAGCCTTCACTTCACCAATCGAGAATTGGTCAAAGGCTTTTCTGAAATTTTCACGTTTATGTAATATGGTTTTCCAGCTCAACCCTGCCTGGAAAATTTCCAACGTCAATGCTTCGAATAGGTGGTCATCCCCCGTTAGAGACTTCCCCCATTCTTTGTCATGATAACTAATCAACAAAGGGTCTTCTTCACACCAGGCGCATCTGATAATGGTATTGGTTTTCACGATCGTAACCTCATCTCTGGTTTATTTCTTTGACCATTAAACATATATCTTACATATTACTTTACTTACTTGATCGTTATACGTCTATAATTGTAAGTCATTTTCTTGCAAATGAAACGTCTTTATCATCATTTACGTCAAAAGGTTAAAAGACAGTTAAGGGAGGTCAGCAGGTTGGAAGAATATCAGCCGAAAAATCGGTCCAAGATACAGATTGATAACGTGATCGGCCGTTACCCGAAAGACGAAATCATCGAGATCATGATGGATCAGTTCGGAGAAAAATTGACTCGCCTTGCCTACACCTATGTAAAGGATTGGGGAAAAGCGGAAGATATCGTCCAAGAGACCTTTGTGGCTTGTTATACAAAATTAGATACGTTCCGTGGAGAGTCCTCCGTCAAAACCTGGATATACCGGATTACAATCAATCGTTGCCATGACTACAAGAGGACATGGTCATTCCGTAACCTTCAATTCACTGATAAAATATCCCGTTGGATGAAGGGAGAAACACATACACCTGAAGCTGACCTGATCGCAAAAGATGAAAGTGAAGCACTAGCCAAGCAAGTACTCACCTTACCTCTCAAATATCGCGAAGTACTGCTGCTCTATTATTTCGAGGAGCTATCCATACAAGAAATCAGCCTGATGCTTCTTACAAATGAATCTACCGTAAAGACACGCCTGCATCGAGGCCGCCAGCTTCTAAAGGAACTTATTTCATCAGAAAGGAGTATCGGTGATGGACAATCAACTTAAAAATTTAAATAAAAGCTTGAACCGGTTGATGTCAACAGAAGAGCGCTTTACAGAAAAACAAAAGCAGAACATTAGGACCACCATAGCCAAAAAACGGTCAAAGCGGTTTGTATTCGTGTTTTCCCATTGGAAGCCGATACTCAGAACCGCCGTTTGTCTGTTTCTGTTCATAGGAGTTGCACGAGTAGCGATTGATCATTTCTCAACAGAAAGCCTAAGTTCAAGTGAATCAGGCGGAAATGAGAATACTACCCTGAGATCTGCAGAAGACCATAACGGTGACAGCGGTAGCGTAGGACCTAATAAAACAATGCCTGCTTTAGGCGAAGAGGGGCAGAACGATACGGAAGACCGACCACAAAAAGATGATTTTTCAATAGCTGAAAAAAGCGATGCTGACCAACAGACGATCTCAGGTCCATTGCTTCCAATTGATGAGCGCCTTGAATCAGTATATGAACAATTGAAAACAAATAAGGACCAACAAACGCTCATAGGTTTAGAACCATTTGAAGTGATGCAGATCTATTACCATGCCGAACAACAAGAAGATCATGAAACGAAATATGTGATGTATTTCCATGACCCTGCGGGATCCATGCCATCTAAACAGGTCTACCTCGATGAAATTACCCAAGATCCTACTTTACGTGAAAATACTGTAATGAAACTTCAACAGATTCAGGAAACAGAGGCATTCAATCAAGTTATCCAGGAGACTCCTCAGAATAGGAAAGAAGCGTATATCACATGGGGGGAGACGCTAGAGAACACCAAACACTTCAGGCTCGTTTTTGATGAGTCGAAAGGCGTTTGGACTGTATCCTGGCCTCCAAGTCAATAATAGTCAATTTTGGAAAAGCGGAAAAACCTGAGAGGGAAAATAGCCCGTCTAGGTTTTTCCTTCCTTTCTCTCAAAACGGCGCAACGATTTCCACCTTAATCCGGTCTGGATCTTCAAAATACACTGCATAATGTTTAGATCCACCCGCGTAAGGATGACGGTCAGTGTAAAGAATCGTCGCGCCTCTTTTCTTCAATTCGGCCGTAAAATGATCTACTTGATCCATTGAATCTGCATGGAAGGCAAGATGGTTCAAACCCACCCGGCAGCGATGGAACGGTACATCCAGATACTTTTTTTCTGCTTGGACGAAAACGATATATGAATCTCTAAGCTTCCAGCTCCGTCCCTTATCCCATTTCTGATATTCGAAATACCCGAGCTCGGGCAGCAGCCACCCCCAAAAGTCGATTGTTTTTTTCAAATCTGAGACATAAATTTCAATATGGTGGATGAGTCCTTTCTTCCTTTTCACTCAAAATGAGCCCCCTTTCTTACATTTTCTCTGGTGCTTTTATGCCGAGCAGACGCAGTCCTTCCTCCAACACTATCGTCACAGCTTTTACGATATTGAGTCGTGCCATTTGCTCCTCTTCCGTCCCGCCCAAGATTCGGACCTTCCCATAATACTGGTTGAAGTAACGTGAAAGCTCGATCAAAAAACGTGAGAGGATCGACGGTTCATACTCATGGAGAGCTCTCTCTACTGTACCAGGGAATTTTTCCAGCGTCATAATGATCTCCCACAAATACGGTTCTTCGACATCGTTGGTACCTGAGTTCTTGTCAACGTCCCAGTCTCCCTTCGCTAATAAGGTACAAGCTCGGGCATAGGTGTACTGGACATAAGGACCGGTTTCCCCTTCAAATCGTAGCATGCTTTCGATATCGAACTCGACGCTATTCAATCTCGATTGTTTCAAATCATTGAATATGACTGCCCCAACACCGACCATCTCAGCGATCTTTTCTTTTTTTTCCAAAGTGGGATTTTTGCTTTCGATGCTTTTTTTTGCCTGCTGAATCGTTTGATTAAGGACTTCTTCAAGCAGTACCGTCTTCCCTTTACGAGTAGACATCTTCTTGCCATCTTGAAGGATCATGCCAAACGGAATATGTTCCATGTCATCGGCCCAAGTATACCCCATTTTTAATAGGACCTTTTTCACCTGTTCGAAGTGTAAGGATTGTTCATGCCCTACAACATAAAGGGATCTCGCGAATTGGTAAGTGGCCTTCCGATATTGGGCGGCAGCGAGGTCTCTTGTCGCATAAAGGGAGGCCCCGTCCTTCTTTTGAATCAAAGCTGGGGGAAGTTCGAATTCTGAAAGATCCACTACCATTGCACCTTCTGATTCCTTCAAAAGATTTCTCTCATTAAGCTCTTCTACTACGGGTTTCATTTTATCGTTATAAAAAGCTTCCCCATGCATAGAATCGAATTGGACATCGAGCAGATCATATATCTTTTGAAATTCTTTCAATGATTCTTCTCTGAACCATGTCCATAGCTTTCTAGCTTCTTCATCTCCATCTTCAAGCTTCTTGAACCATTGTCTTCCTTCATCGTCAAGGTCAGGATTACCTTTCACTTCCTCGTGGTATTTAACATAAAGAGTATTCAATTCCTTGATAGGGCTTTTTTTGACAGCAGCTTCGTCACCCCATTTGTTGTAGGCAACCATGAGTTTCCCGAATTGAGTTCCCCAATCTCCCAAATGGTTGATACGAATAGGCTGATACCCTTTTTTGGAGGCAATGTTTGCAATCGAATTCCCGATTACTGTGGAACGCAAGTGGCCCATGGAGAACGGCTTTGCAATGTTCGGTGATGAGAGGTCAATGGTAATCGTGCCTTTATTCACGGTTTCATCTCCATATGACTTCCCTTTTCGTAGAATCTCCGTGATGACTTCTTCTGTAAGCTGTTGTTTCGGTAAGAATAGGTTCAGATACGGGCCAACAGCCTCTACTCGTTCGAAACTTTTTGAATCCTTCAATCTCCCAGCTAGTGTTCGGGCAATTTGAACCGGTGATGTCTTCAATTTTTTTGCTAAAATAAAGCACGGAAAGGCAAGATCTCCTAATGATCGATCAGGAGGAACTTCAAGCGCTTCTTCAATCTTATCCATCGGTACATCGATGATCTGCTCTAAATGTTGTACTGTGTATTTTTGAATCGTCATGACCTGGCACTCCTTTATAAATTAATGTTGGTGTTATACTTGATCAAGCCAAAATTAAAAAAACGCCTCTCAATATATGAGAGACGAGAATATCCCGCGGTACCACTCTGCTTGTTCAAACAATCTAGAACCAACTTGACCCTTTAACGCTGGGTAGCGGCTTTTCCTACTCCATTTCAAAAAAGCTTTTCCGAAGTGCGTTTCAATAACAGGCTATACTGGACTTCCACCGACTCCAGCTCGCTATATGATCACCTGATATCTACTTTCCTCTTCACCAAAGTTCGTTGTTAATTTTTTCTTATTATAATCATGTTATCTGGAATTGGCAATAGTAATTGAGGAAGAGTCTTTGCAAGAAACCTTTAAATTTCAACGAATTAACAAAATTTGTTATTATAGAGGTCTATCCTATAAATCCCGTGGATATTCATGGAACTTTATCCACGTCCGCTCGTCTATAAAATAGGTTATATTTACATTGTGCGCTTGTGTCAACTAGGAGGTTGCGTGTATGAGAGAGCGAGTCAAAAATTACGATAGCCTTGTCATAACAGCTATTCTGTTATGGCTCAAGACCTATTTCGTATATAAAGTTTGCTTTAATTTAGAGACGAGCAACTGGATGCAGGAATTGATCCTCTTCATCAATCCTCTTAGTTCCGTCTTGTTTTCATTAGCGCTTATTTTTCTTTTTCCAGTCCGACTTCGAAACCGGATGAGCTGGATCATTGCTGTCAGCTTCTCCATCATCCTTTATGCGAACACGCTGTATTATCGGTTTTTCAATGATTTCATTACGGTTCCTGTCTTATTCCAGACAAATAACGTCGGTGATATCGGAAATAGTGTCATCGCCCAAACATATTGGTATGACGTCGTCTTTTTTGCTGATCTCATTTTCCTGTATTTCTTAGCAAAACGGGGACAGCTTAAACCAGCGGTCTATTCGAAGAAAAGGCTGTATAAGATATTACTCACAGCCCTTATTTTCCTAGCTGTCAATCTAGACCTTGCTGAGTCTGAACGACCGGAACTGCTGACACGTACTTTTGACAGGGAACTGCTTGTAAAGAATTTGGGTACATACAATTATCATCTATACGATCTTGTCCTGCAGTCAAAGACTTCAGCTCAAAAGGTTTTAGCTGACAATGTCGACATGGTTGAGATCAATCATTATACAAAGAAAAAGTCTGCTGAACCGGATGAGGATTTTTACGGGATCGCTGAAGGGAAAAACATCATTTTGATTTCAATGGAATCGACCCAGCAGTTTGTGATCGGAAGAGAAATCAACGGTAAGGAGATTACGCCATTCCTCAATGATTTCATTAACGAGAGTTATTACTTTGACAACTTTTATCACCAAACTGGGCAGGGAAAAACGTCAGATTCCGAGTTCACCATCGATAACGCTTTATACCCATTGCCTAGAGGTGCTGTGTTCCAAACGCACGCCTTGAATGAATATTATGCCACACCTGAAATCATCAAAGAGAAGGGGTATTATAGTACCGTTTTTCACGGAAACAACAAAAGCTTCTGGAACAGGAATAACATGTACCAGTCATTAGGCTATGATAAGTTTTTTGCCGAAGAATATTATGAAATCAATGAAACGAATAAAATCAATTACGGGTTGAAGGATGAGCCTTTCTTCAATCAATCGATGAAATATTTAAAGGAAGTTCCACAACCTTTTTATGCTAAATTCATCACCTTGACCAACCATCATCCATTCAAATTCAGTGAAGAGGATCAGTTGGTCCCTGCTTTTGACACTGGTGATCCGATTGTTGACCGTTATCCGGTCACCGTCCGATATACAGATGAGGCAATCAAAAACTTCATTCAACAATTGAAAAATGAAGGCTTATACGAGGACTCGGTCATTATCATTTATGGGGATCATTATGGTATATCCGAACAGCATAACAACGCGATGGCCCAGATCTTGGATAAAGAGATTACACCTTATGAAAGTGTACAATTGCAACGTGTTCCCTTGATCATCCATATTCCTGGGCATGAGGGAAAAACGATTTCAAATGTTTCAAGCCAAATCGATTTGAAACCGACTATCTTGAATCTGCTCGGAATTGAGGATGAAGGGGTCCAATTCGGTACAGATCTCTTTTCCCCTGATCATAAAGACTTTACCATTTTACGAGATCGGAGTGTCGTAACAGACAAGTATGTCTATACTTCCGATACCTGTTATGAACGTAAAACCGGAAAAGAAGTAAATAGCCAGGCTTGTTCAAAAGTAAGGGAGAACCTTGAGGAACTGGATTTATCTGACGGTCTGATCTACGGAGACTTGTTAAGATTCGCTGAATATGCTGGCAAAGATAAGAGTGATGAGTGACTTCCTTCGTGGTCACGGATAGGACTCAAAATAAGTCGAATAAAGTAAGAGGACTATAGTCTAAATCCTCCCGGTATTTGTCATATCCGGGATAAACGATTTTGTCTGAACGGGTTGGATCGAAGAAAAAAACGTCTGCTTGAATCACATTTTGAATTCTGTTTTTAAGATCCATTTCATTTTTTCAAGATCATCATCCAGCTAGGGGCGCTGCCGTGTTACACTTGGTGCAATAGGGTCAGGAATGGTTCAACAGTCGATCGGCATTTCCCAATTCTTGATCCAACCCCTTGCTTTCATAGCTTGGGCTAAGCGTCCAACACCCAACAAGTATGCTGCTTCCCTCATCCTTACCTGCTTTGCCTCTTTCATATCGTATACTGCCTTAAAAGCCGTCGTCATCTTGTCTTCAAGTTTTTCAAGAACCTCGTCTTCTTTCCATGCATAGTGCATCGCATTCTGTACCCATTCAAAATAAGACACCGTTACACCTCCTGAATTACATAAGATGTCCGGAATGATGAACGCGCCTTTTTCTTCTAAAATCCGTGTGCCTTCTGGCGTTGTCGGACCGTTCGCCGCTTCAGCAACGATTGTCGCTTTTATATCCCCTGCGTTTTCACCAGTAATCTGGTTTTCTAATGCGGCAGGCACAAGGATGTCACAATCTAGCCTGAACAATTCCTCATTCGATAGATCCTTACTGTCAGAAAAGCCTTTTACAGTCTTATGCTCTGTCATGTAGCCGATCAATGCCTGGATGTCCAAACCATTCTCATCCATCGCTCCGCCTTTAGCATCAGTCACAGCAATGACCTTGACTCCTGCTTCATCCAAATATTTCGCCGTAATGGAACCGACATTTCCAAACCCCTGAATGACCGCCTTCATTCCAGTGAGCTCAAGATCAAGACGTTTCGCGGCTTCCTGAATGGTCATGACCACACCCCGGCCTGTCGCCTCAATCCGACCTTCTGAACCACCGATGATCAATGGTTTCCCTGTGATGAACCCGGGAACATTGTGACCTCTGAGTCGATCGAACTCGTCCAGCATCCATCCCATGATTTGTGGGCTGGTGTTAACATCGGGAGCAGGAATATCCTTTTCAGGGCCCATGATCGGTTCAAGCTCACGGATAAACCCTCTGCTCAACTCTTCGATTTCGCGTTCAGACATATCTTCCGGATTGACTATGATACCTCCTTTTCCACCCCCGAACGGGATACCGACAATCGCCGCCTTCAAAGACATCCACATCGATAATGCTATGACCTCGTCCTCATTCACGTTCGGATGAAAGCGGACCCCTCCCTTCGTCGGCCCGAGGATATCAGTATGTTGTGAACGCATACCCGTATAATTGACAACATCACCATTATCACGACGGACTGGGATCGAAACTTTCATGATCCGTTTCGGCTTTTTCAAAATATCAAATACACCCTCTTGCAGTTCCAGCGTTTCACATGCCCGCTCGATTAATCGCTGGACAATAAGGTAAGGGTTCGTAATCTCCTCACCGTCCCTTACCTCTTTTGCCGGCATCTCAGGTTTAACCGTACCTGTGAGCTGTTTTGAAACATGTTTATCTTCCATTTTTTGACCCCCTTTGATCAGGCCATCTATCAAGGTGACGGAGACCTTTTTGACTATTTGTCTGTTAGTGTGTCCCCTAATGTCCATCTTCTACTCATATAAGATCGATTTTTCTGTTCATCAATTCCATTGATTCCAAATTCCTATAAACATATAGAGGAAAGCTGACGATATTAGACATAACGAAAATACGTTTTGATACATGGACAATCGGCGGAATTAGAATAGAAATTTAAAGTGAGGATGAGCTTCTTATGGATAAAGCTTCAGTGATCGGAATCATTCTTGGGGTCGTTGCAATCGGCGTAGGTATGGTTTTAAAAGGGGTGAACCCTGTTGCGCTGTTCAACCCTGCTGCACTCTTGATTATTTTTGCAGGAACAGCAGCTTCCATATTGATTGCCTTTCCATTGAACGAAATCAAAAAATTTCCTGAGCTCTTGAAGATTTTGTTTACAGATAAAAAAATGACAACGGTAGAAGAATTAGTACCGATTTTTGCAGAGTGGGCGACCATTGCAAGAAAAGAAGGACTGCTGGCACTGGAAGCACATGCTGATGACATTGATGATCCATTTTTAAAGAATGGAATGAAGATGGTGATTGACGGACAGACACCCGAATTCATCCGTGATGTCATGGTTGAAGATCTTGCAGCAATGGAAGAACGCCATGAAAGTTCAGCTGCTATCTTTACACAGGCTGGTACCTACGCTCCTACCCTAGGAGTACTCGGTGCTGTTGTCGGACTAATTGCCGCATTAGGGAATCTTCAGGACATCGAAGCACTAGGTCATGCCATTGCTGCAGCATTCATTGCAACTTTATTCGGTATTTTCACCGGATACGTGCTATGGCATCCATTTGCGAACAAGTTGAAAACGTAAGTCAAAGCAAGAAGTAATGGTAAAACAGGTTATGGTTGAGGGGATTTTATCGATTCAGGATGGTGCTTCTCCCCGTGTCATAGAAGAAAAGTTGAAGATCTATGTCCCTTCGAAGTAACGTAATCAAGAAGCTCCTATTGTACGGGAAGGAGAGGGGCTTAATGCTTAAGACCCGCCAAAAGAAAAAAGAAGAGCACATTGATGAAACATGGCTCATTCCCTATGCAGATATGCTGACTTTGCTGCTGGCCTTGTTCATCGTCCTTTTTGCAGTGAGCACCGTCGATCCTGCGATATTTGAAAATATGGCGAACTCCTTCAAGTCTGCATTAAACGGAGGAACAGGTCCCCTGGATTATACGAGTCCTGTAAGCATTGTTGAACAGACATCGATTCCAACAAGCGAAAATGCGCTCATCCCGAAGAAGCAAACGGTGCTCTTGATCAGCTGCAGGAAATTAAAAAGAAAATTGATGGATATATCAATGATAACGACTTGAATAAAAGCTTGAAAACGACCCTTACAGAGAGTGGACTGGTCATAACGATACTGGATAATGCATTATTCGATTCAGGAAGTGCATACATTAAAGAGGATGCTATCGGCCTTGCAAGATAGATCTCGCAGCTGCTTGTCACAGATCCTCCAAGGCAGATGGTCATAGCTGGGCATACAGATAATGTTCCTATCAGAAATAACGAATTCAGCTCTAATGGGGAGTTAAGTGCGCACCGGTCCATCAATTTCATGCAATTATTGCTTCAAAATGAAAAACTTGATCCGACCAAATACAGTCAAACTGGATATGGAGAATTCCAACCTGTTGCCTCAAATGACACGAGTGAAGGACGAGCAAAGAACCGAAGAGTTGAAGTGAAAATCTTACCGTTTGACTAGTAAAAGAGGCTGAGCCATATGTTCAGCCTCTTTCTTTTTGCGCTGGATCTACCTAGCCTAGATGGGAACATTGCTTATATCCCGTATTTATTGCCCAATCCCTCGGTTTTTCACTCATAAAGAAAAGCGAAAACGCTCTGGTTAACCACGAAGGTCACTGGAAGTCCGACGAGGAGGCTCGAACCGAACAAAGTTCGGTTCTGCGTGGGTAACTTCTTAAGTAGTACTTCAATGTGTTGACCGCCGCAGGAGGACTGAAGTGATCCAGGTGGTTGGACGGTGGAGCTAGACACTTCTTCACCGCAACCAAAATTTTTATGCTTTCTTATCCTTATACAAAAACAGCTGCCCGAAGACAGCTGTCTTTTATTTTGAAATCACATTCGGTGCTTTCAGAACAGGAATAGGCTCCGCTAGGTTATAGGGCCCAACTTCTTTTGTATCCGAACCGAGAATTTGCACATATTCGAAGCCAAACTGGCCTGCTGTCAACAACATGGCTTCAATCATTGCGATGTACATTATACTATTTTCAAGCCTTGATCCTTCAACAAGCACTACTGATACAGCCTTTTCATTTTTATTTACCTCTTTAATGAAGACGCTAGGTTGGATGGCCTCTTCATGCCCCAACCTGCTTGTATCGATTTTTATTGTCCTGATGATCTCTTCCAATGTTGATCCATCTATTGACCCGTCCGCTTTGGTACCTTCTACGAGAAGAAGTGTGCCGTTATCTGTCAATAAAGTGCTGACACCTTTTGGTGATTCAATCTCCACCATATCCTGTGGTCCGAAATGAGGGAAGTCATAACCTGGCTCACCGCTCGTTTTAAAAACGATTTTCTCATATCCGAGGTTAAAGGCAGTGTAGTTCACAGTATCCATGAACATACGTTCACCCGTCGCCCCCTGGATCACTCCCGGTTTGATATCTACGATCAGCATTTTCTTTTCCAGATCATCTGAAACTTTGACCTTATCACCCTCATGGAATACTGTTTCAAGAACACCTAGTTTATCTGGGTTGATCATTTGGAACGCCTGTTGAAGCGCTTCGATTTTCGGCAATTCCTTATCCGCCAAATAGCTGACAGGCACTACGCCTTCTGCCCGGGAATCCGTATAATAGACAGTGACCACCTGCTTGTCTTGTGGTACTTCCACCACTCCTGAATGATAGGTGACATTATGGCTTTCATAAGCTTTTGGTTCAATCTCACTTCCTGCAGATGGTTTTACCTTGAGCGATACCCCTTCTTCTGAGCCAGATGATGGCGGTATGGATTCTTCGGGGCTTTTCTGTATATTCTGAGGTTCATTTCCTGGCTCTGATGGGGAACCTGATGATTTTAGTCCCGTTTCGCTTCCTGGATTCTTGAACACTGTTTCCTGCAGGACAACTGGTGAAATGATGGCAGCTATGAACAGGACACAGGCTGCAGCAAGCATCGGCATGATGCGGAAAGGCATCCGTTTCGTTTTTTTTGAATCAATTCGCTTTTCAATCTTCGCAAACAACTCTTCTTTTTTTTGCCGGTCTTCAATTGCAGGAAAATCACGGAGTGTTTGAATGATTTTTTCTTCGTTCCATTTAGACTGTCCCATTTGACAATTCTTCCTCCTTCCTGCTGTCATCAAGAATGGTTTTCAACGTCTTCAGTGTCCTGTGTTGCACGGTTTTCACCTTTCCTTCGGACCAACCCATGATGGCTGCCGATTCTTTTATACTAAAACCATGAATGTATCGTAATAAGATCAATTGGCGGTGATCTTCCTTACATTGAGATAATGCATCATACATTTGTTTGAAAGATTCATTCTGTTCAAGAATCTCATCCGGTAATTTGTCAGGATGGATCAATTGATTCTCTCTCTCTTCTAAATCGAATGAACCCACTACTGTTTTTCTCTGTCTTTTCTGCTTTCTCATATAGTCGATCGCTACATTTCGCGCGATTGAAAACAACCATGTTTTTTCGCTGCTATCCCCTTTGAACTTGTCATAGGAGTTTATCACCTTGATATAAACGTCTTGAACGAGTTCTTCTGCTGTATCTCGATCTCTTAACATATATACGAGAAATTGAAACAGCGATTGGTGATAGTCCACATATAACCGGTTAAATATATGCTCCATCACGGCTTTCTCCCCCTCTTACTATTAATAGTCGATTTTCACCCGGAAAAGTTTCAAAATCACTGAAAGATGGTATCAAAGTTTTCCGAAAAGTGTCGATATTATATGTAGAATGAATTGGCTTATTTATTTGAAACGGAGGAAATCATAAAATGTCCACAAAAAGCTCTGTCCTAACCAACACAGTTTCATCGTTGAAAAGTGTCGGCGTTAAACTCTTTTTTGTACTGCTTATCAGTTTGCTCATCGGCATACCTATTTCGACATTCCTGAATGGTATGATCTCGGGGTTGATCGATGATCTTCCTGCAAGTGTCGCTTTTGTTCTCAATACGATCGTTAGCCTTGCCGTTACTTCCTTCCTTATCATGCTAGCCGTTCGCCTGCTGATCTTGAATCCTTTATATGAAGCAGTACGGACGATGAAAAAGGTAGCGAATGGTGATTTAAGGACGGAGCTTGAGATTCATACCAAGGGTGAATTTGGACAGCTTGCAGTTGCTTTTAACAGAATGACCGATAATTTAAGGGCACTTATAGAAGATGTCAGGACAAACAGCGATCAAGTTGTCGATACGTCAAAACAATTCATCGACCAAGTCCAGTTGACAACCGCATCTTCAAAGGAAATCAATACGATGCTGAGAGAAGTGGCAACTGGTACCGATAAACAATTAAGCGGTGCAGAACAAACAGCTCAGATCATGGATAAAATGACGGCTGGAATCCATCGTATCGCTGAATCAGCTTCTGTTGTCGCAGAAATGTCAAATAAAGCTACAGAAGAAGTTGATTCTGGTAAGACATTTATTATAAAAGTACGGGAACAGATGGATGCGATCGACTCTGTCACAGACAACGTAGCAGACGAAATCCAGCAGCTCAGCTCTCACTCGAAGGAAATCAACCAGATTGTCAATGTCATCACGGAGATCGCTAATCAGACGAACCTCCTGGCATTGAATGTGGCCATTGAGGCTGCCCGTGCAGGTTGTAGTGAAAGAAGTTCAAAAGCTGCAGAACAATCAGAACGATCCGCTTCCCAAATCTCAGAACTCGTCAAACGAATTCAAACCCACACACAACAGACGGTATCAGTAATGAACAACGGTAAGAAAGAAGTCGAGAATGGCACCCTTGTGATTGGTGATGCTGACAATCATTTGAAAAAATCGCTACCCTCATTGAAGAGGTTGCCAGCCAAATCCAAGATGTCTCTGCTTCCGTCGAGGAAATTTCAGCGAGCTCTGAGC
Source organism: Alkalihalobacillus sp. YIM B00296 (assembly GCF_020179385.1). Classification (GTDB taxonomy): domain Bacteria; phylum Bacillota; class Bacilli; order Bacillales; family Fictibacillaceae; genus Pseudalkalibacillus. The sequence continues at coordinate 58,969 of NZ_JAIBLJ010000014.1, read as the reverse complement.
AAGTACATTCATCAACGTCTGAAACGGCATGAATCGCAAGAGAATCAACAGAACGTACCCTGCAGGTATCTGTAACTACCGATCAAAAACTGGAAACGATGGTAGAAGTCAAATCAGGCGGACTCGTTAACGAAGACAGCCCAAGCCCTGTTGAAGTCCATTCAATCATTCAAGTTAAAAAAGAAGGTCCGAAAACGTACTCTGAAGGTCCATTTACGGACCTTCTTTTTTATGTTCCGAATCGTTTATTTTGCTATAAAACCCCAATATTACATTTATCCAGAAAAAAGGGTTTCTTCCATTATCGCATACTCGTACTAATAATTGGTAAACGTAAAGGATAACCAAGATGGTCGGAAAGGAATTTTGTGATGAAGAAATTTTTTCAAAAATGGATGAACTCTTCTCAACAAACTGAAAACAAAAAAAATGAACCCGAAACCCTTTCTGATCTCATTGACATGGCGTCCAGCTCAAAAGATTTTGTGCGCTATAAGATAAAAAAAGAAACCGGGACCATCTATATATCCTACATCAAGACACTAATTGATATGGATACATTACACCGGGATATCCTTCCATATATCCAGCATGAAAAACAAATGAATTTGGAGGATTTGAAAGGGAGCATCCCGATCGATAATATCCTCCTTTCCGAAAAGGTACCAGAAATAAAAGAAAAACTACTTTCTGGTTATATTATTTTACAGTTCGATACGGACATTGATGAATGTTTATTGATCAAGGCTCTTTCAGCTTCTAACAGGGAAGTTGCTGCACCTGAAATCGAATTCAGTGTACTCGGACCAAAAGAAGCATTTGTCGAGTCACTCGATAAAAACCTGCACTTGGTCCGAAAAAGGCTGCCGACCATGAACCTGACTGTAGAGGAAATGAGAATCGGGACCACCTCGAAAACCCTGATCAGTGTTCTGTATGTAAAAGGGACCGCCAATGAAGAGAACATCAATACCGTTATCCAACGGATCAGAGAAATTGAATTCGACCAAATAATGGACAGCTCATTCATTACCCAGTTGATCGCTGACAATCAAAATTCACCTTTTCCCCAACTGATCGACTCAGAGAGGCCAGACCGTGTTTCAGCCGCACTGTCAGAAGGGAAAATCGCCATCCTTGTGGAGGGTTCTCCACATGCGTTGATCGGTCCTACGACTTTGATCGAGTTTTTTTCATCCTTTGAAGATTATTTTCTGAACTGGCACGTAGCAACGACCTTCCGAGTTATCCGGATGTTTTCGGTCATGTTCTCGGTTTTTGCCACACCGATCTATGTCGCTGTATTGACCTACCATTATGAGTTGATACCGAAAGACTTATTAGGGATTTTGGTCACTTCCAGGAGTAACATTCCATTTCCACCTATATTAGAGGCGGTCATACTTGAGCTTGCGATTGAATTGTTGCGTGAGGCTGGTGCCCGATTGCCGACCAAAGTCGGTCAGACGATCGGGATCGTGGGAGGGATCGTTATCGGAACAGCATCGGTTGAAGCAGGCTTGACGAGTAATGTCCTCCTCATCATCGTTGCACTGGCTGCGCTTGCTTCCTTCACAACCCCTGTTTATAAAATGGGCAATACGATTCGCTTGATTCGGTTTCCCTTTTTGTTGTTTGCCCAATTATGGGGGTTATTGGGAATCATGGTATGTTTCTGCTTTTTGCTTGTTCATTTGTTACGGGTTGAATCACTAGGCAGACCATACCTTGAACCCCTGTACCCACCCAGGTTACAGGATTTGAAAGATACCATTGTCCGTCTTCCTTTCTCTGCACAATCCTTACGCCCAATTAATCTGCAGACCGAAAATACAAAACGCTTCAATAAACAAAAAGCCAAACAAAAAAGGGACATTGACGAGTAGGTAGAAAGGGGGCAGGCCTTCATGGGCTCCAACATACAAGAGCGCTTTAGAGTCTCCAACGGTATGGCTTTCTTTCTGATCCATACGATGCAGATCGGAATCGGCCTCCTTGGGTACGAACGTTATATAGCCATAAACGCCGAGTATGACTCATGGATTTCAATCATCATTACCGGGGTATCTATCCATTTGATCCTATGGATGATGTATTCGATGTTGAATAAAGAAAAAGGCGATTTGATCGCAATCCATACCCGTGCTTATGGCCACTATATCGGAAAATTTTTCAGCTTTCTTTTCGCGATTTATTTTTTGTTGATGGGCGCCACCGTACTCAGGAGCTATTTGGAGGTCGTCCAGGTATGGATGTACCCGGATCTGCAGGAGCCGATATTCCTGATTTTCTTTGCCGTTCTGCTCTACTATACGATATCAGCTGGTTTCAAAACCGTCACAGGGATCGCGTTCTTCGGTGTCATACTCCCGTCATTCCTTATTTTCTTTTTGTTTTTTCCACTGCAGTATAGTGATTGGGACTATTTACAACCTGTTTTCAATCACTCGATCAAAGACATTTTATTATCATCGAAGGCAGCGACACTCGAATACATCGGATTTGAAGTGATATTGATATTATATCCCTTTCTCAAAAAACCTGAGAAATCACAAAAATGGGGGCAATTTGGCATCCTTTTTTCAACGTTCCTCTATGTTATTGTCGCAATCGTCACCTTCTCCTACTTCAGTCAAGAGCAGCTGGGAAGGACAATCTGGGCTACTTTGAGCATGTTCAAGATCGTTGAATTCCCGTTTGTAGAACGTTTTGAATATCTCGCCATAGCCGTGTGGGCACTGATCATCTTTCCGAATATCTGTATCAGTCTCTGGTGTGCCGGAAGGACCCTGAAAAGGGCATTTCATATCAGACAAAGAGGTTCGCTGATCGTCATGCTTTTGATCGTATATGTCTTGCAACTTTTAATACCTGATCGCGAAACGACGGATTTGTTCATCACTACCGTCTCTAGAGTTGGATTTTATTTGATCTATTTTTACACCCCGTTCCTATTCATCGTTTTTCATCTCCAATCAAGAAGGAGGAGCAGATGATGATACGGATAATTTCATTGATTTTAGCATGTATCCTGCTCATGGCTGGCTGTACGACAAAACAAGAAATACTGGACGATATCAATCTGATCACCTTAATCGGTTATGATCATACTGATGATAGGAAATCACAAGGGACAGTGGCCGTACCACAGTATAAACCCGATGGTACAGTTCAGAATGAATATTATAGTGCTATTGGTGAAATCGGACAAGACATCGGCCAACAATTGGCCTTACAGACTCAACGCCCTCTTGTAAATGGAAAGCTTGAAATCGTGTTGTTCGGTATCGAATTTGCCGAAAAAGGGGTCATCGAAACAAATGATATCTTCCGAAGGGATCCCAGTGTGAGCGCAAATATGAAGTTAGCCGTTTATGATGGCAATGTCCATGATTTCATTGTGAATCATAGGATCCCCAATCAAGATCTAGGAATGGCTTTGACAAAGTTGATTGAACAAAATTCAAAACAAGAAACCTTTCCAAGAACGAATATACACCTCTTTTTCAGGACTTATTTTACAAAAGGGAAAGATCCATTTTTGCCATTATTAGGAATGAAAGACGGAAAGGTCTATTTGAAAGGTGTCAGTTTGTTTAAAGAAGGTAAGATGGTATCGGCACTGCCTGCTTCAGATTTAACCATGTTCACCTTACTTCACAGCGGTTTCGATAGTGGAAGTTTCGTCCTTCCTGTCAAGGAACTCAATGCTGAAGTTTCTTTAGGCCATATAGACGCAGAGCCTAAAGTTGAAATGAGGGGGAATGTGAATTCTCCTCAAATTACGTATACCATCAAATTGAAGGGGCTCATCAATGAATATTCAGGGGACATCAAAGGGATCGAAAAAAAGGTGAAACTCATTGAAAAATCAGTAAACAGCGTACTTGAAAAAAGAGCAGAAAGTCTGATCAACTCCCTTCAACAACAGGGGTTGGATCCTTTAGGGATTGGAAAAAGGGCAAATGCCCATTACCGGGACTGGGATGTAAAAGAATGGAATGAGCAATATCCCGAACTCGATATAAAAGTGAAATTCCAAACAAATATTACAGAATCCGGTGTAATCCGTTGAAGGTATCAACATAAAAAATCGGAGTTTGTTTACAATAAGGGTATCCTCTTTAGGAGGTGTCATTAAATGGATCGTAAAAAAGAAAATCCATCAATTGAAGGTACGCTTCCTCATCAGGCCAATGCTCCCGTGTTCGAAAATGTCGATGAAGAGAAACGCCAGCCATTTGTCAATCAATATGGGGTGACAATTGGGGATAGTCATTATGAATCCGGAAATTCTCCACTTGAGAACTGGAGCGATGAAACCGATCCAGCAATCATGTCTGGAGATGAATGGGTCCATCCTTATAATGATATTGGTTGGAATTCAACTGAAAACCGGGAACTTGCTGAGGAGAACCGTATACCGAAAGGCAGTCCTTTCATGCATCCTACCAAAGATGTCAGCTATGCCAGGGACTGAGCTACAATAAAGAGGTTGACCAAAAAAATGCCCATGGAGAAATTCTCCGTGGGTTTCCTTTGTTGCAACTGGAGGCCCGTTCTATTGTTGACAGAGGACAAATATTCCGCTATTTGTGCCGTAAAGTGTATTCAACCAAGACTATCTGACGCCTGTTCCTTTATTTGGGCCTTACACAGTAGAATGCCAATGTAAACCATGGCTTTTTGTTTAGGCTGTTGTATAGATTGTTGTTTTAGAATTGTGAAATATACTCTGCGAAAGAAAAGCGGAAGCGGCCCGCATAGTCACGTAGGTCACTGGAAGACTGACGAGGAGACTGTCGCCGCCACAGGAAGTCTGAAGTGATCCAAGTGACTGGTCGCTGAGCTAGACATCAAGAAAAGCGGAAGACGTAGGTCACTTTTGTGGGCTGTTTGTGGGGTCTCGCTTAGCTTGCTTTCCCGCAGGGTCTCGCATATTTCCACTGTTATAGGTTTTCATCTTCTTGCCAGCATTCAATTTGTTGACCGACGCAAGAGAAAAAAGTCAGGCTTACCTACACTTCAAGCTTACATCTAAAATTGGATGCAAATCTTTGTAGGGGTGCCTGACGTTTATTAACACATTACAATGAAGAGGTTTTGCGGTATCGGTTCGTAAGCTCAGAGCGTCTCCGTTTATACTCTTTGAAGAAGTTTTCTACTGAGCTGAATGAATCATAAAGGAACAATAGCAAGTCACCGGGGCGTGAGGTCTCCCAGGCTTTATGGAAGGCTTGCTGTTCCTTAAGCTCGATGATCCGGCAGCTTGATGGGAGCTGCTTGGCCAGCACTTGATCCATGATGGCAGCAACTTCTTTCGGTTTCCTTCCACGCAAGTCCCCATCTTCCTTTATGACGACAATATCGGTTTCCTTGCCGATGATTTCTGCCATATTGCGGATGTCTTCATTCAAACGATCCCCAGGGGATGAAACAGCAGTGATCAGCCGCTCACACGGGATTGCCTTGAGTGTATTATAAATTGCTTTGAGTCCTGCTGTGTTATGGGCATAGTCAACGACGATCGTCCTGCCATCTTGATCGACTTTATTGAAGCGCCCAGGACTTTGCAGGAAGTCTGGAAAGAAAGTGAGAACCTTCTTGCGTAACATCTTGTATGAAACACCAAGCAAATGTGCCGAAGCTAAAGCTTGAAGCAAGTTGCTTATATTATGTTTCGCATATCCGTTGAACGTGATCGGGATTTCAGCATACTTCATAAACCGTTCGGACTTGCCCTCCTTCTCGTGGACAATCCAATCGCCTTGTACATACCAGCACTCCTGATTAGCTGAGCGGTGGTTTTGCAAATAAGCATTCTCTTCATCCAATGAAGTGAATACGACCGACCCGTCCGTATATTCCTTCATTTCGGCCACAGCCGCATCATCAGCATTCAAAATACAATATCCATCTGGATGGACAACCTCTGGAATCAACCGTTTCAATTTACAAAGTTCCTCGAGGGTCTCGATCCCGTCCAAGCCTAAATGGTCCTCTGAAACGTTCGTTACGATTCCCACATCACAAAAACGGAAGGCTGTCCCTTCTCGAAGCATTCCTCCTCTAGCCGTTTCAAGAACAGCGGCCTCCACTTCAGGATGGTGGAGAACTTTCCTTGCACTGACAGGACCGCTGCAATCACCCTTATCAATACAACGATTGCCAATATAAACTCCATCTGAATGCGCCATTCCTACCGTCTTTCCTTTTTGTTGCAGAAAGTGTGAGATTAGCCTCACTGTCGTTGTCTTCCCGTTTGTTCCTGTTACAGCAACTGTTGGAATAGCCGCTTCCTCCCGATTTTTAAAAAGGTAATCGACAATTGCACCACCGACATCCCTTGGCGTACCTGCACTAGGATAATGATGCATCCGGATCCCCGGAGCCGCGTTCACTTCGAGGACTGCAGCACATCCTGGTTTGTAAGCAGCCGTAATATCTTGAATGATCATATCGATCCCTGCAATATCCAATCCGATGGCTCGCGCTGAACTTTCTGCAATCTCTTTGTAGGAACGGTGTATTTTATCTGTTACATCAATCGCTAATCCACCCGTCGATAGATTGGCATTCCCCAACAATTGAACAGTCTGCCCTTCATCAAGTACGGTTTCAAGATTCAAATTCGATTGGCGGAGATAATTTTCAACAGAATCATTGATCGGTATTTTCGTCATCGGTTTTTCATGGCCTTCACCACGTAACGGATTTTCGTTCTCTCTTTCAATCAACACCTTTATCGAGTCGTGACCATTGCCGATGACAAAAGGCGGAAGCCGTAAACTGACTGCAGCAAGCTGGCCATCCACAACAGTAAACCGATAATCGTCACCTGTATAATAACGCTCGAGAATGACTTTTTCTTCATGCTTATGTTGTTTATAGGCAGCAACCAGCTCTTTTTGAGAGCGTAAATTCGTCCAGACACCTTGTCCTTGATGGCCATCCACAGGCTTTATGACTAGGGGATAACCGAGACGCTCTGCCTCCTCGAGCATTTCAGATTCAGATGATATGACACAGCCTTCTGGAACCGGAAGGCAAACATCTTGTAAGATCGATTTGGTCATCACCTTATCACAAGCATATTCCACTGCTAAAAAGGATGCTTGGCTGGACATTGTTGCTTCCATCCATTTTTGCTTTCTACCAGTGCCCAGCCGCAGGATACTTTCATCTCCGATTTGCTCGACTGGAATTTTACGTTCATACGCTGCTTTGAAAATCGCTTCTGTACTTGGGCCCAATTTATTTTCATAGTAAAGCTTTTCAATTTTTTTCACATAAGGAGCGCTCGAGACAGTTTGTCCTTCGAGAAGATGATTGACGATTTCCATCGCTGCTTTAAAGGCATATAATCCAGATTCTTTTTCCTCGTAACGATAGGTGACATAATAGATGCCAACGCGCTCACTTGTAATCGTCTTTCCTCTTTTCACACTAATACCGGCAAGCGATTGAAGTTCAATCGCCACATGTTCGAGGATATGTCCCATCCACGTTCCTTCGTGTAACCGCTCAACAAAGCCGCCTTCATAGCCCAGTGAACAAGAATGCGTTTTCAATGTAGGCATGACTTCTAACAACCTGTCTGTAAAACCAGGAATTGTATTGGACGGCATATCTTCAAGTTCTTCAATATCTAACTCAAGCCAAATGGTCGGTTTATAACTATAATAGTTTGGCCCAGAAAGAAACTTCACTTTATTGATTTTCATTGGGCAGATCCCTTCTCTTTCTTGATTAACTTACGGTTCTCCAAGTCAAATTGATAGCCTTTTGCAATCGAGTGCAGTTGTACACCTGTAATCGTCACTTCATCACTCTCAGCTTCATCTGCAATATCGACAAACGATAGTTTGCAACCATCTATTACGGTTACTGAATGTTCACCAATAACTTCAAAATACTTGCCGCCATCCTTCACCCAGATGGCTGTGTTTTCATCAATTCCGACTCCGATAACCTGGGGGTTTTGCGCAATTGCGTATAGCAGACGACCAAAGCGGGCTCTTTGTGAAAAGTGTTGGTCGATGACGACGTCTTCAAGAAATCCGAAGCCTACGCCTATTTCTACGTTGATCTTGTCATGTTTCAGTTTCGTCTTTCCTGAAACGATCATATGTCTGCTCATGATGGCGGCACCCGCACTTGTCCCTGCAATGATCATTCCACTTTGCCAGGCTTTTTGCATTTCTTTAAAAAAAGCTGTTCCTCCTATGATGCTCGAAAGCCTATTCTGGTCTCCGCCAGTCATGAATAATGCTGATAGACCATTGACTTGATTTGTAAACGAGTCATCATCAGCTTTTTCACGGGTATCAATATGTAATAGATCAACCTTAGAGGCTCCAAGCTTCAAGAAAATGTCTCGGTATTCACCACCGATTTCCTCTGGATATCCTGTAGGGGTCGTTAAAATGCCAATATGTCCGCCATTTGAAATCGCATCCTCCACGAAAATAGATAAGACCTCCAGATCACCTTCCTTATCTTCATTCCCGCCGATTATGAATAAATCCCCGCTTCTCTTGATCACGCTTCATCTCACCTTTAATAGAAAGTGATATCTTATACCCAGTTTTTGGGCGCGCAAAACCGAAAAATCACCCACTTTTCAAAATGAGTGATTTTTACTATTTTATTCAAACTATCTTATTCTTATACACACAGGTTCGAGGAAACTATCGTTCTAAATGGATAGGATCAACATTGCGGCGATTGTCGTTACAAACAGGCCGATGATCACCGGGAACAAATTCCTCCTTGCCAGTTCAAAGGGACTGACATTGCAAATTGCCGCGGCTGGAATCAGTGCCCATGGAACAAGCGTACCTCCGCCAACCCAAATGGCTGATATTTGACCGAGAGCAGTTAAAGTAGCGATACCTTTACCTATAGCTATTGCAAACAGGCTCGCAATCGAACCTACTAATGAGATGCCTGAGAATCCCGATCCATCCAACCCTGTTATCGAACCTACAATCGTTAGTGTAATGGCTGCAATTGAGTCATGGACAGGGACGCTTTGGGCTAATGCATACCCGAGATCATTTACAATTCCTTGTGATCCCTCAGGCAACAACTCCCCGAAAACGGAGGTGAAGCCGGCATCTCCCATATAAAAAAAGGCAGCGATAGGGATCACTGGTCCAAACACTTTAAAACCGAATTGAAAACCTTCAATCATATAAGACGTAATTTTCTCCAGTCCTTGATTCCGGTAGCCCAACATTGCAATCAGAATCAGGATGAAAATGACCGTACCACCTATAAGTGCCGTCGCATCCCCACCCTGTAAACCGAGAGTGAACATGACCACGACATCAATCAAAAGCAGAACAGGGATCAAAACGGCAAGTATTTTTTTCATTTGATAAGATAAAACCTCATGCTTTTCATCCTCTTGATGGAGAACCAATTCCTCCTCTGAAACACTTAATTTCCCCTTTCTCATATCCCTTTTCAGCATCCAAAATGCCACCACTGTCGTAACTGCCCCCATAATGATCACAAGCGGAACGCTCGCCGCCATGACCTCTCCTACAGGTATTCCTGCTGCATCAGCGGTCAGCTTAGGTGCACCTTGTATGATATAATCTCCAGACAAGGCAATCCCGTGACCGAAGAGATTCATCGCCATTGCCACCCCCAAAGCTGGCAGCCCTACTCTTAAAGCCACAGGTAAAAGAACGGCTCCCAATAAAGCGACTGCCGGAGATGGCCAGAAAAACCAGGATATGACCATCATCAAGATTCCGGTCGTCCAATAAGCCAGTGTAGGTGTCCGGATCATTTTTGTAAAAGGTGATATCATCACCTCATTTATGCCAAGTCTTATCAAAATCCTGCTCATAGCAACGATAATCGAGATAATCAGAATAGTCCCTAAAAGTTCACGGATAGCAAAAATGAAACTGTTGAAAATCCCGCTTACCGCTATATTCAACGAACTCGAAGCAATCAATCCTAAAAGGAAAATGCCAATCACACAAATAAGTGTGGTATCCCTTCGCATGATCATGATGCCGATAATGATGAGTATGAATAGCAGATACACACCATGGAGCATAGTCAGCTCAATCCCCATACTTCTTCCCCCAATTGTGATATTCGTCTATAATGCAGAATATGCAATCGTCAATGAGGAAGTGTAGGATACGATCAAGTATAGGAGGGGATAGGATTAATGAAAATACAATTGTTCAAGTTCTTATACCAGATCAATGTCTTGCAGAGTATGGTGGTTGTTTGTCTGTTGTCTTCACCATGGTTCGTTTGTTTATTTATGATTCCAGACAACCATACAGAAGCGCTTCTATGGGCATACACGGCATTGACTTATTTTCTCCTTTCATTCCTGCTGTATATCTTTTTGCGATTGATCAGCAACTTAGGGAAAACACCGATACGCAAAAAAATAGTCACCTTTACACGGATTTTCATACGTTTCCATGTTGCGATGGCTATTTTAGGTGTCATTTCTATTCTTTTTCATATGGTTCATATGCTTAGTGAAGGATGGGGACGAACCCTGCAAGGTACCTCAGGTTTCTTGGCTGTCTGTGCTTTAATCCCCTTATTGGTGACAGGGTATTTACGGAAGAAAAAGTCTTCTGGAAAACGGAGAAGATTCCATCGGTATTCCGCCTATATTTCTTTGATCTTCATCCTGATCCATATACTTTTATAATTCTGAGCAGAGATATACTTCATAAACATTGTAGAACCAGTAAAAAAGCTGCCCTTTCGTTTCCAGGCAGCCCTTTTAGCGTTCTATAAAAAAGTTTTATTTCGAATTGTTTTTCCACCAGTCATCATAAAGGGTAACTTCCCCTTCACGCTTATGCCGTGTTTTCAAATAATGGTTTTCGAGAGTATTCCTTGCTTCAGAATCAATCTCTTTACCCTCCAGGTAATCATCGATTTGATCATAGGTTAATCCAAGTGCTTCTTCATCAGGGAGGCCTGGACGATCATCTTCAAGGTCAGCTGTTGGAACTTTCGTAAATAAAGTTTCTGGAGCGCCTAGTTCCTCCAAGAGTCGTTTTCCTTGTCTTTTGTCAAGGCCGAAGAGGGGTGCTATATCACATGCTCCGTCCCCATGTTTCGTAAAAAAGCCAGTCACAGCTTCTGCAGCATGGTCAGTTCCGATAACAAGCAGATTATGATGAGCTGCAAGATCATATTGGACCTTCATACGCTCACGAGCCTTCGTATTCCCTTTTAAAAAGTCGCTTAACTCTTCCCCAGTGCCTTCCCTGAATGCACGATAAGAAGCATCAACCGCCTCTTTTATATTAAAGGTCACGGTCTTATCAGGATTGATGAATTGAAGCGCCTTTTGGGCATCCTCTTCATCCTTCTGGACACCATACGGCAGTCGCATTGCAATGAATGTATATTCTTCTCCTGTTTCTTCACGTAATTGTTCAACAGCCATCTGAGCGAGCCTCCCAGCAAGGGAAGAATCCTGGCCACCACTGATCCCCAGCACATATCCTTTCATTCCGGACTCTTTCGCATATTGCTTCAGCAAATCAACACGTTGATCAATCTCTTCTCCAGGTAAAATGCTCGGTTTGACATGTAACCTCTTAATGATTTCATTTTGTAAACTCACACTTTTCCCCTCCATTAAGATTATTGCTGCCTAAAGGGTACCATACCCTATTATTCCAAACTACACGATAACTGCAACTTTCCACATACATAACCCTTGTCCCATTTTTATTCTCCCATATTAGTAGGAGGTTTGGCCGTCCTATAACTGGTCCATATGTATCATGAGAAATTTTACCAAAAGTGATAAAATTGTATAAATACGATAAGTTTCGGTACCTCAAGGACGGTCGGCACTACACTGAAAGGGGTGGTGTACAAATGACAGTATTTCAAACGTTGATGGTTACCATCTCGTTTGCCACGTTGATTATCAGCGTATTGTCATTCCCGAATAAAAAATAGACCGTCCTTGAGCTGCACACTTTAGGCCACGGTCTACTCTAGTCTAGCCGATCCCGTTGAGGGAAAAGCTTATCGTATGATACGCAGGTGTTGGCGCACCTGCGTTTTTTATTTTTCTAATCTGAAAATCTTTTCTTATTATAACACCACTATCTTAGGATGTCATCGCATAAATCAACAGTTTCCGAAAATTGTCTTATTCTTTACCCTGCATTTCTTACAATAAATCAGAATTGTGAAAAGCGTAACTTATTTGTAATATGCTTTTTGAATCTCACAGGTACATTCTATGCTTTTATTCAGGATTTAGACGATGGATTTCCCCGTACATGCTATCAATCTTTTTCCCATATCCTCCACCATTTTGGTTATTCCCTCACCTTGGCAATTATCCAGTAATCACTGATTGCTATTCTTTTACCTTCATCAGTCTAAGCCCATTCAGAGTCACAAGAAGGGTTGCACCCATATCAGCAAAAATGGCAATCCAAAGGGTCAACCAACCTGGTATGACAAGCAACAATGCCAATAGCTTAAGACCGAGGGAAAATGCGATATTTTGTTTAATGATGGCAAGTGTTTTTCGGCTTAACTTAATTGTATATGGAAGCTTTCGCAGGTCGTCACCCATCAAGGCGATATCCGCTGTTTCGATCGCTGTATCGGTCCCGGCACCTCCCATTGCGATCCCGACTGTGGAGGCTGCAAGTGCTGGAGCGTCGTTTATACCATCACCGACCATTGCTACCTTCCCATACCGTTGTTCATATGCTTTAATATAGTTTAATTTTTCTTCTGGTAACAACTCGGATTTCACCGTTGAGATTCCCATTATCTCCGCGATACTTTTTGCTGTCAGCTGATGGTCACCTGTTAACATGATCGTATTTTTGATATTCAGATCATGTAGAGCTTTCACGACATCAGCACTTTCATCCCGAATCGTGTCTGCTGCGGCAATGATCGCGATCACAGATTCCTCAGTACCGATTGCCAGTACTGTTTTCCCTTCATTCCGTAGCCGACTTATAATTTCGATTGTTTCCTCTTGAAGGGTCAATTGCAATTCATCGGTAAATAACACAAGGCTTCCTGCATAGAAAACAGTCTTATTGATTTCCCCTTTTATACCCTTGCCGGTAATTGATCGGAAGTTCTCAACCTCTTCAACAATTTTCCTTTCACCATTTTGTTCAGCTTTCTTTAAAATGGCTGAGGCTAAGGGATGTTGCGAATGGCTTTCTAAAGCAGCGGCAATTCGTATGATCTCAGGCACTCTGTATCCAGACAAACTGATAATGTCTGTCACTTCGGGTATACCCTTTGTCAACGTCCCTGTTTTATCAAAAGCGATCGATTTCAATTTACCCGCTTCTTCCAAGTAAACGCCACCTTTTACTAAAACGCCGTTTCGCGCAGCATTTCCTACCGCTGTTACAATAGAAACCGGAGTGGAAATCACCAGTGCACATGGGCAACCGACAACAAGAACAGCAAGCCCCTGGTAGACCCACTCACTCCAGCTACCCCCTGACAACGGTGGAATGATTGCTACCCCAGCTGCAACTAAAATGATGGCAGGGGTATAGTATTTTGCGAATAGATCGACAAACGATTGGGAAGGAGCACGCTCTTCTTGAGCTTTCTCCACAAGATGGATGATCTTGGCTAATGTCGTGTCCTCAACCCGTTTCGTCACTTCCACTTCCAAATATCCATCTTCATTCAAAGTACCTGCGAATGCTTCATCCCCCACAGATAGATGGACAGGGACAGATTCCCCAGTTATTGCGGATTGGTTGACGTAAGAAGAACCTTTCAGGATAATACCGTCCATCGCAAGCTTTTGACCGGGTAAAATCAACATCGTATCTCCTACTTGAACCTCATCGACTGGGATAGTCATTTCAATAGCATTCCGCCTGACAGTTGCTTCTTTCGGGGCAATTTCCATCAACCCACGTATCGACTGCCGTGCTTTATCCATTGAATAGATTTCGAGGATCTCACTGACCGCGAATAAGATGACGACCATAGCACCTTCACCCCATTCACCGATCAAAGCAGCACCAATGATGGCGATTGTCATAAGTGTCCTCATATCGAATTCAAGCCGCATCAAGTTCTTTACACCGGTTCGGAATAATCCATATCCCCCAAGAAGAATCGCACCAGCATAAAAACCATTGGACAGAATCGATTCGTTTCCATTCATTAAACGGATCATCCAACCGGTTAATAATAAAAGAGCAGAAATGAAAACATTCCAATGGCGTTTCCAAATTGGCGCTTTACTCTCTTCCTCCAAGTGGTCTGGGCGGACCTTCAAGTTTTCAAAGGCACCTGCTTTTTCAATCTTATGGATTTCTGCTGTTCCTATAACTGTAAGTTTCGAGGCTGTAAAATTCACTTTTGCATCCAAAACACCATCCAGGTGTTTTACGTTCGTTTCGAACTTTTTCGCACAGCTCACTCAGGTGAAACCAGAAATCCTGTAAACATGTTGTTCTGGTTTAACTACTCTAGCTTGTTCCAAGATGTTTACCCTCCTCCAAGTGGGAGAATGCAGTCTGGATAATCTCTCTAACATGCTCATCATCCAGGGAGTAATAAACGAGCTTTCCAACTTTCCGGTATTTTGCAAGCCCCATATTCCGGAGCAATCGCAGGTGATGAGAAGCGGTTGCAACTGTACAATCTACAATATTTGATACATCACATACACATAGTTCATCTTCTATCGATAAAGCATAGGCGATTTTGATTCTCGTATCATCCGCTAATGCTTTGAATATCTTCGCCGCTGACATTGTATCTTTTCCTTCTATGTCAGCCTTTATCCGCTCCACTTTTCCTTCATGGACACAGGTTACTTTACAAACATCGACCTTCGTCATTTCTGCTCACTTCCCCTCTACATTCAAACGTTCTTTTGAATATTAGTATATCGCTCCATTTTATATAGGTCAATGACGGAATTTAAACGGATAATCAAATATTAAAAAAAGGCCAGCCTCAGATTTGGCCAGCCTTTCTAACATTTCCATAACAACTCATTTTATCGTTTTCGATGATGATTCCCGCTTGATCATCACATACATAAAGGGGAATGAGGGATTGGTCTGCGAAGCTCTTTACAGCTCTTACATCAGAGACCCTTTCGCTAAAATGCGGCAGAAAATGTAACGGCGCAAGGTCCAATGCGTTTAAGTCGGATAATCCCACCTCGTTTGCATCTAAAAATCGGGCAACGGCAATAGTCGGAGACATCATCATTGCGCCAGCACTTACACCGATCAACAAACCCCCTTTCTCCACAAAGCCCTTCAAGAAGGAAAGCAGTTCCCTCGTTCGGAGATTCTTCAAAAAATAATATGTATTTCCACCAGATAAATAGATCGCATCACACTGCGGTAATGTTTCTAATTGTCCAGGTTTGTAATCCTCATCAATGTCAAAGTAGCGGTACTCTTGAAACCCGAACCGATCCAAATACGGCTTCATCCGATGAAAGTAAAATTTCGTCGGATCGTATTGGGATGGGATATACCCTAGCACGGGTCCCTTTTCTAAAACAAGATGACGGATCCTGTTCTCTAATTCTTGATCAAGGTGCTCATCAATATTGCTTAACATGACTAGACTGCCCATACAACTAACCTTTCCCTCTTCCTTCCATTCTTTAACTTTCTTCCCCCATCATCTGATCCCTTCAGTATAAGTAAAATTTCGGAAAAAATGAAACGATTATTCTTATAACCCGTATGATACGATGAACAAGCTTATACATATTTTGGAACATCTGAAGGGGGATTGTGGTGTTTCAGCATCTAAAAAGAAAACAGACCATTTATTTACCGGTCTTTCTTCTCATAGTTTTGATCGGGCTGCTGACGTTTCACCACGCGACAAAAGAAAGGGATCTGACACCTGATGGCTTAAGCCGTAATACCGAAGTTGCGGATGGAGCTATAGGAAAAGTGTTGACTGCAAAAAAAGTTGGGAACGGGTATGATATCCACTTCAAAAGAAATGGCAAGCTGGCATACCTTCAAGTCAATGAAAACCTTGAAGTGACAAACAAACAATCACTGCCGGTCCAGCTGGATTTGAATGCTTCCATCTGGGCAAATCATGACAAAGCCTACTACCTTGAAGATAAAGAGCTGGTCTATTTTGATGGAAAAAACAAGCAGATAGTTGATACTGATATAGACGGGTTTGAAGCATCAACAGAAGAACTCTTCTATTGGAAAGAGGACAGAGTTTACACAATTGACCCAGCCACTAACTCTTCGCGTAAGCTCTTACAAACAAGCGACCTTATCACTAAACTGTCTACTAGTGAACAAAAAGGGCTTTTTGCTGTCATAAATAAAAAGGAACAGTATACGACCGAAGTTTCTGTTTATAAAACTGATAAAGGTGAGGCTCAATAAATACAGGCATTCGACATTGATTCCATTAGTGGGGAAAATGTAAAAACCATTGATGTCGCAGAAAACGAGGATGGACTTCATCTCATCTATCAAACCGCCCAATCCCACGAGGGAACGATCATTGTCAGAGGGCATTATTACCTGTTCACCACTCCACATGAACAACCATCATTCCAGGAGATCAAAATCTATGATACGTTTACGAAGGGTAGACAAAGAGTAATCGGAAATTTGGACCTGATCATGACGGAAAGAGGACCGGAATTATTTTTATCCAAAAGAAGCATGATCAAACCGAAGATTGAAAGCTGGAACGTTTATAAAGCTATTCCTAAGGATGGTAAATGGATCGCAAGCCACATCAGTACTTCAACCTCTGTATCAAAAAACCATGTCTATGTAGATGAGGGTGAACTATTCTGGCTGGATACTAGAGGAAAGGATTCTAAAATCATGGCTGTTTCCGATAATCCATTCCTAGTCGAAAAAGCGGAAACTCTCCAAGCTTCAGATTGGATCAATGGGTTTTACACGGGCATGGCGAAAGTGCCTTACGGATTGATTCTTTTATTAGTTGCCATCATTTGGCTGGCACCGGCTACCATTTTCATATTCTTTGTATCTTTCTGAATGAAGATGCGATTGAACATCGCCAAAGCTGGGTCCGATACAGCGCAATCGGTCTATTCACCCTATTCCAATATTTTTTGCTGTAACGATTCTTCACCCCGGTGTTTGAAGCTTATTCACCAATTTACCTATCATTCCAAATGTACTCAATCATCGTTCCGATCGTCCTTGTCCTATTAAGCTGGTTCTTTACGCATCTGGTACGGAAAACGGATTGGAACTTTTATCAAGAATTTGGTTGTTTTGCTTTGTTTCATACGTTGATAATCATTTTTTTGATTTCACCTTACACCATTTAATAGGGGATTAAGTGCTTTTGTCGTGATTGTTTTGATTCTTGTCGCGATTCCCACATAAAGAAGGAATAGGAAAAGGGTTGGCCTACACACATGGACCAACCCTCCATTTATACCTTTTCAACGCTTTTAAGTTTTGATTCAGCAAGCTCAATCTGTTTTCGAACTTCGGCTTGAGCCGTTCCACCAGTACTGCTTCTGGCTGCCACAACATTTTCAGGTGCAAGAACATCATAAATATCTTCCTCGAATAAAGGACTGAATTGTTTATAAACGTCCAGCTTGAGATCTAAGAGATATTTTTGCTCTTGGATTGCATGTAGGACGATCTGCCCGATGATGGCGTGCGCTTCTCGGAATGGCAACCCTTTTGTGACAAGATAGTCTGCCAGATCAGTTGCATTGGAATAGTCTTCCTTCACAGCTTTTTGCATAGCCCCTTTATTCACCGTCATCGTTTCGATCATAGGCGCTAACAGTTTCAAGGAACCGTCCAATGTCTTGACCGTATCGAACATCCCTTCCTTATCTTCCTGCATATCTTTGTTATACGCTAATGGTAAGCCTTTCAGGACGGTCAACAATCCCATGAGATTGCCATAGGTTCGACCGGTTTTTGCCCGCAGGAGCTCAGGAACGTCTGGATTTTTCTTTTGCGGCATGATGCTTGAACCGGTACAGAACGAATCATCCAATTCAATGAACCCGAATTCCTGGCTGGACCAGATCACCATTTCTTCGGATAAACGGGAAATATGGGTCATGAGGATTGATGCGATCGATAGAAACTCTAAAATGAAGTCACGATCGCTTACCGCATCCATACTGTTTGGGTAAATGGCATCGAACTCTAAAATTTCAGCGACCCTTTCCCGATTGATGGAGAATGTCGTACCAGCCAAAGCTCCCGCTCCAAGTGGCAGGACGTTCACCCTTTTCAAGCTGTCGATCAGTCGTTCCTTATCTCTTTCAAACATCCAGAAGTAAGCCATCAGATGATGAGCAAAGGAAATCGGCTGGGCACGCTGTAAATGCGTATACCCTGGTAAAATCGTATCCACATTAGCTTTGGATTGTTCCAATATCGATTGTTGGACCAGCTCGACTGATTGGATCAGCTCTGTCGTCTTCTTCTTCAAGTATAAATGCATATCGGTAGCAACCTGATCATTCCGGCTTCGTCCAGTATGCAGCTTTCCACCGACGCTGCCGATTTCATCAATCAAGTGCTTTTCGATATTCATATGGATATCCTCATGTTCAACTGCATATTCAAGCTCATCATTCTCAATTTTCTTCTTTAGTGTTTGGAGTCCGCCCTTGATCTTATCTGCTTCCTCCTGTGTAATGATGTCGCACTCAGAAAGCATCTGGACATGGGCGAGACTACCCTGGATATCTTCTAATGCAAGCAGTTGGTCGAATTCAATGGAGGCTGTGAATTCTTCAACAAGCTCATTCGTATCTTTCGTAAAACGTCCCCCCCAAAGCTTAGACATAGGTATTCTCCTTGCTGTATACCTTAAGGTTCGGTTTGTTATTCACTTCTGCATGTACTTTAGTCGAAAGCCCCCATAATTTGATGAAACCGACAGCTGCATTATGATCGAAGAGATCGCCTTTAGAGTAAGTCGCAAGCTGTTCATTATATAAACTGTGGTTTGACTTACGTCCCACAACTGTTGCGTTTCCTTTATGAAGCTTGATTTTAATTGTTCCACTCACAACTTTTTGCGTTTCATTAATGAAGGCATCCAATGCAGAACGTAAAGGTGAATACCATAATCCCTCATACACAAGCTTCGCCATCTGTTGTTCAATCTGTGGCTTGAATTGGGTGACCTCACGAGGGAGCGTCAGGAATTCCAGCTCTTTATGCGCCTGGATCAATAATAGCGCTGCGGGATTTTCGTATACTTCACGCGATTTGATTCCGACAAGGCGATTTTCAATATGATCGATTCTTCCGTATCCATGTTTTCCACCCATTTCGTTCAATGTTTCGATCAACTCGACGATAGGTGTCTTTTGGCCATTCAGGGCAACTGGTACACCTTCTTCAAAATCGATTTCAAGGTATTCCGGTTCATCTGGGGTCATTTCGATCGGATTAGTCCATGCATACGCATTCTCTGGTGCTTCTGCCCATGGATCTTCCAATACCCCAGCTTCACAAGCACGCCCCCAGATATTTGCATCAATTGAAAAAGGATTGTCGAGGTTGACCGGAATCGGAATACCTTTCTCTGCTGCATATTGAATTTCTTCGTCTCTTGTCATTCCCCATTCACGTACAGGCGCAATGACCTGCAAGTCTGGGTTCAAAGCTTGAATGGAAACTTCAAATCGAACCTGATCATTTCCTTTCCCTGTACAACCGTGTGCAACTGCTATCGCACCTTCCTGTTCAGCAACTTCCACCAATAATTTCGAAATAAGAGGACGGGATAAAGCCGAGGATAATGGATACTTACCTTCATACAGGCAGTTAGATTTCAATGCCGGCAACAGATATTCCTTTGCAAGCAACTCCTTCGCGTCAACTACGATCGATTTGATTGCACCTACGCTCAGTGCTTTGTTCTTGATTGTTTCTAAGTCTTTCCCTTCCCCTACATCCAATCCGAGTGCAATTACGTCATAACCGTATTTTTCTTGAATCCATTTGATTGATACAGATGTATCCAACCCACCCGAATACGCTAATACTACTTTCCCTTTGCTCATTGCGTTCCACTCCCTGTTGTGTATTTTTATTTATCTTAATGTATGTTTATTCAAGTTTGATCAATTGATACTAAATTACTTTATTTCTATAGGAATGTCAACACATTTTCAGAAAGAATTTTTGAAGAAATTTTGAAGACGATCCAGATACATAATCGAATACTACAATATCGTCTGGATTTACTCCCTCTGTAACCACTGGTATCCCTTATACAAAGAAATGTCGAGAATCAATCCATGATGAAAATGGCGGGCTTTCCCGGTATTCTTTAATGAAAAACAACCTCATATGGTTTTACTTTTTACGGAACTTGTACTAACATAGGTGGCCAAATGTATTTTCATTTGGTATAAGATTTTTCTTTTTGTAAAATCTACCATATGGGACCGAAAAACTCTCCCTTGTTCGAAGAGTGTAGAATGAGGGGTGTAAAAGTTACCTCAGCTTTCAAATGAGGAATATCAATTAGCCTGAAAGGGGAAATTTCCTTGCGAAAAATCATGTACACAGCTTTAGTTGCCTTGTTTGCCCTGGCTCTAGCAGCATGTGGTGGCAATGAAGAGAGTAAAGGTGACGAAAAAAATAAGGATGAACAACAACAAAATAACAAAGATAAAGAAAAAACTGAACAAATGGAAGAAATGCAGAAAAAGATGGAAGAACAGCAGGTTGATGAAGATAAGGTCGTTGCACAAGTCAATGATAAAGAAATCAAGGGAATCGACTACAACCGGGCATTAGGTCAGATGCAAATGCAGTATCAGCAAATGGGACAAGATCCTACTTCAAAAGAAGTTGCAGAACAGCTGAAAAAACAAGTTGTCACCGGCCTTGTAGACTTTGAAGTAATCGTTCAAGAGGCTGAATCCAAAGGCTATAAAGCTTCCGAAGAAGATGTGAACAAGCAGATCGATGAAATCAAGGGACAATTCGATGATGAAAAGAAGTTTGAAGAAGCATTGAAGACGAACAAGCTCACCGAAGACCAATTGAAAGAACAGATTTCGGATCAAATCCAGTATGAGACTTATGTCGAAAAAGAAATACCAACAGATGAAGTATCAGAGGAAGAGATGAAGAAGTATTATGAGCAGATGAAACAAGCTCAAGGTGATCAAGCACCGAAGTATGAAGAGGTGAAAGATCAGCTTAAGCAACAGGTTCAGCAACAACAGCAGCAAGAAAAAGTAACTCAAAAAGTGAAAGAATTGAAGAAAGACGCTGAAATCAGCGTGAAAATCTGATTAAAGCGAAAAGAAGAGCTGTCCCCATGTCATATACATGTCAGGGACAGCTTTTTTTGTTCCGAAACCATTAGCGGACACCAGAGACCTTATTTGCTTAAAATCCATGATAGGTTTTATTTTTCACAAATAGCGGAACAGATGTCACATATTTTCATAAACTACCTTCTTTGTCACAAATAGCAGCTTATATGTTCGTCTAAGATTTTATACATTAACATATCCCCGCATGCCTCGGGAGCAAGCTGGGGATTATTTTGAATCTGCAGAATCATATCATAAGTTTCTCGAACGGTAGAGTAAATAAATGAAGTATGGAGCCCCTAATGCCGCCGTGAAAACCCCGGCTGGCACTTCTAATGGTGCAAATGCTGTTCTGGCGATGAGATCCGCCCCCATTACAAGTAACGCGCCAACTAACGCTGAGGCTGGAATCAACGCACCGAAAGAAGATCCTACAAGCTTACGAGCAATGTGCGGTGCCATCAAACCTACGAACCCGACTCCCCCTACAAATGCAACAGCTCCTCCAGCAAGTGCTGTACTGAAGAGCAAGAGGACAAGCCGATCCTTTTGAACGACACTTCCGAAGCCTCGAGCAAGTTCTTCCCCAAGCTCCTGTATATTCAGCCTGCGCGCATAAATCCAGACGAATAACAGGAAGAGGAGTACCCATGGTGTAAGTGTCTTGACCTGATTCCAGTTCGCTCCATTGACACTGCCTGTTATCCAGATTTGAGCTTGTGTCGCCAGGTACAATGGACCGAATAAGATCATCATATTCGTAAGTGCCTGCATAGCTGCTGCAAGGCCGATCCCAATCAAAACAAGCCTTATAGGATTTACACCATTTTTCCACGATAAAATGTATACTAACAAACCAAGTACTGAAGCACCGATGAATGCAGCAAATGGCATCCATTGGATACTCACAGTCACCTCAGTCCCGCGGCCGCTGAAGATTGTCAGAAATGTGACTGCTGCCAACGATGCGCCGCCTGTTATTCCGATGATATCCGGCGAAGCCAGTGGATTGCGGATGATCCCCTGAAGGATGGCACCAGAAACAGCTAAAGCCATCCCAGCCACCAAGGCTAAGAGAATACGCGGCAGTCGAAAGGATTTGATGACAAGTTCATTCATCGACTCACCCATCCCGAGCAGGGTCTTCACTACGTCAAAGGGATGGATTTTCATTTGACCCATGGTGACACTGAAAATCAATAGAGCTATAGTAAGAATAGCTAACAGCATGATGGAAAGGACAGCTTTTTTATCTACTAAAAAGGAGAACCATTTCAGTCGTAAGGGTTGGTATTTATTCATAGCTTATTCAACCCCCTTCTAGCTATATAGATGAAGAATGGCGTCCCGATAAGTGCTGTCATCACCCCGACAGGTACTTCCTTCGGCATGATGAAGTATCTTGCACCGATATCAGCAAGTAACAATAAGATCGCCCCTAACAAGCCGCTGTATGGGATGATCCATCTGTAATCGATTCCGACAAGCCCCCTGGCGATATGGGGAATGACAATCCCGATGAAACCGATCGGCCCTGCAATCGCAACTGCAGAACCAGCAAGTAAGACGATCACGACTGCTGCACTGATTTTAACAAGGGCTGTATTTTGTCCTAGCCCTGCTGCGACATCGTCCCCCATGGAAAGGGTGTTCATCTGCCCAGTAATCATCAAAGATCCGAGCCATCCAGCGATGAG
Organism: Alkalihalobacillus sp. YIM B00296; assembly: GCF_020179385.1. Classification (GTDB taxonomy): domain Bacteria; phylum Bacillota; class Bacilli; order Bacillales; family Fictibacillaceae; genus Pseudalkalibacillus. The sequence goes on along the minus strand of NZ_JAIBLJ010000014.1, from coordinate 35,938 downwards.
GTACGGCAGCATTGCAGTGAGTATGCCGAGCTTCCGTCCTTCAAGGGATCCTGTCAGCCAAAATAGGACCTCTTCCAACGCTTTTTCATCAAGTGCCAGCATACCCTGGGTCAATGAAGCGAACATCGCTGCCATTGCCGCTCCTGCTAGCGTCAACTTAACCGGTGTAAGGCCATCCCTTCCTAAAGAACCAAGAAAATAGACGATCAATGAAGTAACCATAGCGCCAAAGAAGGCAATCCAGGCAAATTGATGAATGGAAGAAACAGAGAAGAGCGTCACTGCAAGGACAATGAAAAACCCAGCCCCTGCATTGATACCGAAAATACTCGGGGATGCTAACGGATTCCTTGTGATCCCTTGCATCAAAGCCCCTGCGATGGCAAGGCTGGCACCTACTGCAGCACCGATGAGCGCCCGCGGCACGCGGCTTTCCTGTATGATGATATGGGCGTTTGACCCATCGAATTGTGTGAAGGAAGCGACAACCATCCCCCAATTTACACTCGTATAACCGTATACTATACTGCACCCGATGAAAAAGACAACGAGGAGTATACCCGTAATAAGTCCGATCCACTTTTTCAAATTAGTACGCAAAAGTTCTCTCATATGTATAAACCTTTCCTAATGAACATTCCTATTTAAGTCTATTCTTGTATTTATCAACTGTCAATGATAATCATTATCATTTTCCTGTTGACAACCGGTTAAAACAGTTATAAACTACTAGTTGTGAATGAGATTCATTATCAATAAACTGCTTAGGAGGATATACATATGCAAAAATGGAAAGGCTTTAGCTTATTTGCAATCATGTTAGCATTCGTTGTTGCATTGGCAGCATGCAGTGGTGGATCCGAGGAAGGGTCTGAGGACAAGAAAGACGGAGATAACGGTGAAAAATCCGAATCTACTTTTAAGGTTAAACATGCAATGGGAGAAACAGAAGTCCCTGAAAAACCTGAAAGAGTTGTCATCCTTACGAATGAAGGAACCGAAGCCCTTCTTTCAATGGGAGTAAAACCAGTCGGAGCTGTTCAATCATGGTTAGGTGACCCTTGGTATGACCATATTGCTGATGATATGGAAGGCGTAGAAGTCGTCGGTACAGAAAGTGATATCAACCTTGAAGCAATCGCAGCGTTGAACCCTGATCTGATTATCGGGAACAAGATGCGTCAAGAAAAGTTCTATGATCAATTAAGTGATATTGCTCCAACTGTGTTCTCTAGTGAGTTACGCGGAGATTGGAAAATCAACTTCAAATTATATGCTAAAGCATTGAATAAAAAAGAAGAAGGTAAGAAGGTATTAGCTGAATTCGATCAGCGTATTGAGGATATCAAGGAAAAACTGGGAGACAAGGTGAACATGGAAGTATCCGTGGTCCGTTTCTTAGCTGGTAACTCACGAATTTACTATAAAGATTCCTTCTCTGGGGTCATTTTAGAACAAATCGGCTTTAAGCGTCCTGAGTCTCAAGATAAATCAGACTTCGCTGATGAAGTGACGAAGGAACGTATTCCTGATATGGAAGGTGACATCCTCTTCTATTTCACCTATGAAACTGGTGATGATGAAGCAACAAAAACAGAAGAAGAATGGACAAGCGATCCACTTTGGAAGAACCTTGACGTTGTAAAAGAAGGAAATGCACACCGTGTAAGCGACGCAATCTGGAATACTGCAGGCGGAGTAAAAGCTGCCAACCTAACATTGGATGACATTGAAAAATACTTTGAAATTGAAGAATAAAAACGAACGTGCAGCCCATCAGCGGTTGCACGTTTTTTTTTGCTAATCCCCCTGCTTATCGATTTTCCACACATATACAAATAGTACTAATGTAGGAGTTGAATCATCTAAAGTCCAATAAAGTTTAAACCTATCGTTATACGGAAATTAGTTTATTAACTTTTCGTAGAAGGATGTGACAGAATGCAAGCTGTAACGTTCCAAGGAAAAGAGAATATGAAAGTGAAAAACGTTGAAGATCCTAGCATTCAAGATAACGGTGATATCATTGTCAGAATAACAGCTGGCGGAATTTGCGGCTCCGACCTGCACCTTTATAAAGGCGGTATCGAACCTGAACAGGATTATGTAGTCGGTCATGAACCAATGGGGATTGTAGAAGAAATCGGATCTCTTCTGCATGAAAAAACGGAAAATGGAGCGGATGTCGTGATTGATTGTGTCGGTATGGATGGTACTGTCCCTCCTAAGAATTTGGTTCAGAGGGAGATAATCAATTTTGAACCATCAGCCCAATCGTGATCGCTTCTGAGTGTGTCAGGAAGTTTGGAACAGTACAATTGACTGGTGTTTACGGGACAGAAGCGAACAACTTCCCGCTAGGCGACTTTTTCAGGAACGTTTCCTTGAAAATGGGACAAGCTCCTGTTATACATCTGATGCCCAAATTGTATGAGATGATCGAGGACAAGACCTTCGATCCTACAGATATCATCACCCATCGTATTCCTTTGAAAGATGCTGCCAAAGGCTACGATATTTTCGATAAAAAGGAGGATGGAAATATCAAAGTTGTATTGAAACCTTAGAGCTTGACTGTCATTTTGGAGCGTGTTGAAGCATTTTTCGATTTGAATGGCGTATCAGTGTGGCATAACACCCTGCAAAGTATAGCCACTTGAATAATTGCACGATTTTCAGCAATAATTGCACGATTCTCAAAAATGTTTTCATCAAAAGCAGCATATATGCACCACTTCCAATGATAGTCCTCCAAATGAGCAGATAAACAAGTGCAGCCCTTCATGGGTTGCACTTGTTCCTTAATCATTTGGGTTGATGATGGCAAGTACTTGGTGATCCTCCCACTTCCCGTTGATTTTTACATTTTTCTTCGCGATGCCCTCTTTATAGAACCCGGCTTTTTCCAAAACACGTATCGAACCAATGTTGTGAGGCATGACTCCCGCCTCAATCCGGTGCAAATGCAAATCCCCGAATGCATATTTGATCACTAATTTTGCAGCTTCTGTCATATACCCTTTCCCATTATGTTGCTGATCGAGGAAATAGCCGATAAAGGCACTCTGAAGAGAGCTGCGCAGTACTTGGAACAGATCAATGGTTCCGATTAACGTCTTAGCCTGATTAAGGTAGATTCCGAAGTGGTATCCAAGATCCTTTTTCCTGTTATCTTCAAACTGTCGGAGTCTCTCAGTCTGCCCTTCCACCGTATAATATTTCTCTTCTCGTATCATAGAATAGCGCTGGAAAAAATCCTTATTCCTGACGTTCAAATCAAGAAGTGCATCGACTTCTTCTATATGTATTGGTCTAAGATAGATCCTCTCCCCTTTAATTAACATGGCTTTATCCCCCTATTCAATCGTTCAATGATCTGAATCGTCTTTCTCCACATAATGCTTAAGCATGTTGATTTTGTTTTCCCAGAACTTTTCATAGTAAGCGAGCCAATCTTTGACTTCTTTCAATGGTTCCGGATGCAAATGATAGATTTTGTTCCTTCCAGACTTCCTTCCGCTGACAAGGTTAGCTTCTGAAAGAATCTGTAAATGCTTTGAAATCGCTGTACGGCTCATATCAAAGTGATCTGTCAATTCATGTAGAGCCCGATCATTTTGCGCTAGAAGCTTCAGTAACCTCCTTCTTGTCGGATCCGCTACTGCCTGGAAAACATCATGATTAGGAGCAGGCGACATCTTCCTACACATCAACATATTCCTTGAGTCTTGGGAGGACAGCCTCTCTCCAACCGTGATCCATCCGTTCCCGTATAACAGCATGCGATTCGCCCGTTTCCGTAACCTTCTTTTCATCCCATCCAGCGTGGATCAAAGTGAACTCTGTTTTTCCTTCAAGCTCTTTCAACTCAAATGTAACATGCCAATCCTCGCCCCATGTAAAACTAAGTCGGTTAGGTGGATCCAATTCTGTTACTCTGCAAGGTGAAATTCCATAAGGGGTATGTAACGAAAATTCATGCCCCATTTCAGGTTCGAAATCGTTCGGCATAAACCATGCAGAAATCCCCTCTGAAGATGCCACTGCTTTCCATACCTTCTGAAGCGGTGCATTGAATAAAGATGAATGCCTAATCGTCTCTACTGCCATATTATAACCTCCTAAATACGAAACCTTTTGGTGTCACATTCAATTATAGGAAACCTTTTGGTTACATGTCAAGCTAGTAAATTGCTTGTCTGCGAATTTTAAAATAGAGTTAAAGAAAAGCGAAAATACTTTCTTATCCTATAAAGAAAAACAACCCAACTCAAGGAGAGTCATTATGAAACGAATCCTGATCGTAGATGATGAAAAGAAAATCAGAGACGTCATCGCTTCTTATCTCCACAAAGAAGGATACGAGACTATAGAAGCACAATCTGGCAATGAGGCTTTGGAAACGATCCAACGTACCTCTATAGACTTCATCGTACTGGATCTAATGTTACCAGATCGCTCTGGTGAAGAAGTCTGTCAGATGATTCGACGGGAAGAATCCATACCGATTTTGATGTTGACAGCGAAAGTAAAAGAGGACGACAAGATCCAGGGCCTCTCACTCGGTGCTGATGATTACATGATCAAACCTTTCAGTCCAAGAGAGTTGGTCATGCGTGTTAAAACCATCCTCCGGCGTTCCTATCATGATCACCTTCTGGCGGATCAGATTTCCTACGGTGATTTAACCATTGATCAGTCAAAACAGACTATAAGGTTCAAAGGTGAAGCCATCCCTCTGACACCGAATGAATTCAAGCTCCTCGTCGTCCTTGCAAAACACCCTGAACGGACTTTCACACGGGATGATCTGATAGAGAAGGTTTTAGGGTTTGATTTCGAAGGGGATACGAGAACCATCGATCAGCATATCAAAAACTTACGTTACAAAATCGAACAAAACCCCAAAAAACCAACTTATATTACTACCGTATACGGGGTCGGGTATAAATTTACAGGAGGAAACAAGTGATTAAAGGATTGCAGCGCAGGTTGGCGATCAGTTTCTTTATCGCCACCTCTTCCATACTCGTGATTGCCAGTTTGATCATCATGTTCGAAATTCATTACCATTTTGAAATGGCTCAAAGAGAGACTTCAGGCTCTCATCACTTGCATACGATCAATTTTCATTTGGAAAAAGCGATGCTCTCTTCCATCGTTTGGACTTTCATTGGTTCGCTCTTCTTGGTTTTCATCGTAAGCTATTTTGTGGCGAAAAAGCTATCTAACCCATTGGTACAAATGAGGCATGCTGCAGAACGGATGGCAAATGGCGATTGGAAAACCCGTATTCATATGAAAAACAAAGATGAGATAAGCGAACTTGCCGATTCATTCAATCATCTTGCTCAACAACTCGAAAAACAAGATAAGTTACGTAAGAATATGACAGCTGATGTTGCCCATGAACTCCGCACACCGTTAGCCACCTTAAAAAGCCATATGGAGGCACTTGAGGATGGGATATGGGATCCTACGAGAGAACATTTAGGTTCATGTACGGAAGAAATAAATAGGCTGATTCATCTTGTCAGTGATTTAGAGCAGCTGAACAGCATGGAAGCTCCTGAATTTGAATTGCATTTAGAGTATGTACACATCGAAAATGTCATCAATCAAAGCATGGATGCAGTGTATAGTGCTTTTATCCGGAAAGGGATCACTTTGTCTAAAGAAAGGATCAAGGGTGTAAACGTGTATATGGACCAGCAGAGAATGATACAAGTCCTCATCAATCTATTGATGAATGGTTTAAAATACACACCACCTGGCGGAAAAGTCACTGTCACAACCGAAGAAAAAGACCGATCCATACTAATCGCTGTAAGGGACAACGGGACAGGCATGAACAACGAATCGATCGAGAAGGCTTTTGAACGGTTTTATCGGGAGGACCCCTCAAGAAATCGACAATCTGGCGGCAGCGGAATTGGATTGGCAATTGTGAAACGCTTAGTTGAAGCTCATGGTGGTCAAGTTTGGATCGATAGTAAATTAAAGGTTGGCACGACTGTATATGTACAGCTGCCCAATTCAGATCAAGAGTCCTTTACAAGTTCTTCATAATCATCTAGTAAAGTTATTTTCAAACATACTAGATTTGGAGGTCTCAAATGAAAACTATGAAACCACTGTTAATTGGCATCATCATTCTCGTAATAGCAGCCTGCAGCAATGCTGCAGACGAGCAAGAGGGAGTGGATGATGAAGAGAACAATCAACAAAGCGGCCAACACGATGATCATGACTCTGATAAAAGCGAAGAAGATGATTCAGCAAAAAAGATTACAGCACCTTCATCATTCAATGATCAAGCTGAAGATGATCTGTTGGTGGAGAATACAAAAAACGTTACAAGACTGAATACAACCGATCCATATGAAATGGCGGTCATGACCTCTCAGACCGTATGGCCATCGACCCATAAAGATAATCAACCAGGCGCAGTCATCTTAGCTCCGATTGAGGACTGGGCTATTTCCTTGGCGAGCGCCAATCTTATCCATCATCCAAATAATGGGCCCGTCCTATTCATCGATAACAACCAAATTCCAGAAATAACAAAGAATGAGATCGAACGTTTAAACCCAAAAGGAAATATGGATGGAGTAGAAATCATGGTTATGGGGGATGTAGATGATTCTGTCATAGACTCACTTGATGGATATGAGGTGAAATGGTTCCAAGAAAATGATCCTGCAAATTTTGCAAAAGAAATCGACCAAGCCTATGCCAAAATGAATGGAGAATACCCAGATAGTGTGATCGTCGGTTCTCATGAAGAAAAAGGACGGCTGTATACAACTCCTGCAATCAATTGGATTTCGCATATGCCTGAACCTCTGCTTTATGTATCCGATAAGGGGGTTCCAGAAGCAACAAAACAAGCATTAGAAGAAAGAAACGGCAAAGCGAACATCTACTTGTTAGGCCCTGAATCGATCATTTCCAAAGACACCGAAAAAGCATTGTCCGAATATGGAAAGGTGACAAGGATCAGTGAGGAAAACCCAGTAGAAAATTCAATCGCTTTTGCTCAGTTCAAAGATAAAGCTACAAAATTCGGGTGGGGATTGACGGATCCTGGACATGGCGTTTCCTTCACTTCAACAGCCAGTCCTGACTTAGCCATAGCCGGGGCTCCTTTCGCCCATTTAGGAAAACACGCACCGATGATATGGTTGGACGAAGGGGAATTGAATCAGGTACATTATGATTTCTTCACGGAGATCAAACCGACTTTCGAAGATGATCCCACTAACGGGCCATATAACCATGCGTTTTTGTTAGGGAGTCAAGATGCTGTGTCTTATAAGATACAAGGAATCATTGATGAACAGCTGGAAATTGTCCAAGCTGGCGGCGGCGGACACTAGAAACGGGGGGCTGTCCCATAACAATAGTGTCAAACACCACCACACAACATTTTGTTTCAAAAACACACTTTTTCTTAAAATGTTGCTAGGAACAGTGAGAGTCAGACACTAATGGGACAGCCCCTTCATCTTACAGGTAAATGAAGTACGAATTCAGAATCTAACCCTTTATATGGCAGGAAAAGCTCAAACCCGAAATCGTCGATTTGTTCATAGCCTTCATTCTTCATCCATTCGTATAGATACTGGTACGGATCATAAGCATCGGATGCTGGATCATATCGAAGCACAGCATATTTTCTTGCAGGGATGGCTTTCGAAATCATTTCCTCGGGAATGTTGTCGAAGTCACTCACCTCTACTCCCGCTATCCATGTGAATTCCTCCGTGTCAGGGTCCCAATTCGGGGGATCGACAAACATACCGTAGGATACAGGTTCATTGATCCGATTTTTAATTCGATGGATATGATGCTGATAGAATTCCTCAACCAACTCAGGGATTTTCTCATGCCGATCAGCCATTGTCGTGGAGCAAGACATACCCACCAATTTAAATCCGGACTTTTTCACAATATCCGGGGCAATACCCCTTGTTTCCGTACGTCCACGCATATTATCAACTCCTGTAAGGAATAGATTCTTTCATTTACTATTTCGATTCGGCCCTTTCCATTTCCTTCAATTGAATGGACGTAACTATAGATACTGTTTGATTCTCGTGAACTTCACTCCCTTGTATCGGTACCAGGCACCATTTTGAAGCCCTTGAGCAGCAAGGCTTCATAAAATGTGCCTGACACGTCATCAGGAGGCGAGATCTTCAATGGTTTCTTTGGCATTTGAAGGTTTTTTCGTAAACAAGCTTACAACGACGGTTACGACCAGTGCCATGAGGAAGCCTGGTACCGCTTCATAGGTGATGCCGAATAGAATCTTGGAAAACAAGGCTTTGATATCGGGCAGATAGTTAAATGTCCATGCCGGCTGCTTTTTGACGAGGATCACTGTCACCAAACCGACGAGCATTCCCCAGAACACGCCTTGCTTTGACGTCCCTTTCCAATAAAATGATAGAAGAAGGGCTGGACCGAAACAGGCTCCTAATCCACCCCAGGCAAACAAGACCATCCAGAAGACGAATTCCTGTGCGGAAAAAGCAAGCCAAACCGATAAGAGTATGAGGACACCGATTGCTATCCGGCTATATAACACGAGTTTTTTGCCATCAAGCTCTTTTCCCTTTCCAATCAACCGGTCGTATATGTCACGGACTAGTGAGCTGGACCCGACCAGAAGCTGGCTATCTGCACTGGACATGATCGCTGCTAAGATCGCGACGAGCAGAATACCCATAAAGAAAGGATTGAGTAATTCATTTCCTAACGTAGTAAAAATCGCTTCTTGATTTTCTCCAGGCAGAGATGAAATGTCTGGGAAGTATGCTCGCCCTGCAAGTCCGACCATAATCGCCCCCCAACCCATGATGACATTCCAGACCGACCCGATAAGGGCAGCTTGCCTCATTTCTTTAATGTTCCTCAAAGACATGTAACGGACCAGGATATGTGGATTGCCAGGACTTCCAAATCCTATTCCGATGACATTCATCGCAACACCAAATCCAAAACTGAATATACCATAATAAGCTGGACCTTGGGTATGTAACACATCCAATATAGGTCCAAAACCACCCAACCCGATAATCGCGATAATAGGCAAGACGACCAGGGATAAAAACATGAAACCTGCTTGTAGGACATCTGTCTTACTTACTGCATGGAATCCTCCAAGTACTGTGTAAGCTAATAGAATAGCAGCTGTAAACCACATCCCACCAGTTGTGGATAGACCGAGACTTGAAGAAAATGCCGTTCCGCCAGCAACCACCTGACTCCCTACATAAGCGATCATGAAGAATGTAATGATCAGTGCACTCGTAATCCGAAGAAGGTTCGTTCTATCTTGATAACGTTTCTCAAGGATATCCGGGATCGTAATGCTATCTGTACTTTCACTATATTTTCGAAACCGGCGGGCAACGAAAAAGAACATGAAAACCTCTACGGTAATGAACCCAGCTAACGCCCAAACGGCTAACAACCCACTAGCATAGGCTGTGCCTGTCACACCTAAGACCAGCCAGCCGCTCCGTCCTGAGCTGACAGCACTCAATGCAACTGTCCACTTCCCTAAACCACGCCCTGCCAGGAAGAAATCAGTCAACCCGCCAGAGCTCTTTTTTGAACTCATGACCCCAATAGCTAATAATAAGAAGAGATAAATAATGATTATTGATACAGTCATTGGATGGGCATTCATTTTGAAATCCCCTCCTTACGTTCAACTTCAATTTTCTGATCTCTCTTCCCTAAGACCACATAACAAACAACAGCTGTTAGAATAATTCCTCCAGGCACACCAATCAAACCCATGAAGATTTCAAAATTCATTTTTGTCACCTCATATCCTAGACTTAATATGTCATCATTTATTGTTGATTGCAGATACTTTTCTCATAAATGAACTTTGCCGTAATCAAATCGAATAATGCCATGCCTACCGATTTGAATAATGTATAAGGTACTTGTCCCTGCTTTCGCTGGATCATATCTTCAAGGGTGTAAAATCGAGCTTCATCCCCTTGCAGTTCCTTTGCCTTGATCATATCTCCAGATTCCGTCAAGGCGGTCGTTGTATCAACAAAAATTGGTTTTGTGGATTGTAAAAGCTTTTCAGGAAGCTCTTGCATGGCTGGTTTATAAGAGCCTACCGCTACAATATGCTTCCCCTCCCATGCTTCAGACTCCAAATCAGGAAGCACCGGGCTTGTCGATGTTGTCGTAGTCACAATGATATCCGAAGATTCTACTAAAGTATCAACATCTACACCCTCTACGGAAATACCAGGGTATTCACCATGGATCCTTTCTTTAAAAGTCTGCAATTTTTCAAGACTTCGATTATGTAAAAATACTTTTTTGATTTCCCGGACAGCAATGGATGCTTCCAGGTGGCTCCAGCCTTGTACTCCTGTTCCGACTATTCCGACCCGATCTGCGGATTCCTTCGCTAAATATTTCATACTTAACCCGCCTATCGCACCGGTTCGAAGAGATGTGACAGCTTTTCCATCCATAAACGCTAACGGTTCAAGTGTCTCGCGGTCATGGAGGATCATCGTACCGTGGATCGTATCTTTGTTGATATCTTTGTTCCTTGGAGCTACTCCGACAAGTTTGATCGCATAATAATCTGGATCAAAGGCTGGCATGATCAAAACCGTATTATCCTGATCGTCTAGATGGATCCGATCCCGTAACATAACTTCAGGTTTTTCTTGAAAGTACCGATCCAGCTCATGGATCAAGGATTCCATTGACACGAGTTTGTAAATCTCTTTTTCATCGAAATATTTCATGTAAGCCTCCTTTCATATCTCTTTAAACGATTTGGCCTATTCCATCAAAAAATATGTCCCCCCATTAACTTTCTCTATACTGGTATTCTCACAGCCTTTTATCCCGCATACAACCGGTCTTACAGATGCATCGCCATAACTGGATTCTCCTTTTTTATAAAATCGTAAGGTAAAGTCTCCAAAAATGGGAAGTTCGATGAAAAATCCAGATGCATCTCTCCGATGTACTGCGTCCGGGTATGTAGAGAATAAAGATACATATTGATGAAAGGCTTCTTTTTCATCTTCAACATTAAAACCGATAAACGATATTGATGGTGTTCCGACAGGATGTTCCATCATGCCAGCCATTTCACTTTCACGTTCTTCATCGGTTTCTCCCCATTGTATGAAAAACGGATAACGCAATGGCATGTTCTCATTTTCCTTAATAAAAAGCATCGACCATTGTAAAAGGGAGCCATCTTCTTTTCTCCGCTGGCCATCAACCGGTCCGATGATTTCATTTCCTTGCTCCTCCAACAACACGGCTAATGAGGAAACATCATTTGTCCGGAGTGCGATATTGGAAAGGCCCTCTCTGAAAGTGGAGTCCTTTACGATTTGTTGGATCAAAACATTGTCCGATCCCTTTGCCGTTTGATCATCTTCAATACCGATCCATTCGATATACCGTAATCCCGGAAAAAAACTCAGACAATTATGCGTCCCCCAATTCGGATGTCTTCCCCCTGTATAGGCATTGAACCCTAGTACCCTGAACGTGTTCATTGCCTGATCAGGCCGATAAGCAAAATGGACAAGATGGTCAAATCCCAATATCAAATAGGTCACCCCCATTAGACATAATTTTCGAATATATGATTTTGTTCGATTTCAATCTAAAAAAACCTCCCTTAATTTTTAAATTACATTAGGGAGGTAGCTGAAAAGAAGCTTTTAAAATACAGGGCTCTTGATTTATGAAAATATTGTAACTCGGCATATTTGTAGTACATGGCTGAATTACTCGCATAAGCCATCCTTTGGCGTTCATAATGTTCAGCTAAGGCTGTATGCTGAAAAAAGTTTTGCTGGGCCTCTTGAACTGAATTCGGCTGTTGAACAAGCATTTGTCGATAATGCCCAAACATATATCGCCCCCCTATCACCTGTTGCTTCATTTTATGCGATGCAGGTTTGTCTTGGTCCAGACGATATTCCTGAAAAAAGAGTTGGGCATTTAGACGTTTCTTCTTATCGTGGATTCAAAAAGGTTTGCTTATACTCAGGCTTTCTTCGCGCGTCATTTGGTTTCCTAAGTATTTTGCTAGGATTTTTTGGATGGGATGGATAAGTAGTTTTGTTGGTTTTTTTGTCCAACGGTTTTAAAACTTGCATATTACCCCTCCTTAACTAATATGGTAATTGTCCTATACCCTTTTTCAATATTTTTCAAACACCTTTTTGAACCTTTCATATAGAGATTTGGTATTCATGATCGTTTAAATTTGTGAAATCACTCTCTTTCCACGGGCAAATCGCAAATCTGCTCGATCGTTCCTGCTGCAGGGCTTTGCCTTGGTTGCCACCCTGAGGAGTATTGTAAGTTTCGCTTAAAGAAACAATCAAAATTTAACAGGATTTTATGATAAAAATAATTGATTTAATTAATAATATGGGTGTTTTCGATGAAATTCTTGATGTCCTCTATTTCAGCTATGGAATATAGATCATCCTTATTCTCTAATTCTTTTACAAAAAAATCGTAGAGGGTATCCAGTTTGTCAAAGACAGGTGGAATCTCCCTTTGGGAATAATTGATCAGCTTGCTATTGCCATGGTTGACATACAGAACGGGTGTTATGTGTGCTTCACCGACATGGACTTCAAGTAATTCCTCCATAGACCTGGCACCGGTCATGACCCTTCTTGTGGGATCAGCAATCGCCCTGACCTTCAATTCATTTGGATTTCCGTCAACTTGCATATAGACGATCGTTTTTTCAGCCTCTTGTTCATAAGGAGCATAAAAATTATCATGGATGAATGGAAATTCGTTGGCTTTCTCTTTTGATAGCCCAAACAGGACATTCCCATGCCAGTCTTTTGTGCCAATGACATAGATTCCTGTATTCATGACAACCAGATGGTCGATTTTGGCAGAACGGATTTGCCCTTTGTCTGTTTTGAAAGGTAGAAAAACATTAGGTATGATCAACATTTGCAAAGGGTTGATCATTCCTTGTAACACTAAATTTTCCTTTATTTCAGTCAATAGGTTATGCGTATTGATTTCACTCTCATTTCTAGAAAGCTTTTCAATGCAATGGATGTAGTCCTTAAATTCATCGATTTTCGTCTCATAAACATCCTTGACCTCTTCAACCTCTTCTTCTTTCTGTTGCTGAAAATTGTTTTCCATTTCAGAAATACTGGCTGTTGCATTCATCTGATACTGTTCAATCATTCGATCATAATCTTTATGTTTTTTCTTTATAAACAATAATAACCCGATTACCACACAAAGCAATACGAGAATAACAGCAATAAAGAAAATCATTTCCATAAAAAGACCACTCCCATCGTTCCATTTACTTATGGGTCTGTTATACCTAGTTCGCTTTTCCCGCAGGAGTGACGCGAATTTACTTATAGCAATTTATAAAAATCAACATTAACCCAACAACGTCTTATGTATAAACTTCGAAAAAACCTATGTAAATAAGTTCGTATTATTTTAATTAACTAAGAAAAGCGCAAACGCCCTGTTTAGCCATGAAGGGCACTGGAAGGTCCGACGAGGAGGCTCGAACCAAACAAAGTTCGGTTCTGCGTGGGTAAACCCTTCAATCTAAATCAATGTGTCGGCCGCCGTAGGAGGACTGAAGTGATCCAAGTGGTTGGGATGGTGTCACAACCAGAATGTTATATTTTCATATAAAAAAGCCTCAACAGAAAAAGGTCGAGACTTCATACTTTTCCAAAATGGATGAGGACAGACAAAATGACAAATCCTAACACGATTTTTATTGCACCGTAGATCGGAAAGTAAATTTTAATGCAGTAATCGGGGAATGAAAATACCGAATTCGCCACGATTTTCTTTTTTATGCTTTCGATATTACAATCTTCATCTAAAGTTCGTGCTCGAAGCTGGAATTTTCCTTTCCACCTGTGCAGCAAGCCCGGCAGATAATAAGGAGCTGCAACAAGTAGAATACCCATCAACCAATAATAAATAACCAAAAGTAAGAACATACCATCACCATGTCCTTTAAGTTCCTGGATTCGTTTTTATAGGGTATACAAATTAATGAAATGTATGTGTGCTGTCAGGAATCTTAAAAATATTCCTTATGGTTGAATGTGTTTGCTTTCAGGTGTTTTGCTATTCCAATTCGATTAGTGATCTACACTTTCTATTAGGTTTTTTAGCTTTTCTAATTCAAACTCAGAATGAATGGGACTACCATCTTCCAATTGCTTCAAAAAGAACGTATAGAGGGTTTCTTGATCATCAATCACATAAGGGGTTTTGGATTGTGAATAATTAATTAGATTGTTTTCATGATGATCAAAATAAAGGATAGGGGTTACAGAAAAATGCCCAAGATGATTTTCAAGTAATTGTTTGATCACAGAAACTCCCGTCATGACTTGTTTCACCGGATCATCAACAGGGATGATATTCAAACCATTTAAATTGTCTTTTTCATTCTTCATTACGACTGTTTTTTCAGTGTCCTTTTCTTCAATTGGGAAAAGATGATCGAGAATAAGTGATAATTCTTTTGCTTTTCCTTTTGTAATCCCATATAATACATCCCCGTCATACTCGTTGGTATCAATGATGTAAATACCCGTCCTCATCAATACGATGTGATCGATTTTTATAGGGATTATTTCTCCGTTGATTGTCTTGTCTGGAATGAATACATTAGACAAGATTTTCATTTGGGAAGGTTTGATCGTATAATCTGAAACCAGCTCTTTCTTGATCTCGGTTAACATTTTATGAGTACTGACTTCACTTGTCGTTCTAGAAAGTTTTTCCACCGTTTGGATATATCTTTTATATTGATTCATTTTCTTTTCATAACTTTTCTTGATCTTATCTGCCACTTTTTCTTTCTCTTGCAGAAGATCATTTTCAACCTTAGAAAGACTTGCTACCGCTTCTGTTTGAAACGAATCAATCAGTTCATCATACTCTACATGTTTTTTCTTGATAAATACCAATAGACCAAAGATAATACACATTAATAATAGAATGACTCCAAGAAATATAAGTGTATCCATAAAAAACCCTTTCCTTATTTATTTTCTTTTTATACGTTTAGAGGTCCACTTTATTGATAGGTTCGTACAATGAAAATTGGTTTGTTTTAACATGGAAACAAATTGATTTTAGACCTTCCTTCTTAAATTAAGAAAAGAGGGAGAAACATTCCTCTTCTCCGCTCCTCTCTTACCCAGGGTTATCTATCCAGTCCCAAATGCTTTTTCAGTTCATTAGAAATCATATGGAGCTTTTTCTTATCAGGCACATAATAATAAGTCCCTTTTATTTTTTTATCCGATCCTTCAATTTTATGCTGCTGTATGTTTTCACGAGCAGCCTTATAATTGGATTGGACCTTCCACATATCATTGAAGGTCAGGTTTGTTTTAACATTATGTTCGACAACCTTGACGATTTCGCCGAATTTCGTTACAGAAGAAATATTCGCCCCTTTTTCGATTACTGCTTCAATCACTTGGCGTTGGCGGATTTGTCGGCCAAAGTCCCCTCTTGGATCTTGCTTCCTCATCCGTGCAAATATCAATGCTTCTTCACCGTTTAAATTAAGTCGACCTTTTGGAAATCGCATCTTTTTATCAGTGAAAGTGGCTTTATACGTATTAAAATCTAAATCATTATTCACTTCGATGCCACCAACTGCATCGACGATTTGTACAAAACTCTTCATGTTGACTTTTACATAATAATCAACCGGGACATCTAAGAGATTCTCAACAGAAGAAATGGTCATCGCTGTCCCCCCGACATGATAAGCAGAGTTGATCTTATCTTCAGCACCTTTTACCCTGGTGTAAGTATCTCGGGGAATACTTACCATATGCGTTGATTTGGTATGAGGATTGATGGTCATTAGAATCAATGTATCTGATCGACCACGTTCTTCACCATCGCTTTTATCGATCCCCATTAATAGGATAGAAATCGGATCACCTTTCTTAAGGTTGATCTGATCATGATGTTGTTCAAATTCCGGTTTCCTTTCGATATCGATCTCTTCATTTATACTTGATGAGGTAGACGTTACGAATTGCCATGCAAAACTACCTGCCCCCAAAATCAATACCGTAATAAACGTAGCAATAAAAAGTACAAATTTCTTAAACATCAATCCTACCACCTACTATAAATGCCTATGCTGCATGATTTGAATGGGCGTGATAATCCCGTCCGGTCCGCTTAACCTTGTTCCATTTCCTATTAAAGAAATAAGAAATGCTTCCATACATCACAAAGTACATCGTTACAAAACGATAAACAAAAATGTCAAAGAAGAGTGCGGATATTAAACGGAATATATCTTTCCATTCAAACGAGAAGCCGTAATGCTTTCCTATTCCGATGGCTACCAGATCGTATATTAGACCAAAGAAAAAAAGCCAAAATAAATAAAAGAACACGTAGTTCAGGTAAGAGTTTTGAGGGGCGTCCAACATATTCATAATTACGATCCCTGTCATTACAAAGGACGCCAGGGTACCAACCAGGAACGTTTCGAAAATATAAAAAAAGGACACTGCTTTGGTAAATAACGTTTTCCCAAAGAAAGTACGGAAATGGATGACACAATCGATATATGCTTTTTGCCAACGTAAACGTTGCTTGATTAGATCCTTCCAAGTCTCTGGTAATTCTGTGTAACCGACAGCGTCTGCTATGAAACTGATTCTCAAATTCTTATGCTTAGCCATATATTTATGGATGCGCAGGGTGATGTCGATATCTTCTCCTATTGTTTTTCGATAACCTCCCACATCTAATAAAACTTGTTTTCGGAAAATCCCAAAGGCTCCTGATATGACTGCTAACGCATTAAAACGAACAAGAGACAATTTTGAAATATAAAAGGCTTTTAAGAAATCCAACACCTGTACTCGTATTAACATATTTGCATAATGTAAAGACAAGCGGTTCAAGGGTTGATTGGTTTTTGTTTGTAAAACATGGACCATCCCACCTGCAGCCACAACATCCTCATCTTTCAAAACATCGTTCACTGCAGATAAAGCATTATCCGCTAAAATAGTATCTGCATCTAATGTGATGACGGCATCATTACTTGCATATTCGATTCCTGCATTTAATGCGTCTGCTTTCCCACCATTCATCTTATCTAAGACATAGATGTTCGGGTGAAGACTTGATTGATACAGTCCCTTTATTTTCTCATGAGACAGCTTACCGCATGGGGATTTTGAGCTTGTTTTCAACTGGAGTAATTCTTTCATAGATTTCATCGTATCATCCGTTGAACCGTCATTTATATAGATGACTTCGAATTGAGAATAAGATAATTCTTTCATGCTCTCGATAGACGTATCTAAAATCCCTGTTTCATTGTAACAGGGGATTAATATGCTTATTCCTTTTTCCTCTTCATAACCATGATCGATCATCCATTTTTTCAGCTTAGGATTACGTCTGATCCTTTCGTTAGATTCACGGAACCAAGGTAGACAATGATATAAATGCAAAATCGGAAAAGTAACACTTAGTAAGAAAAAAACGGCAATTAGTATTTCCAAAGATAGACACTCCTTAAGGAACAAAACACAACTCAAAAGTATTCTATTCAAATAATTATTCCATTAAGGATGTCAGTTTTGGTGGGTAATTGTCGAAAAACCTACGAAAGTATGTGAACTTTTTTCTTGCAAGTTTTTATCTATGGGAAATAGGTAATAAATCTTAAGATAATAAAGGAAAATCAGGATAGAAATTTACATAAAAGGGATTTCTCCACAAATATCGAAAAGCATTTTCTGAAAGATAGATTGATGGTATTGAAATATAAAAATAAATGGCGTACCCGATGTCATAGGAGTACACCAATTTTTATTAGTACATAGAAAGTCTTTTCAATCATTTTATACCAAATGGTTGTCTTATTTTTCGCTAAACGCAATCTGCAAACCAATAATACCTAGAAGGGAGCCTTTTATGATATTAATTTTACCCGCAATAAATGAATTCTTTAACAATAAATGACGTATTTGTTCTGAAAAAACACTCACCGTAACAAAGACAAGTAAAGCCTGAATTATAGCAATAATCCCCAAAATCAGCATTTGTGCTGATGCATGCCCCAATGAACCATCAACAAATTGGGGCAATAATGCTAAAAAGAACAAGGATACTTTAGGGTTTAGAATGTTCATCAATATTCCCTTTTTATATAGTGATTTATACTTTAAGGAATTCTGGCTACCGATGGCTAAGTCAGTTTCTCTTTCTCTAAATGACTGCCAAGCTAAAAATAAGAGATATGCTACTCCAGCGTATTTTACCACTGCAAAGGCTATCGCTGATTGATAAACCAGGGCTGAAATTCCAAGTGTCGCAGCTGCAACATGTATAGTAAGTCCTGAACAAAGGCCCAGTGCAGTCACTATGCCCGCTTTTTTATTTTGTGTGATGCTTTGGGCAACGACAAACAAAATGTCTGGACCAGGCATCAAAGTAAGCAATATTGCTACTCCTAAGAATGACAAAACTAACGTCAAATCCATTTCCACTCCCCCAACATGACTGCCTTCGAAATACATCCTATTTATAGTTTAAACTTGATCATTACTCAAGAAAATGATGCTAGAATCGAAAATAATTTTTATGATACCATATACGACAATGACATTGAATGATGAAAATATAAAAACGAGGGACATGTGAAGAAGGAAAAGAAATACAGCTTTTAGGGGATGAATAAAGGTTCGTTTTCAGTTACTATTCGATTGGCGGGGCTCTCTTCTATTTCAATTAACTCGCCTTAGACGAATGATGTTCTTTACGTTTACCCAATTTAAAGACGATAATACCGCCAACAATAACAAGCACACCGATCAATTGTTTTGGAGTGAAAGGTACCTTTTCCAAGCCTAACCAACCGAACGAATCCAATAATAAAGCAAACCCAAGCTGTGAGGTCATTGCAATCGAAATCGCATAAGTCGATCCAAGTCGTTTGATAGCCTGTACCAGACAAGTGACCACGCCGATACCAATCAACCCACTGAACCAGTACCATATCTCCATGTTACTCAAATTGAACATACTTTTTCCTTCAAAAATAAAACCGATCATAAATGATGCTAAGGCCCCTAAACCTAGAACAAGAGTTGTCGTAGTCCATGAACCAACGTAAACATTAACTTTACTATTGAAAATATTTTGCAAACTGACTAACGACCCCGCTGTAATCGCCATTAATAGTCCTAAAACCATATCAGACTTCCCTTTCCTAGTTTATTTCCGTTTATTCATAAATATTATGATCAGCCATCTCCTTCAGCCCTTCCCTGTCCTTCACAAGCAGGAATCCTTTTTTCCTTTCAACCAGTCCTTCTTTACTGAACTTTTGAATGACTCGATTCAAGTGTCTATAGCTAGTACCGATTAAATTTGCTGTATCTTTCAGACTGAGGGTACTTAATTGACCTTTGAACTGATTGTCTGATTCATCAAAAGAGACAGATAATAAGTAACTTGCCAATCGTACCTCTACCGGATATAGAAGATTAAAGCTTAGGGAATTGGATTTCACACAAAACTTTCGTGTGATGATTTCCAGTATAAAATTTAGAAATGCAGGGTCATTTTGCCCGAACTTTTTTATCCATTGATAATGAATGAGAATCATATGGACAGACGATACGGCTTCAACTGTATTAATAATGTCAATTCCCTGAACATATTCAACATCACCGATCAATTCTAATGGTGTTTTAAATGAAAGAATAAGCGCTCTACCTTCTGCCGTTGTTGTATATATTTTCACTTTTCCTTTTACGAGAACATACAAATACTCTGATGAATCGCCTTGAGAACAAATTAGTTCTCCCTGATCAAAACGATATAATGTCATATACGATATCAAGTTGTCATTAAAGATCGATTCTAATTGAAGCTTCTGAATATAATTGACGAACTGCCCTGGATCCTGGATCTCTTTCATTTTCTAACCCCCTTCCGTGCTTTCGCAAATTAGAATTTCATTATTAAAACACCTATTACCATCATACCTATACCGATGAACTGGGGCAGCTCCATCTTCTGTTCCACTCCTCCAAACCAGCCCTTACTATCAATTATAAAAGTCAGACTAAGTTGGGCAATCAATAACGCTGCAATGGTTAGGGTGACTCCGATATGATGTATGGCCACAATATTACTGAAAACAACAATAGCCCCAAAGGTCCCTCCCGTTAAATATAAAGGTTTTACTTGCTTAAATTGTCGCCAATTTCGGTTCCTGATCAACAAGAGGATGAGAAAAGCCATCAAAAATCCGATCGACTGGGTAATCGTTGCAGTCTTCCAAGTCCCTATATCTTGACTAATCCGAGAATTTGCCACACCCTGAAATGTAATAAAAGCTCCACCTAAAAATGCAAATAAACTTCCTTTCATGCCTACTATCCCCAATGATTTAGACTTCTCTCTTATTAAAAGACATAACCAATTCACCTGGGAAGGACATATGTCCTAAATAATGTAGTGCGTCTACAATTCGTTATGATCAGCCCAGTTTAAGTTTAATTCAGTTGCAGATGTATCCAGTTCACACCTGATTTTTTTATTTCATGCCCAATGGAAATAATTCTCCGAGACTAAGCAATACTTGGACATGATTTCCCATCAAATTTCAGTCTTTATACTCCTACGTCAGTAACCCATCCCATGAAACCTAAACATAATTAAGGATTAAAATTGAAAAGAGACCATTAATAAGTTAATGATCTCTTTTGGTACACTATTTTTTGTCAGTCCACATCTTTTTTTGATTTGTTTACCTTTTTTGCAAGTGAACAATTCTGTAGCTTTTGAAAAAAGTTTGATGAAAGAAATGTAGGTAAATAAAAAACGTCAATTTGAAAAAAGATTGATCAAAATGGCGTTTTTCATCATGGTTAACGATCAAGTTTTTATAAAAAAGTTCGATCATTTTATGCTAATGCTCATCATCAAACGTACCCAATAGTTTAAGTATATTTCTTCACCAACTATATTTATTCGAAAATATTCTCGTGTTAGATTGGGCTTTGTTTTTTAACTTAACAAATGTTTTTAATTTAGTAATTGACATATGGGCACGTTTCTTTAAAGGAAATCGTATAGAAATGTTGAAAGGAGTAGATGAAAAAACAATATGGAAGGAAAAAACACTTTTTTATCTACTAAAATTATTTTATGTGGAGGTTATGTTCATGAGTAAAAAAGTACTGATTGTTACTGGAGATGCTGTAGAGGCGCTTGAAATTTTTTATCCATATTATCGGTGTCTTGAAGAAGGGTTTGATGTAACGATTACTTCACCTTCTGTAAAAAAACTACAAACAGTAAGTCACGACTTTAAAGAAGGAATGGAAACATATGTAGAAAAACCTGCTTATGGCATTGATTCTCAAGTAGCTTTTGATAATGTTAATCCCTCACAATATGACGGGTTGATTATTCCTGGAGGAAGAGCACCTGAATATATTCGCTTGGAGGAATCGTTACCGAAAATTGTCCGTCACTTCTTTGAGGAAAATAAGCCAGTAGGTGCTATCTGTCATGCGGCACAAGTACTTACTATTGTACCGGATTTGATGAAAGGCCGGGAGTATACAGCATATATTGCTTGTAAGCCTGATGTGACTGCATGTGGCGCTACATATATTGATGAAACATTACACACACATCAAAACCTTGTTTCTGGTCATGCGTGGCCAGATCTACCTGGGTTCATGCGTGAATTTATTAATTTACTAAAATAAGATGAGTTTCCCAATGATATCTTGGTACAAAAAGCAGCAAATCTAAATGTTGGTGGTACCTCATTAGAAAATTTAGATAGTATTATTCACATATTTTATGAGGATTTATTCGTAGAATAGTTCTTTCCAAGTTTAATGGAAAGGTAAAAATATATACTCGACACAGATCCACGATGGCAAAATTAGTGTTTCAGACCCTGATGGAAGGCTGGATTTTGAAGCCATTATCTATACTCAGGATTAAAAAACCTGATTTGATAATGGTTTTTATATTGAAGATTCTTTATATAACGATATGGATATTAAAGTATTTAAAACCCAATCTATTAGTGTTTACATGAGAAATTGGGTTTATTTACTCAACAATTGCGCCCGATCGTAATATAAGCTTAGCCAGTTTTTACTGGTTAACCTTTTTTCATGAGGTCTTATTATAGCGGTAGTCGGGGTAGAACGTAGCGCCCGTGGGACTTGATCCCGTCAGCAAAACTGTTCGCCTACTTGTATAAACATGTTTCTGGCTGGTTGGGACATTGATCCCATTTGTTGAAAGTTTTTAGACTATTCGCTTTATTTTAGAAAAGCCCTATTCATGTTCTATTCTCGATTTTCATCTCCATTAAGAGATTTTAACAGATTAATAATCTCCTGGTTTTGTAAAATCTGTTTATCAGAATTTATCTTTATTAGACGAATCCATCTAATTGTAAAAATCATTAATACAATAAATAGAACACTAAAAAATCCCACTGTCTCTCTACCCCCGTAAATCAAAAATGAACCTTTTTGCTTTATTTACTTATTTTAAAAGTTATATGTATTATTGAAACCACTTCCATTAACGCCCCCTTTAACAAAATGAGCGCAATCCAATACTGCAGAATAGAACTGATGAAGGGCAAAATATGTATTACCTTGAATAAACAGTTTACTTCATATAGATTAGATTAAATAGAGTACACATAATTAATCTAAAAATTCTAATATTAATTGACCAATTACCATATATAAATTAGAATACAAAAGAGCTTGGTTAGCACTTATTTCTAAGGAGGAATATATCTATGATTTTATTTTTATAGTGTTTCTTCTCTCTCATAATTAATACTCTCCAAAAAAATAAGTTGAGTGAGGGAAAAGAAAAAATGAATACAAATAAAAGTTCACGTGAACTTCTAAACAAAGCTATTGCAATACGTGAAGACGGGCGTGCAAAACAAGATATGACCATATTAAAAGAAGCACGTGCTCTTCTTCTAAATATGTCTGAGGATGATCCAGATAACGCAGAAATAACACCTAAGAATTTGGCAATGCCAATAAAGGGAAGAAGATAAGCTGGGTATCCAAGGTGTTTGAATAAAGCAACAGCACTGGGGGAAGACATGATATCAGGAATAGAACCCAAAAGCATTAATGCAATCAAAAGCCCCGTAAAAAACCAGTAGCCTATGGTAACTTTCTTTGTAGGTATTATACTTCCCCCCTTGGCTTGATCGTTTTTACTCAGTTTCTTGTGTTCTAAATACGAAAAAGAATTGTTCGTTTCGTTACCCTCTAACATGATTTAATTCCTCCTTATATCGTTTTAATTACTTTCTTTGTAGATCCTGAAGGTAATCGCCCAAGCGACCGAATTTTTTGTCTTGACTCAACCAGGTGTAAAACTCTCTAAACGGTTCACCACGCAGCCTATAAATTCGTCGATTTGCTTTAGCATAATATTCTACTATTCCAGTTTCATATAGAACGCGTAGATGTTTTGAGACTAGTGGCTGTTGTATTTGAAGCCGATCAGCAATTTCCCCTACGGTTTGAGGACCCTCTCGAAGTAATTCAACAATATGATATCTTCTAGGTTCAGCAAGAGCGCTGAAAATTTTAATATTCATTTTTTCATTTTAACACCATCCTTTATATTTTTATTATTCCTTTTTTAGAATATACTATATAAGGAATATTCTTGTCAAGGAATATTAGAGAACTTTTTATTTATAATTTCGATAACATATACCAAAGGACATTAACCACCTTTTGTCATGGTATTTAATGTCCTCTAAGTAAATGTATAATCTAATATTTTGGTCGGTTAAATATTCAGATTATAAATTTTTAAATATCTGATATAACAACATACTTCTGGTCCAACTCTAGAATTTGTTTGGATCCGGTTTATTATTAAGCAAGTACCACCGTTTCGCTCTATAGTTTCTAATCAGGATCTTTTATTTCCTTTTGGTAAGTTTTCTTACAGTGCAAACGATGTTTTGAAAAACACTTATTAAAGGGTTGACTTTATAAAGGTAACACTTTAATATCATCTATAGATTCATACAAACAACATGAGACAATCACCAAAAAGGATTAGAAGGGAGGAGAACATATTTGATATATTTTCAGCGCTAGCTGACCCTACACGTCGCAAAATATTGGAAATACTTGCCGATTATGACAAATGTACCGCATCCGAGATTCACAAGCAATTTTCCGTTAGTCCGCAAGCGATCTCTCAACATTTAAAAATACTTCTAGAGGCCAATTTAATCAGTGTGGAGAAACAAGGACAGAAGCGAATCTATCGGCTGAACACCGATATAATGGTACAGTTTGAGGAATGGGCCAAACAAGTAAGGCGAAGGTGGAGCAGACGCCTAGATGCCTTGGATACGGTCTTGAGGACTGAGATGGAAAACTTGGAAAAAAATCAAAAACAAGAGCGAAAGGAGACTGATGATGGTCCCTAATCCTAACATGCAAGAAGTTGTTATTACCCGTATTTTCGATTTCCCTGTTGAATTGGTATGGAAGGCGTGGACGAATCCATCACTTGTAATGAAATGGTGGGGACCCACTCACTACACTTCACCGCGCTGCGAAATCGATTTTCGCGAAGGCGGGAAGTTCCTGTTTTGCATGCGTGCACCGGACAGTCACGGCGGCCAAGAATCGTATACTGCTGGTATTTATAAAAAGATTAAACCGATGGAAAGAATTGAATTTAACCAGTACATGTCCGATCAAGACGGTAACTACCTCGACCCGGAACAAGCGGGTTTACCCTCGGATTTTCCGGTAAATATCGAATTCGTTATTGAATTTTTTGAAAGAGGCACGCAAACGGAGCTGAGAATCACGGAGTATGGCTGGATGCAGCATAGTGAGATGCTGAAGTATGCCATCATAGGAATGAACCAATCGCTCGACAAACTTACTAAAGCAATTAAGCCGATGTATTAGTCCAAAGAGTCTTAATATCAACAAAAAGAACTCTTGGAAGACATGTCGCAACGTCATTGGGGAATGTAGCGCGACTTAAAATCCAAGAGCTCTATTACCTGAAGAAACCTTATCACATGAAATCTAAAATTTCAATATGAAAAGAGGATAGATAGATGGGAAAAATTATTGTATCGGTACACAGTACATTGGATGGTGTTTTCACAGGACCGCGTGGAGACGAGACCAATATGACGAGCTGGGCTATGCCTGGTGTTACGGATTCAATGAAGGACATCCTGACTATGGTCCAGCAGTCCGAAGCCATCTTGATAGGCCGGGTCACCTATGAAGGCTTATCACAAGTTTGGCCGTTTCAGGAGGGAGATTTTGCTGATGCCATGAACAATACTCCCAAATATGTAGCTACACGCAATATGAATATGCAGGAAGTGCACTGGGGGGATTATAGCAGTACCATCTCCCTGCTTGCCGGTGACTTGAGTCAGAATGTTGCTAAGCTCAAAAATCAAATCCAAGGCGACATCTTGGTTACGTCGAGTGCCCACCTTGTGCAAAGCCTGATCAATGCGGGGTTGGCGGATAAGATAAGCATAGTCATCCATCCTGTTATCCTTGGCAGCGGCGAGCGATACCTTGATAATATTACAGCCAGGACCAATTTGAAACTCTTAAATACTCAACAATATGGAAATAGTGGTGCAATGATGCTGAATTACGAGGTTATAAAATAAAACTAAAGTACTGGGCTGACCCTAACATCAATGAGAATTGATGTTAAGGTCAGCCTTCTTCTATTTTTCGAAAGTATTAAAAATTTATAGAGAGATGGAACAGGTATTATTTGTTCCCGAAAACTCGGCTACTACGGACAATTCTCTACCAGCATACCGTACACTATTCAGCAGCAGCACGTTGCCAGAAGCAAAGCTCTTTGATTTGAGGAACGTAAGTCCGTGTTGATTCACTTCTTGGAAAAGCCTGCAATCTTTCCCAAAAACCCTTCAGGCTTTTTAAACTGAATGATAAATGTTTGTTATACTCCCCTCCTTGTAATACCACCTTTTTATTCTTTCACTTTATTGGTTACCACCGCTGTCCTCTGAATAACCAATACTAATTGAAGTAGTTAAATAATCTTTCCTTTATTCAAGTAAACTGCCCTTTTCTGGAATAAGTTACAAATTCAATGTTCATCTTTAAATACCTTTTTTATAGAAATACAAGATCAAAATAAAAAACGTTCTCTAAAAGCCATAAATGACTTTTAGGAACGTTTTAGAATATATCCAATCTATTCGGTTACCAACTATAATGTTTATTTACCATCATTAATGTCGGTGAACAATTCCTGTATTTAAAAGTAAAGATTTACTCCACCGTAACTGATTTTGCCAGGTTACGCGGCTTGTCGACGTCACAGTCCCTGTGCAGTGCTGCATAGTAGGAGATCAATTGCAGCGGTACGACACTGGTTAATGGTGTCAGCAATTCATGTACATCCGGAATGACGATCCTGTCTTCTTCGTCCTGCAGGGACTCGGTACTGATCGTGCAGGTATAAGCACCACGTGCAGCTACCTCTTTTACGTTTCCACGGATACTCAAGTTCACATGCTCCTGGGTTGCAAGCGCGATGACAGGTGTTCCTTCTTCGATCAACGCGATGGTTCCGTGTTTCAATTCTCCACCTGCAAATCCTTCTGCTTGGATATAGGAAATCTCTTTAAGCTTCAATGCCCCTTCGAGAACAACATGATAATCCATTCCACGTCCGATGAAGAAGCAGTTTCGTGTTACTGCCAGATATTCACGTGCAATTTTTTCGAAATCTTCTTTCTGATCACAGAGTGTTTCAATTGCATTTGAGACGACACTCAGTTCCTTGATCAGATCAAAGCTCAACTCTAACCCTTTCGCTTTCGCTGTATCACCGGCTAAAATGGAAAGGACTGCAATTTGTGCAGTGTAAGCCTTCGTTGAAGCCACTGCGATTTCAGGACCTGCGTGAAGAAGCATCGTATAATCCGCTTCACGAGAAAGGGTAGAGCCCTGTACATTAGTAATCGTCAATGCTTTATGCCCAAGTTTTTTAACCCGAACGAGGACCGCACGGCTATCCGCTGTTTCCCCACTCTGAGAAATGAAGATGAATAATGGTTTCTCGGAAAGCAGCGGCATATTGTATGAGAACTCACTTGCAATATGAACTTCTACTGGTACTTGAGCCATTTTTTCAATAAGCTCTTTTCCAACTAGCCCTGCGTGGTAGGATGTACCACAAGCGATGATATAGATCCGATCTGTTTTCTTCATCGCTTTCCGGATATCATCATCCAACTTTAGATTGCCATCCTTATCTTGATACTGGTTGATAATGTTACGGATGACAATAGGCTGCTCATCGATTTCCTTGAGCATATAGTGTGGATACGTACCTTTTTCAATGTCCGAAGCATCAATCTCTGCAGTGAATGGGTCTCGGTCCTTCACTTCTCCGTCAAGGTCCTTGATGGTCACATCCGCTTTGGTGACGATGACGATTTCTTCATCCATCAGCTCAACGAATTGATCTGTTTTTTGAAGCATAGCCATTGAGTCACTCGCAACGACATTGTAGCCATTTCCTAATCCGACAAGCAACGGACTTTTGTTCTTTCCGACATAGATCGTTTCGCTATTTTCATTATCCAAAAGGGCGATCGCATATGATCCTTTCAATAACGATAACGTTTTACGGAAAGCCTCTTCAACTTCATGGCCTTCTCTTACAAACTGTTCAATGAGCTGGACAATGATTTCCGTATCTGTTTCACTTTTCAGTTCAACGTCTTTCAAAAACTCTTTTCTTACTTGTATGAAGTTTTCGATGACCCCATTGTGTACGAGTGTAAACCGTTCAGTCTTGCTTTGGTGAGGATGCGCATTGACCTTACTTGGTGCTCCGTGTGTTGCCCAACGGGTATGTCCGATCCCGATGGTAGCAGCCTCGTTCTTATCGACGTTCTCTCTTAACGTTGCGATGCGTCCTTTTTCCTTGAAAACATGAACGCCTTTTTTATTCATGACTGCGATACCAGCCGAGTCATAACCACGGTATTCAAGCTTTTCTAGTCCTTTTAACAAAATTTCCTTTGTATCTTCTGTTCCAACATAACCAACAATTCCACACATTGAAATAAACCTCCCTGTTGGGGGGCAAACTAACCTTATCACCTATACCGAAATTTCTCCAAGTGATCATAAGAGGGTCCTATTTACCCCCAACGTACAAAATTTTAGTTTTACATCGCATTCATGCTTTTGTTCACCAAGTCGCCTCAGTGGTTTCAGTATGAACTTCCGGTGTGATGTAAGACCGAGAGGCATCCGCCGATCAGATTCGATAAACCTCTTTCCTCGTCAACTATTTCAGTCACCGCCGCGGTGTCGGAATCAACCGAAGAAATAGTCCAGGCGCTTTTTATAAGAATTTACCCTTCTATGCTCCTTTCTATAATCGAATGGAAATATCATACACTAGAAATGGTATATCGTCAACGCCCATATTTCAGCATTGATCTACACTTAAATTTATGCAAAAACAGCTCGTTTTGTGTATGGGAGCTGCCCTTGCATAGTATTCGTAACCACCGTATTTTTCATGTCCTTATTGTTCTACATACCCTAGCTCTTGATCGACTACACGCGCAATTTCCTCGACATATTGTTTGCAAAGCTCTTCTGTAGGAGCCTCTACCATCACCCGGACAAGGGGCTCGGTCCCTGATGGACGTACAAGGACACGTCCGTTTCCGCTTGTCTCTGCTTCTACTTTTTCAATCGCTTCTTTTACTGCTGTGTTTTCCATCACTTTCGTTTTATCGGTAACCTTTACATTTTTCAAGCATTGTGGGAACTTTTTCATCTCGCTAGCAAGCTCGGATAATGGCTTTTGGGTCAACTTCATGATGTTTACGAGCTGTAACGCAGATAGGAGCCCGTCTCCAGTCGTACTGTGATCCAGGAATATGATGTGTCCGGATTGCTCTCCGCCAAGATTGTAGTCGCCTTCCCTCATACGTTCCATGACATAGCGGTCGCCAACAGCCGTTTGCTCGGAGTCGATTTTCGCTGCTTCAAGCCCTTTATAAAATCCAAGGTTGCTCATGACCGTAGAAACGATTGTATTCTTTTTCAACCTGCCTTCGTTTGCCATATGCTTGGCACAGATGAACATGATTTGATCGCCATCTACAATCGTTCCATTCTCATCGACTGCAATCAATCGATCCCCATCTCCGTCAAAAGCTAAGCCTACATCGGCTTCTTTTTCTTTTACGAGCTCGACTAATTTCTCAGGATGAGTGGACCCTACGCCATCATTGATGTTCAAACCGTTCGGTGAAGAACCGATTGTCGTGATATCAGCATCAAGATCAGCAAAAAGGTGAGGTGCAAGTGATGAAACTGCACCATGCGCGCAATCTAATGCAATGCGCAATCCTGAAAAGTCTTCATCCACTGTCTGTTTCAAGAATTGGATATACTTCTGACCGCCTTCGAAATAATCGCTTACTAAACCAAGTTCCATTCCAGTCGGTCTTGGGAGGTCATCTTCATCAAGATCCAATAATTCCTCGATTTCCTTTTCTTGCTTATCCAATAGCTTGAACCCGTCCGACCCGAAAAACTTGATTCCATTGTCACCCACAGGGTTATGGGAGGCTGAGATCATGACCCCAGCCTGAGCGCCTAACGCCTTGGTCAGATAAGCAACACCAGGAGTTGAGATGACACCTAACCGCATGACTTCTGCTCCTATAGAGAGCAGCCCTGCAACCATCGCGCCCTCGAGCATATGACCGGAAATACGGGTGTCCCGACCAATGATGATTTTCGGTTTTTGGGTCTCTTTCGTCAGAACATAACCGCCGAAGCGCCCTAATCTGAACGCTAATTCAGGTGTTAATTCAGTATTTGCTACTCCTCTGACTCCATCTGTTCCAAAATATTTACCCATTCAATAAATCGCTCCTTCTTCCCTATTCCACATTATGCCATTCTTTTGCTGATGGTTAAGGTCGCTTCTGCAGGTTGAATTTCAAATGTATATTGTTCAGGAACATCAACATTGATTTTTACATCATGTTGTCCCTCTGACAAATCTTCTGCATCTACAAAAGCGGTTATATTTTCTTCAGATAAATTTTCCAAATCTTTTTCATTCCCATTGACTGTAACATCCATGGTCCCTTTAGTGGGAGCATTGAACGTCGCTTCCTCGTTATCATCCAATCCGATGATTTTGATCGGTAAATCATTGAAAGTCCTTGAGCTTGCTGTTTCACTTTCGGGTTTAGTGGTTGTATCCTCTTCGGTCTGTTCAACATCCACCTTGACTTTCACTTTGCCAGGTGTGGCGTAAAAGGCTCCATCTGGTAATGGAACATCCACTTCGATCGTTTCATCTTCGGTGATGTTGCTTAAATCAACAGGCAACACGATGGAATCCAGTTCATCAAGTACATTTTGTGGGGCATGGATTGCCACCTCTTCTTTTTCCGGAGTAATCGATTTAAGCTCGTACCCATCTGGAAGGGATCCTTTTTCATCAATTGAAACAGGAACTTCTTTACTCGGATTTTCAATCGGTACAGTTACATTCATTGTTTCTGGATTGATACTGATATCTATTGGGTTGAAGCTTCTATTCAGTGCTTGGATTTTAACCTCTCTTGTAAAGGTTTCCTTCGCATCCGCAACATTGACAAAGACTCGGACATAGGCGATTTCATCAATCATATCCTTTGCTCCGGTAATTTCGATTTCTTCTCTTTCAAGCTGAGGTGTTCCGGCAACATAGCCTTTTGGCAATTCATTTTCCCCAAGGAGTTGTACTGTCACTGGGAAGGTTTCTGTTTTTTTCTCGTGTAACGTCACATCGATCGTACTTTCTCTCGGAGACGCTTCAATACCATTAGGGAGATTCTCGAATTTCACTTCTGCTTCGTATTGACCGGGCCCTTTATCCCTTAAATCGATATAAGCTTTAGGTGTCCGTTGAAGGTTGAATCTCATAATGTCCGATTTGGATCCCTGGAACTTGACGCCTACTGTGTCAGGCTTCCCTAATAAAACATACTTATCGTCATCATATTCAGCATCAAGGTTAACTGTTTTAAATGACTCCTCTGCATTAGTCGGGAAGCCTTGATCCTCATCATTCTCCTGCTGGTCATTGATATGGACAGTCGTATACATCATTAAAGCGATAAGAAAAGCCGTGACTTTGACAAACCATGGAGATTTGAGCAGTCTATCCATCTTTCTTCCCCCTCCAATTCCACATTGATGAGGAAGTCGATTTAGATTTCGTCATAATTTCAGCCTCTAAAAGTTTTCGTAACATGTCCTCATCTAAATTACGGTAGAGTTCACCATTTTTTGTGAGAGAAACATTTCCAGTTTCTTCAGAGACAACCAGCGTCAAACTATCTGTTACTTCTGATATACCTAAAGCAGCTCTGTGCCGCGTTCCAAGTTCCTTCGAAATAAACGGGCTTTCCGAAAGAGGGAGATAACTTGCAGCTGCCAGGATCTGATTATCATTGATGATGACCGCTCCATCATGCAACGGTGTATTCGGGATAAAAATATTGATCAGGAGTTCTGAGCTCAGATTAGCATTGATCGGGATACCGGTTTCTACGTAATCATCTAGACCCGTTTCCCTTTCAATTGTTATGAGAGCACCAATACGACGTTTGGCCATATAATTCGTCGCCTTTAACATCGCTTCAATCGTATTTCTCTTTTCCTCTTCTTCTGCAATCATGCCTCTCGAAAAGAATCTGCCTCGACCCAACTGTTCAAGCGCACGGCGAAGCTCCGGCTGGAAGATGATGATGATGGCCAGGAAACCGTAAAGCAGTGTTTGGTTCATCAGGAAATATAATG
Source organism: Alkalihalobacillus sp. YIM B00296 (assembly GCF_020179385.1). Classification (GTDB taxonomy): domain Bacteria; phylum Bacillota; class Bacilli; order Bacillales; family Fictibacillaceae; genus Pseudalkalibacillus. The sequence continues at coordinate 3,926 of NZ_JAIBLJ010000014.1, read as the reverse complement.
TGTTCAACTTGAAAATTCCGCTGAAAAACCAAACCGCTATGATGACAGTAATCCCTTTTAACAGCTGGATTGCTTTGGTTCCTTTTATCAGCATGATGAGCTTATAGATCACATAGGTGACCAAGAGGATATCAATTATATCATTCAAGTAATTCAATATATTAAAGTCAAAGTCTCCGATAGGAAACATACGCATCCTCCAAACTGATCCACTCAATTTCATTGTTTCCAAATATGCTCAGTTTGTTACCATATGTAACTTCTCTATTATATCATAATTTGGCACTATATCTATTTTTCGCAAGGTTCCGTCAATAACACTCCGTATGTAGCCCAAAAAATTCTGAGACAACATAAGACGAACGCCAAGTGAGTCTTTAGCAAGGTATCTTGCAAAGCAAAAACAACAAGAGAGTGATCTCAGGAACACCCCGGCTTGTCCGAAATGTTTCTAAGACCACTCCATTTACGCATATGAAGATACATTTGGCTTTGTCATTCTGAAGTGAACCATTCCTTTACTGTGCTGGTTCCATCTTTCAATCGGTACCAAACCCATTCTGTTATCTTATGGATCTCTTCACTCTCTCCCGCAATATGCCCTGCTGAAGCAAGATATTGGTTTCCGTTGATGACCGTAACGTTCCCTTCTACTTTTCCGGCAATTTCTACATCACCATTCCTAACCACCAGGTCACCCTTTACAATTTCGCCTTCAGGAACGATGACCTTTCCACTTTCCTGATCTATTTTCACCTGTGCACCGTTTGCTGATACGGAGATTGGATTATTCTTATTACTTCCCCATTCACTATAAATGGAGCTCGACATCAGTAAAAGGAAGAGAACAGCAGCTGTCAAGAGTGGATGATGTTTAAAACACCTTCTCATTTTCGAGGAGGCTTTTTCCCTAGGTAATTGGTCCATAACTTTTGAAGTAAAACCATTTGGTGCTTTTATATGATGATGGTTATGCAGTAATTGGTCGACATTTTTGAGCTCTTCAAATTTTTCCTTGCATACTGAACATGATTTTACATGTTGAAGCAATTCTATTTTTTCAAGAGGCTCGATTTCTTCATCGACCCATTTATGCATATAGGTTGAATATTTACCATCGCATTTCATTTCTATTTATCCTCCTAACAATCCAGATCTTTCAACCGTTTGCGAAGTGCTTCCCGACCGCGATGGATACGCGTTTTTACCGTTGAAACTGGAATCTGCAATATCTCACTGATCTCCTTTAAAGACAGTTCCTCCAAATACTTCAGCGCAATTGCTGATCGGTATTTCGGAGGCAAATGCAGGATCTCCTTCTGTATACGGTCTTGAAGCTCAAAGGTTTCAATTTTTTCTTCTGGTAATTGTTCTGCGACTGCTATTTGAGAATAGAGGGTCAAACCTTCTCCCCCGGCTAGTTCTGCATCAAGGTAATAATCCGGCTTTTTCTTACGTATACGATCGATCGTCAAATTGGTTGCAATCCGATATAACCAAGTAGAAAATTTATGTGCTTCATTAAAACGTTCAATATGTATATAAGCCCGTACAAAGGCTTCCTGAGCTATGTCCTCTGCTTCATGTATGTTACCTAACATCCGGTAGACGATATGGTATACTTTATCCTTATAAATTTCTACAAGTTCTTCAAAGGCTTTCTGATCCCCTTTTTTCACAGAGCGGACCAATCGCTTAACCGTTATATCCATATAGGAACCCCCGAGACTCCAGTGTTTGAAAATACTACTTATGGAGTAGATAGTTTCTTTTTTTATTCTAACATGAGACAACTTCCTAGTGAGATTATTTTTGTTAAATATAGGTTTATTTTCTTATTTATCGGGTATTATGTTAACAACTATTAGGCGAAAGCAGGTGGGCGACATGTCAGCTGAAGAGCGTTTTCTTTTGAATGAAATTGAAAATTCAAGAAAGAAAATGTTAATCCTAGCGAAAGAAAAGCCTTTGTTTTCTATGGAAGTTGTAGAAACCAGCCAATATCTTGACTATCTACTTAATCAATACGATACCATTAAGAGTGAAATGATAAATGTCTCATGAACAAGCAGCTCTCCACCTAGAGAGTTGCTCATTCTTATTATCCTAAGAAAAGCGCAAAGGCCCTGATCAGCCACGAAGGTCACTGGAGGTCCGACGAGGAGGCTGTCGCCGCCGCAGAAGGACTGAAGTGATCCAAGTGGTTGTGCGTTGGAGCTAGCCCATTCCATCATCAAACAAATTTTTTATCCAAAAAAGACCTATCGAGAATTAAACTCGATAGGTCTTTGAATGTTTGTTTTAAATTAACTTTTCACCCAAAAGGGAACCGATCAGCGCAACCGCAACAGTCGCTGTTTTGTTCTTCTCATCAAGGATTGGATTGACTTCCACAAATTCCGCCGAGGTAAGGATCTTCGACTCTTCAAGCATCTCCATCGCCAAATGGCTTTCACGATAGCTGATACCGCCTAGGACTGGAGTCCCTACACCGGGTGCTTCTGCCGGATCCAATCCATCAAGATCCAAACTCAAGTGTACACCATCTGTTCCGTTCGAAACGTATTCGATCGCTTCTTCCATAACCTTTGTCATACCCATTTTATCAATTTCGTGCATCGTATAAACTTTGATTCCCTTTTCGCGGATCAATTCACGCTCCCCTCCATCCAGCGAACGCGCACCGATGATGACGATGTTCTCAGGTTTGACCTTCGGGCTGTAACCCCCGATTTCTTTCAGTTTCTCATGTCCGATTCCAAGACTTACAGCTAAAGGCATACCATGAATGTTTCCGCTTGGTGAAGTTTCTCCTGTATTTAAATCACCATGGGCGTCATACCAGATGACACCTAAATTCTTATAATGCTTTGATACACCAGCAAGCGTCCCGATTGCAATGCTATGGTCCCCGCCGAGCACTAATGGAAAACGATTATCTTCGATGATTTTATTGACGCCTTCCGCTAGAAAGTTGCTCGCTTCAATAACCCCATCTAAATTTTTGAGGTTCGTTTCTTTACTTGCAACTTTTTCCCTTTGTGGGATTTGGACATCACCATGGTCCTCCACATCGTAGCCAAGGTTTTCAAGTCTTTCGATTAGACCAGCATACCTCATTGCACTTGGTCCCATGTCAACACCACGGCGCATTTGCCCAAGGTCCATCGGGACCCCTAAAATTCCAACATTCTTGTTCATATTTTTCCTCCTCATTGACAATCTATCACCTATTGTAGGGCTTTATCATACACTGGTTCAACTGGACAAGATTTTGTATACTTATACGGTTTAACAGGGGATTACCTGATGATCATGGATAAATATGAAGCGCTTACACGATTGGTATCTATCCCACGTTCCAGGTCATTGTTTTTAATATGCAAAAAACTCTCTAGACCGAATGGTTTAGAGAGTTTTTTCATTATTTATGTATGANGCTGAGCTAAGGCCCCGATGGAGCGGGTGATGAGAATCGAACTCACGACCAGAGCTTGGAAGGCTCTTGTTTTACCACTAAACTACACCCGCATGACCAAAATATTATTGTTCCATCAGAATCGAGATGGTGAGCCATGAAGGACTCGAACCTTCGACCCTCTGATTAAAAGTCAGATGCTCTACCGACTGAGCTAATGGCTCGCGTTGTATTTTCACCCTTTATACTGTCCCTTCCTTTTGTTGCACAACCTACCGTTGTTGGCTTCGTCAGGACAAATTTCACAGAACTATTATCATCATCGTCAATTTGGTCTTTTTTAAAATGGTGGAGGGGGACGGATTCGAACCGCCGAACCCGGAGGGAGCGGATTTACAGTCCGCCGCGTTTAGCCACTTCGCTACCCCTCCAATAAAAAAAGACTATGACGTCTGATGTTAAATGACAATGGTGCTGGCCAGAGGACTTGAACCCCCAACCTACTGAT
>NZ_JAIBLJ010000139.1 GCF_020179385.1 Alkalihalobacillus sp. YIM B00296 | reverse complement strand
TCCTCTTTGTAATAAAGCTCACAAAGACGAAAGGCATCAATGGCATCGGTTTTAACTTTTCGTAAACTACAACTTTTGGCTCTGTGAGAGATTAATGGATTAACGATGATTAATAAATAGTGATGTTCATCTAGAAACTGAACAACTGGTGCATGGTAATGTCCAGTTGCTTCTAAAACCACTGAAGGTTGTAGCCCTGTTATAGATTTAATCCCTTTTAGAAATTCAAGTAATGATCCTAGCCCCTCAAGATCATGTCGTATACTAAAGCTTTTACGGTAAGGTTTTCCCTTATCTAAAAATGCCTGAACTTCACTTTCCCCTTTTGAAACATCCAGACCAACGACTGGATTCATTCTAATCTCCTCCTTAGATTTAACTTGCCAGTAACCCCTATTTCCTCCTAGTAGTATCATAGCTTCGCTTGTTATACGAGAT
>NZ_JAIBLJ010000138.1 GCF_020179385.1 Alkalihalobacillus sp. YIM B00296 | reverse complement strand
AGCAAAGAAATTCAGAAATATCTAACGGCAGATGTTCAAAAAGCACTCGCTTTTAAGGAAGCCGATCTATCCATTGACACTTCGAGTGTCAATGGCGTCTTCCACATGCTAGAGGATGGCAATACCCTGGTAGCCCTCGTTATGCAAAAAGGCGATTATATTTCGGTTTACTATTCCTTAAGCGTTCCCATCTATCATTTTGGTCGAGGAAGCTATTTATACAAAGTGGATGAAGAAAAGGAAACGATTACCCTGGTCGATCAAGTCGTGAACGGTGAACCGGTGAAAGATGCAAGCATTCAGGCAGCCTGTGGCAATTGCACCATCGACAACTTTTCTTATGGTGGAGGAAGGGAATGCAAAACCTGGAGTGTTCGTTGTCTGATTCAATGCTGTGGACCTTGCACCCTAGCGTGTGGGACCTGGGTAGGATGCCTTCCATGCGT
>NZ_JAIBLJ010000137.1 GCF_020179385.1 Alkalihalobacillus sp. YIM B00296 | reverse complement strand
CTCTCCAGTTCTTCGAGCTTTTTTAAGAAGTCATTCTCTGCTTCCAGGAATTTAATACGTGCTTCTGCATTCTTAAGCTTTTGTTCAGCTGTCAGATCCTTCGAAGATGGACGGCCAGTGCTCCCTTTTCCACGGCGTTCTTCAAAGAACCCTTCTTCACCTAATTCTTGATAGGTTCTTCTCCAGCGCTTTAAACATTGGTTTGGCTTTTTATGACCAATGATGTCTACGTCAAACCCAGCCTCTTTGAAGATCTCCATAGGACCTTTTCCATCTAAGTTCTCTCTCACTGCTTTTACTTTGAACTCTGGCTGATAAGTTATTGATCGATCTGATACATGCCTAACATTTAGATTGTTCTCAAGTTGTTTACGCTGAAATTCATTAAAGATTTGTTTACTCATCATTGATTCCCCGTTCTCTCCATTTGTTTTGATTATAACGGGT
>NZ_JAIBLJ010000136.1 GCF_020179385.1 Alkalihalobacillus sp. YIM B00296 | reverse complement strand
GGTGGACAGTATAACGGACGGGATCAAGTCCCAAGGGCGCGGACGTTCTACCCTGGCTACTGTTATAGTAAGACCATATAAAAAAAGGTCAACCAGGAATATTTAGCATTCTGGCTAACCTTATCGAAGGGCGCGTTTATTGAGGAACGCGTTTCGTGTATCGGGCCATTTAACGGAATAAGCGATTGCGCAAAATAAGGTAATTGGAAATAAGAGGTATTAAGTTAAAGGCAGTTTAGTGGAACAACAAATGACATAAGCAGAGGAGAATATTATACTTAGGCCATCTAACATTTGCTTCGATAGGAAAGGAATATACGAGATTATTTATGTAGACTTTCCGCGCCCACCGGGATCTATACGAAAGGGTTTGAGGGGGAGAATCGTACCTTAAGATTTTGATTTTTGACTATAATGATCACTATGTAGCTTTAATTTTTAATAAATAGGGGAGTGGAAT
>NZ_JAIBLJ010000135.1 GCF_020179385.1 Alkalihalobacillus sp. YIM B00296 | reverse complement strand
AGTAAGAGAGTCATGTTGACGTGTTAAATTCCGTAAGTTCATATGCTCAATCGTCTTCTTTTGAAAGGGTTGTAGGTCATCATATTGATAATAAAGTTCTCCCAGGCGATAAGCGTCAATGGCATCGGTCTTTACTTTTCTTAAGCTCATTTTCTTTGCTTCGTAAGAGAGAACGGGATTGATTAAATAATAGACGATTGCACGATCTTCTAAGAACTGTAATACGGGTTCATGGTAGTGCCCTGTGGATTCAAAAACGACTGCCGGAGGTAGACCCGCAGCTTCTTCAACCTCTCGATAGAACTGATAAAAATCCTGTAACCCTAAAACATTGTGCTCGAACACAAAGCTCTTCTTGTAAGGCTCTTTCTTCTGTAAAAAGGCTTGAACTTGGCTTTTTCCTTTAGCGACATCCAGGCCAATCACTGGATCCATACGTTATCATCTCCTAAATCTTGTTTTTGCCGGTAGCCCCTAACCTATCTT
>NZ_JAIBLJ010000134.1 GCF_020179385.1 Alkalihalobacillus sp. YIM B00296 | reverse complement strand
AGATAGAGATAGGTAATATCCGTCAGTAATACCATTCCTGGGTCCGTTTGGACAAACTGGCGGTTCAATAGGTTCGGACACGTATTATGTTCCTGTGTCGCTTTGGCCATCTTCTTGTAAGGGTTAGCGCGTCTAATCTTGGTTTGAAGATTGAATTTTTTCATAAGCCGATAGATCTTCTTGAGGTTCATGACTACACCATATACATTTTCAAGAATCATTCTGATAGCCCGTCCACCCGATTTTCCGTGCTTGGAATCATGGATATCCTTAATTAGTTTGAAGTCTGCTTCATCTTTCCGTTCTCTTTCCATGCGATTTGTCTCTGCTTTTAACCATACATAATAGCTGTTCCGATTCACAGATGCCAACTTACAAAAATAACTGATCATACCTTTCATATTATGTTTCCGTACAATTAACTCAATGAGTTCAAACTTCACAGATGTTGTAACTATTTCTTCTTCTTCGCCTGCCTCTCCAGTTCTTCGAGCTT
>NZ_JAIBLJ010000133.1 GCF_020179385.1 Alkalihalobacillus sp. YIM B00296 | reverse complement strand
GATCAATATCAAGAAACTCTTTCCTTTCATGCCGAGTTGTACAATTTAATACCAGAAGATCACCTATTAAAGAAAATCGATAAGTTGGTTGATTTTTCATTTATATATGACCTTACGAAGGAATCATATTGTATGTATTACGGACGACCAGCGACTGAACCAGAGTTACTCCTTCGACTTCTTCTCATCCAGACCTTATATGATTTATCCGATGAACAAGTCATTCAAGATGCCAATTTACATTTAGCTTATAAGTGGTTTTTACGATTGAATCCCGAAAGTTCTTTACCCCATCCTACACAATTAAGTCGATTTCGAAACCATCGATTAGGCGCTAATCGGGTAGAGGAAGTATTGGAAGAACTCGTAAAGCAGTGTCAGGAAAAAGGGATAATTCAATCTAAAGCACTCATTTTAGATTCCACACATGCCCAAGCAAACGCAAGTAAGCGTTCGCCTCTACAAGTGCTAACAAAAGCAGCTTCAAGGCTCTCCAGAGCCGTTAAAAAACAAC
>NZ_JAIBLJ010000132.1 GCF_020179385.1 Alkalihalobacillus sp. YIM B00296 | reverse complement strand
CACTGTTCGTTCAATTTTTCCAAACAGCAGATGATTATTATGAACGTACAGATATTGTTTCATTGATCCGTATTCTTCGGTTCATTGGATTTTTCATAGCGCTCCTTGGTCCATCCTTATACATCGCGATTACAACGTTTCATCAGGAAATGCTGCCGACACCGCTGCTCATTAACCTGGCTGCTCAACGTGAAGGGGTTCCATTTCCTGCATTCATTGAAGCTCTTATGATGGAAGTCACATCTGAAATATTGCGGGAAGCCGGCGTTCGAATGCCGAGGACGATCGGTCAGGCGGTTTCAATGGTCGGGACACTCGTAATTGGAACAGCAGCTGTCGATGCCGGTATCGTTTCCGCAGCAATGGTTATTGTTGTAGCGATTACGGCGATTTCAAGTTTTATTGTCAGTTCTTTCAATCTTTCTATATCCATAAGAATGTTACGTTTTGTTTTTATGGGGCTGGCTGCCTCGTTCGGTTTATTCGGGATGATTGTCGGCTTGGTCGCTCTTACTCT
>NZ_JAIBLJ010000131.1 GCF_020179385.1 Alkalihalobacillus sp. YIM B00296 | reverse complement strand
CTCTTCACCTCTCTGTTATCAGGTCATGTGATTCTTTTGCTGGACGGTTATACACAAGGCTTTGCGATTGGAATGAAGGGTGGAAAAGTCCGCGGTGTGTCAGAAGCAACAACTGAAAGTACGGTCCGTGGTCCAAAGGAAGCTTATTCAGAAAGTTTACGTACCAATACATCCCTGTTAAGACGCAAAGTCAACGATCGCAACCTTTGGTTAGAAACGAAGAAAATTGGAACGGTTACGAAAACAGACGTTTCAATTGCTTATATAAAAAACATTGCCAATGACAAGGTGGTAGAAGAAGTTCGGCAGCGACTTGATCGAATTGAAATCGATGGGATTCTGGAAACCGGCTATATTGAAGAGTTGATCCAAGATGAGACATATACACCTTTCCCTACTATTTTCACTACAGAGCGCCCTGATGTCACAGCTGCTAATCTTTTAGAGGGACGAATCGCTATTTTTGTTGATGGAACCCCTCATTGTCTAATCGTTCCGGCACTGTTCGTTCAATTTTTCCAAACAGCAGATGATTATTAT
>NZ_JAIBLJ010000130.1 GCF_020179385.1 Alkalihalobacillus sp. YIM B00296 | reverse complement strand
CGGTAGTCACCTACCGCAGGATTTTAAGTCCTGTGTGTCTGCCAATTCCACCACCCCGGCAGCAATGGAGCGGAAGACGGGATTCGAACCCGCGACCCCCACCTTGGCAAGGTGGTGTTCTACCACTGAACTACTTCCGCATGTGGTGCGGGTGGAGGGACTTGAACCCCCACGTCGCAAGGACACTAGATCCTAAGTCTAGCGCGTCTGCCAATTCCGCCACACCCGCAATACTATATCGATCATCAAAAATGGTGAGCCATGAAGGACTCGAACCTTCGACCCTCTGATTAAAAGTCAGATGCTCTACCGACTGAGCTAATGGCTCGTAAAAGTGGTGCTGACCAGAGGACTTTAACGCCCTACCTACTGATTAGAAGTCAGTTGCTCTACCTATGGAGCTAGGCCTGCATCATGGTGGAGGATGACGGGATCGAACCGCCGACCCCCTGCTTGTAAGGCAGGTGCTCTCCCAGCTGAGCTAATCCTCCAATATGTAAGCCCGGCGACGTCCTACTCTCACAGGGGGAAACCCCCAAT
>NZ_JAIBLJ010000013.1 GCF_020179385.1 Alkalihalobacillus sp. YIM B00296 | reverse complement strand
CAATATTAAGCAAAAAGTATTGACTTATATTAGCTGGTATAGGGGTTAAAACCTACTGCATATATAAGAAGGGAGGCATTTACCTAATAAAATTTTCTGAAAGGGTGATTGGATGAATCGTCGTAAAAACATCCAAAAAAAGAAACGAGAATTGATAAAGAAGCTGATCAATATGGGTGTTTATAAACGTTCTAATCGGTGGGAATTGTATAAATTAACCTTACCTGAACTTTCAAAGGAATATCGCCGGGTCTTCACCCTTTAGACACATATGTTTAGACACAATTTTAAGAAGACACTGCTATACTATATGGGGTAATGACAAGAACCCTGTCATTACCCCTTCCAGTCTGAAGGAGTTTAACAAAATACCAATTTTATAATTGTGATTAAATACCAATAATGAGAAATGTGCACAAGAAGAGAAATGGTGATTGGCTTTTTCGCACATATAGCTTCTATTAGGCCCAAACCTAGCAACTGACTACTAAAGTGCAAAGTGCCGAAAACATATGGAATCGGAACTTAAGCAGTTTTTGATGCTGATAGGTAACTTAAAAATAAGAATTTTGACAGGTGGCTAGGGTGATTAGTGCCGATTCTGACCATTTGCGGAACTTTTCTACCCTTGAATATCCCGTATATGGCTACGTTGCCCCTCAGTCGCCGGTTGCTGGTTCTACCCCATGCCCATCAAGTTAATGCAAATTATTACCCCCAAATTGAAAAAAAACGCTATTCTATCTGTAACATGATGGAAAGGATGGTGTTTTTTGATGGTTTCAGACGAACTTGCCCTCTTTTCACAGGAATTACAACGTTCTTTGTCTCCGCAAGCTCTCCAACATCTAGCCCAAAAGGTAGGTTTTGTCCAAAGGAGTAGTAAGTACCAAGCCAAAGATTTAATAGCGTTGTGCGTGTGGTTAAGTCAAAAAGTAGCGAGTACTTCCCTGACACAGTTATGTAGTCGTTTAGAATCTTCGACGGGAGTCTTGATAAGTCTTGATAAGTCCTGAAGGACTTAATCAACGATTTAATCCTTCGGCTGTAAGGCTCCTACGACATGTATTAACTTCCCTGCTTACACAAAATCTATTTTCCTCTCAGGTTCTTCCTCATCGCTATGTTTCTCAGTTTCAGCGAATACGAATCTTGGATTCTACGACCTTTCAACTCCCGGATGTATTTGCCTCAACGTATCAAGGCTCTGGAGGTAGTAGCCATACAGCTGGGGTAAAGGTTCAATTAGAATATGATCTCTCAGTGGCCAATTCCTGCACGTTCACTCAGGATCAGGTAAACAAAATGATCGAACCTACGGTTCCACTTGTTTAAAAACGGTACAAACAGGTGATTTATGCTTACGCGATTTAGGATATTTTTATCTGGATGATCTCCATCAAATGGCTGAAAAAGGAGCCTATTATATCTCTCGCTTAAAATTAAACACTCGAATTTATCGGAGAAATCCTGATCCCGAATACTTCAAAAATGGAACGGTCAAAAAGCAAACCGAGTATATTCAACTAGATATGGAAGAGATCATGCATCAATTAAACCGGGCCAAACCTATGAAATTTCAGATGTTTATATTGGCAAGTATCAAAAGTTGCCGACTAGAGTGATTATCCACCGACTTACGGAAGAACAAACCCAAAAACGGTTGAGCGCCATTAATGTATACATAACCAATGCGCCACAGAAAGACGTCCCAACCGGACATGTTCATGAGAAATCAAAAAAGAGCGATTAGAATGTCACCTATATGGTCAACTGATAGGTATCCTCCTCTGCTCCTCTACCATGTTTCAAATGAGGCAGCTGCTACTCAGCAGAAAAAAATGAGAACTGAGCGAGTATAAATCCATTTATATCATTAAAGATTACTTTCCACTTCTGTTTCAAGCGATACAAAAAAGCACCCAAGAGCTATCAAAGATACTGCTTCGCCTGTTTAACCTCCTACAGAAAAACGGACGAAAATCCCACCGATACGAGAAAAAGACAGTCTTTGATATATTGGGTGTCGTCTATCAGTATACCACGTCCCACAAGAATGCAGCATAGTGTAAAAAAATAACCCCGTTTAGGGCATGCCATTATTTAGTAACTTAAAGGGTTGACTTGGAGAAACAGGTCAACTCTAGGAATGCAATGGTGTTAGCTTGATGGGTATGTGGTTCTACCCCTTATAGGCTTTTTCCTAGATGCTGATTCATAGGCGGTAATTGCCACCTCTATCGGTCGCATCCCCTCCTTGCTCGTGATGGAGGTCTCAGCAAACCGGAAGACCATCTCTTTATGCATGATCGTTGGCAAGCATATATCGACCACAATCAAATAATCGAGTGTGGATAATGCTTCATGCCCCTATTGGTGATGCGATCTTGCCAGCTTTATAACAATCACTGTCCACGATTCCGCAGGCGACAATAAGGTGATCTTACAAATCATCCTCGGTATGCCACAACCAATTTCCTCCAGGAGTTTGGAATTCTCCCGCCATTACTATAATTTTATAATTTGCTCGGTTTACATGTATTGTTTATAGAACGATTGTCCTCCCATTCCAATATTCATTGCTTTTTCCTTTTCAGAATAGTAACGCCAAAAGGGGGTAACTCAATATTTTCTGTTACAGACGTGCCATCGATCAAGTCGGTAAGCTCTCCCTTCGGCATCTCGACTACTTGCTTCTCTTCTCCGAAGTTCATCAGGAAGATATAATCATTCTTCCCATCCGTCCTGCTTTGAGCAGATATTCCTTCTGGCAACCTGCTCTCGATCGTTTTTTTAATACCGACGTCTTCAATCAGTTTAGAAAAGAATTCATTATTAAACGGCTGTTTATTACGGGAAGCCACATAGTAGGCCTTACCTTTCCCTAGTTGATTGACCGTAAGAGCGGGTCGGCCGGCATAAAAGTCGTCCTGATAGTAAGCTAATGCTTTTGCACCCTCCAAGTGGATCAGGTCACATAACTCATAAGCTATATATTCTCCGCTGAGCCCTAAGTCATTTTTATCAACCTTGATTCGATTTGTCTGTCCATCATATAATCCATCAATCTCTGCAGACCAGATACCAAGTGTATGACGGAGTGGACCTGGAAAGCCTCCCAAGAAAGTCAAATCGTTTTCATCCACGATTCCGGACCAATAGGTAGTGACAAACGTACCACCTTCTTTCACAAACTTCTCTATTTTTTCTCCAACACCTGGCCTTACCATATACAACATAGGTGCAACTACTAATTTGTATTTTGATATATCCCGCTCCATATCAATTACATCTACGGATACGCCTTTTTTCCAGAATGCCTGATAATGATCCGTTACCGTTTTTTCATAGTTCACTCCCTGGTTACGAGGACCTTGGGCGTCTTTGACCGCCCATCTATTCTCTGTATCGAAAATGATTGCGACTTCTGCACTTACGGCCGTTCCCACAATCGAATCTAATTGATCAAGCACTTCTCCTACTTCTGTGACGTCTTTAAACACACGTGTATGTTCATGTCTGGCTTGGTCAACAACAGCTCCATGGAACTTCTCGCTGGAACCCCTGCTTTTACGCCATTGAAAATATTGGACAGAGTCAGAGCCATGTGCTACTGCCTGCATGGAAGACAGTAAATGCATACCAGGCCGCTTCAGCTTACTGATCGGCTGCCAGTTTGTCAGGCTTGGCGTGCTTTCCATCAATAAAAATGGCTGCCCGCCCTTGATGGAACGGAAAAAGTCATGGTTCATCGCGACCCAAGCAGCTTTATGAATATTCCCGTCCGTATCATGCCATGTTGGATAGGAATCCCAAGAAACGAAGTCCAAAGCATCCGCAAATTTCACATAGTCCAGTCCTTCGAACGCCTCCATAAAGTTTGTGGTGACAGGCAAGTCCGAATTGATTGCTTTCAGCGGTTTGACTTCGTGTTTGAAAAAATCCAGTGTTTGGTCCGTGACAAAGCGCTTCCAGTCCAGGTTCAACCCGTGCACCATCATTTCTCCATGTGGTGCTGGTGATTCAATTTGTTGCCAATCCGTATATGTATGGCTCCAAAACGTCGTCCACCAGCTAAGGTTGAGGTTATCCAGCGTTTCATATTTTAGTTTCAGCCATTCCCGGAATGCATCCTGACAATAGTCACAGTGACATTCCCCGCCAAATTCATTGGATATATGCCAGCCGATTACAGCAATATGGTTGGAATACCTTTCTGCAAGTTTACGGTTCATAATCGAAACTTTTTCACGGTAGACAGGGGAAGTATAACAATGATTATGCCTTAGTCCATGCAGGTTTCTGACCCGATTCGGACCTACCCGGAGCACCTCCTCATACTTATTTGACATCCATGCAGGGCGTGCTCCACTTGGTGTAGCTAAGAACGTATAGATATCATTTCCGGCTAACTTATCGAGCACATTATCCAGCCAATCAAAATCGAATGTCCCTTCCTCCGGTTCAAGTTCAGCCCAAGAAAAAATCCCTACAGACATCACGTTACATTTAGCTAATTTCATCAACCGGATATCTTCTTCTAATATACCCGGTTCGTGTGCCCATTGTTCAGGATTATAATCAGCTCCATGCAGCATTTTGGGAATCTTTGCGCTAACTGGATTGTATCTGACTGTCATATTGATCACCTTTTTCTTAATTAGTGAAAAACCAATTCACTGGGTTATCCTGCAATCGTATTTTCTTGATTGGAAGACTTTCCTTGTTCACTCTTTTTCCAATACAACATGATCGATATACCCCGTGTACACTCCACTTGTTTTCGCATCAAAGTTAATCGTCAAGTTCCCGTTCCTGACTTCAATATTCACGACCGAATACTTTCTCCATATCATCTTGCCATCTGGGACGACAACCGTTTTTACCGTGCTGCTGTACTCCTTCCCTTGTGTAAATGCAGAAAGATTCATTTCTGTTTGATCTGTTGTTTGATTGTCGCCTCTGGTGTAAAGTGACAACTTGTATATGCCATCTGGAAGTCTATTGACCTTTTGACTTAGATCCAGACTTTCTCCTGCATTAAGTGAAAACCTAAAAGAGTGGTCCCCGGCATAAGCTTCTGTCACAAAATCAGTTGGTGCAATGACGCCAGTCTCACCTGCTTTGCTTTTCAGTTTCCAGCCACTGAGATCTCCACTTTCAAAACCGCCGTTGGATAATAAGTCATCGCTGTAGTCATAAACGGCTTTATAGCTGGAATTCACAATCGAGCTGTAATCCAATGGTGTTGTATCCCATCCCCATTCGCCTGATATATAATTGTAACCAGAACGTTTGGCAGCAGCCTTAATCATCACGTTTTGGGAAATTCGGATCGGACCTGCATAGACACGAATTGAATCATATCCTTTTATATAGGGAGCGCCAACTAGTTCCTTTGAACTTCCGGTTCCATTAATCGGATTTGCCCCATCCAACGTAAAATAGATTCCTGCATTCGGTGTCGCAGATTCCATCTCAATATAACTTCCCCCTTCTACAGGGTGCCTTGTAGAATACGAGAAACCGTCACCCTTTACAACATCGATCCCACTACCGTCAGGAAGACTGAATGTTGGTACTGTTGCAGAACCATCACCCTTAACGATGACATGTGCAAATGCATTATTTTCTTCCCCAGCTACACTGCCGAAAACGATGTATTCTCCAGGGATATTCACATCTACTTCAGCCATTTCTTCCTCGTTCCATATCACCGGCTGCTTCGTGATCGTACGCTTGGCATCACCCATCATGCCATTATTTTTGACAGCGATGATTTCCTCTGGCATTTGGAGGCTGTCACCTTTATTCATCACTACTTGTGTTTCCCAGCCATAAGCGTACTCGTTTGCATCCTCCGGAACATTTTGATCGCCTTTTACTAGATTGAAAGTTTTGATAGAAGGTAGGGCATATCCATTGATATCAAATAAACCGGCTACTTCCCATCCAGTCCCATATGGAGTCGCCCATCCGGTCGTGTTGCCAGGAAGCCAGGCTGGTTCCCAATAAAAAGCACCAAGGCCTCTTTCATGATTGATATTTGCCGCCACATTCATTACCTCGCGAAGAGCAGTAGCCTGTCCCTGGACAGAAGCGGCCAAACCAACGGTACTGACATCACCGTGCTTGAAGTTTTGTGGGGTGTCATCACCAGCATCTTCCTGGATTGTCCAAGGATATGCGGTTTCAGCAATAAAGGCATATTTCCCATATTTCGCAGTAATGTCATTCAGGTTATTCAATACTTGATCGTATGTTCCATGCCATGAAGGATAGTAGGATGCACCGATTGCATTATAGTCGACATTGTGTTTCTCCATTGCTGAAGCAAAACGATTATACAGCCATGTATTATTCCCGTTAGCAAGGTGGAAGGAAATCAATGTTTTCTTTTCTGGGACATCGGTATTTGGATCCGTATCGCGCACAGCCGCCGCTCCAGCTTTAAAGATATCTACTGCGACTGGATTCATGCTCCCATCTGAACGAAAGTTGAACGGCTGTTCTAAAATATCACTGTTCGTCTCGTTACCGATTCCGACCATGTTCGGATACACACCGGCATCCTTCATTTTCTCTAATGATTCCGTCGTAAACTCACTGACTGCATCCACCAGTTCCTGTCCAGTCAGGTTCTTCCATTCTTTCGGTTTGATCTGTTGGCCGGGATGTGCCCAAAAATCACTGTAATGGAACGTAACAAAGAGTTTCATTCCTCTTTCTTTTGCCTGCTTAGCAAGAGCGATCGTCGTATCTATATTACTGTTTCCGCCGCCATATGGATTGCCGAAATGGTCATATGGATCATTCCACACTCTCAACCGAACCCAGTTGACGCCATTCTCTTCAAGAATGTCAAACAAATGGGATTCTTCCCCTGCCAAATTATAAAACTTTTTATCGGCTTTCATGATTTGATAGTATGAAGAAACGTCTGCCCCCATCATGAAGTCCGGTCTATTGTTGTTTTGAAGTGCAGGGATCGGTTCCACTATTGGTGTCGGACCAGCCCCGACAGTCACTACGCTTCTATCATGATGAACCTTCCCATTTTCATCAATTGCATTCAATGTAATGGCAGCCTGTCCAGTGCCTACAGCATCGATCCTACCTGTCTGGGAATCGACATCTACAACATTTTCATTGCTGACATGCCAGATATAATCTTCAATTTCTGCCCCTTCTTCTGTAAATTTCAGGACAGAGACTTCACCCGGAACCATGGTGAAGTCTCCACCTTTGATCTCTACCGTTGAGGTTTCAGCTGATACGGCAGGGACTATTGAAAGAAGCATCACCATTATCAATGACAAACGAACTGCTCTTCCCGTTTTCATATACACTTTATCCCCTTCTATTGAAAACTTGGCTTGATTTCCAATCCAAACTGGAATGGTCCACTTTTCAACCTGTACTTTTCCAGAACGTCAGGGCCACAGCTTGCCGATCCAAGGCCATGTTGTTTGTGATCGATCAGGACCGTAATGAAGTCTTGTTTGACTAAGTCATACGTATGTTGTGCTTTTTCAAGGTTTTCCATCGTATAGTACTGGGCATTGAAATCAAAGAGCGGTTTCCCTCGGAATCTCATACCGACCCCAGAAGTGTTTGCGAGCTGAGCCCAGCGAACTTCATGCCTGCTTCCATTTTCCTGCGGATAAACATATGGCGTATAGAAATCCTCTACCTTTTTCATCCAGACCCCAACACCATTCGCTTGTTTGCTATCCAGATATGATTCCCCCGGTCCACGGCCATACCATGTCACATGATCCAGCATTGCTGGCACTTCCATTTTTAATCCGATTCTTGGAAAAGTCTGTGGAAGTTTCCCAAATGGTTCACCTTTAACATTGATATCCATCTTGCCGTCAGAATCAATTGTATACGTGTACGTTGTCGTCATTCCCCAGTTGAGGATTGGCGGGGCAACACGTGCTTCTACGATGATTTCTACCTGGTGTTCTCCCAGGGCCATATAGCGAACTGCATCGATTCGCTGTTGTAATTGATGGAGACCCGATTCTTTCCATTCTTTAAAAGAAGGGATATCCTTCCAGTGAACTTGTGCCCATAAATCATTGTCAATGGGTACCCTCCATAAATTCAGCACTGGACCTGTTTTGATTAAATCGATCCCTTGGAATTTCCACTCGGTCAGTCTTCCGAAAACTTTATCCAACCGTACAATGAAATTCTCTCCCTGAACGAGCAGGCTATGTTTAGAATCCTCTACCTTTAAAGGCTGATCAGACAGACTTGTTGTCTCTTCCTGCTTTGCCTTTTGGACCGGCAGTTCGAACTGGGCCCATGCTACCTGGTGGCCAGTCTCAGCCCATGCTGAATCATTCGCAAGGGTAAATTCGATATTAAGCCAATAGTCATCTTCAGCCACACGGTAACGATCTAGTTCATAGGGCAAAACAATTTCTTTACTTGTACGTGCTTCGATGTCACTTACAGGGATTGTTCCACCGGCAACTACAGATACGCCATTCCTGATCGACCAGGTCGCGTGCAAATGACTGAGGGAAATAAAATCATAGCGATTAGTTACCTTCACTTCGCCTTTTTCCAAATCAACGGATTCGACCAAAACAGGCTCGATTACTTTTTTATATTCCAATAGTGCCGGAGAAGGTGTATGATCTGCCATTACCAGCCCATCAATGACAAAGTTGGAATCGTTCGGAGTTTCCCCGAAGTCCCCACCGTAAGCAAAGTATTCTTTTCCGTCTTCGGTAACCTGGCGAATCCCATGATCCATCCACTCCCAGACAAACCCACCTTGAAGACGATCATGCTCGTAAAAGGCTTCCCAGTATTCCTTCAATCCGCCTGGACCGTTCCCCATTGCGTGTGCATATTCACACAAGATATGCGGCTTTGTTAAATCGTCCCTCTGTCCTAAAGCATCCATCACTTCGACTGCGGTGTACATGGTGGTAAACACATCAGATGCTTCTGGTTCCCTTTGTGGATCATAGTTGCTTTCCAATCTTGTAATCGCCTGGCATTCCCCTTCATAATGGATGAGTCTCGTATCATCGAATTCTCTCGCCCAGTCAGCCATTGCCACATGGTTTCTGCCAAAACCAGATTCATTTCCCAATGACCACATAATAATCGAAGGATGGTTTTTGTCCCGTGCGACCATCCGCTTCATCCGTTCCAGATAAGCGTTTTCCCATGCCGGATCATCACTGAGTGCATCCCATTTGCCTATCACTTCAAACCCGTGACACTCCAAGTCAGCCTCATCGATTACATACAATCCATACCAGTCACATAGATCATAGAAACGTGGATCATTTGGATAATGGGATGTCCGTACTGCGTTGATGTTGTGCTGTTTCATCAGTTTTACATCTTCCTCCATCCATTCCAACGGTACAGCGCGTCCTAATTCCGGATGGTGATCGTGACGGTTGACGCCCTTGAGCTTAATAGGTACACCGTTTATCAGAAACAAGCCATCCTTCAACTCTACAGAACGAAACCCCACTTTTGCAGGAATCACTTCTGCAATTTGACCCGCTTCCTGTTTCAATGAAAGCAGAAGTTTATACAAATATGGATTTTCTGCAGACCACTTGCTTGGATTTGTAATCGAAAAGGTTTGGATAACTGTTTTTTTGCTATTGGCAGCAATCGAAACAGCTTTGCTTTCTTTCTCATTGATCACAGCTTGACCGTTTCCATCCAGGAGATGATACTCCAATTTATAATCAGAGACAGCAAAGCTACTCCTGTTCTCGATCACTGTTTCTATATACAGCGAAGCATTTTCATAATTTTCATCTAAACGTGTTTTTATGAAAAAGTCCTCGATATGCACCTTAGGAACAGCCAGCAAATAAACATCCCTAAAAATCCCACTGAGCCACCACATATCCTGGTCTTCAATATACGATCCATCCGACCATTGATAGACTCGGACGGCAATACGGTTCTTCCCTTCCTTGATAAAAGAGGTAAGATCAAATTCAGAAGGAGTGCGGCTTCCCTGACTATAGCCGACTTCCTTGCCGTTCACCCAGACATGGAAGGCACTATCAACCCCTTCAAACCTTACCGTTACTTGTTTATCCAACCAGTCTCCCGTGATCCAAAATTCCCTGACATAGCAACCGGTCGGATTTTCACTGGGGACATACGGAGGATCTACTGGAAAAGGATACACGACATTCGTATATGCCGGCTTGCCGTATCCGTGTATCTGCCATGATGATGGGACATATAAATCATCCCAATCACTTGTTTGAAAGTTTTCAGTATAAAATTCGTCTGGTGATAGATTCGGGTTATCAGCATAGTGGAACTTCCATAACCCATTTAAAAGTTTAAAAGAAGAAGCATTGTTCCGATCGAACGTCAATGCACTCCGCTTCTCTGAAAACGGAATGAAATGAGCACGTTCTGTTTTACGATTTCGTTGTAATACTTCTATGTTTTCCCAATCATGTACGGTTTGTGCCAATATTCCTACCTCCTACTAGAACGAGTATTTGAATGAAAATATTACCCTTTGACCGATCCCATCATCCCTTCTACGAAATACTTCTGCATAACGAAGAAAACAACGGCTGTCGGAAGGGTTCCGATAACAATGGCTGTCATGATGACACCAAAATTCGGCGTATAACCGGCGCCAAGATTAGAGATAAGCAGTGGGATGGTTTGCTTCTCAGGAGATTGCAACACGACCAATGGCCATAAATAATTATTCCAGCTATTCATGAAAGCGATGATCGCTGCTGCCGCATAGGTCGTTTTCATCGTTGGTACATAAATACGGAAAAAGATGCCTAATTCACTTAATCCGTCTATCCTCCCTGCTTCTACCAATTCCTTCGCAAACATCTTGGTATTCTGACGGAACAAAAAGATGAAAAATGCAGTAATGACAGTCGGCAGTATCACGGCAGCCAATGTATCAATCCCAAGGAAAGGAACGGTTGAAGAAAGACGACCAAATATCCGATACAAAGGGATCATGATCGCCGCAAACGGAATCATCATCGATAACAAGAGAATGTTAAACACTTTATCTTTACCTGGTGTCCGGTAGATCTCAAAGCCATAACCGGCAAGTGATCCAATCAGCAAAGTCAAAAAGGTGGTGATTAACGCAATAATGGTTGAATTGACTAATGCCGTAACCATGTTGACGGATTCGAATAATACATTTAAATTTTCGATTAAGTGTCTCCCCGGCAGCAATCGGCCTTTGGTAACATCCACTGACTTATTGGTCATACTTACGACCATCCACAGGAACGGAAAGATCGACACCAAGGCAGCTATGCTTAAAAAAGTGTATATTCCTACGCTTTTCAACTTTTTCACTTTTTATCACCTGCCACTTTAAATTGGATGAGAGACAATAGAACAACCAGGATGACAATCACATACGAAACAGTAGCTGCATATCCGAAATCAGGACTGTATTCAAACGATAGGTTATAGATGTACATGGAAATGGAAAGCGTCGCATTTCCCGGTCCACCATTTGTGATATTCATTATTTCATCAAATATTTGCAAGGTGCCGATTGTAGAAATGATGGAAGTAAATAAAATGATAGGCTTTAACATCGGGACTGTAATATAGAAAAATTGTTGAAGGCTCGAGGCACCGTCAATTTCCGCTGCTTCATACATCGATTTATCAATATTTTGCAGGGCAGATAAATAGAAGATCATATTATACCCTGTCCACCTCCATGTTATGGCAATGATGATGGTTATTTTGGCAAGTAAAGGATCCGACAACCAGTTCAGCGGTTGAGAGATGATTGACAAGTTAAGAAGAAACTGGTTGATCAAGCCTTTCTCACCAAATAGGTATTTAAAAAGAACAGCATAGGCTACAAGCGAGGTTACACATGGTAAAAAGATGGCTGTACGAAAGAATCCCTTGAATTTCAATGTTGCATTATTCAAAAGCACAGAAAGGAATAATGCCAGGATGATCATCAGCGGGACCTGGATCAGCAAGTAAATGAACGTGTTCCTTAGTGCGGCAATAAAGGTAGGATCTTTAAATAATCTTACATAGTTATCCAATCCGACATATTCCAGATTAGCCCCCATTCCAGACTGGAAAGAGAGAAGCAAGGCTTGAACCATCGGATAAAAGTAAAAGATACAGATCCCAGCGGTAGCTATCAGTATGAATAGCCATCCGATATAATTCTTTTTCAACCGGCTGCCAGTTGACTTCAGGTTGATTGTATAAGGTTGATTCGCTCTTTTCACTACTTTGCTCATATTTCCATTCCCCCTTACATAAGACACGCCACGATTTTACAGAAAACTTGGTGAGGCCAAACCTTGTGAAGGTCGATCCTTAGTTGCACTTATACTTAACAAAATATTTATACGTTCTTATAGTGAAATAAAGGGATTCTTTGAAAGTACAAGAAGCTTTCGCAGAATCCCTTTATTCGTTGGAACTTCCTTTTTAGATAACCGCGCTTCCCTTATAAGAGATTGGCCTTGAAGGCTTCTATACTTGTCCGCATCATTTCAGTTGTGCTTCAGCCTGTGCCTGTGCATCTGCCAATACGTCATCCAGGCTTTTTCCTTTTAGATAGTTTTGCATTTCAGCTGCTAAAATATCTTCAATAGCATAGGTATGCAAGCCGTAGTTTACGCTCGGGATCTCTTCCATCCATTTCGAAAAGTCAGAAATGACAGATTGACCACCGAAGAATTCATTTTCAGTCTGGTAGGCTTCTCCATCTGAAGCTGGCGTGTATGTACCAAGGGCACCCACTTCAACAACAAGATTCTGATAGAAATCTTTATTTGAGCCGAAGGTCTTACCAAGAAACTCTGCTGCTTTTTCTTTCCCAGGTATGTTTAACACATAGAACGAACTTCCGCCCTGGTTTGATGCATTTACAGAACCTTCTATGTCCAATTTCGGAATCGGAGCAACTGCCCATTTACCAGCCTGTGATTCCTCCGCTTCAATGCTAGGGGCGATCCAGTTGCCACTTGGAACGGTTGCAACATCGCCGCTGTTGAATGCAGCTATGAATTGGCTCCAATCCGAGTTTGCTTTGACAAAGTCTGCCTCCATCATGGCTTTATAGTTTTCGAAAGCTTTTCTTAAAGGTTCGTTATCTACTAGATTGACAGTTTTTCCATCTTCCTTCATATACCAGGAACCTGCACTTTGAATCATTACACGAATGATGCCTAAGTCATTAGGATCAAGAGTAATCATATCTTTACCTGTTTTCGCTTTTACATCTTTACCAATTTCGATGTATCTTTCCCACGTTATGTTCGTCAAGTCTTCCTTCGTGTATCCAGCTTCTTTAAGGTAATCGGTACGGAAGAACAATCCAGTAACACCTGTGTCAAACGGTAATCCATACTGCTTTCCATCAAAGCTAGTAGGTTCCAGCTTATACGGTGCGAAATCATCTAGGTTGAAGTATTCATCAATCGGGAAAAACGCATCTGGATACGACTGTAAAAAACCTTGGGCACGTTGATCCTCGATTAAAACAATATTAGGCATCCCTTTCATACTTCCTGAACTAAGTCCTGTGTTTAACTTTTGCACAATATCATCTTGAGCATTTTCGATAACGTCAAGTTCTAGCTTATTACCATAGGATTCTTTAGCAATCTCCAGAGCAGCAATGTTAAAATACGGATCCCATGCCCAGGCCGTAATTTTATCTGGTTCAGCTTCTCCTCCGCCCGTTTCGTCAGAAGAACATGCTGCCAAAGCAAGAACCGTGACAACAGCCACCACTAACAACCAAACTCTTAACTGGGAAAACCTCATCATTTCAACCCCCTCTTTTTTGTAAGCGCTAACATTTTGCTTGCTTCAATGATAACACCAACAAAAAAAGACCGTTAGAACGATCTTTAGAAATTTATTTAACTATTTTTAGAAATTTTCTCCGTGAAGAAAATCGTTTTTGGCATTATTTTTAGGTTTTGTATTATTTTTAGTAATTTCTTCTAACAAAGGTAAGACGATTTTTACTTTTGTTCCTTTTTTCAATTCACTGGATACTTGCACACCATATGCATGACCGAACAATAATTGAATCCGTTCATGAACGTTTCGGATTCCGATCCCGCTGAACAGTTGTCTCTTTCCTTTATTGCTTTGCATTTTGTCTACCTGCATGCCATCCCCCGTGTCGATCACCTCGCAAATAAGCTTATGGTCCCGCTTAGCAATCAGGATTTGAATGAACCCTTGTTTCTTTTTTGTGAATCCATGGAAGAAAGCATTTTCTATGAATGGTTGGATCACCAGCTTTGGTAAATGATAGTGGAGACAATCTGGGGAAATGAGTGTATTCACTTTGACTCTATCTCCATATCTCGTTTGATTGATCAAGACATAGTTTTTTATATTCGTAACCTCTTGTTCAACTGAAATCGTCTCATCCACATTCCCAAGCGCATTTTGCAGCAATGGTATCAAAGCATCAATTGTATCGAACGCCGCTCCCTTTTTTCCTTCCTTCACCAGGAATTTAACGGACGTCAACGTGTTATAGAGAAAATGCGGATTAATCTGATATTGAAGAGCCTCCAGTTCAGATTTCCGCTGCTTGCGCTGTGTCTTCAGCAAAACTTCTACATGCTCCTGCAATTCATTGAGCATATAGTTGAATGCCTGGGCAATTTTCCTCGCTTCATAACCACCGCTTTCCTCGACAGGTTTACTGAAGTCATACTTCGCCATATCGGAAATCTGTCTTACAAGCTTGCTTATCGACGTAGTCATTCTTCTGGATATGATGAAAACGACCCCGACTGCGAGCAGGACAATGCCTATGCTTATGAGGACGATTTCTTTTGTATCGATCAAATTATCAATGACCATCTCTTTGTCGATCAGATTGACAAGATACATATCGAGTGCTGGCAAAGCCTCCGCCAATAACATATAATCTTTGCCGAATACGTGGACATCTTGATACTCCAAGCCGTTTTCTTCTGTTTCTTCAGCATGCGCAAGCAAGTCCTGTGCATCTTGTCCGATTAATTCTTGTTCGTTACTTGAGATGATCGATCCGTTGCCATCCACTACTAAGACACTGTTTCCTTCGCTCGTATAGCCTTCATAAAATCCTCTCAGGTCCCGTTCTCGAATAGGAATGTATACATAACCATAAATATTATTGGTAGACCTCTCCGTAAGCGCCTTTGTCGCTACGATCATCGGCCTTCCATTGGTAATTTCGCTGTCTGGAATAAATTGATAGAGAATCTCATTCGGTTTCGCCTTCGTATTTTGAGTGATCCGATGGTCGATCAAGTTGTCAGCGGATACAGGCCAATTCATATATTTCATATTGAACAACCGTCTGTTTTTGCCTAATATGATCAGGTTTGCCTCATTCGGATCTTCTGAATAGATTCGTTCCATCTGATCTTCTATCGTATAAAAGGAATTGGAGGCTTCGATCGAGCTGATATCCTCTCGTGTCAACAACCGCTTGATCGTCCCATTGTTCTGCACGTTGATTACTCTGAAAACCACGGAATAGCTGTAAGATTCGAATTGCTTTTTGATCTGGTTAAGCACTTTCGTGTTAGTTATGCTGAATGTCTCCATGAATAGGTTATTGGACATACGAAATGTACTGAAGGTAATAAGTACCGAAACAGAAATGATACTGATGACCATGACGAGAAACATCTTAATGAATAGATTGTTATTTTGAACCGCTCTTATGAACCTCTTCATTATTGTCCTCAATTCATTACCGGAGCTTTCTTACGGTACCTGCCAGGAGATGACCCTTCTAAACGTTTAAATACTTTGCAAAAGTAACTGGGTTCAGAGTATCCCACCATTTCACTTACCTGGCTTACGGAAGCAGAGCTGGATTCCAGGATCTGTTTTGCCTTTGCTATTCTCACTTGATTTAGATAATCACAGAATCCTACCTTGAGGTGAGTGCTGAAATAACTCGATAAATAGGAAGGATTGAAGTGAAAATGTTCAGCTAGTATGGTTAAAGAGAGTGGCTCTGCATAGTGATCTTCAATATATTGCAACAACGATTTCATGTTAAGCGGGTGATCGTTACTGTCATTTACTGCAAGAATAGTTTGGACCTCCTCCAGGAAATCATCAAAGTGGGCAATCGCCTTTTTGGCATGCTTCGCTTCATTAATAACTGTAAAATAGTCGTACTTTGCAGTCTCCAACTCTTCCACATCGTACTTCATATTTCCTAAAAGGATGATCATATTAAAAATGATATTTTCCAGCCAGGACTTGAACTCAAATATATCAATCGTATAATCACGTGATAAAAAGTTGACATGATCCTTTAAGGAACGGACCGCAACCTCGAATCTTTTCTGCTTAAAGAGATCAATGAACCGACTTAAATCAAACGGTGTATTGTATTTTTCCACCTCAGGCAAAGAATCATAAATTAACAACGGATGATCAGACAGATAAAACAGGTAGTCTTTCATCTTTAACAAGTTATCCTCGTAGACTGTTTTCAGCTCATGAATGGATGAAAATGGGACACTCATTAACCAGAAGGTATTCGCTTCTGATCTTCTATGCTGCTCAGCTATATTTGTTAGGCTTTGTTTGATCGATTGCAGCTGTTCAAGGTCATGATTAAGAAGCACGACAATGGAATCGTCTATATCCGATGGAATGAAAAAAATTTCCATCTGAATGGTCTGTTCCATCAGCTGATTGCTGACTTCCTTAAAGGTTAATAGGTTTTCTTTATTCTCCAGACTGCAAACCGCTATAAGGTTGAAGTGGCTATAAGGAAATCCTTCTATCAATGTTTCATCTTTACTCGTCAAGGAATATCCGAGTATACTCTTTTTCAATAGTTCTTCCATAGAAGGCGGGCTTTGCTTTGTTTCACAGAAACTTGAAGGCTCTGGTACAATTTTCCGTAATGTTTCAAGTAACACTTCACCCTTCAATTTCGGTTTTAATATGTAATCGGCTACACCATTTTGAAACGTAGAGCGGACATAATCAAAATTCTCAAAACTGCTTAATACAATGATTTCAATGGCTGGATACTGCTCTTTCACCACTCTAACTAATTCGATTCCATCCATACCTGGCATAACAACATCAGTTATGATGATATTTGGGCGTTCTTTTTCAATCAATTGCAGAGCCTCATCCCCATTGGAAGCCTCCCCAACAATCTGAAAACCTTCTTTTTCCCAATTTATATAATTGATGATTCCTTGCCTGATCAGCATTTCATCATCAACCACTAAAACCCTGTAAAGACCACTCATAACAATCTCTCCCTTGATAAGTCGCTAATTTGAGCTTTCGTTTTTAACATACCTCCAAAAAAGAAGTGCTACAAAGTATATATTATTAGATTTTTTAAAAATTTCTGATACTTTTATTTTAAATTCTTTTCGTACGGTCGTAAACCCACAATTCCATATCCCACATACATTTATTTTTAAAAGTAATATAAAAATTTTAAATACCGCTAAGAAAAATACATATTTTTGTTTTCTTTAAAGAAAAGAGCGATTGCGTTAAGCTGCAAATCGCCCTTCATTATATGAATTTTATAGGAGTATAAATCTTCGTTCTATGTTCTTTTATAACAAGTTAAATGATATGGACCGTAACGATTCCATCAATCTGTTTGATCTTTTCCTCCAAACCGCGTCTTTTAAATACCAACTTTCCGGACAAATTTTTTAACTTTATCCCATTCGTCTATTTCTTCTATACGAGTAATCTAAAATTAATATGAAACATTCTCCATAAAAATAATAGGTACAAGCAGATGAAAATAGAAATGTCCAAGTTATATTTAGAAGTATACCTTTATAGGATCAAAACAAAGAATAGGAATAGGAAATGAAAATAGAGTCTTTTTATTGTATTATTTTCAGTTATGAAAAAGGTGGGGAAATATGATTATTCCAGAAGAAGTCGCTGCAAAAATAGATGACGTTTATAAGAAATTAGCTCATGCTAACGACAAAGATCGTCAAATATGGTTTGAATATGAGCTTCTATCATGGCAATGGTGTTTAAGTGTCTTGCTTTCAATCCTCCCATGGTTATTATGGTGGAAATTCAGGAAAAAAGAGAGTACCAACCGATTATTATGTGGAGCGTTTTATATTATTACGGGCTCAATGCTTCTTGATTCCTTTGGAGCGGATTTAGGCTTGTGGGATTATAGGTATGAAGTCGCGCCATTTTTACCTTCTTTCATCCCCTGGGATTTATGCCTTCTTCCAGTGATCTTTATGTTCTTTTTACAGATCAAACCGAAGATGTCCCCTATTTTAAAAGCGATGCTCTATTCAATTATTGGAGCTTTCATTGGTGAACCGATTTTTCAATGGCTGGGATATTATAAACCAATTAATTGGAGCTCCATTTATTCTCTCCCTATATACTTTTTAGTGTATCTAATTGGATCCTTCCTTGTTATGGGCAAACACTTTGAAGAGTTGAAAACCGAGGAAGCGAAATAGCAGCATCGGTAACAACAAAACAGGGGATTGTCGGAAGGTCTTTTCCTCTTCCTACAATCCCCAGGTATACTTTTTCTACTATGAGGCCAAAAGCGCAAGTCCCTGTTACACCTTTAAAGAAAACTTGGCAAAGCAAAGCCTGTGGCGACGGCTGAGCCTTAGTTGCACTGATACTTAAGAAATATTTATGCTTTCTTATAATGTAAAAAATTCTACTCTTCCTAAATATAGGAGAGGTTATTAGTTAAGCTTGGTTGATCAATAAAGAATAGGCCTGCGCCACCTAGAACGCCTCCTTCTTGTTCCAAATAGGAAATGGATACTTGCACCCGCTTCGTCAAAGCCGCTATTCCTCTTTCGTTGATCGTTTCTTTTATTGTGGGAAGCATAAAGTGTTGGGCTTTCATGACGCCTCCACCAAGAATGATCACCTCAGGATTAAACAGGTTGATCAGATTGGTCATCCCTATTCCAAGATAGAAGCCTGCCTCCTTAAATGCACTCAATGCAAGCTCGTCTCCATGTTCCGCTGCTTTTCCTACTATTTCAGAAGTGAGCAGGCTTGCTTTTTCATAGCCAAAAAACGTTTTGCGGTGCGGTCCGTCCTCAAGTTGGCTTTGAACCCTTTCAGCAATAGCAGTGCCTGAAGCATACCTTTCAATACATCCTCTATTTCCGCATAAACACTGTGGTCCATCTGGATTGATCGAAATATGTCCAAATTCACCGCCACTATCGTCGCTACCTGTGATCATGCGACCGCCGCTTATGATGCCAGAACCGATACCAGTGCTTACCGTAATATAAATCATATTTTGGCAGCCTCTTCCCTCCCCCCAAATCCACTCCGCGACAGCAGCCGCATTCGCATCATTGGTCAGCTTGACTGGAAAATCAAAGCGATCACCAAGCAATTTGCCGATCGGAACATTTCGCCAGCCGAGATTGTTGGCAAAAACAATCACCTTTTCTTTCGAGTCGATGACTCCAGCTGCGGCTACACCGATTCCAGCTATTTCATCTATTGGGACATTGCTATTATCCAACAGCGCATCAATCATCCTATAGACTCTCTCTAACACCTCATCTGGACAGGTTTCCGGATTGGTATCAATGGATATTTTTTCAAGGATATCTCCTGTTTTGTTGATGATTGCCCCAGTAATAGTGGTTCCGCCGATATCCAGTCCTATCGCATGCGGTTTGCTGTTATTCATGTGTATCCTCCTGTTGCCTCTTGAAAGGAAAGATTTCGTCCATCGTGTCAGTAAGGTTTCCTATGAAAGACTGGTGAAAATGTTGATGTGGAGGGATTTCAGGAATGATGAATCCTTCATACCCGATTTCCTCCAGCGCATCTGTTACACGGTTCCATTTAATATCTCCTGCCAAAAGAGGAACAAACCCATTTGTATTTCCAACACTTGCTTTAAAGTCTTTGACATGAACCGATTTTATACGGTCAGAAAGAATTTTGATCCAGTCCTCTGGATATCCGAATGGATATACATTGCCAGCATCGAAATAAACACCTATGTTCGGACTTTCAAATTCATCTACAAACTGTCGCATCTCAAGAGGACTTAATAGGAATTTATTCCAGACATTCTCAATTCCGATTGTAATGCCAGCTTTTTCAGCAAGGGGTAGCAACTTTCGCAATGATTCCTGTGAACTTCCGTACGCTTTTTCATACGATACTTGCTCATTGACGACCCCCGGCACAACCAGTACGGTATCGGCTTCAAAAACTACCGCCATCCGGATCATCTCTTCAACGATGGCCAGCCCTTTCTGGCGTATATTTGCATCCTCGTCTGTCAACGGGTACTTCCATAATAAATCTGTCGATAAACTGGGAAGGGATAGGCCTGCGTCTAAAGCTTTCAGTTTGATGTCCATCAAGTCTTTGTCTTTCAAATTCAGTGGCAATGGTGCAGATGGATCATCAGAGAGGTTCAACTCCACCCCTTCATATCTATGGCCACTGGCTGACTTGAAAATGTCCTCTATTGAATAGGATTCAGGGAAACACCAAGCATTTATACCTTTGTTCATTCACACACTCTCCAATCCATTATTGAATCGTTGTTTATCATGACGATCAGGTCTTATAATATTGATCATACCCCCAGCTTGGTAAGCTCTAAATAATGCTAACCTATATAGCCTTTTTGAGGACTTTACATCCGGTTTTTCACAATTAAAGGGTCTTATAATACTCTATACTTCATCATTTACACATGCATCAGCCAATGTTTATAGGCTTTTTCCTAAATGCTGATTCATAGGCGGCAATCGCCACTTCTACCGCCCTCATCCCATCCTCGCCCGTGATGGAAGGCTGTTGCTTGTTCATTACGGTTGTGACAAAATCCTGGATCAATCCAAAATCCATGTCATCACCCCAGAAATCCCACGCCAATCCTTTGTCATCACTGTAGACATTCACTTTCTGGGCAAACGCATCGATCGAAACCGTACCATCTGTGCCGATGATTTCAAGAGTGACGTCCCCCCATGTCGGGTAAGTCTTGTTACGGTTCCAGCTGCAATCCAATGTGGCGAATACTCCATTTGTGAATTCCAGTGTAAGAATGCCGCAATCATCAATCTTTTCTTTAGAAATCAGCTGGTCGACTTCAGCATAGACTTCATTTACCTCTGCTTTCATCAACCAGCGCATGACATCCACTACATGGACAGTGTGATCCATCACCGCACCGCCGCCTGATTTTTTCGGATCAATGAACCATCCACCTGGATTGGTTCCCCGGTTCGTTCCCTTCATGGCAAGGATTCGTCCTAGTTTCCCCGCTTCCACCAGCTCCTTCGCCCGGATGATCGATGTATTGAAGCGGACAGGAAATGCTGTCTGGAGGATGACTCCGTTTTCCTTGCACAGGGCGATCATTTTTTTTGCATCTACGATATTGGTCGCCAATGGTTTCTCACACAGGACGTGTTTCCCTGCCTGAGCAGCTGCAATCACATGATCCACGTGATGCACGTTTTCC
Organism: Alkalihalobacillus sp. YIM B00296; assembly: GCF_020179385.1. GTDB lineage: Bacteria > Bacillota > Bacilli > Bacillales > Fictibacillaceae > Pseudalkalibacillus. Next base: position 76,802 of record NZ_JAIBLJ010000013.1, on the reverse strand, counting down.
GAAGTGACGATCACAGCATCGATTTCCGTACCCAGCAATGAATCGACATCCCGGTAGTAGTCGGTCTGGAAAGTATCAGCCATTTTTGCACCACGGGATGCGTTGTCGTCTGCAATTCCAGCCAGTTCGACCCCGTCGATTTGTTGAATGGATCTGGCATAGCTAAAGGCGTGCATATGAGCAAAACTTATGATTCCGATTTTCATGAAAACTCCTCCTTAAACTCGCGGGTGTACCTCTTCTGAATTCAGAGCAACAGGCTTTCCGAACTGGGTCGACTCCAGAGCAGCAACTGCAATTTCTACCGCTTTATAAGCGTCTTCTGCTGTCACTTTCGGTTCCTCATCTCGTTCGATGCACGATAAAAAGTGTTCAAGCTCCAGATAATAAGGGTTCTTTTTCATTGGACTTTCCGGAACCGCAACTCCACCAGTCCCCTTTCCATCCTTCTTGCTCTTCATGACAAGTGGTGTTTCTTGTGCACTGTCATAGTCAATGATTCCTTTCTGTCCGGCAATCTCGTATCTCGTCGTAAATCCCTCATGTGCCCACGAGCCTTCCACATGGGCGATTACCCCGCTTTTAAAGCGGAGGGTGACCAGGGCATAATCAAGGCGCAGTAAATTCCTACCTAACAAGCTTTTGGCATAGACTCGTTCCACTTCCCCGAACATCCATCGCAAATAGTCAAAATCATGGATGATCATATCGAGGATCAAACCGCCGCTGTAATTAAAATCGGCATACCAATCGTTCCAGCCTGTCGGAAAGATTCCCCCGCGAAACGTACGAGCCACTGCAGGTTTGCCTATGGCCCCTTCTTCAATCCGTTTTTTCGCCAACTTATATTCAGGAAAGAAACGGACTACGTGTGCGACGAACAGCTTTACATTCTTTTCTCTACAGAAATCGATGATCCCCCTCGCATCCTCAAGGGTGCGGGCGATCGGTTTCTCGCAGATGATATCGATCCCAATCTCCGCGAACCGAAAGACCATTTCTTTATGCATAAAGGTAGGCAAGCATATATCGACTATATTTAAATAATCGAGTGTGGACAGTGCTTCATCGACTGATGCAAAGACCGGCGCACCAAGTGGGGAAGCAACCTTGGCTGCTCTTTCATAATCACTGTCCACGATCCCGACTACTTGTACGTCATCCATCTCAGCATAAGCCGCTGCATGCACCTTCCCCATCGTACCTGCTCCCAGAATTAACACATGATGCATTGAAATCTCTCCCTTCTATTCTTTCACAGCTCCTGACATGAAGCCTTTTATAAAGTATTTTTGAACAAAACTGAACATTACGGCAATCGCACCGTCGAAATGATGCTTGCAGCCATCATCTCGTGCCAATAGATCACATTTTGACCGACAAAGTCTGTCAGTGCCAAGCTGATGGGCCGCATCTCCGATTTGGAAATGAAAATCAACGGAATCAATAAGTCGTTCCACGACATGATGAAGGCATAGATGGATGCCATTGAAATTCCTGGAGCTGACAATGGGACGATGATCTTGATCCCTTTTACTCTTGAATAGCCATCCACTGAGGCCGCTTGCTCCAGCTCGACAGGTACATTTTTCAGATAACCATGCAACAGCCAAACGGCCATTGGCAAAGTGAAGGCACAGTTCGTGATGATGATCTTGTTTAATAGATTATAAGCCTTGCATGAGCTGATAAAGTCCCACAATTAAAACGATAGGCGAAAACATCGGGTCACCAGGACGATGAATATCAAGGCGTTTTGGCCAAAAAATGTGAACCGTGTAAGCGCATAAGCTGCTGGAAATGCCAGCGCAATCGTTATGACAGCTGTAAAGGTGGATATGAATAAGCTATTGAAAAATGGCAAACTGAATTGATAGTCTCCGAGCCAAACATTGAAATAGTTCACCCATTTTCAAAGGTTAGTAACGACGTAGAGACCATGACGATGACCGGGAACAGCAACAAAGCGAACAAGAACAGGAGCATTGCATGGATGAACAGGTGATTCAAGTTTTTCGTCATCCTTTTCACCTCCAAAGGTGTTAAGATTCCTGTTTCATCAATAAGCGTTTATACGCAATCGTAAACTTGAGCAAAATCATGAAAATGACGACAGCGATCGTCGCACCCATCCCAAGATCAAAAGAGCCGAAGGACCGCTTATAGGCATCAACGATCAGCGTCTCTTAATGGATCAAAGTTCATTCCTCCATGTTTTATCAAGCGTTTTGTCGTTGAGCCTCATTAACTTTTTCCACTGCGAAAATTATGTAGTTAAAGAAAATTGAAATACTTCATTCAATAGGATGGCTGCAGCTCCTACAAGCTCAAAATTTTCACCGAGAGATGACAGTTTCACCTTCAAACCATCCGTCAAAATCGACATGCCGTTTTCTTTTACATGGGCTTCCACTCTCTTCAAATAAGAATGATCATGACAAAACAAATCCCCTCCGATGATGATGATATCCGGGTTGAACAAGTTGGTCAGATTAATGATCCCCGTTGAGAGATAATCAGCGATTTCAAACATGATTTCTGTTGCTAGCCCATCTCCTTTTTGAAGAGCTTCTATGAAGGTACCCATAGTGACTTGATTCATATCTCCTTTCGTCATTTCAGAAATGGTCGTTTTTCTGCCTCTCGCAATGGCAGATAAAATTCTTGAATAAATCGCTGGCCAATTCACATAGTTTTCAAGACACCCTCTGTTACCACAGTCACAACGGACACCATTCCGGTCGATGCTGATATGCCCAAACTCGCCAGCACCTCCATGAAATCCCCGGAAAATGGAACCGTTTACAAAGATCCCTGCACCAAGCCCTTCTCCCACCGTGATATAGATGAGGTTTTTGTGATCCTTGTAATCACCGAAGTTTTTTTCAGCGAGCACAAGTGCATTCGAATCATTGTCGACGATCGTTTTAAGATGGAACTTTTCATGGACGATGTCTTTCAATGGAACTTCTTTCAGGTCCAATTTCGGGTTGTAACGGATCACACCGTTGGCCGGGTCGACGATACCAGGGGTGATGATGGATATGCCGATGCACGGTATAAGATCAAGATAGTACGATAAGAAAGTTTCCAAGCTTGTTATAATGTGGTCGACAAGCTTACTTCCCTTCAATTTTCCGACTGGATACGCTTCTTTCCTCGAAACCTTGGCATCCAGATTCATTTCAGCGATGGTTATGTTGGAATTCGTGATGGATACTGCGATGATAAAGTGCCTGTCAGGGACGAACCTGACTAATATCGGTTTCCTGCCTCCTTTTGATTCGCCTGTCCCTCCCTCTTGGACAAGGCCGTCCCTGATCAATACAGAAACAGCTGAAGTGACGGTGGTCGGGCTTATTTTATTCAATTTGGCAATGTCACTCCTGGATATCGGGCCCTTTTGCCTGATCGTATCCAGAATGATGAAGCGGTTCAATTCCTGGATCAACTTCAAGTCGCCTGTTCTTTTCATATGATTTTCTCCTTGAATTACTTTTTCCAATGACTTTATTAAGACTTTACAAAAACAATTCTCTGTGATAACGTTTTTTCCTTTTTTATTTTTTGAAAATTTTTATTTTTTAACAGAGCCAAAATAATAAAAAACAGATAAGCTTCAACGCTATGCTCCCGTGTAGTGTTCTCTGTATAAAAATACCCACACAAACGTTGATGCTTATGTTTGTGTGGGTATTTAAAATGGCCTTGACCCGCCATATTCCAATTCTAGTTTTCAAACCTCAGACTTGACCAGCACATGGCTGATATCTATTAAACAAGTTAACCATCAAATTTAAGAAGTCATTACATATTTTTTATTTTCAAGTGCCTCATAAATATTTGTATAGGTGTACCCATGTGCATCAGCTACTCCTTCTAGAGTGACTTTACCATTCATAACATTAATCCCTTTTGCTAAGGCAGGATTATCCAAAGCGGCTTTTTCATACCCTTTATTTGCAATTTCCAATCCAAATTGCGTTGTGACATTTGTTAAAGCAATGGTAGAAGTTCGTGAGACAGCACCAGGCATATTTGCTACAGCATAATGGACTACATTATGTCTGACGTAAGTAGGGTCAGCATGAGTTGTTATATGATCAATTGTTTCAATCGAACCTCCCTGGTCAACTGCAACATCGACGATTACAGACCCCGCCCGCATATCTTTAACCATATCATCTGTAACTATTTGTGGGGCTCGGGCTCCTGGTACTAAAACTGCTCCGATTAACAAATCAGCAGATTTTACTGCAAGTCTTACTGTTTGAGGGTTAGATATTATGGTTTTTAACTGTCCATTAAACTGGTCATCCAATTGCCGTAAACGATCTGCACTTATGTCTAGTATTGTTACACTGGCTCCTAAGCCTAAGGCCATTTTGGCAGCATTCGTTCCTACTACGCCTCCCCCTATAATCACTACTTCTGCCGGAGCAACACCAGGAACTCCTCCAAGCAATACTCCCTTTCCACCTTTACTGTTTTCTAAAAACTGAGCACCTATTTGTACTGACATACGCCCTGCTACTTCACTCATAGGTGTTAATAAGGGAAGAGAACCATTTTCTAACTGGATCGTTTCATACGCTATAGCAATAACTCCGTTTTCTAAAAGAGATTGAGTAAGATTTGGCTCAGGAGCTAAATGTAAATATGTGTATAGAATTAAACCCTCTTTAAAAAACTTATATTCTGATTCAATCGGTTCTTTTACTTTAATGACCATATCTACATCCCAAGCGTTTTGAGAATCCGGCACAATCATTGCTCCTGCATTGATATAATCATTATCGGTAAACCCACTTTCACGACCTGCATTTTTTTCAATTAGCACTTTATGTCCAGCATTAATATAGACAGCGACATTGTTAGGTGTCAGCGCTACCCGGTGTTCATTGTTTTTTACTTCTCGAGGCACACCAATTATCATATTCATACCCCTTTAAGATTAAGTTAGTTTATTGACACTTTTTTCTTCTGAACAGAAAAATCACTTTTAACTTGTACCAAATAAAAATCTAAAATATTTACTAGATGGTGATAAATGTAGTCAAATAAGAAGTTAATAAACTTTATAAGTTTGACCGGACTGGGCTCCTAGAATACTTTTCTTGTATGCAAGGGCTACATCTTTAGCTTCTCTAGGTTTAAACCCTTTAAACAACGAACCATACTTTTCTTTTGCTTCAGTAACCATCGTTGGGCTTACATTATTAATACGAATATTTTTAGGTAGTTCAATTGCCGCAGACTTCACAAAAGCTTGCACTCCCCCGTTTGCCATGGCAGCTGAAGATGCTGTTACTAACGGATCGTCCATTAAAATACCTGTAGTTAATGTAATACTTCCATTTTCCCGAATGTAATCAAGACCATGAAGGACTAAATTAATTTGTCCAAGAAGTTTACTATTAACAGCCACTAAATTTTGCTCGGGGGTCATTTCTCTTACGTGACCAAAGTGGGCCGCCCCAGCTGTGCAGACTAGTGCATCAATTTCACCAACTTTATTAAACATCTCTTTAATACTCTCAGTTGATGTAATGTCTACCTTCACATCAGCATTCGTTCTAGCCGCACTTATAATATCCGCATCAGATTTCATTTCATTTGCAACCGCTGTTCCAAGAGTACCAGTTGCGCCTACTAGTAAAAGTCTCATAATTTTCACGCTTCCACCTTTCATAGTCTGGTTACCAATGGATAATAATGATTTGTTACTAGAAGTTAAGCTTCCCTTTTTTTAATTTTCGATATTTGTGTTAGATTAACTTCAGACTTTTGATAGAACTTCTTACGTGCATCAGAAATACCAGGATGAAACTGGATTAAAGCTTTATCTCTGGTAATGTTTACATTCTCAATTGCTTTATTTATTGACGTCTCCATTTGCTCCCAATCGTTAGTAATATCTGCAGCTATAGCCAACCCAGCAACTCTTCCTTGAGCCATTGCTACTTTCGCACTTTCAATACCTGTTATATTTCCAGCTACATAAAGACCAGGAATATTCGTCTGCATTTGTTCATTGTGCACTGGCACATGACCACCTAACTCTGGTATATATTTGAATGAGCAACCGATTATTGAAGCAAGTTCTGATAAAGGGGTTAATCCTCCCGCAATACATACAAAGTCAGCGTCCACTACTTTTTCACTTGTATGATCAATTTCACCGTTTGCCTTAATATTCACTGTCCGTACACCGGTAGCAAAACGATCTCCTACGATTTCTAGAGCAGCAGTCTTAAGGCGAAGTGGGATATCAAACATTCTGATCCCTTTTTTCGGAAAAAGTCTTATTGCAATTTTGGGATGTACCATTTTACCTATTTTACCTAGTTGGCGAAGTATAGGAGTAGGTGCAAGATGTGTTAATCGCATTAAAGAAGATAAAACCTGTTCTGGATTGCCAGCTTCGTTTGACGTAATATCTGCTTTAGGAATAATTATTTCTTTAACATTTACACCACATAACTTTAGTTCATTCGCAATAGCCATAGACAACACGTTAGCTCCAATAATGATACATGAATTTCCTGGCTTTACTCGATGAACATTTCCCATTATCTGAGCTGCTCCTATGGTCATTACTCCTGGAAGGGTCCACCCTTTCACTGGAATAGGACTTTCTGTAGCTCCTGTAGCTAGAAGTAGTTTTTCAGCTTTGTATTCCCCCCTAGTGGTGTATACTTCCCATCCATTTTTCGATTGACTAATATCATAAACGGAAACCTCACACTGAATCGTTACTCCTAATTGATGAGCCCGTTGACTAAGTTGTTCTCCTTTCTGTATACCATTCCACCATTCACCGTTTGGTTCTTGATGAAGCTGTCCGAGAAGACGCCCTCCTGCCTTCGGAAATTCGTCAATCACAGTAACAGATAGTCCTTCTTCTGCTGCAGCAATTGCTGCACTTAATCCAGCAGGTCCAGCTCCAATGATAAGAAGGTCTGACACTTTACTTCACCTACTTTAAGTAAACTTAAGATAACGAATGTATTCTCATTCCTTCTGAGACAGGCGTTAAGCATGCCCTTACTATTTTTTCTTCATTAACACAAACTCTGCATTCAAAGCAATGACCGATATTACAATAAACCCCTCTTCCTTTCCCGCTCACTTCATGATATCTTAATGTCTTTACTCCTTCTGCCATCATGGCTGAAGCTATGGTATCACCTTCATAAGCTTGATAAGCTTGATCATCGTAATAGATTGTTATTCTCCGTTGATTTTCCAAATTTCCTAGAACAGGGTGGCATTCAACTCTCATCGTCATTCTCGCTACCTCCTAACTGCCCGAAGGTTACTGGCCGTATAGGCGGACGATAGCTGAGTTGACTTTCATTGCTCACCTTCTCATTGTTGATGTCTTGCACAACTTTTTCTATAATTGTTCGACATATTCTTCCTCCACAATATCCCATTCCAGCACGCGTTCTTAATTTCACTTCACGGGAAGAACAATGAAAATGATGGACTATGTCTTTAATCGTACCTAAAGATACTTCCTCACATCTGCATATAATCTTATTGTCATCACTTTTCACCACCATTCCACCTCCTTGTTATAGAAAGCCACCGTAGGGTTTTTGTGATGTCGCCATATGCGCCCACCGAATCATTGTAATAAAATCATATACCGGCAAACCAACTGCCCTTTGAATATCTGCAGCATATGGTGGAAGATCACTACATTCAAGCAGTATAGCGCCCATATCTGGATGGTTATGGACAAGTTCCTGAGAAGCTTTCAGGACTTCTTTACGAACGATATCATTGTCAAAGCTTCCTCTGCTTTCAGTTATTGCTGAAAATTCCGGGAGCCTTCCTAAGTCTTTCACTTTTATATATTCAGTATTATTGACTCCACAGCTTTGAAAAAGATCATCTGTCAACCCATTGATATCTGCTGTTAAAACCCCCACGCTTTGTTCTAATTTTAATCCCTGTTTGATCCATGGGAGTTGAATAACACTTGATAAGAATACTGGTATATCAACCGCATTAGCGACTTGCTCTTGATAATTCCCAAAAAAACCGCAGGCCCCACAAATTACCTTGGCCCCTTCTTTTTCAAATTCTAGGGCTGCAGCAATAATATCGTCCACTAATGTTGGATCACCTGCATGTATTCTTTCTTGAGTGCACCCGGGTACTACTTTCATCACTACTGGAAAGTCATATGTGGATAGATTAGCTACATTTCCAGGCAAGGTCGGATACCAGCAACCATCTAAAAATAAAATTCCAACTGAATACCCCGAGACATACTGTCCTTTTTTCATCTGTATTCTTGTATTGGATCCTTCACTAATGAGGCCATATTCTTGAGATTGATTTATTGACACTTTCTCACATCCTATCTCACCGTTACATATTCTCCATTGCTGCAAATTAAACAGTTTGAACTTCGTAACCTAGCTCTGAAAGTGCTTGTCTCATTTTTTGTTTCAATTCTTCAGAGGCTGGTACTAGTGGTTCACGTACATGACCTCCTTTAATTCCCAGAATGTCTAAACCTGCTTTTACCGGTCCTGGAACAGGTTCAGCTTCTACATAATCATAAAGAGGAAGAAGTTTTTGGTTTATTTTAATAGCTCCTTCAATGTCTTTATCTTCAGTAAATAATTTATACATTTGAACAATTTCTTTTGGTACCAAATTGTGCACGATTCCTGTTGCCCCATCTCCACCGACTGCTAACGTTGGTAAAATCAGGTGTTCAAATCCAGTTAAAACAGAGAAATCATCTTGATTTTTTGTAAGAGCAATCACTTTACAGGTATGTTCTTGATCTGTCGTATTTTTGACACCAACAATACCATCAATTTTACTCAATTCTGCAATTAATTCTGGCGAAAGTTCAACACTTGTTGCTGCGGGATAGTGATAAATAACGATGCCTATATCAGAATTTTTTGCAAGTTTAGTGTAATAATCAATAATGCCTTGTTCACTCGTTTTTAAATAATAGGGATTGATAACAAGAGCACAGTCAGCACCGATTTCTGCTGCATATCTTGTAAGTTCAAGAGTATCCTCTGTTTTATGTGCGCTTGTACCGGCCATGATTGGTACGCGGCCTTTAGCAGCTTCAACAGCCGCCTTTAAGACGGATTTCCTTTCATCCATAGACATTAAGGAATATTCACCTGTGCTGCCACCGGCAAGCAGGCAGTGAACCCCGCCATCTATTAAATGATCTATTAATTTATTATAAGAATCAAAGTCTATGTTTCCTTCCTCATTAAAAGGTGTAGGCATAGCCGGAATCATTCCTGTAGGTTTGTACATATTAAATTCCTCCTATTAATATCTTTTTCATTAAATAATTTGACTTGATTTTTTGTAGCGAGAGAATTTCAATCGATCAATATTAAAATCTGTTTCGTGGTTTGAGATTAACTGGGTCATCATTCTACCAGTAATTGGCGCCATACTAATTCCGTCACCTTCATGTCCACTAGCTATATAAAAGCCTGGCACTTCTTCTACATCTGAAACAATTGGCAAATGATCAACAACCCATGGCCGAATCCCTGCATAAGAACGAATACATGCTATGTCCTTCAAAACGGGTAAGAAGCGTAAAGCTCTTTCTGCAATGCCACGCATAACTCTATTTTCTGATGTAATGTCATACCCTTTAAATGAGCGGTGGCCTCCTAAAAGGAAATTTCCTGCTTCTGTTGGCTCAATAGTAAAAGCAATATTGTTTTCTTCAACCACTTTGCTTACATTTCGTGAATAGTTTATATCTTCAAATTTCGATAACATATAACCAAATTCATGAACCTTTTGACTAACGACAGGTTTTGTTTTTTCTGATACAAGGACCATCCCTTTTCGTGGCTTTATGGGAATATCGATTCCTACCAGTTGGCCAATCTTACCTGCCCATACACCGGCACAATTTACAATCTTTTTTGTGTGTATCGTCGTTTTATCAGTAACAACAGCTTCAACACTACCATCCGGTCTCTTTTTTATAGCTTTCACTTCATGATTAGAATAAAGTTTTAAACCATATTTTTTTGCTTCTTCAACAAAGGCAAAACAAACGAGATACGGGTTCATGGTAGAATCTACCTCTGTCCATATTCCCCCCGCTAAGTCCTTGGCCAAATATGGTTCAATATCCAGAAGTTCTTTTTCATCTACCATTTTCATGTCATACCCAGCTGCTGCTTGCTCATTGACATAGTTATTAGCAATTTCTAGTTCTTGATCTGTTTCGCACACATATAAGCTGCCTCTGGAAGAAAATTCAAAGTCAAAGGATAACTCTTTAGCCAATTTTTTATATAGTTGAATACTTGTAAAACCCATTTCAGTATCTATGCCAGGTTTTTTGTCACAAATTAGAGCAACTGCATCACAACGACTAGAAGTACCTGAAGCGACATCCCCTTTGTCAACTAGCGCTACAGTGTATCCTGTTTTAGATAGGTGGTATGCAACACTGCATCCGATAATGCCAGCACCAATCACCACAACATCAAAACTATTCATGAGGGTGTACCTCCTATAATCTTTCTATCACCCTTTATAAAAACCGGAGGGTTTGACTTCCAATGCTGTGTTAACTTGCTTTTTATACAAATATTCTTCAAAACCGTAGGTTCCAAGGTCTCCACCGCCGAAACCACTATGTTTGTAACCACTCCAAGGAGCTTCATTGAACGTAGGGTGATAGGTGTTAATCCAAGTTATACCTGCTTGCAGTTTTCGAATCACTCTCTGAGCTTTAGCGCCATCATTTGTGAAAACAGCCGCAGCAAGCCCGAAGTCAGTGCCATTTGCTAATTCTATTGCTTCTTCTTCCGTATCAAACACTTGAATAACGAGCACAGGACCGAAAATTTCTTCCTGTACAATTCGCATTTCAGATGTAGTGTTTGTAAAGATAGTCGGCTCCACATAATTCCCTTGAGCCAGGTCGCCGTCTAATACTTGCTTTCCCCCGCATAGAAGTTCAGCACCTTCAGCTTTACCGATTCGAATATAATCGAGCACCCTGTTCATGTGATCTTTTGATATCAGTGGACCCATTTCTGTATTTTCATCCCAACCAGGACCAATTTTAATTTTCTTTGCTCTAGCGGTAAGCTCCTCTACAAATTGCTCATATAAGCTGCTTTCCAGAATCAACCGAGAACCAGCTGAACAAATTTGTCCCGTACCAGCAAAGATACCCAGCAATGCATAATCAACAGCAGTATCAAAATCCGCATCGGCAAAAACAATATTTGGTGATTTGCCACCAAGTTCTAAACTAATATTTTTCACCGTATTGGCTGCGTTTTTCATAATGTGCTTTCCAGTATCAGTACTTCCAGTAAAAGAAACTTTATCTACATCTGGATGATTCACCAAAGTGTCACCGACTACTGATCCAGTTCCTAAAACTAGATTGGCAACCCCTTTTGGAAAACCGACTTCATCAATGACTTCAAATAGCCTAATAAGAGTTAGGGGAGTCTGCTTATCTGGTTTTACAACTACAGTACATCCTGCTGCTAGAGCTGCCGACATTTTTTGCGTAGCCATTACGAGCGGATAATTCCATGGAGCGATTAAAGCTGCTACCCCCATAGGCTCACGTACTACCATTGCCTGTATTTCATCTGGAACCTCATAGGTTTGACCATGAGGTTTGGTTGCAAGACCCGCATAATACTGAAATTGGTTAATAGCATCCTCTATGTCCACCATAGAATCCTCGTATATCTTTCCATTGTTTAATGTTTCCAGCATGGCAAACTCTTCTTTTCTTTCCTCTAATTTATCTGCAACTTTTAATAGAAGATCCGCTCTTGTTCGTGCGTAGGTGGTATTCCAACCATTCTTATAAAAAGCAGCCTTAGCGGATTGAACGGCAAAATCTACTTCGCTGGAGTCAGCTTGTGTGACTGTGGCAATAACTTCATTATTTGCTGGGTTTAAGATTTCCCTGGTTTTTTTTGAAGAACTCTCGATCCATTCACCATTTATATACATTTTCTGAACATCTTTTTTGTCTTTTAAAACGCTTTCATAACCTCGGATAGTTGTTTGCATACCTCACACTCCTTCTCAAGTAGTATAAAATTTGGCACCACTTATGAAGAGGCGCAGCAAATTTTTATAGGAAATAATAAATTAAATAGACTGAAAGCTTTCTAATAAGGTTTCTACGATAAATTGATAATCCTGTTCCGTTATGCTTAAAGGGGGGCATAACTGAATAATATTGTTGTGCCCGGCAACAGTGTCTTTATTGTTACCTATAAGAAGGCCTTTATTTTTGCAGGCTTTCATAACGGTTTCTATTTTTGAATACTCGATAGGATCTTTTGTACGTTTGTCTTCTACAAGTTCAATTCCCAATAATAAACCTTTACCGCGCACATCCCCCACGTTAGGGTGGGCTTTTAAAACTTCTAAATCGTTTAAAAGGCGTTGTCCCATTTCCTTCGAACGTTCAAATAAATTCTCTTCTTCCATTATCTCCATGTTTTTCAACGCTACAGCACAAGAAGCAGGACTTCCGCCATACGTATTCACATGTCTAAAACGGTCGTAGTCGCTATTTCCTACAAATTCTTCAAATATTTCACGTTTGACAGCTGTAGCAGCTAAAGGCATATAAGCACTTGTAATACCTTTTGCCATTGTAATAACATCAGGTTTAACCCCATAATTCATAAATCCAAAAGCTTCTCCCGTTCTTCCAAACCCGCATATGACTTCATCAACTATTAAGAGAGCACCGTGATTTTCACAGATTTCTTTTACCCGTTTCATATAATTTTCTGGAGGGATAAGTACTCCACCACCAGTAATAATGGGTTCCATGATGACTCCAGCGATCGTTTCACTTAATTCCCATTTCATGACTTGATCTATTGCCTCTGCACTGGCTAACGTCTCCCTATCTTCAGGATTACGATATAAATCAGGAGGGGCTACATGTATAAAGCCAGATCCTAAAGGTTCATATTTATACTTTCTTTGCGCTTGTCCAGTAGCAGCAAGTGCTCCCATCGTATTTCCGTGATAGGCTCTATAACGGGAGATAAACTTATAACGGTTTACGTCGCCTCTTTGGTGGTGATATTGTCTTGCTATTTTAAATGCTGTTTCATTGGCTTCGGACCCACTGTTGGAAAAAAAGAAAACATAATCATCATCCAAGTATTCGTTCAGTTTTTCGGCTAGCAAAATAGAAGGGTTATGACCATGCGATAACGGAAAGTAAGAAAGCTTGGTGAGTTGATCATAAGCAGCACGGGCGAGTTCTTCACGGCCATATCCTATATTTACACACCAAAGTCCTGACATCCCATCCAAATATTCTTTACCGTGTACATCTTTTATCCATGCGCCTTCCGCGCTATCTACGATCAACGAAGTAGATTCATTCGTGTATCCTTTCATTGCATGCCAAACATATTTGGCATCTTTACTTCGAAGTTCATCGGCAGTTTTCTTAGTTAAATACATAAAAACCCCCCTAGCCTTTTCATTAATAACGTGCCGTTAACATCTTTTTCCTTGTGTAAAATTCCACTCCATCAGTTCCATTGGCATGAAGATCTCCATAAAAAGATTTCTTATATCCGGAGAAAGGGAAGAAAGCCATAGGGGCTGGTACACCGAGATTTATCCCTAACATACCCGCATCAATTTCTTCTCTGAATTTTCTCACAGCGTGTGCACTGTCTGTAAATAAGCAAGCCCCATTGGCAAAATCAGATTGATTGGTGAACTCGATAGCTTCGTCTAAAGAATTAACACGAACAATAGAAAGAACCGGCGCAAATATTTCATCTTTCCAGATTTTCATTGATGTATCGACGTGATCAAAAATAGTAGCGCCAACAAATGAACCTTCTTCATCAATTTCATCTTCTCGACCATCTCGTAATAACGTGGCCCCCTCCTCTTCACCGGCCTTAATATAGGAAAGTGTTCGTTCTTGTTGCTCCTTGCGAATGACTGGTCCGAGAAAAACGTTTTCTTTTGAGCCGTCACCGATGACGATGTTGTCAGCTTCTGTTTTTAATCTAGCAATGAGTTCATCAGCAATATTTCCCACAGCTACAACGACTGAAGCCGCCATACAACGTTGTCCAGCCGATCCAAAAGCAGCACTAATAATATTAGGAACTGTTACATCCAAATCAGCATCTGGGAGCACGATGGTATGGTTTTTTGCCCCAGCTAGTGCCTGAACTCGCTTTCCATTCGCAGCGGCTGTTTTATAAATATATTCTGCGACTGGTTGTGAACCTACAAACGAAATCGCTTGAATATCTTCATGTTCCAGTAATTCATTCACAACGTCATGGGCCCCGTTTACAATATTTAATACGCCATCTGGAAGCCCTGCTTCTTGAAATAATTCAGCAAGCCGTGTAGCAAGTAAAGGGGTTTTCTCCGAGGGCTTCAGCACAAAGGTATTTCCACATGCAATAGCTAAAGGGAACATCCAACATGGGACCATCATTGGGAAATTGAAAGGGGTAATCCCACCAACTACTCCAATTGGATAGCGATACATTCCTGATTCTATCCCCACTGCAATATCAGGCAATTGTTCTCCTTTCATAAGTGAAGGAGCACCAGCGGAAAATTCCACACACTCAATCCCTCGTTGCACCTCTCCCAGCGCTTCAGTGTAATTTTTTCCATTTTCTTTTGTGATAAGTTCTGCGAGTTCTTCTTTATGCTCGCTTAACAATTGTTGATATTGAAACAATATTCGTGCTCTTTTCGGCACAGGAACTTTTTTCCATGTTTTGTACGATTCATTAGCAACCTTAACAGCTTGTTGAACATCTGACTCACTGGAAATAGCAACTTTAGCAATCACTTCACCAGTAGCAGGATTTACCACCTCGTCATATTTGGGTTCTGAAGGGGTTGTCCATTTACCTAAAATAAAATTATCAATTGTGTTAGCTGTCATAAAAGTACGCCTCCTCAATGTTTAGAATATTCATATTTTTATCTAACTTATTGTCAGTATAAGCAGACAACAACCATTAGTAAAATGAAAGTTTGGAATGATTTATATTAATAATTCTCATGGCTTAAAAATTTCATGAGAAAGCATTAGTGTTATACACAAAAAAAAAACAGACGCCCAATGGGACGTCTGTCTAATTCACTTTATTTAGTATCTACTTTTTTTAATTAACTCAACAAACTACATGGATTTTCTTTTCGCTACTATTTCATCTGGACTTTCTTCATATTCCTTTTCCCAAAAGTCTGCACCTTTTATGCCTAACTTCGTAGGATTAAATACAGGATCTTTACCTTCTTTTTTCTGCATTTCATAATCCTTTAATACTTTTAATGCCGGTTTCGTTAACAATAAGATAGCTGCTATATTTAACCAGGTCATGATACCGAACCCTAAATCTCCCATTGTCCAAGCAAGTGTCGCTGAATTCGTGCTGCTATAGAATACAAAAACCAGCAGACCAATTTTAAGTAGATTTAACGGCCAAGTCAGTTTTACTTTTCTATTACGATTGATATAGGCAAGACTTGTTTCTGCTTTATATGAATAAGTTATGATACTAGTAAACGCAAAAAACAAAATAGCAATAGCAACAAATGGAGCACCAAATCCTGGCCATACCGATTCAATTGCTAGTTGCGCGTTAATTGATCCCGGTTCAGCCTCACCTATGTTATTTATAATAGTCCCACCATTTGGAGACACCACATTATACATCCCTGTAAGTAGAATCATAAACCCAGTCGCCGAACAAATGATCAATGTATCAATATAAACTGATAACGCTTGTACCAATCCTTGTTTAGCAGGATGCGATACCTCTGCAGCCCCTGATTCAAACGTTTCACTACCGAAGCCTGCTGCATTGGAAAAAGCTCCTCGCTGAACCCCCCAAGCAAGTGCCGAACCAATTAATCCACCAAAAGTAGCGTCCATGCTGAATGCACTTGAAAAAATAAGTGCTAATATGTTAGGTAATTGTGAAATATTGGTGAGTAAAACAAGTGCACAAACAATAAAATATCCAATAGCCATAAAAGGTACTATTATTTGTGCAGTTGTCGCGATTCTCTTAACCCCTCCAAAAATAATAGCACCAAGTAAAACAACAAGTATGGTCCCAGTAACCATAGGATTAAAACCAAATGCACTTTCCATAGAGAGGGCAATTGTATTAACTTGGATACCAGGTACAAGAATAGTCATCGAAACCATCGTAATGAAAGCAAATAAAATACCATACCATTCTACATTTAGTCCTTTTCCAATGTAATAAGGGGCACCTCCTCTATATTCGCCGTCCTGTTTACTTTTATAAACTTGTGCAAGTGTTGTTTCAATAAATGAAGTACTAGCTGACAAAATGGCCATTACCCACATCCAGAAAATTGCACCCGGACCACCAAAGGTTATAGCTGTAGCTACACCTGCGATGTTACCAATACCTGCTCTACTTCCAACTGACATGCTTAAGGCTTGAAATGAAGATACTCCCGCCGATGAACTATCCCCTTTAAACGTTAACCTTACCATATCCTTAAAATGTCTAAATTGAAAAAAACGAGTTGCAATCGAATAAAACAACCCAACCCCCAAAATAAGATAAACCAGGGCGGAACTCCACACAATTCCATTCAACCAATTTATAATTGATTCCATCAAAATCCTCCTATCGAAAATTGAAAGTGTTTAAACTATTTTTCAAAACATTAGCAAATAATAGTATGCACCACATATAAGAAAGCGTTTACAAAATATCTACTCACCTTTTGATTCATGTAACCCCCTTTGTTTATTTAAGATAACGGCAAATTCACCAACTTCTTTGTTACTCTTAACCTTTGATGATTTGAATGATTTTAAATATTCGCAAATTTTTTACTTGACTTATTTTCAGTATAATCAGACAATTGATATTAGTAAAATGAAAGTTTGGAATGATTTATATTAATAATTCTCATGTAAGGGGTAGAATATGAGTATTCAAAGGTATGAGGTTTTTAATAAGGTTGTCCAGTTAAGAAATATTACCAAAGCTGGTCTTGAATTAGGTTTGACTCAGTCAGGGGTTAGTCATGCCCTTAAAAGCTTTGAGGAAGAGTTGGGTATCCCTCTATTAATCAGGAGCCGTACCGGACTACAATTAACTAATGAGGGAGAGAGGGTATATGAATATACACTTAGAATCATGCAAACACATCACAATTTATTGCAAGAAGTTCAAACATTGAAAGGATTGAAGACAGGGACGATCAAGGTTGGGTCATTTGCAAGTGTTACTTCTCAATGGATTCCCAAAATATTAAATATATTCTCTGAAAAGTATCCTGGGATTACGGTTGAAATATATGAAGATGATTATAAAAGTCTTGAAAAAGCTGTTAGCACTGGAGAATTGGATATTTGTTTCACAACAGATTCTGATAACAAAAGCATCGAGTTCATACCACTTATCAAAGATAAACTTCATTGTATTGTATCAAACGAAAACCCTCTTTCGAAACAAAGGATAATGAAAGTAAAAGATATAGAAAAGTATCCTTTGATCAAACCTAAAAAGGGTTGGGATAATGAAGTCGAGGATTTTTTTAATAATAATCAAATAGTTCCCACTGTAAAATACGAAGTTTCAGATGATCAATCTATACTTTCCCTCGTACAAGCAAATATTGGTATCAACATTAGGCCGGAATTAGTTTTGAAAAATGCTCCTTCTACTATAACCCTTCTTGATTTTGAGCAAGAAGCGTATCGAATTATAGGGTTAGGTATGAACGAACAAATATCCCCAGCTACTTCTATCTTTATCTCTACTGTTACTGATCTATATCAAGCTATTTAATTGTGTTCAGTCACACAAGTATTCATATTTTAATGAGCTTAGGTGATACTTTTGCTAATTGAGCGTTTTGCATAATTTTAACCCTCGTATATCAAGGGATTTAAAGACAAAAAAGGGACTTAACCCCAAATTGTAGAAATTACAGGCAAACAAACCAAAAACTACAAGGAGAGTGAAGTCCCTATATACAGTATAGAGTCCCAAGTCAAAATATATGGATTCCGGATTCGCCACATGGGGAGCGAAATTCGATGAGTTCAGAAACAAAATCACTTGGTTCGGTTACAAGGTCCATATTGCCATCGATGCGCATAGTGAATACCGACAGCTCTTGAAGTAACACCAACTCATATCAATGATGGTCCATAGGTCCTTTATTAATAGAGGACCATGTGTCTAAGTTCAGGGAAGCCCTTGATTTTGTCTTTATGGATGCCGGATATGACCAATTGAAAAATTACAAAGCCGCTTTGAAACATGGTGCACAAGCTCTCATCTCTTTGAACCTACGATATGAAAAGGAACTCATTGTGTTATTGGCTTCAGCCCTAGGAGTGTATTCAAAGGAAGCTTATCCTATTTCGGATAAGCCCCCGGTAATGGAACAATGAGCCCAAAAAACTTCCATGAATTTGCTGCGTTTGAGGAAGATCACAATCAATTATATAGGTTGTTTTCAAGGTGATATAAAAGGCCAACCAAAAAATGGTTGATCAAAGAAACTTTATCCCCTTAGTTGATTTTTAAAGAAGAGTACAGTTTCTAACTCGTCTTCTCGAATATCTTCAACTCTTTTCCAACAGCAATAGCAAATTCAATATAAGCATTCCCTTCAGCGGTAATTAAGTTTTCGCATACAGTTATATCATTTTCACTCATAAAATTGTCATTGAAATAGTGGGCATATTCAGGGTTGTCATCAATTGATGTTGAATATTTTCTTTGACGAAGAACATCTGCCGCCGCTAGAAAGGTTGGTCCCCCGCAAATTGCCGCGATCATTTTACCTCGTTCATCAAATCCTTTAATAAGATTCAACAATCGTTCATCCTTATTAAACGGGGCAGGCTCTCCGCCTGGTATGATCAAAATATCGTAGTCAGCGGGATTACAATCTTCAATATTCAAATCAACCTTTACTTTGAACTTTCCTTTGTGAGTGACTTCATCGCTTAATGCGGCCGTTTTAATTTCGACATCAGAAATATTTAACATGTAGGACAAAGGGCTGATTTCCCAATCAACATAACCTTCGTATAAAAAGAATAGTGCTTTCAACTGTTCATCTCCTAATCAAGATTTTAGACTAAAGAACGAAACGACTTGGGTCTACCACCTTATTATCGTTTTCCATAATATCAGCCCCTTTTAAGTAAAATTGAGAAGATTTAGCAAATTAGATATTCTTTGATTATAATGCCTTTCTTCAACAAATGGAAAATTTATATTTAAGAACAATATGACTATATATCTTTTCTGTAGGTTCTTTTCTAAAAGATAGTTACTATTGAATAAAAAATGAATGGTGTACCCTTTTTTAACGACCTCATACCTTATTAATAAATAGTTTTCCAATTCTTTATTTTGAAATGGTTGACATTAAACCACTAGGCTATTTCTATATATACTATCAACCAGTTGCTACCTTTTTTAAATTTAATTTCCCCTCTTGCTTAGTACCAATTATTTCAAATTATTGATTCTAAAACAATCATTAATTTCATAAAAAAGAAAGCTTACCCTTTTTCGGATAAGCCCTCCATTTGATGTTTTTTCAGTAATAAACCCTAAGGTCTCATATCTATTTCAAGTTTTGTTGTTTACAACCCTACTATACTCCAGTTATGGTTTTAACTTAAATGATATTTTAAATAAAAATGAGACACATCCTTTTTTGGAAACCCTCCCCAATTAACAGAACAATGGGCACAATCCAATACTTTTGAATTGAGCCCTTTAACGGAAGAATCGTTCTTAGACTGATTTTAATCAGCCTTATTGCAGAAAAGTCCCCTTTTGCAGAACAAAGGTTAAGAGGAATAAAATAAGCAGCATGTTTTAATCATACCTTTTTAATACATACTGCTCTCATATCATGGTTTATATAAAAATGCACTTTTTATGTGAACTGCCCATTAATCTTCCTACCCGGTGTTAATTCCAACTCTTTTGCAGTTTCCGGATATAAATGATTTGTCCAATGTGATAAGCGTTGTGTGTGGATAGATTCCCAAGAACTGCCCACCACTTTACAGTCTCAGGAAAACCATAAATATCACTTTCAATTTTTTCTTCAGTGAGTAGATCTTGCCACTGCAAGAGCACTTTTAATAGCTGCTCTTTTAAGTCAGTAAATTTTTCGTTTTTCGGAATAATAAAGCTTTCTTTATTATCACCTAGGGGCGGAACAGCATCAACGTGAGATTTTTGATACCTCTTTTGCCACGTTTTATTCCAATAGAGGAGATGTTGTACAATTTCAGCGATACTATTACTTTCCTCATTGGGTTTCCAAAACGCTTCTTCCTCTGACAAGTTTGTAACTGATTCTGAAAACGGTATGTACCAGCTAAGGTCGTTCGCATTTGCTAACAACTGATCGGCCAAAACATCTTTAGCGTGAGACATATTTATCACACCACTCCCTCTGATTTTATAATAATGACTTTGGTACTCTCCCAAAACTCCCTGTATCATTCCACAACCTGGCACTTATATTGGTCAAACTTAAACACCGTTTCCGCCGTTATCCTACCCAATTGTTCAGTAAAAGAAAGGCGATCACCTTGTGCAGAAATCTCACCTTTTCTTGAATAACAATTTAATTTAGAACTATTATGTATTTTGAAACCAGTTTTCAATGCTTTATCCTCAATCTTAGATACTAGGTTGCATTTTCCTTTAATATATAGGTCCATATCATATGGAAATTGTTTTGATAATTTTTCTTTTAAAACACCATATTCATTTTTCAGTTTACTATTAATTCTCAAATTACCTCTAAAATCTAAGTGGCGTTCTATCTGTTCATCACCCTGTTGATATATGTGAATATGATGAGTCCTTTTATCCTTGTATTCCGTTTTTACCCCTTGGTTCATATCCAATTGCCCTCATTTGATCATCAAATTTATCTACTTCGTTTATATTTTAACCACTGGCATAATATCTTGGTTTTACTTTTAGACCTTTTATTGTGGTACTACCTATGTGATGAATTTTAACTATCTGCGATCCATAAATGCTTTGTAGTTTGATTTTCTTCTGAAGAAACATCTTCGGCCATTCCTCATCATAAAGACAAACTACTACCTTTCTCACTTTATTGCACCTACCTTTTTTAAAGCCTACCCTATTTCAGATTTGCCCCCGAATGTAAAAACTGAAAAATATGAGAAATAGTTCAGGATAGGAACCTGTCTTTTATACAAATGAAGCAGCCTTATTAGATCCTATATAAATTCAAGTAGATTGTCTTTTTAACCTATAGATGATTTTCTTTTCGAACATTTTACAACCGTTAGCCTCAAAGATGCGTTGCATTGGAATATTTCTACATCCAGTTGCACCGATGTAGTAGGTAGCTCCCATGCTTTTAAGAAATTGCAGGGAAAGTTTATGAAGTGTTGTTCCCCATTTTTTACCTCGATACTTGGGAACTAATCCAAAATAAAATAGTCGACCTTCATCAAAGGTCCCTTGTTCGATGTGTGGCATAGTCATCCCAATCGGATTTTTGTCATAATAAGCGATCAGACAACTTTTTGTATAATCAGTGCCTAGTTCGGATTTCATACCCTCAAATTCCTTTTCAATGGATAGGGTCGAAGGGACATTTAGTGACTCGGTCATGACTTCTTGCCAGATTTTTTTAAATAAGTCAGTGGTTGTTTGTTCAATAGATTTGATTTCGATGGATCTTACTTGTATGGATTCCTTTAAAGAATTTAGATCTCTTTTATAAAAATATTGCGTGTCGTGCTGCCAAAAATCGTAATCCCCCAGTAAATCAATATAATTATTGTTCAATGCTTCTTTTTCGTTTAAAACGACCGTTACAGATGGGATACCTTTCTTTGTGACATATTCGCTCATCTCCTGTAAAAGATTTTCAAAGTGGTTTATAGAGGATACCTGCCCGATATTTTCTATAACAAAATAGTTTGGCGCTCCATCAAGAATTTTAGTTCCTAATGTTCTAAACAATTCCACCCTCCTCCCTGTAAGATATCTGATTAATATGTTCACTTCTATTTGAACATTTAACTTTCCTTTTTCGATTCAAAAATGTAGCTTTCTTATTCAAGAAATGTCCCCTTAAATTGAACAACGGTATTAAAATATTGAATAGCTAGATTCCCCCAGTCATATCTAACTGGGCCATTTATACAATAACACTATTTTTTCTTCCACTATTAATTGTTTTAATAGATTTATACATTTGTCCATTTCAAATATTAGGTTATTTCATATATATGATACTAAAGGTTTTACAATTTAATATTTTTATCCTTTTGAAGGGAGGCTATATTATGAATCGAGAAGAACTTGAAAGACTATGCCAGGAATTTGCTAGGATTCTTGGAGGAGAAGGAAGTTTAGATGAAAATGATGTTTGTCTAGTACAAAAATTCCGTAACCTTCGATTTACAATTCTTGGACGCCCCACTCAATCCCCACTAGTCATTCCTCAATTCTTTACTTTTGAAAATATTGATAGTAGAGGCAGGGCATTAAACTTAGGAGAAACTGTTCTTTTACAGGAAGAAGTTAACCCCCTCTTAACAGAACTTCGAAAAAGAGATCTCATCGTTACTGCAGTTCATAACCACTGGTTGTTTGAAGAACCTAGAGCAATGTATATGCATTTCGAATCAGTTGAACCACCACTACAATTTGCTAGAAAAGTTATAGAAGCATTTAGAGTTTTAAACAATAACAACAGCCGTAAGAGAAAACACAAACGTAATAATATTTTCGATGATTTGTTCTCTTAAACGTTTATGTTAATAGATGTATATGCCCATAATCCCAAAAAAACCGAAGAAGATACTTGGGCAAAAGTATATGATAGATGTGTATAAGTGAAGGTTTTTTCTAAACGCTTTCGTATATATTATTACATTGAAAAATAAAGATGAATGGCGTACTCAATGATCATATAAGTACGCCATTCATCATTATTATTTCGAAGCGTATTATTCCATAAAAGCACCCGATTCTGGAATAACCCTGAGATTTTAATATTCAAGAAGAAATCAAAATATTCCTTTACAGGAATATTCCTAATGGGTTATATTATGTTTATGAAAACAACTTTAAATGCTCTTGCTGAGCGCAACCGACTACACATTGTCGACTCTTGCGTGAAGGCCCTCTCACAGTGGGGGAAATTGAAAGGAGAATGAGTATGAGAAAAGTAATTGCATCGACGTTTGTATCGCTGGATGGCTTTATTACAGCACCTAATGGAGAAATGGATTGGGCGTCTACTAAATTCAATGATGAAATGGAGGAAATCTCCTTCGACCAACATCATAAGGCAGACACTATGTTATTAGGTCGAGAGACATATCAGGAGTTTGCAGAACTATGGTCTTCTGCTACGGGTAAAACGGCGGATGAGATCAATCAAACACAGAAAGTGGTTTTCTCAGAGACTCTACAAAAAGTGAAATGGAATAATTCAAGATTGGTAAAAGGAAATATTGGGGAAGAAGTATGGAAATTAAAACAACAACCTGGCAAAGATATATTAATCATTGGTAGTACAAGTATCGTACAAGCACTTACGAATGAAAACTTAATTGATGAATACCGGATTTGGGTCTTCCCGATCATCATGGGTAGTGGTAAACCGTTATTCAAAAACATTAAGGATATAACTAATCTAAAACTTGTAGACACCAAAGTGTATAACGATACAGGAGTCGTTATCCTTTATTATCACCCAACCAAAAATAACAGGCTGGTTTCCTCTTTTTTGCCCATAAATTCTTGAACATTTCTACTTAATAAACCCCTAGTTACATTAAGCCTTATTCAATGTATCAATATCAAGAGGAGTTTTATATGTTTATTAGCCCGATGTTGCTTTATAGATCAGAAGAAGCCTTTTCAGATGAGGGCTATCTGACCGAGTTTAAGTTATCAATACCTAAATTATAAAAAACCTAAAAAATAAAGGAGAACATATTAGTCATGACTAATATGTTCACTCCTTTTATTAAATTTAAGCGCCCTATTCTGGAATTACTCAGGTCATTGAAACGGGTTCACCCTTATTGAACTTTTACCCTTCGTTAGTCCAAAAACCTTTATTTAATCCACAACAATATAAAATGAAAGCTTGTTGAACATTAATCAAATTCTGTTTAAATGTATACCCAACAAAATAATCTGAGGAAATAGCATCTTCACTAACCTCTTCATTTCTAAAAAATGGTGGACATGGATTTAATATTGAATGTCTCTTTGTTAATTTCATTCTCTCTAAGGTTATTTGATATTTATTTATGTACTTATTTGTTCGTAAATCACTGGATAGGGAATCTGTCAAAATCACATCACTGCTCATCAATACTGTTTCAAGATCCGAATGAAATTTATAATTAAGGTTATCTTTACATAGTTCATTACCACTTGTACAAACATGATTAAATTTGAGGTTCATAACTTTTGCAATGTTCATCCACGACCTCGAAATATTACTCGCTCCACCAACGAATGTATACACGAGATCCCTATAATTCTCTTTTATTTTACTAATAGAATACAAATCAGATAAAATCTCACATGGGTGATTATCAGAGGTCATCGCATTAATGATTAGAATAGAAGTGTACTTTGATAATTCCTGGGTTTTTGAAAAATCCGGGTGTCTAACAATCACACCGTCAGCCCAGTTTTCAATTTATTGAATAACATCTCTTAACTGCTCCCTCTTATCCAGAGTCTCTGGAGGAAATAATATGCATTCTCCCCCAAAATCTTTTATCGCTTTTTCAAAAGTAATTCTAGTTCTTATACTTGACTCTGGGAAAAATAATATAAATGTTTTTCCATTTAAAACATTTGCATAGTTATGAAGTTTTAGTTTGTCGGTCAAATCAAAAATCTCGGCTATTTGAAATTCAGATAAATTATTAATGCTCAATAAATTCAAAATCAACAGCCTCCCTCAGGATAGTTAAAAAATATTTTGGATAATAATACACAAATAAGATTAATTATACAATTATAAATATAACAAAGTTTATTATCATTATTGCATTAAACTCCCCCTCAGCTTAATAATCCTTATTCATACGAATAGGTAAGGGTTTGACGTTATCGCTCCCTTTTCCCCTCGTTCACACCGTACATGAGACTTTCACCTCATACGGCGTTCCAACTAATCCAATTCGATTTAATCATCAACACTTCTGAAATCGTAACATCTTCCGTGTCTCAATTCTTCCGTTTCAATAAGTCAGTGCCTCCCGTGGGAGGTGAACCTCTTTTAGTCTTACGAGAACCTTATTAACCGATAAAGAACTGTCTTACATGATTAAATGAAACTTCATTAGTCTAGTGGCTATCCCTCCATGTTGATTAGACATTCCATTGGTACCGTTCCACCACTTTCACTGATACAAAGATAAGTTATACAGTAGCTATTCTCACTATTGCTTTCCTTAACACCGTTTCATAGGAAGTAAGCCCTCCACGTTATCAGCTTACAACGTTGAATTATATCTATTATGGAATGAACTTAGGTGCTTCCTGTAAGCCTATTAGCCGTTCATATGCCTATAACATATCATGGATTTTCATATTAATGAGTCTTACTCATCCATTGCTAACCTCACATTTGGTGATATACACATTTCTATGTATTGCCATTCTAGACCCGTACATTCAGAAGTTTGTCAGCTTAACCTTTTACTTTAGGTTCTTTTGCATTCTCACCTTATTCATTCAACTCAAGCATCATGATTTACACCACCCCCGCGGGTAGGCTTTCGTCAGCCGAACTGATACGGTAAATTCTTACGCCTTTTTGCCGAGCTTATAACACTATCATTCTTACTGAATCAAGCGCTATTCGACACAGAGAGAGCCCTTCAAGACGTTACTCTATCATTTGACTCTTTGATATAATCCTTCAATTCCTGAAGGAATTGTCTAACTTTTATCTGGGTAATGTGACCATTCCCAAGTTAGGTTAGAAACGTTTCGCACCAGAATATGGCCCGATTCCATAACAAAAAATTCCTGCATATCAATACAGGAATTTTTAATCAAACTTTATTATAAATTATCGAACTTTTTTAAAAATTATCAGACTTTATTTTAAATCAACACTTAATCTTTTCTTCTGATTGGTCAAGATAGCAAACCCTACTTTAGGATGGAAAAGGTGCAAGGGAGGTCGGATTAAATTCATTACTCTAACTAATCTAAGATAAACTTCCGGATCAAAAGCTGAAAGCTGATATACTTTTTTACTATACCATTGTTTAATCGGCTGTATGAGGGGTCTGTCACCATTAATATCGGGGTGGCGAAATGCCTCTGTAATTGCCATCTCCCATGGCGTTGCAATCAAATTAGAAATTCTCTTGTGAAATGTTTTGGTGGACCCTTTATCAGGATACGTAAAATATTTAAAAAACCTCTGTAACTCTAAGGCTTCCATAGCAGCGACAGATACCCCTTGCCCAAATACCGGATCAAAGCGGCAGTGAGCGTCTCCAACCACCAGGAAACCTTCCGGGACATCCGCCAGGTCAAAACGTCGACGCACCTGATAAGGAATCTTATGTATTTTTATCTCTGAAATTGGCTCCACTTGTTCTAGAAAATGAAGCACATCAGGGACGGGTAACTTTTGTGCATAAGCGAAAAATTCCTCATTTGTTTTTGGCGCCCGTTCATTGGCGTAACCACTAAAGGTAACAGAAAAACGATTCTCTTCAATTGTTTGAATAAATGCACCGTAAGGGTTTTCAGGGAAACTGGGAGAAATCAGAAGATTACACCAGTCTGGACGGTCCTGATTTTTCAGACGAAAGAATCTGGTGGCATAAAAAAGTTGAATCCATACCTTTTCTTCCTTAACCTCTATACCATATTGTTTTAGCCACTCTACACTCTTTGAACCAAACCCGCTAGCATCAACAACCATATTTGCAAGAAGTTCTTCTTCTCTTCCTGTCTTAAGGGAACGTATCCGTACTCCGGATATTTTATTACGTTGATGATCTAATAATAGTTGGTTGCAATATTAGAAAATTGTTCAATACGGTGTTGTAAATGCCACTCTAACATAGGGCGGCTTTGTTGAACCATGACTAATTCTCCTGGAAACTGTTGTTTCCAGAACCCAAAATGATGCCACTTTAAATCTCTTGTAAAATTTTTTACAATACTCCCGTCTTCTATTAATTGATCAAGGAAGTGTGGAAATAATTTCTCAATTGCTTCTTCTCCTCCTTTTAATAAGACATGAGGATGGTAGCTTTGTGGCACTCTCTTCCTAGGGGCTTTTTCTTTCCATCTTTGACCGGCTTCCAAGATGATTACTTGTCGAAATATATGTGACAGAGCTTTAGCAGCTAGTTTCCCAGCGATGCTTCCTCCGATAACTATTACTTTCTCCAATATGATGTTTCCTCCAATCTTCCTGCAAGTATTCGTTGTCTCTCGATCATAATGATTTTATCTTCCATCTATAGATTTCTTAAACCTTACAAAAACACTAACAGAATTTATTTCCAGTATATTTCATGGTACGTGATTTTGAAATGAATTACTGTTAAAAAACACTACCTAACCTCCAAAATACAATTGAACCAACCGACCGCATAGCCTAGCTCCGGTCATTCAGCTGGCTCTTAAGAACACGGTTTAGTTTTTTAATCCTTTTGGCATATGGTAGGTAGTTATATTCTTGGATGAACAGGTTTTTGATTTTACCGCATCGGTAGAGTCTGAATTTTTCCAATGTGAAATCATCATCTGTAACCATCGTTTCCTCAAGTTCCTGAAGATATCGATTGATCAGTCGTTTGAAAGCCATAGAGCCTTTGATTCTTGTGACCTTTTTTATTTCTTTTTCATTAAAGTCAGGTAAATGTTTAGACTGCTTTGTTTCAATGAATAGATGCAATTTTTCATCTGAGCTGATGATTCTGTGTCTCCTCCCAATTGCAGTGAAAGCAAAATCGATGAACGTTTTCTGATTGACGCGGTCAACACCCAATTCTGGTAAAACGTCAGAAATATAGTTCAAGAATAATTTACTTGGGGCTAGTATGAGCATTTCCTCCGGAGAAAAGTCTTTGGCATATGTATAGATAAAAAACGAGATCCGGTGCAATGCAATTGTCGTTTTCCCACTACCAGCGACACCCTGGACAATGAGAGGCTCGTCTAAGTTCGCCCGGATGATCCGGTTCTGTTCTTCTTGTATGGTCGTTACAATATCGGTCAATCGATTGCTGCTGGATTGTGCCAGTGATTCTTGCAGTAATTCATCGCGTGTCGTAATATCGACGTCCCTGATTTCTTCAAAATGTATCGCTTTTCGATTCATCAGCCAGTTGAAAATCAATCCGTGCAAAGTATGGTTTCTTTTCGATTCGTTTCAGATGACGGTAATCCCGTTCATTCATCTCCAGGAATTTTGTATTCGTCAGTATATTGATGTAGCTTAAACTGCTATCCACCCAATCAAGCTCTACAAAGGCATCTTTTATGTTCCCTTTATATTGATCTTTATTCTGTTCGGTGGCGCCTAAAATTTGATCGATGATTTCTTTTGTATAATCGAGTCGATCCTTCTCTTTCTGATAATCAGGATGTAGTTCTGTCCCCAACACGTATACCTCCTATCAAAGCTGAAAATCAAACTGAACGTTTTAATGTATTTCATCTTTTTGTTTTCTTACATTTGCTTTTTCGATAAGAACCATCCACTCAGCCTGTGCTCTTTTCAAAATATCCAGGTCTATCTCTTCATTTAACATTTCCTCTAATTGGATGAACCGGATGTATTCCTCTCCGGTTAAATAGTTTTCAATGTGATCCATTATAAATTCTCTCCTACCTTTCCATCTGTATTATATTTTAACAAAGTTAGTCTTAGTTTTGTATCTAGCGGTGTAATTTGAGTAATTCATTTATAACCATTTATAATTAAATATCTACTATTCCTTTTAAGTATATCTGAAATTTGATATAATTAATTTAGCCATAGGTAGAGGAGCGGACAAAATGGAAGATAAGTACCCGGAAATCATGACAGTTTCCCAAGTTGCCGAATATTTACAAACAAGCGAAATGACAACATATAAACTCGTTCAGGAAAATAAAATTCCAGGCTTTAAAATCGGTCGCCATTGGCGAGTAAAAAAAGAAGATCTTTCAATTTTCATCGAAAAATTGAAGAACAATGAAAAAATCTAAACGAAGCGGTGACACAAGTGTTAGAAAATACCGGCGAGCGAATTATACCCGATGAAATGAAGCCGACAAACGGACTTTATCTGGAACACATTGCACGATATTACTTCTCCCTTCCTTATGTCAGCGGAAGGGTTTTAGATATGGCTTGTGGCTCTGGGTATGGAAGTCAATTTGTCGCAAAATCCAAGAAAAAAACGATATCAGAGCTTATAGCAGTGGATAATGCAGTGGATGCAATCGAATATGCATCAAAGCGTTACAATCATCCATTCGTCCAATACCATGTCGCGGATGCCTTAAACCCAAATCTTAAACAAGAAATTGGAACGTTTGATACAATACTTAGTTTTGAAACGATCGAACACATACTCAACGAACAAGAATTTGTCAACAACTTATTTCATTTATTGAATCCAGGGGGAATGCTGGTTTTGTCAACTCCATTTGGTCAAGGTCGAAATGAACCTTGCGGCTCCCCTTTTCATTATTTCCAGTTGACCCCCGAAGAGTTTGAAAATCTTTTCACCCCCTATCCCTTTTCTAACTTGGAGATCTATCACCAACGTGGTGTGACGATTGAACCACCGAGAGAAGGCGTGAAGTATACTCTTGGTGTTGCAGTATGTAAAAAATAATCGTGCCACTTTGAATAATAGATCAACACACATGGCCGCCCTGAAACGGCTGCCTTCAAAAAGAATGTCTGAAAGAAGGTGAATTGTGTGGAGAATATAATAATAAAGAAATTCCATAAAAATGAAATCCGATTTGCGTTTGTTACTCACGGTCGTCTGTATACATTGTTAATGGTTAAGGATTCAAACTGGGTTTTGAAAACATTTGATAAGGATTTGATCGAAAATCCCATCCATTATAAGAATCTGTTAAACGAATTCTTTTCAAATTGGGAAATCTTAAAGTTTTTAACTGATCAAAATATAAAAATTTCTGATATAAATATCGACAACGAAGAAAAATACAAGGAGTTTATGTGAAGTGGCAATATGGGTTATATGTAAAAAGTGTAATGGTGTCGGTAAAATAAAACGAAAGTGGTTTTTCGGGCGAATAAACAGGTGTTCCTTATGTAAGGGGACAGGTCGTTTGATTGAAAGAACATATCAATATAAACTATTGAAGAAAAAGAAGAAGAAGTCACATCGTAAACGAAAATAAAAAGATGGAGGTATCCCATGAAAACTACCCCACCTATCAAAATATTCGCTTTAGGCGGTCTTGGTGAAGTCGGTAAAAATATGTATGGAATACAATACGAAAATGAAATCATTTTGGTTGACTGCGGAATTAAGTTTCCAGACGAAGAACTACGGGGAATCGACTATGTCATTCCCGATTTTACATTCCTGGAAAAAAATAAGGACCTTATCAAAGGGTTATTCATCACCCATGGGCATGAGGATCATATCGGCTCCATCCCCTTCCTTTTGAAGCGATTGAATGTACCTATATATGGGGGGAACTTATCGATCGGATTTATAAAATCGAAACTTGAAGAACATCATCTACTCCGAAACGCTAAATTAAAGCCTGTTGATGAGGATTCAAGGATTGAATTCAAAAATTTTTCCGTGCGATTTTTAAAAACAAGCCATAGCATTCCCGATTCTTTTGCTGTATGTATATCGACACCCTATGGAAATATCGTACAAACAGGCGATTTTAAATTCGATCTGACACCAAGGGGCGGAGATTATGACATTGGAAAAATTGCTGAAATCGGTAATGAAGGCGTCTTCTGTTTAATGTCAGATAGCACGAATAGCGAAATCCCTGGTTTCTCTTTATCAGAATCAGCCGTGAGAGAGACTTTGTTTGACATTGTTAATCAAATTGAAGGTAGGATTATTTTTGCAACCTTCGCCTCGAATATATACCGATTACAACAGGCAATTGAAGCTTCAATTGCTTTCGGTCGTAGAGTAGCGGTGTTTGGTAGAAGTATGGAGAGGTCAATTAGAATTGGCCGTGAGTTAGGTTACATTCAAGCACCCGATGATACCTTTATTGCTGGGCATGAATTAAATAAATATCCTGCTCGGAAGATTACCATATTGTGTACTGGAAGCCAAGGAGAGCCAATGGCTGCTCTAGGAAGGATTGCCAAAGGGCTGCATCGGCAGATCCAAGTGATACCTGGCGATACAGTTATTTTCTCCTCATCCCCTATTCCAGGGAATGCAACTAAAATATATAAGTTGATTGATCAATTGGAACGAATCGGAGCGAATGTCATACATAATAAAATGAGTGACATTCATACATCGGGACATGGCACCCAGGATGAACAGAAATTGATGATCCGTTTGTTAAAACCGGAGTATTTCGTACCGATTCATGGCGAATATCGGATGCTCGTCAATCATGTGAAGCTGGCTGTTGATTGTGGTGTGGAACCTGAAAAAACCTTTGTTTTAGATAATGGAGAGATTCTTGAATTAGATGAGGATGGCGGTCAAGTTACAGGGTCCTTCCCTGCAAATCCAGTCTATGTAGATGGAACAGGGATTGGAGATATTGGAAATATTGTTCTTAGGGATCGAAGGCTCCTCTCGTTATATGGTACAGTCGTAGTCACCATTACGATTGATTCCAAAAATGGGGAGTTGCTTTCCGGACCTGCTCTTGTTTCGCGGGGGTTTGTTTATATGAAAGAATCAGGTGAGTTGTTAAGTGAAGCTGAACGGCTTATTGAAAAGGAAGTCAGAATGATGCTCTCAGATGGTATAACAAAATGGTCTGATCTTAAAAAGAAAATTTCAGATCTACTCACCTCTTATTTCTTTGAAGAAACCAAGCGGAACCCAATCATACTCCCCATTATCATGGAAGTTTAAATTATTGATAGAAAGGCATTTGTTATGAGGAAATCATCACAACTAGAAGAAGAGATCAACAAAAGAAAAATATTCGCGATCATTTCCCATCCTGATGCAGGAAAGACGACGTTGACTGAAAAGATCCTATTCTTAAGTGGCGCAATCCGTTCTGCAGGGACAGTCAAATCTAAAAAGTCCGACAAGTATGCGACCTCCGATTGGATGGAAATGGAGAAACAACGCGGAATCTCAATTACATCAAGTGTCATGCAGTTTACCTACCAGGATAACAAAGTCAACATTTTGGATACTCCTGGTCATCAGGATTTCAGTGAAGACACGTACCGTACATTGATGGCAGTTGATAGTGTCGTTATGATCATTGATGCTGCAAAAGGTGTGGAAGCTCAAACAAAGAAATTATTTAAAGTTTGCAGTGATCGTGGAATACCCATTTTTACGTTCATCAATAAAATGGATCGACAAGGCCGGGAGCCTTTCGAATTGCTTGAAGAAATCGAGGAGGTCCTTGGGATTCAATCCTTTCCAATGAACTGGCCGATTGGGATGGGACATTCTTTTCAAGGTGTTTATGACCGTGTTGTAGAAAAAGTCCATTTATATAATGAACAGAAGGAACATCAATCCTATCAATTAGATAAGAGAAATTGGAACGAAGATGTTTTAAAAGACTTGATTGAACCTGATCAACTCCTTGAACTACAGGAGACCATTACACTGTTAAATGAAGCAGGAGATTCTATGGATTTACAAGCAATCAAGCAAGGAAAACAAACGCCTGTTTTCTTTGGGAGTGCCATCTCCTCTTTCGGAATTCCTTCCTTTATGGAACATTTTTTAGAACTTGCACCCGAACCCCAGGGACGAGATAGCAATAATGGATTTATTCATCCCAGTAATCGAGACTTTTCCGGGTTCGTCTTTAAAATTCAAGCGAACATGAACCCTGCACACCGTGATCGGATCGCATTCATGAGGGTTTGCTCAGGAAAATTTACTAAAGGTATGGAAGCATGGAATGATCGTACGACCAAATCTGTCAAGTTAGCCCAAGGACAACAATTTTTCGCGGCATCCAGAGGGAATATTGATGAAGCCTACCCCGGAGATATCGTCGGTTTATATGATCCAGGACTATATCAAATTGGAGATACACTTTGCAGTACAAAAAGTACGTTTTCTTTCGGGAAGCTGCCTCAATTCCCTCCAGAGCATTTTGCGAAGGTTCGTGCAAAGAATGCGATGAAACAAAAACATTTTTATAAAGGTGTTTCTCAGTTGGCAGAAGAAGGTGCTGTACAGGTTTACAAAACAGATAAAATGGAAGAAACCATTCTGGGGGTTGTAGGTGTCCTCCAGTTTGAAGTGTTTGAACATCGCCTGAAAACAGAGTACGGTGTGGATCTGGATATACAACCTCTTCCCCACTCCTGTGCTCGTTGGGTGTCGGAAGATAAAAACATAAAGATAGATAACCAGAACTACCTTGTTCATGACCAGGTAGGAAATCCAGTTATTATTTTCGAAAATGATTTTGCCCTAAGATGGTTTAAGGATAAAAATCCTGACATAGAGATATATTGATCAGTCTTTAAATTCTTTGATACTTTTTATAATTGAAATGTTATCCTTTAGAACCATTTGCCAATTGGAGAGCTGCACTTCTCGCCTCGCATATATAATGAAGCGAGTTTGTGCATCTCGGCCCTTTTTTAATATTAAATTTTTTCACTATGTATTTTTAAGATACCTACATTTTTGATAGACTTTAATTGAATATTTCAATTGATTAAAGATGATACTCTTCTAAATTCCTCTAACTGTATTTGGCATTTAATATATGTATGAAATGGCAGTATATTTCTTGCATACAAATAACCCCAAAATATACGATTAATGAATAAAAAATTGTATATTTTGGGGTATTTTAATAATTTTCTTATTCAACAAAAGCGCCCGATTGCTGAAGATTGATATTTACATTTTTGGTCCGAAAGTCAAATAGTATTCGATTAAAGCCCCATTTAGTTGAATAACTCACATAATATTAGATTTTTTAAAAATATAACTCCTCTTGAGAATGTAAGACTTGTTTTTAATTTTGAGTTTTTGCAGAATCAATAAATGCTGATACTTATGATAAAATCTCAGGTGAACAAACTGTAGAATATACATTTAAATAAAGGATACTGTTTTGAGGGGTGATCTTCGAATCACTTCTTTTTTTATAATAAAAAAGCAGTCGGTGATTAGCCGACTGTTTTAAAAATTATCTTTTCCTAATAACTTTGTAACCTTTTCAAATGCTTTTCAAATTGATCAGAGCCTTCAATATATAAATCACTCATTTTTGAAACTTCAGCCATGAGTTCATATTCTTCTTTATTTAATTTATCCTTTTTATTATCAACATACCATTTTTGATGATTGATGGTTTCCAGTTCATCTTCATTTAAAGATCGATCTTGTTTATTCGCTAAGGATAGAATGAAATAAACATCATCTGTCATATGAGTATATGCATGTTCAATGTTTTTGTGAGGATTCGGGTCTGTATCTCCTAAAACAAACACTGTTGAAAAATGAAATGCTAAAGGAGAAAGAAAAATAATAGCAGTTAATAAAATGCTAATTTTCATTAATTTATTCATTGTATACCCCCTCATATATTAGTAGTAAGAGCTTTTGCCTAGTAACAATTATTTCAAATTCCCATTATTTTCACAATAAGTTATTCCGGAATATGACCCGATACAAGAAAAGACGCGTTCCTCAATAAACGTGCCCGATTGTGAACAAGGTTATATGAGACAACATTAAGTTTTTTCGAAAGTTCTAAGCTATTGTACCATTTTTTACAGGATCAACTTAGATATAGAATAGAGATCTATAAGATAAATAAAAAGAACAGAAATCGTTAGAACAGATATCAGTAAGGAAAGAACTATACCAATAGATGTTTCCTGGGTTATTTTCTCAAATTTTTGTGCAAATACAAATACACCTGCTCCAATTGGAAGTGCCGACATTAAAATTGTAGTCAATGCCCACATGGGTTCTAATTTAAACACAAAAAATACTAAAAAAGTAGTAACAACTGGTTGAAATACTAATTTCATAAAAACAAGAAAATTAACCTCTCTGTTTACTAAACTAGACCATTTTAAAAGTTCTTTTTGATTAGTAAGTCCTAATCCAATAGCAAATAAAGCTGTTGGACCAGCTGCATCGGATAGAAAACTTGCAAAAATATCTATTGATTTAGGTAACGTAATATTAAATAATGAAAAAACAATTCCTAAAAGAACAGATAACGTAATTGGATGAAATAATACAGGTTTTATTACGTCTTGCAAGAAATAAAATAAGCCTTTCTCGTTTTTGTTTTCTTTTGCTCTTACCCACTCGAACGTTACTATTACTGTTGTTATTACTGGAATGTTGTGGATCAATGTAGCAAGAGCAGCTGGCAAGGCAGCTTCGTTTCCAAAAGCAGCAATTAATAAAGGAAGTCCCATATATCCAGTAGTACCATAAGATGCATTCATCCCATAAATAGATAAAACGGCTGACTTCTTTTTAAAAATAATGCGCATGAATAGAATGGTAAGGAAAAAGCTCGATAGTATTCCTATAAGATTAGCAAAAAGAAAATTCCAATTAGTTAACTGTGAAATTGGAGCATTAGCTACTGCATAAAATAAAAGAGCAGGTAAAGCAATATAAAACACGTAACTATTTAAAGTTTTTGACCCAGAAACGGAAACTACTCCTGTTCTCCCTGCGATGTATCCGCAAAATATAATAGCGAATATTGGCAAAATAATATCAATAATTATCTGCATAACGTAACCTCCCCAAAAATAATCTTTCGTTTTATTTGTTTATGAGTATAAACTTCTTAAGATATCATATAAAATGAATATTACAGATACTAGATATCATTAAAAATGATAAGGTGGAGTTCAGTATGGATATAAAAGATCTTGGGATATTAAAATCAGTTGCAAAACATCAAAGCATTTCTAAAGCTTCTGAGGAACTTAACTATGTGCAATCAAATATCACTAGGAGTATAAATAAACTTGAAGATGAGCTAGGGACTAAACTTTTTATAAGGCATGGCAGGGGAGTTTCGATTACGAATAATGGACAAACGTTATTATCTTACGCTAATCAAATTGTAAATTTGATGGAGGAATCAAAAAGGGTAATTACAAGTGGTACAGAAGTGGCTGGACCCTTAAGAATAGGAGCAACTGATATTACAATTTCAATTAGACTACCTAAAGTAATCTCTCTTTTTAGTGAGGAGTATCCAAAAGTCGATTTAACCCTTAATACTGGCTATACGACAGATTTGGTTCAATCTGTTTTAAAGTACGAGTTAGATGGAGCTTTTGTTACGGACCCAGTAGATCATAAGAATATCGAATCTCTCCCACTAATAGATGAAAAAATCATGCTCATTTATAAGCGTGACAAGAATTTTAGTGGTTTTCAAAACCTCAATGATGAAAAATTATTGGTCTTTGGAAAAGGGTGTACTTATAGAAAAAAAACAGAAGAATATTTGAAAGATGCTGGTATTACTCCTAATAAAAAAATAGAATTCAATAGCTTCGAAGGATTAGTTGGTTGTGTTAAAGCAGGATTAGGTGTCGGGGTTGTATCAAAAAAAATAGTAGAGATTATTGATACATCTTTAATTGACTATATTGAACTACCAAAGGAATACTCAATGATTAAAACAGTTTTTATAAAAAGAAACGACAGTGCGGACTTTACAGCACTAATTTCATTCCTTAATATTGCAAAGAAACTATTTCATTAATATTTTTAAAATCAGATAGGATCTTATTAAAATTGCATGCAAGTGAAAAAGGCATTTCTGATTATTAAAGAAACGCGCCCTATTGTTGAAAATCACTGTATAAATACAATCCTTCCATAATGTCATTTGTTGTTCAACCAAAGAAGAAGTTCTTCATGTTTAAAGGTGTTCTCAGTTTCTGAAATAGTTTGAGAAAGAAGAATATCAATTGAATCCGTTAATGAGTTTAGAGCTTGTTGGACAAATCCGTTCTCAAATTGATCTAATGGCTCAGGTAACTCATCCTCGTCTAATATAAAGTATTCTCTATTAGGAAGAACCATAATATCAATAATCAAATCCTCAAATGATACCAACTTATCTGTTATAAATGTATTTTTTACGATATTAAAATAGGAGCCTAAATAATTCCCATTATTATCTCTCCAAATGTACAAATTAAATGGACGATATTTCCAGTAATATGCTAGTGTATAACTACCTTTAGGAATGGTTAATTTATTTTGGTTTGCTATCATCGTAAATGAATCAAGTATTTTATGAAAAAGCACGACATTTTGATTTTTCGCTTTTAACAGTATACAGCTATGTTCTACAATTGTGGAGTCGTAACGTATTTTTCTTTCTATTACTTTATCGCAACTTTGAATAGTTAGTGTACTCAAATCGACCATAGCTTTAGATTCCCTTTCTATCTAATGTTCCTTCACGAACAAATGATTTCTATTAATTGTAACATCTATAAAACCAACTTGTTTCCACTGTTTCAAATTGAAATTCTTTCTTCAATAATTTTGGCTCTTAACATAAAGAAAGAGCACAATTCTTGCTACAGAATAGTGCCCGATTACGGAAGATCAATTAGTAATATAGATGTCCTTCAGTAAAGTCACACATTCTCCAATTAACTCAATTTGTTCTCCTTATCTTTAATTTTATTTCACCCCCGAGCTCTGAATCTGGATATGCTGTAAATTCTTTTTTATTTAAGAGATCACTCCAATATGAAGCTAATGCGCAGTGTGCAGAGCCCGTAACGTAATCTTCGTTAATTCCTATTTTTGGAGCAAAATACCTTGATACAAAGTCATACTTATCTAATCCTCGACTAGTAATAATTATACCCGGACCCTCTAGTTCTCTAATTGCTTCCAAATTAGGCGTTACGTTATGAATCATATCCTGATTTTCCAGTTCTAAAATGTACCGATCTTCTGCCCAAGCAGCACCTTTTATGGGGAAATCAATAACACGTTTTAATTTTTCGATCACTTCTGTTTGAGTTGATTCTTTTATATTAAACTTTAGAATTATTTGTTGTTCTGACACACAATGTACAAATACAGCTTGTGGAGAAAGTTCTAAAACCTTTTTTTTTAAGTTCCGAATCGTTAGGTTTTCTAATTTCCATTAATTCAATCAAGGCCTTTCATTACCCTTTAGTTTTCAGTTTATCATAATATTCCACTAGTTCTTCATCTAGAGCCTTTAAATTACTATAATTTTTTGTAAATTAAACTTGCTTAGTTCGAAAAGCTTATTCCAGAAATGCGCCCTTTAATGGAGTAACATGACTGGAGTTTTACAACATCAACAAGAGTAAAAAAGAAAAATCCTGTATAAATTTATACAGGATTTTGATTAAACTTTTTTATAAACGATCAGACTTTATTGACTGGAAGTTCTCAGACTATAACTTCTTCTTCTTTCAGTGTCGCTATAGGATGCAAGAAATGATGGTCGAAAGGGATTAACTTTTTACCTTCTTGTACTTTGTTCACCCAGTCCGGATTGACCAATGCACTCGTTCCGATTGCGATTAGGTCAGCATCTCCCGACTCAATGAGGAGCTTTGCTACCTCCGGTTCTCCCAATTTGCCATTGGCGATGACGGGAAGGCCACTGTATCGCTTAGCTAGCTTGGCAAGCGTCGGTCCGTCCTCCACGAAAGCCGGGACAAACGCCTTATATTCGGTCGTATGGATGTAACTTGGGGATGCAGTCGCTAATTGTTCAAAAATAATCTTGGCATCCGTCTCTCCGTTTGCCCATTTGTGATGAAAATCGGTTACTTTCCCTTGTGAGATACGAACACCTACCATGTAATCTGGGCCGACGACAGCACGAATGGCTTCCAGCACTTCCACGACGATGTGGATTCGTCGCTCCGTTGAACCGCCATATTCATCTGTTCGATGGTTCGTATAATCGGTGATGAATTGATCGAGCAGGTAGCCATTTGCTGCATGGACTTCCACCCCATCGAAGCCGATCTGCTTAGCACGGAGAGCAGCTTGTGCGAAGCTGTCGATTGCTTTGCGGATTTCCTCTCGGGTCATCTCTTTCGGAACGGCGAACTCTCCACTCCCTCCATGATCTTCGAGCATCTTACCCACAGGTTTTACTGCTGATGGAGCGATTGGCGTAAATCTGTCATGCTGAACAAGTGCACCCGCATGCATTAACTGTGCGACAATTTTTCCTCCTTCCCGTTGAACCGCCTGAACGACAGGTCTCCACGACTCAGCTTGTGCACCATTGGCTATGCCGGGTTGGTTCTCATAACTTTGGCTGTTCACTGTATCAGGATAGATGCCTTCCGTGATAATGAGACCGAACCCACCTTTCGCAAAACGGGTATAATAACGGACCATACGTTCATTTACGAGCCCGGACGGTTCTGCACTTGTTCGGGTCATCGGCGATAGTACCGCCCGATTCGGCAATTTCAGGGACTCTAATTGGAATGTAGAAAAAAGATTAGAATATTTACTCATATTGAATTCCTCCTATACCGTGGCAGCGCAATTTTTTGTCACCGACGCGATTTGTTTTATTAATATGATTGTATTCCATTAACTCCATATATTAAAATGATTAATATTGATATACCCATCAAAATTATTGATGTGTAATTGGAGGTTTTTCTATGGAGTTAACCGATTTAAAAGTGTTTATGGCGATCATAGAGGAGGGCAGCATAACCCGTGCGGCAGGGAAACTGGGCTACGTTCAGTCGAACATTACAATGCGGGTTCGCAAGATGGAGTCGGAGCTTGGCGTCCAGCTTTTTCAGAGAAATCCGAAAGGCGTAATACCAACTGAGAAGGGGCTCGTCTTCAGCAATTATGCCTCGGATATTTTGCTTAGGATGGAGGAGGCCACCAGGGCTGTAAAAGAACCAGATTACCCATGCGGACCTCTTGTGATCGGTGTTGTGGAGACGGTCGCTTCCTCTGGGCCATTTATTCGTGCGTTATCCAAGTTTCAAAACAAATACCCCGAAGTTGCGTTATCACTGATCACTGGGACGTCGCCGCTTAATTACGAGAAAGTGTTGAACCGCCAGTTGGATGGCGCTTTCTTTACGGGCGAATTCGACTTATCCCGGTTGCAAGTTGCCTATGAGATTCGAGAAGAAGTCGTCCTTCTGACTGCCGCTGATGGAAATGAACCTTCAATTTTTGCGGACGTTGAGAATGCAGCATGGGTTGTGTTTTCGAAGGGCTGCCCTTTACGTGCAACCATCGAAGATTGGCTTCATGGCGTCGGTGCAACCCCCACGAACATCGTTGAGATCAGTACGTTGGAGACGATGCTGAACTGCGTACGAGCAGGAATCGGGTACACGCTTCTAACCAAATCGGCCGTTGCTGTGAGCGATGATCGCGTACAGGCTCATCCGGTTCCGGAACAGTACCGATTCGCAACAACGCGACTGGTTTCCCGAAAAGAACAGTTTCATAGCAAAACGTTCGCTGCATTTGCAGACTGTGTCAGAGAGACGGGAATTTGATTGAAATTATCTAATATGCATTTTTAGTTAACATAAAAATTTTTATATGAAGTTAGCAAAAAAGCCAATCCCATACAGTTCAAGGGATAGGCTTTTGTTTATTTTTTATCGTTAATACAGGTTTTTATACATCGTTGTACGTACGACCAAGTACCAGGTGGCTGTATAAAAAAATTGAATTTTATGGTACTCTTACTCAATACGAAATGGCCCTTTAACGGAATACTTCATTTCTTAATGATGAATAAAAATAACAATTCATTCATTGCCTAAATGTGTAATCATACTCATTTATTAATAAACATACTGCCAAATCATACATAGATTAAATGCCATATACATCTAACTCCCCTACTCATTTCAAAATTTTCAAAAACAACAGAAGGATATGAATTTTAGATTGATTATCTTCCGTACACGGAAGAAAAGAACAAAGATTAATAGTAAAAGGAGGAATCTAAGCGCTTAAATCAGTGCAGAAGGGTTATAGTACTTCATTTGTGATGGGGGAGGTATAAGACGACGAATATTTACTTGTTCTAGGTATTTGAAGTAATGGGATTACCAATGTATTGAAGTTGAATTATAAAATTTACTTATAATAATTACATTGAGGAGACCCTATGAAACACTTAACTATAAAACCGTACATTATAATGTTATTTATTTGCCCAGGACTTGAATCAAGATATAACAAAACTGCAAAGTGTCACAAAAGGGCTATTAGAAAACAAAGAAGTGATTGAATTTTTAACCGAAAGTAACATCGAAATTGCTGCGATTTATGTTTAACTTACACAATAACTCACTTTAAATGTTCCAACACCAACAACATAGTCTGACAAATGCCTGAGAATGGAGGGAGTGCTCTTAAAAAACTCCGTCTTGAACGAAAAATGACTTAAGAGGAACTAGCCTATCTTAGTGACCTGGAGCGTAGTTTCATTAGCTTAATTGAAACGGGAAAGACAAGCCCAAGATTGAATACTGGCTATAATCTTGCCTAATGTTTCAATGTCGATCCTGAGTATCTCATTAAAATGACATCTGAACATTATAAAAATCTATTTGATGAAAAGAGTATTGATTAGAATCAAGATATTTTTCAAACTAAAAATTTGTCCAATCAAAAGCTTATTGGCAATTTGTTGACTAAAAGGAGATGGTTACAATTTCAACCACTGATATAAACCGTGTATTGGTATATCAGTTTAATATAAAAGGTAACAAATATATCGTTATTTCAAACTTTTTTAAAGGAAATACAATCTCCTACCGGACCTTCTTAGTATCAAAAGGAGCAAAACCGTTTTATATGTATCACCTGGCAATTACAAAAAAGGGCTGCGAAATTATTACTATCGATCTCCTTACAACCAAGTATTGATAAATATTTATTTGAGTTAGGCATAAATTTCATTGGAGATATGCTCGAAAACTTTTCTTTCACCCAAAATTCCGGAGTGATAACAACAGAAGATTTAAAAATAGAAACATTACTTTGGTCCGACTTGAAACCAATAGAGAGTGTTTACTTAAAAACAAAAAAAGTCTATATACGACAAAATCCCATGGTACAAAAAACGGTTATCCTATGAGAAACTAAGGGTAGTACAAATCAGTCACAAGGGGGATTTCCGATGAAAAAATTTTTTTCTTTTAATGTGTCGTCCCAACATTTACGACTAGTGCATATATTAGACCTTTATAAGTTCTGCCAAAAGCACTCAAGTACCGTTTATATCTATGCAAAAGATAAATGTTGCAAGGTAGAATATCTTCCGAATCTTGTTTCTTTCGTGATTAGTCTTAATTGCAGAGTTTTAATGATTGTGGTTGAAGGAGACCATTCAATGGAAGAGAAACAACTACTTGAAAAGTTGTTGAAATCCAACCACCAAATAAAAGGTATTATTCCTTCATGAATTAACCTGATCTTTAGTGTATGTACATTTAGTCTAATCCTCCATCTGCTTGAACCTAATTAACATTAAGAAAGAGCACAATTCTTGTTGCAGATTTTGCGCCCTATTTGTTTAAGACCGTTAATGTTATTTCATTGAAAAAAGTCATCTCCAACTGTAATATTCCTTCACTAAGAAAATACTTATTTATTTAATATCATTCGTTTTCTGATAAACAAAACAATTAGCATCATAAATAATGCCAACACTACATACGCCAAATTTGAGTATGTATCCATTGTTTCTCATGACCCTCCAACTTCCGACACCTATATTAACAAGAACCACATTCCAGATAAACGTTCCTAAAGTTGTTATTTTCCCAATATTCATGTGTGCCATTCCAGCAGGTAAGGAGATTAAACTTCTTTTAAAGGAAGGAGTTAATATAAATATCGGTGATGTAATATCAGCTTTTCTTATTATTTTTGGAATATTTTTTTGCAGACGATTAGTCTTTAAAAAAGAATGGGTATTTGGATTATCTCGGAGGAAAACTCTCAATCTGGGTCTAACAACAAAA
Organism: Alkalihalobacillus sp. YIM B00296; assembly: GCF_020179385.1. Classification (GTDB taxonomy): domain Bacteria; phylum Bacillota; class Bacilli; order Bacillales; family Fictibacillaceae; genus Pseudalkalibacillus. The sequence continues at coordinate 33,506 of NZ_JAIBLJ010000013.1, read as the reverse complement.
CACTACTCTTACGCTAAGATTATTAATTCCAAGAAATATTAATTAAAATTTCCTTATTCAACAATCTGGCACTTTTCTGGATTACTTAAAATTCAATTTAACCAATAAAACCTTTTTGATCTAGTTTCCGTTTGCAGAAGCAATAAAAAAAGCGAACCTTGAAGGAATGGTAGCGAAATATAAAAACAGTGCCTACCAACCGATCCGATCCAACCAATGGCTAAAGATTATCAATTGGCAGTACACCGATGTCTTTATAACTGGATATAAAAAAGATCAAACCGGCTGGCTTGCATCAATTGAAGAAGACCATCGAATGAAACCAATCGGTTTAATTGAATATGGAGCTTCACCCGATGAGCGTAAAGCTTTTTATCAAGTTTCCAAATCTCTGATTACCCATGAGGATCAACACAGGGTTTACCTGGACCCCATCATCCGTGAGAAGGTGAAATTCCGAAACTGAACCAAAAAGGGGGCTACTAAGGACGCTGATATTTGAAGAGTTTATTATATAAATTAATTAATTAATACTATCTAATTCCTTATTTCTTTTTATTAAATTACCACCAAGATATACTTCTATAACATTTTGTAAAGCTTTGATATCTTCTAATGGATTTTTATCTATAAGTATAAAATCTGCAATATAATTCTCTTTAATTTGTCCAACAGGTATCCCTAGGATTTTCCCTGCATTGGTGGTTGCTGTTTTTATAGTTGAAAGAAGATCATTAGTAAATTTTTTCATGGTTAATAATTCTTCGACAATAGTAGGATGTGGTGTTAAAACGGAACCTGCATCAGAACCAGCTCCAACTAAAACTCCACTATTAAAAAATTTAGAAAACGTTTCTTCATGGATTTCCACAATGCGTTTTGCTTTTTCTTGTGCATAAGTTGGAACACCAGATAGCCTTGCGATCTGGTGATAAATATACAAAGTAGGAACCCAGGAAATGTCTCTCTCAAGCATATACTCTATAATCTCTTCATTAATAAAATGGCCATGTTCAATCGTGTCTACCCCAGCTTTGACTGAGTTTATAATCCCATCCTTACCAATTGCGTGGGAGGCAACCTTCAGGCCGAATTTGTGTGCTTCATCGCAAATTACCTTTAGTTCTTCATAGGAAAGTTCAGTATGATCCACTTGTTCCCCCTTGGTTCTGCCATATACACCCCCAGTAGCACTAACCTTGATCACTTTAGCCCCTTTATATATTTGTTCTCTCACACCTTTTAAAGCTTCAAATGGACCATCTATGAATCTCCCCCAAAATGGATCGTGTCCCCCTGTCATCGTTAACGTTTTCCCACATGCAATTATGCGCGGTCCATTCATTGTCCTCCGTTCAATTGCTTCAGATACATGAAGTGCAATATCATCAATTGAACCTAAATCTCTTATCGTCGTTATCCCAGCTTCCAAGTATTTTGGGCAATTGGAAACGGATCTTATTAATTTTTGCTCGTAGCTTTCTTTCTCATGCGTATCTACAGGATCTCTAGAACCATCCCACATGATGTGTACATGAAGATCAATTAAACCAGGGAAAAGGTATTTTCCGGTCTTATTTTCTACTGAAACTCCATTTGGTACTTCACTTTCTTTAAGAACCTTATGAATTTTGTTGTCTTTTATCCAAATGGCACGCCCTTGCTGTTCTTCAAGGTCTGCACCGTAAAATATTGTAGCACCTTTAATAATTTTCTCCACATCTACACCTCCAAGACTTCAAACATAGTTTTCCTTTGTTGAAGATTAGAAAAGCAGCGTATTGTTATGAAACAACTAATTCTGATTTGGTAGTACTCTTTTCTGTGTTAACAAACTTCCCGTTTTTGATAATTTCTTTATCACCTTTTAATATTGAAAGATTTTCTAATGGATTGGAGGGCAGAATTAACATATCAGCTTTTTTACCTTCTGAGATAACTCCTCTATCTCGTAAGTCAAGGCATTCGGCAGCCACTCTTGTAGATGCTTGGATTACGGCCATAGAATCCATTCCTGCCTGTTCCATAATCAACAATTCATCATGATAATATTCTGGAGGAGTTACAGGAGAACCACAATCAGTTCCTGTTGCAATTTTTACACCATATTTAATTGCTTTTTCGAGCATTTTTTGGTGAGGACCTACTACCTGTTTTGCCTTTTCTAATGCCCATCCTGGAATACTATCGTCGTTTGCAAGTCTTTTCATTACGATCATTGTGGGTACAAGATATGTTCCTTTTTTAGCCATCTTTCTAATAGACTCTTCATCCGCAAAAATTCCATGTTCTATCGTATCAATACCTACTTCGAGACAATTTTGAATACCAATAAGACCTTCCGCATGCGCTGCCACTTTTTTGTTCTTTTTATGAGCCTCATCCACCGTAGCTGTTAACTCTTCTTTAGTTAATTGTGGGGAACCTGGCTCTTCTCCAAAAGTATAAATCCCACCAGTAGCCATTACTTTAATCAAGTCCACCCCATCCTTTAATAGTTTCCTTGTCGTTTTTCTAATTTCATCTTCACCGTCTGCTTCAACCCCAATATAATGCACGTGTCCACCCGTCATGCAAATAGCAGGGCCAGATGCAACAATCGTTGGCCCTAGTAAATGACCTTGATTAATTGAATCTCTTAAACTAAGTACAGAACGTCCTGGTGAAGCAACATCCCTAACTGTAGTTACACCTGTGTTTAGGGTTGCAAGTGCATGTTTGTAAGCCATTAATGCAATTGTTTCTGGATCTTTTCCAGAAATATTTGATTGAGGGTCATCACTGCCATCCCACACCAAGTGAACATGACAGTCAATTAATCCAGGAATGACATACTTGTTCGTACAATCAATAATATGGGCATCCTGAACGTCTTTCATTTCTCCTATACTAATCTCAACTATTTCTTCATTCTGTATCACAATGTTAGAATTTTTTACAATATTGCTTACCAGGCCGTCTATTAAATTACAATTTTTTAAGATTGTTTTCATTGATTAACACTCCTATATATTTTCTTATGCAGTTTTATTTTTTAATTGATCGTTGTCCTTCTCAAAGAGATCAATTTTTTCAGAACCAGACCGGATAGTTAATAAAGAAACCACAATCATCAGTACTAATGATGCACCTCCCCCAACATATATTGTGGGTATATCAGATTGAACAAAAAATTCCCAAATTATTGTGAAAATTGTCCCTCCGATTATTGAACTAATTGCCCCTGCATTTGTTGCCCTTTTCCAGAAAAAAGCAGAAACGATCGGGAAGAACACCCCTGCACCATAGATTGTATAGGCAACCATTGCATACGCAAGAACCGTTTCAAACCACATTGCGCCTGAAAAGGCAAGGACCCCTAAAATCACAACCCATAATCGGGTTAATTTAAGAATTTTGAGATCGTCACAATCCTTATTAATGAACCTCAGATAAATGTCACGGACAATGTTCGTTGCAGGGGAGAGCAAATAAGAGTCAGAAGTAGACATGATAACTGATAGAATCGCCACTAATAAAATAGTTCCTAAAAATGGATTTAACAAATCTGTTGCAATTGTATAAACTGCCATGTCAGGCTTTATATCAGAAAAAAGCGACCGTGAGGACATCGATATAACAAGAACCATCCCCATTATGAAGGCTGCCCCAATTAATGCGAATATGGCACCTTTTTTAGCTGTAGAAGAATTTCTAGCCGAAAACATTCTTTGATATAGATTTTGGTCTACTGTAGCTAGCATAAAGAACGGGAGTAAAACTGCTAGAGCTCCAAAAAACCCCATCCCACCTGTAAACTCAAAATGTGTGGAAGGTAAAGAATTACTCCATCCTGGTAACCCACCGGAAGCATTATAGGCGATGGGGGCTGCAACCAATAAACCAATAAAGAGAAGAACATACTGTGCAACATCCGTATAAGCAACAGAAATCATCCCCCCCATAACGGTATATAGTACAACCACCACAGCACCAATGGCTAATCCTGTCCTTGCATCGATATTTATAACTGCTTCTAAAACATAACCAACAGCTTTCATTTGATATCCTACAATAGCCGTAAAAGCGAGAATGACAGGAACAGCACCTAAAATACGTGCAAGAGGACTATATCGCAACTCAAGTATATCTGGAACAGTATATTGGGCTAAATTTCTTAGCCTTGAAGCGATAAGCACTATAATAAATGCACCTAATAATCCCCCTACTGCCCACCAAATAGCTCCAAATCCCGAACTATATCCAAGTGAAGCATATCCAACGACTGTTCCAGCACCCAGCCATCCGGCTGTTAATGTTCCGATTAAGACGGGTAAACTTAAATTCCTGCCAGCAACCAAATAATCATCAGACGTTTTAACCCCTTTGGATGCAAAATATCCTATCAAAACCATAATGATTAAGTAAACCCCAAGTCCGATCTGATATATCATTTTACTCTTCACCTCTTTCTGAAAATTTCAAATTTACGAACTATTATCATTTTACTATTGGATTGAATACACGTCTTTATCTCCTAATAACAAAAAGAACTGACCATATTGTGGTCAGTTAACAGATAATTCTTTCTTATTATAATAGACTTGTAGTGCTATCATTAATTTCATATATTGTTCAGGTTGTGTAAAGTCAATATTTAATACATCTTGGACTTTTAGAATGCGATATTTAACGGTGTTAGGATGAATAAATAATTCATCGCCTGTTTCCTTAAGACTAAAAAAGTTCCTTAAATATATATATAGAGTATGGATTAAATCACCGGTGTTTTGTTGTTCAGACTCGATAAGTGGTCGTAGAATTTCCAAGTCATAATCATAAAATAATTCATTTGTGGATAGATAGCGAATCACCTTTTCTAATCCCATAGAATCCCATGTGATGATATGTTTACCACATTTATTAGACTCATCCAATGATATAACTGCCTCTTGAAATAATTTTCTTAGATTTATATTTGAAAATCTATTCATCTCCCCACTCATTCCCAGTTGAATGTTATCCAGACTATTAATAGATTGTTGTAATTGAGAGAGGTTAATTTTCTTTTGTATTAAACCGATAATTTTTTTGTCATAAATCCACATAAATGTATTTCGGTCTATATTACTGAACAATTGATTTAATTCCTGAAAACCTTTTTCTAAATCATTTCCTATTCTAGGTTGAGCAACAAACAAATATTTAATCCTGGCTACTTTATAAAAAAAATCCTGAACATTTATGGATTCCTTAACTTTATTACGAAAAATAGCTTCAAAAATTTCAATATCTTTATTCTTTTCGTATTGTTTAACAGCGTTAATTTTGGCTTGATGGAGCTTTAAGGCCGTTGTACTATATTTAAGTACTAATTGCTGATATACATCATTATCTTCTGAATAAAGTAGAACTAAAAATCCAAAGAAATTTATTCCCCGATTAATGGACATTATAGTTACTCTACAAGTTTTAGAATTAATTATTGCTTGTGATTGACCTTGCTTTAAACGAGTATCTAAAAAAAGGTTAAAATGTTCTTCTTTTAATTTGATCATAAGATTATAGATATCTTGGCGGGTATTAGTAATATTACTCCACATTGAGGAAATTTTTAATGATTCATCCAAAAATAGCACCGGTTTGTCTAAAGAAGTTCCTATCAAATGAATAATATAATCCATTTCTTTCTCCTGTAAAACTGCTTCTAACAAGCATTCATTCAATTCATCAGCATTTTTTTTCAATCGTGAAGTTTCTTTTTGAACCAAGTAGTTAAACTTTTCAAACATTAAATGATAAGGAATCTCAGATGGAATTGAAAGGAGAGGAAGATGGTTTAGGTTGGAGTAATCTATAACTTCTTGAGGAATTTTTTTATAAACTGCTGTATGAAATCCAACAGCAATTACATTTTTAGATATATACCAATTTAACTGGTCTAAGATATGATCAATATTTTTAAAAGCATTAAAGGTTGTCATAATTAGAGCGTTACTTTTAATTCTTTCGCTTTTCTCCAATACTTCTTGAACATTTAAATGTTCAATTTTATTATCTATATTGTCATTTCCTGCAACAAGTTCAATATTCATTTCTTTTAGCTCTTCTATTAGGTTCCTTACTGAAATCATAATAGTCACCCCTACTATAAACTGAATATCAAATAATTTGCAGTTTGTTTATTTTATCAATAAAATGTTTATAAATAAACATTTATTAACGCTTACTGGGTTTCTCTTTTTATTACGAATTTAAAGCAGGATGAATAAAATAGAACAACATTATGTAGAAGAGGGAATACCTTGAATAGTTATGACTTCAATGAAGATAAGAGTTACTATTGAAGCTTTAGATAAAATCCTTTTATAGGTAATAAATGTATTTATAATCCATAAAATTAAAACCTTAATTATTAAAACATTTATTATGAGCTATAAGAAGGTAATGAAACTGTATCCCGAATAGTGTACTTTTCTATAAGTGTTCATTATTAGGGTTAATATTTCAAATCAAGGTAGGAAAACCTTTTTGAAATTCCTTTTTAATCGTTAAATTAAGACAACCCATAATAAATCATCAAAAACATTTTATCAAATTTCCATTAATACCACCTTACCTCCAAGCTTTTGCCTCCGCAAACATGTAAGACTTGGCCAGTAGTAAGCTTGAGTTATCAGATGCAAAAAAAGCCACTGCATTAGCCACTTCTAACTTTGTCGTAATTACCCCCTACTGTTGAAGATATGTCTAAAGGACAACAATATCATATTCCATTCTTTTCGCCGTTTGTTTAGCTACTTCAGTACCAAGTAAACGCTCTACAATATGAAATGACATATTAATACCAGCTGAAATTCCACCCGATGTAACTATATTTCCTTCATCTATGAATTTCACTCCATGTTGTACATCGACTTCTGGAAATTCCTGTTTAAGTCTTTCAAGGCTTGCCCAATGTGTTGTAGCTTTTTTACCTTTTAATAAACCCGCTTTTGCCAATAATAAAGCACCCGTACAAACCGATGTCATTAGTTGTACGTTTTCTTTTTCATTTTCAATCCAATTTATTACATGATCATTATGTATTTCTCGTTCCCTAGCACCTAACCCACCAGGAATAATTAAAATTTCGAATGTAGGCATATTATCAAAACTAAAGTCTGGTTGTACTTTTAAGCCATTTCGAGCACAAATTAAGTTACCTTGTTCTGATATTGTGTTAACAACAAACGGCTTATCACCATTTTCTAAAGTAGTTACTGAAAATACTTCGAATGGACCTGCGAAGTCTAATACTTCTACATCATCAAACAGAAAAATTCCTACTCTCCACTGCTTGGTATTCAATTGGAGCTCCCCTTTATGGTTTTCCGTACATTTTACAATGATATTTAGTTTTGCACAATCCCACCGGAATCTGAAGTATGTAGAAGGGCAACTGCTTATATAGCAATCGCCCCCGATTATGGAATAACTTCTTCAATGAACTCACCGTCAGTACAATAAGAATTCGGCAATACATATATATCACTTTTTCAATTCATATCTAAGCAATACGTTTCCGGAGTCAAATGATGTTGTAGATTTAAGTGTCAGACCAAACTGTTTCACTTCCTGAAATAAAGGCTTTCCTTCACCTGCAACTACAGGCGTAACAATAAACATATACTCATCAATTAATCCTTCATACGCTAATTGCTGCACGATGGTGCCACTTCCCATTATAAGTATGTCTCCACCTTCAAGTTGCTTTAATTTCCTTACTTCTTCAATAATGTTCCCATCGAATAGTTCCGTGTTTTCCCAGTTTGTTTCTCTTAAACTTTTTGAAAATACGACCTTCTTTAATTGGGTAAGTTCTTCAGCTACATCTTTTAACTCTTTCGGTGCATTAGGGTCTTTCAATAATGGAGTCCAACTTTGTTCAAAACCGCGAAATGTCTTACCTCCTAATATAAGTGTGTCAGTTACTCCTTCACCAGAACGTACCGCCTCGTCAACTTTGGGATCTTGTACAAACCAATCCATACCAAAATTTGCTTCATTCAGGCTGGCAAAATACCCATCGATTGATACTCTGTTTAACATAATAACTTTTCTCACTTTAATAGCACTCCTTATTGATTTGATGAGTCCATTCTACTACCCTTTTCATTTTAAGAATTGTAAATTCCCGTCAACTTTTATTCTAAATAAGAAGCACCTATTTCATCGTAGTGAAATTGATTAGCCTTTTGGGAAATGCTTTTCGGTGTAATCCCGGAGAATTCTTTGATATCACGTATGAAATGTGATTGATCATAAAAATTGAGGGCTTGAGCAATATCACTAAGTCGCTCATACTTCCCCGAATCCATCATGTTTATAGCTTCGTTAAACCGCTTTACCCGAATATAAAATTGTGGCGGGAGTCCGACTGTTTGAATAAATCTTTTTTCAAACTGACGTTCAGATATATGAAGCTGTTCAATTAATTGATTAACAGTAACTGTATTAATATTCCTATGAATAATTTGAAGACTTTCCTCTATTAATCTATCTCGAGGGTGAGCATGATTGAGCTTATCTAATAAATATTTCGTCAATAGGGTCATACATTCATGAGTATTTTTCGCGTTTATCAAATCTGTGTTGAGTTGATACGCACTAAAATCTTGATACCCATCATATCTCTTGGTCGTCAATGTTGAGGCATCTATACCGAATAGCGTTTTTAAAGCATGAGGTTTCAAAACGACTTGGATGATTATGTAAGGTCCCTTTTTGAAATTCATCACTGCAAGATCTGTCACTTGACCGTAAAGATATAATGTAGGTATTTGGGATACGCGGGTTGTTTTCGTGACAATACTTTGAATCCCGGACTTCCCGTTGTAATGCTGAAACACGATACCTGGCAAACCATTTGGACAAACCTTAACAGACAACTTTTCTTCACCAATATATTCAAAAACTCTAAAATTCTCAACATCTTGTCTAAGATCATCAATAGGCGGTAGGACTTGAGAAGAAGAGACTCTCTTGTTATTTTGGTTCGTTGTATCGTCCATTTTAATTACTGCCCCCTATATTTTCTTTATTCAATTATCCGGCACGATTGCTTAATACCAATTATTTCAAACTGTTTGATCTAAAACAATCATTAATTCATAAATAAGAAGCTTACCCTATTTTGGATAAGCCCCTATAAGACAGAGCCTCTTCTAAGAATAGGTTTACTTTATAACTTCAAAAACCATAATATATTTTGACCATTTAGAATGTAGGTTTCTTTGTTGGATTTTATTAAATCCAACATCTTGAAGTTCCCTGTGAAATTGATCATCTTTGAAAAGGTTGGTTTTCCACCATAGCTTTCCAGTTATGTTGGTAATAAAGTTTCTTCTTGTAATAAAGATTAGCATTTTCCCTCCATTTTTAAGTAATTTTTTTAAGTTTATTAAAGCATTACTAATCTGTTCTTTAGGAATATACTCTAATAAGGCTGATGAAATAATAAGATCATAATCGTTCCAATTTTCTGGAAGTGACTCTATTTTTAAAACATCAGCCTGCTGTAATTTTACATTTTTTATTTCTTTCTCTTCAATGTGCATTTGAAAAATATCCAACATACCCTGAGTAAGGTCAAAAGCATGAAATTCTATATCTTCATAACCTTTTTTAAGAGCAACTTTATTGAGTGTCCTTGTTATAACACCTGTACCACAACCCGCATCTAAAACTTTTAAAGATGACTGTAAATAATCAGAATCGCTAAAGAAAGTATCTAATTCTCTTCCCCAACCAAGACGTTTAACATACAAAGATTCATAGGATAATGCCCTCTTTGTATAAAATTCTTGAACTTTGCCACCGCTAGATCTCATTTGATTTTCATTACTTTTCAATATAACACCTTCATTCTGTTAGGATTTTTAAACTGTCCTCTTCCTAATACCAATTATTTCAAAATGCTTTATCTAACTCAATAAATTTATTTCATAAAAAAGAAGCTTACCCTTACCACGGATAAGCCCTCTATTATGGAAGACGATTCAACATTATTTTTTAATAAGATAACCCACAAGATGTTCAATCATTAGTTATCGGACAAACTGTATTAGTTTCTTAAAAATCATTTTTTAAATAGGCTATAAAAGTTTTCAAATTTACTGAGCACCATTTATTTTTGTGTATAGCTGTGTAAATAGCTATTGGACTTCTAGTGATATTTAGTTTTTCACAATGAATTCCCCATTTTCAATTCCTTCTTTATTGTAAAATGAGGAATCCACATAAACCACATTTCTTAATAGCTTCTATACTAAACTCTTCATAACATACTTCCACACTCTATTATCGCCCTCTTGAAAACTGATTTATAGCAAGGATACTAATAAGGTGTAAGAAACAACAATCTATACGAATACAGCCTTTTGAAATTACGTGATCGGGGCTGGATTGAACAGGCTCAAGTCGTTTTGGATTCCCCAATGTTCCGCCCATGTTTGTTTGCGGCCACTGGCGACATCCAATATGAAATGGAATAGCTCCCAGCCAACCTCCTCGATCGTAGCCTCTCCGGTTGCGATTCGCCCAGCGTTGACATCAATTAAATCATCCCATTGTCTCTTCAACGCATTGCGTGTCGATACCTTGATGACAGGTGCCATTGCTAGTCCGTACGGTGTGCCACGGCCTGTGGTGAAAACTTGCAGGTGCATGCCGGATGCCAGCTGCAATGTGCCGCATACAAAATCGCTGGCAGGTGTTGCTGCGAAAATCAGCCCTCTTGTAGATGCTTTCTCCCCTGGTGACAACACACCCGAGATTGGACTTGTCCCAGATTTCGCAATCGATCCGAGCGATTTTTCAACGACATTGACCAGACCACCCTTCTTATTGCCAGGGGACGGATTGGCGCTGCGGTCTGCTTTTCCCCTCTGTAAATACTGGTCATACCACTTCATCTCATCGATCAAAGCACGACCGACTTCTTCATTGACAGCTCGAGGCGTCAACAAATGGACAGCATCCCGGACTTCTGTCACTTCTGAAAATAAAACCGTCGCCCCGGCACGGACCAACAGATCCGCCGTGTATCCAACAGCAGGATTGGCCGTCACACCAGAGAAAGCGTCACTCCCGCCGCACTGTAAGCCGACCACCAAATCTGAAACCGGACAAGTCACCCGCTCCCGCCGGTTTAATTTTTGCAAGCGCTCATCTGCCATCGCCATGATGGCCTCAATCATTTTGGTGAATCCTTGCTGGTCTTGTAAAGAGAGAATGTTGAGATGTTTATCATCACCTGGTATTAGCCGCTCAGGTAAAAGTTTTTCACAACCCAATCCGACCACCATGACTTCCCCGCCGAAGTTCGGGTGGGTCGACATACTTTGTAGCGTGCGAATTGGGATTTCGGATTCCGGCGCATTGATCGCGACCCCGCAGCCGTAATTGTGGTTGAGTGCTACTACATCGTGGACATTAGGGTATTTCGGCAGCAGTTCCTTTTTGATTTTTTCAACGGCAAAATCAAGGACCCCGACCACACACTGTACACTCGTCGCAATACCGAGGATATTTTTGATGCCAGCACTGCCATTCGCATTGCGATAACCTTCAAATGTATACCCTTCTAACGGCGGCTGCTCGTCAGGTATGTTTGTTGCGATTGGCAGATCATCTAACTGAGTAGGTGTCGGTAGGTTCACCAACGCTTCTTTAACCCAGCTGCCTTTTTTTATCGGGGCGGCCGCATAACCGATCACTTCCCCATAACGGACGATTGTTTCATCTTGATTGAAGTCGGTTAAAGCCACTTTATGCCCTTCTGGCACATACTCTTGCAGTTGAAGCCCGCAAGAAAATGTCGTTTGTTCCTTCACCCCCCCTGAATTGACGATCGTGGCCACATTATCATTTTCATTCACTTTGATGTAAAGAGGTGTTTCTTTTTGTGTCTGATCCAATGGCATGGATGACTCACCCTTTCTAATTTCCGAAACATTCCACTTGTTTTAAAAAGCCAACCCTCAAAACGTAGCTGTCTCCAGCCTCTCCAGTTTGATCAACGGATGTTGGCATTCTCATAATCTCGTATGTCCACACCGCATTCTGCTCCAGCGTTTTTAATATCTTCATAGACTTCTTCAGATAAATCGATGCCGTTCTCGAGCCTTTTTTGCTCCGTTCTGTATTCGATTTCTCCAGGGACGAATATCTCTTCAACCCCTTCGGCTGCTGGAGAGGATTTGATCTCATCAATCATTTGATCAACGCGTTGCTTGAACAATCCAGCTGGCATGAAGCGGTTGACATCGATCAATTGGAAGAAATGCCCGACATTTTGCGGTTTGTCATAGTCTCCGTAAATATTATTGATATGTGGACCAAAGCCAGCACCCGTCAAGACCCCGCTCATGATATCGATCATCATGGCGATCCCGTATCCTTTCGGACCACCGAACGGCAGGACAGATCCTGCTAAGGCGGCGTTAGAATCGGTAGTCGGCCGGCCTTTGTCATCAATCGCCCAGCCAGTCGGGATGTCATTTCCATCCTGGGCGGCCATAATGATTTTCCCTCTTGCGACGACACTTGTTGCCATATCCAATAGGATCGGCTCGTGTTTGCAGGCTGGGATTCCGAACGCATATGGATTTGTTCCGAAGTAAGGCTGGATCCCGCCCCATGGTGCCATTGTCGACGGTGCATTCGACATGGCGAAAGCGACCATATCCTCTTCAACGGCACACTTTACAAAATACGCACCTGCTCCAAAATGACTTGAGCGGGTGACACCGATATGTACCCCGCCGCTTTTCTTCCCTTTTTCAATGCCGATCTCCATCGCTTTTCGACCGACCACCTGCCCCATGCCATCGTCCCCATCAATCAACAAAGTTGCATCACTTTCCTGGATCACTTTGATTTCTGGACGTGGATTCACTGCTCCTTCCTTCAAACGTTTCACATAGATCGGAACACGTGTGACCCCATGGGAATCGACCCCACGCAGATTGGCCGCAACCAGACTTTCCGCTACGGTATGACTATCTTCCGAGGATAAGCCGACTGTTTTAAAAAGATCATCCACATAGTGAATTAATTGTTCCGCGTTAAATTTCAAAATAAAGCCTCCCTGTATTTCTTTTATGCCACTTACAAAAAATCATCGGACCATGCACGGACGCTTAGGATCGAACGCCCAGCCCGGAATGAGATGCTGCATTGCAACGGAATCATCCCGTGCATCCAGCTCCATATCTTCATATAATTGATGGGCTTTCTCAAGTTGTTCCATATCTACCTCTACGCCAAAGCCAGGTTTAACGGGAACCGCCACATACCCTTCTGAAATCGTGAAAGGTTCCTTCGTCAATCGCTGGCCGTCCTGCCAGATCCAGTGCGTGTCGATCGCTGTGATCTTCCCTGGGGCTGCTGCCGCAACATGGGTGAACATCGCTAACGAAATGTCAAAATGGTTATTGGAATGGGATCCCCAAGTCAGCCCCCAATCATTACACATCTGGGCAACCCGAACAGAGCCTTGCATCGTCCAAAAATGGGGATCAGCGAGCGGGATATCGACCGCATTCAGCCGAACCGCATGTCCCATCTCCCGCCAATCGGTGGCGATCATATTCGTCGCAGTCGGCAATCCGGTCGCCCGTTTGAATTCCGCCATGACCTCACGTGCGGAATAACCGTTTTCCGCACCGCACGGATCCTCTGCATAAGCCAATGTTCCATGCATATCCCGGCATAGCTTAATCGCTTCTTCCAGAGACCATGCTCCATTGGGATCAAGGGTAATCCGGGCGTCAGGAAAACTTTTCGCCAGTGCACGGATTGCTTCGATCTCCTCCTTCCCCTCGAGAACACCGCCTTTAAGCTTGAAGTCCTTGAAGCCATAGCGTTTTTCAGCCGCTTTTGCCAAATGGACGATCGCTTCAGGTGTCAACGCTTCTTCATGACGTAGCCGCAGCCAATCATCTTCTTCATGAACTCCGCTGATGTAAGGCAGATCCGTCTTCTTCCGGTCTCCTATGTAAAATAAATACCCGAGCATTTTCACTTTATCCCGCTGTTGTCCTTCCCCAAGCAATGCGGCGACCGGGACGTCAAGATGTTTGCCTAATAGATCGAGTAAAGCTGCCTCTAATGCCGTTACAGCATGGATGGTGATGCGTAAATCAAAGGTTTGCTTGCCCCGCCCGTTGGCATCCCGATCGGCAAATGACTGCTGCACCTTCTTCAATAGATTGTTATAATGGCCGATTGAACTTCCGATCAGCAGCGGTTTCGAATCTTCCAATGTCTTCCGGATCCCTTCACCGCCTGGAACTTCGCCAACCCCCACATTCCCGCTGCTATCTTTAAGGATCACAACGTTTCTTGTAAAATAAGGACCGTGTACACCGCTTAAATTCAATAGCATACTGTCATGACCGGCAACTGGGATGACGGACAATTCCACGATCGTCGGGGTCGTATGTTTTTTCGTCATAACCGATTCCATCCTATCCTCTCCTTATCTATTTACTTATAATAAACTTGTTCTCTTTACGTTGATGGTGTAATGGTCTGGTCTCCTGCTTTTTTCGATCTCCGGTTATCCATGATCGCATAGATGATCGAAATGGCGATCAACATCCATAACAAGAGCGCAATCGGCCCCTTTGTGAAGAAAATCGTCAAATCTCCACCACTACCTTTTAAGCTATCAATAAAATATTTTTCCAATTCCTTCCCTAAAATGAAGCCGATTAAAAATGGCGCAACCTGAATTCCGATTTTCATAAAAACATAGCCTGCTAATCCGAATAAGAGCAGTGTCCAAACATCAAACATGACACCATTATTGATGGCGTAAGAACCGACGACACACATGACGATGATGATCGGATAAATGATGTACTTCGGGATATAAATGATCTTTGCCATATGTTTGATCGAAAAGAACATTAAGAGAAACATCACAATGTTCGCGATGATCAACGCATAGATGATGCCATCCCATAAGTCTGGATTGGCCGGGATGAACAAAGGCCCTACTTGGATACCCTGTAATAACAATGCCCCGACTAATACAGCCGTCGTACTGTCCCCCGGTATTCCCAGCGACAGTAATGGAATGAGCGCACCGCCGATCAGACCGTTGTTCGCCGATTCACTTGCGATCAGTCCTTCCGGCTCTCCTGTCCCTAATTTTTCAGGATGCTTCGAAAAGTTCTTCGCTTGCGAGTAGGAGGAAATTGACGCAGCACTTCCGCCGACCCCTGGCAGCATTCCGATAAACGTACCAATCATCGAGGAACGGATCGTATTGATGATCTGACCGTTGAAGATTTTGAACGTGAATCGATTCTTTTTCTCTTTTTTGAAGTCGAACGTCTGATGTGGAGAGGCTTTCATCCCCTCTTCAGACTCCTGCAGGATTTGGGCGATCGCGAATAACCCGATCAATACCGGAAGAAGTGAAAACCCGTAAGCCAATTCCTCCTCAAATCCTGGCGGAATGAGCCTTAGCTGGTTGTTATCCGCAAACATGCCGATCAAGCTTAAATACACCCCGATGAAACCGCTGAATATCCCTCCGAGCAAGCTGCCCTTTGATATTGAAGCAATGACGGTCAATGCAAAAACAATGATCAGGAATTTTTCGACGGAAGAAAATTTGATCGCGACAGAAGCGAGCACCGGCGCAAAGAAATACAATACGGTCAAACTGAAAAAGCCGCCGACGATCGAGGCTGTGATCCCTATCTTCAACGCTTTTTCCCCTTCGCCCTTCTGGGTCATCGGATAGCCGTCAAAGGTTGTACAGAGTGAGGAAGGTGTACCCGGGATGTTTAATAGGACCGCCGGCACTAGGCCGCCGCTGATCCCGCCGACATATAAGCCAATCAATAGGGCGATTGCGTCGACCATATCCAGAGAGTAGGTAATCGGGAGAAAGAGGGCGATCGCCATCGTAGCCGTCATTCCCGGAATAGCCCCGAAAATGATTCCGATAAATACACCGATGAAACAGAGTAAAACTGAAAGCGGACTGAGTATTTCGAATATATCCATTGGAAACCACCCTCCTTACGGTAAAGTAATATCGAACAGCTGGCCGAACAGATACCAGATGACCAATGATGTCGCCAACGAGTTGGCTAATGATACAACGATTGATTTCTTTTTTATATTTCCGATGAATAACAATGTGATCAAGAACATGAAAAGGATGCTTGCCGGTAAAAAACCGATCCGTTCAAGCACGAGCGCATAGGCGATCAATAACACGACCGTTCCGTAAAACTTCAGCTTGTCATAGTTGTCGATGAAAAATTGAAAACGAAACGCTGTCAACGTTCCTTTCTTTATTCTTTTGACGATATTGAGAAGCAACATTAAAACCGCCAGGAAGATCAGGATCGTCAACATGATTTTAGGAAAGATGGTATGGTATTCACTGAACTTCAATTCAACCGTGAGCAGGTCTTTCAATGGGTTCACCTCTTCTATTTAACCGTAATGAAGGAGTGAGGCTGCCTGGTTTCGATACAGACAGCCTCTTTTTGAATTAATTGGTGATCTTGTCCAAGCTTGGTGCGTTTTTGATGATATTCTGGAAGGTCTCTCTCTTTTCGAGTAAATAGGCTATTGCTTCATCTGCCGGGACGTAATTCGTGATATAGGCATTCTTGGCGAGGTCTTTCGCATAATCCGGGTTTTCTTCCACTTCTGCTACGGCTTCATCCAACTTCGAAGCAAAGTCTTCCTCAACATCCTTTGGCATCAGGAAGAAGAATTCCTTATCGAATACGAACTCTTTTCCGTCTACTTTGATCCCTTGTTCGGCGAAAGTAGGAATGTCATAGCCTTCCACCCGTTCGCCAGCTGTAATGCCGAGGAACTTCATCTTGATGTCGTCTTCTACGCCTTCTTTCGTATATTCGTTGTTACCGCCGATCGAACCGTTGATGATATCCGCATTTCCATCCCATAACGCCTGGTTCTTATCTTCCTGGGAGCCTGTTACATAGGCTTTGATTCGGTCAGACACCTCGGTTCCGTATTTTTCTTTCACCCATAGATAGTAACCATCGAACGTGATTTCGGACACCCCGCCTGATTCGATCGCTACGGTGATCGTTTCATCCGGATTATCTTTCAGCCATTCTGCAGATTCTGTCATCGTGTCATAAGGTGCGTCCCCTTTCGCTAAAAAGGCATTCCCTGGATTGATCGATACGACAGGTCCTATCGTCCAATTTTCCAGCTTGTTGTTTTCTTGAATGCTTCCATATTCTACGCCTAAATACGCCATATCATGGAAAAACATCAGCGTACTGCCGTCATTCTTCGCCTTCCCCAGCTCCTGGAACGCCCGGACAGCCCCGACTGCGTCCACTTTAATATTCGTTCCTAAAGGATCTTCCAAATAGCGGCTGATCGTATCGGCATTCTGGTATGTATCCCCACCTGTTGAAGTTGAACCGATCACCAACCTGACCCTTGAAACATCCACCTCTGACCCTTCGCCTGATCCAGAAGTCTCATTACTGCACGCAGCTAAACCAAGCGCAAGTATCGCCACCAACAGAATCGTTAAAAGTTTCTTCATCTTACACTCTCCCTTTCGAATTTTGTAACCGCATACAATTTTCCTTAAAAAAACCATGGCTGCTTGATACTGGAATCTTCCGCAAACAAAAATTTTAATATAAACATTGTAGAGGGCTTCCTCTGGTAACGATCCAGTTCATTCAATCTTTTCTTTTTTGATGGACTGCCGCCGGTTGTTACCAGCGACAGTCTTCTTTATCCAATCACTTGACAAAAACCGTTTTGATAGATGTGAAAAATTCGATCGCTGCCTGACCTTGTTCACGGGAATGCGAGCTTGAACTCTTCATGCCGCCGAATGGAGCCTGCAATTCCACACCTGCGCTCTCCGCGTTGATACGGACGAGCCCAGCATCCATATCGTCGATGAAGGTCAGCATCTTTTTGATATTGGACGTGAAGATCGAGGCACTCAGCCCGAATTCTACATCATTAGCGATCTCGAGTGCTTCCTCGATCGTGTCGACTTTAAGGAGGGCGATGACCGGTCCGAAAATTTCTTCCTGGGCGATCGTCATCGACGAGGTCACATTTTCAAAGATCGTCGGCTGGACAAAATAGCCTTTTTCATACTCTCCTGCTGTCAATCTTTCTCCGCCTAGAATGAGTGAGGCGCCCTCTTCTCTCCCCTTTTGAATATAGGAGAGGACCGTGTTCAGCTGATTTTCGTTGACGCTTGGCCCCATCCAGATGCCTTCTTGCAGGCCATCGCCGACTGTGATCTCATTGGTTTTCGCAATGAGCTTTTCCTTGAACTGTTCATAGACATCCTTCAATACGATGACACGGCTTGTCGCGGTACATTTCTGACCGGTAGACCGAAATGCGCCGCTGATCGTCGCATCGACGGCCAGATTAAGATCGGCATCGGAATCGACGATGACCGGGTTTTTTCCACCCATTTCAAGCTGATATTTCGCGCCTCTCGCTAGTGCAGCTTGACCGATTTTTTTGCCAACAGCGTTGGAGCCTGTAAAGGTGATTCCGTTTACATCCGGGTGATCCGCAATTCCCTGGCCGATGACGGAACCTGGACCTGCCACCATGTTCACGACGCCTGCTGGAAAGCCTGCCTCCTCAAAGCATTCAAAGACTTTCGCACATGTCACCGCCGTCTCTGTCGCCGGTTTCAACACGATCGTATTGCCATAGATCAAGGCTGGAGCCGCTTTCCAAATTGGAATCGCGACAGGGAAATTCCAAGGCGTGATGATCCCGACCACGCCTAATGGTGCACGTGTTGTAAACATCAACGCGTCCCTGTCCGTTGAAGGGATGACATCACCGACCTTCCGAAGCCCTTCGCCTGCATAGTAGCGGAGGATCGCGACACCACGGGCTGTTTCACCTTTTGCTTCCGGCAGGGTTTTACCCATTTCCCTCGTCATGCATTCGGCAATTTCATCCAACTTGCTTTCAAGAATGTCAGCTGCTTTATACAGATATTTTCCTCTCGCATCCCCGGATAATTTCTTCCATGCCTTTTGTGCAGATTTAGCAGATGCCACTGCCTTGTCCAGGTCCTCTTTACTCGACTTTGGCACATAGCCGACGACCTCTTCTGTATTCGCTGGATTCGTATTTTCAATCCATTCATTTGTGCTTGATGCAATCCATTCGCCGTTTATGTAGTTCAAGTATTGTTTGCTTTTCGTTTGAATGGTCATGATTCGCCTCCTGTTTAAGATGAAAATTTATTTTATTGGTAGTTTTCAGATATCGATTGTCAAAGTAATATCGCTGTTATGAATGGGATACCTTATTGTCGGCTGGGTACTTTTCAAATACCCTGTCCAATACCTTTTCCAGCTGCTGATAATGCTCTTTTTCAACTGGGACGATTGGCGGTCTTACGGTGTTTGCGATAGGCAATCCGATGATCTCCATCCCCGCTTTGATCAACGAAACGGCGTAGCCTTTTCTCTGTTTCCGGATCCGGTTGATCGGCAGGATCACATTTTCATATAACTCCTTTACTTCTTCCTTACGATCATTCAGCAGGGCATCATAGAAGCGTCTTGAGATATGCGGGATATAGTTCGAGATCGCAGAAGAATACGAATTGAAGCCTAAAGGGACATAAGCAGGCATCGTCACTTCAGCCATCGGCATCCCGTTCAACCAGCCGAGACGGTCGCCGATCGTTTGGGAAAGCTCGATATTGAGATCCATATTCCCGACTCCGTCTTTCAGCCCGACAACTTGCGGGAACTCTATCAATCTCTTTAATGTATCAAGCTGAAGAACGGCATTCGCCCGTTGGTAGACGATCGCATTCAAATCCGTCCTCAAAAGAATCGATTTGTAATACTCATAGAGGCCTTCTTGTTCCCCATCGATCAAATAAGGTGGCAGCACCAGATAGCCGTCAGCTCCATGCTTTTCAGAAATCTGGGCTTGCTCCAGCGCTTCGGATAAGTTGCCGCCGACACCAGTGTAGACCGGGACTCTCTGGCCGGCAAGAGAGGTTGCCAATTCTACCATTCTTTCATACTCTTTCAGGCTGACAGCATTGAACTCCCCTGACCCGCAAGCAATGAAAATCGCTTCCAGATCATTTTCCAATAGAAATTCGATATTGCGGCTCAACGCCTTTTCGTCAATGTGACCGCTTTCATTAAATGGTGTAATTGGGAAGCCTAAAATACCTGTGGGTGCTTTTCTTTCATTTGTCATCCTTTTCATCCTTTCTATTTTTAATCGAGATCAAGGGAATTCTTCGCTTCATGACGAGCCAAGATCCTCTTCCTCGCATGATCCAGGTGTCGGTACATACATAAATAAGATTCAATTGGGTCCCTTTTTTCCAGGGCGGCATAGATTTCTTTATGCTGTTCGATCGTGTATGCTTTGTCTCGGTCCTCTGGAGGGATGGTTTCCTGGGTCTGGTCAATCATACTTAACAACGGATCAATGATCCCTTCGATGATCGGATTACTCGCACTATAGGCGATGATACGATGGAACTCTTTATCAAGCTCAATCGCGTCTCCTTCCCGCGCTTCCATTTTCTCGATGTTGTCTTGCAGCCTTCCCAAATCTTCATCGGTTATCTTTTCGGCTGCGAGTGTGACAAGTCCCAATTCCTGTGCAATCCGGGTTTCGATAAATGCTTTAATATCCCCCACCGATAACGACAGCATGATTTTGAAGGGCTTGCTTCCGATTTTATTGGTAAAGTAGGTCCCTTCTCTTGTCTTTCTACGGACAATTCCGATTGTTTCGAGTGAACTGATCGCTTCCCGTAAGACAGGCCGGCTGACCATGAACATATCAAGCAATTCCATTTCGGATGGGAGCTTATCCCCCGGCTTCAATTGACCGCTCAACAACAATTCGATGATCTGGTCGATCACCTGATTCGATAACGTCTCTCTTTTGACAGATTTTATTTTTAAATGGTCATTCACTTGGCTCACAACTTTTCCTACTTTCTCTTTTGATTCTGATTGATACCTTGTTTATGTATTTTTATGTTGTGTCTAATTGTAAGACAAATAAAATATTCTGTCAATTTAAATTATCAAATAACTTGTTTGTCTGACATATAAATTTAAGAACATAAACAGAAACCATTTTCAGTAATAGTAATCCATCTTATGAACCTCGTTCAAAGTAAAAGGACCAAAAAGGAGAATGGCAGCAAGTTGCTTTATCATATGGGAGTAATCCAAATACATGCCCGGTTCGATTACTAGAAAATCGGCTTATGGCTTCCGGAATCTCTAATGAGCCTTTATTTAGAAGAATAGATCGGCATGGTAATCTATAAGGACGTTTAACACCCCAGTCTGTACGGTTAATTGTAAAAGCATTAAAAATATATGTTTAATATAATGGTAGAATAACAGTATTTACATATAGACGTGAAAGGTTGGTAGTGATGAACGGTCAGAAACGGATACAAAATTATGGTGTAAAGATAGGAAAGATGGAGCCTGGGAAGTTGAATTCGATCACGGATGTGAAAGGGGTGACGGTCGGGCATGTGACACTTGCGGATGGTGATGTACAGACGGGTGTGACAGCGGTTCTTCCGCATCAGGGGAATGTTTTTCGTGAAAAGGTGATTGCGTCCAGCCATGTGATCAATGGTTTTGGAAAGACGATGGGGACCATCCAGATGCAGGAACTGGGTGTGTTAGAGACCCCAATCCTGTTGACGAATACGTTGAGTATCGGAACGGCTGCCGATTCATTGATTGAATACATGATAGAGCATAACCCTGAGATCGGACGAACGACAGGGACGGTTAACCCGATTGTAGGTGAATGCAATGATATGTTCTTAAATGATATTAGAGGTCGATACATAACAAAGGATCATGTTTTCCAGGCAATCGATAATGCTTCGGTTGAATTTGAAGAAGGGGCTGTCGGTGCTGGGAGAGGAATGCTCTGCTACTCGCTGAAAGGTGGAATCGGAACAGCTTCAAGAAAAATGAAGCTAGACCATGGGGAATATACGTTAGGTGTACTTGTGGTTTCCAACTTTGGAATCATGAGTGACTTGATGGTGAATGGAAAGGCTGTCGGTCAGGAGCTGAAGGAAGTGATCCTGCAGGAAAGGGAAGAAAAAGATAAAGGTTCGATCATGATGATCGTGGCGACGGATCTCCCTGTTTCCGAACGGCAATTGAACCGGATTTTGAAACGGACAGTCGCAGGTCTTTCACGAACGGGTTCGATCATCACGAATGGAAGCGGCGAGATCGCCATCGGTTTTTCAACCGCGACAAAAATTCCGCATGAAAAACCGGATCACCTCCTCTCTATTCCCACGATCCATGAGGAGGACATGGATTTAGCTATCCGTGCAGTCGGAGAAGCGACGCAGGAAGCGGTGTTAAACTCGATGATCACCGCTGAAAAAGTGGTTGGACGGGATGGCAATGAACGGCCTGCCTTGAAGGATTTGATCGAGGAATACAACATTTCACTCATTTAATCTTTTGTTTGGAAACCGAGTATCTTCTATAAGAATAGGAAGTACTCGGTTCTTTTATTAATTCTTGCGATTAATAACCTGGTACGGTGTTGATCAACTTAGGGCCATCTATTGTACGTAAAAGAATAGAGGGCAGCCCTTTAGAATATTCAATCAGGGAGATGGCTCCATCTTGTCTTTCTACTAAGGGATCGATTCTTACATTCGCTTCCTTAAAAGCAGAAACAATCTCTTTGGCGATATTGATCGGAATATCGTTTGCCCGAATGATGATATCCAAATCACTTGTTTCCGTAATAGTTGGTTGACCGCTTGCCAATTCAAATCCGACACTTCCTGTCGGTCCCCAGGATAGCTGATACTGTTGGAGGACCGACTCAACCAGGTCCAATGCTTGAAAAATACCGAAGCGTTCGTAACAAGGATGGCTTCTCCATTTTTGCTCTGCAACCAATTGTTCGGGTGTGATACGTTCGGTTACATCACTCAAAGGGATGAATGTCCCGAATCTTTCCGTCCTCGTCTTCCCTCGAATACCAATCGGGATCTCTCCATCGATGATTGGAGCCCGTCTTACTACAACGAATCGGACATCTGATATGGACTTGGAAAGCCATTCAGGTACATTTTCTTTTTCGATTAAATGAGTTCCATCCTTGATTTTCAGCAAATCATGAGGCTGGATCACCATTGTTCCTCCAACCTTTTTCGAACCAAGATAGATGCTTGGCGTCCATCGGTTCGCGTCAGGCGATATTCCAGACCCGTCGATCCACTTTTCACATCTCTGATCGCTTCATGAATCCTTTCCATGACGTTATAGGAATCTTCTTTGCTGGGGGCGTTTGCATCGACTCCAGCAATGATTCCAAACAAAGCACCCAGCGTTGCAAACGAATGGATGTCATAGGCCATTGCAGGGACCTTTTTAGTCGCTTTTTCCAACTCTTCAATGGAACGGCGTGTGATTCTTGCAGCCGATTGCTTGGACATGACATGGACATTGACTGTTTCATCATTCAGTGCCAATATTCTGTTTGCCTGCATTCCATGAGCCAAAAAGGCGCCTGAAATCGCCTTTCCGACAATGAGGCTGATGACAGGGTGGCCAGCCTGCCTTGCCGTTGCATAAGCATCTACTGCAGCTGCACATGATAGATGGATCCCCAGCAATTCTTCACGAAAGCCATATGCTTGGCTGGGAACATCAACAATCGCAACGATTGCGCGCTTCTCTCCATGACGGTCTTCTCCAACCGCTTCACGGACACATTGAGCAATTGCCCATCCTTCCTCTAAGCCTACTTCTCCATTTCGGGCACGGGGAAATCGACCATTCGGATTCGGGATGACCGCAATGAAGCGGGCTCTACCTCCAGCAATTTCCTTGTCAGCACATAAAATCGACTGTACATCCGGGTGTTTCGATGTAGTACCTGCCAACGCTTCGAACCATCGATGTCCCCTGCTATATGTAGAATCTCCATTTTCTGGTTCATGAAACGTAGATGCTTGCTGAACAGGTTTTCCTTCCGCAATCTGTTTCCAGAGATTCCTCATCTCGATAGGATGCATTTTGTAAGAAGGATTCGTTGCTCTCAAAAGGGTTTGATATCGTGCAACATGGGTGCTTCTCGGTTTTTCCGATGCGGGTTTATCAAACACATCGTATATTGCCTCTTTCATTGAAGGAATATCATCTTCGACCAACATGTCTGCAAGGCCGGTGGCAACCCTCTGTTCTCCACCAATTGTTTGCCAGACTTTTTGTCTATTGTGTGAGTCGAATTCTTCAAGTCCTGCTTCTTGCTCGATGACTTCCGGACCATTCAATGCCAAACGGGCTTCACGGGTCATGATCAATTTACTGAATAATCCTGCTGTAATCGACATTCCTCCAAATGAACCGATTTTTCCAGGAATCAGCCCGACAACTGGTGTATAATTTCGCAGTTCAATGATGGCAGATCCGATTTCTGCGATTGAAAGCAGTCCATAATTGGCTTCCTGCAGACGAACGCCACCTGTATCGAAAATGAAGATCGGACGTACAGGGATTCCATTTTTATTGTCCCGCAACGCTAACTCCAATGCCCCGGCAATTTTCGCCCCTGAAACCTCTCCGATCCCGCCGCCTTGAAAGTCGCCCTCGATTGAAATGATAACAGCAGGTTCACCCTTTATGTAACCTCTTGCTACAATGACGCCATCATCACTTTGTGGAACAATCCCTTGTGCCTCCAAATGAGGAGATTCCAGTTGTTCAAAAGGTCCAAGCAGTTCCCGGAACGTCCCTTCATCTAAAAGGGCCTTTGCCCTGCTGCGGGCATCCAACTCTACTAAACTAGTTTTCAAGTTGTTCAACGTCATTCTGACTCACCTCCAATGCTTGAGCTAATCGTAACTTGACCACTCCAGGTGTAGCGCCGAAATCATTGATCTTGATGTTGGCTGCTACATCATTTTCCTCGAAAAACCTTTCAAGGACATTCTGCCAAGTCTGATCAAAACCTGTTGTGCCTGTTCTCACTGTCAATTTCGCAAAGGGTTCTTCTGAAGGCTCCAGTAAAATCTCCAAATCACCTGAACCAACTACCCCGACATGCGCACGTTTCGTCAACCGTCTAGTCGCAGGAAATTCAAGATGAATCGTATTCATTTCTACACCTCCACTAAATTTACAAGTTTCAATGTTTCTGTATGTTTTTGATCAATACTGTCAAGAAACAGGGCTGCTGCTAATAAATCAGCGCTTCCGCCAGGGGAGACCTTATATTTCATCATGGACTGGTCAAGTTCCTTCAGCGCTTGCCATCCTTCTGATGTTGAAACTCCCCCGTTGTTGATGACTTTCAGGGCTGCCGATTTGGTTACGTCCAATGCCTTCTTTCCACCCCTGTGGAGGATGCATGTATCATCGACATGGGCATATAAAGTGAGCAACGTTTCCAGCCTGGAAAGTCTTTCTGACAATCCTTTATTCCGTGCCTGATGCAATGCCGGTAAAGCAATTTTGATCACATGAGGGAAACCGAGTTGAGCTTCTCCCTTTGCACCAGGAACACAATATCTTTGACTGGCGACGGACCCATTGGTGGGAATATCAGGCGCATATCGATCTTCTATTCCAGCGATTTCCCCTGCGGTGATCGCAATCTGTTTGACATCCGTTCTAGGTGAATGGATTGCTGCACTTGCAACAAGCAACCCGATCGCCCAAATTGCTCCTTTATGTGTGTTGACACCTCCTGTGGCCTGCATCATCGTTTCTTCACCATTTCGACCGATCATGGCGATTTTTTCGCGGAGTTCTTGTGTTGGCTCTTGACTGAAGGCGACGTATCCAATTTCCTCGAAGGTAGGGTATAAAGCATGTGTAGACTTGATCATAAGGTTGAAATCCATATCTGTATGCGTCCCATTATCCTGTTGATCCACAAGCCCTGGCTTTGGTGTCAGTTCAGCTTCATCCACTAAAGCTTTGACGGCTAGGTCGGCCAATTCTTTACTGCATTCATCTGCATACCATGTCATTTCCTCACTCCTCACCAACTCCGGAATTTTGCAGGTGGTTCATACAATCCATCAGACCATTCAACAAGTTCTTCCACACTTTTAGCGGCTAAAAGTGAACGCTTCGCTTCTGTCCTGCAGATCCCAAGATCTTCAGGTAAAGCAACAAGCCCATTTTCTCGTAGTTTTCTCGTACGCTTTGTGTCATGTTCTAATCCAATTGGCGTTACGCCAGCCACAGCGGCAATTGCCTCCCGGCGTTCTTCCAAACTTGTTGCTTTATACAGATAAGCGATCCCTTCTTCTGTGACTACATGCGTCACATCATCCCCATAGATCATCACAGGAGTTGTAGCCAGTTCAGCTTCTCTCCCCACATCTATTGCGTCCAAGGATTCCACGAAAACAGGTGAATTACCGGATTGGAAAGTCTCAACGACTTGGACGACAAGCTTTTTCCCTCTGGCAAGTGGATCATCAGAGGTCATCATATTCAGCCAAGCCGGGGTCGAATGTCTTCTTCCCCTTGGATCATGTCCCATATTCGGTGCCCCGCCGAACCCGGCCAGACGCCCTGACGTGACGGTTGAAGAATTTCCATCACGATCGATTTGAAGCGTAGATCCTACAAAAAGGTCGACAGCATACTGACCAGCTAACTGTGAAAGGGTCCGGTTCGAACGCAGACTTCCATCTTTCCCAGTGAAGAACACGTCCGGCCTAGCCGCGATATAGTTCTCCATTCCTACTTCTCCCCCGAAACAATGGATGCTTTCGACCCAACCACTTTCAATTGCAGGTATGAGCGTCGGATGCGGATTCAACGCCCAATGCCTGCAGATCTTTCCTTTAAGGCCTAGCTGTTCGCCATATGTCGGTAACAATAATTCGATCGCCCCGGTGTTGTAACCGATTCCATGATTAAGCGACTGGACGTCATGCCGCTCATAAACCCCTCGAATCGTCATCATCGCCATCAGGATCTGGAGTTCCGTAATATGACGTGGATCCCTTGTGAATAAAGGTTCCAGTACGAGAGGTTGATCCGCTACAACGACAAAATCGATCCATGAACCAGGTATATCTACTCGTGGCAACTCATCCTCCAATTCGTTAACCTGTGCAATGACGATTCCATCTTTAAATGCAGCCGCCTCCACGAGCGTTGGTGTTTCCTCTGTATTAGCCCCTGTATATAGGTTACCTTCCTGATCCGCTTTTTCTGCAGCAACGAGTACCACCGATGGAATCAGGTCCACGAACAATCGACTGTATAACTCCAAGTATGTATGGATTTCCCCCATTGTCAGCTTCCCATCCTCCAGCATTTGTGCTATTCGCAAGCTTTGAGGTCCCGCATAAGCAAAATCCACTTTGTTTGCAATTCCTTTTTCAAAAAGGTCCAAATGCTCAGGGCGTGAAATACTGGACATGATCATATGTAAATCATGGATTTTTTTTGGATCCACCTCATTGAGAGCAGAAGAAAGAAAGGAGGCTTGTTTCTGATTATTCCCCTCCAGAACGACTCGATCTCCCGGTTTGATCAGTTTTTCCATCGTCTCGACGATTCGATCTGTCGGTATGACCTTTCCAGACGTGATTCCAGCAATTCCAGCAACACGTTCCGCTTTTGCATCTCGTTTCGTTGTCCATGATCGACTTTTCGTCATTTGGTCTATTCCAGTCATTTTACATCCTTCCTTTCAACTTTTTAAAATCTGTTCATTGTCGCATCTGCCGGATCTGTTTAGTCAACATTTTCGCTGAATGCAAACCGCTGGCTGAAACAGCAAGCGAACGGGCTGTGGGAAAAGACTGGCAGATCAGATCTGCCAATACACGTCCAGGCATCAACTCGATAAATAATCGAGCACCCAATTCATAATATAAGGAAATGACCTCATGCCAACGGACAGGGTATGCTACACTGGAAGCTAAGTCCTCCTTTATCGCTTGGGAATCACGTAAAGGTCTGGCATTTCTGTTCCCTGCATAAGGTATGGAAGGATTCTTGAATGGGATGGGTTTTAAAGATTCATCCAGCTTCTCGGCTACAGTCCCCATTAACGGACAGTGTGATGGGACATTGACATTCAAGCGCTCAGCCTTCCTCGCCCCCTCCTTCCGCATCATTTCCAATACACGATCCACACCCGATAACGAGCCGGAAACCGTAAATTGATCATCCGAGTTCACGTTAGCCAGATACACTGGTTCATCTTCTGTCTTTTCCTTCTCGATGATCTCTTCCACTTTTCTCTTTGTGAGGCCTGAAATCACGCCCATTCCATATCCGGTTGGATGGGCTTCTTCCATCCACTCGCCTCTTCGTTTCACGATGGATAGAGCATCCCGGAACTCCAAAGCATCTGACACGACTGCCGATCCGAACGCCCCTACAGAGTGACCTGCCACCATATCCGGTTTCACCCCTTCTGCTTTCAACGCTCTGGCCGTTGCTACACCAGTAACCAATAAACATACCTGTACATTCCGATTTGAATTCAACCTATCTTTGTTATCTAGCTGGTTTATATCTTCGTCAAGCACATCACTTGCTTCATCGATTATACGCCTGATAACTGGATGATCCGGTAATTTGCTGATCATGTCAGGTTCCTGGGAGCCTTGTCCTGGAAACAAGAAAGCTACCTTCACTTTTATCACTCTTCTCATCATCAGTTTTTGATTGTCGTTTGTCGACAATATTCACAAAAACACAATCCAGGTGTTTCTATTCGATATCACCTGGAAACTGGGAAACAGACTATGATTTCTTCTCATCCAGACTGCCCTGTTCAAATAAACATTTCCGGACGTTCAAGATTACATCTCGATTATGCTGATTCAATACATCCGTCGCTTCTTGGATTTTATTTTTTTCCAGCATATCTATGATGATCGCATGCTCTTTAAGGGACTTCTGTATCTTTCCTTCAGTTCCGAAAGAAAGGTTCTGAATTCTCAACAGAGGCAGCTTCAGTTTTGAATACATTTTCTTTATGACGTCACTTTTGCTGCTTTTTATAAGGCCCATATGAAATGAATGATTGAGCTGCGTATATTCGTCAACCTCAACCCCATCTTGCATTTTTGCAAGGATCGATTTCATCTCTTCAAGGATTTTCGCATCAACACCATATTCAGCTATCCGGTTCATCGCCATTGATTCCAACATTGTTCTGATTTCCAACAGATCGTAAATCTCGGTTTCACTATACGCTTTTACGACTGCCCCTTTCCGAGGGATCCGTTCTACTAGTCCTTCAATCGTCAGTAGGAATATCGCCTCTCTTACAGGAGCCCGACTGGTTCCATATTCTTCTGCATATGTACTTTCAATCAGCTTCTCTCCAGGATTCAACTCACCAGTAATGATTTGTTCTGTGATATGTTCTGCAATATGATTGGATAACGCATTATTGCGTAAATCGATTCTTCCCATCATGTGGCCTCCCCATCTATCGATCGTTTGGTCGACTGTCGATTTAAATTATAACATCCTGATTATCCATTATTCAATATTTTTAGAAAATTTAAAAAAGTATTTGATTTTTTAACCCATCCCCTTTATGATGAGTGATATAAATTGTCGACAGTTGATTGCCGTCTGTATATTTTTCGGAAGCGCTTACCTGTTTTTGAAATCCCCCATTTTTTTGATCACTTCATGAATGACAACAAATATATTACCACCCCGTCGGAAAAAAAGGCACTTGGTTTGTGTAAAGAAAACTCGGGCTTTGCCAAGCCTTGGCGAAGGCTGAGCCTTAGTTGCACTTATACTTAGTTGGTAAACTTTTCTGCTACGTCAGTTAGCTACATCGCTGAAAAGTTATACTTTCTTAACGTATAAAAAAAGGGAAGAAAGGTGTGAAATCGTTGGTTATTTATGGAGTTACCTTATTAGCATTGTGTATGTTGGCAGGTGCTTTCATCGGAGATTTGTTAGGAAACATTCTTGGAATCGAAGCAAATGTAGGCGGCGTCGGAATCGCCATGTTGATCCTTGTATTGGCAGTGGATCACTTGAAGAAGAAAAAGAAATTGACGGTCAAATCACAAGAAGGTGTGGCATTCTGGAGCGCAATGTACATACCGATCGTCATTGCTATGGCAGCGCAACAAAACGTTTTCGGTGCAATAGATGGAGGACCTCTTGCCATCCTTGCAGGAGTTGCTGCTGTTTTTGTCAGTTGGGCATTAGTCCCGCTTTTAAGTAAAATCGGAAAGGAAAAACAGAACACGATGAGCGATGAATTGATTGGAGGCAGCGATCATGTTCGAGATGCTAAGTGATGTTTTTAAAGAAAATGGGCTTATTCTTTCGTTTGCGTTAGTCGGTGTCGTCATGTACTTCTCCTACTTGTTCTCAGATAAGCTGACAAAAGGAAGGCTTCATGGATCGGCAATTGCAATCATTGTCGGGTTGGTTCTTGCCTACATCGGAGGGGTCACCACAGGTGGAGAGAAAGGATTATCTGATATCGGAATCTTTACTGGCATCGGATTGATGGGAGGGGGCATGCTTCGGGACTTTGCAATCGTTGCGACGGCTTTTGGGGCTAACATCGAAGAAATTAAAAAAGCCGGATTCACCGGCGTCCTCTCCCTTTTTCTTGGTGTAGTGGTATCCTTTGTTGTGGGTGTAGCCATTGCTTTAGCATTCGGGTATACCGATGCAGTCAGTTTGACTACTATTGGAGCGGGAACTGCAACATACATAGTCGGACCCGTAACTGGCACTGCATTAGGAGCGAGTTCAGAAGTCATTACCTTAAGTATTGCAGCGGGACTCGTAAAGTCTATCCTGACCATGATCGGTACACCTTTCATTGCTAAGTATATTGGTCTGGATAACCCTCGTTCAGCTATCGTATACGGAGGGCTTATGGGAACGACAAGCGGTGTTGCAGGAGGATTGGCTGCAACCGATCCGAAACTGGTTCCTTATGGTGCGATGACAGCAACCTTTTATACAGGATTAGGATGTCTCATGGCTCCCTCAATATTATTCATCATTACTAGATCCATATTTGGATGAAAGGAAAAAAACTATCGATCTAATAGCGGGTTCGGATTTAAAATCGAATTCACATAGGAACCCCAATCCTATGCACATTTTAACAGACAAATACGCAATCGAAGCTCTTTTTCATTGGTTTTAAGGAGGGGTCACTCTATTCAAACTACCTGTTTAATCAATAGTGGCTAGACCGTCAGAAGTCTGTTCCTCTGCGATAAACAACCGGAACTCTTTCTCTGCGAAAACACGACTTTAAAATGCCAAACGAGCCTTAGAAACGATTCTGGAGGCTCGTTTTTCTTTGACCATTTTTAATATTGTACTTTGGGCTGTCCCCTCTATTACAAGAATGCGATTTAAAATATAAAACACTGATTCAAAACGACTCGAAATCCTTTTTTGACTAAGGCTTTCTAAAAGATTCATTGTTTCCATAATCATATTGTTATCGCGGCAACATCCCAGCTTCTCAAAAAAATATCATTCAATTGTTCATTTAGTTTTTACTGAGATAGCTGGAGAAATATTGATAACCCGACAATCTTCTAGGTCATTTTCCTTTAAAATACCAAGGTTAATCGCTGATTTCATTTTGTCTATATCCGGTTTTTTCACCATTAAATCTTCTAATTTTAGTTCCTCTAATTTCTCTACCGTCTTCGCTTCATTAAATTTCTCAATTGTTCTAACTTGCCTTTGTAATATGTAATCCCCAACTGTTACTTGCCCTTTAACATTTTCGCCCACCGTCTCATCAAAATAAATATGGAATTGCTTTTTCATTTCCTTCATGGCAGTTTCAATTTCCTTTTTCTTTTGATTAAGCCTATAAAATTTTTCAAGCATTGCTTCTGTTACTTGATTTTCACCCATCCTTATACACCCCATATAAACTAGATATATCATTTTATGGGGTTAATAAATTATATATGACTAAAAATAATTAGGGTTATAAAAGTAAACTGAATATATTCCTCAACGATTTGGGCATAAAAATTCTATTCGTAATACAACCTATAATTTCATTTTAAAGTGATATCCATACAATTCTCGAACAGGTGAAAGTATATAAAGGTTATACTCTTCTTGTGAACCCACTTCTTACTTCAATAGGAGCTGTTCTCCCTCTTGAAGAAAAGCCCCTTTTTCTGGAATAACGGATAGAATCCATTATTACTGAATTACGCTCCTTAATGGAATGGTTATGAATCTCCTATATTCATTTTTCCAAAACAAAATATCTTTCGGTTAACGATTTGATGGCCACGACCCTTGCATTTTTCTTAATTGAATTATTTGGCCTGTATGATAAGCATCATGAAGCATGATGTCCAGTAATTTCCCCTCAAGTGAATTTTGATCTAGCTCTCTATTGGAAATTGTACTCAATACCTGTCTTAAATTGCGTTGAGCGTTTTCGGAACGTTCAATGATTTTCATCCATTCCTGATCATCATTAGATTGATCGGTAAGATAAAAGGTTTCATCACCGTCTAGATTATTTGTCCATTCACGGCCTTCCAAGTTTGCAGCAAGTCTCTCTTTGTAATAAATAAGGTGATTAACGTTCTCCCAAATGGTTTTAGTCGCCTCTCCAGATGGTCTCCAGATAGCCTGTTCGGCTGTAAGTCCTTCTATAGCATCTTTAAACGGTGCATACCAACTCTCTTTATCGAATGTTGAATCTAGTACGTTTAAAAGTAAGTTAATTCGTTTCAAAGTCATCTCCTCCTTGAATGTTTAGAATTCCAAAAACCAAATAAATAAACCATTCCGGCAAATATTTTGACTATTCCCCTCCCAAGGAATGAGACATCCTACTGAAGTTCGATACGCATCACGACCCGGCGTTTGGTAGGTCTTGATACCTCACGGAAACCAGCTGCAATGAAGGCGTTGTGAGCACCAACATGAAGCTCACCCCATGGGATTTCTTGTCCTGGCAAAGTGATCATTGGATACCCTTCAATGGCACGGGCACCGCTCTTCCGGGAAAAGTCCACGGCAGTTCGTGTTAAGGAGTAAGTGATCCCACGTCCGAATATAACCTCGACTTGCTTAAAGAATATCCCTTTTTTATTCAACATGGTGTAAACAAAAAACAAGAAATCACTTTATACTACTGGATATAAACATTGAGGCATCTTGATTCATAAAAATACGATTTCCATGATAGAATGTCTTAATTTCAATTGATTTAAATCCAACTTCGGATAATCTTTTTTTCAGTTCTTCATGCGAAAAACCGTTATGAACTTTCGGATGATTTATGTTATCGTTTTTGTCAAAATCAATAATAATTAGCTTGCCACCACTATTTAAAATGTTGAACAATTCTTGTAAAATTTTTTTCGTATCCGGAATATGAAGAAGGACTAGTGACAGTAAAACTATGTCTGCCTTAAGTTCAGGAGTTTCTTGAGTAAA
>NZ_JAIBLJ010000129.1 GCF_020179385.1 Alkalihalobacillus sp. YIM B00296 | reverse complement strand
GGACTTTTTTATAAGTGTCCATTATTCGGGATACAGTTCAGTTTACTAAGAAAGGAGCTTTTATAAGGATAAGCAGAAGGTGTAAACACACGTATTTCACACAAAAGTTTTGAACAAACGGTGAAAAGTATTTGACAACTTTGTGAAGATAAATGAATAATAGAGGAAAGGGGATGATTAACATGAAATCCAGAACAAAACTTTTGAACGCTACCAAGTCTGTTGGCGGATCAGTTCTTGTATTAGGTATTATGATGTTTCTGTTTGGTTTTATTGTAAGCGGTTTCGAATTTTTAATTTCTATTGGAATTGGAACAGTATCAGGCTCTGTTTTCATCTTCCTTATCGGGTTGTTTTTTACAGCCACGGAAGAAATGCTTGAGAAAAGTTATAAAGGAATAACACCGCTCGATGTTAAAGAAAACCCGCCGCTTGACAAGTTTTAAGACAAAAAAAGGTTTACTGTATACCATATGCTGCAAATTTTTACTTTTTTATATATAAAAAGAGCACCATCAAGGTCAATGTCATTAAGTTAAGCCCAGAGACACCACCGGGAATAAAATTGAATCCGAAACGGCATGGGAAAAAGCCCTGTGCCGTTTGTT
>NZ_JAIBLJ010000128.1 GCF_020179385.1 Alkalihalobacillus sp. YIM B00296 | reverse complement strand
ATTGATGCCTTTCGTCTTTGTGAGCTTTATTACAAAGAGGATTTAGAGCCATATAAGAAGCGCGGAATTCAACTCTTGAACCTTCGTAATCTCACAAGGCAACATGAGAATATAACAGGGATGTTTGTTCAAACCAAGCTGCAATTTCAAGCAGTACTCGATCAAATATTTCCTGAATACAGAGGGGTTTTTGGTGACTTATATTCAGTTGTGTCTTTGCTTATTTTAAAAGAATACCCAGCATCAGAAGATATTTTAGCTGTTAGTGAAGATACTTTGGCAAATAAAATCAAGGAATTCTGTAAAAGTCGTTCAAAGAAATGGGCAGAAGAAAAAGCTCAAGATCTTAAAAAAGCAGCAGCACGGAATCCATTTCAAAAGACACTATATCAGAGTCATTTACTGAGTCTTAGTATGTATATTCATATGCTTCTTCAATACAAAGAGCATCTATCAGAGTTGGAGGCTGAGATAGATACTCTCGCAAAGGAAATTGAAGAATATAAGATTATCCAATCCATCCCTGGTATCGGAGAAAAAATCGCTGCCACGATCATTTCTGAAATTGGTGAGATAGATCGGTTTAATCACCCAAAAAAGCTTGTTGCATTCGCAGG
>NZ_JAIBLJ010000127.1 GCF_020179385.1 Alkalihalobacillus sp. YIM B00296 | reverse complement strand
TTTTAAACACTCTATCATTCTATTGACTTAGGGCGTCTACTGGTAGAAACATGTTTGAGGCTGGTTGGGACTGAGATCTCGTATAACAAGCGAAGCTATGATACTACTAGGAGGAATTAGGGGTTACTGGCAAGTTAAATTTGAGGAGGAGATTGAGAATGAATCCAGTCGTTGGTACCTGCAAGGGTCTAAGGAAATAATATTTAGTAAATAAATGGAATGAATTTCTTGGTAACTCTTCTATATTTGTTAAATTGACTTCCATATTTTTCTGACAAGTACTTATCTAAAATTGGTATGTTATAAAAAGCAAACAAGCAGAACAAAATTATCGGTATGATCATCGCCCAAGGTGTTCTGGTAAATAAGGCTAAAGCTGCTACCCAAACCAGATCTCCAAAGTAATTAATATGCATGGAGTATTTAAATAACCCTTTAGTGTATAATTTCCCTTTATTATCAGAGTTCTTTTTCCATTCATTTCGTTGCAGTTCAGAATAGGTGTTAAGAAATGAACCAAATAGGAATAGAAAAATATATACTATATCCAGTAATGTTAGAGGTTTATTAGTCGTTTGTTAAAGCCGATGTTAAAATCCCCAATATAGCCGGAATAA
>NZ_JAIBLJ010000126.1 GCF_020179385.1 Alkalihalobacillus sp. YIM B00296 | reverse complement strand
ACCGTAGGTTCGATCATTTTGTTTCCCTGGTCCAGAGTGAACGTGTAGGAATTGGCCACTGAGAAGATCATATTCTAATTGAATCTTAACACCAGCCGTATGGCTACTACCTCCTGAACCTTGATACATAGAAGCAAAAGCATCTGGTAGTTGGAATGTGGTTGAATCTAACACTCGGATACGTTGAAAAAGAGAAGCATAACGGTGTGGAAGGATCACAGATGAATTGAGCTTTTTAGACAGAAGATGCGTTAATACCTGCTGAAGAAGCCGCACGGCTGCAGGGTTAAATCGTTGATTGAGTCCTTCCGTACTCATTAATACTCCTGTAGAGGATTCGAGTTGACTACATAGATGTGTTAAAGAGCTGCTTGCCACTTCTTGACTCATCCATACACATAACGCAACCAAATCCTGAGCACGAAATTTACTGCTTCTTTGAACAAAGCCTACCTCTTTAGCCAGTTGTTGAAGAACCCGAGGAGACAAACACCGTTGTAATTCTTGGGAAAAGAGGTTCAATTCGTCTAAAAGTGAAAGACTCATGAAAACGCCATCCTTTCCTAATTCTTTACAGAAAGAATAGCGTTTTTTTCCAATTGGGGGTATTAATTTGCCTTAGCTTGATGGGCATG
>NZ_JAIBLJ010000125.1 GCF_020179385.1 Alkalihalobacillus sp. YIM B00296 | reverse complement strand
TTGGAGCAGCCGTCAAGGCTGAAAATCTAATGGAGTGAAAGTCTCCTGTTGTCAATTAACCGATTCAGACAACTAGCATATCCGATGCGTGAGGAGGTAACAAATCACGTTCTGCTCGGACGTAAAAGCCGTAGCTGCCTATATTACTCAGAGAATATAAGGTAGGAACAGTCAGTATGGCGAGCAAACCTAGAGGCCAGAAGGATTTAACGAATACTGCAGTCTCGAAATGGCTCCCCCTTCAGAAACTGTTGAAGGGAATGTTGCGATTCGCCGACCCATTGATGCATTGGGGAAGGCCGAAGCCCTATAGGAAGAAACGGTTATATGCACTATAGGGGATGCCGGGATATAGGTTCTAGCATCTAGGGAAAGATTTTCAGAGATAACGACGGGAAGGTCCTACTTCCAGCTGGGACGACAACAACCAGCAAAGACCCATCATATAAGGTATCACCGAAAATGATAGGAGGATTTAGGACTGACGGATGAGGTCGTAGTAGCTAAGAGGAAAGGGTAATGCCTTTCTAAATATGTAGAAACGTATTTCAACAATGGTAACACCAAAGTTGAGCAAAGGACCTCTGGGCACTTGAATGCCATGGGATTGTGAAATAGGACACAGAGCCTTAATAATAATAACATTTATTTGTCCCGAATATGGCTAATTTATGTAGTAAACTTTGTTATTGATTGGGGAATATGGGTGTCGCCATTTAATCCTAGGATAATAAGGGAAG
>NZ_JAIBLJ010000124.1 GCF_020179385.1 Alkalihalobacillus sp. YIM B00296 | reverse complement strand
GCAGTTTTGCGGAATAAGAGGTTCCTATGTTTAATCCATAATACGAAAGGGTCATATTGTTGAATAACACTTAATAAGGAAATTGGCTATTCATGTTAAAGTTATAAAGAAGATTGTGAAGAAATGTACTTAAGCTAACGGGCAGGTTTGTTGAAGAAGGATATTTTCTGTTTTAAGCGAATTAGAACAAACAAACCTTAAACGAATACAGGTATTAAAATAACAGGAAAATAGGAGGTATGAGATATGAAGATCAATAGAATAGATCATGTGAGTATAAACGTAAATAATCTTTCAGAGGCTAAAGCGTTTTTTCTTGATTTAGGACTTGAAGTGCAAGCGGAATGGGAATTGGATGGAGAACAGTTGGACAGAATAGTTGGGCTTAATGATGTTAAAACGGCATGTGTAGGATTGGGGATGCCAGATGGTCAGGCATGGATAGAGCTAGTCAAATTTTATACGCCGTCAGATGAAAAAGATATTCAGCAACCTTTTGCAAATACCCTTGGTATCCGACATATTTGCTTTGCTGTTGAAGATATTGAAGCTATTGTTGCAAAATTGAAAAAGAAGGGCACAGAAATCTTTAGTGAGATACAGCAATATGAAGAAAGTTATAAGTTATGCTACGTTCGTGGTCCAGAGGGAATTATTTTAGAGTTGGCGGAGAAAATCAGATAAATATTGATGATTTAGATATTCAACTTTAAAGATTTCTTCTTAAACTATCGGGTGCGCGCGACAAGTTCTGCTATAAGCGCTTTATAGCG
>NZ_JAIBLJ010000123.1 GCF_020179385.1 Alkalihalobacillus sp. YIM B00296 | reverse complement strand
GCAAAAAGTATTGACTTATATTAGCTGGTATAATGGAATAATTGAATAGCTTCTATTGCTGGTTTCTTTGAAATAAAAGTTTATTAATTTAAAATTCTTAGCCATAAATTAATAATTAAATATAAGGGATTAAATCTTTTATAGTGTTCAATTGGTATATATTTTCTTTCTTGTAATTAGAACCGACTCCTATTCCAAAACCTTTAATTCCCATGTTTATTGCTAATTCTACATCAACTGCTGAGTCACCAATGATAAAGGACTCTTCCAAATTAATTTCGGGATATTTATGAATTGCTTGCTTAATCATTCCAATTTTGGGCTTTATACAAGTACATCCCTCATTTTTACCATGTGGACAAAAAAAGACATCAAGCAGTTCAATACCTTGACGAGTTAACTCACTTTTAAATTGATTATTATATCATGGTATTGGTCAATCGTAATGTATCCTTCGTTAATAATGTATTGATTAGTAATGATTATAATTTTATAACCTTTCTCTATGACTTCTTTTAATGTGTTAATTGAATCATCTATAAATTCTGGATGATTTATTCCAGTCCATTCATGGTCTGGATAATCTACGATTATAGTGCCATCTCTGTCAAAGAATGCAACTCTCAATTTGTACACCCCTTATAGATTGTTTCCATTTGCTCTTATCCCATTAACCTATCCCTTTCTGGCATAACTTAAAATTTCAAGATGCCTCATCTAAATTCCTTTTTTATTCCAGAATATGGCCCTTTAATTGAATAAGAAATTTACTTCATAAAATTAT
>NZ_JAIBLJ010000122.1 GCF_020179385.1 Alkalihalobacillus sp. YIM B00296 | reverse complement strand
AAGGGGCTGTCCCAAAAGTCTACACAATAGACTTTTGTGGGCAGCCCCTCTTATGTATACAAAAAAATCGCCTGATTCGTTATAATGTAAGCGACCAAACCCACAATTAAACAAAATCGGAGGCGATTCTTTTGAGTAACTCTTCAGCTACTTTTATTGATTATAACATGGGACAATTGGTTCTACCAATGGATTACAGTGATTTAATTCCTGAAGATCATGTGGTACGAGTTATTAATTCTATGGTTAATCAGGTAAACGATGACCTTTTCTTTTCTCACTTTCCAGGAGGCGGGCGCAGTTCCTATCATCCCAAAATGATGACAAAAGTGATCCTCTATGCCTATACTCAAAAGATCTATTCCTGCCGTGAAATCGCGAAGTCTCTTCGAGAACATCTTCCGATGATGTGGTTAGCCGGACAACAAACACCAGATTTTCGAACAATCAATCGTTTCCGTTCGGAACGGATGAAAGAAATGATCGAACCTCTATTTACAGAACTCATCAAGCTCTTATTAGATCGAAAATACATATCAATGGAAAATTACTTTTTGGATGGGACGAAGCTGGAAGCGAACGCGAATAAGTACACGTTTGTATGGAAAAAAGCAACGGATCGATACGAAGAAAAGCTTCAACAGAACATTCATCAAACCTTCCGAGACATTGAAGACGCTATCCGTTTAGATGAAAAGATCCTCTCAGAGGAGGAAGAATCGGTTCAACGTGTGACTTCCGAACAGTTAGAAAAAGTCGTGCAACACGTGGAAAAGCAGGTCATCCAAGCCGAAACCGAAGCTGATGAGGAAAAAGA
>NZ_JAIBLJ010000121.1 GCF_020179385.1 Alkalihalobacillus sp. YIM B00296 | reverse complement strand
CGTAAAGTAATCAGAGGAAAAGAACGATATTTTGTTCAGCTTGTCCTAGAGGGTATTCCTCCAAAGAAGACAGATCGGAAAACAGGTGAGTTTAGACACCTTCGTTCCGAAGGTAAGGTTGGCATTGATATTGGAACCCAAACGATTGCCGTTGTGAGTAAGGACGAATCCAAGCTGTTAGAACTTGCGCCAAACGTCAATACCATGGAACGAGAAAAGCGAATTCTTCAACGGAAGCTAGATCGTCAACGCAGAGCCAATAACCCTTATCAATACAATCCGAACGGAACAGTGAAAAGGACAAAAGAAAAGAGGATTCTGAGTAACAACTACATAAAAACAAAGCGACGATTAGCCGAGCTACACCGGAAAATAGCTGATGTACGAAAGCAAGACCATCACAAGATGGCGAATTGGATCCTTTCGCTGGGGGATGACATTAAGGTAGAAACCATGAACTATAAAGGGCTTCAAAAACGAGTGAAAAAAACAACGGTCAATGAGAAAACAGGAAGAATCAACCGAAAGAAACGATACGGAAAGTCCTTGTTAAATAAGGCTCCGTCCACGTTATTAACCATTTTAGATAATAAGCTGAAGTACGATGGCAAAGAGTTGAAGAAGGTTGATACCTACAAGGTGAAAGCAAGTCAGTTCAACCATTTTAACGGGGAATATGTAAAGAAAACGGTGAATGAGCGCTGGAACGACTTTAATGGTATGCGAATACAACGTGACCTCTATAGTGCTTTTCTTATCATGAATGTAAAAGACAGCTTAACAGAGATTGATACAAAGCTATGTAATGAGAATTGGGAAGACTTCAAGACTTCCC
>NZ_JAIBLJ010000120.1 GCF_020179385.1 Alkalihalobacillus sp. YIM B00296 | reverse complement strand
GAATAAAGTAGGAATAAAATATTTGATCGAGAGTACCCACCAACTATTTACTTTTATGGAGCTGATTTCATTGATGTCATCACGCATTTTTTCCACACCAAATTTGATAGCGGCAATGGCATATAATAAACAAGAAAGTAACAATCCTACTCCCCAAACCCAATCCTGGTTATTGAAGACAGACATGCTTTTTGCAGAAGGAATTCCACCGATAAAAATGAGTGAAACAGAGATGATAACTGCTTGTTTTCGTGCAATACCATAATCGGAAAAGTTCCTTGTTATTAATTCCACCATAGCCACCAGAGACGTAAAAGCAGCAAAAGCCAATCCTCCGAAGAAAGCTATACCAAATATATATTTTTGTGGCATTACGTTAAGGAGTTCAACCATATAGATAAACATTAAACCGGTATTTCCTGAACTAGTTGCTTCTGTTATATACTCTTGGGAAGGAGCTAAAGCAAAGATTGCTGAAATAATCGTTAAACCAGCTAACAGCTCAACTGAGTTGTTCCCTAGTCCAGCAGTAAGTGAATTTTGGGCTATATCGTCGCGTTTTTTTGTGTATATGGCATAAGTGGCATACAACCCCCACCCTGCCCCAACAGACCATGCTGATTGGGATAATGCGTGAAGCCAGGTTGACGCCTTTCCTAGATACTCCCATTGAGGTGTAAACATAAAAGAAATCCCTTCTATCGCACCTGGTAAAGTTACAGAACGAATAGCAGTAAATATTAACAATAGGAATAATAATGGGAGGAATATTTTGGACATTCTTTCAATTCCCTTTTTAACCCCTATCAATACAACTATCCCAGAAAGGCCAATCGCCAATAAATGGTACATAACGGGTTCAATCGGATGGTTAACAAACCTGTCCCATAATTGAGCTGAATCTATATCCTTTGAA
>NZ_JAIBLJ010000012.1 GCF_020179385.1 Alkalihalobacillus sp. YIM B00296 | reverse complement strand
AACCTGATATTTAACGATCTACAGGAATGCTAAACTGCTTCGTTACTTTAAGTACATTCCTTCACAATCTCATCTATATTTTAACACAAATATCCAATTTTCTTTTTTAGAGTTATTCAACAATATGGCCCTTTTCTTAAATAAATTAAATTTCAATATTCACCCTCTGAAACCCTTTCTTACTCTAGAATCTGGCTGATTGATAAGGAAAGTAAACTTGCAGTTCGAGAACGTGTGTTCTTATAATTAAAGATATAACTATACCTGAACATTAGGGAGGATAAAATTTGAAGTTCTCTGAAATTAATTGGAACTCGTTACGTGTGGAGCGTAATTTTGATGGGAAACCGTATCATTTATCATTTATTTGTATGGTTAATAACACCTCTTGTTTATTCCAGATTAGGAAAGAGAAAAGTTGGGAAATTCATTATATAGCCCATGCCAGTGAAAGTTGTGAACAATGTGGTTTTGTTCGCTTGTATTCAGTTTGTGAAATGTTTACAACATGTTTGAAAGGAAAAGAAGATACACTTTTTAAGTGGATCCGAACACAGAAACGGAATTAGATTCGTATGATTATGATTTTAAAGAATCAAGCTTTAATATAACTCACCCCTAAAATTACCAACAGCAATTCACTATCAACCTTTATGATTC
The DNA here is from genome assembly GCF_020179385.1 of Alkalihalobacillus sp. YIM B00296. Taxonomy (GTDB): domain Bacteria; phylum Bacillota; class Bacilli; order Bacillales; family Fictibacillaceae; genus Pseudalkalibacillus. The sequence continues at coordinate 101,002 of NZ_JAIBLJ010000012.1, read as the reverse complement.
CTTTGCTAAACTTAGCTTAGGTGAGACGCCATGTATATTACCCCAATGCTTCTACAAACAAGTAAAAAAGCATTTAATGATCCGGATTACATCTATGAAATGAAATTGGATGGTTTTCGAGGTATCTTCAGTCAAATGAACGGGACCACTACTTTATATACACGCCACAATAACATTGTGACAGATCGATTCCCTGAATTATTGAATACCCCTATCAAGGAAGATTTTGTCCTTGATGGAGAGGTTGTTTGTTTCAATCCCATAACAAAACAGGTAGATTTTGAAGGGGTTATGGAACGCTTCCTGACAAAGAACAAACAGAGAATCTCACAAAGAGCTATAGCACAACCAGTTAACTATGTCGTATTTGATATCTTATTTTATAAGGGAGAGGACCTTCGAAATCTCCCCTTAATAGAACGAAAAGCTATTTTAGATGAAGTGATAAAGGATAACCAAACCTTCTCCAAGATCAGGTATATTGAGGGAGACGGCGAGTCTTATTTTAAAGTTATAAAAAAAGCGAACCTTGAAGGAGTGGTCGCCAAATACAAAAACAGTGTTTACCGACCGATACGATCAAACCAATGGTTAAAGATCATCAATTGGCAGTACACCGATGTCTTTATAACCGGGTATAAAAAAGATCAAACCGGGTGGCTTGCATCAATTGAAGAAGGCCATCGTATGAAACAAGTCGGTTTAATAGAATATGGGGCTTCGCCGGATGAGCGGAAAGCTTTTTATCAAGTTTCCAGATCACTGATTACCCATGAGGATCGACAAAGGGTTTACCTAGCCCCCGCCATCCGAGCGAAAGTGAAGTTCCGGAATTGGACTAAAAAGGGGTTACTAAGGACTCCTGTATTTGAAGAGTTTATTATATAACTTTAGAACAGCCTCTCTAAACAACAAAGCTTATCAATGAAAAACCTTATTTAATTCTCTATTGGAAAACTAAAAAGACAGGAAGGAGACTAGCTCCTTCCAAAGTTTTTTATACATATCCCTTTTCTTTTAAGCTGGTATATCCAGCTTCCGCATTGACAATCAGATGATCTAAAACCTCAATACCTATCAATTTACCAACCTCAACAAGACGCTTTGTCACTTCGATATCCTCTCTAGACGGGGCTGTGTCCTGTGAAGGATGCTGGTGACAAAGGATGATGGCTGCACTGTTATTCAGAATTGCGCTTTTGAATACTTCTCTTGGATGAACAATACTTGCATTGATTGAACCTACATGGCAACGATGAACCGCAACGACTTTATTTTTCGTATTAAGACACATGACAAAGAACACTTCGCGATCATCCTCACCGATAAACCCAGCAGCCACTCTTGCAGCATCTTCTGGAGAACGGATAATGTGTGTATGCCCTCCTTCCACCTCTGAAATCACCTGTCTGATCCGTTGAATTTCATAAATTGTTTCCATCTTAAACATCTCCTTTCTTTGTTTTAAAAGAAAGGAATTTTTGCGAAAACGAGTGTAGAAGGATACAAATGTATGCGGAGCATCAAGTGGGAGGTTATGGACATACGCAAAACCCAATGACTTAGCCAGCGTTCACGAGTGTTTTTCGCATTTTACGCTGGCTTAGCCAACTTGGTTTTGTATGTGGCCGTTCGAACACGCAAATCCTTTACCGAGTAATGAGCAAATAATTATAATGAGGAGAACAAAGGAAGGTTAATCCAAATCGGTGATGTCGGTTTGTTTGTCTATCTAGAAAATTTAATCTACAAACAGATGAATACTAAGGCATGTTAAAAAGTTGTAGGTCTTAGGCTTGGTAAAAAAATATAATTTATTTTTACTTTGAATTAGTTGACTCAAACCAGTAACGTTCATCCCAATAACGACTTGCTGCTCTAGAAGTTGAAGGTGCAACAAAAATCCTAGTAGAATTAATTCTTTTTACAATACACAATTAATAATTTTGTTATGTAAGTATTGTTTTGTTGCGTGCTTTCCATAACGCTGGTTTGATAATTTTATTTAACCTATTAATATCATACTGATTCCTCTTAATGTTTTTATCATTCCCGCTCTAACCTTTAACTATTCCGTTAAGCCAATACCATAGACTAATCATCCAATGGTTTTAACCTAATAGGTGTAAGTTGAATTTTATAAAGTATAGACCAAAATTTATTTGTTGGATTAGCATAATAAAGTTTCTTCTTAGATTATTCCAATCCGACTGCAGAACCACAAAATACTACTTTCAATCTGTATCTTTACTTCCGGTTACAATAAAATGAAAGTGTACCAATTATTTCTTTTGGCATTCCACATAATCTTCTTTTTGACTTGAATCCTCCACTTGAAGAAATAAATTCATCAATTAAAAATTTTGTACCTTCCTCTTTTATTACAAGGCTGTAAATTACCTTTTTCATAAGGGAGTAACACTTACACTTAAACTACACCATAAAATATCATCTTGACATAGAACCCCCCAAAGATAAAACAATTTTATTTTTTAACCTGTCTACCTTTAGGGGAGCATATCATCATGGCTAGTGTCCAATTATCCGTATTTTAAATACTTATGATTTCTATTCCTTTCAAAATGAGTGGGTATCTTGTCTCGAGTTTAATAGTTTAAAAGACTTTATGTCCGGTTCAGCGTGGATTTTTTCGCTTGCTGTTCACGGACAGTGTCTGACCCGCGTCTCTTCTTCATCGCGACGAGTGTGATCATTTCGAAAGCGACGGCTGAGGCGAGGGCTGCTGTGATTTCGCCGTGGTCATAAGCAGGCAGCACTTCGACGAGATCAAACCCGACGATGTTGAGTCGCTCTAAGCCGCGGACGTATTCCAGCGCTTCGTGGCTTGTCGGTCCGGCCACTTCCGGTGTCCCTGTGCCTGGTGCATAGGCAGGGTCGACGAAGTCGATGTCGAAGGTGACGAACACCGGCCGATCATCTGCCACACGCGCATGGATCCGGCGCAGCACTTCCTCCTGTCCAAACTTGCGAACATCATTCATAGGGATAACTTCAAAGCCGAGATCACGGGCATCCTCGATGTCTTCCGGTCCGTAAAGTGGACCACGCATGCCGATCTGGATCGAATGGTCCACATCGATCAGCCCCTCTTCAACGGCTCTTCTGAACGGCGTTCCGTGCATGTATTTTTCACCGTAGTAGTTATCCCAGGTGTCACCGTGGGAATCGAAATGCACGAGTGAAATCGGTCCATGTTTCTTATAAAACGCGCGTAGGTTTCCGAGAGAGATTGAGTGGTCGCCGCCGATAATGATCGGCGTAATATCCTTATCAAGTATCGGTGTAAGCCCTTCTATCATGTTGTCGTACGTACGGTGGATGTTGCCTGGAACCACATCGATATCGCCATAATCAACCCCAGAGCAATAATCAAAGATGTTGATTTCCTGATCCGGGTTATACGGGCGGAGTAACACGGAGAAATTACGGACATGCTGTGGGCCGTAACGCGTGCCGACACGGTTGGACGCCGCCGTATCGAACGGAACGCCGACAACGACAAAGTCTACGTCATCAGTCGTACGGATATTTTCTAATCTCATAAATGTTCTCACACCGGTAAAACGCGGTGATTTCGAAGAATCCTTCGGTTGATACATGTTTATCACTCCTGTTTTTCTAGTTGTTTCGGTTAAAAATCACAAGCTTCATTTCTGTCATCTCTTCAATTGCGTATTTGATCCCTTCGCGTCCTGTACCGCTTTCCTTCACTCCACCGTATGGCATGTGGTCAACACGGAATGTCGGAATATCATTGATAAGCACACCGCCAACATGAAGCCGGTCGGCCGCGTCTAACGCTGTATGGACATCGTTCGTATAAATGCCTGCCTGCAGGCCGTAGCTTGAATCATTCACAAGTCCGACCGCTTCTTCTACGGACGTGACTTTATTGATCACTACAATCGGTGCAAACACTTCCTGGCATGAAACCTTTTCCTGTCGACCGACATCCGTTAAAACGGTTGGCAGAAATACGGTTTCGCTTGATTGGCCGCCAAGTGCAAGCTTCGCTCCATTTTGAACCGCTTCATTGACCCATGACTCCGCCCGTTTGACATCATCAGGCGAAATTAACGCTGACACATCGGTTGATGGATCAAGCGGGTCCCCGAGCTTCAACTCCTTCGCTTTCTCGACAAATTTTTTCACATATTCTTCATAAACATCTTCATGGACATACACCCGCTGAAGCGAGATACATACCTGCCCCTGATAGGCGAAAGCACCTGTTACACAGCGAGGGATCAATCGGTCGATATTTACATCTTTATCAACGATCACGGCTGAGTTTGATCCGAGCTCGAGGGTTACCCGCTTTAAGCCTGCTTTGTTGCGAAGCGCAATGCCTACAGCCGGGCTTCCAGTAAAAGTGATCATTTTGACTCTGTCATCATTGACGAACACATCGCCGATCACACTGCCTCTACCTGTAACAACGTTCAGAGCCCCTGTAGGCAGACCGGCTTTCTCCGCAATTTCCGCTAAAAGCAGGGAAGATAGCGGGGTCTGTGAAGCCGGCTTCAATACGACTGGATTACCAGAAGCGATCGCCGGGCCAACTTTATGGGCGACAAGGTTCATCGGGAAGTTGAATGGCGTGATAGCCGCAATAACACCGATCGGCTCTCTAACCGTGTAGGCGAGCCTGTTTTCGCCACCTTGGGCCGCATCGAGCGGTAGTGTTTCACCATGGATCCGCTTCGCTTCTTCTGCAGCAAACTTATACGTCTGGATCGTCCGCTGCACCTCTCCCCTTGCGGTCGATACCGGTTTTGCCGCTTCCTTCGCGAGTATTTCAGTAGCGAATTCAAGTCTCTCTTCAAACCCTTTGGCGATTTTTTCGAGAATGACCGTCCGTTCATGTGCCGGCATTTTTCTCAGTGTCTCCCTGGCATTGTCTGCCGCATCAATAGCCTTTGTCACATCCTCCTTCTCGGCGACCGGAATCTCAGCAAGCTCCGACTGATCATACGGCGACTTCAATGATTGATATGTTCTGGCTTCCACCCAATGTCCGCCGATAAAGAGTTTTTTCTTTTTACCTGTTTGAGTTGTCATCATATCTCCCCCTTTTTAAGCCTTCAGCTCTGAGATTACTTCTTCAATCACAGAGAGGGCATAATCGAGCTGTTCATCTGTAATCACTAGTGGACTTAAAATCCGAATAACGTTTCCGTAGATTCCCGCACTTAAAATGACTACCCCGCGGCGGTTGCACTCGGCGACAATCTTTCCTGTCAGCTCTTTGTCAGGCTCCTTAGTGTGCTGATCATTCACAATTTCCATCGCACACATCGCACCGATGCCGCGGACATCGCCGACTGCACCGGTCTGCTTCATCGCTTCAAAACGAGCCATGATTTTTTCCCCGATTACATTGGCGCGCTCAAGAAGCCCGTCATTTTCAAGCATGTCAATCACTTCAAGAGCAGCGACACAACCGAGCGGGCTTCCGCCGTAAGTTCCGCCGATTTCGCCGGCACCTGGCCCATCCATGATTTCCGCTCTTCCCGTAACTGCTGAAATTGGAAGGCCAGCAGCGATCGATTTCGAGAGAGTCATGAGGTCAGGCTCAATCTCGAAGTGCTCGGAGGCAAACATTTTTCCGGTACGTCCAAAGCCTGTCTGAACTTCGTCGGCGATAAGTAAAATGCCATGCTCCTCGCAAATGCCCTTCAGCTGCTGAACGAAGGATTTTGATGGAACGATAAAACCGCCCTCACCCTGGATCGGTTCAAGGATAAACGCGGCAATATCCTCCGGCGGCACTTCACCGACAAAAAAGTCTTCTACCTGTTTTAACAAGAACGTATCCAGCTCTTCGTTCGTCATGCTTTCAGGCTTCCGATAATAATACGGATGGCGCAGCTTATACGTATCGGTCGCCAAAGGACCAAATCCGTTTTTGTAAGGCTTTACTTTACTAGTGAGGGACATCGTTAACAGCGTTCTGCCGTGATAGCCACGATCAAACGAAACGACTGCTCTTCTTCCGGTATATTTTCGAGCGATTTTCACCGCATTTTCAACAGCTTCAGCCCCGGAGTTTAAAAAGAACGTTTTTTTATGGAAATTCCCCGGTGTAATTTCATTTAGCTTTTTAGCGAGCTGTATATACGGTTCATACATAATTACGTTAAAACCAGGGTGAATATATTGATCCAATTGGGCTTTTAGCGCTTCGACAACCTTTGGAGGGCAATGGCCAGCGTTCAACGTGCCGATCGCTCCAGCTAGGTCGATGAGCGTATTCCCGTCAACATCGGTCACTAAAGCACCTTCTGCTTTTTCGATAAAAACGGGTGATGTATTAAAAGGGCCTCTCGGAACATGCTTTTGTCGTAGTTCGGTAAGTTTCTGTGATTTCGGTCCAGGCAACGATGTTTTCAAATGGGCAACTCGGTTATCTGTTACTTTATCCATGTGGTTCATCCTTTCTTTGTGAGAAACATTTTACATTCTTATCAGATGCAATTTTCATGCCAACTATTTCAAAATCGTCTGTAATGTGCTTTTTTGGGCAGAATATTTTACTAACGCTTGATCAAGCATCTCGATTCCGTCATCAATTTGTTGTTTTGTTACACTTAATGGCGGAATCATCCGGATAACCTCGCCTTTATTGCCACATAGATAAAATAAAACGCCCTCCTGCAACGCAAGATTGAGAATTTCTAAGACCGCCTTCCCGTCCGGTTCCTGTTTGTCCGGGTCTATAATTTCGATACCGATCATTAGGCCAAGCGAACGAATATTTCCAATCACCTCATGTTTTTGCCTTAGGCTTTTCAGTTTTTTTTCTGCATAGGGGGCAATAACCCTTGTGTTTCCGAGCAAATTTTCTTCCCTGATCACTTCGATGGTCGCAAGCGCCGCTTCACAGGCGAGCGGATTTCCGCCAAACGTTGTTGCGTGGCTTCCAAGTGGCCATTGCTTCATCAACTCTTGAGAGGCAGCCGTTACTCCAAGAGGCAGGCCGGAGGCAATTCCCTTGGCCATCGCCATAATGTCAGGTTCTACATCAAACGTCTGGGAGGCAAACCAGTTTCCAGTCCGTCCAAAGCCCGTTTGCACTTCATCGAAAATCAGTAATATCCCGTGGCAGTCACATAGCTCGCGGATTTTCTGAACCCAGCCTTTTGGGGGCACAATGTATCCGCCTTCCCCGAGGACCGGCTCAAGAATGACCGCCGCGACTTCGTCGGAAGGAACCACGTGCTGAAACAGCTCGACAAACTCTCTTTCAAGCTTAGCGATCGCTTCCTGTTCTGTTTGCGATGGATCATAGTAGGATACCTGGTAGGTTAGACCGTTTGGCTGTAAGTATTTGCGGTATTTGCTCTTCGAGGTACTCACACCGAGCGAACCGAGCGTTCTTCCGTGGAAGCAGCCTCTGAAGGAAACGACATAAGGACGCTGTGTCACATACTTGGCGAGCTTTAACGCTCCTTCGATCGCTTCTGTGCCGCTGTTCCCAAAAAAGAAGCAATCGATATCCCCAGGAGTAATGTCAGCCAGTTCATCGGCTAACCGGAGAATCGATTCATACATGATTACTCCCGATGGCCCATGCAAAAATTTATCAGCGCCGTTTTTGATCGCTTCGACTACTTTCGGATGGCGGTGCCCCACATTTGTAACGGCGATGCCTGATGTAAAATCCAAATATTTTTTTCCATCAAGTCCCCAGTAATAGCACCCTTCTTCCTTCACAACCGGTAAGTTCGGGTGGTCTTTTGCCATACTCGGCGCAAGCCTAGAGGATAGCTTTTCTAAAAGTCCATTCCATTCTTGTGTCATTCATCATCTCTCCTGCTTAGTTTATGGCTGAAAATGACGCAAAGGGATGAACTTTACGTCGATTTAATATTGTAAATTTTGGCTAGGTTAACAATAATCATCATTAAGTGAATTTCATGAAATACCAGCATCTCATCGCAACGCCGTTATTTTAAAAGAAGAATAAGTGAGCCATTGCGACAATGATTGGTAGCGTAATGATCGTACGCTGTAAAAAAATAATGCCAAGCTCTAAGAAATTCAATGGAATCTTAGATTTCAGTAGCAGTATGCCTACCTCCGACATGTAGATTAGCTGTGTTAATGAAACTCCGGCAATAACGAAACGTGTTAACTCACTTTCAATCGACTTTCCGACAACGGCCGGTAGGAACATGTCTGCAAACCCGACAAGCATAGCTGGAGCAGCCGCTTTGGCTTCAGGAAGCTGAAGCAGCTCAAGAATCGGCACGATCGGATAAGCCAGGTAATCAAACATAGGTGTATACTCAACAAGAACGAGTGCTAAGGTTCCTAGCGCCATTACCAGCGGAATCAAGCCGAACCAGATATCGAGCACATTTTGAAATCCGCTTACGATCACGTTTTTTGCACTTTTTACTTTGCTTGCTTTTGCGACGGCTAGTTCAAACGCATACTGTGATCGGGATACACCATCAGGTACGTCCTCTGAAATCTGTTTGCCCACAGGCTCGTAATAAGTTTCTTTTTTCAAAGACAATGGCGGGATCCGCGGACAAACAATCGCCGCTATCAACCCGGAAACAACCACTGTTAAATAAAACGGAACGAATATATGATCCAGGCCGATGAAGCTAATCACAACGAGGCTAAACGCGATGGATGCAACAGAGAAGTTTGTCGCGATAACAGCAGCTTCCCGTTTGGAATAATATCCTTCTTCGTATTGCTTAGTTGTGATTAACACACCGACCGTTCCGCTTCCCATCCAGGATGCGATTGCGTCGATGGAAGAACGTCCAGGCAGCTTAAACAACGGTCGCATTACTTTCCTTACCACAGTTCCGATATATTCCATTAACCCAAAATCAAGCAATAGCGGCATTAACAGACCGGCAAATAAAAACCATGTAGTTAAAACGGGAACGAGTGAGAACAATACCGTTCCGCCTGTTAAGTCTGACCAGATAAACTCTGGCCCCAGCTTGTACATCGTCATTATCGCAAAAACAGACCCGAGTACTCTCATCGAAGTCCAAAAGCCACTCACATTGAATAAATCGTTCAAAAATTTCGAGCGGGTCATCCAATCTGGCTTCATGATACTGCCGATTACTGAGAGCACTACGGACAAGACAAGGACCGATGTCATAAACAGCGGCAGGTATGGCTTAAAGACTGCCTGGAGGTTTTCAGCGAGAATACCTACTCCAATGGTCCACTTTCCTTCATAAGGCACTGGGACTAAAAACAAAAACAGTCCAAAAAGTGATGGTATAAAAAATTTCAGTTTATCTCCCATTGGATGGGATACAGATGATGTAAAGGAATCAGATTCAAAGGTAACTTTTCTTTCAGCTCTCAATAACGTTCATCCTTTCCTATAATGAAACCGTAACCAACCGGTTCATCATGTAAAATTTATTCACTCTTTATTAATGCAAGTTTCATGCCAGGTTTCATTTTATTCCGTATTCTTTAAATTTTCTGACTACGGAAGGCTGGCTGATTCCAAGTTGTTTCGATACTTTTGTAGTTGTCTTATACCGTTTCTTCGCTTCCATTAGTACCCGTTTTTCAACCTGCTTTAATATGGTTTTCAACGGCTGCTTTCCATGAGAAATGCCTGAGAGCTCTTCCTTGCTCTGGACATAGGTTTCCGGCAAGTCTTGAATCGAAATAATCGGCGACGGCGATGTAACAACAAGGCGTTCGATCAGGTTCATCAACTCCCTTACATTTCCCTTCCATTCATTGTTGAGCAACTGCTGTAGAACTGCTTCATCGAACTCCCGCTCACGGTCATACTTTTTTGAAAACAGGTCAAGAAAGTGTTTGATCAACAGAACAATGTCAGATGGCCGTCTTCGTAACGGCGGTATAGTGATCGGGACAACATTGAGGCGATAGTAGAGGTCTTCACGAAATCTTTTCTCCTCCACAAGGGTATCAAGGCGTTGGTTTGTGGCAGAGATCAGTCTAAAATCCACCTTTCTCACCTTCGTCCCGCCTACCCGGTAAAACGACTTTTCCTGAATGAACTTTAGTACTTTCACCTGGTGCTCAAGTGGCAATTCCCCAATCTCATCGAGAAACAATGTACCCCCTTCCGCAAGCTCAGCCAGCCCCATTTTCCCTTTTGAATTGGCGCCAGAGAATGAGCCTCCTTCGTATCCGAAAAATTCTGCTTCAAAGAGTGAATGCGGAATAGCGCTGCAGTTTACCTCTATAAACGGCTTATCCTTACGCCCGCTATGATTATGGATATATTTGGCGAGCTGTGTTTTCCCAACACCGGATTCCCCGAGGAGAAGAACGTTTACATCGGTCTCCGCCACTTGGTTGGCGACTTGCAGGCTTTTCTCCATTTCCCTGTCTTTTGCGATAATTCCCTCATTGTTAAAGCTCTTGTCCCTTAACCGCTTCAACTCATTTTTCACCCGGTCCATCTCACCCTGCATTTCCATAAAGTAGCTCTTCATCTTCATCAACTCTGTAATATCGTGCGAATAGCTTACGATACGCCACAGTTTTCCTTCATTATCGAAAACTGGGACCCCGGTCACAAGCAGCTTTTTGCCGTTATGTGTCGATTGCACAATTGTCTTTTTCTTCCTTGCCTTTAAAACAAGCGGCGTAATAATGGGGGTAAATATACCTTCCTGTTCCAAGTCGTACACCGACCTGCTGATCAGATCGTCCGGAAGAATATCATAGATGCTGCTCGTTGTATCAGTAACTTTTAAAATTATCCCCTCCAAATTTGTGATCAGGATATCGTCCTTCAAAGAATGCAAAACAGCTTCATTTTCATCGAACGTTTTAACTTTTTCTCTCATATTGATCCACGACCCCTTTATAAACCTTTTTATTTATTCATTTTTAAATAACTTATTCGCATTAACACTACTCTCGCAAATTCATCTACTATTTATTTATTTTTGAATATTATTTATATTTGGATACCACTTTATCGCAAAATCACTGGTTTAACAAAGGAAGGTTTTTACAAAAAGGCTGCATTTCATTCATAACTACTAAAAAGAAACCTGACTGAATCGCTATTTAGTACAAGTAAGCAAGGAGGATTGACGGTGCGTAATAAACGGTTGATTCCAATCATTTTGGTCCTAACACTACTTTTCATCGTTTCCATCTGGCACCTTATCTGCACTTCCCTATCCCATAGAGCAAAGGAAGCGGTGAGGGATTATAAACATCAGTAAGTATACGAATATAAAGCCTTCTGGGAACTATTCCACTAGTAAATGAAAGATCATATTGAGAATGAAGAATATGTTGAAGAATATACAAATAGATTGTAATCGGGATAACTAGCTTTACCATCTTTGGTACGGACCAACTCTAAAGAAGACAACATGAGAAAACGATACCGTTATCGAGTGTTATAAAACGGAAATTATTCATACCTTTAAAGTAAAGTATGGAACCTTTAGACTTCTTCAAGAAATCATTGCGGTGAAGGAAGACATCATGTGGAAGCTATTGGGGAAATACGCGGAATAGGACCTATATTCAAAATGAACATCACTTTTTCGATGAATCATCTAATTATAGGAATAGGATTTTAATCGCCTTCTCGCCTTTCTTGATGAATCGGCCATCCTTTTTCCATTCGTTAAAACCTTTCACCGCAGTCGCCGTCGACTTCTGACTTAAAATTAAAATCGTATTGCTGAAACTGTAGGTGTGGAAGCTCGAAATGAACTTCAATCACTCCTGGAACTTCTCACTTATCATCACATCCTGAATCCCCTTTTCCAATCGCCGTTCCTTAACCTCTTCCTATCCTTTGTTTTTCCTCATTTTGATTCGCCCTCCTGTTCCTTGACGTGGAGAATGAGAATCGTCAAGGGAAACAGCACAAAAAGTTTTTGATGCTAAACATGCTTTTCAAGTCAAAAAGTTTTTTGCCCCTTGAACGTATCGACTCCTGACTGGGCTTTGGATAGGGTAGGCAGAATCTAGCCTTTGTCCAAAGGTTAGTCCGGCTGTGTAGGAGTACGATTCGTAACGCAAAAGGGGGAAAATGTGTAAACACAAAAAATCAGGCCTCAAGCCTGCTATCCTTTTCCATCTGATATTTTTTTCGGAATCGTTCACTCGTCAAGAAACCCAATAGAACAAAGAGAATATGGATGATGACATAGCTGGTCATCCTCTTACAGTCTCTTGTTTGCTTGGATTTTAGAGGGAAGCGAGATACCATAGGCGGTAAGGAGGCGTCTCGGGTCGCCTTACCGTCCTATGAGCAGGATTTTCTGTGTAAGTTAACACAAAAATCCCGAATAAGGGACTTTTTTAAACGTGTCCATTATTCGGGATATAGTATGGAAGTAACAGATTCAACGACTTCACCTTTTTCTGACTCATCGTAGCACTCTTTCATTTTTTGAATTCCATCGATATTACACTTATTGGACACGCCTTATCTTTATCTATGAGAATGGACTTAGCTACTCATTACAGTAAATTTATAGGAGAAATTTTAATTTATGCAGAAGATGGATTTAACATCATGGTTAATCGCAAATGGCTGGAACAACCACCACAAGCCCCAAACCGAAAAGAGCTTGAGAAATTTTAAAGAAAAAGATAAGGATAATATATTTCTCGATAAACTTTTTTCAAAAACCTTAATGCTGATAAAATAGCCGACATTTTAATTTCTTAACTGATTGCGTTGTAAATCCACGTTTTCCTGACGCTACCCTGGTAGTACCAGCGAAGCTGTCACCAGGGGCAAAGTATATGGATATTATTAACAGACAATCATTTAATCATAAAAAAGTTTATCCTAACAGGGGCCAAGGTCCCAGTAAAATCTGGAGGATTTCCTTTTGCCTTTCGTCATCGTTCCACCTGCTTCACAAACTCAATAAGAGGTTCGCTTCGATACTTTTAGTTTAGGGATTTCTTCATCTAATTAACACAAACGGTTAAATTTTTTCAAAACGATACGACTTATACGACTTTCTTTCAAATCAACAAAATCAAAGACTGCTAATCAATCAGTGTTCATGTGAAGAAATATAAAATACTGAAAAAAGCAAGATAAAAACTATAAAACTGTTTCCGCAGCCTCTCTTCCTGATGCTACAGAGATTTTCTTTTCTGATTTCTCCTCATAAACACCATCCCTTATTTCAGATTAGTAATGTGTTTTATCTTTTGATTTTTCCCATGTTTTAAACGGTAGTTCATACTGATTTGGAGAAATTTGTTTCATAGTAATATTACGCTGGTCAATTGGAAGGGAAAGCTGTTCATAAATAAACTGATCGTCGAAACCTATTTTCGCCGCATCTTCCTTCGTACATGCATAATAAACAGCTTTTGGTCTCGCCCAATAGATTGCTCCGATACACATCGGACAAGGTTCATAGCTCGTATAGATCTCACAATCGATAAGCTGGAAATCGTTTAAATATTTGCAAGCTGCCCTTATGGCCTGCACCTCAGCATGTGCAGTTGGATCATTTGATGCTGTTACTTCATTTCGGCCGGTACCAATTATTTTACCGTCTTTAACAACAATGGCCCCAAATGGTCCACCTTGGTTGGACATGACATTTTCTAAAGCCACTTCAATTGCTTTTTCTATAAAAGAGAAACCTTTCATACAACCACTCCTCGGTTCATATCATGCTTTATAAATACGAGTAAGCAAATAGAAGTATTACAGAAAGAAAATTTCATCGTTTTGCCATGGAAGCCAAAATATATGAAATTTTCTTTTATTTGGCCCAGTACCATCGTAGCTGACACCAGGGTCAAAGTAGGTTGAAATATTGGTAGGCTTATATGAGGAATTGTTTTATTGAAGCAGATGTTTATTGTGATGAATTAGGCCTCACATGGTAATTTCAAGGGGGTTATTTTTGTCGTTCAGTTGCTGGTTTTCCTCCATTCCCATTAAGCTAAGACAAATTATTATCCCCAAAACGAAAAAACGCTATTCTTTCTGTAACATGATGGAAAGGATGGTGTTTTTTATGTGTCGTAAGGTTTCAGATAACTTACCCTCTTTTCACAGGAATATATTTGTCTCCACAAGTTCTCCAACAGTTGGCCAAAAAGGTAGGTTTTGTTCAAAGGAGTAGTAAGTACCAAGCCAAAGATTTAATAGCGTTATATTGGGATAACTCCAAGATACGTGTAAAAATAGGACATAGGCTTGAAAATTACTCCCCAAAACATAATTTTAATTCGGGTACATCCGAGATAAGTCCAAAAATTTTTTATTCTTCAGTACAGATAACCGCATGTTTTACAACGTTAAGTAAATCCAATATAAAAAAGCCTAATTTCTCGGTGTGTAGGTGAGAAATTAGGCTTTAGTTACTTCATAAAAGCGCCTTATTCTTTAATAAGTGCTTAATGTTTCTATACATGATCTACATTAGAATGCTTAAATTGTCTTTCAAGTCATTCCCGAGGACACATTTTCATAATCGGGCAAGTTACTGTTTTAGAAATCTCGAGAGTACTGGCAACACCACTTCAGGGTTAGGCCATATGATCCTGTCCCTCAAGCTTACTGTATTCTGAGTTTGGAAACATATCCAATTTTCCGCATTTTTTCACTCATTTTTCGAGACAAGTCTTATGAGATTGTCTAATCCCTTATATTATCAGTCTTCTAAACTTGTATCAATAGACTAAAGTTTCTCAACAAAAACCTTTTCACATCCAAACCGTTTTAATTCTTCCACTTGACGTGACTCGTTCTGATCAACCGAGCTGACTCTGGCATAACCAATCATCATACAGACAGTCCGGTAAAGATTTCGAACGTCCGGTCTATCAAGAAATGCGGAAGAAGCTGCGTTTTGGTGATATCCTTGTTGTGCACGATCTTAGTCGTCATATCAGATGCAAGAATCTTATATACGGCCTGGCAATACAAATGTTTTTTTAGATAGATGTACCAATCTAGACGGGCTGCTTTTTGGCAGCAATCCGAATTGGCTGCTGGATGATGAATTACCGGCTACCTATCATTCGACTGTTTCGATGTTTTTTTTGATGTAGCTCATTGAAGATTTTAAATTCGATATCGTTCCGGATGGTCCCCCGTAGTAGATCAGAAAAGTTTGAGCGGTAAACCCGAACCATCGGAAAACCGTTACTATGAACTTTTTTCTCGCCAACCAGTTATACTTCTTTGGCACAAAAGACAGAAAGGAACCGTTCGTTTATGTTCTTACACAGATTTAAAACCATGACTTAAGAACCCATTAAGTCGTTTATATTTTTCATCACATAGCTATTTCTCTAACCTTCTCTTCTTTTTGGTATGATAGAAACAAAGCTGACTAGAAAGAGGAGATAAGTATGGCAAAAGGTTTAGAAGGAAAACGGGTGGTCCTTACGGCGTCACGTAAAACGGATGAGATGATCGAATTAATTCAACGGCAAGGCGGTTATTCAGTCGTGCATTCAGCACAAGGTACGGTTTTTCCTGCAGAAAAAGAAATTGCTCCGGACCTTTGCCGTTTTATTGATGAAGGAGCGGATTGGACTATCTTTACAACAGGAATTGGAACGGAAAGCTTGTTTCGTATCGCGGAGAACATCGGAAAAAGCGAAGAATTTGTACAAGCGGTCAAGCAGTCGAAAACAGCAATTCGCGGCTATAAAACACGCGGTGTGTTAAAAAAATATGATGTGGAGCCACAAACGGCTTCAGATGATGGGACAACACGAGGATTGATTGAGAAACTATCGGCTTATGATCTTCAAGGAAAACGAGTGATGGTCCAGCTGTATGGTGATACAGCACCAAAATTACTCGCGTTTTTAGATGAACACGGTGCATTCCATACGGAGCTCCTTCCCTATCAACATGTACCGCCAAAAACAGCTGCGCTTCAAGCGTTAATGGGTGAAATTCTTGAGGAGAAGGCCGATGCTGTCTGTTTTACGACCGCGATGCAAGTTCGCTTTTTATTTCAGTATGCGAAAGAAAACGGGCTCATTGATCAAATACTGGAAGCCTTTCACAATAAAGTCCTTGCAGTAGCCGTTGGAAAAATCACGGCTGAAGCCCTAAGTGAAGAAGGAGTAAAACGAGTTCTGTCACCGGATCAACAGCGGATGGGGGCCATGATTATAAAACTGTCACAGTACTATGAAAAATTAGGATCGTGAGGAGAAACTTCATAAGTGGGGGTTTTTCAAGCTAACATCCATCAGCCTTGATGCGTTTCTATATTCCGTTATTTTCCTTATTCCGTATCCTGGTTAAATTTTCCTGTTTTAAGTAAATAAGTGTACGGTAACAATTTCGATAAAGAGGTGCAGTTATGCGTAAAAACAAACGGATAGATGCGTCCTTCAAACGTATGATCAGGATGGCAAAAAAGATCAAAGCCGATTACAAAAATTCCATTAGCGGGGGATCCCCCCCAACTAATGGTTTGCGCTACAAAAACTCTTAAACTACCGGACTTTTCACGGATAATGATCTCTCATGTAGACTTTTGATACCACCTTAATACTAGAGATTTACTTTTCTTCAATTCCGAAATTTCAGCAATTAAATCGGGGATATTCGTAATATCGAGTATTCCTTCAAATTCTTCTGCTCCTGCTCCATACGCCATTCATTTATTAAGTCTGTTTCAGTTAATACATTTGCAAATCCAGAAGCAATCAGCATAATGAATGTAATTGTACCCATCATCAGCATACCCTCTTGTACAACCTTGTCACCGGCTTTTAAATAAACAACTCTGTACAAAAACATAACCGTTAATCCGCCGATCGCACCAATTTCCATCGATCCAAAAGTAAGTTGCAGTACAAAGGCTACAAAAATAGCAATCAATGTAAAAAATAGAAATCAATGTAAAAATGTTCAATATTTTATCTGTGGGAGTAACTGCTGTTTTTTCTTCCGTTGTAACTGCAGTTTCTTCAGCAGCTACATCACTATGATCTTTACGATCAACATTTTGATACTCACGGGATTTTTTATAACTAAACAATATTGCAATAATAAGCCCTACTACCTACCGATAACAGGTATACTCATAGCAATAGGAATTTTAGACATAGCAACCATCATTCCGTTTTTTCCATTTCACTAGCTATAATTCCATGGTAGAAAATGAAATGGAGCATCTACGTGGGTCCCTGTATGAGATCCAAACAAAATCTCGCTTACTTGATAACCGTGCTTATCAATTTCCGCTGCCGTTTTTATCGTTGGTTTTGGATCTCCAGGGTAAATCGGTGTGTCAGAAGTAATGGGTATTGATAAATCGAAAATTTTTTTATCAACAATTGAACCACCTCTTAATAAAGATCAATACGTCTTTCCTTAAGCATGTTATAAAATGTGGTTTTTAACTCATTCCTCCAATCGTATTCAATATCAGCCACAATCAAATCTTCCTGGCCATTACTGGATGATGCAATAATCTTTCCGTCTGGACCGTAAATAGAAGACTTTCCGAAAAAGGATAACTCTTCAGAGGTCCCGACATGATTGCAAGCTGCTACAAATACAGTGTTATCGATGGCTCTAGCTGCTCCAAAAAGCTTGAATGGAGTATCATACGGAACCTCCCAGGCGCTTGGGGCAACCAGAAGATCAGTACCTTTTAATGCAAGCGTACGAGAAAGCTCAGGGAAAGCAAGATCCCAGCAAATCATCAGGCCAATTATTCCGAGTTCTGTTTTAACTGTTACAAGTTCTGATCCAGGTGTAAATAGTTCTTTTTCAAGTGGTGTTAGATGAATTTTTCTGTAATTAGCAGCTAAGTTCCCTTCTGGATCGACCATTTGTATGGCATTGTAAATGTTGCCTTTCAGATCTTTTTCTACATACCCGTATACAATCCATATATCATACTGATAAGCTATTTCCCTCATCTTTTGAAAGATGACTCCTTCTTTTTCTTGTGCAAGCTCTTTTAACCTAGGTGAAAGAAAATAGCCGGTGGCACTGAGCTCTGGAAAGACGATTAATCGAGTATCAGGGTGATGTTGTTTTGATTCCTTAACCATACTCTCCATTTTAGTATGATTGGATGAGAAATCCTCATTACGAAAAACAGCTTGGGCCAATGTGATTTTATACATTGTCTTTTCTTAAGCCTCCAACTTAGTTGTTTGTTCTGGTTCTACATCCCGTTTCACATCTGTCTGTTTTGAAACAGTCATCATCCCCCAATAGAAAATCCCTGAAACAATAAATGTAAGAATCGTAGAACCAATACTTAACGGTTTAACATAAGTCAAATAGTAAGCAAATAAAGCACCTACAATATAAGTCATATATGCAGCAATGTTTACACCTTTTTGATAACGGTAATTCCCCCTTGAATCAAATGCAATATCTTCAGCATCATAATGTCCTTTCTTGATAATGAAGTAATCCACCAGAACAATCGCAAATACAGGAATAAATAATGTTGCGATTAACAAGATGAAGCTAAAAAAGTTTGTCATTAATACTTCTTTTAAAAGGGCTCCCAAGGTACATAATATACCCATTACCAGGGTCGGTTTCCAAAATCCATAATTAGGAAAAACATTCAAAAATGACATCGACGCACTGTAGAGTGCCATCACGTTAGTGGATAAAACAGAGAAGAATACAACAATTGAAGCGATGAATCCGAACCCGTAAGCTGATAGAAGAATGGTGGGATCATAGGTTTGTTCCATATTCGAAAGGATACTGAATCCGCTTACAACAGCTCCCAGGCCCATTGCGATAAGGGTTGCAAGGAGATATCCTAAGTAAGTACCCAATATACCGCTTTTTTCCGATTTACAGTTACGATTAAAGTCACAAACGGTCGACATCCAGGAAAAAGCGGTTGCAACTACTATATCAAAAGCGATGATGCCAGTAATAGCTGGGTTTTCATTCAGTTTCATGTTTATCAATGAAGCAGCGTTGTACGTGGTGAACAGTTTAAAAAATACAAGAGCGGAGAGGATAAGCATTGAAATAGAAACCCATTTTTCAATTCTCTCCACGCCACGGTGACCGTAGATCGTAATCAAAACAACGAGCACCTCAGTTAAAATGACGAATAGATTGATATTGCTATATCCAGTCGTAAATTTTACGGCGTAATTCAGACTTAGACCCGCCATATAGGCTTGTATCCAGCTCCAACCAATTAAAATGATAGTGTTCACAATCGATGGGAGAATGGCCCCTTTTTGTCCAAAAGCTGCCCTTGTTATCACCATTGTTGAAAGACCTGTACGTGTACCAATGTTTCCGGTTAAAGCAAGCGGAATACCGCCAATTACTGAACCAATAAGAATGGCAAGCATTGCATCCTTGAAAGAAATGTCCGGAACAAACATCATTCCGGTCATAACCGTGGTGATAACTACATTTGCAGCAAGCCACAGGGCGAATGTCGAAAAAAAGTTCATACTCCTTTCACTTTTCGGTGTTGGAGAGATGTTATCGGTACCTAAACTTTCTGTAAATTGACTCATTAAAACAACCCCTTTTTGGATAATATAGAATAATCTGAATTCTATAGATGCAGTGATGGCTTTCACCTTAGTTCACTGCAAAACACTTCACTTATACCAACCAACTGGTTTAAGCTCATTGTTTAAATTGATATGCTTTACCTCTGTATATCCCGAAAGTCCTTGAGGACCAAGTTCCCGTCCAATTCCACTTTGTTTAAATCCTCCCCATGGAGCTTCCACATATGGTGTATGGTAGCTGTTAATCCAAATTGTTCCGGCTTTTAGGCAAGACGCAAGTCGTTCAGCACGTTCAAAATCATTACTTAGGACACCTGCTGCAAGCCCGTAGAGGGTACCATTGGCAAGCTCTATCGCTTCATTATCGTCACGGAAAGTTTGTATGGTTACCACAGGTCCAAATATTTCCTCTTGGACAACCCTCATTGATTGCTTAACTTCCGTAAAAACTGCAGGGGACAGGAAGTAGCCCTTCTCTCCAACACGTTGGCCACCATAAAGTAGTCTAGCCCCTTCACTTTTCCCGATTTCAATGTAGTTTTCAATTTTCTCACGATGTCCTGCACTGATTACAGGTCCTATTTCGGTTCCTTCATCCAAGGGATTACCAACGTTGATCCCTTGTAATTTTTCAAGAAAGTATTCGACAAAAGATTGATAGATGGATTTATGTATAAGAAGTCGTGAAGATGCTACACAAACTTCCCCCTGGTTAAAAAATGAACCAAATATTCCCCATTCAACAGCAGCCTTGATATCTGCATCTTCCAGAACAATGATTGGTGATTTGCCACCTAATTCAAGAGAAACACGTTTAAACGAACTCGCACATTGTTCGTTTATCTTTCTACCAGTATCTGAACCTCCCGTGAATGAAACTTTGTCTACATCCGGATGTTTAACTAAGGCTTGTCCAACCGGTGTGCCCCCACCAAGGACAAGGTTAAAGACACCTGGAGGGATATCGCATTGATCAACCAACTCCGCAAATTTAATGGCTGTTATTGCAGTTAGTTCGGATGGCTTAAAGACAACAGTGTTTCCTGCCGCAAGTGCTGGAGCTATTTTCCACATCCCTAATAAAAGCGGGAAGTTCCAAGGGACGATTAAAGCGCAAACCCCGATAGGTTCTTCGATCACTCTACTTTTTGTCCCATCTGGCATTTTCTTTATCCACGCTTTTCGGTTAGATACCAAATCTGCATAATAGCGTAGGCATGAAACCGAGTCACTGATATCAAGGCGTGATTCACGAATTGGTTTGCCTGTATTGGTCGTTTCTGCAATAGCAAATTGTTCAGTCTGTTCTTCAAGTAAATCGGCTAGTTTATTGAGTAAATTGACTCTTTTTTTTATATCTGTTCGCCATGTTGTTTCGTTATAGGCATACCGTGCAGCTCGTACAGCATCCCCCGTTTGATTTTTAGATGCTTCTCTCACTTCAGTGAATACGCATCCATTGGCAGGGTTGATCATTTGTCTTTCTGAACCTTCTCCTGAATACCATTTTCCGCCGATATAAAGGTGTTTTGGTGGATTCATACTTTCACTCCTTCGATCCCTGATTGTATCAATCCGAGAAACTTGATACTGTCTTTTTCATTGATTGTAGTCGTTTTTTCTTCAAAGCTATCAAGGTAATCATTTCGTAGATTAAAGACGAAGCTAATACGGCAGTAATTTCACCGCTATCATAAGTTGGAAGCACTTCGACTAAATCAAACCCAACTACATCGAGTCCATCCAAACCTCTTACGTATTCCAATGCTTCAAAGCTTGTTGGTCCACCGACTTCGGGTGTACCCGTACCTGGAGCATAAGCTGGATCAACAAAGTCAACGTCATAGGAAACAAAAACAGGTCGATCCCCCACACGGCGGCGGATACGTCGCATGACTTCTGTAAAATCGATTTCCCGAACCTCTTTCATGGTAATTACTTCAAAACCTAATTTCCGAGCATCTTCAATGTCATCTGGGCTATAAAGAGGACCTCTTATACCGACCTGAATGGAATGTTCTACATCGAGAAGCCCTTCCTCAACTGCACGGCGAAACGGTGTACCGTGCATATATTTTTCACCATAGTAATTATCCCAGGTATCACCATGAGAATCGAAATGAACGAGTGCAACCGGACCATATTTTTTGTAAAAAGTACGAAGATTACCTAGTGATATGGAATGGTCTCCCCCCATAATGATAGGCGTGATTTCTTTATCAAGAATAGGGGAAAGTTCAGAAACCATATTATCGTAGGTACGATGGATGTTCCCAGGAACTACATCAACATCCCCGTAGTCCACACCGGAACAGTAATCAAAGATATTAATATCCATATCAGGGTTATAAGGGCGAAGTAGAACTGAAAAATTGCGAATATGTTGTGGACCATAACGTTGACCAGTACGATTTGATGCGGCAGTATCAAAAGGAACGCCCAATACAACAAAATCTATTTTGTCTGTCGTCTTGACTTGTTCTAATCTCATAAAAGTACGTACACCGCAAAAACGTGGTGATTTTGTTGAATCTTTCGGCTGATACATATTATCCCTCCTTGTATTTGAAAAATCTCTTCTGTTTATATATTGATGCAAGTACTATGCCAACAAAAAATACTGAAATCACAGGAACTAATGACGGCTCTTTAATGCATAATCGCATTAATTAAATCATCAATAGATGCGATTATGCATTACGATGCGATTTTGCATTAATACCATACTTTTTTAGTTTTCTAACCACATTCGATTGATTCAAGCCTAAATATTCTGCCATTTCGTATGTCGTCTTATACTGTCTCACAGCCCGTTTCAGCCAACGGATTTCAACTTCCTCCAGAGCTTCCTGTAATGACGTACCCCTCTCCTCCAACTCCTCAACATACCAGTTGTCCATGTTTTGTTGATGTTCCCGTTGTATGTGAAAGGGTAGAGAGTCCGGATAAATGGTTCTTGTCTCGGTTGTAATCACAAGCCTCTCAATTATATTTTGTAGCTCACGTACATTTCCCGGCCATTCATAATCAACCAATTCTTCTATTGTTGTCGAATGAAAATACTTGCTAGTTTCATATTTTTCATTGAATTTTTTTAAATAGTAATGTACCAGCATAACTATATCTTCTTTCCGTTCTCTTAGTGGTGGAATCGTGATGGAAATCACGTTCAGCCTATAAAAAAGGTCCTGGCGAAATTTCCCTTGCTTCACCATTTCCTCTAAATCTTGGTTGGTCGAGGCTATTAGTCGAAAGTTAATGCTTTTTGAATAAACTCCCCCAACTCGAGTAACCTTTTTCTCCTGAATCGCTTTTAACAACTTAGCCTGAACAGAGAGTGGAAGTTCACCAATTTCATCAAGGAACAGAGTTCCTTTGTCTGCAATTTCAATAAGACCTGGTTTTCCCTTTTTATTAGCTCCCGTAAATGAACCTGCTTCGTATCCAAACATTTCGGATTCAAACAAAGATTCGGGAATAGCACCACAGTTTACCTCAATAAAGGTTTCAGTTTTTCTGTGACTTCCTTTATGGAGAGCACGGGCAAACACGTTTTTGCCGACACCAGATTCCCCAAGAAAGACAACGGAGGCGTCTGATTTTGCAACCCGTTGTAAAAGCTGCCATATTCGCTGAATAGACTTGCTTTGAATGACTATATCCTCTTTGCTTTGGCCCCTTTCCCGGAGTTCTTGGATTTCAGATTGATATCGCTCCATCCTTGTTCTTAATTCCTCGTAATCTTCCTTTAAGCATTGGATTTCTGTTAGATCATATGAAAAACTAATAACTCGAATAATCTCGTCTAAGTCATTACATACTGGGAACCCAGTTGCCATGACAGTACGTCCAGTTGGGGTGTGCTGCATTACCTGTACTTCCTTACGCTCCGTTAAAACTTTTTTGGTTACAGATGGTAAAAATATATTTTCAGCTTCGAGTTCATATACTGATTTACCAATTAAATAAGAAGAACCCTTTCCATAAATGCTGATGCAGTTAGGACTAGCCCTTAACACATTCCCTTTTCCATCCGTAATCACAATGTTATCTTTTGATGCTTGTAGTATGGCATTCAGTTCAATCTCTAAAAACTGAAGTTGTTCCTCCATAAAAATCACCGAACTTTCAAAAAGTTTTTTATTTAAAGATAACATATGAGTTAACATCCCTTTGAACTAAAAGTTGGTATGGAAATACCATGATTTTTGAGATGATAAAACTCTCATAAAATAAGTTTTAGACTGGTCAGACCACTACAATGTAACGGCTGTTTTATTTATTAGATTTTTTATTTAATACGTGTCATCACAAAATTATATCCGCAGATCGCTTTGGTCGGAATAAACTGGGAGTTATACAGTTCATAATGGCTCACTTTTAAAGTGATCACTCTGGCTAAAAGATTGGGATTCAAACATTTTCGGATATGCCAGTAGAAATCAAAGCAGACTTAAAATGCAATGCCACCTATAGTGGAATTCATCTTATTCCAGAATCCTCCCTCTATAAGCTTTTGATTTCTCTAGCATAGCTACTTTAAACAAAAGGGCTCTCAATTTTTTTCAAGTAGTTTTTCTTATGATACTAAGAACTGTCATTTACCTAACTAAAGGTAAATGACAGTTCTTAAATACTAACTCAGTACAAATCTAGCTTTCCCAGCTTGGAAACCGAAAATGACCACCATATCCTCCACACCAACTTGGTACAATCGTTGTTAGGTGGCCCGACTCTTAATTTCTTTATGTCCAACCGACTGGCCATTATTGGGTTAATCTCTCGAATTGGCTTTTTGAACAAGAGATAGAGGTAAAATTCGTAGAAGAAGTAATTAATAATAAGGAACAGAATTTCGTAAGAACGTAAACACAAAAACATTTTCCCAGTAACCGATACCCTTATATGGTTACTTTTTTCGTTTGCCTTTTATCGTCTTTATTACTTAAAATGTAATTATTCTCGTCCTGTTAATTGCCCGATAAACTCAACATCATTAATCTTCCAACCTTGCTTTTTCACATAAATTAAAGAGGTTTTTACAATTACTGTTTCCGTGTTTGTGACATCATTAAATTCTGTACTGAGCTTAAATTCATTGAAGAATTCAGCTTCTGTTTGAGAATCTTGATATTCAAAAGATTTTAACCCGGCAATGGATGACTTTACAGATTGATCAGAACTGGGAAGTTCTGTTCCCGAAGGGTAGGTTGCCTTGTATCCCTGATCGGTCATCAAAGGTTGAATGTTCTGATATCGTTCTGCTGACGAAATATTTGTCTGATAGGTGTTGACGGTGACTGTATTCGGGTCCATCAACAACTGATAAGCAATCTGGATGACCCTTTCCTCATCGTCTTCCGCTTTTGAGACATAACGATCTCCTTGTAGGCTTTTGAACAATCTCGCCTTTTCGTCCTCATCGACTTCCAAATAAACACCACGACCCGGTTTCCGGACCAGGACAGCAGTCGAATGCTCATCCAAATAACGTTGGATGTTGTTCAAATCACTACGGATCGTCTTTTCCGAACACGCTAACCTTTCAGCAAACATTTTCAACAACCATGTTTGATCGGATTTCCCCAGTAAAACTCGGAGGATTTCCTTCTGCCTTTCGTTCATCGTTCCACCTGCTCCACACACCGCCATAAAAATTCAACTTCAATACTTTTAGTTTAGGGATTTCTTCATCGAGTCAAATTTTCCTTTATATTATTTATTACCACTCATCCAATCAGCAGCTTTCCCTGCGAACAAGAGTAAGATTATTCCCAGTACAATTCCATAGATTGGCGCATATCTGTATATACTTCTTAACCCCACTCCCGCAGAGGTGAAAAATAAACTCAAAATAACTAATAGTGTAGGAACTACTATAGGAAGTCGCATCAACATATCTCCTCTGCAAGGTTTAATTTTTTTCTGTTGAAACATAACAATGTCAGTAATCAACTACTATTTTCCATAAAGTTACCATTGTTCTATTGAATGTTAGTGATACGTTTACATTGTCAATTGGATAACAAGTGGTATTGTAATCAGACTTACGACTGTTGTTACTAATGTTGCAGTTGAAACATTTTGCGGTTCAGTCTGAAACTGGATTGCAATCATGGTTGTATTTGCTGCAGTAGGTGTAGCTGCCATAATGATCATGATTTGCTTGGTCATCTCATCCAGAGGCATCTGCCACACGAACAGTGCTGCAATAATAGGCGCACCAATAAGTTTTAAAATTAATGCCGTAGAAAGTTTTTTCCAATCCACTTCTTTGACTCTTATATTCGCAAGCTGCATGCCTAGCGTAATCATAATGACAGGAATAGCTGCATCAGCGATAAAATCGACGCCCTCCATTATACCTTTTTCCAGTGGGATACGAAGATATTGGAAAGCAAGACCGATCATAGCTCCATAGACCATCGGCATTCTTTTTATAGATTTGAGAGCCGCTGATACGCCGCCGCCCTCTGGACTCCCTTTTGCGGCATAATAGACTCCGAGCGTACTCATCAATAATTGTTGGATCACCATTAAAATGATAGCTGTTTCCATTCCTGCTGCTCCAAACAAAAAGAAAATGAGGGGAGTACCATAATTCCCGTTATTCATGAATGCTGAAGCTAAAATCAAACCACTACGTTCCGGTTCACTATATCCATATATTTTTGATAGAACACTTACCATTACGATGATAACTGTGCACAATCCAATCAGATAGAGTGCTAAATATCCATAAGAAGTATTTATGGGCTGCTCATAGAAAGTGCGGAAAACCAGAAAAGGAACCATTACATAGATTGCAAGTTTAGATAGGATATTTGTATCCAGTTTCAATAATCGCTGCGCAAAATACCCTACCCCAAACACGAAAAATATAGGCAGCAAAATACTTATTATGGACATGGTTCATTCTCCTTATCACAACGCTATAAATTAAAGACCACAATCCGTTCCTCTGTCATTTCTTCGATGGCATATTTAGGCCCCTCTTTTCCACTTCCGCTTTTCTTAACGCCACCATATGGCATATGATCCACACGATAACCGGAAGTATCATTGATGATAAGGCCACCCACCTCTATCTGATTTGCCGCTTTCATCGCGAATGCAAGGTCATTCGTAAACAATCCGGCCTGGAGGCCATATTCTGAATCATTGACCCGAGCAATCACATCATCCACATCATTATAAGTCGAAACGGCTACGACCGGTCCAAATACTTCTTCTCTACACACCTTCATATCATCGTTCACATTTGAAAGAATAGTAGGTTCATAAAATACACCATTTCGTTTTCCACCTGTTTCAACATTTGCCCCTTCTTTAATAGCTTCGTTGACCCAATTTTCTACTCTCACAGCCTCTTTTTCAGCAATCATCGGACCAATATTCGTAGCTTCATTTTTTGGGTCCCCTACTACAAATGAATTTGTTACGTCTTTCATTTTGTTCAGGAAGGATTGATAAATTTCTTCATGAACGTATACTCGCTGAACAGAAATACATACCTGTCCCGCATTGTTGAAACTTTTCTGAGCAACCAGAGTTGCAGATTGTTCAATATCAGCATCCTTATGAACGATGGTCGCCGAGTTATTTCCTAATTCTAAGGCTACCTTCCGAAGTCCCGCTTTTTCTTTAATCAGTCGACCAATTTTCGGGCTTCCTGTAAACGTAAACATATCAACGTCATCATTCCCAAGAAGCCAGTTTCCGATCTTCGGACCTGCTCCTGTCACCACATTTAATCGGCCGACAGGTAAGCCTGCTTTTTCAAATATTTCGGATAACACAATCGCAGACACAGGGGTAACTTCAGCTGGTTTTAATACAACACTGTTCCCAGCAGCCAACGCAGGGCCAACCTTATGGCAAACTAGATTCAATGGGACGTTGAACGGGGTGATCGCTGCCACTACGCCAACCGGTACTCGTCTTGTAAAGGCTTGTCGATTTTCCGATCCAGGCGCGGATTCAACAGGAACACCCTCTCCATGGATCCGCTTTGCCTCTTCTGCTGAAATTTCTAATGTCAGGGCTGCACGTTCCACCTCGCCTCTTGACTCGGAAATCGGCTTTCCCACTTCTTCAGCAAGGATTGTTGCTAACTCCTCGAGACGTTCTCTTAGTCCTTCAGCTGCATTTTTTAATACGGCATACCGCTCATATGGATGAAAGGATTTCGTAATGGCTTGTTTTGCTGCTGTCACCGCATCCCGGACATCTTGCTCTTCTGCAACAGAAATTTTTGCAATTACTTGTTGTGTATATTTGTTTAACACATCGGAAGTTGTTCGTTTCACGCGCCATTGCCCATCAATGAATAAACCCAGATTTTCAATAGAAACTGTTGTGGTCATACAAAACATACCTCCCTATAGATTATAACGTCATTATCTTTTTGGCCGATAAAAGCACTTGCGCTTTTTCCTGGCTTCCGAACACTCGAATCTTTTCCTGAACCTTTTCTTTCATCCGTCGTTTCCCATTGCCTAACGAATTGGCGAGTACAAAGTCTTCCCTATTTTCATCGAAAATTTCCTGAATTCCTCTTGTAAATGCCTGTCGAAGTTCTGTATCCACATTAATTTTGGCAACACCCAAAGAGATTGCTTTTTTGACCTGATCATCCGGAACATCAGACCCTCCATGAAGGACGATAGGGCGTTCTACGGCTTCGGAAATTTTCTGAAGTCTCTCAAACCGCAGATTTGGTGTTTGCTTATAAATACCATGAGCAGTTCCAATCGAAACAGCCAGGTAATCAACTCCTGTTGCTTCAACAAATGCGGCTGCTTCCTCTGTTGTTGTAATGAAAGCATCCTTTTCATCTACTGTTATATCGTCTTCAGTACCACCGATTTTTCCAATCTCCCCTTCACTTCCAATTCCAAGGGACCTTGCTATTTCCACGACCTTTTTGGTTGTTGAAACATTCTCCTCAAATGAAAGTGCTGAACCATCGAACATCACGGATTGAAACCCCAATTGAATCGCTTGCATCGTTTGTTGGAATTGACGGCTATGATCAAGGTGAATGGCAATAGGAATAGAGTAATCCTTTCCAAAGCTTTCGATCAGAACCATCATGGGCTCAAGACCGATACTTTGAATGACTTTTTGCCCCACCTGGATCATGATTGGTGATTGTTCTTCTTCAGCAGCTTCCAAAATCGCTTGGATGGTTTCGGCATTATGTGCACTGAACGCGCCAACTCCATAACCGTTTTGAAGAGCATGCTCTAACATTTCCTTTCCATTAATAAATGGCATTTGTTTCTCCTTTCTACCTATCCAGTTCAATATTATAGTGATACTTGTCGCTTCGGTATTTGGTTTTTGTGTATTCAATGGGATGATCATTTACACCAAGACTTAACCGTGTCATTTCTAACAGAGCTTCACCTGGTCGGATCCCTAAAGAATCAGCTTCATTGATCGTTGCATTAATGGCTGTGATTTTTTCGTTCGCACTTTTTAAATAATAATTATATTGTTCGAGTACTTCATAATATCTCGCTTGGTTCAAATCACATTTGATTAAAATGTCGCCTATTTCCTTTGGCCAGCATGTACGCTCAAGTGCAATAGGAATCTCGTCAGCAAAACGTATCCGTTCAACTAAAAGAACTGGTTCGCCTTCTTTCACTTTAAGCATATCCATTTCATGATAGAGATCTTCTTTAAATTCTGCTCTTAAAAGTTTCGAGTGTGGAATTTGGCCTCTTTCTACCACTTCCTCCGCAAACCCCCGAAGTCTACCCAAATTTCCAACAAGACGTTGTGATTTGACAATGGTACCCCGCCCCTGCTTTTTTTCAAGCAAACCATTTTGTACGAGAATGGAAATAGCCTGCCTGATCGTTGTACGACTCACATCAAATTCTTTAATCAGTTCTTGTTCAGTTGGAATAAGGGTGTTTGGTTTCCATGCGCCATTTTGAATACGCTTGATCAGAACATCTTTAACTTGTAAATAGAGTGCTCCGCCGTTTGGGTTAAATTTGTTGGTCGACATATAAGTCTCTCCTTTGGATCGGTGGAGGATAGGTAGGTAATTCATCGCCTACAAGAGGGCGTAGCCATTTGTAGTAGCGTTCACGATTATCGATAAAGTCCGCAGGCATCACTCTTTCGCCTGCTTTTACCACATCCTCCAACTGGACTGGTTTCATATCTACATTATAACGAACATCGTCATCTCTTTGTATGGAAACCATCATTCCAGTCCAGCCTTCTTTAACCCACTTGCCTCCTGTGATTCCTGTGAGAAAAGACTCATACTGGTCTAAGCTTGATACAGATTGTGAGCTACTCCTTTGATTGATGCCTAAAAGCTCTGAACGGACCGTTACATTCAACTCTTTTTTTATGAAGGTTTCTACTTCTTCTGAAATACCTCCCAGGATAGGACGACCTTTGACTTTCTCTCGTTTAACTTGAACGCCGTCGCACCAACTAACCCCTTCACTGACAACTACGGTTGCACATCCATACTTGCGAATTGCTTCTTCTACAGAGCTTAGCAATTCAAGTTGTTTCAACGGGCGCTCTGGCAGGGCAATAAAGTGGGGACCTTCCTCTTCAAAGGTTTTTAATAATCCGCTTGCTGCTGCAAGCCACCCTGCATTCCTTCCCATTGTCTCCAGAATACGTACTTGTTCAAAGTTTTGCATGGCATGAAGATCTCGACTGATATCTCTTGTTGCTTGAGCCACGTACCTTGCAGAGCTTCCAAATCCAGGCGCATGATCCGTACAACCTATATCATTGTCCACTGTCTTTGGAAGCCCAATCACCTGTAAGCCATAACCCATATCTTCAGCGGCTTTCTCAACTTTGTATAATGCCTCCATCGTGCCATTGCCTCCGATGAAAACAAGAATTTCAATCGAATGTCGACGAAGATTCCCTACAGCTTTTTCTATATTTTCATCAGTGAACGGATACCTCCCTGAACCAAGGCACGCTCCAGGAACATTTTGATGTCTTAAGACCCAATTCATATTTTCCTCGTTTCCTTCCATTAAATCGTCACGAACGAGCCCTTCATATCCATTTCGAATGAAAAACAAGGAAAAATCAGATCTCATTTCTTTTACAAAACCGGCAAGCGTCGAATTTATAACGGTTGTAGGTCCGCCGGCTTGCCCTATGGCAATCTTCTTCATGATTCCGACTCCCTTCAATCCCTTGTAAAGACAATAGTCTCTAATTCCAGCTGCCGGCCGAGCTCGACTAACTCTTCTGCAACATCGTCATATACGAGCGCATAATGAGGTTCAAAACCTTCTTCCATAATCTGATATAGCGTTTTGTTTACATCTGTTTCAAGCTGAACTTCCACGGAAGTACCGTTAAACCGTTGAGGTGTATCAAGTGCATTGCCGCGCATGACAAGCAACCGATATCCTTCTGGCGTGTAACCGACACGGAATAGCGTAACACGCCCAGGTTTTAAACCGAATTCCATTGTAAAGCCCAATTTACGGTTCGGGTGAACGCCGGATTGTGCCCCTTGGGACGGATGGGCTAAGGAATAGGCACCCGCACCGCAGTGCCAGAATACAACTGAGTTGCTGGCTTCATTCACATGAACCATATCTCCTAAGTAAGGAGCACTCCCATCTGTCAGCTGCTGTAATATGAACATGGAGATGGAACCATGAATATCAGACTCACATGACGATACGACTCCATCTTCAGTGAATTGTGAAAGTGTTGAACATGCAGCTGCCCCTAATTCATTAAAGAAGTCTGGCCAGCACCGAATCGCAAGTGCCGATATATGTTCTTCTTTAATCTTTTCTTTCACATAAGTTGAAAACTGTGCAAAACGCTCTACCGTTTCATCATTTCTGTTCAATCCGATCACTTGTCGTTCTGCGCGCTCGATCGCACCTTCCCATTTTTTTCGGGGAAGCTTGACACATTCTTCAAAAGCCTGCTGAAGATCAAAGCGAGAGACCGTGACTCCCATTTGTTGATGTAATTTATCTTCATCCGTTCCTGAGAAAAAGAACCCTGGGGGATGTTCTCCGACGACTCCAATCTTTAATTGTTTAAGTTCTCCTATTAATCGATGTACCTGTAGTTGTTTTTTCATTTTCTGTTGAACATGTGCTTCATCGGCATTTCCAAATACGAACGAAAAAGGATGATTCATACATCGGAGCACATGACTCGTACTATTACCCCCTGTAAGGGAGTTTAGCCGAAGTCTTCCGCCTATGCTCGGTTCACGTACAGACCAGACTACAACGGGTGCTTTAACGTTTTCAATTAGAGTTTGGACAAATTCGCCATCTGCGAATGTCACACTTTGATAAATCGTTGTAACAATTTCATTTCTATCATCTATATCTGCTAAAAATCCATCCAGCTCTTCAGGAGAAGTAATGATTTCTCCCGGCTCGATTAATTCATCAGCGATTTGTTCCAAAAATTCCACACTGTTGTTTCGCTGTTCTTCACCAGCTTTCAAATCGAAAGTCTTCCTGCCGATTGGTATATAAAGTACCTTATTTGACAACGTTGGTCACAACCCTTCTCCGCGGTGTTATTTCTAATATAATCATATCATAGATAATGACCTTTTATAATAGGTAGTTATGTTTTATTTTTCAACACTTTCATTAGCGACCTTATCGAACAATTCTCTATAAGGTGATTGTTTCTTGTAAAAGACAGGCGGTTGTCCGATTGAAGCATCTACCTCGATGTCACCTCCGTGATATTCTTTTCCACTCCAGAAATGAACCCATTTATCCTTAGGAAGGTACACGTTCCAGGAGGATCTTCCTTCCTCATATACTGGAGCGACAAGAAGGTCTGCCCCTAACATATACTGATACTGAATGTCGTACGATCTAGAATCTTCTTCATACTCCATGAATAATGGTCTTTGGACAGGGATCCCTTCCTCAGCATTTTGTTTCACAAGAGCCTTCATATAGGGTGCAAGTGATACATAAACATTTGTCATTTTCACAAAATGCTCTAGTGTTTCATCATCTCCATCGTATTGAAAACAATCATCTGGACGGTTCCCTTCATGGGTCCTCATGACCGGTGTAAACGCAGCCATTTCCACCCAACGAAGCAATAGCTCCTTGGATCGTTTGTTGCCATGTAGACTGGTATAACCACCTATGTCACTATGATGGATCCCGCAACCTGTCATACCCGCTGATAATGCTGCAGGGATCACAGAAGCCAATCCATCATCCAGGCTCCAGTCGACACTTTGATCACCCGCCCAGAGTAATGGACATGTTGCCTGAGTTCCTGTATATCCTGCACGCATAAAATAAACGACATCTCCCCATCTTCCCGCTT
Source organism: Alkalihalobacillus sp. YIM B00296 (assembly GCF_020179385.1). Lineage (GTDB taxonomy): Bacteria > Bacillota > Bacilli > Bacillales > Fictibacillaceae > Pseudalkalibacillus. The sequence continues at coordinate 68,158 of NZ_JAIBLJ010000012.1, read as the reverse complement.
CCTTTAAAGCATCATGATTCACCTTTGCCCATAAAGCAGGCCAAGCATTATGCATGATCGTTGCAGGTTTTCCGTTGGAAAGTTTGATGTCAGTAGGCAAGTATTCACCGAAATCAGCCATCCAGCCGTCCAGGCCAAAATCAATCAAGTTTTCCTTGATTACAGACTTATACCATTCATAAGCTTTTTCATTCGTAAAATCAACGACCCCACAATAAAATTCACCAAAATCGACAAGGTAATCTCCACCATCTTCAGCTAGCGCCAGGAACCCTTTTTGCTTAGCCTCTTCATATAAATGGCCTTCCTTCACAACATATGGGTTGATATAGCCCAAAAAGCGAATGCCCCGCTCTTTCCATTCATGGATCTTTTTATCGAGATTAGGATATTCTTCCGGATGCCATTGCCAATTCCACCTCAAACGTTTACCGAAAGAAGTCACCCTTTTCCCTTGCCAATCCTGGCACCAAACCGCTCCTACTTTCAACCCTTTTTGAAAAGCACGTTCAAGCTTTTCTTCCACGACATCTGTACCACCTTGAATGCCTAGCCATATGCCGTTGTATGTCCAATCCGGCAGTTCAGGTTGTCGCCCTAATCGTGCTGTCATACGTTTCACAAGCTTTTTATAAGTAGATGCTCGTTCAAAAAGGATATGGGATGGGATTTCCCATATTTGTAATTCATGAAAATCGTCATGCCGGAAATCAAAATCTGCGTACGCTGTCGTTTCAACATGGCAGAAATACTTATTTGTAGAGATGAACGTCGGTTGAGGGAAATTGGTATTGTAATAGTCCCCTCCGGCTTGATCTTTTACATCAGCCTGCCATGTAGTATAGGTTTTCTTATTCCTTCCGACACCCGGCTCAGACGTCCAGAGCGGGAAGTTTTTCCCTCGCATATTAAAATGAGATAATTGTTCTCCACACCCGTAAACTTTCTCCTCTTTACCTGCATTGACTCTTATCCAAAAACGATTAAGAGATTTGTCCTTCAAATCAAAGTCTACTTTCAGAGCATCGTCATCTTGAGTCAGATGAATAGACAATATGTGTTTGTCACCGTGGGAACGACGGAACAAAATTTCATATGCATCTTCTTGCTTTGTAACTGTCGCATCTCCTAGCGGAACACGTTCAACAAGGTAATCTTGAATATTGAAGTTACCCCGATACATGTCAATTGTTTCTTCACCACGACCAACAAAGATAAACGGTCGGTTTACAAGATGTTCGAAAATCAAGCAACCATCAAGTCGCACTTCAAATCCATCGTTTTCTTTTTCAATTACGTTAAAAGATGTCTCTGATGTATTCACTGCCATAACGTTTCCCTCTCCCTTCTTGATGGTTAAGCTGTTTTATTGTTCGTAATTCGAACAGCTTCTTCATGTTTCTTTTTAAGATATCCAGCATATTTCCTATTCCAGCTCTTCAAGGCGAACGAATAACAGATTACAGTGATCATTAACAGAACGGCAACTGAAGGAAAGAACCAATTCGATACGATGCCTTCTGTGTAAGCAACACCAATTGGTGAGAATAATAGATACATACCGACGACTAAACTGATTAGAACAACCGTAACTGGCATCGTGTACTTCCAAGGAACCATATCCACTTTTGAGTTTGCTTTAAACGTAAACGGCTGTGGAAGTGGACGAATTTTGCCAAAAACCATCATAATCGCTACCTCAATGATAAACAGAATCGCTGATATATGGATGAAGTTCATCGTGATCTCAATTCCAAAGAACTGAGTCAATCCCCAAACAAGCATATAATACGTGATGACATGAAAAATGATCGCAACTTTAGCACCAATTGCAGGGATACGTTTGGAAACAATACCGACTAACACAATAGCAATGATCGGGATGTTGAAAAATCCAGTAAATTGACGTATCAGATCCCAGAGACCTTGAGGTGCATTCATGAGCATAGGAGCAATAAAGAAAGAAACTAATGCAAGTATACTCCCGAAGTATTTACTGATCGTGATGACTTGCTTATCTGTTGCGTTTTTATTGACTCCTGCTTTATAAATGTCTAAAGCGAACATTGTGGCGGCACTGTTTAAAAGAGAGTTGAAACTAGAGAAAACCGCCCCCAGTAAAACTGCAAGGAACAATCCTGACATAAACGTCGGCAATAGATTCGATACGATTGCAGGATAAGCTAAATCGATCGGATTCAACTTGTCTCCGTATAAATGGAACGCAATGACACCCGGAATCATCATTAAGAATGGGACAGCAAGTTTATAGAATCCAGAGTAAAGAACACCCTTCTGCCCTTCAGCAAGGCTTTTTGCTCCTAAAGTACGTTGAATCACATATTGATTGGTTCCCCAATAGAACATATTCATAAAAATCATTCCAGTAAAGATGGCACTAAAAGGGACGGAATCTGTCGAGGATCCTACAGCATTCAGCTTTTCTGCGTGCTGCGTAGTAATTGTCTTCATTCCTTCCAGCATATCGCCATTACCAAGCGCGATAAATCCTAATATCGGAACAATGAGCCCGATTACCATCAAACCAATCCCATTTAATGTATCCGATATCGCAACCGCTTTCAATCCTCCGAAAATTGCATATATGGCGCCAATAATCCCAATCACCCAAATGGTGACCCAAACAGATTGTTCGAAAGAAATACCCAAAAGCTCCGGGACATCAAATAGTTTTAGTACAGCAAGAGCTCCTGAATACAAAACAGAAGGAATCGTTACAAATACATAACCTAACATAAACAAAATAACCGTGTAACGTCTTACCCCCTCATCATAACGAGTACTTAGAAAATGAGGAAGTGTCGAGAAAGCACCGCCAAGGTACCTTGGCAATAGAATCAACGCCATGATTACAATTGCAAAAGCTGCAGTGACTTCCCAGGCCATGTTGGACAAGTTGGACCGATATGCTTGTCCATTCAATCCTATCAGCTGTTCCGCCGAAAGATTAGTCAGTAAAAGTGAGCCTGCGATGAACCCACCCGTCAACCCACGTCCGGCAAGAAAGTATCCATCTGAATCATTGACCGATCCCTTCGATTTTTGGTACGATATCCAACCTACCAATGCCATGAACAGCACACAAGACAATAACGTAAACCACATATTCGTTGTTCCTCCTTTTTTTATTATAACGTTTATGGTTATTCTGGATAAATTAATGAAACATTAGGACCTTTTATTCCTACATGTGCTCCGCTCGATACAAAACGCTCTGTATCGGGATGGGTAATCAACCATTTGTTACGCATGAATAATAAAGGATCTTTTCCTTGTTCTTCCTCTGAAAGCGGTGTATTGGTACCGCGTGGTAAGACGACAGCACATTTGAATCCCTCAGCTGTCACCTTACATGGAGCAAGATGAAGGGTCGTTTGATACAACTCGACAGCCGTTCCTTTCGGAACAAAAAATCCTGTAACATCCTCTACGGGAAATGACCCGTCAACCAGATCGTTCAAATGCCCGACAAGAAGGACGAAATCCGTAATGGAAACATTAATTTCACTACCTTTGTGGTATTCAAGAGCATTCAGGCATGAGTTATTACCATTACAATAGCCGATTTGAATCTCCATTCCCCCGTAATGGGTCGTTTCAAGTAATGGCTTTAAGTCTCCCTCTTCCCAAGATGGTACTGAAGGAACATATACATTACCTGTTCTAGGAATTTCGGTTTCTTCCATAAATTGTTCCATTTTCAATACTGGGAAATCTTCTATCACTCTTCCATACTGTAAAAAGGAATGATCCCTCACATCAGCGAGACTAAGGGAAGAGTTAAGCGTTTTCAAAACATTTAGCATACTGTCCTCCATTTGGTATAGCTAGATTTTAGATTTCATTATTACCTTTACAAATTCATAGTAACCTTTTGTGATATTATATTGTAAGTGCTTTCAGTAATCAAGGGGTTTTAGGAAAATTCTTAAAATTCCTATTTTTAGAGCGCTATTCGGGAGTATAGAAGTAGGTATTTGAAATCCCTTTGAATCCATCCATGGTTAAACCTTTTTGTAATGGATATAGAGGATTCTATCCAGCGCGTTTGTTATATAGTTTAAATATGTAACATAGGAAAATATTAATGTTTAGTAATAGGTTCATAGCAATCAAATAAATAATTAAAAAAACTTAATGCTGAACAAGCGTTACACTCAGGATATTTTTAAAATATTTAGGTATCTTGGGAATCTTTCGACCCTCCACTTAAAAATGATCCGAGGATTTGAAAAGATACCCGATAGCCTATACCAGACAAGAGTTAGAAGGTTAATACTCAAACTTTGGAAAATGAATATACTCCATAACAAAATAATAAAAGAACGAAACATTATGACCAAAAGGAGTATGATGATTTTGATTGTACATCTCGAAAATGTATCTTTGGTTAAGGATAAAAACTGGATCTTAAAGAACATAAATTGGACGATACATAAAGGGGAAAATTGGATGCTTTTTGGTTTAAATGGCGCAGGAAAAACTGCACTTCTACAAATGTTGAATGCCTATTATTACCCTACGGAGGGGAAAGTGACCGTTGTGGGTAAGGAATTTGGAAAAACACCTTTAAATGAAGAGCTTCGAACGAAAATTGGACTTGTTTCTTCCTCATTGCAACAAAAATTTGATTCGAGATAATGCTTATGAGAAAGTAGAGCTTTTGCTTCAATTGGTCTTTATCAAACACTAACTGAACGGATTAGAAAAAAAGCTGTCTCATTACTAGAGATAATGCGGTGTTTAGAGTTTGCTAATCGAAGATATAAGATATAAATAGGGAAGGCCTATCAGCTCCATTGTTAGGCCTTCCCTTATTAGGCTTGCATCTTATTAATATTTAATCCTTCTTCAACCAGGCTGCCAAGCGGTTTCCGCCTGATTGAAGTCCTTGGACAAGAATGATAAGCAAAATAACGGTAATATACATGACGTCCACTTCATAACGAAGATGTCCATAGCCCGCCTCCACCAACTAATCCAGCCATAGCAGATGCTCCAATTAAACCAATGGTAGCAATGGTTAAGCCAAGAATAATGGATGAACGTGATTCTCTTACAAGCACATGCCAAATAATATGTCTCGTTTTTATTCCCATCGCCTCATAGGCCTCTAAAACTCCACGGTCTACCTCTAAAAGAGCAGTTTCCATTAATCTCGCAATATATGGAGCTGTATATACAACCAATGGAACAATTACACCTTTAACCCCGATCGATGTCCCTACAATCATTTTTGTAAAAGGAAGTATGAAGAACAGTAAAATAATAAATGGCACAGAACGTATAATATTAATGACAACGTCTAAAACTTGGTAAACATACTTGTTTGCTAAAGCTTTATCTGGTCGTGTTAGAACAAGCAAGATCCCTAACGGTAAACCAATTACGATTGAAGATGCTAATGAAATTCCGACCATCTGGAACGTTTGGATGGTAGCTTCCCAAAGATCACTGCCCCAAAGATCAAGAAATTCGTCTATTCTTACTTTCACTAACTCTCACTCCTTCCACATGCACATGTTGTTGTTCTAAGAAGCGTAAGGCTTTTTCAATTTCATTTGCATCGCCCTTTAAGTGAATTAAAAGCTGGCCAAATGATTCTTCCTTTAAGCGGGTAATACTGCCTGATAATATGTTTGGATAAACATCAAACTTCTTACTTACTAAAGCCAAAGCAGGTTCTCCTGATGATTCTCCAAAGAAAGAAAGGGTAGCTACTTGACCTGTTTTATTTAAGTTCAAAAGGATTTTATCCGGTATTTGATGTGAAAAAAGGCTGTTAATGAATCGCTTCGTTGTTTGATGCTTTGGTGATGTGAAAATTTCTCTTGTTGTTCCATCCTCAATAACCTCTCCATTTTCCATGACGGCTACCCGGTCACAAATTCGTTGAATGACATTCATTTCATGGGTAATGAGCAGGATGGTAATTCCAAACTCTTTGTTGATTTTTAACAATAGATCCAAAATGGCTTCTGTCGTATCAGGATCCAGTGCACTTGTAGCTTCATCACTAAGAAGGACTTCCGGTTCATGTGCTAATGCACGTGCAATTGCTACTCTCTGCTTCTGTCCTCCTGAAAGCTCAGAAGGATAAGCGTGATGCTTCTCTTCACGGCCTACAATGCTTAAGTACTTCGTAACACGTCTCTCTACTTCATTTTGGGATAAGCCAGTAAGCTTTAATGGAAGTGCTATATTTTCGAATACAGTCGCTGTTTTTAGTAGATTAAACCCCTGAAAAATCATCCCGATTTTTCCTCGAGATTCACGGAGTTTTCCAGTTGATAGCTTTGTCAAATCTACATTATTTACTTTTACAGACCCTGTATTAGGCTTTTCTAAAAGGTTCACACAGCGGATAAGAGTACTTTTTCCTGCGCCGCTGTATCCAATCACACCATAGATTTCACCTTTTTTTACAGAAATAGAAACATTTTTTAATGCATGAATTGAACCTTTTTTAGCTGTAAAAGTTTTTGAGATTCCAACTAGTTCAATCATTTGGGAATTTCAACCTCCCTTCAGCTCCAAAACTAATGACTTTTAAAAGTACTGAAAGAAATGAAATTACAAAAAAATTATATGCCTAAACGAAAATTCTTGAAATTCTTAAGGTTAGGAGGCATTTAGATGAAATTTGATTTAAGAGAGTATAATTTACAATCTCCAGACTCAGGTCCATATGGTATGGCTGCAGCACAAAATGGAAATATGTGGATTACACAACATAAAGCAAATAAAATTAGCTGTCTGGATAAGACTGGTGAGGTAAAAGAGTTTAAAGTTCCTACGCCTAATGCAAAAGTGATGTGTTTAACTTTAGCTGCTAGGGGTGACATATGGTTTACTCAGAATAGTGCTAATAAAATAGGACAGTTTACATCAAAAGGTGTTTTTAATGAATATCCTCTTCCCCAACCAGACACTGCTCCTTATGGAATAGCAGAAGGATTAAACGGGGATATATGGTTTACTGAAATGAATGGGAATCGCATAGGTAGATTAACGCCCAAAGGTTCTATTCACGAATATGATTTGCCAAACAAGGGTTCTTTTCCTTCGTCTATAAGCTTTATTTGTTTCTGCTTTTCAACCTCAAGTGATATCGCAATGTCCCGAGGCTCATGAGCGCTTTTCATCTGTAATTTTTTTATCGTTCTGATTGCTTCTTCAATTGAATCTGGATAACGCTTGGAAACACCTAATACAATTTTCAATTGATCTGTCAGGTGGCGTGGATACTGCTAAAGTAATACTTCTACCAGCCATGTTACAAGCTCTTGGTTAGGTAGATCCTGATATAGTTGCTGGATGAGGTGATCCCGTTTTGTCCGGTTGCTTTCACGATGTTCCGGAATCGTAATGATTAATCTTATTTAAGAAGAGATAGTGTGCTTTGCGATCAGTTGACCATTTCTTTCTTGTCGTATGACCAAATAGGAGGCTTCAACTTCAACATAGACATGGTTGTGATGATCATTTCTGAAAGTACCTAACTTTCTATTCTTTCAAAAAAAAGCAAGTGACTTCGTTAAGAAATCACTTGCTTTCTCCTGTGTATAACCGATCCTAGACTCTTATGACTCAACAAAAATCTCCTTCATTACCCCTATGAAATAATCGATCTCTTCTTTTGAGGTGGTCAATGGTGGTAGAATCCGGACCACATTCGGGCCAGCTACCAGGATCAATACGTTTTTCTCTCGCGCTTTCTCCACAATCGAGATCGCCTTACCACTGATCTCCATTCCAATAAGCAAGCCTTTTCCACGTACTTCCTTCACTTCCTTACACTCCGCCTTCAACTTTTCCAACTGATCCTTCAGATACTGTCCGAGGATGAACGCTTCGTTGATGACATCGCTCGAAACGAGGTGGTTCACTGTCGCAAACCCAGCAGATGACGCCAGCGGATTTCCTCCGAAAGTACTTCCGTGGGTTCCAGGTCCGAACGCTTCAGCTACTTTCGCTTTTGCAATCACAGCACCGATCGGAAAACCGGAGCCGAGCCCTTTAGCAATCGAAATCACATCCGGGTCGATTCCGTACTGTTCATAGGCAAACAACGTCCCAGTCCGGCCCATGCCTGTCTGGATCTCATCCACCATCAACAGGATGTCGTTCGCTTTGCATATGTCCTCAAGCTGCTGGGTCCACTCCACATCGGCTGGATTCACGCCTCCTTCTCCTTGGACGAGTTCGACTAAGACGGCACATGTTTTATCGGAAGGAAGCTTTCGCAGCCCTTGAACATCATTGTAAGGAAGATGTCGGAATCCTTGAAGCAATGGCGCAAAACCGTCCTGGAGCTTCGGTTGGCCAGTTGCAGACAATGTCGCCATCGTACGCCCATGGAACGATTGGTTGAATGCTACGATTTCGAATGCTTCCTCTCCACCCTTCTCCACACGTGCGTAACGTCTCGCAAGTTTGATCGCTGCCTCGTTCGCCTCTGCACCACTATTGCAGAAGAAGACCTGATCGCCACAGCTATTCTGAACCAACAGCCTAGCCAACGCTTCCTGTTCAGGTATATGATAAAGATTCGAGCAATGCCATAGCTTCTCCAATTGCACATCCACATGTTCTTTCACCACATCGGGAAGGTGTCCCAGATTGCACGTGGCGATACCCGATGTAAAATCCAGGTATTTGGTCCCCTCCTGATCCCAGACATAGCTCCCTTTTCCTTTTTCAAGTGTGATTGGAAACCGGTTGTATGTTTTCATCAGGGGAGATTGTTCTATGAGTAGTTCAGTGGACATTTGCGACCTCCTCAGCCAATATGATTTTCGTTCCAATCTCTTTCCCGGTGCAAAAATCGATCAGGGCATCTGCAGTCATTCCATTAATGATCGATACTTCAGGCACACCATGCTCAAGTGCATCGACTGCCGATTTCACTTTCGGGATCATCCCTCCAGTTATCACTTCGTTCTCCATCAGTTCAAGGATGTCATCCTTCGTCACCGAATGGAGGACTTTCTTTTCCGTTCCTTCTTCTACATAAAGCCCTGGAATATCACTGATCAGACAAAGCCTTGCCCCGAGCGCTTTCGCCACTTCTGCGGCAGCGATATCCCCGTTGATGTTGTACCGTTGACCACGTTCATCTATTCCAAGCGGTGAGATGACGGGAATATAACCATGATCACCGAGCTGTGAAACCAACTTCGTCTCGACATGGAAGATCTCTCCGACAAAACCGAGATCAACAGAGCTCTTCAACTTCTTCGCTTTCAACAGCCCACCGTCGATACCGCTCAAGCCGTATGCATTGCCGCCTACTTCCACCAGATGTCTCACGATCTGCTTATTGACCGATCCACTCAGGACCATTTCAACGACATCGAGTACCTCCTCCGTCGTTACGCGAAGTCCGTTGACAAATGTCGTTTCCGTACCCATCTTCTTCAAAAGGGATGATATGAGCGGTCCTCCACCATGGACGATAACCGGTTTTACACCATGCTCTTTTTGAAGATGGACGATATTTTTATAAAACGATTCAGGTAAAGCTTCCAAAACACTTCCGCCACATTTTATGACAAGATAAGTCATCAGCTTCCTCCTTAAGTTCGATAAGACGCATTGATTTTCACGTAATCATAAGACAGATCACAGCCCCAAGCCGTCGCTTCATGTTCTCCTTGACTCAAATCCACGTAGATATGCACATCTTCCTGTTGCAGATAGTCTTTCGCTTCCTCTTCACTGAAGGATGATGGTAGACCGTTCCCGACGACTTGAATATCGCCGAGGGAGACACTTACCTTCTCAGGATCGACCTGCTCACCGCTATAACCGATCGCACAAATGATCCTTCCCCAGTTCGGATCTGTTCCATAAATCGCAGTTTTCACAAGATTAGAGGAGATGATCGCCTTTCCGACTGCACGGGCGGCAACCTCACTCCTTGCCCCTTTTACATGGACCTCGACCAGTTTCGTCGCCCCTTCACCGTCCCTTGCGACCTTTTTCGCCAGGGATGTACAGACTGATTTCAACCCTTGTAAAAATACGGCCCAATCCGGATGGTTTTCATCAAGCAGTTCGTTCCCCGCTTTTCCGTTCGCCATCGTGAGCACCATGTCATTCGTACTCGTATCCCCATCGACCGTGATCATGTTAAATGTCTCATCAGTCACCTGCCGTAATGCAGTCTGCAAGCTCTCATAACCGATGTTTGCATCCGTAGTGATGAACCCAAGCATGGTCGCCATGTTTGGGTGGATCATGCCCGAACCTTTGGCAGCACCTCCGATACTAACCGGCTTTCCGTCGATCTCAAATTGGACAGCATGATGCTTGACCTTTGTATCCGTCGTAAGGATCGCTTCCTCGAAGTTTGCCACACCCTCGTGGTTTTTCGAGAGGATCTTTTTGACACCGGACTTGATCTTATCCATTGGTAAATGCACGCCGATGACTCCAGTGGACGTGACAGCGACATGATGTTTCTCAACGCCAAGTTCTTTTGCAAAGACCTGCTGCATCTCATAAGCGTCCTTCAGCCCCTGATCCCCTGTACAAGCATTCGCATTGGCTGAATTCACGAGTACCGCCTGGATCTTGTTCTCGACAGCGATGCTTTCCTGCGTGACTTGAAGGGGTGCTGCTTGAAAAAGGTTGGTCGTATACACACCGGCCGTTACAGCTGGAACTTCTGATAAAACATAACCGAGATCAAGACGCGTTTTCCGGAGTCCGCAATGGAGGCCTCCAGCGGTGAATCCCTCCGGGGTTGTGACACCTCCATCTATCAGACTGATGATTTCGTTCGTTTTCATTGCTTGCATTACCGTTCCTCCTCCCGATTAAGGATAGATTGGGACATTCGTAAGCCCTGTCTGTTCGTCCCAGCCTTGTATCAGATTCATGTTTTGGATTGCTTGCCCTGCTGCACCTTTAACAAGATTATCGATGACAGCGACGATCATCAGCCTTCCCGTCCGATCGTCCACCTTGAAGCCGATGTCGCAATAATTGCTTCCGTACACCTCTTTCGTTCCAGGGATGATCCCTTCAGGACGTACACGTACAAAAGGATGTTCCTTGTAAAAACTTTGGTATAGCTCGATGATCTCCTCAGTCGTTTTTCCGACCGTCATATTCGAATAGATCGTGCACATGATGCCTCTAGTCATCGGAACGAGATGAGGAGTGAATGATACCTGCAGATCGATTCCGCTCTCTTTAACGAGGATCTGCTCGATTTCAGGGATATGCTGATGCTCCGCCAGCTTATAAGCTCTGAAATTCTCATTCGATTCAGAGAAATGGGCTTTCAAGGAGACGCTTCTCCCTGCCCCGGAAAGACCAGATTTTGCATCGATGATGATGGATTGCGGTTCGATCAGCTGTTCTTTTAAAATTGGAATGAGTGCTAACAATGTGGCTGTCGGATAACAGCCTGGATTTGCGATTAATGTTGAATTTTTTACTTCTTCTTTATAAATTTCACTTAGTCCGTATGTCGCCTTTTCTGTGTATTCCTGTGGCGGTGCGGATAGTTTATACCACTTTTCATAGATCTCTGGGGAATCTAGCCGGAAGTCACCCGCGAGGTCGATGCATTTCACACCTTGTTCCAGGAATTGAGGGACAAGCTCGGTACTGACTCCTGATGGCGTTCCGAAGAAAACGAGATCGGCCTCTTCACTGACTACCTCTACATCCATTTCAGAAAAAGAAGTTTCGATGATGCCTGAAAGATGCGGGTAGATTGATTGAAGCTCATTGCCGCTGTTCGAGTGGGAAACAATAGTGGAAATTTCAACTAGAGGATGATTATGTAATAACCTTACCAGTTCAACTGCCCCATAACCGGTTCCTCCGATAATTGCTGCTTTCAAATGACTCCATCTCCTATCTGCTGTTCTGTTTGCTATTTCGGATTATTATACATACATAAGTATTTTTATTCAATAGTATTTATGAAAATTCTTAAATAAATCGCTTTCATTTTATTGGTCACATACATTTATTTAAATAATAATACAGATTATGGTGTGATAGAGAGTAATTGGGGGTTGTCGGGATAAATGAAAAAAGATCAACCCGTCACCATATTCAATGGTCAGGATTGATCTTTTTGTCACTACTTTTTAGCGAGCGTTAGGGAATACGCGGCGGATCGTTTCGTTAAATTCTTCAAATAGACCTTGTACGGGCTCCCCACGACCGAACTTTTCTGCATAATTGGCAGAGCGATCAAAGAATTCCGGGTTCGTTGAAACGAAAACGTTATCGATGTCCCGGTCAGTCGCTTTTACTTGGTCGGAAATCTTCTTCTCAAGCTCTCTCGTTACTTCACCTTCAGTTTGTGTCCCAGTAGTAAGTTGTGCTGCCACATAAGCATTTTCATTTGTAACGAACACATTCGCATCTTGTACTTCAGGCAAATTCGTGATCTTGTCTGCAGCTTTATTGGCTACTTCAACACGATTGTTTCCATTGTTGTTCATGATATTGGCATCATTGTTATTATCATCAATGACCCCATTGTCACGATCGCCGATATTCTCAGTTTCAGCGCCGGTATCATCCCCGTTGTTCCCCATGTTACAAGCAACTAGTGCAGTAGCGAAAAGGCATGCAACCAGCAAAAATTTTGTTTTCAAGAACATGTAAATTCCTCCTTACTTGTGATTTTCAAATTTCGACCTTAGTTTGGAAAGTTCAATGGAAAATTATACATATGTTTTTAAAAATTACATGGAAATGACCAGATGGTAAGAAATAGGCTCAATGGACATGTTTTACCTACATAGAATGACAATACAGTTTGATTACAATTAAGGAGTGCTCATATGAACGGGAATCCATACCATGGAGGTCAGCAACCACATTGGGGACAACAAGAAGAATACTATCACCAACAATCACACGGTCCCCTATACCCTCAATTGAAGAGCCAAACATTAATGACAGTCCAGCCGTTTGTTGGATATGGTCTGGAGGAAGCGAAACATACCTCGTACAGACATGCGATGATGGAAGTTGCAGCAATCAGCTATTTGATCGGAAGGGGCTTTCATCCGAAGATGGCTCACCAAATCGTCGAGTCATGGGAAGTAAACGAACATTTTTAAATACTTTCCAAAAATCTAACCTCCGAGCACGGTTTTCGGAGGTTATTTTAGTTTGATAGCAGAACGTATGGACCGACACCCCTTAAGGAGCATAATGGAGTGTCAAACCAGCCATCACCGGATAATGATCACTCGGAAACCGACCTTCTTCCCGATCATCTGAAATCGCGATTTCATGTACAGTCACTTTTCCTTTTGACAGGATCCAGTCTATCCGATCCTTTGGCCCCCCGCCAGTTGGATCACGGAAAGCATTAAATGTACCCAGATCTTCGTTGATCCTGCTTTCGGCTATTTCCCACAAATCTGTGAAAGGTCCCTCTTTTGTCAGTTTTTGATGGACGACACTATCCGGACCAACGTTGAAATCCCCAGTCATCAGAACCGGTAAAACTGGATCGAGTTCTTTCATTTTTTTTATAATCAGTGTGGTACTTTTCCGCCTTGATTCCTCTGAAATATGATCCAAGTGTGTATTTATAAAGTAGAACGACTGATTGGTCTGAAGGTCGAGAAACTTAACCCAGGTTACCATCCTAGGATTGATGTTTCCCCAAGATCGAGAACCGATTATCCCTGGTGTATCAGAAAGCCAATAATGGTCATACTCCAATGGTGTGAACCGTGTTTTCTTATAAAAGATCGGCATGAATAATCCCTTACTCCCGCCTTCCTTTCCGAGGCCGATCCAGTCATACTCTGGAAGATCAGAACCCATTTCTCTTACTTGTTGAAAAAGAGGCTCCTGGATTCCGATGATATCCGGCATATGGCTGCGGATCACCTTCCGGATTAACGGTCTCCTGCCGTCCCAATTATACGGAGACGGAACCGAATTGTTCATGAATCGAACATTGTAGGTCATCACCCGTAAATTCAAATCTGACGAGTCTTCTTCATTCATCGCAAATGTAGTTGCCGGGCCAAGAATCAATTCACCCAGGATCAAAAATCCTAAGGACAAAAGGAGAAAAGCTGTCCTCATCAAATCACCCCACAGAGATGCTATTGTTAGCATGCCTTAAGGGGATAGTTTTACACATGTTTTTTATGATCTTATTAAACCGACAGACCTGACCCACATCGGTTGTCTCTGACCAAAGTATTATTTTTTAAATTTTCACACATATAAATTTACTCTCAAACCGTGAACCGCTATACTTGTTTCAAAACTTTCATAGGGAGTGAGTTGCTTTGAAGAAATTCCAGTTAAAAAATTTCGCAATTATATCACTGCTGGTCTTCCTTGTCATAGGTGGGTTGAATCTATCACTAGCGGAAGCGAAGAAAGGCGATCTGCTTGAATGGAATGGCCAGAAGATCGCTACCCTGGACGTGAATGGAAAGTCCTATATCCAGGTTGAACAGGCGGCGCAGGCATCAGGAACCGACATACATAAAAGCAAAAGCAAATACGTGATGCAGTCAAGACTGGATCGGATCCAGAAGAAAGGTGTCATCCGAGTAGGAACGACCGGCGACTATAAGCCATTCACCTACTTCAACAAGGAAACCAACGAGTTTGAAGGACTGGATATCGATGCAGCGAAGCTGATGGCTGAGGATCTAGGAGTCGAGGTCGAATTTGTCAGGACTTCGTGGCCTACATTGATGGAGGATCTTTTGGATGACAAGTTCGATATCGCAGTCGGCGGCATCAGCCGGAATACCGATCGTCAAATAACCGGTCACTTGAGCATCCCTTATCTAGATGATGGAAAGTCACCATTGATCCGTGAAGAAGACAAAGATCGCTTCCAGAGCTTGGAAGATATCGATCAGCCAGATGTCACGATTGGTGTGAACCCTGGCGGAACGAACCAGAAGTTTGTGGACGCGAACATCAAACAAGCGAATGTCGTCGTCATTGAAAATAACCTAGACATCCCACCGATGGTTGCAGAAGGTGAAGTCGATGTCATGATCACTGACAGAGTTGAAGCGATCTATTATGCCAGCAAAGACGAAAGACTATATGCAGCCTTGACTGACGACACATTCACGAAAAGCCAAAAAGGATACCTCATGCACCGTAACGATCCAGCTTTCCAAAACTGGGTGGACCTCTGGATGGAAGAAATGGAACTGCATGGTGAATTCGACCGTCTCAAGCAAGAATGGATTTATGGTGGGAGTAATTAAAATAAGTGAGGAGCTTGGCTTTTGAACCAAGCTCCCTCTTTGCCTTAACATCAACTAATGTTTGCCTGGTCAAGCTTTTTTTGACCAATTGTTTGTTCTTTTTTCTTCAACGGAAAAAGTTTGCGTAAATCTTCATTCCTTAACCAAATTCCTGCCCAGGCCAAAACAGCTATATAAACAGGAAATAAGGCGTGGGTAAAAAGCGGGTTATCGAGACGAACATGTGTGGCAATAGCCCCACCGAAATAACCCGTCAAGAGGATTGCACCTAAAACAGAAAATCGAGGAATCATGTAAAGGATAGCAGATAAAAAACCAAGGATACCGATGACAAAAATATGATGTTCGGAAAACCCGAGGCTCAGTGTCCCTTCAACAACAGAAGCTGGCTTAAAAAACTTGGATATACTGTCAAACAGCATAAACAAAATGACCAGACCACTTATGGTCCATGCTACCCGAAGTCTTCTCTTTGAAATCATATTAACTCCTCCTTCAATTCATTTGTTTACTGAATGAACTTGTCTATGACCTCATCCAATACATTTTTTACCTCCTTTTCTAATTTCACACAATCCATACTATAACCAAATCCATCTTTCCTAAAGGGTAAAAACAACTAAATCAATCGAGTCCTTTGAACGATTTTACCTTTTCGTCATTACCACCTCCCAAATGTCCCAGACATCACATTGTGGAGGTTCCGAAACACGTATATAAAAAATCAACAAAAGACGTTTATGTGGAATCTAGTAAATCTCGTGGTTCCTGTGATTCATGTTCCTCTGATGATGATTGGTTAGGATATTGGTAAGACCATTTATAAGATGACTGGGAAACCCGTCCTTTAAAAGATAAAAAAGGGGCTGTTCTAAAACAAAGTATCAAGCACTTATAGGACAGCCGCTTTTTAAGTGAAATCATTAACATACTCAAGGGATAACTGAACAATTCCGCTGTTCACTCGATTGGATTTCGGATTTCATAAAAAGCAAGTAAACCTGGAAACAAAAAATACCATGATGAAGGTTCATGGTATAACTGGATGCTGAAGGTTTATGTAATTGGTTTCGTTTATGGATTTTGTCGATCATTAAAACATTCAACAATACTCCGATTACGCCCATTTTTAATATGTCTACAAATACAATTAGCTTTATTCATTGACTAGAAGGCTATAGATAAATTGTTGGCCGATGTTCCCCATCTTCGTTCTCCCCGTATTGGTGAAGCCGGCTTTTTTATAAAGTTGTTGGGCAGGTAGGTTTTTATGATTCACCGCCAATACGATTTCGGTACATGTCGGGAACTCGTTTTTTACAAAGACCCGTAGTTCATACATCCCTTTCTTTGCATAACCTTTCCCTTGTTCCATATGATTGATTGACAAGGCTGTCAAAAGCATAGCATCGGGATTATCTGAGTACTCTTTGACTCTTTCATTAGCATGCAATAGAAAGAATCCAACCGGTTTACTAAAATCTAAAATCACAATTGGATGTTGTCCTTTCTTAACTTCCATGACTTCTGAAGGAAGAGCTGTAAATTTTGCCTGTTCTTCTGGTAAAGTAAAAGCTTTTAAGAAACTTAAATGGACTGGTTTATACCGCTGGATGTATCCATTATAATACCTCCGGCTAATTCGACTCCTTGTTGATCCGATACTACGCAAAGTAAAGAGTTCATCGTTTGTGTCGTTACTGCAATATTTGATATACCTTCAAACTGATCCATAGGGTGATCACAACCCAAACCAATACGATGATTGAACCAACAAACCAATTCTTCGGTTTGCCTTTTTTCATCATGGCTTCTGCTTTTATTTCACAGTCTGATATAACTTTCTCAGGGATCATTTTCAGCGCAACTACAATTCCCAGGGGTACAATGATCAAATCATCTATATAACCAAGCACGGGTATGAAGTCTGGTATCAAGTCAATAGGACTGAAAGCATATGCTACAACACATGCTGTAAATACTTTCGCATACCAGGGCACTCTTTCATCTTTATATGCAAAGTAAAGTATGAATATTTGTCGTTTAATCCTTTTCGCCCAAGCCTTTATCTTCTCCATTTTTTTCTCCTTAAAGAATATTGATGTATCTATTACACCGGAAATAATTACCTTTATTTACCACCAAATAAGTCTAAGCCATTTTAGCGGGACCTTCATAATGATAAGTACGGCAAACTTTATAACATGTTTTTAAGGATGGACTGGTTTGTCAGCGACTCACCAGCATTTAAGATCCTGGATAGCTAGAACTTGATCTTAGCATGAGTTTCACACTTTCGTACAGCCATTCATTCCCTCGAAAAATAGCAGATTTTTTCTGCTATTTTTTCTTTCAGTAACCACAAAAACATAATCGCCTTTAACACTACTATAATAGATTACAACCTCATTGATTTTTTTAGTTTCAATGTCCCTTTTTAATTTTGAACAACCTTATTCATATTACAATAAGGTTGTCCCCTACCCTACAGCTTCTCCTTTTAAAGCTGTTCTCTTGTTCATCGTCATTTGGTCCCCTAATCCAGGTCTCCCTTGAAATTGTGCAGGTGTATTTTAAAAGACCAGCATTCCAATTATTAAAGTTATTCGTGACAATAAGCCTATTATCTGCAATCAAGGACATGAAGGATAGAAGTCTTATGAAACGAAATTGATAAGAATACTATTGGTTTTTTAGGAGAGACTACAATACAAAAATACTGAATTGAAAGGATTCCAACATATGATTTGGACCATTTTATGGATTGTACTCATCATCTGGTTACTCGGATTCATATTCAACATCGTAGGTGGGATCATCCATATCCTGCTGGTTGTGGCTGTAGCAATATTGATCTATAAGTTTTTAGTCAAACGCTCTTGATAAAAATGGGTACCCCCAATTTAAAACGGGGCTGTCCCAAAACAATAGTGTCAGACACCACCACACAACATTTTGTTTCAAAAACACACTTTTTCTCAAAATGTTGCTAGGGACGGTGAGAGTCAGACACTAATGGGACAGCCCCGTTTTTTGTTCATTATGGATCAATCAATTACAACTCATTATTCCACTTTCCGTAACACTGCCCGTTCTGCTTCTTGATCCACTTCTTTTTCCACTCTCCGCTTTTTGAGATACCCTGCTAAAATTACTGCTGCCACTACTACAATTTCGAATCCATATTTGATGAACCCATTCTCGAAAAAGCCTTTTAAGAACGGTTCAGCAACAATCATTTTCGATGCGGTCCATGCTAATACGGCAGATCCGATCGTGATGATGATCGGGAATCGGTCAACCCACATCAAAATGAGTCGGCTACCAAACATGATGATTGGTACAGAAATCAGCAAACCTAATACAACCAAAAGTAAGTTACCGTGAGAAGCACCTGCGATCGCTAATACATTGTCTAACCCCATAAGTACATCTGCAACAATGATGGTTCGTATCGCAGCCCAGAATCCTCCAGCCGCTTTTACATCGTGGTCCTTATCATCAACTAAGAGTTTGTAAGCGATGATGACCAGCAATAATCCTCCAACTAACAACAATCCCGGGATCTTAAGCAACCAGACAACAGTTAATGTAGCTACAATTCTGATCAAAATCGCGCCAAGCGTCCCCCAAATGATGACTTTCTTCTGCTGTTGTGCAGGTAAATTCCTTGCAGCAAGCCCGATCAGGATCGCGTTATCACCTGCAAGCACCAGATCAATGATCACAATGGCCAATAGTGCCGAGAAAAATTCAGCCCCGAACAGCTCCATTCAAAACACTCCCTCTAATTTGATATGTAAAACAAAAATGGCCTCTACCATGATCCGGTAAAGGCCACCAAAAAAGACCTTCACCATAACAGGTAAAGGTCTTGCTAACAACAGTATCGTTGCCAACAAAGCCGAGAGTTCGGAAACTCTGGAATGACGACTTTGCTGTAAAAGCTACTCCCCTTTAGGAGACGAATTTTTATTTTATTAACTAAAGGATACCCTTAAATACATTTGTTGTCAATACACATTTTTCGAAATGGTACCAGTTCCAGTCGAGAAAAATTTACATGATCATAGAAAAAATGATGGAAACCGTATTCCGGAGTCAATTTAAACAAGATTTGACTTCATCAATCTTGCAATGTTCTGATCATCCGAATTCGGGCTATTCTCAAGTTCTTTAATAATTCGCTGCTGCCGTTCGACTGGATGGTTTTGACTCAATTTCGCTTTTGCTTGCATATCGTCAATTTTGATTTTAAACCCCTGGATCCCTTTGCTCATCCCAGCGATGTAACCATCATCGACATCTTCTAACTTGTATGGGCTTTCTGGAGCTTCATATTTCAAAACCATTTCTTGCAAGGACTTTATGACTTCATGGTCATCTCTTAATAATTCCACTTTACCGTATACATGTACGGTGACATAATTCCATGTTGGGACAGCTGTCTTCGTCTCGTACCACGACGGAGAAATGTAACAATGTGGACCGTGGAAAACCGCTAAGACCGTTTGATTCTCAATGTCCTTCCATTGCGTATTCGGTCTGGCGAAATGGCCGTATAGATATTGTTTATTTTTATCCAAAATCAGCGGCAAATGTGTAGCATATGGCATCCTATCGTGTTGGGAAAATAGCGTCGCAAAGCTATTTTCTTTTATGATATCGTAGACGGCATCTAGATCTTCAAATTTAAAATGTACAGGAATATACATCACTTCAACCCCTCTTTAAATTTAGCGGACAGGAGACCTTATATCCTCAAAAAGTATCCTTTCATAGATTTCAGAGAACATCAGAAACCCTATTCATTTTAATAGCTTCATTAAGAACCTTCTAAATTCAAACACACTCTGCTCATTTTACCGTGCATGTACGAGAATTATGATATATGCCAATATAGCAAACCCATATACGGCAATCAACAGAAAACTTGAACTTTATTCAAGAAAAATCGATTAATGTACGTGTTTCGATAGCATCCAGGACAATATTTAACATTCCCGAAGTCTCAGGGTCTATTGCCACGTATCCCTTCTTCCTATTTAAAGAATTTATTGTAAGAAAATGTAGGTTTATAGAATGAATTAGGTTGGAATGTATTGTAAAAAACTGTTCCCTGTAGTAACCTATCCTCGATTTAAATCACATCCATCTATTAGTGGACTAGTTCATTGGTGGGAAAACAGCTGTTATTATTCAATCAAGGAGGAAAAATTGATGTCCCGGTTACACAAAAAAGAAGGCATTCAGACATTAGATGAATTGATGAAACAAGACCATCAAAGTGAAGCAACCTACAGAGCGAACTTGGCCCCAAAAGGAGGTAGTTTGTGTGAAAAAGCAGTGGCGAGGATTGGCCATAGTTATGTGTCTAGCGTTGTTAATCAGCGTGATAGCGTCTTCAGACACGATCCAAGCAAGTAGTGGATCAACAGAAGAGGGGTACAGTTGGTTTGTTGTACTTCCTGGAGATGCGAAAAAAGCAGCTTTAATGCAAAAACAGTTAGAGAAAGGGAAAACTCCTGTTGAAATGGGGTTAACCTCAGTAAAAACAGAGAAGCAGCCGTTACGATCCCTCAGCGATATTCAAAAAGAAGATGCCAAAGCTCAGCAGACCTATGATGTAAAGGTAGATCCACCTGTACAAATTAATAAAAAATGGGCACCGCCAAGATTTCAATATGACTACATCAGCAAGCAAGAATGTTTAGATAACATTGAAAAAAGCGAAAGAGATGAAGGGTGGATTAAGAACCATTATGCCTGGTGTCGAAGTAAAATCGTAAGCTACGGATGGGTAAAAGGTAAATGGCCTTTCCGCACAGTCTATGGGGTCGAGTATCGCATCACCGAAATCGGATATGGTACAAACTCTCAAGATAAGAACAAGAAGGAACGGGAAGTGAATTTCGACTATTACATCGACGATATCTATACCACGCACTCGATGCTGAACGGAGCCAAATTGAAGGTGGATATCAACTGCAATGCTTTGGTTCATGCGGAGGACTGTAAAGAGTCGAGATCAACTCCAGCCATCGAAAGAACGATCTCCAAGTGGAAAACCAACAACTTTGGAACCAAAAAACTGTATTCCACCCCGCCGCCCAAAACAGATAGTAATCCTGAACAGATTGGCTACATGGAGTTTTTCACCCACCAAGTTATGAACCCACCTAGATTTCCCACACGAACAGTGGATTCTCCGAAACAGGAGGTTCGTTGGGATTCTGCAGACTACATGATTGTTATTAATCCCAATCAAACATTCTACAATGCCGGGATTTTTAGCAATGTCAAACCAGTCATTCATTTCTCTTACAACAATCCAAGCGTTATGAAAGAACAAGCACTACACATCAAAGATGCCCTGGAACAGCCAGAGAAAACTTATCCATATCCAGGAATGGGAAAGACTATCCCAAGCACTCTAACCAGATTAAAGGATAAAGAATTAATTCGTAAAAACCGGAAAAAATCACAAAGAACGTGTAAGAGGTTGGCTGAAGCAGGGACGATACCAAAACCGGCCAACAGCGAGTGTGACGAGTTTCCCTTTGCCTCTACGAATGAAGGTTCATATACTGGAAGCGTATATAATGTTTCCGTTCGTTACATCGATAAGGATTCCAACCAAGCAGGTGGTGCATGGCTCGGTGCCTGGTACGCCTATGACCGGATTCTAGATGGGGATGCTTTTGATGTGGAGGTCGAAGCTCCTGAGAAAATCGCGACGATCCGATCGGAAGGTCAGCCTCAGGACGGCCAGGATAACCGATCAAGTGACAACTTCACGATCGGGAACATCCCTCCTTACGCGACCAAGTTACAATGGAAAATCGTCGACGGTCCTAAAGATACAAAATTCGATGTCATGAAAGACATCAGCTTCGGTGTCGACGAAACAATCTTCTATGACCTCACAGACGGGTCCGAGACAGAAATCGAAAAGAGCGAAGATTTCTACATCGCAAGACCGGAAAACACCGGAGGAGAAAGCTTCACTGTCGAGGTTTATGCAATCCCTTAATAATACTAAGAGGCTGTCCAAATAAAGTGCCAGACACTTATAGGACAGCCCTTTGTTTTCCTTCTAACTAAACGATAAAAATTTTCGATGATCAGCCTCATTTTCTTTTCGAGCGCATACCTTTTACTATTTTAAGGTTATCCACCTTGAGAAATTGAGAATACTCATTACTGTTTACATCTACTAATGCCACTTTCCCTTCATCATCATAATGGATCCCCCACCCATATTTCTTTACTAGAGGGGAAGCCCTGAAACATGCTTTAGGTTTTGAAAAGAATTGTTCGCGGAGTTCATCAATATTGGGTTCTGTTTCAATTTGGTTCTTGATCAGATAAGTTTTAAACTGTACATCTTCTTGAGTATTTATAGGGATTATTTTTGATCAAGTCATATTCAATGGATGCGATCGTTGGTTTTCCGTTTCTTGGTGTTGGCACTAAACCGCTACTGGCACTTGAGTCCTCTGAAATTGTGATAAAAGTGTGTTTGTACGACATTTAAATCCTCCTATCTTGGAAATATCCAGTCTTTTAAAAAGAAGCTTTAGGATAATTTTTTGGGTCCAGCTTAATTTATACGGAATGTTTCACTATAAATCTTCCGTAACTCAACCGAATTGTATTGCCACTCAATTGGATCTCCTTAGTTTGAATAATGGCTGATTGGATTGTATGAATTCATACTCCTCCTCTAAACAATGATCGTCTAACGTCAATCCAGGTCGTCCGTGCCCATTTCAAATGTAAAAAAAGGGCCTTTTATTCCAACACTACCAACATCTATACCTAAAAGTTTACTGTTTGTACGGATCTTTCTAAAACTGTGGCATGAATGAAAATCGTATCGACTTTGTTTTCAATTGGATTCCTCATTCCCTCCTCAAAATTCATTAAATAAAAAGGAATGCGTCTTTTATTAAAAATTGGAGGATTAAATGTCTAGAAAAGGAACAGTTAAAAAAGCTTTTTTAAATTCCTTTTATATCTCCAATAACTTCAGGTACCCCATAGTTGAAATAATGCCCATGGCCGTCGAGTTCCCGGGCAATTGCCTGTGGAAGATTTTCTCCGTAATGGCCAAGGTGAGAAAAAGGTACGATTTCATCATCCCGGCTTTGGTAAAGGAAAATGTGCGATATCTGAGGGAGCTTGGAAACAAAATCTTCTTGCAGTGTATATTCTTTAACTTGCCAGTCCCCGTCTTTGCCCCAGAATGGAGCTGCAATCAAAAATAATCCCAAGATGGGTAGTTTGCAAGATTCTTCCGAAAGATATTTCAGCAAAACTGAACCGCCTAAAGAATGACCGATTAAAATCACCTCACCATCCAATGTAGAGAGTTCTTTTTTAATCTGACCTTTCCAAAGCATATACTCAGGATTTTCTGGATTAGGCATCTCGGGGTATAATACGTTATACTCATCACCTAAAGCATCTTGTAGATATGCAGCCAGGTCGCTGCTTCCATGGTGAAGACCTTGAGTTCCTGCACTATGTATGAATAACACATGCTTCCTCATACCGTATACTCCCTTCTGATTCTTTACCTTTCATTTATACCAAGTCCTGCTTTATTCAATGCATTCCCTATACCATTTTCGCAATTGATTAATATGAGCTTGATGGTACCGGCTATGGTCAGCCATATGCCATATACCCCAGCGAATGGTTGCTTTCTTTCCATCCTCATAAACGACAATTCTATCTAAATCACGTTCAGTTAAATGGGAACATTCCGATTTAAACATAACAAATACTTTCTTATAATCATTTAAAAGCTCTTGCAGCGGGACATTTTTTATATTTGGAAGCTGATTGTTCCTATCCAGCATAGGTCCGTATTTCTCCTCCAACGCATGTTGTAAAGGTTCACCTTTTATGCGATAGACCCAAAGGAGGTCCACATAACTTAAATGTTTTATTAATTGGCCGGTGCTATTAAACTTTCCTTCTGGGCCATGATAATCTACTTCCTGTTGTGACATTCCAGAAGTAATAGCGTTCAACCTTTGAAAATTTTCTTTTCCAGCAGAGTAGAACATTCCTACAGTTGGGTCCATGTTTGAATCACCTTTTAAGTCAAGTAACAATTATACTCCCCCCAAATGGTTTCCTCTTTAATTCCATAACCAGATATTCACGGAATAACTTAGGAATTCAATTTAATTCTTGAAAACTCCTCTTTTTCATGGTCCCTAGGTTAAAAGATGCTCTCCTAATTTAAAACGTCTACCTGGTTGTTCAACAATGGCAACACAGTAAAATTCAGCTCCAATTGCGTTTGATAAAGATGTAATGGACATGTTAAATAACCAAGGATAGACATTTTTATGGAAAGTTTATTCGATTTGATTCATACAATTATTGCAATTGATCAATGGGGGGATTCTGTTGAAGAAGATACCTGTAGCAGGGTTTGTTTATGAGTATGGCGGAAGTGATTCTGAATCGGAACATTCGCATGCTTTATATCTGACTCACTGGGAGGGTAGGCCTGTCCATGTTCACGAGTTTGGAGGTGTTACCTCTTTTGACGTTGGACACCGCCACGGATATGAGGGGACGACAGAACCTGCACCGAGTGGAGTACAACATTCCCATCGATTTTATACGATTACAACCTTGGATGATGGGCATCGACATGAAATAATAGGGGTTACCGGACCGGCTATTCCAGTTCAGGGAGGTGGACACATCCACGAGTTTGAAGGTGAAACCACGGTAGATGGAATGCCGCCACATGAACATTCATACAGTGGCAGAACAAGTATCGACTGACTGGAACATTTTAACCTGATGATAAAAGCACTCATAAAACCGTCTATTTGTAAAATTGATAGATGGTTTTTCTGTATTTTTTTCCAAATATGAATTGTGTCTCTCCCAATCATTCTATTGATTTTTCTTCCCGATTAATTAATTGTTTAGATACCCTTTATTTGAATTTCCTAATGCTAGAAATTTTTAAAACTAGTGTATATATAGTAGAGAGCACAATATCTGACAGTTTTCACTAACCAAAACTCTATTACTTATTAGAAAGGCGCCAACCAATGAATTAGGAAAATTTAAGAAGACTGTCCCAGAAATTTGCTAGAATACTTGATGGAAATGGAAGCCTTGACGAAAATGATGTCTGTCTGGTTCAAAGGTTTCGAAGAATCAACTTTACGATCCTTGGGCGCGAAACACGATCTCCATTAGTCGTTCCTGAATTTTTTACGTTTGAAAATTTAGATAGAAAAGGTAACGCCTTGAATTTAGGAGAAACAGCCCTATTTAAGAAGAAGTCAATCCTTTATTGACAGAACTTCGTAAACGGGACATTATCGTTACTGCAATTCATAATCACTGGTTATTTGAGGAACCACGTGCAATGTATATACACTTGGAATCTATTGAACCTCCCACTACAGTTTGCAAGAAAAGCAAGAGAATCATTCAGAGTTTTAAGAGGATAATACCTTATCTTAGACGTAGAAACATGATAATAATGGCGTACCCTATTACAAAAGCAGTACGCCAATTTGTTTATTTAGAGGATTGTTATTCTATTAAAGTGCCCGATTGTAGAATAAGCAAAATATATTACGTTTGATTTTATTTTCTACAACTCTACTACATACTTAACATTATTTAGTTTAATATTTCCGCAAAAGCCCGAACAGGAAAAGTTCCAAATCCTTTAATTTTGGGAGATACGGCATAAAACAAGAAGTCTTTATTTAAGAGTTCATTTAAATTGCACAAGTGTTCAACAATTAGTATTTCTTTCCCCAGTAAAATGGTATGTACGGGGCGAGCTTTTCCTGATGTGTCATCTATATTTACAGAATCAATCCCAACTAATGCAGCTTGCTTATTTGCTAAATATTTTGCTACTTTCTCGGTTAAATAGGGATGGTTTTCAAAATACTGATCTGTATTCCAATGTTTGTCCCAACCTGTATGAATTAAAACAGCTTTTCCTTCTATATCAAGGTCATAAAATAATTCTTCATCAATTTCTTTGTTGTTTTCATCCACATGAACAATAACCCCTTCTAAGCCAGCCATTTTATCAATGGTCGTTTTTGAAAGGTCTTTACCATCAGGGTATCTATGGAATGGAACATCAACATAAGTTCCCGTATTAGAGACCATTTCTATTTTTCCAATTTGAAATTCTGTCCCTTTTTCATAATGTTTTCGAGATTCTTCGCGACTTAGATAATCACAGATTATTGGAGCAGGAAGTCCTTTGTAAGTTATAAGACCATCTTCAATAGTATGGCTTAAATCAATATAAGCTTTATTCTTCATATTGCATATTCACTCTCCCTTTACAGTACCTATAAATAATTCATACGAGAAAATTTTAACATATTCCTATATTCTCCTTTGTATTAAATAAATGTATAAAGAATATGCATCTATTTAAAAAATCTTAACAGAAGCTCCTCATCACAAAACCCCTTAGACGACAAAGGGTTTCATCTGGTTACAATTTATTGTTTTTCATAGGATTGGTTTATAAATCATCGAGCCCCAAGACCGCTGTTTTTAACGAAGTAGGGTCTTATGTAACCCTTTACTCAATTAAATGGCCCCTGTTCTGGAATAACTAATATGCTTTTATTAGTCAAAGACTGTTACAGCTGGTACGTTCTTATTGAGCATTAGTACCCGTTCGTTGAGTAGCTTTATTCATCTTCCAAACAAACATCGAAATCTTTAACATGAACTGCATTCCCAGTAATTTCAACATCATAAGATTCACTTTTTTTCGATATCCGCACCATAACCCGACCATCTTTTTGAATTTCATGACCTTGCTCAACTATCAGATTTAGAGACTCTTCAAAATTGTTGTTCTTTATGTATTTAGCAAAAAATGCTCCCATTACCCCCGAAGCAGTTCCCGTAACTGCATCTTCAATTGTCCCCGAGAATGGTGAAGAAAAGTGTCTAGCGTGCATTTCAGCATTAGTATCATAGGTCTCCATACAAAAAGGATGAATAGACGATTTGGGCATTTCCTTCAAAATAGCAGGGAATTCCTTATTATTTGGTTTCATTTTTGTAAAAGCATTAAGTTCTTTTATTGGGATTAATAGTGTCCAAGTACCTGTACTTCCATATAGAATCGGTAAGTCGTCATGAATATCTGATTCTTTTAATCCTATCGAATTAGCTAAATCTTCTTTTGAACCAATGAATTCTTTAAATTGGGGTGGAGCCTGTTTCATTGTTATAAATATTTCACTTTCAATAGTTGATTTAATTTTTATTGGCAAAACCCCTGCCCTCGTTTCAATTAAAATATCCGTTTTATCCCCCAATAGCCCTTTTGTTTTCAACGCATAAACAGTTGCCATTGTTGCGTGACCACATAAGTTCATTTCGTGCCCTGGTGTAAAAAAACGTATTCTTAGATCAGCTGCTTCTGATTTAACTGGAAACGCAGTCTCATTAAATCCTACTCTGAAAGCTATTTCTTGCATTTCTTTTTCGGTTAGGTCATCTCCGTTTAAAACTACTCCAGCTGGATTCCCTTTATTTGGTTCTTTATTAAACGCATCATAATGATAAACCTTTATGGATTTCACAATACAATCCCCCATTGGTTAATTTAAAAAGTCTTCATTATTTTACCAATAATTAATAAATACATGTTTAACTAGATGCCAGTGAATTGAATTGCTAAGAGCTTCATTTCACTTTCTAATAATTCCTTCCTTTACTAAACTAAACAATCTGGCCCGATACATAAAGAAGGGGGCGTTTCTTGCTACAGAAACGCCCCCTTTTATGGAAGAATTTTATTGTCATTTAACATCTAATTCTTGACTTTTAGTTTTATTTTCTTTATTAGCCCCTGAAATCCAGAATCGTTTTCTTACCCCTGGAAGGGTTGTTGGCGTCTAAGGAAACATAGTTTCTGCCGCAACGAACCAGTTAAAAATCGAGCACAAGTTCTAGCAGCTTTATGTATATGGATAAGTCAGAGTGTAGCTTTTGAATTTTATTCCAAAATAGGTTTCGAAAATATTAAGTCACAACAAGTATTTAAGAAAAAGTTGATTGGTAACTGATAGTGGAATAGGACCCTAGGTCATTTGCTCCTATTTTGTTATTTAACTTACACGCCCTATTCTGGAGTAACTTGTTAACTTCGAGTAGTCAACACAATTGAAGTTCAATAAATCGTCCTTCGATAGCTATTGTGCCATCACTTTCGCTGTATTACACCCTTAAAATTTTTTAATTTAATTGAATAATCGAAGAAACCAAAGCTTTTGTACCTAAAATCAAAAGTTATAGGGATTGTTGGAAGATGCGTTACTCCTACAATCCCTACCAGTTCTTTTTAATTCCATTAAATGAGAATGATGAGTTCTTAAAACCTAGTAACCAAACAGATAAACAATCATTAGCACAACATTAGACTGGAACATCAGCATTATCAAATATCTTTATCAAGGCCGGTTTACCGTCTTCTACTACAAACGAAGCACGGGTGACGATTGGAGCACCTGGTTTTGATACATAAGGGACGACCTGATAATCGGTTTGCCATTTATCTTGGGTCAATGTGCAACGGACATAACCACGCTGATTATTGAAAAATTTGATATGTGGATTTTCTGCCATTATTTCAGCAGTATTGCCCCGGACATCCGATCCGTCTCCGCCGGAAGAAATGGAAGTCCCTACAAATTCGACACCGACATTTTCAGACCCAGGTTCATCATAATTTGCTCTGATCTCATTGGCCCAGCTTGAATGGACATCACCGGTCAGCACCACCGGATTGGAAATGTCCTTGCTCTTTATAAAATCAAGGATCCGTTGACGTGCTGCTGGATAGCCATCCCATGCATCCATGCTGTAATGTTCAGCATCCGGCCCAAAGCCATAATCACGACGTGCGAAAAAGACTTGTTGGGCAAGGACTTTCCATTTTGCGCTTGAAGCTGCAAGTCCATCTAAAAGCCAACGTTCTTGTTCGTCACCAAGCAGTGTCCGGTTCGGATCCATCGATTCCTCATTAGGGCTGTCCCATCCATCCCCGTTGGCTTGATCATCACGGTATTGTCGGGTATCCAGTACATTGAATTCCACTAGGTTCCCAAAAGAGAGGCGTCGGTACAACTGCATATCGATACCGTCCGGAAATGAGGATCTGCGGAGCGGCATATGCTCATAATAGGCCTGTAAAGCGATCGCCCTTCGCTTCAAAAAGTCTTCTTTTGATTGTTTATCAGGGTCTTGGGGAACTTCATCTGCCCAGTTGTTATCAATTTCATGGTCATCAAGCGTCACTAGCCATGGGAGGTTGGCATGTGCCGCTTGCAAGTCGCTGTCCAACTTATATAACGCATAGCGGTTTCGATAATCTTCTATTGTATAGATTTCTGGAAAGTCTTTATCAAAAGGTCTGACACCACTTGAATCATGTCGTCCTTCGTAAATATAATCCCCTAGATGGATGACAAGGTCGAGGTCGTCTTTCGCCATGTGCTGGTAGGCTGTAAAATAACCTGTTTTCCAATACTGGCACGAAGCGTACGCGAACGTAAACTTATCTACATTTTGACCGATTGCAGGCGCTGTCTTTGTCCTTCCAACGGGGCTGATTTCATCACCAGCCTTAAAGCGGTAGAAATACCAAGTAGCAGCCTGCAGCCCATTCACTTCCACATGAACAGAATGTCCAAGGGAAGGTTTTGAAACCTCTGTGCCTCTTTGGATGACTTTTTTGAAGTCTGGATCCACCGAGACTTCCCACTGAACCGGAAAGGGGTTGGATGACATTCCGCCACCATTCAATGGATCTGGTGCTAATCTTGTCCATAAAACAACCCCATCTGGTAGCGGATCACCTGATGCAATTCCTAACGTGAATGGATATTGCAATGAATTGGATGTTGCGCTTGCCTCATTCACCGGGAATGCGTTGAGGATGGACGCCCCCAGTGCCACACCGACCACCTTGCCTGATGTTTTGATAAAACTTTTCCTGCTAAGCTTCTTGGTAAAATCCTGATAATCCGTCACTTTTATCCCTCCTTCATCATTTATCTATTATTGTAGAGAAGGATTGTAAAGGATTTGTCATTTCATTTTAAATATCATCGAATCGAGACGAATTTAGTAGTTTGGTCACATAAGGAGGAGATAAACCAATGCTTAAGTAAAGACTATGGGAGGATTTTTATCTATTATTTGTTCTATTTCGATTGATTTTCTATACACTTTCATAGAAACCTAAGATTACCATCAAAATATAAAAGTTACAAAAACTTCAATATTTTTACACAGGATTGGACCTCAACTTGCTGGAACATCAATTGCTAACAAGCAACACCCGTCGCTCCATAATAACTGTTATTGGTTTCTAATGTAGGCAGAGGAGTTACAGATGTACCATCTTGCTGTTAACGCGACATTTAAAAAGCAGCCTTATGAGAGCTGTTTTCAGTTGATGCTATTATTGTTTTAGATCAGGATTTTCCCTTTTGGCTTCTTTCACTCTAGGTTTACGATATCCACCGGCGATATCTGCTTGTTTGAATTCTTTCGCATAAAGGACTTCTTGAGCGTCTGATAATTGTACCCCATCCCCTCTGATAGGCTGATACTGTGTCTTCTTACCCATAATGCTCATCCTTTCTGTTGGAATTGGGTTCATATGATTTTTACCCGCTCTATTAATGTGATAAACATAAATCGCTGGTTTTCAATCTAAGCATAGGAACTACTTTCTATCAGGGCTGTTTCATATTTCATTTAAGATGTAAACTAGAATCACCTGTGAGAGGATGATCTCAGTGAAAGTCCAAATAATCGGTGGCTCGGGAACTGGCAAAAGCACACTAGCAAAATATATCAGTGAAAAGGAAAGTATAAAGTGGATTGATACAGATCACTATCTTTGGAAAGATGATTCTTTCTCGGAAAATAATCCTATTAAGCAACGGATTAAGATGTACCAAAGTGATATTCGTTCTTACGATAGTTATATAGTGTCTGGTTCCATTTTTATGTGGTGTCCTGAAGGTTTTAATAACCGTGACCTTTTAGTTTTTCTTTCAATTAATGAAGAAGTCCGCATGAAACGTTTAAGGGACAGGGAAATCAAACGAAAAAACGATAGTCAAATGTGGCTGGATGAAAATGGTGAGTATACAAATGATTTTATAGAATGGTGCAAAACATATTGGTCAAAAGAAGATAAGAGTATGCCAGGTACATATGCGGAACACTCCTATCAAATGGCTATATCAAAGAGTCCTGTTTTAAAACTCGACAGCTCTCGAACTCTCGAAGAACTCTACGCTAAAATTATGAGTACTTTAAGTAAAGAGAAAAGCTAACCCTCCCAAACGAGAGCCGTTCAGAGTGATCTGTAATGACAATTTTCTCTATATGGCGGGGATTAGACTTTTAAAACTGAACGGATAATTTTACGAGAATGTACAATAAGAGATATTGAGTGCTTGATTATTATCTCTATCCGGATTCAATCACAAGAACAATGCGTGTAAATATTTCATGTACTGACACCTGTAGAAGGAAACCATTTATAAATTTTGATAAGCTGTTTCTCTTGTTCCTTGAGCTTGTATTGCAGGAAAGAAGTGAACAAAAATCATAACCAGTCAGAATGGAAATATAGTATTTAGCACACAATCGATCAGTAAGTAGCCTAAATAAATTCTACCTATTGTAGAATCAGTTGGTTCAGTGTTTTTGGATATTCTGTAATCAATTCAGCACCATTCTTTCGAAGAACAACAGTATCAGAGTGTCGGAAACCACCAATCCCGGGTACATATATCCCTGGTTCAACACAAAACACCATGCCTTCTTCCAGAACCAGATCATTATCAAAACGAACATACGGTTCTTCGTGTGCGGATATGCCTAATCCATGACCAGTTCTGTGAACAGCATATTGCCCTAAGTCCGAATCTTCTATGACTTTTCTAGCCACCTTATCTACTTCTGCGGCAGTGACTCCAGGACGGATAAAATCCAATGCCCTTAATTGTGCCTCTGTAGCTACCTCAAATATCTTCTTTTGGTCATCGTCAGGTTCACCTACAAAGATCGTCCTTTCCAACTCTGCCCTATATCCATTAAGCGCAACTTGGCGACTATGAATAACAGCATCTCCCCAGTCAAAACGTCTTGTATTAGAAAAAACATGTGGTAAAGTCGTTAGTACTTTACCAGATGGTGACATGACGATAAGATCTAATGTCGCCCCTTGGTATTCACTTGATGCTTTCGTGTATATTGCAAGATTTCCTTTTGAATCGATTTCTAGTTCACTTGTCCCTTCCATACAAGCTTCAATAGAGGTTTTGACACCTAGATTGACCAACTCTCCAGCCTTCTTCATCATATTGATTTCATCTTCATCTTTAATGTAACGCATACGTACAAGTTCTTCTCCGACATCCGAAATGGAAAATTCCAAGTTTTTGATGAAATGATATAGACTAGCAGGGGCACTACCAAGGTCTAATCCTATGCCAGCATGCTCAGAGTGCTGAGCTAAGACCTCCCTGACAACAGTCATTTGGTCAGTTTTTACTTCTTCCGGATGTTCATAATAAACCTCTATATGGTCCACTTCTGCTTCATGGATGGCATGAAGCTCTTCTAGCCCAGGAACGATCAAAGTACTCTTATTAGCGTCAACAACTAGATAAATCGGTCTTGAATAGATCAGCGCCTTGAATCCCGTCAAGTAATATTGATGGTCCGGTAACATCACCACTGCAGCAGATAAACCATTTTCTTCAAGATAATTTCTAAACCGAACAATACGTTTTTTAATATCCATAAATTAAACCCTCCAATTATTTACTTATACTTGTCGCTGGATCTACATCCAGCTTTTCAGGTGGTGTGAATAGACTTACAACAACTAACGCAATGACTGACAAAGGTAGTGAAAACAATACACTGTTCCAATCCATCGGTTTTTGTAGGCCTATTTCCCAAAATAGCGTTGCTACTCCGCCAATGATTATGGACGATAAAACCCCAGGAGTAGTAGCTCTGTTCCAAAGAAAACTAGCCAAAATAGTCGGGGTGATTGCAGCTCCATACATGGTGTAAGAATACATTTGAATCGATAACACTGAAGGGAAGAACTGACCAAGACTATATGCAAAGACTCCTAGAAGGATAACGATATATCGGTTTAATTTAAGTAGTTTATTTTCTGCAATTTTATTCTTTTTAGCGCCCTGTATTAAGTCATATACGAGATTCCCAGCCGACGATAATAAGTAGGAGTTTCCAGTGGTAATGATAAAAGCGACTGACGCTGCAAGTATCAGCGATCCAATTCCTATTGGCAATCCACTGGCAGCAAGTTCCAATATCGCAGTATCTGGAGGAATATTCGGGAAAAGTACGATGGAACAAGTGGCGAGTATAATAGCAAGTCCCATAATCAATATGTCACCAATTAAAAAGCCAATAGTAGATTTCTTGGCAATAGCAGGGGTTTTTGCAGAGGAAAAACGTTGATACATATTTTGGTCACCCAATATTAGCAGAAAAGTCGGCAGGAAAAAGCCTAATAACTGTGGAACAGACAATCCTCCGTCCCATGTTAATTGATGATCCGATAGTCCTGATGTCAATCCATCAAAACCACCTACTGCTGATAAAGCAAACGGGATACCTATGACAAAGCCGATCACGATGAGAAATGAACTTAGAAAATCAGTATAGGCGACAGAAAACATCCCACCGGTAGTGGCAAGGAAAATAACGACAGCAGCTGTAATCAAGGTACCAAATTCAACAGAAATACCAGTTGTGATTTTCAGGACATACCCCCCACCAATAAATTGATAAGAGGTGATCCCTACATAGGCTAGTAAGATAAAAAGAGCTGAAATCGTTCTTGTTTTCTTACCGAATTTTATTTCTAACATTTCCGGTATCGTATATTTACTTAAGGACCGCGCTTTATGAGCGATGAAGTAAAGGATAAAAATGCCGATCGGAGCACCTGCGAAATAAATGATTGCTGCGAGAGGACCATACTGATAAATGAAGCTCGCACCTCCGACGACGGTTCCGGATCCGACCCAAGTCGTTAAAAGGGTTCCGATCAAAACGATTCTGGGCAGCCGCCTACCGGCTAACATAAAGTCTTCACTTGTTTTAACTTCTCTTTTTGCATAGTAGATTCCCATCAAAATCATCAACAGTAAATAAAGAATAACAATGGTGATATAAATATTACCCAACGATTACCCCTCCTTCATTCGTTTGAATTTTCGCAATTATCTGTTATTTAATAATAGTTTTGCACTCTATTGATTATTTAGCAAGAAAAAAGGACAAAATTTCACAAAAAATCGCAGATGAGTTCGTTTATGAAACCCACCTGCGATTTTAAGCCTTTATATCATCAATTGACTATTCTCTTCACCTTTACGCTGCTTCCGTATTATTTTTATTGTCATTAGCTTTTGATTTCCAGCCGATCCAGAATAGAAGCGCAAGGATTCCGAGGATTACGAGGACGACAAGGATATTCGACTGGATCAACCGGATGAGATTTCCAAGTACGATTCCAACAACACCGAAGTCTGTGTCTCCAAATGTCGTGCCTTCAAATCCTAGTGAGCCTAGCACCGGTAACAACAACGCTGGTAAAAAGCTGATCATGACCCCGTTTGCCATCGAACCGATGATCGCTCCTTTTCTTCCCCCGGTTGCATTTCCGAAGACCCCGGCTGCTGCTCCTGTGAAAAAGTGTGGTACCAATCCAGGGACGATTACCTTCAATCCTAATAAAGGCAGGAATGCCATGCATATCAACCCAGCGACAAAACTCGATAAGAAACCGATGATGACGGCATTACTCGCAAATGGGAAGACCGCTGGGCAATCCAGTGCCGGTTTTGCATTCGGTACGACTTTGTCAGCAATCCCTTTGAAGGCTGGCACAATTTCACCAAGGAGCATGCGGACACCAGCAAGGATGATATACACGCCGGCAGCGAAGGTAAGACCCTGCATAAAGGCGAAGACAAGGAAGTTTTGTCCTCCACTTAATTCAGATTCGATATACGAGGATCCCGCAAACCCTGCTACGATGAAGAACAGGATCACCATCGTCAATGATACGGAAACGGATGTATCACGAAGGAAACCAAGTGATTTCGGCACCTTGATCTCTTCTGTCGACTTGGATCCTTTTCCGACCATTTTTCCAACTGCGGCTGATACGAAATAACCGATGGATCCGAAGTGACCGATCGCGAAATCATCTGAACCGGTGACCTTGCGAGTATACGGTTGAAGCATTGCTGGAAAAAGGACCATCAATGATCCTAAGATGATCGAACCGATGATGACCATTGATACTCCAGATAATCCTCCGGTTTTTAAAATGACCGCAATCATACACGCCATGAACATCGTATGATGACCTGTCAGAAAGATATACTTAAACGGAGTGAATCGAGCCAACAGGATGTTGACGATCATACCGAACAGCATGATCATGGCTGTCTCGGTACCGAAGCTTTCCTGTGCGAGCGCAACAATCGCTTCATTATTCGGTATCACGCCACCGACCGAGAATGCTTCATTGAACATACCGCTGAACTTGTCCAACGATTGGACGAGCACACCTGCACCTGCACCAAGAATGACAAATCCCAATATTGTCTTCAATGTTCCTGAAACGACGTCCCCGGAGTTTTTCCGTTGGACAAGCAAACCGATCAACGCGAATAATCCGACCAGGATTGCAGGCGTACCTAAAATATCATTCATAATCAAATCAATCATGGGTTACCGCCCCTTCTTTTTTGTATTTGAGTTACAAATTGTTTTCTAACGCTTCACGGAGCTCGTTTTTATCCATTAAATTCTTCAGCTTGACTACCTTTTTCTTCCCATCTTCCAAACTTTCCACAATGTCTTCAGACCCTAGATAGAGATCAGCTTGTTCTGTCTTCGCTGTAGTAAGGTCCGTATGTGAAACCTCCGCTTCTTTCCCCATATCCTTCAGCGCTGCGTTGACATTCATTTCTACGATCATGCTGCTTCCTAACCCATTTCCGCATACTACTAAAATCTTTTTCATTTTCTATGTCCTCCTTATTGTTAAGCTGTAATCGCTTGATTGATCAATTCCACTACACTCGTACGATCTTCTGACAAAATCAGGCGATCGACGTTTTTCTCGTTTGATAGCAGTTCGGTCAGTTGAGCCAGTGCTTTAAGATGCGTCTGGTTGTCGATTGCCGCCAATACGATAATGAGCTGCGCCTGATGTTTCGTTTGGGATGAAAAATAGACCGGCTCTTTCAGCCGTAACAGGCTCATCCCCAATCGCTCAACGCCTGCTTCCGGGCGGGCGTGAGGAATTGCGATCCGGGGGGCGATGACAATGTATGGGCCAAGCTCCTTCACGTTTTCGATCATCGCGTCTACATAACCCGTACGGATCGAATCCAGATCGACTAAAGGCTGCGCAGCGAGCCTTATTGATTCCTCCCAATCAGCTACACGGTCTTCGAGCTGGATCGTTTCTTCTGTCAATAATTCATTGAGCATAGGTTTCCGTAGCTCCTTTGTTTTTGGTGATTTTGTCTCTAATAATGCCGATATTTCCCTTTTCAATTCCTCTTTTCCATTTACGGTTGCATACTTTTCAACGACTTCCAGCACCCGATCCGGCAAATCCTTCGACCTTGTATTCTGACCAAAAAGCTCGTTCATCCGCTGGAATACGTATTCTTTTTCGGTGGTCGATAAAATCGCCGGTACATGGATGACTGGAATGATTTTCGGTTTGATGAAATTGGTTGAAAAAATCACATCCACATCGTAATCCTTCACCTGGAACTCTCTCATAGAAAGCGTTTCGATGACTTCAAGTCCGGTAATCAAGTTTTCCAACTGTGCTTTCAGCATGTTGGACGTACCGATTCCATTCTCACAAACGATGATGGCTCTGTATTTCGTCTCGACCTGCTTTTTTTCTTTTGTAAGCCAGCCTCCAAAGTGTAAGGTGATGTAGGCGATTTCCTCATCAGGGATCGGTTGGCCGACGTAATACTCCAGGTGAAGCATGACCCGCTTCGTCAAATGGTAGATGTCCTGGTAGTTCTCCTGGATGCTTTGGGACAATTCATTACCGATCTTAACGCCATATTTCAAGCGATAATAAGTTGGTTTGATATGCGAAATGAGATTCTCTTCAAGCCCCTTCCGATCATCAAAAATGACACATGCATAGGTTTGGAAGTCAGAAACCATACGGTGGACCACTTTTTGAAGTCCGATTAGTTCACTTTGTGCATAACGGCTGAAATCATCATGATGGACTTTCGAGCCAAGTAGATTCATCGTAATGAAGCACACCTCATTTTCAGGAAGTTGGACTTCCCACATCGTTCCCAGTTTCTTCGCAATACGCAAGGCTGCCTGATAGGCTTCCGTCTGTTGAAGCACGCTTTTCTCTTCCGGGTCGACAGTAACCAATCTTTGCTGATGGATCCGCTTCAACATAATGAAGATTTGAAGCGATAAGATCTCGACCATCTCATCGGTGAGTGTCAATCCTAATTCTTTTTCCGCCTCATATAGCAGTGTTTTGACTGAACCTCTCTTATCCTGGTTCAAGCCTCCATCCTCCGCCTGGATCATCCGCAGTACTTCATTTCGTATATACGGCCATTCTTTATGTGAAAGGACTGTTGTCAGAACATCTGACACCATTCTTCTCTTGGTTTCCTCAGGTCCATCCAGCATATAGCCTGAACCAGGTTTGTATTGCAGCTTCAAATCGTTACTCCCAAATTCTTTCTTGATTGATTTGAGGGCTTCAGCAACCGTCCCCCGGCTCATGCCAGTCGTCTCCATGAAACGATCCATGGAAGCATTCTGCTCTTCCAGTAGAATGATAGCTTTAATCAGCAGTTCACGCTCTTGTTTGGATAATTGATATTGCCAGCCATCGAACCCATCATGATGATGGACCTCTACCTTAACTCTAGTGCTTTCAGGCAAGTAAAGGCCTTTGCCGCGGATATTTTGGATTGACTCCAAGTTCTGATTTTCCAACCAATTGTTGATCTGATGCAAGTCATAATAGATGGTACGCTGAGAAACCCTCATCTTTCTGACTAATTCCTTTGTCGGGATGGGCGTATGGGATTGTTGAATGATGGATAATAAGTGTGCACGTCTTTTATCCAATACCATGGGGACACCCCTTATCTACAAATCTATATTTGCATAATTGTACTTCAATGAATGTGATAATCATCATCCACCTCTATAATAACGCTCATAACAAGCTATTGTAAGTGTTTTCAATGTGTAAATATTGTAAAGTAAAAGTTTGCAATATTATACTCATATAGCCCATCCATGCACAGACATGTTCCAGGGATTTTTTAAAGCATAAAGAAAACTTGGCTCAGCCAAGCCTTGGCGGAAAGCAGAGCCTTGTTGCATTTATATTTAGTACGTAAACTTTTCTGCTACGCCGGTTAGCTACATCGCTGAAAAGTTTTACTTTATTAACGTACAAAAAACCTGAGTGGTGTTGAAGTTCACCACTCAGGCATTTAAAAGGTTCATAACTTTTTTCTTAAACCTTAATGCTTTTTCCTTCATTGATCATTGATTTTGTCAACTCAATAAATGCTGCAACCGCCGGGGATACAGTATGGAGGTTAGGGAGTGCCAATCCAATTGTCCGAAAGGTTCCTTCTTTTAACTCCATCTGAACCAAATCTTTGTTGGCATGTATGACAATCTCTGGTACGATGCTTATCCCCAGGTTTTTTTCCACCATGGCGATAATGGTTTGATTATCTGCAATTTCACAATATACATTCGGCTTAAGTTTATTTTTCTTGAATAGCTCCCTTATCAAATCATCACAGCCAGCCTTTGGCATTATAAATGGGTCTGAAGAAATATCGTGGACACTGATCTGTTTTTCACTTTTCAAGGGATGTGAACCAGGCAAAATAACATGAAGGTGATCATCAAATAATGGTATGAAATCCAAGTTTTCAGCATGATTAGCAGTCAGAAAACTAATATCAATGACATTGGACGATACCATTTGTTTAAGGTCATGGTACCCACCCTCATGGAATTCAACCTGTATTGCAGGATACATGGTATGAAACTTTTCTATGATTGAAGGCAGCAAGTACGCTGATACACTTGGAAACGTACCAATCCGAATCATTCCAATTTCCAGACCATTCAACCTGCCAGCCTCTTGTTTCATTTTTTCTGACAGATTCAGGATTTCTCTGATATAAGTCAGGATCCTTTCCCCTTCATCCGTTAACGAAACGCCAGTACGCCCCCTCTTCAAAAGTGTAAGGTCGAGTTCAGCTTCCAGGCCCTTTACAGCATGACTGACAGCAGATTGAGTAAGACCAAGTTCATCTCCGGCTTTAGTAAAACTTCCTGAATCGATAACTTCTTTAAAGATTTCGTATTGAAGTAAGGTCACATTAACACATCCATTTTCTATTAAATTAATTCATCTTAAACATTATAAACATTCATTTGATTAATGTAAAATCCTAACATATGATTAATATAAGAAAAGGGAGGTAATACACATGAAAAAAAATGGATTAACTATTTTATTGATTGTTCTGATTCTTGCAGGTTATTTTAAAATGACAGCTGAAAGTAATATGGAGTTGACAAAAAACGATGATCATAAGATCCATATAATCCCTATGGCCCCTTAAATCTACACAAAAAGTATCGAGGAGGATATAAATGAAAACTTTAAATTATACGTTAGTCGATGTGTTCACCACAAAACCTTTTGGAGGAAATCAATTGGCGGTGTTTGAAGAAGAATCAAACTTGACCCATGAATCCATGCAGATGATAGCCAGGGAATTAAATTTATCGGAAACGGTGTTTATCCGTAAACCTAATGATCCAAAAAAAGAAAGAAGGTTAAGTATATTTACACCTCAAGTTGAATTGCCTATGGCTGGCCATCCGACTATCGGCGCAGTATACGTAATGGCTGAAAAAGGCATGATTGAAACTAAAACTGGTATAAATGAGTGGGTATTTGAAGAAGGCGTCGGGGATGTTCCTGTAACAGTTGAAATGTTGGATAACGGTATATTGAAAGTAGAAATGGAACAACCATTACCTTCCTTTGGTGATGAATATACTGATAGGGAACTAGCGGCAAAACTGTTGTCTCTTTCCTTGGACGAATTGGATCCAATCCTTCCACTTCAAACCGTTTCATCGGGGGTGCCTTTCTTGTACATCCCTGTCCATTCACTATCCGCAATGAAAAAGATCAACTTTCGTACCGATGTATGGGAAAAATATTTTAGCGAGAACCCTAATACGAAACATATTTTCACATTTACAACGGAAACAGAAGAACCACAATCTACAGTTCATAGCAGGATGTTCGCGCCTGCGATGGGTATATCCGAGGATCCTGCAACAGGTGCAGCAAGCGGACCTCTAGGCGCTTATTTAGTTAAGCATGGCGTCGTGCCTTCTGCTGCTGATGGTATTCATACGATAAGAAGTGAACAAGGAATAGAGATGGGAAGACCGAGTTTTATCGATATAACCGTAGTGAAAGAAGAAAATAAAATTAAAAAGGTTAAAATAGGCGGAAAATCAATAATCATGGGAACCGGCCAGATTTACTTATAGAACAAGATAGCTAATCACTCTTTTGAAAAACATTCGTTCAGCCTTCTGAAATTAATCCCTTTTTTCAGGAGGCTATTCCAATGTTCCGAAGTATTCTCTCCTTCTTAAATCCCTCGGGAATTCTGGAAACCTCCTTTAAAACGACAGATATGGAAAGTAATTATACTTTGTGAAAGTCAAAATATAAAAAGACCATAGTAGATGTTCATTCCAATATGGTCAATATCTATACGTGTTTGGAGATTGATCTTTCAATATGTTCCGGAAGAAAAGTCATATTTCCTTTCCGATCTTCTTTCCTTTCATTCTTAGTAGGATAAGCCCTATCCCATTGATCAATATTAACCCAAATACAGTATTCCCTAGAGGTGCCCAACCATCCTCTCCTGTGAATAGCAGCGCTAAAAGAACCTTTGCGATCAGTGTCACATTTACAATGACCAAACCCAATTTTATCGACTTCTTCCAAAAAGCTATCAGGATTGAGACGATAAATACCATCATGAATGCAATCGTCAATACAAATGTGACTGGATTACTCAACAACATCTGCTCGTATTCCAAAACCTTCGCCATTTGGGGATTGATCTTTTCTGGTGCAGGAAACCAGAACATACTGCTCATCATCAAAACGAATGTTAAAATGACCCCTTTTATCCTCTGTTTATATGCAAAGTAGACAAGTATGATTAGGAAAACCGGACGAATATACCAACTCAACGGATTCAAATGCCGCTCAAAAGCCCAATTAAGCATCTCCTGGAAATCCACTTCAACCACTCCTATTATTTCTGAGTCAACGTACTTGCTACAGATTGGAACATCAATTCTTCAACTTGAGGGAAAATTTCTTCACCAATGTCTTGCTTATGAACGGCTATGAGAAGAGCAGACCGGATGAAACCGATAACGACATTCGGATCTGTATCAAGCATCTCTCCCTTATCCTGATGCTCAGAAATATAGTTCAAGAGGGGAATTATGTTACGTTGAAATTTTCTTTCAACAAATTCTGGCGTAACTTTTCTCTTAACCATCTCCATTTCATCTGGATTGGTGATCAACCTTTTGGTCAGTATATTTGTATCTAATTCAACTACCATCTGGTGAAGGTATGCCTTAATACCATGAAAAGCATTCATTGTCTTTTTAACCCTTTTCCAAATACGGTCCTCCATACCTTCGGCTTCAATTTCTAAGAGTTCCAGGTACATTGCTTCCTTCGATTCAAAAAACGCGTAAAAGGTACTTTTGGCGATACCCACTTTTTTAGTCATTTGTTCGATGGACGTTTTTTTCAACCCCTGATGAATGAACAACTGTTTTCCGATAGTGAGCAAATCCTTACGCAGCTTTTCCTTTTCCGATGATTGAAAATAAGGCATTATAGAATCCCTCCAAAAAACATAAAAACAAATTGTATTTTTGTTTTTATAATATTACATCATGCTCAAATTGTCAATTACATCCAATGAATTTGTGCGAGGTTTTTCCTATGAACAACCCCTCATTCGGACATTCAAGCCGCTTTTTCGTTCCCGACTTGTCTTATGAACCCTTCATACACATCTAATGTCTTAAAAAGCAGCCCCAAAAATGGGAGCTGCTTTCAACAATGATTTCAAGAATGTTTTTGTTTTGTTCCTATTACTAACTCTAAATCGACGGTCACTTACACTTCGACCTGTCAACAGGGAAATTGAATTTTTAAATATTTTATCAAAACAAAGGATAAGTACAAAGCAAATCATCACTTTATTCCCTTGAACCAGTCAGATTTCTTGACCTTCCATTCCTTTATCGGCCGATCATCCATACACCGATTCAGAATCGCTTCATGCGGCGAACAGATTGGACACAGTTGGAGAATCTCATAAGGAGGAAAATAAGATTGATGACGAACAAAA
The DNA here is from genome assembly GCF_020179385.1 of Alkalihalobacillus sp. YIM B00296. Classification (GTDB taxonomy): domain Bacteria; phylum Bacillota; class Bacilli; order Bacillales; family Fictibacillaceae; genus Pseudalkalibacillus. The sequence goes on along the minus strand of NZ_JAIBLJ010000012.1, from coordinate 25,239 downwards.
TGTTTCTCAATAGAGCATCACCTCCAAAAGCATGATACTCTATTCTATTAAACTAGCAGGACATTGGTTTGTGCGGATGATAGAGAAAAGAAACTGGTTTTTTTCAGTTAATCGAATTTCTGCTAGATTCATCTCCTACCCGCGTGCCCTCTCGCCACATGGGCACGCCTGGTTCTCTTTCTCGCAGGAAAAATCGAGAATGTCGCTAGAAGAAATCCGCTCGGAGCTAACATCTAAAAATCCTCATTCATATCGATGCTTTTTATAAAATTGACAAATTCCCTGACCATGTTCAAATTCAATGATTCTTTATGATATAACATCCACGTTTTCCTTAATGAGGGTTCCCCTTCCTTTGTTTTCAGATCGATTGTATGCAATCCTTCCGTATCTCTTAGAATCATACTCGGCATGATCGCATACCCTAAGCCGTTAAGCACCATCTCTTTACACGTATCGACCTTATCAACTTCGATGTTGATCAGTGGGGGATGTGGATAATGTTCAGCCCACCAGTTATCGATTACGCTCTTCAAGGAGTATTCGGACCGATAATCGATCCTCGGTAATTCGGTGAGTTCATCCAAATTGATCGGTTCCTTGGAGACGATACATATCGTTTCTTCAAACAATAAATGTTTTTCATCCACCCAATTGAAGTCTCCCTTTACGAATGCAATATGAATATCCTTTTTAGGCAATAATGGGGCAATCTCGCTGCTCCATCCTGACGTGACTTTATATTCGATATTGGGGAACCTGTCTTTGAACAGCTTCAGGACGCCAGGCAATTGATAATGGGCGAAGTAATTCGATACACCGAGCCTTAATGTTCCTGACACGATGTCTTTCATGTCATGAACATGTTCCTTGATACTTCGGATCCTCAGCAGTATTTCATCGGCGCATTGTGCCAGATACTCTCCTTGGGATGTAAACTGGATTCCCCTTCTCCCCCTGTTAACGATCTTCACACCGAATTCCTTTTCGATCTGTTTCAGACGGTTGGTCAAAGCAGGCTGTGATATATATAGTCTTTTTGCTGCTTTCGTAATGTTCTTCTCCTGAAATAAGATCTGCAGGATCGACCAATCACGCGTTTCCATCAGTATCCCTCCCAGCAATAACTAAAATTTATAGATATCCATTCAATTACAATATTTTATTTATATCAAAAAGTATACTATATTTTTCATATAAGGGAGAGAGCTGAATTATGAACAAAAAAACCGTTTTCTATCGCAACATGATGTTCATCCTCTTGAGCAGTATCGGTGGTTTCCTACTCTCTTTGACAGGTATGTCTATTGGCTGGATGATCGGATCATTAGTGGTTGCAGCTATACTTTCTTATCGAAAACCACCTTTTCTACAAACGAGCGGGAAAGGAATCTCAAAGTTTTGGATCTATACCGGACAATGCCTATTAGGAATCGAGTTGGGACAGAAAATCAACCTATCCGTTATGAGCGTTTTCATGGAAAATTCCCTTGCGATCCTTTTCATGCTGATCATGTCCATCATCTTCTCCATACTTTCAGGGTATGTCCTTTGGAAATTCAGCAAGACAGATATGCTTACAAGCTTTTATGGAACTGCCCCCGGGGGATTGACAGCAATGCCCAGTATCGCAGAAGAGGTCGGGGCAAATACGACAATCGTAAGCATCATTCAGACGATACGTGTATTCCTCGTCATTTTGATGGTACCGATGATTGTTTCGTATTTGTTGGTGACACCTCATCATTCGACCGCAGGGAACGGTGCCTACATGATGGCTGCACCGGAATTCCAATTCACGCAGCTGTTTGGGACCTTTGCGCTTGTTTTTACAGCATGGGGAGGAGCCTTTTTAGGAAAAAAACTCAAATTCCCAGCTCCATGGACTATTGGAAGCATGCTGGGTGTAGCGTTATTCCAGACAGCCGGTTCTTCGATGATCAGCCATGATATCGTTGCCTGGTGGCCGCACACGTTCATGGTCCTTGCACAAATCTTGATCGCCTCCAGTATCGGAGCCATGTTTCACAAGAATATGTTGATCGGACTTGGGAAAATCGTGAATCTTGCATTAGTATGTACGGTTGGGTTCATCCTTGCTATGTTCGGCTGTTCATTCATCGTATCGAAACTGACGGAAATCACATTCGTGACAGCCACCTTGGCTTTTGCCCCAGGTGGGATTGCAGAAATGGCGACCACATCGGTTCTTTTAGATGGTGATTCGACCTTCGTCGTCGCCGTCCAAGTCCTGAGGATTATCGTCGTCCTCCTCTTATTACCGCCTTGTTTCAAAATTATCGAGCACTATGAAAAGAAAAAGGTTGGATTATCCAGTTAAAGGAAATGGAATAGCTGTTACCATAAACCGAATTCCCTACCTAAGTCGCAAAGCAAATCACGTAATATCCACAGACGGATATCATAGATGCATTCACAAGATAAAGGGGCTGTCTCATAACCCCCAAAAATGAAACCAGGCCATGAAGAACTCTACCGTTCTATTTGGTCTGGTTTTTGTCTTTTCATAGTGAGTCATAGACTAGCTACTTCCATTAGTTTGTGGGCTAATGCACCGATCCCGAACTCGACATGAACCTTGTCGAGACCCCACAAAGCAAATCTACGGAACGATCGATTGCCCTTGAACCTTTCTACCTCAACTTTAAGCATAAATCACGGCCTTGTCTTTACATTAAAGCTGTTGTCCAAAGACAATAACGTTGTTTGAAAAATAGTATAGTCCTTTTAAAATACACACATTTTGTGTTTTGCTCGTAATTTCATTAAAGGGACAGAATTGTGTAGGATTTGGTTTACTTCCTCCTTTACCAAAAGGGCGGAATAGGAGCAGGAATGTTTAAATAAAACTCAAAGTTATAAAGAGGGCTTATTTAATACTGCAAAATAATGTCCTTACAAAGCACAAAATGACAGGATTTAAGTTAATACCCCTATTAAACTGTAATTAAGGAGTGAGCGATATTATGAGCTTGGTAGAATCATTGCAGAAAGCAATTGACTACTTGGAGGAACATATACTAGATAATTTGACAATAGATAGTATTGCTAAACAAGGAGGCAAGAGCTGAAGATCGATATTGTGATTTCTAGATTTTAATGGTTAATCCACTAAAGGAGAGCTTATTCAAAATAGGGTAAGCTCCCTTTTTATGTAATTAGTGATTGAGTTAGATTAACAAATTTAAAATAATTAGTATTGCAAGAGGGGAGGATTAGGTTTTTGCCATAAGTAAAAGGGTCAGATAATTGACTAACAGCAGGAAATTTGTTGTTTATATAGAAACAAAAGTCATGTGCTATATTCTTCAACTATGCGGGTCTTATAGTCGTAGTTAATCGAGTTATATAAGGGTGGCGTTAATGTGTTGATAAAGCCAAAGAAATTGCAGCCAGGAGATATTGTTGCAACAATAAGTCCTTCTTGGGGAGGGGCGGGTGATCCGGATCTGAGATGGCGTTATGAGCAAGGTGTAAAGAGATTAGAAGAAGTTTTCGGTCTTAAAGTTGCCCCAATGCCGAATAGTTTGAAAGGGGGAGACTATCTTTATAAAAATCCAAAAGCTCGTGCTGAAGATTTGATGACAGCATTTAAGGATGAAAGTATTAAAGGAATCTTTGCAAATATTGGTGGAGAAGATAGTATTCGCTTACTTCCTTATATTGATTTTGGTGTTATACGTGAAAATCCGAAAATTTTTATGGGTTACTCTGATGTAACCGTTTCACATTTATTTTGTCATAAAGCAGGAATTTCTTCTTTTTACGGGCCAGCAATCTTAACCGATTTTGCTGAAAACATTGAGATGGATCCATATACGATTGAAATGGTGAAACGAACGCTCTTTTCAAATGAGATGATTGGAGAAATTCAACCGGCTAAAGAATGGACGAGTGAGCGTTTAGAATGGATAGAATCGAACAAGAATCAACGGCGTACTATGCAACAGAACACTGGATATGAACTACTTCAAGGATCAGATACCGTACAAGGACGTTTGATTGGAGGTTGTATTGAAGTACTGGAGTTCGTAAAAGGAACGGAAATTTGGCCTGAGAAAAAATATTGGGAGAATAGCATCCTTTTCTTTGAAACATCTGAAGAACAGCCAGAACCAAATTATATTAAGTATTGGTTACGAAATTATGCCGCACAAGGTATTCTACAAAGAACGAATGGGATTATTTTTGGTAAACCAAAAGACGAGAAGTTCTATGAAGAATATAAACATGAAATTCTGAAGGTTATGAAGGAATATTATTTAGAAGATTTACCAATTCTTTATAATTTAAATTTTGGTCATACCGAACCGAAGTTTATTTTGCCTTATGGGGCAATGGCAGAAATTGATTGTAATAATGAAACCTTCTTTATTTTAGAAAGCGGAGTGGAATAAAAAGATTTTTAAACATTCCAAGAGTCAAAATTAATCTAATAATTCTTCCGCAATCGGGGCTTTATTAGTATTAAAATGATATGCATCTCCGGGAAAGGGGCTGTCCCAAAACAATAGTGTCAGACACCACCTCACAACATTTTGTTTCAAAAACACACTTTTTCTCAAATTGTTGCTAGGGACGGTGAGAGTCAGACACTAATGGGACAGCCCCTTTACATTCTATGTCTTTTCTATAGCCGAAAGCGTTGTCATTTAGATCATTTTTTTCCGAATATGCACCCTAAAATGGAATCCTCTATTCATACCCCGATGCATCTTTTTGTGCTTTTTTTAAATAAAGACAAAAAGGCTTCCAGCAAATCAGAAGATTTAAGGTTCTGTGTTTTATTTCTAAAGATATTCTATTGTATACTCCATTCATCAAGTGAATTTTTTATCTCTGGTTTTCAGTCATTGTCTTTTCAATCTCTTCCTCATGAAATGTTTTGGTTTTTATATCTAAAGAATCAACTATAGACCGGCTCTTTTTCATTTAGACCAAGCGTCTGCGCTGTTGAAGAATGGATTTCGTTCAGAAGCTCTGGGTTTTCCATTAGTGACACGCCATAAGAAGGAATCATATCTTTGATCTTCGGTTCCCACTCTTTCATATGTTGCGGGAAGCATTTATTGATTATCTCCAGCATGACATGAACCGCAGTAGAAGCACCTGGAGACGCGCCAAGTAAGGCTGCGATCGAGCCATCAGCTGCCGTAATCACTTCCGTACCAAATTGAAGCGTTCCTTTACCAGACGCTTCAGTATCTTTAATGACTTGAACACGTTGGCCCGCTACTACTAAATCCCAATCCTCGCTTTTGGCGTTCGGAATAAACTCTCGTATAGCTTCCATCCGCTTTTCTTTCGATAACATAACTTGCTCGATCAGGTATTTTGTCAACGACATTTCTTTCACACCTGCTGCCAACATCGTCAGGACATTACTCGGTTTTACTGAAGTCAACAAATCAAGATTTGAACCGTTTTTTAAAAACTTTGGTGAGAATCCGGCAAACGGCCCAAACAGCAACGATTTTTTGTTATTAATATATCTTGTGTCAAGATGCGGAACAGACATTGGAGGAGCACCAACCGGAGCTTTTCCGTATACTTTTGCATAATGCTGCGCTGCAACTTCCGGATTGTTACATACCATAAATTGTCCGCTCACCGGAAATCCTCCAATACCTTTTCCTTCTGGGATACCGGATTTTTGCAGTAAATGCAGGCTTCCGCCTCCGCCGCCGATAAAGATGAATTTTGCAGTATGGCGTACAACTTTACCACTGGCTGTATTTCTCACTTTCAATTCCCACAAGCCACCGCTTGTACGTTCAATATCCTCAACACTATGTTTGTAGTTTACATCGACGTTTTTACCCTGTAAGTGGTCAAACAACTTGCGTGTCAAAGCGCCAAAGTTAACATCCGTTCCAGAGTCGATTTTTGTTGCCGCTATAGGCTCATCCAATGTACGGCCTTCCATGATAAGCGGAAGCCATTCAATCAATTTTTCAGGGTCATCAGAAAATTCAATCCCTTGAAACAAAGGATTGTTTGACATCGCTTCAAAACGTTTCTTTAAAAAAGTGACATTATCTTCCCCTTGTACTAAACTCATATGAGGCAATGGCATGATAAAATCCTGTGGACTACTTATCAGCTTCCTGTTTACAAGATAAGACCAAAACTGTCTTGAAAGCTGAAACTGTTCATTAACTTTTATCGCTTTACTAATATCTATCGATCCGTCCGGCTTTTCATTTGTGTAATTAAGCTCGCACAGTGCAGCATGTCCCGTTCCTGCATTATTCCATTCGTTAGAGCTTTCCTCTCCTGTGTTTCCAAGCTTCTCGAAAACTGTAATTTTCCAGTCCGGCACTAATTCTTTCAGGAGTGACCCTAAAGTCGCACTCATTATTCCAGCACCAATTAAAATGACATCTGTTTCAGTTTCTCTGTTGCTCATTTTTATCAACCTTTTCCCCTGAAATTTGTAGAAAAGATGCAGGCATCACACCAAGCTGAGGCGCCACCTAGTCACACACCTTTTTTGTCTCACTTATAAGCCTATCATAGTCTATTACAATTATTTATAGATTTATCTATCTACTATTATATGATAAATATAAATGATTTAAAAGTTGGTAAAAAGTGAGAGGTCCTTCCACAGGAATCTAGAAACACACAAAAACCAAATCCTAACCCTGCTTCTTGCAAGGGTCAGGGCTTTGGTTTACCGTTAACAATTAACCGCCACCCTCTATTTTCCCTTTCCCTTACCATAGCATGCCATCAATTTAACTTCTACATTTTCATGACTATAACTAGACTATAACTATAAGAAGTTTAAATAATACGGGCTGTAATAAAACCATCAATCTGTTTGATAGCTTCCTCCAAGCCGTTCATGTCATCTCCATTCACTTGATTGTCGATGTCAATCATCGTATAAGCATAATCCCCTCGGCTTCTGTTCACCATGTCAGCAATGTTCAAGTTATAGTTTGATAGAACGGATGTTATCTGTCCGACCATGTTCGGAACGTTCTTGTGAAACCCGGTGAATCGACGTTTTCCTGTATAAGGAAGGGAAGCGTTCGGAAAGTTGACAGAATTTTTAATATTCCCTGTCTCTAGAAATTCCTTCGTTTGGCGAGCTGCCATGAGCGCACAGTTTTCCTCTGATTCTTTAGTTGAAGCACCAAGGTGAGGGATTGAAATGACATTTTTCATATTGATCAGTCTTTCACTTGGAAAGTCTGTAATATACCTGCCTATTTTTCCATTTTCAAGTGCATCAGCCATATCCTTCTCATCCACAAGTTCACCGCGGGAGAAATTCAGAATTTGCGCTCCCTCTTTCATGATGTTAAAGGTTGCGTTATTGAACATTCCTTTTGTATCATCGGTTAGCGGAACGTGTACGGTGATATAATCCGACTCAGCAAACAACTGTTCAATTGTCATAGCACGTTGTATTTTCCGGGATAGGTTCCAAGCAGTATCCACAGAAATGAACGGGTCAAATCCGAGCACATCCATGTCTAAATCCAATGCATCATTGGCTACAAGCGCACCGATTGCCCCCAAGCCGATGACACCTAGTGTTTTTCCCTTTATTTCATTTCCAACGAATTGTTTTTTTCCGGCTTCTACAAGTTCAGGTATTTTTTCCCCTTCACCTTCCAATGATTCCACCCAACTTATACCGGCAAAAAGATTACGGGATGAAGCCATCAATGATGTCAACACAAGCTCTTTTACAGCATTGGCATTCGCTCCAGGGGTATTGAAAACAACGATGCCACGTTCTGTACATTTGTCAACAGGAATATTGTTGACACCTGCACCGGCACGAGCAATTGCCTTCAGGTTATTGTCAAATTCCATTGAATGCATGTTATAACTGCGGACAACAATGGCATCAGGGTTATCACTATCATTGTTGATCCTGTAACCATCCTTATCGAATACATTCAGTCCGCTTTCTGCAATACCATTTAACGTCTTGATCGTTTGAACCTTGTCTAAAGTCATTATGCTCATTTGAATCTTCTCCTCTTTTCTTGTAGTCAATTAACAAAAAATGAATTGGCATTTCCTCAACATTCATGATAACAATCCGAATCGTCTGCCTCTTAGGGAACTTGTTATAAAATCCTATCGTCGCTGGTTAAATGGATCGACTCCCTCCTTATAAGCACAAAGAGGTAAGGGATCCATTATCCCTTACCTCTGCCCAGGCGAACGGCTATTCGATACTACGTGCTCCCTCACGGTTATCCGTGTTCGCCAGTCACACATAGCCTTTCGATTTTATAGTTATAGTATCAGTATTCTGAGAAACCTTCAACCCAAATCTTTTAATTAGCGTTTCCTGTGCATTTATTCCTTTTTTTAATCACACCCTCTCCAATCCACGATTGAATCGTTGTTTATCATGACGATCAGGTCTTATAATATTGATCATACCCCTAGCTTGGTAAGCTCTTAATATGATAACCTATATAGCCTTTTTGAGGACTCTACATTCGGTTTTTAACAATTAAAGGGTCTTATAAACCCTCTATGAGGACTTTACATCCGGTTTTTCGCACTCAAAGGGTCTTATAAACCCTTTATGAGGACTTTACATCCGGTTTTTCACACTCAAAGGGTCTTATAAACCCTCTATGAGGACCTTACATTCGGTTTTTAACAATTAAAGGGTCTTATAATACTCATACTTCATCATTTACACATACATCAGAGTCAAGTCCATAATATTGTGTAAAATTCATATGGCCAATGAAGATGTCTACGATGACAAACCTGATCTGATTTGATTTGGTTTCCGTTCTCTAGGATGACTACTTTCATCAATATACAACTTTATTCGCTGGTACTTATAGTGAGGAAGTAAATGAGGATACATTTATTTGAACATCTAAAATCCATTTTGAGCCTGTATTTGATTAATAGTACCAAGGAAAATCTTAAGAACGTTCTATAAACGTTCTAAAAGAGATAAAAGGCTAATCTCTTTCTGATTTTTTGCCCTTTTTGGTTTTTTTAACGTTTTAATCATTCCCTCTATTAAAAATTTGCGTAGGATATCTTGTACTAAAAATTTTTAGAGAGGAATGTATGTTTATGTTAGGTTTTTCCGTAATTCAACTAGTTCGGCGAAACGGACATAAACTTGATAAAAACATTCGTGAGTTACAGGCAGATTGTTTTTTTAGATAGAAAAGGGTGTATCAATTAATTAAGGTTTTCCCTTATCGATATATAAAGAATAATCTTTATCATTGACAGAGGCATAAAAAATTTCCTTAAGATCACGGAAACCTTTTTTCTTGATCTCATTAAGTATCCATGTTTCATCCTTATTGATTTTTTTCAGATTTTGTTTTTGTAATTTCCCTTCTACAACAACGGCCAAAGGAATACCTTTATACTCCGTTTCTATGTCTAGGTGAGCAGGTGTTATATTTACAGCTCTATGGGTTGGCAGAATACTTAGTTCTCCATTTGGCTCTAAAATGACATATTCAATTTCTTCAATATTAGGAAACTCTGCCGTACGGATAGCTGATAGCAATTCAACCAAGCTAAATCTGGATTTATCCAATTCTTTTTTAGAAATTTTCCCATGCTTAACTAAAATAGATGGCTGCCCTAGAAATAAGCGGTTTAATGCTTGTAACAAACTTAATTTGGAAAAAAGGATATAAATAGTGACAACCACTATTATGCCAATGATTGCCTGCGTCTTTCCATCAACTTTTATAGGAGTTACTGATAATGTAACAAGGAATACAAGAGCTGCCAAATCAATCGGACTCAACTGTGCCAATGCGGTTTTACCCATTAGACGAATCGCAATGGCTACGACAGTAAATAGAAGTATTAATTCAAAGATAAAAGAAATCATTACAAACACCACTCTTATGTGTTGTTTTTCAAGGGAGTTTTACATTATCAACAACTATTTTCCTCATTAATGTCCCAATTTTAATCAATTTACATACAATATTTTATAACTTATCTCGGAGGGAAAAGATTTGAAAAGCTCAAATTTGGAAGATTTCCTTAGAGAATTACAGTATTTTATAGTTAAAAATGAACTTAATATTAAAAAGGGAACAGAATCAATAAAACCTTATATTTTAGATCTTAAAACGATAATACAAAAGACACTTTGTTAACACCTGGTTTTAAAAGCTTATCAAGGGGCACAAATCCTCAACAAACAACCTAACAATAATCAACTTAATAAGTTACACTATTTTCTCAAATCCCCAAAAAACTTATTGTTTTAGGCGGAAACTACAGTTTTATAAGAACTATATATAGGGTTTAGCCTAACCTAAAGTATAGTGGGTGTTGATCACCAGAACTTCTTCCCCTCGGATATTTTCGTCACCATTGTACTATTGGCCAACGGCTATTATTCTGCCTTTTTGTTTACCATTAGGTGAAGAAGGACCTTAATTCCGAATGCACGGCAATTAATTAAGAAATCGCTTTGTCATTTGGAATAACTCGTATTGTTCCTAAGAAGGGTGTGCTGTTATTTTAATGAAATTTATGTATTCAAGCCGAAATTCTACATACATTTAATTCGGGTGATCTCTGTAGAGAAAAAGGAGGGAATAGTATGCAAAAATCGGAGATTTTTGAGGGTGTCTACCGTTTATTAGTTATTGAATTCCAAAGTACTATGAAACGTCATTTAAATGATGATGAATTAAATTTTATTAAATGGATTGCCAGGAAAGCCTGTGAAGAATATATAAAATTATAAAAATTTCATAAACTATAAAATAAAATCTTATGTCATTCTTTAAGAACATTTATATATATCTTAATTCCTTGGATGACGCGACAGAATTTTGTATTTTGAAGAAACCAATTTTTTTAATTCGTGTTTACATGTATGTTTTAACTATCGTTTAATACCGGTGTTAGTTTCTTAAGAATGTCATCTAACTTTTGACTGTTTTGATTGTACATTTTCTTTGCTTCCTTGGATTCGGTTAGAAGAGAAAATAATTCCAAATCTGCTTGGCACTTTTTTAATGATGCCAAAAGCAATGGTTTTTCTTGGGGTGAAGGGACCTTTATCTTGTCTTCATAGAGGTCTACTGTTAACTGCCCGTATGAATCAACTTGCCCTAAAAAAACATTATCAACAGATACCCCTATTTTCTCTAATTCTTCGTAGAGCCAGCCCCGGTTTAATGCAATGGTTGAAAGTGGTTCATTAAGAACTTGCCCATCCATAATGACGGTTTGAGGTTCTTTAATAGGTCGTACTTTTAATTGAAGATCCTTTGCAGTAAGAGGCTGATTCTCCTTTTTTAATAGTACACTGACGCTACCATTTGGCTCAATGACAGCATACTCAACATCAGATACCTGAAACACGTCTTTGCTCCTAAGTTCCTCCAGTAATTCATCAATGGAGTATCGTTCCTTTTTTAAATTATCTTCCAGTACTTTACCATCTTTAATGACAATCGTTGTGTTTCCTTCAACAAAATTACGTACGTTCTTATTTTTTAGAGATATTAATCCTATCACAATAGGAAATAACGTCCATATGGACATTGCTATAATACCATGTACAATATGGCGTTCCAATCCCATCGTCACTTCCGCAGCGATAGCTCCGATGGTAATTCCAACCACGTATTCAAAGAAGGACAGTTCGGCCAATTGCTTCTTGCCCAGCCATTTAGTCATTAAAAAAAGTATAATCAAAAAAATACAAGAACGTACTATAATCTCTATCCAATCTAACATAATATCACCTTAAGAAATTTATTTTCCTTTATATTGTGGTTCCTCGAATTCTAGCTGTCCGATTCTCCTTTGAAGATCAGAAATGATCTCCTCAACTTCTATCATGCTTTCATGAAACGTCCGTTTAGTTTGTTCGTCTGAAGATTTTAGTGCTAAGTTGCTCAATGTCTCTTTTGCGCTTTTTAAACTTACCATACATTGTTTAACATTTGATGCTACCGTCATTTTTAACACTACCTTATCCTTTTGGTTTGAACAGTAATGCTCCTATAAATCCAAATATGATAGCTGCAGAGATACCAGCACTTGTAACTTTGAACATACCCGTTATTACGCCGATAATGCCATGTTTTTCTGCTTCGGCCATCGCCCCATCTACAAGTGCGTTACCGAAGCTGGTGATGGGAACCGTCGCACCCGCACCTGCAAAATCAATTAAAGGTTCGTATAGACCTACCCCATCAAGAATGGCACCTGCAACTACTAAGACCGTCATAGTGTGTGCAGGGGTTAATTTAAAAATATCAAACATAATTTGACCGATTACACAAATGGCTCCACCAATCACAAAAGCCCAAAAAAGGATTGCCAAATTTATTCTGCACCTCCAAATTCAATGGACACCGCATGAGCGATACAAGGGATAGTTTCATTCTGTTGAAAAGTTAGAGGAGATAGAAGTGCTCCAGTCGCCACAACAAGCATTTTCTTAAATTCCCCTTTTTTCATTCGATTTAAGAGATGTCCATAAACAACCGTTGCGGAACATCCGCATCCGCTCGCTCCAGCCAGAACAGGCTGTCCATCTCTATAGATCATCATCCCGCAATCCTGGAATTGTTCAGCAGTTAATGAGAAACCATGTTTATCTAATAAATCCAAGGCGATCTGATGACCAATCGATCCTAAATCACCAGTTACAATTAGATCATAATAGGAAGGATCGATTTCCCTGTCACGCAGATGAGCCTCAATTGTATCTACAGCAGCTGGGGCCATTGCTCCGCCCATATTAAACGGATCGCTTAGTCCCATATCTACCACTTTCCCAATAGTGGCAGATGTTACATAAGGTCCTACTCCCTGATCACTTAGCAGTGCACTTCCTGCCCCTGTTACCGTCCACTGTGTGGTTGGCGGTTTTTGTCCACCATACTCCGTCGGATAGCGGAACTGCTTTTCAACGGCTGCATTATGGCTAGCTGTTCCAGTCAGTAAGTACTTTGCTCCTTTTCCATTTACAATGAAAGCTCCCATTGCAAGCCCTTCCATTGAGGTAGAACAGGCCCCAAATAATCCTAAATAAGGTGCTTCTATAGTCCTACAGGCAAAACTTGTACATGTTATTTGATTGATGAGATCGCCTGCAAGGATAAATTGAACATCCTCTTTTTGAATGTTTGCCTTTTCCATGGCTTTCTGACAGGACTCTTCAAACAACACTTTTTGAGCTTTTTCATAAGAATCCTCCCCCAGCCATAAATCTCCATGAAGAAGATCGAAGTCTTCAGCTATTTGTCCATTTGCTTCAAAAGGTCCCCCGACCGTCCCTGTTGAGATGATTACTGGCTTATTTTCAAAAACCCATGTACGATGCCCCTGTAACACGTTAAAGACCTCCATATTGGATAACAATGGTTTTGATGATTGCAATGATAAAGGCCGAAAATACACCGAACAAGATAATCGGTCCAGCCAATTTGAACATATTGCCTCCAACACCTAATACAAATCCTTCTGTTCTGTGTTCGATTGCAGCGGCTATAACCGAATTACCAAACCCAGTTACCGGGACTGCTGTTCCAGCACCTCCGAACTGTGCCATACGGTCATAGACACCGAATCCTGTCAACAACATTGAAATGAAAATTAAAGTAGCAACGGTCGGATTTCCTACGTTTTGTTCTGTAAAATTAAAGTAGGTTATATACATCATTGATATCAGCTGCCCTACAAAACAAATAAATCCTCCAACGAAAAAAGCCTTTATGCAATTGGTCAACACTGGTCTTTTTGGTTCATTTTTATCTTGTAATCTTTGATATTGTTGTTGAACCGGAGTTAACTCTTTATTTTTGCTAGCCAATATAATGACTCCCTTCAATGATTTACTTTAAGCTTCATCCGTCGCTTTTTTTTCTATCTTTTTAATTTCTTTATCAATGTCTTTTCTGTCCATTTTTTTATTTAATTTATTTTCTAACTGATCAACCAATATAAATATTTTTTGATCTGTACTGACCATCACTTTAATGTCCGGATTTTGTTTCTGTATTTTCTTCTTTATTTTCTTCTTAAGGCTTTTTAACTGAAACCTCTCGAGATGCTTAGGTTTTACGGCTACAATCAAATCCTCTTCGGAGTTAACCACTTTAACATCTGTTATTTCAGGCATAGTACCAATAGTGTCCTGTGCTTCTTTGGAAGCGGCTTGTTTGTTTTCAAAATAGTAAGTTTGGATTGATACGTCATTCTTATTTCCTTCCCCTTCTTTTTGGTGACTACATCCAGCAGATAGGATCATGAAAGATGATAAAAGGAGATATACCATAACCTTAAACTGGGTTTTTCCCATACGGCTCACCCTTTCAGGTAAAGATATGTAAATGCGAAAAGGATGATAAATCACCCTTTTCAATCCAAAAAGATCATTGTCTATATTGTGGCTCTTCCTGTTCAACTTCTTTTAAACGGAGACTTAATGAATCCACTATGTTCTGGGCTTGTTGGGCGGTATTTTGGTACAACTGCTTCGCTTGTTGATTCTCCGTATCAAGTGCAAATGTTTCGAGACTTGCTTGAGCACTTTTTAATCCTGCAAGAGTGGTTCTTAAATTGTTTGCTACTGTCATGATCGAAGCCTCCTAGTTATGTTGTTGCAATTGTAGAATGCTTTATAGGAAATCTATTTATCCACTCCAAATATTCCCATCCAATATGAAGTTTTTGTTATAAAGACCACAAAACACACCGGTGTTTAGTCTTATGGTCAGAGACTTAGAAACACTATAAACATTCAAGGAGTCTATCAAAACCCTTTTAGGAATTATAGTATTAAGGATTAATGTGCAAGGGATCTTTAACCTTGAGTCGAAACTCGTGTAAGTTTGTTACGGAAAGGAAATTGTTGGGAAAATAGCCCTATGGAATCATTCTTTGGCCATATGAAGGATGAACTGGATGCATCCAGTTGTAAGAACTGTAGAAGAATTACAAAAGAAAGTAAAAAATTTCATGGACTACTGCAATTCCTCAGGTATAAGTGGGAATTTAAAAAGATGACCCTGGAATTTCAAAGGGTACATTTCACAGCCTTGCTAATCCCTCACTGTTTCCTTGGAAGGCAAAAAAATATTGAGAACCCAATTGGCCCATTAACGATATGATGGATATCTTTTCGGATATGAATCGCATTTCTTACCTTACTAAAAGTTATTTTTAACTGGTGTTCAAAATCAACCTTTACCGTACAAATATTATATTTATCTGAACTAATTTTTTTCCGTAGTTGAAATCGTACCGACTTAATTTTGTCTCCCTGGCTTATACGGTCTGCAACCTCAGGGCTCTCAAGTAAGTTAGTACCTCCTAACCGTACGGATTTTACCTTATCGCTCTCAGCGTTTGAAAAAGAAATTGTAAAGTAATCGGTGATTTGATAATCCTCATTGTTAATTTCTTTTTCTAAAAAATCCAGCAATATTAATGTTTGTTTATCAAGGTTAAACTGATTTTCAATTACGGTTGATAACTGTTTTGTTTTAAATAAATACCCGATATATGTATCAAAAATTCCTGTTACTTTAGTTTGCAAAAAATACTCAATTGCTGCAAGTTGCCTTCTATCGCCACATTTTATATAGCAAAGCATTACTTCGAAATCAAATACAATGTCGAATGTTGATTTTAGTTCAAGAGCTCCTTTTTTTAGTTCACCCCCAAAATCACGTTCTTCCTTATATTTTTCATATTTGACCATCATTTTAACTTCATGCGTTGTTTCAGTGACTTCACCTATTCGTTTAACATATGTGTGTGAATTAGCGAAGGTCATAATACTCTCGTTTTCTGGTAGAGAGTTCTCCAATGCTTTGATTAAATTTGTTCTAGAATATTGTTCTTTTAGTCGAAACTCAAAAATAAAATTTGGATAACCCCTTGCAAATGTTTGATCTAAAAGATCGTAAATGTCTTCAATTAATTCATACGGAGTCTCAGGGTCTCTTAAAAAATTTATTAGCTCTTCTTTATTAGAAATGTTAATTTCATCTAAGTTTGAATTACTTATCAAGAGGAAGGTTCTGATACCTTAATTTACAGCGTTTTACACAAGGATACAGGGAACATAATAGGTCATATATCATTAGGTCAAATTGATTTAAAAAATAGGTCAGCAGGCTTAGGGAAAGTATTAGTAGGTGATAAAAATTTAAGAGGGCAAGGGGTAGGTCATCAAATGATAAAGGAAATACTTAAAGTTGCATTTGATAAACTCAATTTACATAGAGTTAGCCTTGGTGTGTTCGATTTCAATGTATCTGCTATTTCTTGTTATGAGAAAGCAGGGTTTAAAAAAGAGGGACTACTTAGACACTCAAGAAAAATGGGGGATGAATACTGGAACTTGTTGATTATGAGCATTTTAGAAGATGAATGGTTGGGAACAAAAAATGTTTAGCTTATTGTGCGATACTTAAACAAGGGATCGCTATTCTTATTGAAGTAACGGTGCAGGTTAATTTAATAGCAATAAGAGGTAAATCCAAATATCTGTTGAAATGTAATATGTTATTCTAATTGTTTCAGGAGGTACATAATGGAGTTTTATAAATTCAATAAAGACAGTGGAAAAAAGATTTCAAAATTCAATTCAGATTTTATTATGTCGCGTATTATTCAAACTGAAAAGACAGCTTATATAGGTGTATGCATTTAGAAGAAAACGGTATTATTGGCTATCACGAAGCAGTTGTACCTCAACTTCTTTTAATTATGAATGGAGAAGGATTTGTTCGAGGTGAAAAGGAAGAATACTTCAAAGTTCAATCAGGAGATGCTGTTTTTTGGGAAAAAGATGAATGGCATGAAACCAAAACAGATAAAGGATTAACTGCTATCGTCATTGAAAGCGAAGAATTAAAACCATCATCTTTCATGCATATCCAGAAATAAATGTTGTTCAACAAACAGGTAGCGATAGCTCAATTAAAACAGCATAAAAGATCAATCATTATATAAACCAGTTTTACTTTGAATACATGTAAATTATAGGTCCATATTCTTGAATAAGGTAACTGTAAGATACCTGTAGTTCTATAATTAGACCTTAACGGAGAAAAATCTTTTCTGTAAACCCTTAGAGGCCATTAACACCTTTAATTCCTGGTGTTAATGGCCTCTAATCTTTATTATCGGAGATTAAAAATTCATAATTCTCACAAATTTTCACTTAGTTACATGAAAGGGTTTTGTCCTTCAACAGATGTTTGTTTACGTGATTGTCGATAGAGTTTGAACAATTTCTTTTTCAATAACAGAATCATCAACTGTATCGAGATATTCCGGTTTAAACAGCTGATTCTTTTTCAATTGGTAAAAGTCCATAAGTGCTTGTTTTAATGTAAGATCATACTTTATGGAAAATGAAGGTACCATAATACGACGAAGGACAGCATCATCCTGAACCATAAACAACACAGCATTTATCCGGTTAAATATCCCCTGATCCATACCGGCTTTAAAGAAAGCCTCTAGGTTTTTGTTACGATTTTGTTGGGCAACTTCAAGGTTCTCAAACAAATATGGATAGGACTCTTTGAGATCGTTTAAAAATAAATCAGATACATAGATGACACATTTCAACGATTGTTCAAACGTTTTCTGGAAACGTTGGGTAAATGAGATATTTTCATCTTGAACAATAGAATCGGCTTCTGAAAGGTAATCAATATAATGCGCCACGACTACCTGTATAATCTCGTCTTTCGTAGAAAAATTCTTATAAAGTGTTGCTTTACTAATATCCATATACCTTGCTATATCATCTATTTTCAGTTGACTAAACTTGGTTTTTCTTATAATCGGTTTTATCTTTTCGATGTATTTTTCAATACTTGCTGCCTTTTTCACTAAAAGGAGCCTCCCTTCTCTACATACACCATTATACCGAATTAGTATACAAAATAAACAATATCAACAAAATATATAAACTATACTAAAAGGGTTTATTTAGTTTACTTTGTTCATATTTTGTTATATACTTTTTGTGATGAATCAGAAAGGGAGGCGATAAAGATGAAGACGATTTTAATTACAGGAGCTTCTTCAGGTATCGGAAGAGCAACAGCCAACTATTTTTTAGAGCGAGGATGGAATGTGGTGGCCACCATGCGGTCTCCAGAGAAGGAAACGGAATTGAATCGATTAGATCGTGTTTTGGTGACAAAGCTAGATGTCGAGCGAAAAGTAACGATTCAAGATGCCATCACAAAAGGAATTGAACATTTCGGTAAAATTGATGTCCTGTTGAATAATGCGGGTTATGCTGCATTTGGCGTTTTTGAAGCTGCGACAGATGTTCAGGTCAAAAAGCAATTTGACGTGAATGTGTTTGGTGTTATGAATTCAATCAAAGCCATTCTGCCCCATTTCAGAACGAACAAGGCAGGAATGATTATAAATATATCGTCTATTGGTGGACGTGTTGCCTTTCCACTTATATCCCTTTACCATGCGAGCAAGTGGGCAATTGAAGGATTTTCGGAATCACTTTACTACGAACTAGCAACTCAAAATATTAAGGTAAAAGTGATAGAGCCTGGAAACATCGCCACGGACTTTACAGGTCGATCCTTGGAATTGATAATGGATGAATCCTTGGAAGTGTATAGAACCTATCATGAAAAGGTACTTCAAAAGCAAATGGAAAGTTTTCAGACCAACGTCTCTACACCGGAACTCGTAGCTAAGGTGATTTATGAAGCTGCAATAGATCAAACAGAGCGTTTTCGATATCTTGTCGGAGAAGATGCAAAGTTTCTAGAGAACATGAGAAAGGAATCATCGGATGAGGAGTTTATAACGTTTATTACAAGTAACTTTCGATGAGACGTGGATGGGCTCTAAAATCGACGAATGCTCCTTTAACCCAATAATACGGAACCAGCTAATGCAAGTCGTGTGGTTATTCAAGAATAGGGCGCTTTTCTGGAGTAACGATAAAAGTCCAATTTCTCAATTTTAGTGCTGAGAAATTGGGCTTTTTAAATATTGGTCCTGACCCTACCACTTTATTAAAAGGTAGCATTTTTATATTTACTTATAGTGCAAAATAACGCTTAAAACAGGTGCAAAATAACTCCTAAAGTGACATTTATTTTAGAGTAGCTTTGCAGTTATTATCAAAAACGAATGTTTTTGAGACTGGACTAAATACCAAAAATTCTTTAGCAAAATCTTGTTTACAGACTGGTATCCTATGTGTTATCCGTATCTAGCCAATTGTCATGCAGCCATTTTTCGGTTACTCGGCCACCTTCCCATTTAATTCCTTGTTCAAAGGTAATAATCTTTTTTTCTGGGCCGACGATCACCCATGCCCAAGTATCCTCATCTGGTAAGTAGCACTTATATTTCATACCAGTAATGGTTACTTTTTTTTCCATTTGCGGTTATGAATTCATCATGCGGACGGATCCAATGATTCTCTAAACGGTTAAATAACCCAGGTTGAGTCCGATTAAGAAAAGTTTGTGCAAGTTCTTCTGTTCGTTTTTCGGAAGGCAGTTGCTGACCTGAAGCAAAACGCTGATCCATCCATGTAATCCCTAGGATTTTATGACTTTCATTGTCCACTGTAAATGAATAATGTTCACCACCGAGTCCATTATTTTCCCCATTTAACTTTTCGTAACGAAAAACCCAGACATCAGCTTCATTTTGTTTTCTGCTGCGAACATTTTTCAATTCGTATCCTTCAGGAATTTCCAAAAACTTTAAAGCAGCATTTAAGGCTGGCTGATAATCCTGCTCAGTAACAGGGCTTTTTTGTTTAACTTTTCTCATATTGTTCACCTCATTGGCCTGTTCTTTTTGTTGAAAATCTTCAGCATATACTACTACAAAATACATTCCACACCCCAACAGCAGTAAAGACAGCACGGACAATATTATCCTTTTCATTATCTACTCCTGATTTCGACTTTTAATAAGAAATGAGACGGTTAATCCTATTCCTAGCAAGAGTGCTAATACTTCAAAGGTTAAGAGATAACTCCCCGTTTTTAATAAACTAACAGCTACTATCGGACCAAGGGACGCGCCAATAAATAGAATAAACGTGTAAAGTGCAACCGAAACACCCCTAGCAGCCCTCCTAACTGACCGACAAGTGAGATTAGAGTGGGAACGGTTATAGAAATACCCGCCACAAAAATAACACTCATTACAATAAGAAAAAACAAATTCGAGCTAACTCCCATTATTGCAATACCTACAACAGCTAAGGACAAGCCCCCTCTAAGAACATTATGGATACCAAACTTTGTAACCAATCGTCCGGCAAACGGAGAAAGTAACATACCTATAATTCCGACAGATCGGATGAACAGTATGCTCTGACCATCGAGACCAAACGCCGGACCACTTAAATAAGTTCCCAGTGCCGAATACATTCCAACCATGGAAAGTAATAGTGTTACTGTAACGACATAACACAAAAATAAAGCTTTTTGTGCAAAGACCTCGCGCATTTGTTTAAATGGTGTAAGAATACTTCCTCTTACTTGTTGAACTTCACCTATCGGTATAAACAACGCAATTAATAAAGCAGTGATTAAATAAATTCCACCTAGGAGATAAAACACGTAGTTCCAACTAAGAATTTGACTGACTAGACTGCTGATCACCTGACCAACAATTGCAGCCATTAAAAATCCAGTACTAACAAACCCAATCGTAGTAACTCGTCTTTCTGCTGGAAACATTTCAACTGCATAAGAGAGTGCAGCCGGTGCAAATGTTGCTGCAGCAACCCCTTGAATTCCTCGTAGAGCTATTAGCCAAGACAGATTGTCAAACAAGCCAATAATGGGAGTAACAATGGTCAATACTCCTAGCCCAATTAAAATGATTTGTTTACGACCGTAGCGATCAGACAATGGGCCAAAAAATAAAAACCCAATAGCATAACAAAATGAAAATGCACTGCTGGTCCATGCGGCTTGTGCTGGTGATACTTCAAAAATACCTGCAAATACCGAAACTAAGGGAATGGTAATATAAAGACTAGATACAACAACTAAGCCACACCAGAACAGAATCGCCGTCATAAGAGGATAATTTCTTTCTGACGTTGCATGATTAACTTTACCTGCTACTTCTGCCATGAAAAGTACCTCCTTACCCATTTAGTTCATCCATCATATCGGGTAGCACAGAAAGAAAGTTGCAAAGTCCACCAGCAGGAATCGCCAACATGATCGCTTCCTTGATTTCACTCTCTGTTGCACCAGCTTCTAATGCCTTTTTAATATGGACACGAAATGCAGGTGCGTACCTTGTTACTGTTAGAATCCCTAAATAGACTAACTGTTTTGTTTTTTCGTCTAAAGCTTTTGAACTAACCGTTTTATACAAATCATTAAAGGTAGAAAACACATCTGGAAATTCCTCTTTAAACTGTTCGAATACAGGATTTTTAGTCAAATCAAAAGACCCTCCCATCTATCGTCATCACTTCGTACGGAATTCTAATGCATTAGTAATGCGTGTATTTAAACTTTTTGTTTAGATGGAAGTTCAGTTATACGACTTTTTGCTAAAAATTCCGGATCAGAAGCAACAATCCCGGCTTGCCCCCAATTTGTTAAAGAAACTTCTCTTAAAATAACCAATACTTTGTCTGGAGGAATATTGAACAAATTTACAGTAGTGTCCGTTAATTCCTTGATCCACTGCATTTTTTGTTCCTCGTTAAACCCTTCCCAACAATCAACATTAATGATAGGCACTTTAAACCTCTCCTCTTTTGAATGATCTAGATAATGTATATTATCTACATGTATTGTAACCTAGTTACAAAATAAGTCAATACATTTCGCTGAAAAATTGTAAATACACTTCTTTTGTTGTAAAATAGTTACGAAGAGTATTGGAGGGAAAAATGTGAGTAATAAATTCGAAATAGATCCATTACTTGATTTTGACTTGTTAAAGAAACTTGTTGTTGGCATTGGAGAGGTTTCTGACATAACTGGGGTACCTACAAGAAAAATACGTTACTGGGAAGAAAAAGGCATTATTGAATCTGAGAAAGAAGGAGAAGGGACTACTCGAAGATATAATTACTTAAATATAAAAAAAATTCTTTTAATTCAGGAGTTAATTGAAGAAGGATTTACACTTGATGCAGCAGCTAAAAAAGTTGAAGATCGGATGAAAAATATTAATGAAGTTTTTCTCAAGTTAGCGAATAGTGCTTCAAACAAAAAAGAGGTTGAATAATTCCAACTTTCATCAAAAAAAGCCGATTGTCCTTAGCGTAAGGAAAATCGGCTTTTTGCATACATAAATTGGCTTAGCGTATATTTTCCGCGTTTTTCTGCCGGGACCCCATATACAGCAGGAATTAAGCCAGTTACTTCATGAATTTGCTGAAACGGTAAACAATGTAACAATATTAAAATCGGAACAAAGAGGTGAATATATTTGCGATGACAATACAACCCATCAATGGAATGAACAATTAATATGGAAAGTGGCCGAATTTAAAAATCTTATGATACATAAAGCAGTTGAGCTTCATTACGACTATTTGTTTTTGATTGATTCTGACGTGTTAATTCACCCAAGGACCGTTCAACACTTAATTCATGCAAAAAAGGACATCATTTCCGAGATATTTTGGACACAATGGTGGCCTGAATCGGAACTAAGTCCTCAGGTATGGATAAGAGACCAATTTACTCAATGGCATAAAAACCCCGGAGAGGAACTAAACGATGAGGAAATCAGTATAAGGACGAGAGAGTTTATCGATCAATTGAAGGTACCCGGTATTTACGAAGTGGGAGGACTCGGAGCTTGCACATTAATCAGCCGGCATGCTTTAACATCTGGTGTAAATTTTAAAAAAATTAAAAACCTCTCATTTGTGGGAGAAGATCGGCATTTTTGTATTCGGGCAGCCGCTTTAGGGTTTTCCATGTATGTTGATACCTTTTATCCCGCTTACCACATTTACCGTGACACGGATATAGAGGGTGCGAAAACGTTTCTATCGAACATGGAAAAGGAAAACCCATCGGCAAAAATGGAAACAAAACCAGATCTTCCGCCTGTAAAACCGTACCGTCCGAAGCTAACGCTTTCAATGGTGGTTAAAAACGAAGCGGACAGGTATCTCAAACAAGTGTTAAAAGAACATTTACAATATATTGATAATGCTGTGATTATAGATGATGGAAGTACGGATAGCACGGTTCAAGTTTGTTTCGACATGTTAAAAGATATTCCTTTACACATAATAAAAAATGAAACATACTCCGGAAGCAGCGATGGGAAGAAACACTTAAAACGGATCCTCAATGGATATTGAACCTTGACGCGGATGAAATGTTTGAAAATAAATTTGTTTATGAGGTTGATCAGCTTCTAGAACAAAATGATTATGATGTGTTTTTCTCCCCAGCATTGTGGTCGATTTCCCGAGAACATATTTGAACTCCCTAACCGTATATCGCAATTACGTTTGAAACATTTTGGCTGGCGAAAGCCTGAAGATCGTTTAAAAAAATTTAAAAGATATCAAAGGCTTGATCCTAATGGTCTTTACGGCTGGAAAGAACAGTATATGTCCATTCTGGATGATAACCCAAACCTCGTTGAATGGGTAGAATAAAACCTTTTTCTCATAATGATTAAAAAGGGTGGTTATATGAAAATCATTCATACATTGCCATTATTGATTCATAAAGATCCTCTGGAATATCAACACAATATGAAAATGGCAGCCCGATGCTTTGAAAGCCTCGGGCTGTCTGAAGATTGATATCCTTCAAAAAAAGCTATCCAAATACGGATTGCCATTCGTTATTCTGGGAAATGGTACGAACATAGGCATCGCCCAAGCTAGGCAAAATTGTTTTCAATATATTTGGGATCACTATCCTGACGTTAAATATATTTCGGAAATTCATTTGGACATGGTATTTCCATCCGAATGGTATGTGCCTTTAATCCAATTGTTAGAGCAAACGGATGAACCTATGGTTTCACCAGGCATAATGAACGTGAACGGTGAAATTGGACCTCTTGGCATTTTACGAGATGTTCCAGATAATCCTGCAGAGCTGATTTCATTATTAAACTGTTTTTCAAAAGATGAAGTCTATGAAGGATTCGTTCATCCTGTTATTCATAAGTCACATATTTTAAAAGAAATTGGAGGCTATGACACCCAATTTTTAAAAGGGAAACAAGGGTATGAGGATGATAGCTTATTATTAGGTTATTTGTATTATATGGGAACTCGGACAAAGTGGAGGCCAAAATGCTACTTAAATCCTGGGTTTATCATGCGACAATGGCCCAACGGATGTCCCTTCCCGACAAACATTTGGATTTTGAATTAAACGAAAAAGGATTAGTTCATCAGTATGGTATTTACGGTTTAAAACATTTGTCAAACCTCCATAAAAATCCATCTGCTTTTGAACACCTTATCCAGAAATCTCTTAACGAATTATGAAAAGAATTACTAACAAGGAAGTGGTCCATATTACACCTAAAACAATTATGTTCATTTTCGGAACTCGGCCGGAAGCCATCAAAATGTCCCCAGTGATAAAAGAATTAATAAAATATCCGGAATGGTTTAATGTGAAGGTCATCGTTACGGGTCAGCATAAAGAACAAATAGTTCAAGTACTAAATTATTTTAACATTCAGTCGGATATTAATTTGAATTTAATGGACGAGAATCAGAAGCATAGTTCAATCGTTTGTTAATGTCTTGTCTTCTATTTTCTGGTATTGGCAATTTAATCATCTCCTTAGCCCCGAGGGGGGATAAGGTGTATTATAAATGGTCACTCTAACTAGGTGTAAGGAGGTGTTACCATTATGGCAGACCGTAACCGTGATTTTAGAACAGGTGAACGTGTTCCAGAAGCTGGCCGATACACTTGTGAAGCTGGTGAAAGGAAAGAATTCAAAAACAATGATGATTTCCCAGCTTGCCCAGTTTCAGGTAATGAAACCACTTGGAAACGAGATTAATTGACTAAAGGATACCACCTTCGGTATCCTTTTTATAACCATAAGGGGGGGAGGGGTTAAAATTACTTAAACTTATCAGGGACATAAGACCATTTCGATTATAGAATTCACTTATCGTCCTTCTAGGAATTCCAAATAATCATGATTGTCTCATTTTATATAATATAAGGGGCTGTCCCAAAAGTCTACACAATAGACTTTTGTGGG
>NZ_JAIBLJ010000119.1 GCF_020179385.1 Alkalihalobacillus sp. YIM B00296 | reverse complement strand
AAAGAAGATTTTCTCCCGCGCCTTCAGAAGTATGAGACCCAACAAGCGACCTTTGGCGATCGAAACAGCTATTCGAAAACGGACACCGATGCCACGTTTATGCGAATGAAAGAAGATCACATGAAGAATGGTCAATTGAAACCTGGATATAACGTGCAAGCTGGGACCGAAAATCAATTTATTGTGGGATACTCAATCCATCAACGACCAACGGATACGCGTTGTTTTGAACCGCATATCGAAAAGCTGAAAGCTACAGGACTTCCGATCCCTACATATGTCGTCGCAGATGCTGGCTACGGAGGAGAAGCCAATTATGTGTATGCCGAGGAAGAAGAATTTAAAACCTTGATTCCTTACAATACGTTGCGAAAAGAACAATCTCGAGCTTATAAAAAAGATCCGCGTCACGTGAATAACTGGGAGTATTGTGCCGAAGACGATTATTATATTTGCCCCAACCAACGGGAAGTCCTATTCAAGCACTATTCTCAACGAACAGATAAATATGGATACACCAGAGGTTTCAAGATATACGAATGCGTTGGCTGTAGTGGATGTCCATTAAAGGAGAAATGTACAAAAGCAAAAGGGAACCGGCAAGTCCATTACAATCCTGTGTATGAGGAATTAAAAGAAAGAGCCAAGAAGAACCTTTGGTCTGACGAGGGCGCTCAAATCTACGCACAACGGAAAGTTGAAGTAGAAAGTGTGTTCGGTCATATCAAGGGCAATCGGTCGTTCCGCCGGTTTTCACTGAGAGGCCTTGAGAAAGTGAATATCGAATTCGGGCTGATCGCCATAGCCCACAACTTCCTGAAACAGGCGGAACTGAACCGCCTGTTTTCTAAACAAGATTCAAAAAGGAAAAAAGCCACTGAGAATTTTCATTTTCTCCGTGGCTTTTTCTCATTTAAAAGGGCTTTTGGGACAG
>NZ_JAIBLJ010000118.1 GCF_020179385.1 Alkalihalobacillus sp. YIM B00296 | reverse complement strand
GTTAGCAATAGGTAAGCCTTTGAGGTCATCTCCAGCTTTTCCCCTGCTCCGCACAAAGCATGCTAGTTTCCCAGCACTTTGCGGTCCATCTACCGATGTATAATAGATTATAAGTTCTTCGTTACTTTAGACGTGAGATGTTTCTATCTTTTCAAGCCCACATTTCATTCGATATTGATTTATTTTCTTAATCATTGAGTTATTTAAATCGAATTTTTGTATTTCTGATACAATCGTTTCATGGTCTATACGGTGAACAAGCCGATGTATGTCTTTATGAAGAATGCGAAGGTTGTTAAACTTATCCGTTCCCCCCAGATGTTTAGGTACATAATGGTGGCAGTGAACATCATAAGCTGTTAAATCCCAACCAGTGATTTCGCACCTCCCCATTTTCATACTAAAACGACTAATTCGATTATCCAAATATTCAACAGTTCTTTCTGGAAGAGTTGCTTTCATTAGTACACTGATTTCAGTTTCAATATCTGGCTTTAATTTATCGTAGACTTTCTTTCTGCCTTCTTCTGTAAAAAGAGATAATGTTGGACTAAAGTTCATTGCATTAACTGTTTTAACATTCCCTATCGGGAACAAGTAAACAGTAGCAATTTTGAACGTTTTAAATCCTGTACTATAAAACTTTTTATAGGTTGAAGTGGGATTGATTGGATGTCCATATTTCCCGACAGAACGAAGGCGATTGTACAGAAAGGCTTTTAGATCGTAGGCAAGATGTGAGAATTCTGGATTGACATGAGTAGCTCGGTTGAAGTAGTTGTGGATACCTAAAACAAAACTATTAAAACGTAAGGCATTATGGATAGTAGGGGAATTTTTGATTCTTCGGATGTGTATCTTTGCTTGTTCCTTGAGTTTCTTCCATTTTTTATGTTTGATTCCTGTATGGGCAACTCTTTTCTTTCCCTTAATATCTGCTCTTATTGTG
>NZ_JAIBLJ010000117.1 GCF_020179385.1 Alkalihalobacillus sp. YIM B00296 | reverse complement strand
AGGCAGAGAATGACTTCTTAAAAAAGCTCGAAGAACTGGAGGGGCAGGCGAAGAAAAGGAAATAATCACGACATCAGTGAAGTTTGAACTCATTGAAGAAACAGTGCGTAAACACAATATAACAGGAATGATCGCTTATCTTTGTCAATTGGCATCGGTGAATCGAACTAGCTATTATGCATGGCTCAAGGTAGAAACACAACGTATGGAAAGAGAACGGAAGGATGAAGAAGATTTCAAGCTTATCAAGGAAATCCATGATTCCAAGCACGGAAAATTAGGGGGTCGATCGATCAAAATGATTCTAGAAAATAGGTATGGGATTGTCATGAACCTCAAGAAGATTTATCGGCTTATGAAGAAGTTTAATCTTCAAACCAAGATTAGGCGTGTTAAACCCTATAAGAAGATGGCCAAAGCGACACAAGAACATCGTACCTGTCCAAACCTCCTTGATCGTCAGTTTGTCCAGACGGATCCAGGAATGGTATTACTAACGGATATTACCTATCTCTATCTCGAAAACAGAACACCAGTCTATTTGTCTTGTGTCAAAGATGGGACCACACGAGAAATCTTAGCCTACTCCTTATCTACGTCATTAGCAATGGGGATTGTATATCGAACGCTTGAAAACCTGATGGCATCTTTGGACGGCAATGTCCACCCTGAAGCCATGATTCATTCAGATCAAGGCTTCCACTACACACACCCTGAGTTTCGGCTCAAGGTCAAAGAACTGGGGTTTACTC
Source organism: Alkalihalobacillus sp. YIM B00296 (assembly GCF_020179385.1). Taxonomy (GTDB): domain Bacteria; phylum Bacillota; class Bacilli; order Bacillales; family Fictibacillaceae; genus Pseudalkalibacillus. The sequence continues at coordinate 211 of NZ_JAIBLJ010000117.1, read as the reverse complement.
AATCGATGTCACGGAAAGGAAACTGTTGGGATAATGCCCCTATGGAATCATTCTTTGGCCATATGAAGGATGAAATGGAAGCATTCAGTTGTAAAACTGTAGAGGAATTACGGAAGAAAGTAGAAGATTTCATGGACTACTACAATTCGTCAAGGTACCAATGGGGATTAGAAAAGATGACCCCGGAACAATTCCGAGATCACCTCTTAGC
>NZ_JAIBLJ010000116.1 GCF_020179385.1 Alkalihalobacillus sp. YIM B00296 | reverse complement strand
GAACGATGAATCGCCTCCCCAAAGCCAAAAAGATCGAGTTTGAATTCCTCCTGTGCTATCATTATAGTCGATTCCATGATCTCTTTGACGTGTTTTTCCGCTCTTTTTTCCAAATCAGCGATTGTTTTCGTTTTTGTCAAATCAAGCTTTTTGCATTGAACGTCGCCAACATTCGCTTCCACCTGAATTTTTACCGTCCCCTTTGGTGAACCATCTTCAACCCTCCCTTTCAAATCAGCTTTTGCGCGAATAACCTCCATTCCAACAACTTTCCCTTTTTCTTCTGGACAAGACAGTTCGGCAATTGTACTGCTTACATTTTCTCGAACATAATTTATCGCTTTACTGCCCTTTTCATCCAACCACCCGATTAGTTTATCTTCTTTAAACACGGCCAGCCCGCNATGTCACTGCCATTGTAGGGGCCCATGCTCTCTCAGACGTTTCAAGAGATGAAAACAGCTTGTTTGCGGGAATATCTTCTAATCCTGTCATCACTTTCAATATGTGCTCCGCCCTTTCATCTTTCGTAACTACAATGTAAAAGTCTGTTCGAAAGTTGTGATCCCTCGATATAAAATCCAATGTTTCTCCAAGACCTTCTTCAGCTACCTCTTCACTTATTACAAAAATTCGTAGATGAGGAAAGTAAAGTTTTCTAGGTGTACCCGTAGTCGCTCTTCTTATCGCTTCAAAGACCGTAGTTCCTTTCTCTTGATAGGTTTTAACCGGTGTTTTCTCCCCTCCTCCCTGTCTAGCTGCTACCTGTCCGGGATTGACGACCTGAACCGTAACAACATACTCATCATCTGATTTATCGATGGCCATTCCGACCACGATAGCAAGTTCATTCAGCTCCTGCCGATTCCAACAACCCGTCAAAAGATTAAGCAAAAGGAACATAATGATGAATAAACGGATTGCTCTTTTCATACGTAATCCACCTTTCTCTTTCTCAAGGCTCTCTATTTCAATAACCACATCATAAAATCGCTTAACGGTTTGAATATTAATGCAATCCAATCGGAAAGGATTGGGAATATTCGCATCCAAACCTACCGTAATACTTAATCCGACCCCAATGAGAAGCAACAGTGAAAAAA
>NZ_JAIBLJ010000115.1 GCF_020179385.1 Alkalihalobacillus sp. YIM B00296 | reverse complement strand
TATGATGAAGATGGAAACGAATGAAACGAAGATTTGGAAATTGAAATCGACCAAACTCTATATGACTTTATAGAAAATACGTCTCATGAGATATATTCCAACAAAATTTTAAAGAAATGGGGTGAATACATGCCGACAATCATGCTACGCTTAGAGCGACATAAACCGACTCTTGCCAAACAACAGATGTACAAACGAATGACGGAGACAAATACAGTACTTGCGAACTGGTTATGGCTTCATCCAGACGTAAATCAGGCAACCAGTCGAATCTTTAAGGAGTTTTCAGCAGAGAAATTTTCATCCGCAGTCATTAATCAAAGCATTAGAGAAGTAAACTCTCAAAAGAAAAATCAGAAAGCAAAGACCTTCCGTAATATGTGGTGCTGCTTTAATAATCAAAACTTAAAAATAGAAAAGAAGAGTAAATTATACACCGTTTCCTTCCCTACACTTGAAAAACGTATAGGGATTCCAGTAATAGCAAAACCATTTCAAATAAAGTGGCTTGAACAAATGATCAGTGGAAGCGTAAAGATAGGGACTGGAAAGCTTTATCAAAAGAAAAAGAAATGGTATCTTGCAATTTCAATCACTTGGAATGTGGAATCATCACAAGGTAAAAAAGTTATGGGGATTGACTTGGGGCTTCGATATCTCGCAGTTGCCAGTATTGGAACAAAGTCTTTCTTCTTTAAAGGCTCGAAAGTCGCTTATACTCGTAGACACTTCTCGGTAAGAAGAAGGAGACTGGGAAAAGCGAAAAAACTACAAGCCATTAAGAAATCCAAAGGCAAAGAGTCTCGTTGGATGAAAGACCAGAACCATAAAATCAGCCGTCAAATCGTTAACTTTGCACTCGCCAACGGTGTTGGAGTGATTCGCATGGAAGACTTGACGGATATTCGAAATACTACCAAATCAAAGAAAAACGACCAAGGTAGGAGCCTGCATTCATGGTCGTTCTACCAACTTAAAGAGTTCATCAAATACAAAGCTGAGATGATAGGGATCCGTTTTGAATTGGTGAATCCAGAATACACCAGTCAAACTTGCAAATGTGGTCATCAAGCGAAAGAAAATCGAAACGGTCTCAATTTTCAATGTAGAGAATGTGGCTACACCTGTCATGCTGACCTCAACGGAGCCATTAATATATCGAAAGCGATTTCGGGTTTAGTAGCCTAGCATACTGGTAATAGGTATGCC
>NZ_JAIBLJ010000114.1 GCF_020179385.1 Alkalihalobacillus sp. YIM B00296 | reverse complement strand
TTCAAAACTAAACAAAAGCCAAAGCGTGTTGTCCATAAAGGACTCCTTAGAAAGGAGGTGATCCAGCCGCACCTTCCGATACGGCTACCTTGTTACGACTTCACCCCAATCATCTGTCCCACCTTCGGCGGCTGGTTCCAAAAGGTTACCTCACCGACTTCGGGTGTTACAAACTCTCGTGGTGTGACGGGCGGTGTGTACAAGGCCCGGGAACGTATTCACCGCGGCATGCTGATCCGCGATTACTAGCAATTCCGGCTTCATGCAGGCGAGTTGCAGCCTGCAATCCGAACTGAGAATGGCTTTATGGGATTCGCTCAACCTCGCGGTTTTGCTGCCCTTTGTACCATCCATTGTAGCACGTGTGTAGCCCAGGTCATAAGGGGCATGATGATTTGACGTCGTCCCCACCTTCCTCCGGTTTGTCACCGGCAGTCACCTTAGAGTGCCCAACTGAATGCTGGCAACTAAGATCAAGGGTTGCGCTCGTTGCGGGACTTAACCCAACATCTCACGACACGAGCTGACGACAACCATGCACCACCTGTCACTTCGTCCCCCGAAGGGGAACCTTCCATCTCTGGAAGTAGCGAAGGATGTCAAGACCTGGTAAGGTTCTTCGCGTTGCTTCGAATTAAACCACATGCTCCACTGCTTGTGCGGGCCCCCGTCAATTCCTTTGAGTTTCAACCTTGCGGTCGTACTCCCCAGGCGGAGTGCTTAATGTGTTAACGTCAGCACTGAGGGTGGAACCCCCCAACACCTAGCACTCATCGTTTACGGCGTGGACTACCAGGGTATCTAATCCTGTTTGCTCCCCACGCTTTCGCGCCTCAGCGTCAGTTACTGGCCAGAGAGCCGCCTTCGCCACTGGTGTTCCTCCATATATCTACGCATTTCACCGCTACACATGGAATTCCACTCTCCTCTCCAGTACTCAAGTCCCCCAGTTTCCAATGACCCTCCACGGTTGAGCCGTGGGCTTTCACATCAGACTTAAGAGACCGCCTGCGCGCGCTTTACGCCCAATAATTCCGGACAACGCTTGCCACCTACGTATTACCGCGGCTGCTGGCACGTAGTTAGCCGTGGCTTTCTGGTTAGGTACCGTCAAGGTACCGCCCTGTTCGAACGGTACTTGTTCTTCCCTAACAACAGAGCTTTACGACCCGAAGGCCTTCCTCACTCACGCGGCGTTGCTCGGTCAGACTTTCGTCCATTGCCGAAGATTCCCTACTGCTGCCTCCCGTAGGAGTCTGGGCCGT
>NZ_JAIBLJ010000113.1 GCF_020179385.1 Alkalihalobacillus sp. YIM B00296 | reverse complement strand
GATTTTTTCCCCTCTTTGTAACACCCTTCTCTTAACGGACATTCTTTACATATATCAACGTTAAAGTAAAATGTGTTCATTTGATTCTTTCCCGTATCTTTTTTACCAGTTCGAGCTTTTCGAATGCTGTGGTGTCCCGCAGGACAAATGACTTGATCTCTTTCTTTATCGTATTGAAAGTCGCCCTCTTCTCGAGTCCCATAAACAGATGGATTAAGTGGAATTGAGGCTTTGATTGTATCTTCTTGTAAGTAGGACAAGTTATTTTTTGATGAATAAGCTGTATCAGCGAGTACTTCTTCTACTTCAATGCCATGCTTCTTAGATTGGATCACTAATCCTTTTAGTTGCTTGCCATCATCGATATTTCCTGGAGTAACCTGAACACCAGTAATTATTTCTTCTTCCGTCATCGCAAGATGATTCTTATAACCGTAAAAAGATTTTGTAGTAGACTTCCATCCAAAACGGGCATCTGGGTCTACTGCTGACATAATTCCTTTCTTCGAAAGAAGTCTTTCGTCCTCAACGATTTGCTTTGCGATNAAACGGGCATCTGGGTCTACTGCTGACATAATTCCTTTCTTCGAAAGAAGTCTTTCGTCCTCAACGATTTGCTTTGCGATATCCAGCTTATCTTTGATTGCACCTTCCGCATCTGGAAGAGCTTGTTCAATTTGTTCACCTAAACGAGCTAAATGCCAAAGCATTTGTTTGGCTTGCTCCTCCTCTGGAAGATCATCTAGCTTTGGAGCTTTAGGTAATTTTTTATGTAGCTTTGTATGTTGTTTTTTAACGGCTCTGGAGAGCCTTGAAGCTGCTTTTTTTAATACCTGTAGAGGCGAACGCTTACTTGCGTTGGCTTGGGTATGTGTGGAATCTAAAATAAGTGAACTAGATTGAATAATCCCCTTCTCCTGACACTGACTAACGATTTCTTCTAGTACTTCCTCAACTCGATTAGCTCCTAGACGATGATTTCGAAATCGACTTAATTGTGTAGGGTGAGGCAAGGAACTTTCGGGATTCAAATGTAAAAACCATTTATAAGCCAAGTGTAGATTGGCATCCTGAACCACTTGTTCATCCGATAAATCATATAAGGTTTGAATAAGAAGAAGTCGAAGGAGTAACTCTGGTTCAGTCGCTGGCCGTCCATAATACATACAGTACGATTCCTTTGTTAAGTCATAGATAAATTGAAAATCAACTACCTGTTCGATTTTCTTTAATAGGTGATCTTCTTGTATTAGATTATACAACTCGGCATGAAAGGAAAGCGTTTCTTGATATTGATC
>NZ_JAIBLJ010000112.1 GCF_020179385.1 Alkalihalobacillus sp. YIM B00296 | reverse complement strand
ATTGTTGAAGATCAAAGGCTGTTGAAGCTGGCTAGCACTTATTGAACTCTAGAAACCCTCTAGTTTGATGATTTAGCTAGATTGTGTCTGTCTTATTTCTATATATATCAAGTTTACGATTAATCATGGCTTGATACGAGATAAATTGATCTATTTGTGATTGTACTTTTCCATGTTGTTTCTCAAGTATTTCAATACGCTGTTCAATCGTTCTGCTCTCTCTTACAAAATCCTTAATATCAGAAATTGTCATACCTGTCGCTCGAAGACAGCAGATAAATTCAAGTGCTTCAATATCCTTAGTTTCATACAAACGTATGCCACTTTCATTACGATTAACTATTGGCATAATTCCTTCCTTTTCATAAAATCGCAATGTGTGGATCGATAGCCCTGTTTTATCTGCTACTTGACCAATTGTATAACTCAAATTAATTCCTCCTTATGAGTAGTCCATTGAGTATTAAAATTTAACAAATAATTTCTTTGCTGTGTTATTGTTGTTTTCCTTCAATTTTATTTGTTTGCTAAAGTAAAAAACCCACCTAGAAAAAGGTGAGCAATCATTAATATTATACTATAGCTCTTGTTTCGTTGGTCTTACAATTATTTCATTGACAGCCGTATGTTCCGGTTGCGAAATGGCATATAGAATCGAGTTGGCAATAGCTTCCGGTGGCAATGCAATTTGCAAAGACTCGTTTATGCTTTTTTTAATTTCTTCATTTGAAATTGTATTAACTAGCTCCGTTCTCACTCCGCCAGGACAAATTATCGTTGTACGAATATTATTTTCTGCCTCTTCTTGTCGCAAAGCTTCAGTAATCGCTCGGACGGCAAATTTTGTTCCTGAATAGACGGCCCAAGTTTTTCTTACGATGTGACCTGTAACCGAGGAAACGTCAATAATATGACCTTGTTTTCGTTTTCGCATATACGGAAGCACGGCACCAATACCATAAAGCACGCCTTTAATGTTTACATCAATCATTTGATCCCATTCCATTACCTTCTTTTCGTGTAAAAAAGAAAGAGGCATGATTCCTGCATTGTTAATCAGCACATCAATTTGTCCGAAGGTATCGATAGTAAAACGGGCAAGCTCCTCCATCTGCTCTTGAGAAGTTACATCAGTAACTTTATATTCCACTGTGCCACCTTGTTTTTCAAGAGCTAACTTAAGATTCCGCAAACGCTCTTCACGCCTTGCAGCAAGAACAACTTTAGCACCGTTGCTTGCAAGTACTTTTGCTGTGGCTTCTCCGATTCCACTAGATGCTCCGGTTAAAATAATTACTTTTCCTACAACATTTAACATATCTGAACATCCTTTCTCTATTTAAGATATTTTTAGTGTAAGACCTAGAGTTCACTCTAGGTCAAGGATTTTCACAACTAAACTTTATACAGAATTT
>NZ_JAIBLJ010000111.1 GCF_020179385.1 Alkalihalobacillus sp. YIM B00296 | reverse complement strand
TCTACTTGTAGAAACATGTTTGAGGCTGGTTGGGACGTTGATCCCGTATAACAAGCGAAGCTATGAAACTACAAGATAGACAGGGGTTGCCGGCAAATATATTGAAAAGGAGAAGTGATAAAGCATGGATCCAGTCATTGGTCTGGATGTCGCAAAAGGAGAAAGCCAAGTCCAAGCTTTCTTGGCAAGAAAGCAACCTTTTGGAAAAACCTTTAAGTTTAAGCATGATACCAATGGTTTACGTGATTTTTATGTATTTTACAGGGAGGTCAAATTGAACGCTGAAGCAGATCCTGTGGTCATTTTTGAATCTACTGGACACTATCATGAACCTGTACTTCAGTATCTTGAGGAAAGGAGGATAACCTACTATTTAGTGAATCCAGTGGTTTCTTACGAAACCAAAAAGAGTAGCCTTCGAAAGGTTAAGTCAGACCCATCTGATGCTCGACATTTATGCGAACTCTACTACAAAGAAGATCTAGAAACATTCCACCGAAAAAATGTTCAAACCATGAACTTACGTAATTTATCTAGACAACATGATTCATTAACTCGTAATTACGTACAGTTAAAGCTACAATTTCAAACAATTCTAGATCAAGTTTTTCCTGAATATAAAGGCGTTTTTGGGGATTTGTATTCACAGGTATCTTTAAAGACCTTGCTTTTATATCCTACTTCCGACGTCGTTTTAAAGGAAACAACAGATGAAATTGCGAGTGTGATGCATAGTCTAGGAGGAAAACGTTCGTATGCATGGTTTTGGGATAAAGCGAATAAGCTTAAAGAAGCAGCAGAACGAAACCCATTTAAGAAAACCCTATATCAGAGCCATTTAGTGACCTTAAAGATGTACATCCAAATGCTTCTTCAACAAAAAGAGTTTCTATCCATCCTAGAACAAGAGATTGATGAATTAGCTATGCAGTTTGAAGAGTATGAGATTCTCCGTTCCATACCGGGAGTAGGATCTAAGATTGCGGCTACACTTATCTCCGAAATAGGAGAAATCAGGCAGTTTAGTCATCCTAAAAAACTAGTAGCCTATGCAGGAATTGATCCCAGGATCTATCAATCAGGTAAGTTTACAGCTACCATAAACCGCATCACGAAAAGAGGCTCTTCCAAGCTACGACAAGCTTTATATACAGCCGTTCAGTGTGGATTAACGAATAATCGAAACACCAAACTGAGAGAGTTTTACGACAAAAAAAGAAGTGAGGGAAAACCTCACAAAGTAGCGATAATAGCCTGCGCCAACAAGCTATTACATTGGATTTATGCCATTCTCAAGCATAAAGAGAGTTTTACGGCATAACGAATACCTAATAATTACATTAATTACAAAAACTTCAAATTGTTGTTTTGAAGTCTCTTTGTCATGCCTTCTTTTATTGTAACATTACTTATGAATCAATATTAAGCAAAAAGTATTGACTTATATTAGCTGGTAT
>NZ_JAIBLJ010000110.1 GCF_020179385.1 Alkalihalobacillus sp. YIM B00296 | reverse complement strand
GGTTTTTATTGAAAAATGTTGACAAACTATTAGCTGGTTTATATGGAAGACTTGATTTCAAGATAATACAATTACAATTTCCATCGTTCCCCTGTTACTTAAAAATAAGAAAAAGGGGTTGCTTTTAATTCAAGCCACCCCATTAGGGGTACCGCCAACAGTTTAACGAAAATATACGCTAAGCCCTGAATTGCGTCCGACTTGGCGTTTCTCCTTACTCTAAGCTCAAACGACACGATCACCCGACAAACTGAATTAGACTGACTCGTAAAAAAAGCAGTGACGGACTAGGAACTCGAAAGACCTAGACTACCGCAGCTTTTATTGTGCTAACGTTAATCCGGTTAGCGTAATCTACTTTAGGAGACAAGGTCATCTAACCGTCTGGTAAACGAGGCCTATGGCTCCAGAATCAAATGTCTTGTTTTCGATAAGTTTAAGATTGATCTTCTCCTTGAGACCTTGGAATAACGGCAACCCGCTGCCGATCAGGACGGGAGAAACCGTAATTTTATACTCATCTATTAAATCAAGCTGCATAAGGTAGTGTGCGAACCTAGGACTGCCGAGGATGACCATATCCTTGCCTGGCTGCTGTTTGAGGTTCTTGATCTCTTCCTCTACATCTTCTTTCACCAGTCTGGAATTGTTCCATTCGACTTTCTCCAGCGTTGTGGAAAAAACGATTTTGGCTGTCTTTTCGATCCACTCGGCATGATTCCGTTCATGCTGCGAAGCTGATGGGTTCGAAGGCACAGATGGCCAGTAACTGTGCATCATCTGATAAGTCCCACGTCCCCAAATGACAGTGTCAGCAGTACTCAAAATTTCTTTCGCGTGTTTCTCCAAATCAGCATCGTAGGAAACCCAGCCAATGTCCATTTCACCGTTCGGCCCTTCTACAAAACCGTCAAGCGATACGTGCAGAAATAGAACGAGTTTTCTCATTTTCAGTTCTCCTTTGTTCATGAGGGATATCTACATTATACTTTACAGTTCGATTCACATCGATCACCTTTGTCATTTGATTATATAACTTTTCAATCTGTTCATCATTATCAACCTTCTCCAAAACCTGACTATGGTGATCCTTATTATGATAATGGTTAATTTCTAACATAAGTATCTCGCTTTCGTGTAGTTCGACTGCCGAGACCATTCCTTCACAACCATATTCCGGCTGAATAGATGCAGCAGTATATGTTTCGCTCTCGATTGCACCATATTCTTTGTAAATACGTTCAGCTTCTCAATTAATTTTTAAAAATTGTTCTTTGTTTTCTTCCAGTACTGGATAAAGATAAATTTCTAAATACATGATTTCTCCTCCTTTAGATAGAATTATTAACGTTATTGGCAGAGTCAAGTTTAGCACACATAACAATCAATAATTTCTTCTTGATTGCTAAATTTCTTTATTCAACAAACTGGCCCGATCGTATTATAAGGTCAATCAGATTCTTTTCTG
>NZ_JAIBLJ010000011.1 GCF_020179385.1 Alkalihalobacillus sp. YIM B00296 | reverse complement strand
TGTGAGAGGTCGGGGGTTAGTCACCCCCTCCTACTCGATTGGAGGTCGCTTCCGCTTTTCTTTCGCCCGTGGGAAGCGAGTATATTTCCAAATCCTAAAACAACAACCTATACGAAAACAGCCTAAGTTATAAAAGAACCATCCTTCACTTTTCAAATTGAGTATGAAAATCATCCTTTAAGTCAAGGTTAGTAATAGATCTTCAAAATATACGTAAAAATAAGAGTAGCTGTTTCTGTTCGATGGACAGCCAAACCGCTGCACCAAAAATGGTGTAAAAAAAGCTTTTTAAAAGGAGTGATAGCAATGAATAAAGATTCTAGTCGTGATAAAAGGCAGCCTGAATTACATTCCGATTCCGCCATTAATCCTGGATTCGGTACGATCACCGAAAATGAAGCTGACCAGTATTTCATGGATGGATCAATGGGAAATTCAATTGTAGATTTTGATGAAACCGATGCTGCGGTTGATGATATTGATGATAGGGATATCATTCAGTATACGAAGGACGGAAAAAGGAGCTGACACTAATGAAAGATCAAAATTATCCGGTAGCGGATGTTTCGAAGGAAATGTTGGATAAGATTCAGTACTACGAAAAAGAACTGAAGAAAGAAAGCAATGAAGATATCATACTCATTGCTTACCAAAAAGAACGCAGCTGAAACATTGACCTTGAAGGATGTAATAAGTCCTTTTTGGTCATTTTCATTTCCATTGATTTACCTTATGCCTGGATCTGTGTCAGCTTGTCTATTGCCTCATTTGAATTGGATCGTAAGACCATTGGAATACGATAAGATTGTCCTTTTATATCACTCGGATCTTCGGTGTAGTCATGGAGGGAGATAGTTCAAAGCAGTAAGGGCATTGCTCATATGACGTTTGGATTAAAAAATGGACATGTTCTTCGTCTGTACTGTCTTCACGGATAGTGCTTTCATAATTAGGGATGCGACATGCGTCGCAAACATAAGAGGAAAGATGAACCGTTTTTTTCTTGTGGTTGATGATGTATTTGGACACAGTACACCTCCTGAAGGAATGTTTATATACACATTCGTAAAAATTGGTTATTTTTCGGGTATGGATAGTTAAGATTTGGAAGATGGGTGAAAGCCTGCACTCTAAAGTTTCAATTGACATATGATAGTCTGAAACCCATATTGAAGGGGGAGTATGTCTTTGAATAATCGGCAGAATCCACTTGCTTCCATAATGCAAAACATTCTCGGCGGAGGGGGCCAGCAACAAATCGGCCCCCCACCTGGTCCGCCTTTTCCTAGTGGAGGTGGACCTCCGCCAGGACCGCCTCCGAGTTTTAAACCGAACCAGTCACCATCTGCACTTCAAGCTAGTCCAGGTACGGGTGCTTATGCGGTAGACCCTGGCGCATTGAGGCCTTGTTTACGAAGATACGTCTACATTTGGTTGAGAGGCGGATATTCTTTCTGGGCTTGGCTCACATTTGTCGGAAGGAATTCTGTTGCAGGCTATCGATGGACAGGACGAAGATGGGTGTACTTCGGTATTGACCGTCGCCAGATCGTTTCATTCGTATGTTACTAAGGAAAAAAGACTGATCAAAAATAGTAGAGCAATACTGCGGGTTGGAACTTTAACGCGTCAAGTATTCTCCCTGATTTGGTCAGTTTTTTATTTGGTATGAAAAGCAGTATTAGCGAAAATATAATACCAATATGGTAGGGACCGATCGAAAATTGATGGAGGAGCCACTTTGATGCATAAATTTATTCTTTTCATGGTCGGAATGATGTTTTTGGGAGCTTGTGGAACAGCAGACGGAACCGAAGATGTGCCTTCTGATTTACCGGTGACAGTTATTGAGGTGGAAGCAAAAAATTGGCAGTTCAATAAGAAAATATATAAAGTTTTTGCTGACCAACCCATCACAATCAATTTCAAAAGTGAGGAAGGTGAGCATGAGTTTGCAATAAAAGGAATGGAAAAGGTAAGGATCAAAGGTAAAGGGTCCATCAAAAAGATATTCGAGGCGGGGGAATATCAGATCTATTGTCCGATTGCGCAGGCAAAAGGGCATTACGAGATGGTCGCCACGTTGATCGTTGTCCAAAAAAATCAAGTACAGCAAAAGGGGCTGACAATAGTCCGCCCCTTTGACGATTTAGAATAATCAATTATTGCTGTACTTCTTTTTGAATTGTTCAGCAAGACGGTAAAAAGACTCCTTGTCATTGCGTTCAAGTGCATCGTCAATTCTCTTTCTCAGTTTTTGGCTCTGGTGTTGAAATAACGATTCGTCCAATTGAAGTTGGGCGGCCAGGGAAACAAAATACTGTTCAGCTTTTCTCTGTCTCAATTGTGCCTGTTCTTTCATTTTAGCCTGAAAAGATGAAGTATGCTTATTCATGAGGATTCCTCCCAAACCCTTTTAGTTATTATCTAAGATATGCAGTCCGATGTCAATTAGTTTTCAGAATATTACATTAATTTATTTTTTCTTTTGTGGAACAGTTTTTTTATTGCGATAGATTCGAATAAATCTGTCTAACTTGTTCAAAATAAGATAAAACAATCGGAACAGGGGGTTGATCGGGTTGGAACGAAAGCCGTATTATATAACTGTTCAAGTTGGGATGCAAAACGCTGAAATCCGGAACAGTAAAGGTGAATCAAGCTACGATTTTGAAGTGCGTGCGACGGAAGACGAAGCCGCGTTATTGAAGGACTTGATGGAAGAGGCATATCACACTGACACGATCGGTTATTTCCATTCTCATTTTTTTGCAAATGTTATTGATACTGCAGACCGTGACCATATGATTTATGATCGTCTCCTAAATGAAATTTACCTGACCATTTATGACTTAGGAACGGATCAGACGAAAAAGGATATTGAAGAAATGGGCATACTTGAACGGCTTAAGGAAGTTAAACCTAGTCATAATCCTACGGATCCAAATCTTTTACAATAAAAACTGGCTCAATCGATCGTAATCGATTGAGTTTTTCTATATAGAATGTATATGACTTTGTAATTGCATCTGAAAAATCAGCCTTTTCATGTATACTTTATTTGAGATACTGATGGGAGGATAGATGGATATGATCAAAGGATTGATGTTTGATTTGGATGGAACGCTGCTGGATCGGACAAGTTCGTTACAAGAGTTTATTAATACACAATATGAACGTCATACTGACTTATTGCAAAAAGTTACTTCACAAAATTACTTGGAAGATTTTCTAGAATATGACCAAAACGGTTACCTACATAAAAAACATGTCTATCGTAAACTTGTTGAAAAATATAAACTCGATCATCATTGGCATGAAATTCTGTTAGACGATTATTATATGCAGTTTCATTGCCATTGCGTGCCAATGGATGGTATAGATATTTTGATTTCCTATCTGAAACGATCTTCCCTAATGATCGGCTTGATGACAAATGGGGAAACCATATTTCAAACAAAGACGATCGAAGAACTTTCACTGGAGGATGTTTTTCATTGTGCGTTATTTCTGAAGAAGAAGGAATCAAGAAACCGTCTCCAGAATTTTTCTATCGAGGATTGCAACAGTTGGATCTTCAACCAATTGAAACGATTTTTGTCGGTGATCATCCCTACAATGATGTTCAAGCAGCAAAAAAATTGGGGATGTACACGATCTGGGTCAAGAACGCTCATTACGAAAAGCCGAAGGAAGCGGATTTTATGATAGATTCTTTATCAGAAATACCTGAGATCATTCAGTCTTTACTAAAGGAGGATCAACATGAAAATAAGTAATGTATGGCTCGCACTGATCTTATTATTAGTAGGAGTCATTTTCGGATTAAGCTATTGGATTTCAAAGGGTTTGTTAGGATGAGGGAAACATCACTTTTTCCATAGATAGGGGTTTTTGAAGTATGGCTAGGTCCCGTGAACGGAATTCCAATATCATAATCACTTTCATAACAGTGATTGGCTGGTTATTAGCCTTCTATAGCCTGTTTAAATTACATACTATTAGTGATCTCTGGTCATATACACTGCTGGTCGGTTTCTTATTCATTACAGAATTGTTTCCGATTCCGGTTTGGAAGAGTATCACATCCTTCAGTTTTCCTCTTATCTATACGATCATCATTCTATATGGTCCATGGACGGGTGTGGTTTCATTAGTTCTTGTCAGTTTCATTGTCAATTTAATCAAAAGGCGGCATATCCAGATTGTTTGGTTCAATCCGGCCCAGCTTGCTTTGACACTTGTCCTTACACAAATGGTTACGAACGCAATTCTTTATTTGACTTGGACGGGGGCGATTGGATTAGGGTATCACTATTATAAATTGCTGCTGTTCACTTTGTTTTTTTACATCTTAAATAATCTGTTGATCGATATGATTCTTTGGCTTCGTCCACAGAAATACTCCTGGAAAGATTGGAAGCAGAAGATGTTCCAGGAGACTATAATTGTTGCCATTTCCATCAGCTATCTGATGTTGATGTTCGCATTAGGAAATCAGAACAGGGGTGGGGTCGTGGATGTCTTTTCATACCTTTTTTTCTTCTCACCCTTACTGGCTGCCTCAATCATCAGTGCTATTATTAATGGGTTGAACAGGGAGAAAAACCGTTTCAAGGCGCTGGTTTCTCTTACAAAGGAACTGAACAGGATCCTTCCATCCGAGGATTGGGTTTCTTCAGTTGAAAGATGGATCGATGAATTCATTACGACAGATGTGGCTTTATTCATCGTTAAAGAAAATGAGGAATGGAAAGGCTCTTTTAAAAAAGGGGGCATCATCCATGGGATCGAAAATGCATTCGAGCAAGACTGGTTCACACGTTTGGATGAAGCGGTCCACTTCTCATCTCGGAAGGACTTTCCAGAGGGATTGGATGCTTATCTGGATTCTTCTATACGCTCGGTTGTCGTCACCCCTTTACGGATAGAGAATGAAACAGTCGGTGTTTTACTTGTCGGAAAGGAAGACAATAAGCTGTATCAAACGACAGATATTCAATTTTTATCTACTTTAGCGAATCAACTTGCTGTTATAATAAAGACGAGAAATCTATTTGCGGAAAGAGAACAGCGGATCGTTTTGGAAGAAAGGAACCGTATCGCAAGGGAAATTCATGATGGGATTGCACAATCGCTTGCTGGTGCTGTCTTGAAGCTTGAGACCTCAAAACGTTTGAAAACTGGAGACGATGAAAAGGTCAAGCTAGTAAATGAAAGCATCGAAAAACTGAGAGGAAGCCTTGGCGAAGTACGAGAATCCATTTATGCTTTAAGGCCGAATCCTAGTGAAAAGTTTGGCATGATAGAAGCAATCCGTGCAAAAGGTGAAGAGGTTGTAAAGGACTTTGACGTGAATGTATCAGTCCATACACGAGGCGTTGAAAAAGAAGTAACGCCACATGTAGAGAAGAACGTGTATGAAGTCGTCTCAGAAGCATTGCAAAATGCCGGAAAACATGCTGAGGCTTCCAAAGTGGATGTCATGATTAGGTATTGTAAAGAGCATGTTGTCGTACGGGTTAGAGATGATGGCAAAGGGTTTCAATTGTATAAAGCCTTGCTGAGAGCAAAATCGGAAGCTCACTATGGTATCTTGAATATGAATGAATTAGCAGAACAGATCGATGCGTCTTTGAAAATAAATAGTACGCCAGGCCGAGGTACCGAGATTCTAATGCTTGTACCAGCTACAAAATGATGTGGAGGAGACTCAACAATGATAAAACTACTTTTAATCGATGACCACGCAATCTTGAGAGATGGAATGAAGAATATTATTGCTATTGAAGAGGATATTGCAGTTGTCGGAGAGTTGACCTCTGGGGAAGAGATATTAGAAACGATTGAAACGACTGATCCAGACGTGATTTTGATGGATATCAATCTTCCTGATAGAAATGGAATTGAACTAACTAGTTTAGTAAAAAAGAGTTTTCCAGAATGCAGAGTATTGATTTTGACGATGTACAAGCATGATGAATACTTCATGGCCGCTTTGAAAGCAGGAGCTGATGGATATATCCTGAAAGATGCACCTTCAGAAGAGGTTATTGAGGCGATCCATGCGGTAGCAGAGGGTAAATCAATTTTGCACCCTAGCGTGGCTAAAAAACTTGTGGACTATCATCAAAAGAAAAATCAAATCAGCCAGAATGGAAACGACCTGACAGATCGGGAAAAAGACGTCTTGATCTGTCTCGTTGAGGGCCTCAGCAATAAAGATATCGCTGACCGATTATTCATCAGTGATAAGACTGTCAAGATCCATGTAAGCAACATCTTGAAAAAACTTGAAGTCAAAAGCCGTTCACAAGCCATCATCTATGCTGTGCAAAATCAAATTGTACCGTTGCCATAATGATTTGTAGGCTAGTAGTTGAACTTGAGTGGAGATCCTTCCCTCGGGTTTTTTTAATGAAAAAGACAAGATCGCCCTGTCTCTCTGGATTCCTTCAGCAATTCTTCTAAGAATCCTAGAAAGTAAAAAATAGAAATTCAGGTATTCATAATGAGACCCTGAAAACGCGAAAAACAGAATTTGAGGTACTCATGAAGGCGTTATGAGGCCCTGAAAATGCGAAAAACAGAATTTGAGGTACTCATGAAGGTGTCATGAGGGCCTGAAAACGCGAAAAACAGAATTTGAGGTACTCATGAAACTGTCATGGGGCCAAGAAAATCCGAAAGGCGATATACGAGGTACTTATAAGCATCACATGGAAGTTCTGATTTTTTTAATTTGTGACTATTGGAACAATTCTGATATTTGTCTTGAAATCATATATGATTTTATATATCATAAACTTATGAAAGCGCTTAATTCTAAATCCATGAATAAACAACAATTTGCGTATAAGTTGCTTCGTTCTCGAATTCTAGACGGGACGTATGGTCCGGGTTATCGAATCGTGATCGACCAGATTGCTAGGGAAATTGAGACGAGTGCGATCCCAATCAGAGAGGCCCTCCGCCAGCTTGAGTCGGATGGATTAATCCAGTTCAAACCTTACAGTGGTGCGATCGTTACACCTATCAATGAAAACGAGTATCTTGAAACGTTATCGGTTCTCGCCGTAATTGAAGGATATGCGACAGCCATCAGCGGTCAACATTTCCCACTGGAGCGGATTCCAGAGCTTAAAGAAATCAACCAATCTATGAAGCAAGCTTTAGAGGAACTTGATTTCATGTCTTTCGGGAAGGATAATCGCTCATTCCACGGTCTTACATACGAATATTGCGAAAACAAATACCTCGTGGAAAATATCCGGTCCACATGGAAACGCCTCGATTCAATAAGAAGGGCAGGTTCTGCATTCATGCCTGTCCGGGCGAAAGAGTCCGTCTTGGAGCACGATCAAATCATACGTCTACTCGAACAGAGGGCAGCCCCTGAAGAGATTGAAGCCTTCGTCCGGGAACACAAATTGAATACTGTCAAATCGTTTTACCAGCAAAGGCATTGACCAGTACTTTTAATATGATCAAGAAAGGAGCTGTAACTTTCCGCGTTTTGTATTTTTGATGTATTTACTTTATGACTGGCCTATTTCCTAAGGTCAAATTACATTTAAAAAGGAGAGGTTGTCATGTCGAAGTTAGATCAGTTGAAACAACAATTGAGAGGATCGATTGCACCGATTATCACTCCGTTCAAGGAAGATGATTCTCTTGACCTTGATACGTTGAAAAGCTTGATTGAATGGCACATCGAAAGCGGTTCCCATGGAATTTCCGTTACTGGCACAACTGGTGAACCGAGCTCTTTGACTCTTGAGGAAAGAGTGCAGGTTATGGAGACTGCAGCAAAAACAGTCAATGGCAGAGTCCCGTTCGTGCCAGGTACAGGTTCCACTAATCACCAAGAAACGTTATACCTCACCAAGAAAGCGAAAGAAATCGGAGCAGACGCAGCAATGGTCATTGTTCCATACTACAATAAGCCCTCCCAACATGCGCTTTACAAACATTTCAAAACAATCGCAGACACCGTAGATATTCCGATCATCATCTATAACATTCCAGGACGCACAGCCGTCAACATGGACGTCAAAACAATTGCAAGACTGAATGAGGATTGCGATAACATCATCGGAATCAAAGAATCGAATAAGGACTTTGAACATGTCAATCGCGTGCTTCTGAATTGCGGAAGAGACTTCTTGCTCTATTCCGGGATCGAGCTTCTCTGTTACCCGATGCTTGCAATCGGTGGAGCAGGATATATCAGTGCGACTGCAAACATCATGCCTGGCAGGGTGGCGGATGTTTATAACCATTGGGCGAACGGCAATGTAACAAAAGCACAAGAGCTGCATTATGATTTGATGCCTTTGAATGATGTCCTGTTCAAGGATACGAACCCTGCTCCGCTCAAAGCAGCACTCGGTATGATGGATCGGATCACCCCGAACCTGCGTCTGCCGATGGATTTGCCAAGCGAAGAATTACAGAAGGAGATCCGTTCTGTATTGGACCACTACGGTTTACTATCATCTAAAAATGTTGGGAGTCATGCGTAATGAAACATGCCCGTTTTATTATAGAAGGTAGAGAACAGTCAGGAACAGTGGTAGATGGAAAAATCCAGGCTTCATCTGGAAAGGTATATGAAGAAAGTGAGATTGATGTCTGGTTGTCACCGTTCAAGCCGAATAAAATGGTCGGACTTGCGTTGAACTATGCCGATCATGCAGATGAATTAGGGCTTGAAAAGCCGAAGGAGCCGGTCTTGTTCATTAAGCCGAATTCTTCCATCATCGGTCACAAATCCCCTATATACTATCCGGATGGAGCTACGTATATGCACTATGAAAATGAATTGACTGTCGTCATTGGAAAAGAAGGACGTAACATCAAAAAAGAAAATGCGATGGATTACGTCAAGGGATATACGATTGCAAATGATGTGACAGTAAGGGATTTCGTCAATAACATGTATCGTCCGCCAGTACGTGCAAAAGGGCATGATACGTTCGGACCGATGGGGCCTTATTTTGTTGATAAAGAAGACATCCCTGATGTGAATAATATCGAGTTGCGCTCCTATGTAAATGGGGAGCTTCGCCAGCAAGGGAATACGAAAGATCTTATCTATGGCATCGATGATTTGATCGAATTCATAAGCTCGTTTATGACACTCGAGGAAAATGACGTCATCTGGACAGGGACGCCGAAAGGGATTTCACACGTATACCCTGGTGATCACGTGCGTCTCGAAATCGATTACCTGGGTGCTTTGGAAAACGATATTTTAGACGGAAGAACCGATCAGGTTGCGGCAGGAGGTTCCGAGAATGCAAGAACCAACAATTAAAAACCCGATCCAGCTTTATATCAATGGTATGTTCCAAAATGCACGTACTGGACAATCCTTTGAAAATCTCAGCCCGGTTACAGGGGAAGCGCTGAACGATGTTGCAGAAGGTCAGAAGGAGGATATTGAATTCGCGGTCGATGCTGCGAAAGAGGCGTTTCGTAACGGTCCATGGGGTTCGATGAAACTTGACGAACGCCTGAAATACATCTATAAGATTGCAGATTTGATCGATGAGCATATCGAAGAGATTGCACATCTTGAATCACTTGATACAGGGTTGCCGATCAAGCAAACGAAGAAAATGACCTCGAGAGCAGCTTCCAACTTCAGGTTCTATGCTGAAATGGTGAAGAACAGGATGGTCGGCGAAGCTTATCAGGTCGATGATGAATTTTTGAATTATACGGTCCAAAAGCCGGTCGGTGTCGCTGGATTGATCACACCATGGAATGCCCCATTCATGCTTGAAACCTGGAAGGTCGCTCCAGCATTGGCTACTGGGAATACTGTTGTATTGAAACCGGCTGAATGGTCACCGTTAACAGCAAATAAATTGGCTGAAATCATTGATGAAGCCGGATTGCCGAACGGTGTATTCAATGTTGTCCACGGGTTTGGTGAAACAGCTGGAGCATCCCTGGTGGCACATCCTGATGTCCAGTTGATTTCTTTTACAGGAGAAACGACGACTGGCTCTGAAATCATGCGTAACGGTGCTGCAAGCTTGAAGCGCTTTTCCATGGAGCTCGGCGGTAAATCGCCGCTCATCGTTTTTGACGATGCAGACATGGAAAGGGCACTCGATGCTTGTGTATGGGGGATTTTCTCTTTCAACGGTGAACGCTGTACAGCGAACTCCCGACTGTTCCTTCAAGAATCGGTTGCAGAATCCTTCATTGAACGGTTGAAGGAGCGTGTATCCAATATTATTGTCGGCGATCCGATGGATATGGAAACCGAAGTTGGCCCGCTTGTCCACAAGGAGCACTACAACAGGGTGAAAAATTACCTGGCCATTGCAGTGCAAGAAGGAGCAGAGCTCTATCATGGTAATGCCCCTGCAGGATTTGAAAAAGGGAATTTCGTAGCACCAACCCTGCTTCTTAACGTGAAAAATGACATGCGTGTCGCACAGGAAGAGATTTTCGGACCTGTTTTGTCGGTGATGACGTTCAAAACAGAAGAAGAGGTCATCCAGCTAGCGAATGATATCCGTTATGGCCTGGCAGGTTACGTATGGACGAATGATATGAAAAAGGGGCATCGGGTCGCACAAGCTGTAGAAGCAGGGATGTTATGGGTGAATTCCCAGAATGTCCGTGATCTGCGTATACCTTTCGGTGGATCAAAAAGCTCCGGTATCGGCCGTGAAGGCGGGCATTACGCTTTTGAATTCTATACGGAAATGAAAGTGATCCATGTGGCGATGGGGGAACATCATATTCCACAATTCGGAAAGAAATCGTTGACATCCTCCTCTTCACAGCAAAATTAATCGAATACCTCCGGTGAATTACATGAATGATTTGTAACCAGACGGGTTTTGTCGGCGAATGTTTGGACAATGAAATAAATCAATTATCCAGGAGGGATCGGATTGGGTGCACGTAATGGTAAACAGTATATAGATGGTTTGAAAGCCGCGAACAATAATGTATGGATTCATGGGGAGAGAGTAGAGGATGTCACTGAGCATCCGGCATTGAAGAACGTTATTCAGTCGATGGCAAGGCTATTGGATCTCCAGCATGAGAAACCTGACAAGATGCTTTATACCTCCGCAACATCCGGTGAGAAAGTAGGGTTATCCTTCATCGCACCGAAAACGAAAGAGGATCTGATGAAACGGAGCGGCATGTTCACAGAATGGGCTCGTAATACTGGCGGAATGATGGGGCGCACACCTGATTACTTGAACACGAGTGTGATGGCTTTCGGGACAGCAGATCAATTTTTCGCTGAACAGGATCCGATGTTTGGCGAGAATGTCCGCAAGTACTATGAGTATTGCCGCGAAAACGATGTGACATTGACACATACATTAATCCACCCGCAGGTCAACCGTTCTAAAATGCAGCATGAGCAGAAGGATCCTGGCATTTCAGCGCATATCGTGGAAAAGAACAAGGACGGCATCGTCGTCAATGGAGCCCGCCTTCTTGCAACACAAGGTGGGATCACTGATGAGATCGTCGTTTTCCCATCGACCTTGAATAAAGCTTCGAATGATGACGATCCATATGCGATGGCCTTTGCAATTCCGAATAACACAAAAGGCTTGAAATACGTCTGTCGGGAATCATTCGATATCGGGCGTAACCAGTGGGATCACCCATTGAGCAGCCGTTTCGAAGAAAGTGATGCGATCGTCATTTTTGAAAACGTTTTCGTACCATGGGAGCGTGTCTTTGTAGCAGGTAATTCTGAAATCTGCAACCGTACGTATGTCGAGACGAATGCGATGGTTCATATGACACACCAAGTCATTGCCAAGAACACAGCGAAGACTGAATTCGTACTCGGAGTCATTTTAAGTATGATTGAAGCGATCGGAATTGAACGGTTCCAGCATGTAAAAGAAAAAGCTTCTGAAGTGATGATCATCCTCGAAACGATGCGTTCACATATGTTCCGGGCTGAACAAAATGCAGCTCTAGACAAGTATGGGAATATGACACCTGATTTTGCGCCGTTGAATGCTGCGAGGAACTGGTATCCGAAAGTGTATCAAAGGATGGTCGAAATCGTACGGATCCTTGGTGCTTCCGGTCTGATGGGAACACCGACACAGGATGACTTCAACAATGAGGACATTGGAGAGCTTGTGCACCGCTATACCCAAGGCGGCCAGATCGATGGGTATGATAAAGTCCAATTGTTCCGGTTGGCATGGGATATTTCATTAAGTTCTTTCGGTGGCCGTCAAGCTTTATACGAATATTATTTCTTTGGAGACCCTGTACGGATGTCGAACGTTTATTATGACGTCTACAACAAAGAGCCATATAAAGAAATGGTCAAATCATTCCTGGATCGAGTCAAGCCGACTACGACTGAGAATGTGAATGTGTAGGAGGCTGCAATATGGACTTTAACATCATACGTGTAGCAAGAGTGGTCATGAATGTGACAGATCTTGATAAGGCAAAAACCTTTTATGTGGATGCACTTGGGTTTGTGGAAACAGAGCGGGATGAGGAACATTTATATCTGAGGGGGTTGGAAGAGCATGTCCATCATAGTCTGGTTCTGAAAAAAGCAGCAGAGCCAGGCGTCCAGGCGATGTCCTACAAGGTGATGGAAGAAAGCGATCTTGACAACCTTTATAAGCTTTTCGAATCAAAAGGGATCAAACCGAAGTGGTTTCAACAAGGTTCACAAAGAGCTGTAGGCAGAACGTTACGGATTCAAGATCCATCCGGTCTGCCACTTGAGTTCTTCGCAAAAATGGAAGGTGTCGATCGTTTGCTTCAACGGTTCGATCTATACCGGGGGGCACGTATCCAGCGAATCGACCATGTCAATTGCATGGTTCAAGATGTGGAAGCAGCCCAGAACTTTTATATCAATGAGCTAGGATTCCGGTGTTCAGAATACACGGCCACTGAAGATAATCGGGTATGGGCAGCATGGTTACATCGCAAACCTACTGTCCACGACCACGCATTCATGAACGGGAAAGGACCAAGGCTGCATCATGTCGGTTTTACCCTCAGTGATCCTATGAGTGTCATCCATTGCTGTGATGTCCTGGCATCGTTGGGCTATGCGGATGCGATCGAACGCGGCCCTGGCAGACACGGGTTATCCAATGCTTTCTTCTTGTACTTGAGAGATCCTGATGGAAACAGGATTGAAATGTATACGGGAGACTATTTGACGAGCGATCCGGATTTTATGCCGATCCGGTGGGACCTGAATGATCCTAGAAGAGCGACATTCTGGGGTCACGCTGCTCCTGACAGCTGGTTTAATGAAGCAACGGCTGTACTTGATATCCATACAGGTAAAGAAGTCGCACAAGGAGAACCGACCTTGCAGCAGCGTAAGCCTGATTTTGTAACATGATGAAATACACTCACGAGGCTGACAATTCCATTGAATGTCAGCTTCTATCTTTCAGATGAATGTAAAATAAGTTTCTAGTCGGTTGAACTGGGGAATTTAGAAGAAAGAATAATAGAGGCTATGGAAGTTTCAGCAATCCAATACTTTGCAGCCTTTTTGACTAATGATATATTTAATCTAGCACCAGGTAATCATTGAAAGGAGTTTTTGACTTGGCAAAACAAGAAATACCTACAGAACTTTCACCAGAGCTCGTTGAATTTTTTCAAGGTGAGAAACTGGTGAATATCGCAACAGTGGACGCAGAAACCGGGGCTCCTAATGTGAATGCGATTTCTTGGGTGAAGAGTGTCGATGAAAAGCGGATCCGTTTTTCAGTCACGAACAATTCAAGGATCGTGGATAACATCAAAGCCAATCCAGGGGTTGTCTTGAATATCATCGGGTTGGAGACCGTGTATTCGATCCAGGGTAAAGCTGAGATCCTTGAGGATATCATGGAAGGTGTCAACCTTAAACTTTCGAAAATCGAAATCACTGTGGAAGCTGTTTTTGAAAGCATGTTCTGGGGCGCGAAAATCACCAGGGAACCTGAATATGAAAAGACATACAATCCAGTCAAGGCAAAGGAATTGGATGATTCCGTCTACGCTGCGTTAATGAAGTAGTGATCAAGGGCTGACACACAAATGTCAGCTCTTTTTTAGACTTTTTTTTTGCGAAATTCACCTCTTACGCGAGTGTCCGCAACCTTACGCCCGGTTTTTTTTTCGCAGGAGTGTCATGAATTTTTACTGAAAAAATTTTCTGAAAGAAAATTAATGCCAACCTTTGGTTTCCCTGATGTGACAAAACTGACAAGCCCCCGCCTTTTTGAACAACCTGCTTTTTTACAGTGAAAGAAATCACCTAACCTTTGACAATTCTTTTAATAATAATTGAAATTAATCAGGTTAAAAACCTTTTCTTTTGCCGTATGATAAAATAAGGGCTATACATATAGGATGAAGGAGTACATTCATGGGCACTTACTGGGAGCGACTAAAATACTTTTTAACAGAATTGACGCAAGAAGATATTTTGCGATGGTTGGATGAGTATCAGGATCTTGGACCTTTTCCAGGGATCCTGCTGCCGATGCTTGAAGCGTTTTTACCTATTTTGCCTCTCGTTTTATTCGTTGCAGGAAATGCAGCAGCCTATGGATTTTTCTGGGGGGTCTTGTTTTCGTGGATCGGAACTGTTTTTGGATCGATCTTTGTCTATATGCTAGTCAGAAAGTATGCACAAGCACGCTTTTTGAATTTCCTCACCCGACATGATAAAACGAAATCATTGCTTGAATGGGTTGAAAAGAAAGGGTTCGGGCTTTTGTTCGTATTGTATTGTTTTCCATTCACGCCCTCCGCCTTGATCAATGTCATTTGTGGATTGTCCAAGGTGAGCACCTTGACCTTCGTACTTGCTGTCAGTCTAGGAAAGCTTGTGATGGTGTTCTTCATTTCCTATATCGGTCATGATTTCTTTTCCATCATCAAGGAACCAATTAAAATGATCATCATCAGCATCATTATTTTCGTACTATGGTTGATAGGCAAATTGCTGGAACGGAAATTACACCGTCCATTGAAAAAAGTCTCCCAGTAACAATAATGGTTTTCTGTTAATAAAATGAGGTAATTCCTTTTGAATTATCTCATTTCTTTTGAATAAAAACACTTATGGAAGTTAGAGAGGTGGTCGGATGATTGTTTTTAAAACAAAAGAAGAAATTGAAATGATCCATGAAGCTGGCCTGTTAGTCAGTGATTGTCATCATGAAATCAGGAAGCTCATCAAGCCTGGAGTTTCAACTAGGGAAATTGAAGACTTTGTTGAACAATACTTAAGGAAGAATGGGGCAATCCCCGAACAGAAAGGCTATCAGGGATATCGGCATGCAACATGCGCCTCTATAAATGATGTCGTCTGTCATGGGATCCCTTCATCTTCTAAATTGAAAGAAGGAGATATCGTAACAATCGACTTTGTTGTGAATTTGAACGGATGGTTGGCTGATTCAGCCTGGTCATATCCGGTAGGAAAAATAGATAAAAAAGCACAAAACCTTTTACAAACGACTGAAGAAGCATTATATAAAGGGATTGAGCAGGCGAAGGTGGGCAATCGGATCGGGCATATCGCACATGCCATTGAACGATTTGCTACAGAAAAGGGATATTCAGTTGTCAGAGACTTCCTTGGTCATGGGATTGGAAGAGAAATGCATGAACCCCCGATCGTTCCTCATTATGGACCGGTTGAACAAGGACCTGAATTGAAGGAAGGTATGGTCATCACAATCGAACCGATGCTGAATTGCGGAAGCTATTTCGTATATGTAGAGGAGGATGGCTGGACAGCGAAAACCGTTGATGGTCAATTGTCTGCCCAATATGAACATACAATAGCAATCACTAAAAAAGGGCCAATCATACTAACGAATCAATACAGATAGACTGCCTTATAGGAGGCGGTTTTTTTATTAAAATGAAATTCACAATACTCCTGCGGGAAAAGCGAGCCAGACGAGACCCCGGGATGCAGAGAAGTGGTGTCCAGCTCCATCGCCCTACAATTTGACTCACTTCAGCCATCCTGTGGCAATCGACACATTGATATACATCTTATGTGTGAGCCCACGCAGAATCAAGTCTTTGTTTGGTTCGAGCTCCTCGTCAGGTTTCCAGTGACCTATGTGACTAAGCGATTACCTTTCTCTTTTTTAGATGTTGGAAAGGGAGGTAAATTCCCAGAAATTCAACATTTAAGAATCGATAAATAATAAATTTTAAAAGTACCTTGACAGAAGTAAGTAATGTATAATAATATACTTACATAAAGTAAGTTAAAAAACAATTAAAAAACAAAGGAGAGATATAAATGGATATCGCACTATTATTACTTCGTCTTGTATTCGGTTTGACTTTTGCGGCACATGGGATACAAAAACTGTTTGGCTGGTTCGGTGGCCATGGATTGGAAGGAACTGCAGGTTTTTTTGAATCACTTGGATTGAAGCCAGGCCGCACCATGGCACTGATGGCTGGATTAGGTGAATTGGTTGGAGGATTGTTGATCGCATTTGGTCTGCTTACTGAGGTCGGGGCAGTACTGATGATTGTCCCTATGCTCATAGCGATCTTCAAAGTTCATGGTAAGAACGGATATTGGGC
The DNA here is from genome assembly GCF_020179385.1 of Alkalihalobacillus sp. YIM B00296. Lineage (GTDB taxonomy): Bacteria > Bacillota > Bacilli > Bacillales > Fictibacillaceae > Pseudalkalibacillus. Next base: position 89,652 of record NZ_JAIBLJ010000011.1, on the reverse strand, counting down.
TACAGATGGCGGGTATGAATACAACCTTGCGATCATAACTGTAGCTGTCGCCCTCGTTTTTGCAGGACCAGGCGCATATTCTCTTGATGCACTGCTGCTTGGTTGAAATAATCGTATGAAGTTGGGGCTGTCCCAAAACAATAGTGTCAGACACCACCACACAACATTTTGTTTCAAAAACACACTTTTTCTCAAAATGTTGCTAGGGACGGTGAGAGTCAGACACTAATGGGACAGCCCCTTTTTTGTTCGATCTGTCATGTCCAGAAAATTTCTTGTGACAACTGCTTTTAAAGAAAATTTGCAACACTGTACCGAGAAAAGCGTGTCTGGCAAATCTGATACATAAAAAATCAATTCAAGTCTAATATTCATTCAATTTGAATATGGTGTATATGACATTGTTTATGGGGAGGTTTTAACCGTAATGAGCACCTATAGAAAATCCTGGCGTCCCTATATTGGACCGAATGACCCGTGTCCACCTATAGAAATCAAATACTACGAAACACCACCAAATCTTTATTTGGGTTATCAACCTTATGGCTTGAAGCAATTCGATCCCTCCACAGCGCTATTTAAAGGTACGCTGTGGCCCGCATTGTATGCACCATACAGCAATCCTTATAAGAAGAAACGAGAGGAGGAGGAGTAGGTGGCGAATCCCAAACAGATGCCGGATGAGTTTTATCAATGGATGAAACAGCTTCAGGAAATTGATTTCGTCCTGGTCGAATTGACCCTTTATCTTGATACCCATCCAGAGGATTATGATTCGATCAAGCAATTCAATGAATTTGCTGAAAAGGGGATGAGACTGCGGCAAAAGATTGAAAAGAAATACGGCCCGTTGATGCAATATGGTCAAAGCTACTCCGGATATCCTTGGAATTGGGATGATCCTCCATGGCCTTGGCAGATGTGATCAACTGACTACTACTATAAGGAGGTATGCGTTGAACCATGTGGGTCTATGAAAAGAAACTACAATATCCTGTCAGGGTAAGCAAATGCAATCCCATGTTGGCGAAATTCCTGATTGAACAATATGGTGGGGCAGATGGAGAATTAGCAGCCGCGTTGAGATATCTTAATCAACGTTACTCGATACCGGATAAAGTAGTCGGATTGTTGACGGATATCGGTACAGAGGAGTTTGCACACTTAGAAATGATTGCAACGATGGTTTATAAGCTTACTAAAGATGCTACCCCAGATGAGATGAGGGAAGCAGGGCTCGGTGACCATTATGCTAACCATGATAACGCACTTTTTTATCATAATGCGGCAGGTGCACCTTGGACTGCAACTTATATCCAGGCAAAGGGAGATCCGATCGCTGATTTGTATGAAGACATTGCTGCTGAAGAAAAGGCAAGGGCTACATATCAGTGGATCATCAATATGAGTGATGATCCGGATCTGAACGATGGCCTCAGCTTTTTAAGGGAAAGAGAAGTTGTCCACTCACAACGTTTCAGGGAAGCAGTGGAAATTTTGAAAGAAGAACGGGACCGAAAGAAGATTTTTTAGCCTCAAAAAGAAGGGAGCGATTGCGGCATAAGTACCGTAAATCCGCTCCCTTTTTATCTTCAGGTTCTGTTATTCTTCATTGTTGATATTTGCGAAATAAACCATGGGCGATCCGCTAAGCGATCAAGATTAAGTGTTTTCAGGTTGTTCCTTTGATCGTTTCCGCTTCGTTTCAGGTTCTTTTTTCTGGCCAGACAGAATCCATCCAGCAACAGCAATTGCGACTAATATGCTGTAGAATGTAAACTTCCATGGGACACTGTGCGCAAAGTGTTCGGAAATGATCCCTATTTTTTTATGGGATAGTGTGAGAACGACAAGTTTCACACCGACCCAGGTGACGATGAGGTATGCGGCTGTTTCAAGGCCAGGGCGCTTTTTCAGCACCTTGGATATATAAGTAGCTGCCATCCGGATGAGTAATAATCCGATCAAGCCCCCAAGGAAAATGACCGCAAACTGTCCTCCATCCATTCCGCCGATTTGTGGGAGCGGAGTTTCGGGAAGTGCAAGTGCTAACGCAACTGCAGCCAATATGGAATCGACAGCAAAGGCGATGTCTGCTAATTCAACCTGTACGACTGTTTTCCAGAATCCTTTTGCACTGACTTTCTCTTCTGTTTTTTCCTCTACATGTCCTTGATTCTTAATCCGGTGCTGTTTATAAATATGTTTTAACCCAATGAACATAAGATAGACTGCACCAATTGCTTGCACCTGCCAAACATTGACGAGAAATGAAATTAAGAACAAGGCAGAAAATCTGAAAACAAACGCACCGAGAATCCCATAAAAGAGAGCTTTTTTACGTTGTTCTTTAGGGAGGTGTTTCACCATGACGGCAATGACTAAGGCATTATCGGCGGATAGTAAGCCCTCAAGTCCGATCAATATGAGTAAAGTCCACGCATACTCCAACCAAAGTGAATCCATCATAATGGCTCCTTTCAGAAGAAAGACTTGAACCCCTAATGGTAGAGTCTTTCCATACAAAAAAACCCTTACCATTAGAGGCAAAGGTCTTGCTAACAACATCGAGTTGCCAATAACGCCGAGAGGGAATCCCTCTGGATTGACGACGAAATTGTTAAAGCTACTCCCCTTTGAAATTCTAAGGTAACTATAAAAATGAACAAGGTTTCTTGGCAATGGACGGTTATCTTGGATGTATAAGCTTATTTCTTAAAATACCCAATACATTGATCGTTAAACACCGATTTTTTCATCAGTTAGGCTGATCGATCAATTCCCCTCGTTCATATCCTAACAGATGTAAGACCGCATCTTTTACGAAACTGATATGACCGTTGGATGAAAGGCTTAAGATTCCGTCACCTGCTGTATTTAAAATCAATTCATTTTGACGGTTGATCCCATCGACCTCATTTTGTATTTTTTTACGTTCTCTGATATCGTTCAGCATGAGAAGGACCAAAGTCTTTCTTATACGTTAAGAAAGAAAGTATAAAATTTTGGTTGCGGTGAAGAAATGTCTAGCTCCACCGCCCAACCACTTGGATCACTTCAATCCTCCTGTGGCGGCGACAGCCTCCTCGTCGGACTTCCAGTGACCTTCGTGGTTGGTCAGGGCGTTTACGCTTTTCTTGTATTCAAGTTGTCTTGTGATTATCACGTGCAACGAAAAAAGAGCAGGACACTATTGGTGCCAAGCTCTTGTTCGTAAACTATGCCATCATTCCTATTTATCATTTCGATTTTAACCGGGCAATCGTCAATCCGTCGCCAAGCGGAACCAAGAGGCTTTCCAGTTGAGGATGATCAGCCACTTTCCGGTTATAGGCTTGTAAAGCTTTCGTATCTTTATCTTCTGTATGCTCATTAAGGACTTCACCGCCCCATAGGGTATTGTCTGCTATGATCAATGCCCCCGGACTAGCCAATTGGATGCAATAGTCCAAGTAGTTCACATAGTTTCCTTTATCAGCGTCAATAAAGAAGAAGTCATAAGTAGCGCGGTCCCTTTTAAGTTGTTCCAATGAAACGAGCGCAGGACCGATTTTATATCGGACACGGTCTTTAAACCCAGCTTCTTCTGCATGTTGTTTCGCCCTATCCGCATAAGTTTCATGCAATTCCAATGAAGTCAGATTGGCATTGTCATCCCCTCTCAGCAGACAAATTCCGCTATAACCGCCTAAAGCACCGATTTCAAGAAGGTTTTGTGCACCTGAAATTTTAACAAGCAGAGTCAATAATTTGCCAGACTCGGGTGAAACAGAGATGGTCGGCATCCCCGCTTGAAGCAAACTTTCGGTAATCTTTTCAAGCTCTTCATCTTTCTGGACAAAAAGCGATTGGATGTAGCTCTCTAAATTCATCATCCTTCCTCCTTTCCTGGACCTTCTTCTGACTGCTCTTTTTCATCAATGCTGTAAACGATCGTAAAACCGAATATGATTCCCGCAAAGAAATGGAGCTTCTGGTTTCCATAGAGCAAGTCAGCAAATGGAATCAAGTCGCCCCAGCCGAAAAGTGAAAAATAATAAGCAGGAAAAAGCAAGACGAGAAGCGAAGGAATTCCAAATATTATCAGCTTATCCCAATTGATTTTCAAATTCCGGCTTTTTTTCAATGAAAAATCGCCAAGTGGAAAAGCCAGTAACATCCCGACCAATATCGGAAACAAGATGGAATAATAGAAGACAGGAGTGAGCAGGAAATTCTCAGTTGCTTTGACGTGAAGCAATTCTTCAGTCTTAAACCCAGTGATCAGCAATGCGCTGTACAAAATCAAGTATATGATATAACGTAATGCGGATGAATGAATCATATGTAAGACCTCCATTTCAACGTTCTATAGTCAAGAAAGGTTGATGACGATGATTGAATCAGGAAACTTGTTCATACGGCCATTGAAAAAGATGATGCTTTATTGCTGGTCAAATGGCTGAATGATCCAGAAGTTCTGCAATGGTATGAAGGCCGTGACCGCCCACATGACCTCCATAAAGTCTATAAGCATTTCTATGAAAGTGATGATGGGGTTTTTAAAAATTTGGTGATATGGAACCAAAAACCGATTGGTTATGTTCAATATTACCCTTTATCCGAAGAAGAGAAAAGAATTTATGGCTATAAATTTGATGAATCATTATATGGGATGGATCAATTTATCGGAGAGCTTAAGTATTAGAACCGAGGGGTTGGAACGAAGCTTGTCAATGCGGTTGTCGATTACCTGTTCCATGAATCAGGTGCAGAAAAAGTAGTTATGGATCCACAGGTACGGAATCATCGTGCCCTACGCTGTTATGAAAAATGTGGTTTCCGGTCTGTCCGACGATTGGTTTCCCATGAACTACACGAAGGAAATAAAGAAGACTGTCTATTGATTGAGAGGATCAGGAGTTGAAAAAAATGAAGGATCTGAAGGAATTTGTTGCAGAAGCAATTAACCTTCATGATTGGGAAGAAATTATCAATTTATTGGGAAAAGAGAAAACGAACCCTGCAGAAACAGCACCTGCGCATGTTAAACGAAAAGTTACCGATTGGCTATTGAAGGAACTAAAAGAGGATATCAATACCTATCCAGCGAGCTGTGGATAAGGCTCGTCGAAATTTAGAGAAAGCGGTTAAGGAACAAGCGAAATAATTTCAGTGAATTCCCAAAAAGTAGTTGATTCCAGCCTATGAATCTGTAAAATGGTCTTATTACAGTTTCGGGGGAGGGGATCTACTTGATTAGAAAACTGACAGCAAATGATCATGGTCAAGTCATGGGATATTTAAGTGAAGAACGTGCTTTGAACCTGTTCATCATCGGAGATATCGAAAACTTCGGTTATGAAGCAGATTTTCAGCAAGTTTGGGGTGAATGGGATGATGAAGGTAATATGATTGCCATCCTACTTCGCTATAAAGGTAATTTCATCCCATACGCTAAAGGCCCATTTGACGTGGAGGGATTCGCGAACATCATTACTTCAGACGAAAACTTCCAAATCTTATCAGGAAAAGAGGACATAATTGATCAATTCGCACCTTATATCTCCTCGAATAAGAAAAAAGAGATGTATTTTGCGGAAATGATCAATGGGGACGTATTAGGACTTGAACTTGAACGAGAGGATATACGTATTGCTGGAGAAGAAGATGTGGAAGCGATATTTTTATTGCGTGAAAGAATTGAAGAGTTCTCAGGTTCTATCGCTTCACGGGAAAATATGCTCCATTCGATTCAATCGAAAACAGGACGTACGTATTTCATCAAAGAAGGGGATACTGCAATCACAAGTGTTTCCACTACTGCAGAAAACTCGATGTCAGCGATGGTTGTAGGTGTCTGTACTGACACAGACTTCCGTAACAAAGGTCTTGCTTCGAGATGCTTGAGTGCACTTTGTGAAGACGTCTTGAAAGAGGGGAAAACTCTGTGCCTGTTTTACGATAACCCGGCTGCAGGCTCGATATACAAGCGTTTAGGCTTCAAAGATATCGGACGCTGGACGATGTGGCACAAAACGGTATGAACAGGCTTGCTGAACTGGAATTTTTACGGTAATATAAAATTATTACAATTGAAATTAGGAGGTGTAAGGAATGCTTACAGGATTGTTGCGCATTTTGGATTGGTTGACAGTTGAAGTCCGTTCTATTACGCATGAATTTGCGTTTGACGGGAGAAGTATGTCCATTTTTCCAGATGCGGAATCGATCAAAACGTAAGCAAACCCTTACCCCTTTCATCCTTATAAATGGACGGATACCATGGGCAGGTCAGCTTGCTCATGGTTTTTTGTTGTCTAAAAATCTTGGAAATGAAACGAAAGGGCAAACAAGCTAATTTAGAAACAACCAAGTAACGTCGAAATATAAAGTTGATTATTAGATGATAATTTGACTTTCATCGCAAAGGAGACTAATTTCATGATCGTAACATCAATAAATAATATAGCTAAAATGTATGCAGGTACTTGGATTTTTGAAAATATATCGTTACAAATTCATGAGAATGAACGTATTGCACTGATTGGTCCTAATGGTGCAGGAAAATCAACATTGATGAAATGCATAGCTGGAATAGAGTATGTAGATAAAGGTAATATTTCGTACAAGAAAGAACTCACGACCGGTATGCTCGATCAAATACCGGATATTGCGGGGAACTTGATGGTGGAAGAGGTATTGAGGCAATCCTTCCAAGAGGTTTATGAAATCGAACAACAATTGAAACAGGTCACTGAAAAAATGGCAGATCCTGAAGAGCAAGCTGACCTTGACAAGCATTTCAAGAAATTCAGTAAGCTTCAGCATCGCTTGGAAGAAGTGAATGGTTATGCAGTTGAATCGAAAATCAAAGGGGTATTGCATGGCCTCGGGCTCGAGCATCTAAGTGATCATCCGTTCCAATCTTTGAGCGGAGGCGAACAAACGAAAGTCGGACTCGCTGCAATCCTGCTTAAAGAACCGGATTTGCTATTACTTGATGAACCGACGAACCATCTCGATATGGAGGCACTCGACTGGTTGGAGGAGTATATCAAGAACTATGATGGTGCGGTTGTCATCATCTCGCATGACCGTTATTTCCTTGATGCAGTCACGACAAAGACGATGGAAATCGATTCAGGAGGCATTGAAGAATACAATGGGAATTATTCGACCTTCATAAAAGAAAAAGAAAAACGCCTGTTGCTTGAATTCCAGACTTATCAGGATCAACAGAAGAAAATCCAAAAGATGAAGGAAGCGATCAAACGGATGCGGGATTGGGCGATCCGTGCTGATAATCCGAATATGCATAAACGTGCCCGCAACATGGAACGAGCATTGGAACGCATGAACAAGATCGAACGTCCGAAGCTCAAACGACAGACCGCAGCCCTGGAATTCACCACTGCTAAACGCAGCGGTAAAGATGTGATCATATTCGAAAAGGTAACGAAAAAGCTGGAAGGCCGAATTTTGTTTACCAATTTGAATATGTTAGTACAGTATCAGGAAAGAGCCGCTATCATTGGTAAGAATGGGGTCGGCAAATCGACGCTCCTCCGTTTGATATTAGGTGAAGTTCCTGCTGATGTAGGTAATGTCCGGATCGGTGCATCGGTGAAGGCCGGTTATCTCTCCCAAGAAGGACTGACAGGCTACGAAAACTGGACTGTGCTGGATGCATATCGGGATATCGCTAAGGTGGAGGAAGGAGAGGCCCGATATCGCCTGAGCCGGTTTTTGTTTTTCGGAAAAGACGTATTTCAAAAGGTGGATAATTTAAGTGGTGGCGAACGGACACGGTTACGATTGGCACAAATGATGTCAGAGAATTATAACCTGTTATTGCTGGATGAGCCGACGAACCACCTTGATATAGAATCACGGGAAGCCCTGGAAGAGGCACTGGAAGGTTTCAAAGGGACGATCCTTGTCGTATCGCATGACAGATACTTTTTGAATAAACTGATGGATCGGACGTACTGGCTGGAAGATCAGCAGTTGAAAAGCTATATAGGCAATTATGATGCTGCAAAAGAAAAAAGAACACAGTTAGGTTGAATAGGTGAGGACTGGCATGGTGCCAGTCCTTTCGTTAAAGGATAAGAAAGTATAAAAATTTTGGTTGCGGTGGAGAAATGTCTAGCTCTACCACCCAACCACTTGGCTCACTTCAGTCCTCCTACGGCGGCAACAGCCTCCTCGTCGGACTTCCAGTGACCTTCGTGGTTAACCAGGGCGTTTTCGCTTTTCTTGTTCCGGCTTTGGTACGTGTTTCATGAAGCCGTTTAGGAGAGAAAACCCAAGGACATTTCATGAATCACCCAATAAGATGAGAACTGATTTTGAGGTACTAGGCGGAAGCTTCTAAGCACCTTACGAATCAAAAATCAAGGTGTAAGGTACTCAGCGAGAGTCTTTTGAGCCTTAGTTTTGCAATAACCGTATAACGAAGTACCCGAGAACCCTCTGCAACACCATCAGTCACTGGAAAACTTTCTCATCCGGAAACAGTTGCATATAGAACTTACGTTCGCATATAATGATAAAAAATGGAGGGTTGAGTATGAGAAGGATGTTATATCGATCTTTTGAACAGAATAAGCCGATTGAAATCGTCTATCTGTCTAACGATGGTTCGATTACACAACGTGTGGTCTGGATCACGTTGCTTACAGAAACGACGATGACTGGATATTGCTCCTTAAGAAGGGAGACACGGACCTTCAGTATCGATCAGGTCCTATCTGCTCGGATGCTCCCATTTCGTAAAAACAGAAATGACAACGCAGGATAAGGAGGGGCATAGGTTCGATGTATGCGACAAAAGAAGAAAGCCTGCTTATCGATCGTTTCATCCTGTACCCGATGTTATTGACGATCCTCAATCGGGACCTGCAAATCTTCCAACGTGCGCCATTCAAATTCACCCAACCATATATCCTCTGGATTGAAAACAGAATGAGGGAAATTTCTCTTGAACTGCATCAAATCCGTAAAGAGATGAAAGAGAAAAACGTCAAAGTCTCTTTCCACCGCCGTTACGAGGATACGTCAGAGTATAACATCATCGTCCGCGGCTACCATGAGGTCATCAAATATTCCAATTTTCATCTCCGTAACCAAGCAGAGCTCACACTTCAGAGATTATTTCTGGATCACGAATGGAAAGAGCATAAAACCGACATTTAGAGAGCCGTGTTCCAGGTAAAAGTTAAAACCTACAAAAGCGATGGAAAACGTGAGATAATAGGAAGTATGATTTAAGGATTCGGAAAGGAGAAATATACATGTCGGTCCGATTTTTGATCGGAAGGTCCGGTAGTGGTAAGACGACGGTCTGTTTACATGAAATCAGAAAACATTTACATAACAATCCAAGAGGGAAACCAATCGTTATGCTTGTACCTGATCAAATGACCTTCCAAATGGAATATGAGCTGGTTAAAACACCTGGACTAGGCGGAATGATTCGTGCACAGGTGTTTAGTTTTTCCCGCCTAGCATTGAAGGTCCTCCAGGAAGTCGGAGGGCTGACCCGATATCACCTGAATTCGACAGGGATGAACATGCTTTTGCGGAAAGTCGTTGAAAAGCAGAAAGATCAACTGATTCTTTTCCATAAATCGTCTGAACAAAGCGGTTTCTATGAGCTATTAGAAGAAATGATAACAGAGTTCAAACGTTATTGTTTTGGGGCGGGCGATCTTGAAGATCTTGAACAGAAGCTCTTAAGCGAGAATGACGATCGTACTTTATTGAAGGATAAACTCCATGACTTACATATCATTTACAATCAATTGGATGAGTTGCTAGCTGATAAATATGTCGATTCAGAGGATTATTTGCGTTTGTTTGAAGAGCAGATGCCGGAGTCGTCGTTCTTCGATGGCTGCGATGTGTGGGTTGATGGTTTCCATAGTTATACACCGCAAGAACTCGGTGCGATCCGCGCTTTGTTGAAAAAAGCAGACCGTATGACGATCACATTGACATTGGATGAAGCAAGGGATTATCCTCCGTCAGACTTGGACCTGTTCAGGATGACGACTTTAACCTACCAAAAGCTGAAAAGCATAGCTGAGGAAGAGGGAGTCGAAATCGAAAAGGTACAGCGTCTCAGGGAGAAACCTCGATTTAAGGAATCTCCGTCTATCAGGCACCTGGAAAACTACTTCCACGAACGTCCTGTCATCCCTTTTTACGGAGAAGAATGTAATGTCCGGCTCAGTGGTGCAGTGAACAGACGGGCAGAAATCGAAGGAATGGCAAGGGACATTCAGGAGCTTGTCCAGAAAAAGGGTTATCGGTACCGGGATATTGCGGTATTGGTCCGTGATGCTTCCTCCTATTCCGATTTATTGGATACGTTATTTGAAGATTACGAGATTCCTTATTTCCTGGATCAGAAGCGTTCAATGCTTCATCATCCATTAATCGAATGTATCCGTTCAAGCCTCGATATCATCCTTCAAAACTGGCGGTATGACGCTGTTTTCCGTTGTGTGAAAACGGATCTATTGATGGATCAGGATAGCTCGACCCAGCAATTCCGTGAACAGGTCGACTTGTTGGAAAACTACGTTCTGGCTCACGGGATCCACGGGAAAAAGAAGTGGACGAGCAATGAAGGTTGGATCTACCGTAAGTTTCGGTCACTGGATTTCAGTTTTGGAAGCCAGACAGATGAAGAATTGACCAAGCAGCGTCTGATCAATGATGCTAGACAGAAGGTGGCTGATCCGCTATCGCGATTGGAGCGTGATCTGAAAGAAGCTAAGGATGGAAAAGGGTTATGTGAGGCATTGTTCCTTTATCTCGAGTATCTGCAGGTTCCGGCAAAGCTCGAGGAATGGCGTTATCAAGCTGAAGAAGCTGGCGATTTGGCCCTTGCGAGAGAGCATGATCAAGTTTGGAATGCGGTAATCGATTTACTGGAACAAATGGTTGAAATCGTCGGAAATGAAAAGTTAAGTTTGGATCTGTTCAGCAAGATGCTGGATACAGGTCTGGAATCGATGCGGTTTGCACTCGTGCCACCGGCGATGGACCAAGTATTGATCGGAAGACTAGACAGGTCGAGGTTTTACCATGTGAAATGCACCTTCATCATCGGGGTGAACGATGGTGTTTTGCCAGCTAAACCTACTGAGGATGGAATCCTTTCAGAGGATGACCGTGAGACTTTGGCTGCAGTAGGAGCAGAGATGGCTCCGACAGCAAGGGAAAATCTACTTGATGAAAACTTTCTTATCTACATGGCTTTATCGAGTGCATCGGATTGGTTATATGTATCCTACCCGTTAGCGGATGAAGAAGGGAAATCACAAGTGCCGTCGATTCTCATCAATCAACTAAAGGAATTGCTGCATGGGCAATCTGAGCGGCTATTGATGCAAGAGCCGGGCGAAAGCGAAGAATCGGATGCCCGGTTCATTGTTCGTCCTGGCAGGACCTTGTCATTCCTGACTGTCCAATTGCGGCAGTGGCAGAAGGGATACCCGATCGCGGAGGATTGGTGGCATGTTTACAATTGGTATGTCCAGAGTGCCGAGTGGAGCAGCAAGGCGAAACGGACGATTCATAGTCTCTTTTACCAAAATAAAACGGACAAGCTTACAGGAGAAACCAGTAAAGAATTATACGGCGACCAATTGAAAGCAAGTGTTTCCAGAATGGAGAAGCATCAATCCTGTCCGTTCTCCCATTTTGCGAGTTATGGGCTGAAACTTGAAGAAAGGCAGATGTTCAGACTTGAGGCGCCGGATATCGGCCAGCTGTTCCATGCAGCATTGAATGAAGTTGCAGATTTCCTCCAACAGCACGGGATTGATTGGCGAGAACTCTCTGCTGCGGACTGTTATCGGATCGCAGGAGAAATGGTCGAAAAACTTGCTCCCCGTTTGCAGAGCCAGATCCTGTTAAGCTCGAACCGCTATCAATATATCAAACGGAAACTGAAAAACGTCGTTGGACGAGCCTCCTATGTGCTCAGCCAGCAAGCAAAGGCGAGTGGATTTTCGCCTGTCGGACTTGAACTTGGATTTGGGAAATCAGATGAAATTCCACCACTTAAATATACGCTGCCAAACGGGACGACGATGGAAGTCATCGGCCGGATCGACAGAGTGGATGCTGCCACCAATAAAGATGGCTTGTTCCTTCGTGTCATCGATTACAAATCAAGCCAAAGAGGATTGAATTTTTCGGAAGTTTATTACGGCATCGCTTTACAGATGCTCACTTACCTTGATGTCGTAATCACCCATTCTGATCGTTGGCTTGGAAAAAGCGCGGACCCAGCGGGTGTCCTCTATTTCCATGTACATGACCCTGTCCACTCATCGAAAAAGCTATTGACCCTTGATGAGATTGAAAAAGAACTGTTCAAGAAGTTCAAGATGAAAGGCTATGTGCTTGAAGATGAGGAGGTTGTCCAGCTGATGGATGAAGGCATTGACGGGCATTCGGAGATCATCCCCGTCGCTACGAAAAAAGATGGCAGTTTCCGAAAAGGCTCCTCACTTATGAATAGAGAGCAATTCAATGAAGTACGTTCCTATGTCCGTTCGATGATCGGTTCGATCGGCACGGATATCACGAACGGAAACATCGATATAGCGCCTTATGAAATGCAAAAACGTACACCATGTACGTTTTGCTCGTTCCGTTCTGTCTGTCAGTTCGATCACTCTTTAGAAGAGAACAATTATCGATTCTTGAAACATATGAAAGACGCTGAATTATTTGATCAAATACGAAGGAAAGGGGGAAGTCAGGATGCGTGAAGTGATTCCAAAGCCTGAGGGGGCACAGTGGACGAATGAACAGTGGCAGGCCATCACTGCAAGGGGAGAAGACATCCTCGTTGCTGCAGCTGCAGGTTCTGGAAAAACAGCAGTACTCGTGGAACGGATTATCCGCAGGCTGACGGATCAGGATGGTGTGGACGTCGACAGATTGTTGATCGTGACATTCACGAATGCTGCCGCGGCTGAAATGAGGAAACGGATCGGACTTGCGCTTGAAAAGGCATTACAGGAAAGACCCGGATCCCTTCATTTACGACGGCAGCTGACTCTGTTGAACAGAGCATCGATTTCTACACTCCATTCATTTTGTATCGAAGTTTTACGAAAGTATTATTACCAGTTGGATTTGGATCCAAATTTCAGGGTCGCGGATGAAACGGAGGCAGAATTGATCCGTCAGGAAGTTCTTGAAGAGCTTTTGGAAGAAGAGTATGGCTTGGAAGATAACGAGCCGTTTTTTGACCTGGTGGACCGTTTCAGTACCGACCGTGCTGATGATGAAATTCAGAACATGATCATCCGTCTCTATGACTTTTCCCGTAGTTACCCTTGGCCGGATCAATGGTTGGATCAAATGGTGGAAAAGTATTCGGTGAGTGAAAATATTGAGAGAATTGAAGAACTTTCCTGGACAAATGAATTGATCCAGGACGTCCAATTGCAGCTCCGGGGCATGACCGAATTAATCGGGCAGGCAAAACAATGGGCTTGCCATCCTGCAGGACCTGCTCCTTATTACGATACTTTGGTGAATGATGAGCAGATGATCATGGATCTTATCAAGGCAGGTACTGAATCATGGGAAAAGGTGTATGAAACATTCCAGGTCTCTTCTTTTTCGCGCTTAAAACCATGTAAAGGTGATGAATATGACGAAGCTTTGATAGAACGAGTCAAAGCGATTCGGAACCGTGTCAAAAAACAGGTGGAAAGTCTTCAAGAGGAACTGTTTAGCCGTACTCCGGCATCGTTCATCAACCATATCAGGGAACTTTCCCCGGTAATGCATACGTTGATCAAGCTTGTAAAAAGCTTTTCATCACGTTTTCAATCTGCAAAGAAAGAAAAAGTTCTTGTCGATTTTTCGGATCTTGAGCATTTTTGCCTTGAGGTCCTGTCAGGTGAAGAATCTTCAGCAGAACGGTTGATTCCTTCTCAAGCAGCACAGGAATACCGGCAAAAGTTCATCGAGGTCCTCGTCGATGAATATCAAGATACCAACCTAGTACAAGAGTCGATCGTCCAGCTCGTCACGAAGGAACAAAAAGAGGGATCGAACCTATTCATGGTCGGAGACGTGAAGCAAAGCATCTATCGATTCCGTCTGGCTGAACCGTCTTTGTTTTTAAATAAGTATAAGCGCTTTTATGAATCAGAACCTGGAGAAGGTATACGGATCGACTTATCGCGGAATTTCCGGAGCCGGAGAGATGTCATCGACAGTACCAACTTCCTCTTCAAACAGATCATGAATGAAACAGTCGGGGAAATCGAGTATGATGAGGCGGCGAAATTACGGTTAGGCGCTGATTATCCTGAAAATGAGCAGGCTGCGACTGAATTGGTGCTGATCGACAGGAGTGAAGAGGACGGCGAGGACGAAGATATTGAGAGCCTCGAATCAATCCAATTGGAAGCACGCTGGATGGCGGGTAGGATCAAACAGTTGATCGGACATAATGAAGACCAGCAGCCTTACCAGGTATACGATGGGAAATTGAAACAATATCGACCGATTGAATACAGGGATATCGTGATCTTGTTACGGTCGACTTCGACGACTGCCCCTGTCCTTCAAGAGGAATTCAAAAAGCAAGGGATCCCCGCATATGCAGATCTGTCGACAGGATATTTTGAAGCAGTTGAAGTTTCGGTCATGCTTGCGCTTCTTCAAGTCATCGATAATCCATATCAGGATATTCCGTTAGCATCAGTACTCCGTTCTCCGATCATCGCATTAAGCGGAGAGGAACTAGCGAAGGTACGGATTGCTGATAAAAATGGATCCTATTATGAAGCGGTCCTGGCCTTTTTAAAACAAGCAGAATCCTCCGATACTTACGAGAAGGTCAATCTCTTCTATAAAAAACTGCAGCATTGGCGTACGAAAGCCCGCCAAGGTGATTTGTCCGATCTGATCTGGCAGGTTTACCGGGAAACAGGGTATTACGATTACGTCGGTGGAATGCCGGGCGGGCAGCAGCGCCAGGCGAACTTGAGAGCTTTATATGATCGTGCAAGGCAGTATGAAAACACGTCCTTCCGCGGTCTATTCCGTTTCCTGAGATTCATAGAACGGATGCGGGATCAAGGGAAGGATCTAGGTACAGCTAGAGCACTCGGGGAGCAGGAAGATGTAGTCCGGATCATGACGATACACAAAAGTAAAGGATTGGAATTCCCAGTTGTATTCCTCTCGAATTTGAACAAGCGTTTTAATGAGATGGATTTGAGAGGCGGTTTCCTCCTACATAAGGAGATCGGTTTTGGTGCGAAATTCATGAACCCGAAGCATCGGATCAGTTACCCGACTCTGCCCCAGCTTGCTATCCAGAAACGCCTCCGGATGGAGATGGTGGCTGAAGAGATGCGGATCCTCTATGTGGCCCTGACCCGTGCCCAGGAAAAATTGATCCTTGTCGGAGCAGTCCGGGAGCTTGATAAACAAGTGAAGCAATGGGAGCACATGGTATCGCGGAAAGGCTGGTTATTACCTGACTTTGAGAGGGCATCGGCTAAATCTTATTTGGATTGGATCGGTCCTGCCGTCATCCGCCATCCAAGCATGGAATTGTTACGAAACAGGGTGGGAAGTGGAAATGTGATTGATGAGAGTGTCATCCAGACCCAACATAAGTGGGAGCTGGCAATCTTGCAATCACGTGATATTGCCGTAATAGATGATGAAAGAGAAGCCGATAAGAGTGATCAGTTGGAAAAGATCAAGTCATGGGTTCCGGTAAGCACGGATGAAGAAAGTGAAGTGGCGGAATCACTCTCCTGGTGTTACCCATACCGATTATCCAGGAGACACATGTCCAAACAATCGGTTACAGAGTTGAAAAGGGGCATGGAAACAAGGGATGAATATGGAGACACATCGTTCGTCAGACAATACCGGAACCTGATCGGTGAACGTCCGAACTTCATGCAGGAAAAATCATTGAATGCAGCTGAACGTGGTACAGCGATACACCTCGTGATGCAGCATGTGATGAAACCTTCCGAGACCATATCGGAGGAAACCATTGAAGAGACAGTAGCAAAGCTTGTCAACAATGAACTGATGACACAGGAACAAGCTGAGGTTATCGATATCAAGTCGATCGAACAGTTTTTCAAAACAGAACTGGGAGCACGGATCCAACACTGTTCAACGGTCCATCGCGAGGTGCCGTTCAGTCTTGCATTGCCAGCACGGGACGCCTATTCGGATTGGGACGGTTCCCTTGATGAACATGTTCTGGTCCAAGGTGTGATCGATTGTGTAATTGAAGAAGAGGATGGACTCGTATTGCTGGATTATAAAACGGATGCCATCAGAAACCGTTTCGAGGACTTTGAACACGCGCGTCCAGTTCTCGAAAGGCGTTACACCGTACAGCTTGATCTTTATTCGAAGGCATTAGAACAAATTTGGAAAAAACCTTGCAAAGAGAAATTTTTATACTTTTTTGATGGTGGACATCTATTAAGTCTGCCATGTTAGGGGGAATCTATGAGACTACTTCATACTGCTGACTGGCATCTCGGAAGGACACTTGAGGGAAGGGACCGTCTTTCTGAGCAGGAACAATTTCTTGAAGAATTATGTGGTATTGTGGAAGACCAGAATGTGGATGTCGTCTTGATGGCTGGTGATGTGTTTGACACGGTCAATCCCCCGGCGGCGGCAGAACAATTATTCTATGAATCTATGGCAAAATTGACGAAAAATCAAAAGTGTAAAGTCATCATCATTGCAGGGAACCATGATAATCCCGATCGGTTGAGTGCATCTGGACCACTTGCAGCCCTCCATGGAATCAGTATTTTAGGATACCCGACCATCCACCCGATCAGCTTTGGGATCGAATCGACTGGCGAACGATTGAGGCTTGCTGGTCTCCCATATCCTTCGGAATCCAGGTTGAAAGAGATTTTGACGGAATCCTTTGATGAAGAAGCATTACGGAATGCCTATGATATCCGTATCGAAAAATTGTTCGAGGAACTTTGCTGTGATTTTGATGCATCCAGCGTAAACATTGCGATGAGCCATATTTATGTGGCTGGTGGTCGTGAGAGTGAATCGGAAAGGCCGATCCAGGTCGGTGGGGCCTACACAGTATCTGCCAATGCTCTCCCCTCCAAAGCCCAGTATATCGCACTTGGGCATTTGCATCGTCCACAATCGATCCATCGTACAAGCAGCCTGGCCAGGTATTCTGGTTCACCGCTATGTTACAGCTTTTCTGAAGCTGGCCAATCCAAATCGATCACGATCCTTGATATTGTACCAGGTTCAGAACCAAACATGGAGGAAGTCCATTTATCGTGCGGGAAGCCCCTGGTACGTTGGAAAGCAGAAGATGGCCTTGCACAGGTCCATCGTTGGCTGGATAAAAAAAAGGACGCCAATGCTTGGATTGATTTAGAAGTCCATTTGAAAGATACATTGAGTATGGAACAAATCCACCATCTCAGGAACGCAAATGAAGGGTTCATCCACATCAGACCGGTATTCGAAGAGATGGATGGGATGGATAGGGATAAACGGACCTCCGACCTTCCGATTGATGAGCTGTTCAAACGCTTTTATGAAAGACAGACGAATGGTGGAACTCCAGATGAAGCGACAGTGAATCTGTTCATGGAACTCATCCATGAAAATGAAGGAGGTGTATAACATTGAGACCTATACACCTCTCTGTTTCAGGTTTACATAGCTTTCGGGAAAGGCAGGATATCGATTTCCAATCCCTTTGTGAAGGCGGCGTGTTCGGAATCTTCGGGCCAACTGGGAGTGGGAAATCCTCCTTGTTGGATGCACTCACACTTGCTCTTTACGGGAAGATAGAACGTGCAGCGAACACGATACAGGGAATTATGAACCATGCTGAGGATCAGCTTCATGTCAGCTTCACCTTCGAATTGGGAAAGCAACAAACAGGAAAACGGTATAAGATTGAGCGGACCTATAAAAAAGGGAAGAACGACTCAATCCGTACAAGTACTTGCCGTCTGATCGAAATCATACACGATGAAACAGCTGTCCTTGCGGATAAAGAACGGGATGTAACTTCACAGGTTGAAAGCATTCTAGGGTTGACGATCACAGACTTCACACGTGCTGTGGTGTTGCCTCAAGGAAAGTTTGCCGAATTCCTTTCATTGAAAGGAACTGAACGAAGACAGATGTTGCAACGTCTCTTTCATTTAGAGAAGTATGGAGATCATCTTAATCATCGCTTGAAATCACGGGTGGAAGAAACCAACGTGTATTTAAAAGAGATCTTGGCTGAACAGCAAGGTCTGGGCAATGCTTCAAAGGAAATGATCGATGAACTTCAACACCAGCTGGAAGAGTCGATCGATACCGTGAAACGGAAAAACCTTAATCTGGACAAGAAGGAAGTCCAATTCGAGCATTACAGGCAAATCTGGAGTTGGCAGGAAGAACTGGATGAAGTGAGACGGAAGCTCGCCCAACTGGAGGAAAAAGCACCTATAATATCAGAACTTGAGGAGAATTTGAAACTTGCAGAAGAAGCGGATTCTTTGTTCCCTTTTGTTGAAGAGCTGGAAGCGATCCTTACAGAGCAACAGACATGGAAGGGAAAGATGGAAGAACTGTCCCGTTCAAGGGAACAATCGAAACATCTAGTTGAAGAAACACAAAATCTGGTTCATGGAATCCAAAGTGAACGAACAGAAAAAGAGCCTGTATTGTATGAGCGTCTTCAACAGTTGAAACAGGCAAAACAAATGGAAATTGAGTTTGTAAAAGAAAAACGATCCCTTTCTGACGAGGAAGTGAAACTGACGAAAGCGGAAGAAGAGCTTGAAGCTGTAGAAACCAAACTCATCAAATTAAAAAGAAAAAAACAGCAAGCAATCGAAAAGCAAACGGAGATCAAGGCGGCCATTAAAAAGAAGACGATACCGATTGAACATCGAAACCGATTAAGGGATGCACTTGCTCTTAAACAAGAAATCAGCCGGACCAATGGAACGAAAGACGAATTGATCAGGGAGCACTCCAAAATTGCTTCGACGGAAAAGAAATTGAATGATGAAATCTCTATGCTTAAAAAACAGAAGAAAAATGTAAAACAGAATATCGGTTATCTTCTGCAGCATATAGAAACGTTGTACAATCGTGTTTGTGAGCACGACCGGGTGATTGAACGTGCCGAACACTCGATCGATCAATACTTGAAAGACACGGTCCAGAAGCAGAAAACTATTGAACTACATGCGCTTTCAGCACAAATCGCTGAGGAATTAAGAGCCGGAGAAGCCTGTCCTGTTTGTGGTTCAAAGGAACATCCGGCGCCTGTAAGTGATGCTGCAGAGGGCGCTGAAGATTATAAAGAAATGGTTGTAGAACTGGAGTTGATTTACAAATCGTTAAAAGAAGAGGAGAAGGCTGTCAATTTCAGTAAGAAAGATTTAGAACACCTTTTTGAAGCGATTCAGGATTATGTGAAAAAAGGGGAGTTCAGTGAAAATGAAATTGCTGCCACTACCTTCGACCCGATCGAGAACTCACTCCAATCGATAAAAGACCTGAATGATTACTTGAAGCTACTAAAAACGGAGACGAAAGGCTTCAAGCAAGATGTAATAGAGCTGAGAGAAAAACGTAGCAAATTCATCTCATTATTCGCTGAGTATGACAAAAAACTATTGGAAAAAACGACAAACTTGAACTCATGTAAGCGTGATTCTGCCAAGTTGGAAGAGAAGCTGAAGGAATTTAATCAAATATCAGTTGAGCAGGAAAAGCGTTGGGATGAATCATTCAAGTCCTATCAATTTGATCATTTGGAACGATTACAAAAAGAGATGGATGAGATCGAAGGAGAGGTCACAGATTTGAATGAACGCTATGATAGGAGCGTAACCTATCTGGTCGACGTGGATGGTACGATTACAAGCACAGTTGAAGACTACCAGTCACTTAAACTTCATGTAGCAGAGCTCTCCTCTAAAGTATCGAATATGGAAAAACGATGTGAGCAACTACAGGAAAAGATTGAAGGAATCTGTGGGAATGATAAAGCGGAGAAGCTTTATCAGAACGTCCAACTACAATTGGATGAGTTGAAACAAAAAGAACAAACCGCTCTTCAACAAGCAGAAAGGGAAAGTAAAAAACTACAGAAGATCGAGCAGGAATTTGAAGTAGCAAAATCTACGCTGCAAAATATCGAAGTCCGTTTATCGAGGGCACAAGATAAGTGGAATCAACTAGCAGAGGAAACCTCTTTCGACTCTAAGGAACAGGTAAAAGAAGCTCTCGTCCCGACCCAAAAACAAAAAGTCTGGGAAGAGGAAATAGAGCGATACCATAAACAAAAACAGAATCATCAGCATGATCAGAAAAGATTGTTCAACCTTTTGAATAATAAAGAGGTCAGTATAGAGGAATGGGAGCGGGTCCAGGAAGAGTTGAGGCAAGCAAAACAGGAAAAAGAGGAAGCCGTTTCTGAAAAAGCGAAGATTGAAACGGCTCTATCGGATCTGCAAAACAGAGCGGAGAAATTTGCTATGTTAGAGGAGAAACGATTGAAAAATAAGGAGCTATCAGAAAGGCTCGGTAAATTACAGGCAGTTTTCCGTGGGAACAGCTTTGTCGAGTTCATTGCAGAAGAACAGCTGAATCAAGTAGCAGAGGATGCCTCCCAAAGATTGGGTGAACTGACTAGACAACGCTATGCGTTAGAAGTGGATTCATCAGGTGGTTTTGTGATCAGGGATGATGCAAATGGTGGTGTACGGAGACCTGTCACTTCATTATCCGGCGGAGAAACATTCTTGACATCTCTGGCACTAGCATTCTCATTATCTGCTCAAATCCAGTTGCAAGGGGAGTATCCATTAGAGTTCTTCTTCTTGGATGAAGGTTTTGGCACTCTTGACCAGTCCTTGCTGGATACAGTGATCTCAGCGTTGGAGCGATTACAAATGGAGAGGGTTTCAGTTGGTGTGATTTCTCACGTGCCTGAACTGCGTGCACGATTACCAAGGAAGCTGATCGTCACCCCAGCTACTCCATCAGGAAAAGGAAGCAGTGTCTCCATCGAAACATTGTAATGGGATGTAATTGGGATTGGCCGTATCTGGTCAGTCCCTTTTCCATTTTGGGTGACTAAAGATGAACCTGGTGAATCTTGGGACAATCAAGTTTTCTTTACTGTAAGAAAGTATAAGGGCAACTAAGGCTCAACCTTCGTTAAAGCTCGGTTTTGCCAAGTTTTCTTTGCACTGCAAGAAAGCTTAAATACTTTCTTCAGTATAAGGGCAATTAAGGCTCAACCTTCGCTAAAGCTCGGTTTTGCCAAGTTTTCTTTATAAATTATAGTCGGTTTGGAGAGGATGGTTTTATATAGACAAATGAGGTGTATTTTATGATGGAGATATTGATTGATTCGGTCAAAGTGATCGGACGTATCATTACAATCCTGCCATTCATGCTGTTCGTCACACTTTATATGGGAAAACGGTCGATTGGTGAACTACCCGTTTTTGATTTTCTTGTCATTTTAGTTTTGGGTGCGGTGGTTGGTGCCGATATTGCCGACCCGAAAATCAACCATTTCCACACGATTGTGGCAATGATTGTAATTGCCCTGCTCCATAAGTTGATCATCTATCTAAAAATGAAAAATCGAAGCCTCGGAAAATGGATGACCTTCGAACCTGCAGTGGTGATCTATAAAGGACAATTTCTCTATGAAAAAATGAAAAAGGAAAAATACTCGATCGATAATATCCTGCAGATGCTTCGGGAAAAGAACGTGTATAACGTGGGGGATGTCGAGATAGCCATCATTGAAGCAAATGGGAATTTATCGGTGAAAATGATCCCTTCGAAAGAAGTTGTGATCAGAGAAGATTTGAAGCTCACAGGTGAACCAGTGAAATATGAAATTCCAATCATTTTGGATGGTGAAGTCCAGTTTGATTTATTGCGGTGGTTGAAAAAGAGCGAGGTTTGGCTTGAAGAAAAACTGGCAGAACAGAATATATCAGATAGAGGTTCAGTGTTTTATGGTTCATACAATCGAAATGGCGAATTATTTCTGTCCATGAAGGAGGTTGATGCCAAAGATGTGCCTCCTATTGAACACTAGAATTTTAGCTGATTTATGGAAATTTATGATAGAAAAAACAAGGATATTGGTAAAAAATATCGAAGTGTAGCAGAATAGAATGGTAATTGGAGGATATGGGTTGAGAAAACAAGTAGAAACCTTACGACTGTCCAATGAATGGGGCAAGATCTTAGGAGGAATTTGTACAAAGCCCGAATAGCCCGTTACTTGGTTATGAATCAAGTTTAAGTGAAGCTGCAGGAGGTACAGGGATTGAAAATTTCCACCCTTTTGGATATTGGAATCGGAACTGGTGGATTTGTTAAAAGATTCATGCTGAAAACGTATATGGAATTGATTTATCCGATAAAATGCTGGAGGAATGCAGACAGCTGCATCTTGATACATTCTTTCAAATGGTTACTTTTACAGAAAATTTTCAACCATCGGCTTTCTTCGAGGCAGTCGTTTCCAGTTTTACTTTCCATGAAGTTTTGCCCAAAGAACAGGATATTGTATTAAAAGAAACGTATTTCGTGTCTTAAAAGACGGAGGACTTTTTCTGTTGGTGGATATTCATGTTCGCTTCTGAATCTGCGAGAATCCAGGCAAGAGGAATGATAGGGAAGTATTGTGATGATTTAGAAGATTATCCATTGATATATGATATGGATGAAAGGACAAGAAAGTCAGGCTTCAAGGATGTCCGGTGGGGGCAGACTGGTCCATATCATTGGGCGTTACTTGCGAGAAAGTAATAAAAAATATATCGGAAAAAATAGGATATATTCATTGAAATCTGGTAGGATAGATTATGCCATCATGTACGACACAGAAAAGGGGGATACCGGTTGGAACACCAGGTACAGGTTTGGAAAGGGCTGTTCAGGCCTGAGGAAACATTGCATTCTTTGAGAGAATCCTCATCCATCCAAGGATATAGATTGAGAGTTTTGATTTTGTTATTATGCAGCTCGCTCGTATTCGGTTTTCTTTTTTATATAGGCGCTGCAGAATGGTTGAAGATGCCAGAAGCTGTGGCGATGGAATTGACAGCAGAACAAAAGCAGGCAGCTTCGATTTACATCGGAATCGTTGGAGCGATCAGTGGGTTTGCATTACCTTTCATCCTCATTGGGGCATCTGCCTTATCGTTCTGGGGATTCTTCCGAGATATCGGTTTTAGAAAGTTATTTGTTTTACATACGTATTTGTACGTCATCATCTTAATAGGTTTAGCAGCGAACATCCCTTATATGTTGGCTTTCGGTTCCATTGAAATGCTGTCACCCTTTGGTGTAGGGCCATGGATCAATGCGATTACCGACCATGTATTTCTGACCAGCTTTTTCGGATGGATTACGATCTTTTTCATCTGGCATATCTACGCATCTATCAAGCTATTGATGGAAGTATCGTTGAAGTCGAAACGATATGTGTGGACAGTATCTATCGGATTACATCTACTATTCATCACGAGCATCGCTATAATCAATACGATGTATCATCTGCCATTGAACGGATAGAATTGGGGGGCATCAGGTTGAACCGGCATATGAAAAGAGCATTGATAGGGCTACCGATCCTATTATTTATCATTTTAAATACGTATTTGTTCCTTTTGGATGAATCATTGTTTGCCAGTGAAAAGCCTTATGAAATGGCGAAGATTGAGAATCAGGATCTCCGGGAAACCATGAAGGCGACAGGAACGATCATTCCGTTGGAAACGCAGGAAATTTATAATGAAGTTCATCGGGGTGTGTTAGAAGAAGTCCTTGTCCAAGAAGGGGATGTGGTTTCTGCAGGGTCAGAAATACTTAAGTATCAATCAACGGATATTGAAAACCAGATCACGACGTTGGAAAATGAAATCAATGAGCTTGAGACGGAACAGGGTTTTTTTGAAGATCGTGAAACAATCTTAGCTGGACAAATCCGTACAGAATCAGATAAGGACGAAGAAGAGAAGAGTGAGTCCAGCATCTTTTTGCTTGAGCAGCAAAAAGCGGATGCTTCTTATCAAACGAAGCGTATTGGACGGGTAATCTCGAGCAAAGAATCAGAAGTGAAACATTTGGAGTCCAAGCTCGATGAGAAAGTGGTCAAAAGCAATGTGGCAGGCACTGTCCAAAAGGTGAATGTGAATGCAGGATCAGGTGAAGAGCCGATCGTCGTCATTTCGAGTGAGGATCAGGTCATGGCCAGAGCTTATCTTTCCGAAGGTGATGTCTTGCTTTTAAGAGAGGGAGATGAGGTAGAAGTTAGCGCCTCACGGGGAGGAGATAGAAAAGGAGTCATAACAGATATCGGACCGGCAGGCGAGTCAAAGGAAGATTTGAAGTTTCCCGTGGATATTGAGCTTGACCTAGAAGGTGAGAACCAATTGCCTGTCGGAAGTACGGTAGAGGTTACGATGAAACCGGTTGCTGTAGAAAATGCAGTAGCTGTGAAGCATGAATGGGTTCTCCATGATGATGGGGAAGCGTATGTCTTGGTTGTGAAGAATGACTACATCGACAAACGGAAGGTCAGCTTCGGTTTTGAAAATGAAGCTTATAAGGAAGTATCCAAAGGATTGAAGGTAGATGAAATAATTATGTCTGATCCGAATATTTTCCTTGTAGAAGATATGGAGATCGAATCGAAGAGTACAGGGAAGAAGAAGAGTGGAACCAGCGGGGAATCAGAGGAACAACAAACTCCCGAAGATGAAGAACAAGATAGGATTCAGTCTCCAGATGAGGGACCAACATCAGACCCGGCAGATAGTGAAGGTACTGTTGATCTTGAATCCGACGATGATGGAACAGAATAGAAGTATAAGAAAGAGGATGGCTCGTAAATTCAGCCATCCTCTAATTTTTTATATGGGTTCCACCGATATATTCCGGAATTGCACCGATAATTTTTCAATTTCCACCCATATATTCCAGAATTGCACCGATAAAAGGTTCAAGCCATCTGGATCGGAAGGATGTAAAGGAGTATGGCAAAAAAGTGTGCAGCAGAACCTGCTAAAACGAACAGGTGCCAAACTGCGTGATGATATGGAAATCCACGCCATACATAAAATACGGTTCCGACCGTGTATAAGACACCACCGATGATGAAAAGCTGCAAGCCAGTACTTGGCATCGTCGTCATCAATGGCTTCCATGCAATCAAAGCCAACCATCCCATTACAATGTAGATGATGGTCGAAATGAATAGGAATCTCTTAACGAAAAACGCTTTGAAGAAAACCCCTACGATTGCAATCCCCCACACGACCCCGAACAACGTCCATCCCAGTGCACCTTTCACGACGATGAACAAGAAAGGTGTATACGTTCCTGCAATGAATATATAGATGGCCGCATGATCGAAAATCTCAAAAAGATCCTTCGCTTTTCCCTCTGGAAAACTATGCACCAATGTTGAAGCTGTATAGAGCAATAGCATGGATGCTCCGTAAATTGAAAAGCTGACCACATGCCAGGCCGATCCATCCACTGCCGACATGACCACGAGGAAGACGAGTCCAACAATACTGAATAATGCCCCTATCCCATGTGTAATCGCATTGGCTATTTCTTCTTTCCGAGTATACGTATGAGTATTTGCCATGATAGACCTCCTAAGATTTATACGATTTCAGTTATTTTCGTTTGTTCATCGTCAACAGTAAAAGATGTGGCCGATCTTGTTTTCGGATCGAAATAGACAATCAGGAGTGTCCCTTTTCTGACAAGCTCGCCATCATTTAAAAATGCATCCAGGTCAAAGGACAAGTTTTCGATCATGACATGCTTGTGCAATTCCTTTTCACTCAAGTCAAGTTCCTTGAAATCGTCTGAAACTTTTTCAGGATGGTCAGAAAGGAAACGCAAGTATGAAGTTTGCGTCGGCTTATCCATCGAAAACTCCCACCAGGGCTTCCGAGGTTTATTCTTTTGGCGGATGAAATAATCGTACTTCATCAAACCTTCCACGATTTCCAGCTGCGGGATACCCTGTTCACGTAAAAAGGAATAGAGACGTTTGAACAAGTCTTCAAGCTGATGGCCGATTCGTGACCATCCGCGTGCCTCCCAATAGTCACCGAACTGCTGAAAGAAATCGAATGCCGAAGGGAAGACATGGTCGATCAAATAACTGACAGTCGTGTCCATACGGTGGTCATTCCAGAATTTCTCAAGGACATCTTCTACCCGTTTGATCTTGATGATTTCATCAAAACTCAATACATTGTTTCCGAGAATCTCATAAGGCGCCTTTTCCATATAGATGTAATCATGGTTTTTAGCGCGTATCCGCATCCCTGTTCCTCTCAGCATTTTCAAAAATCCAAGCTGGACTTCTTCGATTCGGAAAGCAAACACGTCGTTGAACGTTTTTCGGAAAGAATCGTAGTTTTCTTCTGGCAAACCAGCAATCAAATCAAGATGCTGGACGATTTTGCCGCCATCACGTACCGTAGTCACTGTCCTTGTCAGTTTCTCGAAATTTTGGCGTCGTTCAACCAGTTCGTTGGTATTGTCATTCGTCGATTGGACACCGATTTCGAAACGGAACAATCCTGCTGGTGCATGCTCATTCAAGAATTCGATGACTTCCGGGCGCATGATATCCGCTGTGATTTCAAATTGGAATACGGTGCCTGGAAGATGCTCCTTTATCAAGAAGTCGAACATTTCCAGCGCATAATCTCTACGGATATTGAACGTCCGGTCGACGAACTTGATCGTTCGTGCTCCATTTTTCATCAAGAAACGGATCTCTTCCTTCATCATTCCGATGTCGAAGTATCTTACACCTACTTCAATCGAAGACAAGCAAAATGCACAGGAATATGGGCAGCCCCTGCTTGTTTCGATGTAGGTCACCCGTTTTGATAGCTGGGGCAGATCTTCTTCAACACGGAAAGGAGAAGGGACTTTTTTCAGGTCGAGCTTGGGTCTGGGAGCAGTCCGGTATGGTTTCCCGTCCCTCATGTAGGCTAGACCTGCAACGGATTCGACGTCTTCGTTTTTTTCTAAGGCATG
Source organism: Alkalihalobacillus sp. YIM B00296 (assembly GCF_020179385.1). Classification (GTDB taxonomy): domain Bacteria; phylum Bacillota; class Bacilli; order Bacillales; family Fictibacillaceae; genus Pseudalkalibacillus. The sequence continues at coordinate 62,523 of NZ_JAIBLJ010000011.1, read as the reverse complement.
TAATAGATCCTTGAAGGTTTCTTCACCTTCACCTACGATGATGTAATCGATATGTTCAAGGCGTTCTAGCCAGTGAGGGACATCATAAGAAACTTCAGGTCCCCCGAGAACGATTTTGATGTCAGGTTTGATCTTTTTCAACATTTCGATGATCGGGATCGTTTCTTCAATGTTCCAAATATAACAGCTGAAACCGATCACATCAGGGTTTCGTGAATATAAATCGCTGACGATGTTCATGACCGGATCTTTGATTGTATATTCAGCCATTTCGATATGAAAAGCAGGCTCGCAATAAGTTTTCAAATATCTTAATGCAAGGCATGTATGGATGTATTTAGCGTTTAAGCTGCTTACAACTATGTTCATCTTTTTCACTCCACTTCGGTTGTCACAGTTCGGAACGTTTTAACCGCTGATATTCCTGATTAACCGAAAAAATAAATTGATTATTTAACTATTCATTTTATCACATTTTGAAAGGAAACTTCACAGTTATTATGAAAAGAGGAATTTTTAAGTTAGAAATGGAAGTATATACGTGTGTCTGAGCGAATGATATTACAAAAGTGAAGTTGATCTTTCATTTCTGAGCGTTTTTGTTCACTTCCCCGATCATTGTGTTCACTTATACGAATAATCTGTTCACTTTACCGATTAATCTGTTCACCTCTTCGGATGGCACAAGATTAAATAAACATTCAGTAAAAGGAGGCGCTTTGATGGAACGATTTACGGAAGAGCAAATCAATGTACAGCTTCAGGAACTTGATGGCTGGAAACTGACCGACGAAAAATGGATCACGAAAAAATACCGATTCAGTGACTATCTGGATGGGATCGATTTTGTCACTCAAATCGCTAAACTTTCCGAAGAGGTCCAACATCATCCGCTCATCTCGATCGACTATAAACTAGTAACGGTCAAATTAAGCTCATGGCAGGCAAATGGCTTGACAGAAGTGGATTTTAAGCTTGCTTCTGAGTATGACCGCATCCATGATCAATAGGAGGAAGATATGAAATTCATCTATGGAGCCCATCACAAAAAACAGGTTGTTGCTATTATTTTGGAAAACGAACCTGAAAAAGCACTTGATCTGACAAGCGCGGCCTCTGCGTTAAATGTGGATTTTCCGAACAACCTGTTTGAAGCAATCGGGCTTGGTGATCGATTTATAAAATCTGTCGAGGATATCCGAAGGCAATTGAGGGAACAGGACAAAACAGGCAACTACACTGTTGATGTCGAAACTCTCGAGTTACTGGCTCCGATTCCGCGTCCGCCGAAAAACATTTTTTGTGTAGGGAAGAATTACCTCGATCATGCCCTCGAACTTGGCACGGAAGCTGATGTCCCAGAAGTGCCGATGATCTTTTCGAAAGCCCCGACAACGGTGATCGGTCCTGAGCAACCGATCATCATCCCGACAAAGGTCTCAACCGATATCGATTATGAGGGAGAACTTGCTGTCGTCATCGGCAAGAAGGGGAAAGGCATTACGAGGGAAGAAGCATATGACTATGTTTTCGGATACACCCTCATTAATGATGTAACCGCAAGAGACCTTCAGAGCAAGCACAAACAATTTTTACTCGGGAAAAGCCTTGATACGAGCTGCCCGACGGGACCAGCATTGGTCCATAAATCTGCAGTCGCTGATCCTCACGATTTACATATCACCACCTACGTCAATGGGGAAACACGCCAAAGTTCTTCTACAGCCAAAATGATTTTTTCAATACCGGAGTTGATCGAAGTCCTGTCGAAGGGAATGACCCTTGAACCTGGAGACATCATCGCAACTGGAACACCCGCTGGAGTAGGGAAAGGATTCAACCCGCCTAAATACCTGAAAGCAGATGATGTCGTCGTAGTCGAGGTAGAAACCATCGGTGCTCTATCGAATCCAGTCTGCAATGATGTTTAATCGTCCGTACCTAATGGAATTGTTTAGTAGTTACGATCATTTTTAAAATGGAGGCGTTACGATGGATAAAGGTATTTTTATCAATAATGAATGGTCTGATTATGGTCTCGAAAAAGTCAAAGTAGTGAATCCTGCAACAGGTGATCTCGTCGGCACCGTTCCTAAAGGCGGGAAAAAGGAAGCGAAAATGGCAATAGATGCAGCTTATGAGGCGTTTCCATCGTGGTCGAATCTGACAGCTTATGATCGCGCAGCCTACCTGGAAAAATTGCATGATCTGATGCTTGAACATGTGGATGAGCTGGGAAAGCTCATGACTGAAGAAATGGGGAAACCATTGAAGGAATCCAAAGGAGAAGTCCAGTATGCGGCATCCTTTCTGAAATGGTTTGCTGAGGAAGGAAAACGGATTTACGGCAGAACAATCCCTTCTTCAAAAGAAAGTAAAAGGATGCAAGTCATCAAGCAGCCAGTGGGTGTGGTCGGGGCGATTACACCATGGAACTTCCCTGCTGCAATGATCACCCGGAAGTTGGGTCCTGCATTAGCGGCTGGATGTACGTTTGTCGTCAAACCACCGAATGAAACGCCATTGACTGCTGTCCGTCTAGTGGAGCTTTGCCAGGAAGCAGGTATTCCGAAGGGGGTCGTCAACATCGTATCCGGTAAATCCTCTGAAATCGGGGAGGAGCTTTTGTCGAATCCGAAAGTCCGTAAAGTGACGTTCACTGGCTCGACAGAAGTCGGAAAGCTGTTGATGAAACAAGGTGCGGATCAGGTGAAAAATATGTCTCTTGAGCTTGGCGGACATGCACCGATTATCGTCCTTGATGATGCGGACATTAAATACGCGGCCCAACAGACCGTCGCATCCAAGTTCCGTAATGGGGGACAGACCTGCATTTGTGGCAATCGGATTTATGTCCAGGAAAAAATTTACGATGAATTCATTGAGGAAATCGTTGCTGTAACGGAAAAACTGAGGGTTGGGAATGGTTTTGACGAGGATACTGACATCGGGCCGATGATCAATAAAGACGCATACGAGAAAGTCGGAAAGCATGTGCAGAATGCGATCAACCAGGGGGCGAAGTGTGTTGTCGGTGGAAAAGGCCATGAAGCTGAAAACGGAACATATTTCTATGAACCGACTGTACTCATCGACGTAGAACCAAACATGTTGATCATGAACGAAGAGACTTTTGGCCCTGTGGCACCGATTCAGAAGGTAAAAACGGATGAAGAAGCTGTGAAGTATGCAAACATGACGCCGTATGGTTTAGCCGCGTATGTGTTCAGTGAGCATTATAGCCGGGGATTGAAAATCGTAGAGGCCCTTGATTATGGTATTGTCGGATGGAATGATGGCGTCCCTTCAGCGGCACAAGCTCCATTCGGAGGCATGAAACAGAGTGGACTAGGCCGGGAAGGCGGAATCGAGGGAATTGAAGAATATCTTGAGACCAAGTACATCTCAATCGGTTTAAAAGAATAGAATAAACGGAAAAAGGATTGACCCACAGTTGAACAAATTTCGGGTCAATCCTTTTTTAAAATTGGTTCTACCACGGTATTTTTGATTGTGGTTTTTCCCAAGTACCTTAGAGAGCAGAAAAAGGGGTGTAAAGTACTTATCGGGTTTAAAGTTCACTTCAACACGGCTTGGTTCTGGACACGGATACTCTTTTCTTTTTCCCCATGTAACAATGGTGATGCAACAAGCAGCAGAGAAATAATCAGGGTCACATAGAATCCGAATGTGACGATGTTTCCCGTATTGGTAAGGATGTACAGACAGCTCATCACTGAAATCATACCCGCTACACTATCCAGATAAACGCTTGGTTTCCGCTTTAAAAGTAACATCACTAAAACCAATGCAGCAATGACAGGTGCCACCAGCATCACGTAAATTGAGGCGATTTGGTCGTAACTGATCGACATGACTCCTAAACTGTTCAGTTGGTTCGCGAGTGAATTTGTTTTGAAAGGAAGCTGGTAACCGACAACAGGAACAACGGTGACAATAAAAGGGATTTTAAGCCAGGGGAGTGCAAAACTTCCTAGCAGCGCGATATGTAACCAGATTCGTACGTTTTTCATAAACGGACCCTCCAAAGATGAAAAATAAGATAAGCTATCATAGACATATTCATCTTGATCCTTAATAAGAACTGAAGAAAGTCCTGAAATCATAAAAGAACAGACCCTGTTGGGCCTGTTCTCCATCCTTGTTTTTTATGCTTCGAGCACTTCTTTGATTTTTCCGATTGCCCATTCCAAGTCTTTCTTCTCAATGACAAGCGGTGGGGCGAAACGGATGACAGTATCATGCGTTTCTTTACAAAGCAATCCTCTTTCTTTCAACTGTTCGCAATAAGGACGTGCTGCTTCTGTAAGTTCGACACCGATGAATAATCCCCGTCCGCGAACCTCTTTGATCTTCGGATTGTTGATTTTCTTCAATTCCTCTTGGAAGTAGTTCCCTAATTCTAATGAACGTTCTACCAATTTTTCTTCTTCTAAAACTTCAAGTGAAGCGATGGATACTGCACATCCTAACGGGTTCCCTCCAAATGTGGAACCGTGGGAGCCTGGGGTGAAAACACCTAGGATATCTTTGTTTGCCGCAACGCAGGAAATCGGGAATACTCCGCCGCCAAGTGCTTTACCTAGAATATACATGTCTGGTTCGACGTTTTCCCAATCACATGCGAACGTTTTCCCAGAGCGTCCTAATCCGGATTGGATTTCGTCAGCAACCATCAATACTTTTTCTGAAGTACATAATTCACGTGCTTCTTTCAGGAACCCATCTGCAGGAATGTTGATGCCGGCTTCACCCTGGATCGGTTCGAACAGGAATGCTGCTGTATTTTCCGTGATAGCATTACGCAGAGCTTCAATGTCACCGTATGGGATGACCTTGATCCCTGGAAGCATCGGACCGAAGCCTCGTTTATATTCTTCCTCAGAAGAAAGGGAGACTGCTGTCATCGTCCTGCCGTGGAAATTACCTTCGCATGCAATGATTTCTGCTTGGTTATCGGCTACACCTTTTACATCGTAAGCCCAGCGGCGTACTGTTTTGATTGCCGTTTCAACCGCCTCTGCTCCTGTGTTCATAGGAAGGACCATGTCTTTATTCGTCAATTTTGCTACTTTTTCATAAAATGGAGCTAATTGATCGTTGTGGAATGCGCGTGATGTGAGTGTTACACGATCAGCCTGTTGTTTAAGAGCTTTGATGATCTTCGGGTGACGGTGCCCTTGATTGACGGCAGAATATGCACTCAGCATGTCCATATATTTATTGCCTTCAGGGTCCTTAACCCAAACACCTTCAGCTTCAGAGATTACGATAGGGAGTGGGAGATAGTTCTTTGCTCCATATTGTTCTGTTTTAGAAATAATTTCTTCTGTGCCATGTTGATTTTTTACTTTACTCATGTGGCTCACTCCATTCTTTTCATTTTTGACTCTTTTCTCATTATAAATGAAAACGCTATTCCAAAACACCCTCAGCATCAGATTTCCAATTTAAAAGGGGTTCTGATATGATGAAATCGATTGAGTTTGAGGAGGAGGAATGCTGGATGCTTCATGCACATGTTACGTCATGGGCGATTGCGATCATCCTGTTTATTGTATCGTATTTCTTGATGAAAGCAGGTAAAGCAAAGGGCCATAAGATCACAAGCATGATTTTAAGATTATTTTATGTCTTCATTATCGTTACCGGTGGAATGTTGTTTATCCAACACTTATCAGGCGGTTATTATGCAATCAGTCTATTTGTCAAAGCGTTGGCTGGTATTTGGGTGATCGGAAGTATGGAAATGGTTTTAGCGAAAGCGAAAAAAGGTGCTTCTGTCACCGGAATGTGGATCATGTTCTTCATATCCTTTATTCTGGTATTGTATTTAGGCTACAGCGTATTATAATATGTCAAATCATCAAGAAAGAGCTTTCCAGAGCGGCTGAGTGGGAACTGACAAGTGTATGGTACACATGTCTAAGCCGGACGGACAAGCTCTTTTTTTCGTTCAATCGGTAAAGCGGTCTTCAGCAATGAGGGCCATGATCGCTTTTTTAATCGTTTCATCTGTCGGGTTCGATTCATAGTAATGGTCGATTTTTTCAATGATCTGGCTTGGAGCCTCGATAGGGATGCCTCTTTCCTTCAGTCCTTTTGCCAGGTGGATTGCAAATGTAAGTCGTTCGTGGTCTGAGAAGGATTTCCATTCCCGCCCGGTCTGTTTCAGCATATTTTCTGGTGAAATTGAAGGGGAGTTGGACGTGTTCCGTTCTTTTTGTCTCAGATCTTCCATTTGTTCCATCTGTTGATCATCTACAAAAATGTCCGTCAACTCAGGACTCACGGCTAGAGAAGACACGCCAAACAATACTGCAAATGTTAGAATTCCGAATAATAGATTTTTCATATGTATCAAGCCTTTGTTTCTTTTTTGAATGTAATTATCAGTATACCATTTAAGGACAAGGGGGTTAATGCTCAATTTTACAAATAGGGGAATCTTATCAATTAAAAAAGTATCTTAACAGAAATTGAAATAAACTAGAACAAAAGACCCGTCTTCCATGTGAGAAAAATAGTAAAATAGGAGTTTTTACACCCTGTTAAGAATGAAGAGGTCAACAGGAATGGTCGATAAAAGAGGTGGATGTGTCTTAAAAATGATCAAATCATAAATCGAGCTGGGGAAGCACGAAAATGATAATGAGCATCGCGGATTCGCGCTCTCTTTACCCATTAATGGTGACTCGAGGCGATCATGCAGAACCTGGAATGGTGAAGGGTTTCAATCAGGACGGCTCAATCGAAGTCCTTCAACCGATTCCCGAAGGCAATGTGATGCTCTTGAAAAATGCGAATTTAGCGATGCATCGGGCAAAATTAGAGGGAAGAAACAGCGTTCAATTTTTTACAATGGAGATGGATGATTCAATCAATGAGCGGCTTGAAATGGAAAATCATCTTCGAAAAGCGATGGTGTTGGGGGAATTTGAACTCTTTTACCAACCGCAGATCATGTGGTAGATTTAGATGAATTCAAGATGATCAATGATAGTTTGGTCCATCAAGCCGGTGATCGGATCTTGAAGCATGTATCGCGTAACATGAACGGTATGATGCAGCAGGGACAGTTTCTCGCACGCTTTGCAGCAGATGAATTTTTGATTCTCATCCCGAGGAATCATACGAAACAAGGGATGATACCGCCGAACGTATTCATTCCGATCGCTGAGGAAGCGGGATTGATCAACGAAATCGGGAAATGGGTCCTTGATAAGGCATGTAAGCAGGCAAAGAAATGGCATAATCAAGGGTTGAAGGCGTTATCGGTCTGTGTGAATGTTTCCGGAAAACAGTTCCAGCGGGTAGAATTTGTTGATGAAGTGAAAGAAAGCTTAAGGGTTTCGGGATTGAACGCATCTTCTCTCCATATCGAATTGACAGAAAGCATCATGCTTGAAGATGTAGAACACAGCTTATGGATCATCAACCAATTGAGGTCTCTCGGTGTAAAAATATCAGTATATGATTTCGGTACAGGTAATTCTTCTTTAAGCGGGATTTCCCGATCGATATTTTAAAAATCGACCAATCATTCATACGGAACCTTGATGAATTCAATTCTGATGCAGCGATTGTTCGTGCTATCATTACCATGTGTGAAGGGCTGGATGTCATGGTCCTTGCCGAAGGGGTCGAAACGAGAAACCAATTGCTCACTTTAAAGAATTTTGGATGTGACCAAGTACAAGGATACTATATCAGCAAGCCGGTGAGACCTTCCTAAATCGACTCATTCCTGACAGGCAATAATATCATTTGAATGAAAAAGGAAGCATCCCGAACAGAAAATGTACCAGGCATCGTTTGAAAACCCATATGGCTTAAGGGGTTTGAAAGTGTACCTGGCACCGATGAAGGGTATAAACTCGTTGATCAGTATAAATCGGTGCGGCGGTCTTCGTAGATTGGTATGCGTGTACGGATTTCATTCAGTTCGTCAATCGAGATGTCCGCGTATAATATGGTTTCCGTTTCTTCGGCTTCTGCCATGATTTCTCCCCATGGGTTGATGATAATGGAGTGGCCACCGAACTCATTGTCTGGGTCAGCACCGATCCGGTTGCATGCTACGACATAGCATTGGTTTTCAATCGCACGTTTCAATAAGAGGTTACGCCAATGCTCTGTCCTCGGTTTCGGCCATTCAGCAGTGACAAACAAAATTTCAGCCCCTTCGAGCGCATGCTTTCGCATCCATTCGGGAAAGCGGATATCATAACAGATGAATCCTGCCGAAGGGACGCCATCTAATTCAAAATGGCCATCCTTATATTTTTCAGTATAAATCCCTTTACATTTAGTCGTTTACACTTTAACATAAATGATTAGAATTTTACGACAATTACACTTATACTTTTCATCGTACAGGAGGTTATCAGTTTGGCTCATTTCCAGCAATCAGACTCTATCAAACGTTTACCTGAACAATTTTTTGCAAAGCTTGTAAATAAAATAGAACCCTACTATCAAGCCGGTTATGACATGATCAATTTGGGGCAAGGGAACCCAGACCAGCCTACACCAGATCACATAATAGAGACTCTCCAAACGTCTGCAACCAACCCGGTTCATCACAAATACCCGCCTTTCCGCGGCCACACTTTTCTTAAAAAGGCGATCGCAGACTACTATGAACGGGAATACGATGTGGAACTGGATCCGGAAAAAGAAGTCGCTATCCTATTCGGAGCAAAGGCGGGTCTCGTAGAAGTAAGCCAATGCCTTCTGAATCATGGAGATACTGTATTGGTACCTGATCCAGGTTATCCGGACTATGAATCTGGTATTGCCATCGCTGGAGCAAAACAATACAGGATGCCTTTGAAAAGGGAGAATGACTTCCTGCCTGATTACGACTCTATCCCAGAAGAAGTCCTCCAAAAAGCGAAGTTGATGTTCCTGAACTATCCGAACAATCCGACAGCAGGGATCGCAACCTCAGGATTCTTCGAAGAAACGGTCAGGCTTGGTGAAAAAACAGGGTGTTGTATCGTGCATGATTTCGCTTACGGTTCAATCGGGTTTGACGGTAAAAAACCAATCAGCTTTCTCCAGACAAAAGGAGCAAAAGAAGTCGGGGTCGAAATGTACACGCTCTCCAAGACTTACAATATGGCCGGTTGGCGTGTCGGATTTGCGTTGGGGAATGAGGAAGTCGTGGAAGCGATCAACCTCATCCAAGATCATTATTATTGCGGTATTTACGGCGGTATACAAGAAGCAGCGGCTAGTGCATTGAATGGGCCACAAGAATGTGTGCATGAGCTTACTGCGATATATGAAGACCGTCGTAACGCTTTCATTTCAAAGCTGAGGGACAATGGCTGGGATGTCGATTATCCCAAAGGCTCATTCTTCTCATGGATTCCTGTACCGGAAGGATATACATCGGAGGATTATGCTGAACTTTTGATTGAAAAAGCACATGTCATCGTTGCACCAGGAAACGGATTCGGAGAGACTGGAGAAGGATTCGTGAGGGTCGGCCTGAATTGTGAAAAGCATCGTTTGCTTGAAGCGGCAGATCGGATGATCGACGTACATTCGAAACACCTCTGATTTCTAAAAACCAATAACCATCGTGATGGGCACATTTCATTTTTCTGCGCATAAAGTGTGTAGAGAGATGTAGGATTATCGAATCCCTGGAAGGGTGAGGTAACAAAATGTGTGGGATCACAGGATGGATCAATTTTAAAGATAATTTGGCAAAAGAAACGGCAACAATACAAACGATGGCATCAACCCTTGGGAAACGTGGGCCGGATGCTACAGCGCACTGGAACGAGCCCCAGGTCGCGTTCGGTCATGCCCGTCTGATCGTAGTAGACCCAGCAGGCGGCGGACAACCGATGCAGAAGGTCCAAAAAACGGAACAATATACGATGGTCTATAATGGCGAATTGTACAATACGGAAGACATTCGTAAAGTTTTAGTTTCAAAAGGGCACCGATTCAATTCACATAGTGATACGGAAGTTCTTTTGACCAGCTACATCGAGTGGGGAGAGGGGTGTGTCGATCATCTCAATGGCATTTACGCTTTTGCAATCTGGGATGAGAATAAGGAGCAGGTCTTTATGGCTCGGGATCGGCTCGGGGTGAAGCCGTTATTTTACTGTGAAAAAGGAAGTTCTTTACTCTTCGGCTCAGAGTTGAAAGCGATTCTCGCTCATCCACATGTGAAGGCCGAAGTCGATCGGGAGGGTCTGCAAGAAATCTTTGGATTAGGACCTTCAAGGACTCCAGGTCACGGTATATATCGGGGGATCAACGAGTTAAGGGCAGGGCATGCGTTAAGGTTCGACAAGAATGGATTGAAAATCTGGCGCTACTGGGATGTAAAATGTGAAGAACATACAGATTCGCTTGATGAAACTGTTGAAAAGGTGCGGTGGTTGTTGCAAGACTCCGTTGAACGACAACTGGTGGCCGACGTACCTGTCTGCACTTTCCTTTCAGGCGGTGTAGATTCCAGTGCGATCAGTGCGATTGCATCCCGTTATTTTCAACAAAAGGGACGTGGGGCGCTCCATACGTACTCGATTGACTATGAAGAAAATGAATTGTATTTCAAGAAAAGCACTTTCCAGCCGAATTCTGACGGACCGTGGATTAAAATCATGCGGGAGTATCTGAAAACCGTCCATCACACTTCCGTAATCGATAATGCAAAATTAAAGCACTATCTGACAGCAGCCATCCATATGCGGGACTTACCAGGAATGGCGGATGTCGATTCTTCCCTGCTCTGGTTCTGTGAGGAAATCAAACAACAATTTACCGTAGGGTTGTCAGGGGAATGTGCCGACGAAATATTTGGAGGATACCCGTGGTTTTATCGACCAGAGTTGCTGGAAAGGGCAACTTTTCCATGGATGCACTCGACTGGTGAACGCGAATCGATTTTACGGCCAGACTTGCGGAAAAGGCTAGACCTGAAAAATTACGTCCAGCATCGATACAAACAGACGGTCAACGAAACCCCTAAACTTGATGGTGAAAAACCTCCTGAAGCGAGAAGAAGAGAGATGTCCTACCTGAATATGCATTGGTTCATGGCCACACTGCTAGATCGAAAGGATCGTATGAGCATGGGGGCCAGCCTTGAAGTAAGGGTTCCGTTTGCCGATCATAGGATTGTAGAATATGCATGGAATATCCCTTGGGAGATGAAGATGCTTGGAGGTAGGGAAAAAGGGATATTGCGGAAAGCACTTGAAGGTATCCTTCCGAATGAAATCTTGTATCGGAAAAAGAGTCCATACCCGAAAACACATCATCCGGAATATACCCGCCTCGTGAAAGAGTGGCTCAGTTCTATCATCGGCAAGGATTCTTCACCGATTCTGGATTTGATTGATCGGAATAAAGTGAAGGAAATCATCGATACAGATGGGGAAGCCTTCAAAACACCTTGGTTCGGACAGTTGATGACAGGTCCTCAATTGATCGCCCATCTTGCACAGATCAATACATGGCTCGAGGATTATAATGTGAATATTATAGATTGATTTATTTTGTTAGCGGCTCATTCACCGAGTCGCTTTTTTGTTTAGCCTTTCCGGTTCTCATCCTTGGAAAAAACGAAAAACAGGACCAAAAAACGTTAAATCATCCGATATTCCGACTGTCATGGACCGCTTAATTCAACAAGCTCTCAACCTTTCGCTCCAACGGATGTATAACTCAACCTTCTCTAACAACAGCTATGGATTTCGTCCGGGCAAACGAGCACACGATGCTGTCCAACAAGCCCAGGACTATATCCATCAGGGATACACATGGGTGGTGGACATCGACCTCGAGAAATTCTTCGATAAAGTTCACCATGGCCGGTTGATGCGCACGTTGAGCCACCGTATTCAAGACGGTCGGGTGCTAAGCATCATCAGGAAGTACCTCCAAGCTGGTGTCATGGAAGGTGGACTGATCCAACAGAACCGGGAAGGGACGCCGCAAGGAAGTCCCCTAAGCCCAATCCTATCGAACATCGTACTGGATGAACTGGACAAGGAGCTGGAATCACGAGGTATTCTTATCGTCCGATACGTCGATGACTGTCAAATCTACGTCGGCTCGAAACGAGCCGCCGAACGGGCGCTCGAAAACATGACAAGGTTCATATGATGAGAGCGGTGCAATTACATATGGTTTTGATGCAATTATTCACCGTGGTGAACAAATAAGTCTGTTTCGGTGCAATCGTTTTTCGTCAGTGAGCAATAATTTTTAAAACCGTGCAATTCTCTTCGATTTTCGCGCAATTCTTATGAAAACCGGTTTTGAAGATACATCGTTGGAAACAAGTTTGGTACAAATAGCAGTGCAACTAGGTCTCTGGCATCGTTATCACTTGCCAGTCGACAAGTTTTCTTTTCATTGGATGAGATTCGACGTCCATTGAAAAGTTTAGGTCCAAATATAAGTGCAACTAGGTTTCTGACTGCGCATTCTGCTTGTCAATCAACCTGTTTTCTATATATATTGGTGTTAGATGATGGAAAGGGTGTGGAGAGTTTGATCAAAGCGATTGTTTTCGATTTTGATGGATTGATTTTAGATACAGAGTCGTGTGAATATGATGTTTTACAACAGATCTATAAAGAACACGGAGCAGAACTACCTTTAGAGGTCTGGGGAGAATGTATCGGAACGCATTCCAATTACTTTGATGCGCATGAATACCTGGAGAAACAGATCGGTAAGAATCTCGATCGTGATACCATCAAACAGCAGCGTTTGGATATTTTCCAGGAACGCATCAAGGATAAAGGACCGATGCCAGGCGTAGTCGAGTATCTTGAGGCGGCAGAAAAATTGGGGCTAAAGATCGGGCTTGCTTCAAGTTCTTCTTACAAGTGGGTTTCGAATCATCTGAAAAAACTTGGTATTTTCGACTATTTTGAATGTATCAAAACCTCAGATGATGTGGAAAAAGTAAAACCCGATCCGACTCTCTTCCGGGAAGCTGTCAAATGCTTGGGGGTAAAACCTGAAGAGGCTGTGGCTTTTGAAGATTCAGCAAATGGTGCGAAGGCAGCAAAAAAAGCCGGATTACATACGGTCATCATACCGAACATGGTGACACGCCATTTGACGTTCGAAGAGTATGATTTGCGCCTTGAGTCACTAGCTGAACTGAAACTCAATGAGATGCTCGAACAGTTTTCAAACGGACGGTAAACGGGAATATGACGATCATAGGCTTCAACCATATCACACTAAATGTGAACGACCTGGATGAATCATTGTATTTCTATGAAGGCATACTTGGTATGAAAAGGGTCCATCTCGGTAATACGGACGCTTACCTTGAGAGTGGTTCGGCATGGATCTGCCTTTTAGAAAAAAAGAACCTAGGGACTACCGAGGCTAAGGGTCCAGGTGTTGACCATTTTGCATTTTCAATTGAAGAGGATGATTTCACCAATACAGTTGCCCTTCTTAAAGAAAAGGGCATACCGATTGTCCGCGGACCAATTGAGCGGGGTGGTGGTCATGTAGTGAACTTCCTTGATCCGAATGGAATTGAAATAGAACTGAACACCTCGGATTTAAAGACAAGGATGAAGGATTGGCGATAAGGAAGGATGGATAGATCATGTCATCGTTTGATGAGTCGAAATATGAAAAGAAAATCATACTTAGGAACATAGAGGAAAAGGATATCGATCAGATCCTTGAGTTGCAAAAAGCATGCTTCCCGGATATGGATCCATGGAAAAGGGAGCACCTGGAGAGCCATCTGAACATCTTTCCTGAGGGCCAATTTTGTGTCGAATATGAAGGGAAAGTAGTCGGAACATGTTCGAGTTTGATTATAAACTTCGATGAGTACGATGAAAAACATACATGGGATGAAATTACGGATGAAGGCTATATCACAAACCATGATCCTGAAGGTTATAACCTCTATGGTATCGAGGTCATGGTCCATCCGGATTTCCGACGGATGAAAATCGGTCGTCGTTTGTATGAAGCACGTAAAGAATTGACTGAAAAGCTGAATTTAAAGAGCATTATCATTGGCGGAAGGATTCCGTATTATCATAAATACGCTGATAAAATGTCACCGAGAGAATACGTAAAGGAAGTTGTCAATCACAATATCTATGATCCCGTATTGACTTTTCAATTGATGAACGGGTTCACGTTAATGCGGGTAAACCCATCCTATCTCCCGGACGACAAGGCATCAAACGCACACGCTACCTTGATGGAGTGGAACAATATCGATTACAGGGCGACTTCGAAACGCCATTTCAAAACATCATTCCCAGTGCGGATTACAACGATCCAATATATGATGAAACAGATCTATACGTTTGATGAGTTCGCTAACCAGGTCGAGTATTACACGGATGTCGCTTCAGATTATGGATCGGATTTCGCTGTTTTCCCTGAAATATTCACCACCCAGCTCATGTCCTATCTTGATGAGAAGAGCCCAAGCCAGGCGGTTAGAAGACTGACTGAGTATACGGAAGATTATATAGAACTTTTCACTGAGCTGGCGGTCCGTTACAACGTGAACATTGTTGGGGGTTCCCATTTCGTTGAAGAAGACGGTAAGATCTATAACATCGCGTACTTGTTCAGAAGGAATGGGACGATTGAAAAGCAGTATAAGCTTCATATCACCCCTAACGAACGGAAGTGGTGGGGAGTAAGTCCTGGAGATAGGGTGAATGTGTTTGATACGGATTGCGGGAAGGTCGCCATCTTGATCTGTTATGACATCGAATTCCCAGAGCTTTCGAGGTATGTGACTGATAAAGGAGCGCGGATCATCTTCACTCCGTTCTGTACGGATGATCGGCAGGGCTATTTACGCGTTCGTTATTGTGCCCAAGCAAGAGCGATTGAAAATCAGGTTTACACCGTCCTGTCTGGAACCGTAGGGAACTTGCCGCAAACGGAAAATATGGATATCCAATACGCGCAATCAGGCATTTTTACACCATCCGACTTCAGCTTTCCTCGAGATGGGATTGTTGGCGAATGTAACCCGAATATTGAAACAGTCGTGGTCGGAGATGTCGATTTAGAAATTTTACGGAGACATAGAAGGTCCGGAAGTGTCATGCAATTAAGAGACAGAAGACGTGATCTTTATGAAGTGACGATGAAAAAGCAGGATGAACAATAATTCTACAATCACGAAGGCAGGCATTCGACCTGTCTTTTTTACATATAAAAGCAACTAAGACTCAGCCTTCGCCCAAGGCTTGGCTTTGCCAAGTTTTCTTTATTTAAAGAGAACATTCTACAACGTTCTCAGCTGAAAAGTCCTGTGTTCATATTTTCCGGGGAATAGTGACATATTGTAACTGCGTTATTTGCCAAAAGCCGTTTTCGACATGAATTAAACCAGAATCACCGGACCCGTATGAAGCAGCCCTGGCTAACGAACTTTATAGAATCGTAATGGAAGGTTTACAAAATATCTGTGGAGATGTGGTTGAAAGCATTGATTTCTTATACAATAAGGATGTATCTGTTTATAAAAAAGTTAGGAGGAAGACATGAGCTGGAGAAAAGACTATGATCGTTGGAGTAGTTTTCAACAACTTGATGAAGAATTGCGACTACAACTGGGTAAAATGAAAGATGTGGAAGAAAAGCTGGAAGATTGTTTTTATAAATCACTGGAATTCGGAACCGGGGGTATGCGCGGGGAGATCGGCCCTGGAACGAACCGGATGAACAAGTATACGATACGCAAAGCTGCTGAAGGGCTGGCAAGATACATAGAATCATTCGGAGAAAACGTGAAGCATAGAGGTGTCGTGATTGCGTTTGATTCCCGTCATAAGTCGCCTGAATTCGCGATGGAAGCCGCTAAGACACTAGGTCATCATGGTATACAGACCTATGTATTCGAAGACCTTCGCCCGACGCCTGAGTTATCATTCGCAGTCCGTTATTTGGACGCTTTCTCTGGGATTGTCGTCACAGCAAGTCATAATCCGCCTGAATACAATGGTTTTAAAGTCTATGGAGAAGAAGGGGGACAGCTTCCACCAGCACCTGCCAACGATGTCATCAATTTTGTGAATGACATTGAAAATGAATTGGAGATTGAAGTTACGGATGAGAACGAGTTGAAAGAATCCGGACTGTTGAAGATCATCGGAGAACAAATCGACCGTCCATATAATGAAAAACTAGTTGGTATTTCTGTAGATCGCGAGTTGATCAAGGAACAAGAAGATTTGAAAATCGTCTTCACCCCATTACATGGAACAGCAAATATACCAGTCCGAAGAGGTCTCGAGTCCTTAGGATTCAAGAATGTCATGGTCGTCAGTGAACAAGAAAAGCCGGATCCGGAGTTTTCAACAGTAAAGTCTCCGAACCCGGAAGAACATGCAGCCTTTGAACTTGCCATCCAATATGGTGAGCGTGAGGGAGCGGATGTGTTGATCGCAACCGACCCTGATGCGGATCGAGTCGGTGTAGCCGTAAAGGATGACCAGGGGAAATACGTTGTATTGACTGGAAATCAGACAGGTGCTTTGATCCTTCATTATTTGTTGAAGCAAAGGAAAGCAAAAGGCGCATTACCGGAAAATGGTGTAGTACTGAAGACGATCGTCACCTCTGAAATCGGACGGGAAATTGCTGGAAAATATGGGCTTGAAACGATTGATACCTTGACAGGATTCAAATTCATCGGTGAAAAAATGGGTGAATTCGAACGTTCAGGCCAATATGAATTCGTATTCGGATACGAGGAGAGTTACGGTTACCTGATCGGGGATTTTGTACGTGACAAAGATGCGGTCCAAGCTTGTCTGATGGCGGCTGAAGTTACAGCTTATTATAAAGCGAAAGGCATGACACTTTACGAAGGTTTGATGGAAATCTTTGAAGAATTTGGTTACTATCAGGAAGGGTTGGAATCGTTGACGTTGAAGGGGAAGAAAGGTGAAGAACAGATCAAGGAGATCCTTTCGACTTTCCGCAATCAGCCACCTTCCGAATTTGGAGATATACCGGTTTCTGTGATTGAGGATTACCAGAGCCGTGAAAGGTTGATGGTAAAATCAACTGAAACAGAAACGATCGTATTGCCACCATCCAATGTGATCAAATATACACTTGAGGATGGTTCCTGGGTATGCTTGCGTCCTTCAGGAACTGAACCGAAGATCAAATTCTATTTTGGCGTCGGGGCATCAACCCTTAAGGAAAGCAAAAGCCAGCTAGACAAGATCAAGAAAGACGTTATGGATAAAGTCAACCATATCATGTGAATAATAAAAGGGGCTTTCCCAAAGCGTGACACCCTCTGTTCATGGAGGCACCTGGTGCGCTTGATTTGGGTCAGCCCTTATATTGTGGGGTGGAAAACAAGTCTCTATTTAATTTGATTTTGCCAATACCGTTGCATTTTTGACATTTCTTTTTCCTCGTAAAAGATATTATAGAAGATACTTTACCTGACCCTTTACATTTCGGACAGATTACAAAAATCGCCACGCTCATCATCACCTATTCTGTATAGTCCCTTTCCATTTACGTCATTCTTTTTTGGGTAAATCTTCTATTATCAGTCTATGTAATAATCGACTTTGCTAAACTTGTCCTCCTAAATCCTAGGTCGAAAGAGGTGCAATCATGATTCAAGCGATCTTCCTATTTACCATTGCAGGACTTGCAGAAATCGGGGGTGGCTATTTATTCTGGCTATGGTTACGCGAGGGTTCTCCATATTGGTATGGAATTGTGGGTGCTCTCGTTCTTGTCGTCTATGGAATCGTCCCTACCTTCCAGGCTTTTCCGACATTCGGACGTGTATTCGCGGCGTATGGAGGAGTGTTTATCGTTCTAGCGCTTATGTGGGGATGGTTCATTGATAGAAAAGCCCCTGATCAATATGATATTCTCGGGGCGATTGTATGTCTGATCGGTGTTTCAATCATCATCTGGGCGCCACGGGTCAATTAGAAGGTGTAGGAGAGCTTTTGGTCAGGGTTATGAATGTGGTGGTTACTCCGACCGCGATGATGGTGATTACAGAATAAAGAAACGATTGTGTTCCAAGAATCAGGCCGCCACAGGCGATGACGATAGCATCGATCAGGAAGATAAGGATGCCGACATTTACTTTAGTCATTTTTGAAAGCATTTGTGCGAGTAAATCAGTGCCTCCTGTGCTTGTTTCCTGTTGCAGCATGATACCAATCCCAGTTCCGACTAGGAAGCCACCGACCAATGCGCACAGCAATAGCGGGGGATGGCTCCAGTGGCGGATTGGCGCAAAGGCATCTATGAAAAAAGAGGAAATCAACATACCGTGTAAACTGTTATAAAAGTAAGAGCGGTGGTAAAACCAGGCTAGTCCATAGAGAGGCAAACTTAATAGAATGATGACTAAACCTGGCTGGAGACCCCAGGTGTAATTGGCAATCAAACTGATACCGATGATTCCTCCATCGAGCAAGTGGTTTGGGGCGAGAAGCCCATTGATGCCAACACCGATAAACAAGCTGCCAATGATAATTGCGAACCACTTTTTCACTCTCAACCTCTCCCCGAGTATGATCTTTATTACAAGATATGTACAAGTTCAGGATGATATGAAAAGAGAGGAATCCTGGTACCGTTATGAAGGAAGTGAACAGAATATTCTAGGAAGTGCACAGTTTATCCCGGGAAGTGCACAGTTTATCCCGGGAAGTGAACAGATTATACTAGGAAGTGAACAGATTCCTTTCACATGAAAAGAGCTGACCCTCTACACCATTGGTAAGGGTCAGCTCTTGTTGTCTTATTTTATCTGGTTTGTCCTGTTCCGCTCATTATATATTTGACGGTTGTAAGAGCAGGAAGTCCCATTGGTCCGCGAGCGTGCAGCTTTTGGGTGGAAATGCCGATTTCTGCTCCAAAGCCAAGAGCTCCTCCATCAGTAAATCGTGTTGATGCGTTGTGGTAGACAGCTGCTGCATCTACAAGCCCCAGGAATGTCTTCGCTGCTTGGTCATCCTCAGTCACGATTGCTTCAGAGTGCTTCGTGCCATATTCTTCAATGTGATCGACTGCTTCTGTTACATCATCCACTGTTTTGACAGCGATATCGGTTGAAAGGTA
Source organism: Alkalihalobacillus sp. YIM B00296 (assembly GCF_020179385.1). GTDB lineage: Bacteria > Bacillota > Bacilli > Bacillales > Fictibacillaceae > Pseudalkalibacillus. The sequence goes on along the minus strand of NZ_JAIBLJ010000011.1, from coordinate 43,392 downwards.
TTCATTCGCCCAGTCTTCCTCACCAGCTGGAACTGCCCCAGGAATGATGCCCTGAGCATAATCATCACCATGCACTTCGATCGAGTGGTCTTCAAAGGCCTTGATCAGTGCTTCCTTATTCGTATCCAGCCACTCTTTATGAACGATTACAGTTTCCGCAGCATTACAAACTGCAGGACGATCGGTTTTAGCATTCACAAGAATGTTGATCGCCTTTTCAACATCCGCAAATTTATCAATATAGATATGGCAGTTGCCTACTCCTGTTTCGAGCACTGGAACAGTCGCATTGTTCACGACCGCTTGAATCAATGAACCACCGCCACGGGGAATCAGAACATCAATGTGTTCTTTCATCGTGAAGAGCTCCTGAGTTGCTGAACGATCTGTACTTGCAATGAACTGTACAGCTTCTTTTGGAATGTTCGTCTTCTCTAAACCGCGGTGCATTATCTCAACGATCGATCGATTGGATGATAGGGCGGATGACCCGCCTTTCAATACGATTGCATTGCCTGATTTCAATGAAAGGCCTGTCGCATCGACAGTCACGTTCGGGCGTGCTTCATAAATCATGCCGATTACACCGAGAGGGACACTCACTTGCTGTACGTTTAATCCGTTGTCGAGGGTCCAATCAGACTTTACGAGTCCTGTTGGGTCATCAAATTCTGCTACGTCACGCAGGCCTTGGGCAAATTCGAATATCCGCTCCTTCGATAGTGAGAGACGATCCATAAAGGCAGCGTCGAATCCTTTTTCACGGCCTTTTTCGAGATCTTCTTCATTTGCTCTTAAAATCGTTTCGTATTCTGCTTCGAGGATATCTGCAACTGTCAGCAAAGCTTGATTCTTTTCTTCAGTTGATAATAAAGACAATGTTTTTGAAGCCTTCTTCGCTTCAATCGCTTGTTCTTCGACACTGACTTTTTCAATCATAAGTGTGATGGGTATCAATTCCTTTCAAATGGTATTAATAGTTAAACAAATCCTATTTATTTAAACACCTACAGGTACGGCAGCATTCAGGTGGCAGACCAAGTCTTCACTTTCCACTGCAGCGACCTTGTAGTTCTTCAGTTGATCTTCCACTTTGTTTTCTATGAGTTTCTTGAGCTCTTTCGAGGAGTATTTCATGACACCTAACCCGATTTTTTTACCGTTCAAGTCCATGATACGGACGACGGCACCCTTATCGAATCGACCTTTTACACTGTGTAAATCCGTAGGGGCAAGGCCTGTGTTTCCTTCTTGAATCGAAGCTTTCACTTTATCATCAATCGTGACTTCCCCTTCAGGACCTGAATTGAACGCAATCCATTGTTTCTTCTGATTCAAGTTTTCAATATCTTCTTTCGGTTCGAAATACGTGCCTTTTGCTTCACGATTCACTGCATCATAGATGATGTTGTCCGAATTGGCTTTCCCTAAAAAAGCAGGTATACCTGAAGCAAGTGAAATCTTGAATGCTTCGATTTTCGACTTCATTCCTCCTGTACCTAAGGAGCTTCCAGGGTCTCCAGCTGCCGCTTCGATGTCAGGTGTGATTGTATGAACCTGATCGAGAAGCTTAGCATCTTCGTTCTTGCGTGGATCATCATCGAATAAACCATCGATATCAGATAAAATGATGAGTTGGTCTGCATTCACAAGCCCAGCGACTTTAGCAGACAATGTATCGTTATCTCCGAACTTGAGGAAATCCATCGTGATCGTATCATTCTCATTCACGATCGGGATGATGCCTCTTTCTAATAGTACAGTCAACGTGCTTCGTGCATTGTTATATCGCGTTTCATACTTGAAATCATCACGTGTGATCAAGATTTGGGAACCGACATATCCATGTGAGATGAACAGGTCAGAGTAAGTTTCAATCAAAAGTCCTTGCCCAATCGATGCAGCTGCTTGTATTTCCGGCAGGGATTTTGGGCGGGTAATGAATCCGAGCTTACGATAGCCTGCAGCAACTGCTCCAGAGGAAACGAGCAGGACTTCATGTCCGTCATCTTTCAATCGAACGACTTCGTCAACTATTTTCTCTATTTTTCTACGGCTGAGCTCTCCGTGTAAACTAGTTAGTGAACTACTTCCGATTTTGATTACGATTCGTTTTTTATCCATAACTGGTTACTCCATCACTCCCATATCTTTTATATCTGTTTTTTTATGAATTGATTATTTCTGTTCTGCAAATACTTTTTCTAATTCTTCACGAAGTTCTTTGGAACGAGAAGCAGCTCCTTTCACTGCTTCAGCAATGGCCTTTCCTCCACCATTTTCAGCAAGTGCTTCTAATCCAGCAGCAGTCGTCCCGTTTGGGGAAGTAACTTTTTTCCTCAACTGTGCGGGCGTTTCTTCCTGTTCAAGCATCATCTGGGCTGCCCCTCTTATCGTTTGGGCTCCGATTTTTCTAGCCAATTCACGATCCAATCCACCTTCGTATCCTGCCTGTTCCATATGTTCCATCAAGTTATAGAAGTATGCTGGACCACTGCCTGCAATACCAGTGAAAATATCCATCTGACTTTCATCGATGAGGTAAGCTTCTCCGATGCATTTCATCAATTCTTTCGTCAATAATACATGATCCATGGAAACGTGTTGACCCGGGCAGATGGCTGTGGCTGATTCTCCCAACATGCTTGAGGTGTTCGGCATCACTCGAATGACTTGTTGGCGTTCATTCAAGTTTTCTTCCATATAAGAGGTGGAAATTCCCGCTAATACAGAGATCAACAACTGATCTGGCTTTAAGTGGTCTTTCAGATCGGCTAAAGCTGATTCAACATCCTTCGGTTTCATAGCAAGAATGAATACAGTTATGTTACTGAAATCCAATTGATCTTTCGTTACTGCTTCAATTCCATATTTCTTTTTGATTGTGTTTAAACGTTCCTGGTTGTTACGGTTGGTTGCAATGATCTGTTCTGGTGAAAACTTCCCTGATTCGACGATTCCTGAAATCATAGCTTCAGCCATATTACCAGCGCCTAAAAAGGCGACGCGTTGTTTAGTCAAAGTAACCATTCTCCTTTTTCCGTTCCAATAATTAACGTTTTTAATCGTAACACTCACGGAAATTAATTCAACAGCTCTCATCAAATAGGTTGTATATTGGCGAAAAAGTCCAGGTAAACGTTTACATTGACTTTTATATGATCCAAATCCGTTCTAAGGATAATTAATCTCATCATAGGGGATTATTTGGGAGCTGAAAATACGGCAGTTCCGTTTTAACTTTTAATTTTGAATATTTTGATTATTACCCTGTGTAAACAAGAAAAAGGAACAACCAAATTAATGAAGAAATTAAACAGTAGTCTGCTTAAGAGGAGGTTCGATCATTGAAAATAGATAAGGGGACACCGTTGCTCGTTGTCGATGTGCAAAAGGCATTTTTCCATCCTAGCTGGGGGAGTAGGAACAATCATGATGCTGAAGAGAATATTGCTGTCTTGATCCGTCATTGGAGAAGTCATTCGCGGCCGGTTATTTTTATTCAACACGTTTCAGATAATCCTGCTTCTTTATTTTATATAAACGGAAAAGGTGTTGAATTCATGGAAAAATGCAGCCCGAAAAGTGGTGAAGCGATTCTGCGGAAAAAGGTGAATAGTGCGTTCATAGGAACAGACTTACACGAACGGCTAACAGATCTCGATTGTAAAAATGTCGTCATCACAGGACTTACAACAAATCATTGTGTGGAAACGACAACGAGGATGGCTGGGAACTACGGTTTCAATCCAATCCTTGTGGAAGATGCCTGTGCCACGTTCGATCGGAAAAGTCCTGATGGAAAGATCCATCTTGCTGAGGATATCCATCAAATGACGATGGTGAACCTTCACGAAGAGTTTGCTGCCATTGTGACCACTGGACAGCTTCTTCAACCTGCTGATATTCCGGGATGACGAATTCCGCTCTCCTGTTCATGAAAAGGGATTTCCGACATACATTGTCTTATAGAATCCTTTTTAGGAGGGACTTGCATGACCATTGATGAACACAAGGAGTTAATTAACGCCATTCACGAGATCACAGAAATCGCTGAGGGTTTCGGACTCGATTTTTACCAGATGCGTTATGAGATTTGTCCGTCTGATATCATCTATACATTTGGTGCTTACGGTATGCCTACTCGTTTTTCCCATTGGAGCTTCGGTAAGCAATTCCATAAAATGAAACTTCAATATGACCTTGGCTTAAGCAAGATTTATGAACTGGTCATCAACTCAGATCCATGTTATGCGTTCCTGCTGGACAGCAATACGTTGATCCAGAACAAGCTGATCATCGCGCACGTGCTCGCCCACTGCGACTTTTTCAAGAACAATGTCCGATTCACGAATACCAGGAGAGATATGGTCGAGAGCATGACCTCTACAGCCGAGCGGATTGCCAACTACGAGCACATTCATGGAAAAAAAGAAGTTGAGAGTTTCCTTGATGCAGTCCTGAGTATCCAGGAGCATATCGATCCTTCCCTCATGAGACCGAAGCTCAACTACAAGTGGGAAGTGGAAGAAGAACTTGAAAGGAAACCGACCCCTTATGATGATTTGTGGGAAATGGATCATAACGATAAAAAAGAAATGAAAAAACCTAATAAGAAACGGAAAATCCCACCTCAACCTGAGAAGGACCTGCTGATGTTCATTCAGGAATACAGCCGTGAATTGGAGGATTGGCAAAGGGATATCCTTTCAATGATGAGAGAGGAAATGTTGTATTTCTGGCCTCAGCTGGAGACGAAGATCATGAATGAAGGCTGGGCATCGTTCTGGCATGCACGTATTTTACGAGAGATGGATCTGACCACAGATGAAGTCATCGAATTTGCGAAGCTGAATGCAGGTGTTGTTCAACCATCGCGCACTTCGATCAACCCGTATTACCTTGGTTTGAAGATTTTCGAGGACATTGAGGAGACATACAATAACCCATCGGAAGAGCTGCAGAAGCAAGGGGTCCAGAAAGGTAGCGGAAGAGAGAAAATATTTGAAGTACGAGAAATCGAATCCGATACTTCATTCATCCGCAATTATTTGACGAAGGATTTATGTGACAGAGAGGATCTCTATCTTTTTCAGAAGCAAGGAAAAGACTATCGGATCACCACGAAAATGTGGGAAGAAGTCCGTGATCAACTCGTCAACAGCAGGGTGAACGGTGGATTTCCATATATTACGGTTAATGATGGAGATTATCTGAAAAATGGGGAACTTTACCTTGTCCATCATTTTGAGGATATGGAGCTTGATCTGAAATATCTTGAGAAAGTACTTCCTTACATCCATCAAATATGGGGGAGATCAGTCCATCTGGAAACGAAAGTCGAGAACAAAGGTGTCGTTTTCACTTACGATGGGAAAGCAGTGCATAAACGGAATTTATGAACCCGGTAGCTGTTCTAGCAATTCCAAGAATAAGCTTACCGGAAATCGGGTTTTGGACGTTCTTTTAATAATTTAATATTGCTAAGCGGATCGCTTCCACTTTCTCCAGCCCGGAATCATGTAATTGTAAAATAATTAAAAAAATAGGCAAAAATCTATTGCCAAATGGAAACGATTGGTATAAAATTTTAGAGTACTTAATAAAGATAAAATTATAAAAAAAGAAAAGGAGGTTAACGTCATGCAAAAGTGTATCGATTTGAACAAAGGCAGGAACAAAGGAATTGTCGAGTCTTTCTTAAACAACTTTATAATGTGTGGCGTGAACCGATAAACACCTTTTCTTTCATTGATACTTGTATGTCAGATCAGCTCGCGCCCAATTATTCGGCGTGAGCTTATATATTTCTGTTCCGTTTTCCAAGGAAGAAGTATGTCGCAAACGTGCGGCATACTTCTTTTTTTTCTTTTACAACAGAGGAAATTGCAGAGATGTAATGACTAGCTCAAAAACCCAACCTCCCAGATCACTTCAGATTCCTTCTGTGGCGGCGTCAGCCTCGCCGGACTTCCAGTGACCTTCGAGGCTGACCAGGGTGCTTGCGCTTTTCTAATGGGGGAATCGTTTGGCTCAGCCAGGCTTTCTTATATATGTTCAAAATTGAAGGGAGAAATGAAGATGAAAGTGAATAATCATAATCAGACAAGGCTGCTGGATCGGATTGAAGGCGGCTAACAATTCAACGGAGAAACTAGAGGCAGAAGAGGGGATAAAGCATGTTTTCAGTACTAATCAAACTAGGATGGTTTTTTAAAAGACATTGGAAACGTTATACGATCGCAATCGTATTGCTTCAGATCGTCAACTTGATCGAGGTCGTGCCGCCAAAGCTGATTGGAATGGCGATTGATGAAATGACGATCGGTTCATTGACGGCAGAAAGATTATTTCAGTTCGTCGGTTTTTATCTATCACTGATGGTGGTCAACTACATCCTTTGTTACATATGGATGTATCAGCTGTTCGGAGGGGCATTTTTAGTCGAGCGTACGATGCGCTCCAGTTTCATGCGTCATTTGTTGAAAATGACCCCGACCTTTTATGAGAAATATCGTACAGGGGACTTGATGGCAAGAGCGACAAATGACCTGAAAGCGATTTCAATGACAGCTGGATTCGGCATTTTAACATTGGTTGATTCAACGTTTTTCTTGATCACGATCCTTTTCGTAATGGGCTTCATGATCAGTTGGAAGCTGACACTTGCAGCATTGCTTCCACTTCCTATCATGGCAATCCTCATGAACCGTTACGGGAAGCTTATGCATAAAAGGTTTACGACTGCCCAGGATTCTTTCGGGGAGCTCAATGACCAGGTACTCGAGTCAGTATCAGGCGTCCGTGTCATCAGGGCTTATGTCCAGGAGAAAGCAGACCACAAACGCTTTGAAAACCTTGCGGATGACGTTTATAAAAAGAATGTTTCCGTGGCACGTATCGATTCCTTATTCGAACCGACAATCAAAGTGCTTGTCGGTGTCAGTTACCTGATTGGATTAGGATACGGAGCATTCCTCGTATTCCACAAAACGATCACGCTAGGAGAGCTTGTTTCCTTCAACGTCTATCTTGGAATGTTGATTTGGCCGATGTTCGCGATCGGTGAACTGATCAATATCATGCAACGTGGAAACGCATCCCTTGATCGGGTCAACAATACGCTTGAATACGAACCCGATGTAAAAGATGGTGAAGGAGTCGAAGTCATCCCTGAAGCTAACGAAATCAAGTTCGAGAACGTCACCTTCCGATACCCAAGTTCTCAAGTGGATAACTTGAAAGATGTATCCTTTACGTTGAAACAGGGGCAGACACTTGGGATTGTCGGGAAAACAGGAAGCGGCAAGACTACACTGATCAAGCAGCTGTTACGTGAATATCCATTGGGAGATGGTCAGATTTCCATTTCTGGCGTCCCGATTGACAAGATTCCAATTTCACAGATTCAGAGCTGGATGGGGTATGTTCCACAACAGCAAGTACTCTTTTCCAGATCTGTAAAAGAGAATATCCAGTTCGGAGTCACAGAGACTTCCCAAAAACGATTGAAGGAAGTTGTCGATCTTTCTTCACTTACAAACGACATCAAAAATCTGCCACAAGGCATGAAAACATTGGTCGGTGAAAAAGGTGTCGCGCTTTCTGGCGGACAGAAACAACGTATTTCGATTGCTCGTGCCTTGCTTGTCAATCCAGATATCCTCCTGCTCGACGACGCGATGTCGGCAGTTGATGGGAAGACAGAAGCGAAAATCATTGAAAGCATCAGAAATGAACGATCCGGTAAGACGACCTTCATTACGACACATCGCCTGTCTGCAATCCAACATGCGGACTGGATCCTTGTCATGGATGCAGGGCGTATCATTGAAGAAGGAACCCATGAAGACTTATTGAAAACCGGAGGCTGGTATAAAGAACAATATGAAAGACAGCAACTAGAAGACGGCCTCTCAGAAGGTGTGGTGTAACAAAATGAGCGTAGGAAAAAGATTATTTCAATACGCATTACGATATAAGAAAATGATCATCATTGCTTTAGCGATGCTGACAGTAGCTGTCAGTGCAGAACTCACAGGACCATTCATCGCAAAGAAGATGATTGATAACCATATCCTCGGGATTGAAAAGCCATGGATACAGGTGGAAAATGTTGGGGAAGACACAGTCGAATACAAAGGAAAACACTATATCCGGATGGAATATTTTGAAGGAGATGCTTCAGAATATCCGGAAATCCGGATTCTCCAGGTGAAACGGGACTATTTCTTCATCAATGAACCGATCAAGTTTGACGGGAACCGTTCAGTTTACGGTAGTTCAATTACCATTGAAAAAGGGGAACAAAAGGCGGTTTATGAAGCGGAAGAATTATCAACTGATCAATTGCTCGCTTTTTACCGTCCAGAAGTGAAATGGCTGATCTATTTGAGTGCTTTTTATATGGGATTGCTCGTAGTTTCAGCTATCTTCACTTATTGGCAGAAGTATCTGCTGCAAAAGTCTGCGAACCGGATTATCCAGAACATGAGAACCGATGTGTTTGGTCAGATTCAAAGGCTTCCGGTCAATTATTTTGATAACTTGCCTGCCGGAAAAGTCGTTTCGAGGATCACAAATGATACTGAGGCGATCCGTGAGTTATATGTAACGGTGCTTGCTCAGTTCTTTACAGGAATCATTTACATCTTTGGAATTTTGACAGCACTGTTTTTCCTTGATGTACGGTTGGCGATGATCTGTTCTGTCATCATTCCGATCATGTTCATCTGGATCATCGTGTACCGTCGATATGCGTCAAAATACAACCATCTCATCCGTCAGCGTTTGAGTGATTTGAATGCAATGATCAATGAATCCATCCAGGGGATGACGATCATCCAAGCATTCCGCCGCCAAAAGCAGACGACAGATGAATTTGAAAAGATCAATGAAGAGTACTTCAGTTATCGGAACAAGCTGTTGAATCTTGACGCCTTGATGTCCCATAACCTTGTCAACTTGCTTCGCAACGTTGCGTTCGTGACGTTGATCTGGTATTTCGGGGGTGCATCCTTGATAGCGACGACTGCTGTTTCCGTCGGTATTTTATACGCATTCGTTGATTACTTGAACCGTCTATTCCAACCGATTACAGGGATCGTAACCCAGCTGGCCAACCTGGAACAGGCACTGGTTTCCGGTGAACGGGTATTCCGTCTGTTGGATCGTGTAGGGGAGGATGTTTCAGATACGAAGGTTCCCCGCTATAAAGGTAATGTCGTGTTTGATGATGTAACCTTCGCTTATAAAGAAGACGAATATGTGTTGAAAGACATTTCCTTTAAAGCTGAACAAGGCCAGACTGTAGCGCTTGTCGGTCATACGGGATCCGGAAAAAGTTCGATCATGAACCTTTTATTCCGATTTTATGACGTGGAACATGGGAGGATCTTGATTGATGGGCAGGATATTCAGAAGATGACAAGGCAAGACCTCCGTAAGCATATGGGGATCGTGCTTCAGGATCCATTCCTTTTTACAGGTACTATTGCCTCCAATGTAAGCTTGGATGACCCGGCGATCACCCGGGAGACAGTGGAAAAAGCATTGCGTGATGTCGGGGCAGAGCCGTTCATTAAACAGCTTCCGAAAGGGTATGATGACCCGGTGATCGAAAAGGGAAGCACGTTGTCTGCAGGTCAGCGGCAGCTCATTTCCTTTGCACGAGCGCTCGCTTATAATCCGGCTATCCTCATATTGGATGAAGCGACAGCAAACATCGACACAGAGACTGAAGCGATCATTCAGAAAGCGTTGGATGTCTTGAAGAAAGGACGTACGACATTCATCATCGCTCACCGCCTCTCTACAATCAAAAGTGCAGACCAGATCCTTGTATTGGATCGCGGGCGAATCGTTGAGAGAGGCTCACATGATGAATTGATGGAATTAAAAGGAAAATACTATCAAATGTATCAAATGCAACAAGGGTCTAAAGAGTCACAAGCAGTTTGAAAACAATTTGATGCTTAATGGGCGACTTCTCTGAGGGGAGGTTGCCTTTTTGTTTAAAAAGGATCCTTTTTTAGCCCTATTTCCATTCAGAGAGTTCTCCCAATAAATTTATCTCAACAACTAGAGGGTAAAACACAACAACTCCAGAAATATCCTGACAACTTCTGAAATATCTTTACAACAGACAAATGAATGGCCACTCCTGCGGCGGTTGGTTCGAGCCTCTTCATCGGGTCGCTTCGGCTTTTCATTAGCCCGCAGAAAGAGAGTGAAATCAAAAATGAAAAGTTGCAAAAAAGGGGAATGAACCAGCTGAAGCGAAATAAGTAAAGAGATTTTACGAATCAGCAGAACATATATTTTACTAAGGGCTTTCTGGTTGAAGAGGAAAGGACAAGGGGGTTGAACATGAAGAAAAAAGAAGTGTATTCTTGGACGATGTATGATTGGGCAAACTCAGCTTTCGCTACAACGATCATGGCGGCGGTACTGCCGATATTCTATTACGATGTCGCTGCTAAAAACATCGACAAGACGACAGCTACAGCTTATTGGGGATATTCACAATCGATCGCAGTTTTGATTGTGGCATTGCTTGCACCGATTCTAGGCGCAATTGCAGACCATTCGAATTCCAAAATGAAGTTCCTTCGATTTTTTGCTTATATGGGAATCTTAGCAAGCATCCTGCTCGTATTTGTTGGTGAAGGTGACTATATACTGGCATCGATTCTTTTGATTGCTGGAACAATCGGCTTCGCTGGCGGAAACGTATTTTATGACGGCTTTTTACCAGAAGTCGCATCTAAGGATGAAATCGACCGTGTCTCAGCACGCGGCTATGCATTCGGTTATATCGGCGGGGGGATCCTTCTGCTTATCAACTTGATGATGATCATGAATCCATCCTGGTTTTTCATTCCGAACACACTCCTTGCTACACAGCTCTCTTTTGCAAGTGTCGGCATTTGGTGGTTCATCTTTTCGATACCAATGTTCCGTAATATAAATGAAGTGAAGCATGAACAACCGACCATCAAAGGTTCTTATGTCAAAGTCGGTTTTAAAAGAGTGATCACGACCTTCAAGGAAATCAGACAGTTCAAACAGTTATTATTATTTTTGGTCGCCTTCTGGTTGTTCAATGACGGCATATCGACCATCATCAAAATGGCCACGATATATGGAAGGGACATTGGAATCGGTTCAAATGATCTGATTGGCGCCTTGTTGATCACGCAATTTGTCGGCATTCCATTCGCATTCCTGTTCGGATACCTTGCTAAAAGGCTGCAGGCAAAACGTGCACTCTATATTGCGTTATGGGCTTATGTGCTGATCGTTCTTTTAGGGTATTTCATGGAAACAGCTGTTCATTTTTATGTATTGGCAGTAATGGTCGGTTTTGTTCAGGGAGGAGCCCAGGCGCTTAGCCGTTCGATATTCGGAAGCATGGTCCCTGATAATCGACATGCTGAATTTTTCGGTTTTTACGGCATATCCGCAAAATTTTCTGCTATCTTCGGTCCGTTTGTATTCGGGATTGTCGGTCAGTTGACAGGCTCGACCAGACTAGGGATCATTTCATTGATGATCTTTTTCCTAGCTGGAATTTTCATCTTATCTCGAGTTGACATCGAGCAAGGGAAGAAGGAAGCAGGTTATACGTCAGAATTAACAATGTGAAGTAAAGGTAGTGGGCTGCCTCCATTGGTGACAGCCCCTGCTTACAATATAGGCTCATAATGCTTGTTTTCAAGGCGCAAAGACAGGTCTTTCCCAACGTCATAGCATACATTGCCGAGTTTTTCTTTCAATTGGTCATATTTCTTCAGGTCATTTTCAAACCAGTAGACTTTCAATAAATTTAAAATTTCAATGCCTTCTTCTATGGCAAGTTCAAATAATTCCATGAAAGATTCCTCATGATGTTCATCTGGTTGAGCAGGGTGCATCCAGGGTGTTTTCGATTCATTCAGATAATCAGTATTATCAATGTGTTTTTGATAGGAAAAGGGATCTATCCGTTCTTTTAAAAGCTTGTTTTTCCAGCCTGACGGGTCGAAAAGGATACGTAAAGCCTTCTTCATTTGTTGATAGGATTGCTGTACATAACCGCTTGGCATTTCTTTATGGAGCTCTGGGAAAGTGGAACTGATCGTCTCATTCAGCATCGTTTCGATGGGTTCATGAAGGGTTTTCCCAATCGAGAGCTTTTTATAAACCGGTGTCTTCCATGTTTCAATTTTTTTGTGCTTTTTCATCATCAATGTATCGATGATGATTTCAAGCTTCTGATGACGGTTCCCCTCCGTACCTGATCGATAATTTATGTAGGGATGGGTGTTCCGGTCTAAGATGTGATGGGTGATGAAGCCTGTGGTAAATGCAGTCAATTTCTCGTCCTCAAGCCTGTCTTTCGTGTAATCGATCAGCTTGATGAGAAATTCGCCACAATGTTCATGGTGGATACGATCACCAACCTCTGTAACAGGTGTAGATTTCCAAGGCCAGAAATTATGATAGAAAAAAGGGTCAGGCCCCTGGGTTCCAAAGTTGTAATAAGGCTCGGTCATATCATTCAACTTGAGGATACCTGTTTGCGCTAAAAGAACTTCGCCAAAGTAAATGTGGGTCCAGACATTTGGCATTCGATCGCCACCTTTATGATTTATCTGTCTAAATTATATCAATTCATGAAAATACTTAGAAGTTATTATTGATGTTTTCAGCAGATACGATTTTAAGGATCCATCATAAAGAAAAACCGACCTGACCCATCATATGATGGTCCAGGTCGGTTTTCATTAAAAAATAAGAAAGTATAATGATTTTTTTCGATGAAGGTATGTCTAGCTCCAACGCCCAACCACTTGGATCACTTCAGACCTTCGTGGCTAAACAGGGCGTTTACGCTTTTCTTAATTGACCTTTCTTTCCAATCGTTTTACCCGGTAGCCGAGCGTTTGGCCCATCTTGATGGCCGCACCTGGTTTCAACGATGACTCAAGAGTAATCTGATTTTCTTCGAATAAAAGGATGACAGTCGAACCAAACTCAAAATGGCCGATTTCATCAGCTTTATCGATAGGAAGCATGGATTTGAGAACTTTTTTAATTGGTTTTCCCTTATGACTTCGCTCAACTTCTTGCTGGTAGGCCAGCTGTACACTTCCTACAATCAAGGCACCGATTTTTACGATTGCGACTTGACCTGAACCGGTATTCAAGTAGGTTGCCACACGTTCATTCTTTGTGAAAATTCCTTTTATCGAGCTAACACCAAGTTTATTGACGGGGTAAAGACGACCGGGAATGTAGGAATATTCCGTGATGGAACCATCAATGGGTGCATGGATCCGGTGGTAATCCTTGGGACTTAAATAGATAGTCATGAAAGACCCGTTTTGAAAGGCTAGAGCTTTTTCCTGGTCATTCAAAAGTCCTTCAACTGTATAGGAGTCGCCTTTTGCCTGGATGAGTGTCCCATTTACTATCTGGCCGATTTGTGTAACCATGCCATCGGCAGGACTTACAAATGAATCGATATGGCGATCGACTTGCCGTGTATGCCGCTTCAATTTCCTTGTAAAGAATTCGTTTAAGTTTCTGAATTCATGAATCGATTTTTCTATATTGCTCGTATCGATTCCATAAATCCGAGCATATGCCTTGATTGCATATTTACTGAATTCAAACTTCATAAAAGAACCTATAAGATATGTAAGGGCATGATGGGGTAAACAAAATAATAGGTATTTTAAAAATATTTTCATCGCTTCTCCTAAATATGTTACTTTTAACTTTTATAGTATTAGTATGTTTTCTGTTATGAACAATACCAATATTATACTGCTTTTTCTTTGCCGTGTTAATAAAAATTTCTCGAATTAAATTAAAGGATTCACAAAGAGGGAAAGACTATTTTCACAAATAGGGTTTTCATGAATCCATAAATTAGGTACGATAGATTCGTCATGAGGCCAAAATTCCTAAAAGGTTGTTAGAAAATGAAAAGAAATCGGCGATTCCGTAGAATACGTTTAACTTCAGTACAATTAATCATATTATTTTATCTATGCGCAGTAGTATTAGCTACCTCATTGCTTAGTTTGCCATTTGCACATCGTGATGGTATGGAATGGTCGTTCATCGATGCATTATTCACTGCGGTAAGTGCCATCAGTGTCACTGGGTTGACAGTGGTGAATACCGCAGAAACGTTCAATGAATTCGGTTATTTCATACTGGCATTCGTTTTGCAATTTGGTGGGATCGGTATCATGACTCTTGGTACCTTTATTTGGCTGCTTGCTGGGAAGAGGATTGGACTCAGGGAAAGACAACTGATTATGACCGATCAAAATCGATCAACACTTTCAGGGCTTGTTAGATTGATGCGTGAAATCCTTTCTTTGATCGTAATCATCGAAGCCATTGGAGCCTTGATCCTGAGCATTTACTTTTTAAATTATTTTGATACCTGGCAAGAAGCGGTAATACAGGGTATATTCGCTTCAGTCAGTGCAACGACCAATGCGGGCTTTGATATTACTGGACAATCCATGATTCCCTTTGCGAATGATTATTTTGTCCAATTCATCAACATACTGCTATTGATTTTAGGTGCTATTGGGTTTCCCGTTTTGCTGGAAGTTAAGGAGTATTTGTCGTCTAAAAATGGAAAGTACCAATTTTCGTTATTTACCAAATTGACTACAGCGACGTTTTTTATTCTAGTTGTAATAGGAACTGTTCTCATTTGGTTGATTGAATGGAATCATTTTTATAAAGATAAATCCTGGCATGAAGCATTCTTCTATTCCTTGTTTCAATCAGTAACCACTCGGAATGGTGGGCTTGCCACAATGGATGTAAGTCTATATACAGAACCGACACAACTTTTGCTATCAACATTAATGTTCATTGGGGCTTCACCAAGTTCAGTTGGTGGTGGAATCAGAACAACGACTTTTGCAATCATTATTCTCTCAATATTGACTTTTGCAAAAGGTAATCAAACCATTAAGGTATTCAAAAGAGAATTAATCGAAGAGGATATTATAAAGTCATTTGTGGTCTTCAGTGTAGCCATCATCATCTGCGGATCTGCCACGATTGGTTTAATGGTTATTGAATCTTTTCCGTTGATGCCTGTTATATTTGAAGTCAGTTCAGCATTCGGTACGACAGGATTATCTATGGGAATCACACCTGAATTGAGCACTACAGGAAAAGTAATAGTCATTCTTTTGATGTTTATCGGACGTGTAGGAATCCTATCCTTCCTGTTCATTATCCGAGGAAAGATCGTAAAAGAAACGTATCATTATCCAAAAGAACATGTCATCATTGGTTAAAGCGATCAGGCGAAAATGCCTGGTCGTTTTTTCTTTCTATATGGTTTTAAGTTTATTTTCCAATTGATATGTCAATAGCTGTCTAATAATTTCCAATCAAATTATATGAATAAGGGATTCTCAATAACGCAAACTATGTGTACCAAGGAGGAGGTGAGATACATGGCTCGTAACAACAACAATCAATTAGTAGTACCAGGTGCTCAAGCTGCATTAGACCAAATGAAGACTGAAATCGCTTCTGAATTTGGTGTACAACTTGGCGCTGACACAACTTCTCGTGCCAACGGATCTGTTGGAGGAGAAATCACTAAGCGTCTAGTTCAACAAGCTCAATCACAAATGGGTGGAAGACAACAATAATAATACTTGGCTTCCGAAGGGGTGGAGAGATCCATCCCTTCTTTCTACATTTTCTTTACACTACGTATAAAAAGGAGTAGGTACCATGTCAATGTGCCCTGTTTGCAATCAACTTAGCGATACGCAATATCGCTGTCCTTCTTGCTTGGGTATGATGCAGGATAACGGTAGAGTAATGGACTATTATGATGATTACAGTCCTTATTCTGAAATCGATGCGCTGAAAATGGAAGATGGGTATCCGGAGGATGAACAGGAAAAACAATGTCCGCATGTGTTCTATTGTCCGCAATGTGCTTCGGACAATATTCTGTTGATCCATGAGTGGAGAGCGGAGTATAATTAAAAAAAGAGCAACAGTACAAATGGCTATTGCTCTTTCAGGCACTCACCCTCAGCTTTCGCTCAAGGTAAGTCTGTATGGAACTTAAGATGGTCGTCAAAGCCCAATACATAAATAGGATTTCAAGGAAAATCCAGAATACGACCAAGTTTGAAGCTGCAATCTGTTCCGCTCGTCCTGTCAGTTCATCAACTGCAAGGACTGAAGCTAGAGAAGAAGCCTTCACGATGTCGATAAGCGAATTCCAAACAGGTGGGATCGATCTTCTCCATGCCTGGGGAAGAATGACTTCTTTCAAAACCTGAGCCGTGCTCATGCCTAAAGAATAACCTGCCTCCCATTGGCCTTTCGAGATTGAAAGGATAGAAGCACGATAAGACTCAGATATATAGGCGCTGAAATGGAGCGTCAACCCTAGTATTGCCGCCTGCCAGCCCGTAAAGGCATATAGCCATGTCAAACCGAAATAGATGACAAGGAGCTGTGTCAGTAGGGGGGTGCCCCGGAAAAAAGATACATAAAAGCGTGCAAATCCAGAAAGGATCTTTGAGTTCGAAATCCGGAATAAAACGATCACCAAACCTAACGCTAAAGATGCAAAGATGGCAATGACACTCAACATGACAGTAATTTTAACTCCCTCCAGCAGGAACGGGAGGGAGTTAATCATCAGATCTAAGGTTTCTTTATTCACTTACATCTTCCCCAAAATATTTTTCGGAGATTTCAGCGATGGTGCCGTCTTCTTTCATTTCCTTCAACGCACTATTCACTTGTTCGATAAGGTCTTCCTGGTCTTTGCGGAAAGCGAAAGCCATTTCATTTTCATTGAATGGATCACCGACAACTTTCACTTCATAATTGCTGCCCTTCAACTCTTGTTGGATGAAAAGTCTGTCATTCAATGCTGCATCGATACGTTTGACGTTCAAGTCAGCAAGGACCTGGGCAATCCCTTTATAGTATTTGATTTTAGCACCAGCTTCTTCAGCCGCTTCTGCATAATTGCTTCCTTGTGTCGTACCGACGGTCTTTCCTTTCAAGTCTTCAATCCCTTTGATCTCATCATTGCTTTCATGGACGATGACTTGGCCGCCTGATCTCGTATAATGCTCAGAGAAAGCGTATTTTTCTTTTCGCTCGTCAGTGATCGTCACTTGGTTGGCTACCATATCAAAGCGTTTGGAGTCTAAAGAAGAGAACATTCCCTTCCATTCGGTAGGGATAAATTCAGGTTTCATACCGATTCGCTTTGCGACTTCACGAGCAATCTCTACGTCGTACCCAGTCACTTCATTCGACTCAGCATCACGGTAACTGAATGGTGGGTAGGTTGCTTCCGTACCGATCTTTAACACTTCACGTTCGTCTTTACCTGTACTTTCCCCATTGTCGTCAGATGCCCCGCATGCGGTTACCACACTCAGCATCAAGGCGGTCAACAATGAAAGAAAAAAATATTTACGTTTCATGTATATTTCTCCCTTTTATGTTATTTAATCCCGATTAAATTCATAGGATAACTGCGATTCATAATCTATATTCTAATAAGATATTCCAGGGAAGTCAATCATTATGTAGTATAATACATTTTTGCTTGAACCATGATGCAAGCTTAATTTCAAATCAAATATAAAAACACCATCCGGTAATGAATACTCAGATGGTGTTTGATTTTTTTCGGGATTAATCACGGATTCTGCTTTCTGTTTGTTGATCGAAGAAATGACATTTGTTCATGTCAAAAGCAAGTTCAAGCTTTTGTCCGTTTTGGATATCGGAACGAGAGTCGACACGTGCTATGAAGCTTTGGCCCGCAACCGTAGAGTAAAGGTAGGTCTCAGCACCCATAAGTTCTGCAACATCGATCGCTGCTGTAATATTCGAACCTATGGAGGCTTCGGTGAAAACGGGTTCATCATGGATGTCTTCTGGACGGATCCCGAGGATGACTTCTTTCCCAGCATATCCTTTTTCACGTAAAAGTTTCATCTTTCCTTCAGGAACATTGATTTTGATATTGTCCATCACGAATGTATCGTCCTGAAGCTTGCCATGCAGGAAGTTCATTGAAGGAGAGCCGATGAAACCACCAACGAATACGTTGTCCGGTGTATCATAGACTTGCTTAGGTGTTCCGAGCTGCTGGATGACGCCATCTTTCATGACAACGATTCGAGTTGCCATCGTCATTGCTTCGGTCTGATCATGGGTTACATAGATCGTTGTCGTTTGTAGGCGTTGGTGGAGCTTTGTGATCTCTGCACGCATTTGGACACGGAGTTTTGCATCCAGGTTGGAGAGTGGTTCATCCATCAAGAAAACTTGAGGGTCACGGACGATTGCACGACCAAGTGCGACACGCTGACGCTGACCACCTGAAAGTGCTTTAGGTTTTCGATCCAAATATTGTTCAAGCCCTAAAATACGAGCAGCATCTTTTACACGCTTGTCCATTTCCTTTTTGTCAAACTTACGAAGTTTTAAGCCGAAAGCCATATTATCATAAACATTCATATGAGGATATAAGGCATAGTTTTGGAAAACCATCGCGATATCCCTGTCCTTAGGAGCAACATCGTTTACGCGCTTTTCCCCGATATAAAGGTCCCCATCCGATATTTCTTCTAAACCAGCGATCATACGGAGTGTTGTTGATTTCCCACATCCGGATGGACCGACGAACACGATGAATTCTTTGTCTTTGATATTCAGGTTGAAGTCTTGTACTGCGGTCACTTTGTTGTCGTATTCCTTGACGATATTCTTCAATTGGATTTCTGCCATTTTGCGAGCCCCTCTCTTGAAAACGTTTTCTTTAATACATACAAGTGTAGACTTATTTGGGAAAAACGTAAATTGGAGGGATGCACAAAAAATAAAAAGTTGATTAGGCGATTTGTACAAATATTTACTTACTCTTCCATGGAAAGAAGTAAATGGATTGTGACAGCATCCTCGAATACCTTCGGATCCAGTCCTGTAAGGTCGGCGAACTTTTCCATTCGATACTGGAGACTGTTCCGATGAATGAATAGTTTTTTGGCTGCAAGTGTATGGTTCAAATTACAATCAAGCAGGGTTTTGACTGTTTTTAAAAGTTCAGGTTCCACTTGACTTAGGATCTTTTCATATATATAACGGGTATCCTCTTTTTGTGATTGATGGAGGAGGACCAGCGGAAAAACGCTGGAAAGTGTATGTATTCGTTTGCTCTGTGGATGGTCGGCTGCAAATTTATAAAAGGTGGATTCTTTATCGAATTGCTGCTTCGCGTCGGTTATATTAGTGAATGTCGAACCGATGAACAGGGTTGATTTCATATAAAAATCACTCTCAATGGAGTCAAGGAGTTCAACCAACTGATCGATCGAAGCATGAGTCTCAGAAGCGGGCTCCATAAATACACCTGTATATCGGTCTTTCCAGACAGGGACAACCTTCTCAGACAGCATGTTTTGAAAGGCTTCGACAAATAAATCATGTTCAACATCCTGGCTACGGATACTGAAATGTAAAAAACGTCCCGACTCGAAATTATGGTTGGAATCAGGAGTACGGTTATTATAGAGCATTTCATACCAGGCTAGTTGCCTTTCATCTTCCTGGATAGGACGTTTCGATAATGGGGTCAGAAAAACTTCAAGCAATCTTTCTGAATCGCTTGATAAAGTGTCCAGATCTATCCCGATTTCTTCACCTTCAGAGGTGCGGTACCAAGTATAGTGTTCAGAGTCTTCTATGTCAGTTGCTCGCACAAACGTTTTTTTACCGAATATCTTCTGCAATTTTTTGATATCAGACATGAACGTTGATTCCCTTCAGATTAGTCGTACATTCATTATAACAATTCAATTCAATCAGGTTGAAAGGAAAATGGGGTTGTCCCAAAACAATCGTGTCAGACACCGCCAACACAACAGTTTGCAAGAAAATTTTCTCGAAATGTTGTCCGTGAATGGTGAGAGTCAGACACTTATAGGACAGCCCCACTCGATAAACGCACGTATAAATCAGTGTTTATCCTTGTTTTTCTTCTTATATTCAACAGGTGGCTCTTCTTTAATCAGCGGCCGGCTTTCATCGATTTGTTCTGGATCATGTCGGTTGATGACCGTTCCACCGGCCATCCCTTCATTGATCATCCGATCGACATCCATATGAGCCCGATCTCTTCCTTCGTATTGTGAACCTTTTTCAGTCATCATTCATCCTCCTTTTCCAATAGTATGAGTGTGGGAGCGTTCCTTTATGTCAGAAGTAGCAAAACCGGTCAACGATAATATTTGCTGATACCAACGCTCAATGGATTTGTTTTGGATGTCGATCTCATCAAACACCATCGGTTTCGAATTGACCTCAAAAATCCAATAGCGATTTTTTAAATCTACACCGAGATCGATTGAAAACTCACCTACTGGACCAAAGGCATGATCCAGTGTTTTCCCTATTTCAAAGCCTATTTTTTGAATGATTTTCATATCAAGGGGTGCTGTCTCAGCAGGAAGTAATTTTCCGCCTGATGGAACGTGTGTAGTCAACTGGTCCCGGCCTGCACACCGTATGCCATAACCTGTTACATGCCAATCTTCCTCTAGTCTTTGGACAAGAATACGATAATCGAACGGTCTTGCTTGATACTGTGTCCTTTTCACATATCGCTGTATAATCAAGTCTTTTCTGGAGTGTATGATGGACCATAATTGATCAAGGTCTGTATAAACAGTTCCATTATTCGATTGATATAGAAGACTTCCATCGCGGTTATATTTTAAAGAGAAAATACCCTCACCCTTTGATTTTGCGCAAGGCTTGAACATAATTTGCTTATGTTCCTTCAGAAAGTCTCTAAGCTGTCTTTTTGAAGAAAGACGCTTTGTTTCAGGCAAAAAACGCTGCAAATAGGAGTTATCGTTCATAATCAAGTAAGTTTGCCACTTTGAAAAAAAGCAGTGATTGAAGTAGGGGATGGAGTAGCCATCCAACCATTCAATAAAGCATTGGAACTCCTTGCTGGATTCGTCTTTTTGATAAGGAATCCTGTTATAGACAAAGTCAGGAGGCGGGATACTTATCCGTTCCCACTTCCGATCACCTGAACTTAAGGTATAGCCGTAAATCGATGAAATGGAAACATCCATGGGTGTAAAAACGACTGCTAAGCCACCCTTCCTGGTTACATACCGGGTCAATCGGATAAATGTATCGGTATTACCAATAAAGGATAGGTTTTTATCAGATGATGCCAATATTCCGATGATCGGGCCGGCTTTGTTGAATTCATTTTTGTTTAGAGTAAAGCTCGAGCCATTGTTTAAACATGGTGTAAAGGGGAGGGGATCATCTGCAGCTCCCCATACGACCACTTCGTTTGGTTCATGATGGTACCAGCTTTTTGAGTCGATGTCCCAGCTGATCCGGATCATTTCTTAATGGCAACCTGTCTCTGGATAAGTTGTTCATACAGATAAATGGAGAATTCGAATGGAAGGGCAGAAGTCTTCATATCATATACACTCAAATTCGGATGGCTGAAAATACTGCGTCCCGGCTTGGCATTCGCTTCAAACAACCAAACCGAACCTGACGTATCGATACCTAGATCATATCCGATTTCCCCGACGATTCCAGCCATATTCTCTGTCAAGGTTTCACTTAATTGCAATACTGCACGCTTCATATCCTCCGTGATGGACTTGGATTTTCCCAGTTCATTGACGATATCTTGCAAAGTAAGGACTTTACCGCCACTCGTTACGTGGGTTGTGACACTACCGGTTCCTGCAAGCTTAGCAGCCAGGGCACTCACTTCCCAATGGCCATATCGGTTCCGGTTCGTATGGACTCTGAAATCGATCGGTTTTCCGTTCCAACTCACAAGATTGATTCCACGTTGTGCCATGTAACCATCAAGTCCATTCGGAAATTGCTGGCGTAGTAATCTTTTCAAAGTACTATATCGACGTAAACGATTTTGCCCGTTTGTACGAAATTTACAATAGTAGCTGGAATCTTTTCTTCTTTTGAGGATTTGTTGGATACCGATCCCTAGGCTGCCATTGGTAGGTTTTATATAAACATTCTTATAACGGTAGAGTAATTCCTCGATTTGATCCTTGGTCGGATCTTTAACAGTCTCGGGTAAATAATGTTGCACAGGTTTGTCATTTGCCAACATTTCATGCACAGACCATTTATCGAAAAATCCGGGATTGAACCAAAGCAGGTATGGCTCCTGTTCCAGTCTCGTTTTCGTATCGAGTATAGAACTCAACCCTTCGATCCGCCGATTCGGAAGCCGATCATAAACGATATTCGGTAAAGGAAGATGGTGTTGACGCCATCCTGACTGATCATAAAGGTAACCGTTAATCTGCTTTTCTTCCCAATTGATATGATGTGTACCGAATACATAGGCAGTAACGCCGAGCTTCTTGGCTTCTGAAAGGAGTTTTGCGAACATGGACGATCGTTCGCCTATCGGTTTATAGGTGCCACCGGTGAATCCGGCAGTAAAAATACCGACGACTGGGCCGATGTGCAAGGTATCATACGAATCATGAATATGGTGCTGCTGATCTTTAAGTAAATTCAACTTCTTACAAAGTGCTGTTGAAATCATGAAGTGTTCTTTCCGATCAGGATTGGGCTGAAAAGTAACAGGAATTTGCCGCTGGCCATACATGACTTTTGCAGGGAAAGAGCGGTTCTTTACCCACTGCTGAAAAAGGCTGAATGGGGTATAGATGATAACCTGCTGCTCTTCGATAATAGGAACCGATTGAGGGTTAAGCATGATCATACTCCTTTCGTGACTCGTTAGTCTTGAAATTTGTGTATAAATAGTTGGCGAAAAGGAAAATTCCTCGTGCAGATGGACGGATATCAGGTTGTTTTTGAGCTGACAAATACTGTTTAGAGGGTTTTGTATTCACTTCTAATATCCATGGATGTCCCTTCAGATCTACACCAAAATCGATACCGAACTCTCCGAAAATACCATCTGCCAACATGTTTATGCTCTTAGATGTTTCTAATGCGAGTTCGTATAGGAGTGCCTTGATCTGGTAAGCTTTCGTTCTTTCGAAATGGTTTAGAAGCATATCTGATAATGGATGGGCTTGCCCCCCATAGGCCATATTCGTAACGATGGAATGGGTATCACTGACCCTTGCGATACTTGAAGTGATACACCAATCGCCTTTTTCATTACGATTACAGAGGATCCTGAAGTCGACATTTCCGTTAGAATGGGTGATCAATGGGATTCCTTGCTGGGTGATGTAGTCTTCCAAAGGAACGAAATGATTGATGAACTTCCATACACCTACAGTAGATAGCAGCGGAATCGGTGGATCAATCTTTGAGGATGACTCCAATCGGAATTTTCCATCTTTCATTTTATTGATCCGTATTATTCCTTTTCCTTCTCTGCCGTTGTTCGGCTTCAAATAGAGGGAGGTATGTCTAGCCATCAGCTTTTTCAACGTTTCCTCATCCATCTCTTTATGGGTTTCAGGTAAGTAAGCAGCCAAAGCATTACATTCTACTAATATGCGATATACATCCCACTTTGTTATGAAATGGTCATTAAAATAAGGAATTCCCCACTCTTGACAATGCTCGAAAAATCGGGCACATGTTTCAGAACGTTCCACCGAGCGGGTTGAAATACGGTTATGAATGATGTCCGGATACGGGAAGGCCTTCTGGACGGGTTTTCCGTCTTCTATCGTGTAACCGAATATACAATCTGGCAGGACATCCTCTAATGAAAATAAATAAAATGTCACAAGGTGGTCGCGGCATAGGGAGGCGATCTCTTTGGAAAATCCAGTGATATTTCCGAAAGGCTTTTCCATATGCTCGATCTTTTCAGTGATCACAGCAATAATTGGTCCTATTCTCAGTTCTTTTGACAGCTGATCGTAGGTGAGCGTATGGTATTGGCCAAATTCGGGGAAATGGTGTGCAAAGCGAATCTCCTCGGGGAGCTGTACCGTGAAGCAAGTTTCATCCATCTTTCCTTTACAAATGACTTGTATTCGTTCACTTCCGTATCTGACCCAGACTTTCTCGTTCATTTGAATCCCGAAATAAGTAAGTAGATGGTTACTTAGCCAGATCATATATGGGTTTGAGGAAGATGATTGTGCATTTGTGAAATAAACGCTCATTTTCTTGTCCATGATGCTCCCTCATTCGTCTGCTATTGTTAAAACAATGATTTCTTTATAGGCAAGTGCGGATATCGTATACTATGGTAAGGCACGCTAAACGGTGACATAAGTATGGAAGGTTGGTATTGATGGAGTTCATAATGATTATTTTGATGATGGTCGCAATCGGAGCGGCGATCGGGGGGTTCACTAATTCACTAGCGATCAAAATGCTGTTCCGTCCTTATCAAGCATTATATATCGGACGTTACAGGCTCCCTTTCACACCAGGTCTGATACCGAAAAGGAGAGAAGAACTCGCGGTCCAATTAGGTCAAATGGTCGTCAACCACTTGATCACAAAAGAAGGACTGCAGCAGAAATTGGCCCAATCCCACTTTAAGAATGAACTTGTCAAATGGGCTCAATCAGAGGTCAGTAAACAGCTTGAAACGGATAAATCGATCAATGATCTCGCTTCAGACCTGCTGAAACAAGACAATTTCAATGAGAAATTTGATGAAAAACTTAAAACCTTTATACAGGATCGGGTTCGTGGAAAGTTCGATCGTCTGAAAGAAAAGCCGATCAAGTCTCTCATTACAGAACCGGTGAACCGACGTATCGAATCGTACATACCTGACACAACAAAGTTCATTCAAAACAGGATGGTCGATTTTGTGATCAGTGCTGAAGGAAAACGGCAGCTGAAACAATTGATTGATGAGTTTCTAGCTGGAAGGGGCATGTTAGGTAACATGCTCAATATGTTTCTTGGTAATGAAAGCCTGATTGATAAAGTCCAGGCGGAATTGATCAAAATTTTGAAGAAAGATACGGTTGCACATATGATGGAGCGTATTCTGGTGAAAGAATGGCATACGCTTAAAGAACGCCCTTTGGCGGAATTCATCGACCTGTTTAAATTACGAGAGGTGCAAGGAAAAGCGGTAGAATGGACTGTTGAGCAGCTAGACACTAAAACGCTCTTTTCAAAGCCCGTCAGTGAGTTCATCCACCCTTATCGCCCTAAAATTGAAAGGGAGCTGATCCCAGAAATCGTCGATCGTTCATTGGGTTGGGTAGGGACCCACATGGAAAAGATCATGGAGAAGCTGCAGTTGTCAGAGTTAGTCCGCCAGCAGGTCGGTACGTTTTCTGTTCAGAGGTTAGAGGAAATGGTCCTATCCATATCAAGAAGGGAGTTGAAGATGATCACCTATTTAGGAGCATTGCTTGGTGGGATCATCGGCTTCATACAGGGTCTAATGGTTTACTTTATGACCTGAAGCCTGTTATAGTGGTAACGGTGCTTAATTGTTACGGCATTGATTAATATTTAGGAGGCTAACTATGAGCAAAAATGTCCATGATGCGGCATACAATTTAGAAAATGCATTGCGTGAAAGTGATGACTTTAAGGAGCTTCAAAGCTTGTATGATCAAGTGAATGCGGACGAAAGCGTCAAAAACATGTTCGATAACTTCCGTAACTTGCAAGTAGAGCTTCAACAAAAGCAGATGCAAGGACAGCAGATCACAGAAGAGGAAGCGCAGAAAGCCCAACAAACATTTGAGCTTGTCCAACAAAATGAAGTGATCTCCAAATTGATGAGCGCAGAGCAACGTGTAAGCATGCTTATCCAGGACATTAACAAAATCGTTACGAAGCCTTTGGAAGAATTGTACGGAACTCCAGAGCAACCTGAACAATAATATGAGCATTGGGACGGCTGGCATTTTTGCCAGCCGTTTTTTAAGGTTTGGCTCTGTTTGTTGAATCAGCGAAATTCATTCCCTTTCCACGGGCGAAAAAAAGCGGAAGCGACCCGTTTAGTCACGTAGGTCACTGGAAAACTGACGAGGAGGCTGTCGCCGCCGAAGTTTGAAGGATCCAAGTGATTGGTCGTTTTCCCCTTTAAACTCAGTTTGACTTAGAAATCTTTTTGTTGTTTTTAAACCACTTGACTGCAAAATCGATGGACTCTCTCTGTTTTAAAAGTTTGCAGGCAGAGGAACCGACTTTACCAGTCAGGATATTTTTAGTTTCCTTCTCAAATGCGTTTCCGATTTCACCAAACGGTTCATCATCGTAATCAATCTCCAGGTAGTTTTTCCATAACCGCTTTCCATTTTCAATGATAGGTGCGCCTCGTGACACAGTCTTTCGTACGCCGGATCGATGCTCAGCCAGGTGGAAAGATGTGTGTGTATCGAAGTCAGTTCCTAAAAACAACACATAGGCATCCAGATCATAAGCTTTGGCGATGGGGGATTGTTCACCTAATCCATTATCAAGCGAATGATTGCTTGTTATTTTTCCTGCAAACTTTCCCCATGCTGCAACAGACATATTTGGATGATAGCTGCGCAGAACATCTGGATAGGTACGGAACTGTTCAGGAATGATTCCTAATCCTCTCGTTTTTGTCATCTTCGGGTCGAATGCGGGCATCGTCTGTCTAATGGTTTCCCACCAATCTTCTGGTACAGGAGGATTAATCCAGTTAACGGGATCGGAGAGATCTGCGGAATGGGCTTGCATGACCAATGTTCCTTTGGGTGTCACCGCATCCATCAAAGCCTGGATGACAGCTTGCGAACCGCCGCAAACCCAGCCTAAAGACTTCATTGAAGCATGCACCATCAATGTCATGCCTTCTTTTACCCCAAGATTTTGGAGATCCTCTTTCAGACTGTTTCTTGTCCTTGGTTGATCCGTCTCTTGTATGCTTTTACGTTCCATGATCGGTTCCCCCTAAAATTTCAGCCAACCAACTAATTCGATAAAAGTGTTTGAAGTCCTGTCTTGAATGAAGTTCTATTCGTTCCTATTGTGTCATAGAGATGAGAAGAGGAGAAGTCTAGATTGGAGGGATTATCCTGGTTTATCGACTGCTTGCTTTAGACATCGACGGTACCCTGCTCAGAAGTAATTTTCGGATTGATCGTTCAACGAAAGAAGCGATTGATTATGTGAAAAACAAGGGGGTGTATGTGACCCTAGCTACAGGACGGAATTTTCCTTCTGCCCAAAAGATCGCAAAGGCAATGAAGCTGGATAGCGTCCTTATTACACATAATGGCGCCTTGATCGCATCATCGATTGATGATCCGATTCACGAGGAACGGATTTCTGCGTATGATGTGCGGAAAATCGTCCAGGTCGTGGAGAAGTATGATGCACATATTCGATTGTTACATGAACGATATTCTTTAGGAAACCAAGTCCAACAAAAATCCCATATCGTCGCGAAAATGACGATGGGTCTCGGAGATCCATTGTTCTATCCTGTGACCTTCACAGAAAATTTAAGTGATCATTTAGAAGAAAAGCCGATGTCTGTTCCGAAAATCGATATCCAATTCTTTAATAGTGAAGAGAAGGAAGCCGCCTCTGAAGAGTTGAAGGAAAAGGTAGATTGTATATCGATCACCGCTTCAACAAGATGTGATTTCGAAATCATTCCAAAATCGGTTAACAAGGCTGTAGGCTTACAGATCCTCGGGAAGCATCTCGGTATTTCGTTGGATGAAATGGTTGCGGTAGGGGATTTCACGAATGATGTGGAAATGATCCAGAGTGTCGGCCTGGGTGTAGCAATGGGGCAGTCCTCTGAGGAAGTGAAACACGCAGCGGATTGGGTGACCCGGACGAATGATCAGCATGGTGTCGGATATTTGGTACGTGAAGTGTTCCGAAGACAAATGAAGATGCAAATCGAACAACCGATACAATATTGAGAGAAGGGGGCTGATCCATTCAGCCTCTTTTGTTCAAAAATAAGAAAGTATAAAAATTTTGTTTCGATGAAGTGATGTCTAGTCCACTGCCCAACCGCTTGGATCACTTCAGTCCTCCTGCGGCGGTCGACACATTGATTTAGGTCGGAGTGTTTATCCACGCAGAACTGAACTTTGTTTGGTTCGAACCTCCTCGTTGGACTTCCAGTGACCTTCATGGTTAACCAGGGCGTTTTCGCTTTTCTTGTTTATGAGAGATTCCATGGGTTTTACGGGACTTCACAAACCTTATCTCGCTCTCAATGCCCATTTAAAGGAACAAATGTCCAAATTACCCCCTGCTTATCAAAAATAACAGCACAGAAGTCCGGTAAAAACAATTCCTGATATATAGTCATTCGGGCCTGAAATGTTAAAAAAATATTACAAACATTACGAAGAGAAAATCCCCAGCACTAAACTTACTTTTGCCCCCTTCCACTTCGGGAAATATCGACATTGTAACAATTGTTGAAAAACCCTCTGTGATGATATTCATCCAAATGGGAATCAAGGCTGCCTCATTCATTTTGCGTAAATTGACGATATATCTCGACAACACAAATGTTAAAAGTTTATGAATCGAAAGGGTTTTCATCTTCCTTCGAGAAATAGTTTGGTGCATCTTAAATAATGAAGGAGGATTATGATGGAAAAAGTATTAGACGCTCAGTTGAAGCCGAAAGTCGCTGAATTTTTGAATGGGACGAAAAAATTGTTTATCAATGGGGAATGGGTTCCTTCTGCATCTGGTAAAACATTTAAAACATTAAATCCTTCCAACAGTGAAGTCCTCGCTATCGTAAGTGAAGCGGAAAAAGAAGATGTTGATCGAGCTGTACGTGCTGCACGGAAAGCTTTTGACGAAGGTCCTTGGTCTAAGATGAGTGCTGCATCAAGGAGCCGACTGATCTATAAGCTGGCAGATTTGATGGAAGAGAATAAAGAGGAATTAGCACAATTAGATACACTTGATAACGGAAAACCGATTCGTGAAACGATGAACGCGGATGTCCCGCTCGCGATCGAGCACTTCCGTTATTATGCTGGATGGGCCACGAAAATCGTAGGACAAACCATTCCGGTTTCCGGTAAATTCTTCAACTATACTCGCCATGAACCACTAGGGGTAGTGGGACAAATCATTCCTTGGAACTTCCCGCTATTGATGGCTGCGTGGAAAATGGGGGCAGCACTAGCAAGTGGATGTACGATCGTATTGAAGCCTGCTGAACAAACGCCACTTTCAGCGTTATACCTGGCTGAACTCATGCAAGAAGCAGGATTCCCGGAGGGTGTCGTGAACATCGTGACGGGTTACGGTGAAACAACAGGCGGACCGATCCTTGAACATGAGATGGTCGATAAGATCGCTTTTACAGGGTCAACTGAAGTCGGTAAGCATATCATGCGTACTGCTGCAAACGACCTTAAGCGCGTGACGCTTGAGCTTGGTGGTAAATCACCGAACATCATCCTTCCTGATGCGGATATGAGCAAAGCAATACCAGGTGCATTATCCGGTATCATGTTCAATCAAGGCCAAGTGTGCTGTGCTGGATCCCGACTGTACATTCAGAAGAAGTCGTTCGACAATGTTGTTTCAGATCTTGTCTCTCACTCTGAAAAAATAAAGCAGGGCATGGGACTTGATCCCGATACGGAAATGGGGCCACTTGTGTCTGAAGAGCAGCACAACCGCGTGTTAGGCTATATTGAAAGAGGTAAGTCTGAAGGTGCTGAATTATTGACTGGTGGAACGAAGCCTTATGATCAAGGTTACTTTGTATCACCTACAATCTTTGCAGACGTCAATGATTCAATGACGATCGCGAAGGAAGAAATTTTCGGTCCTGTTGTGGCAGCAATGCCATTCGAGGACTTGGATGAAGTCATCGATCGTGCAAACCTATCCGAATATGGACTCGCTGCAGGCGTATGGACTGAAAATGTCAAGAATGCACACTATGTAGCAAATCGCTTGAAAGCTGGAACAGTTTGGGTGAACTGCTACAATGCGTTTGATGCCGCATCACCATTCGGCGGATACAAGCAATCTGGTATCGGCCGTGAGATGGGATCCTATGCACTTGATAACTACACAGAAGTCAAGAGTGTATGGATCAATATGGGCTAAGCAACCATATAAGGAGATCGGACTAGTCGGAGGCTAGGTCCGGTTTTCATAATAAATAGAAAAGAGTAAATTTTACTCTACCACAGTACTCGTAACTGTGGTAGTTTTTTATTGGAAAAATAATGTTTTATAAAAAAGATTTAGGGAAAAATGAAAACATCAAAATTTCAGTGGGGTGTTGAAATGTTACGTTTATTATCAGTCATTGCCTTTTCCCTGTTCCTTGTGATAGGACTAGCAGCATGTGGTGGTGGAGAAGAAGAGAATGGAGGGAATGAGGAAGGCGGCGGCGGTGGATCTGTAGATGTTGCTGCTGCTGAAAAATCCTTTGAACAGAACTGCGCTTCCTGTCATGGGCAAAATCTTGAGGGCAGAGGAAACGCTCCTTCTCTTGAAGCAGTCGGAAAAGAAATGAGCCAGGACGAGATACTTCAAAAAATCCAGAATGGGGGCGGTGGAATGCCTGGTGGATTGATTAAGGGTGAAGAAGCGGAAAACGTTGCGGCTTGGCTTGAGACAATGGAATAATCAAAACTTGAATCGTTAAAACGATGACCTTGACGGAACGTTTCATCCCTAAAAGGTCATCGTTTATTAAAAGGATAAGAGAGTATAAAAATTTTGGTTGCGGTGAAGAAATGTCTAGCTCCACCGCCCAACCACTCGGATCACTTCAGTTCTCCTGCGGCGGTCGACACATTGATTTAGGTCGAAGTGTTTACCCACGCAGAACCGAACTTTGTTTGGTTCGAGCCTCCTCGTCGGACTTCCAGTGACCTTTGTGGTTAACCAGGGCGCTTGCGCTTTTCTTTATTTATATGGAAGGAATCCGTTCAACTGGCATAGGAATAGTGCATACCCAAGTTCACCGTCCGATATCTTCCCTTCACGTATTGTTTTGAACACAACACTGACAGGCATGTGAACGACCTCGATCTCTTCGCCCTCATCCAGCTTTTGATCACCAAAATTCGTTATGGAATCTGTAAAATACAAATGGGAAAAACGATTTATAAAATAAGGTTGAGGATGGAATTTGCCTAAGTATGTAAATCGTTCAGCCACGATTCCCGTTTCTTCCTTCAACTCCCGTTTCGCCCCTTGTTCCGCATCCTCATTTGATTCAAGGCCTCCCCCGGGAAGCTCGAACGTCAGTTCAGCCATCTGATGTCTAAATTGCTTTACGAGTGTAATTTTTCCCTCATGCAAGACGACGACTGCAACAGAAGCGGCTTTCTTTTCTTCAATGAAAAGAGATCCTGATTTTGTTTCAAATACAGTAGATTCTTTATGATGAAGCAATGGTTTATGGAATTTCATGCCTACCTCCTTCATTAGGGGGAATTTGCTAGTTCTAGAAACACCCGTTATACGGCCAAGGCAAAATTTCCAGGATTAATCATAGAGGGTCTTTATGATCGTATTTAATAAAAGGACAAATGTCTCAGCTGCATTTTATATCGGAAAACAAAAAGGGGCTGTCCCTAAGTGCCTGACTCACACCATTTTGAACACCATGTTGAAAAAAAAACGTAGGTTTGGCATAAAATGTTGTGTTGGTGGTGTCTGGCACGATTGTTTTGGGACAGCACCCTTCTATGTGTGTCATCTGTGGAATAGGACAAGTTCTCCAGAAGGTGAGGTCACTCTGCTTGTGTGGTTTTCATAATCATTATCTTCAAGTATATCCTGTCCGATCCTTTTTGCCTCTTTATTGTCAGTAGCTTCAAAGGATTCTTCATAAATCTTTTCGCCCTTGTTATCAAAAACGGTTATGATGTACATTTTCATGTGATATTCCCAACCTCCTTTTCCTAGCTTATATTCTAGGTATTACCCGAATCTCCTGCTTGTTAATTATTTGGTAAAACCATGAAAACGATGAAACTTTTTTACGAAAAAACCGTTAGATAAGTGAAGGGGAGTGAAAACCATGAGTTTGCATTTTGAAAAAGTGACAAAGAAATTCGGAGTATTCACCGCTGTGGATAATGTCTCCTTCCAAATACCTGACCATCAAATCTTCGGGCTTTTAGGAGCGAATGGTGCAGGGAAAACGACGACGTTTCGGATGGTGATCGGATTATTGGCACCAACGGCTGGAAGGATTATGTGGGATAATAAACCTTTATCCCAAAAAGATTCTCATTTAATAGGATACCTGCCGGAAGAAAGAGGTCTTTATCCAAGTCTGAAAGTTTCCGACCAATTACTCTATTTAGGACGCCTGAAAGGTATGAAGAAAGCAGAGATCTTGCCACAAATGAAAAAGTGGCTTGAACGCTTCAAAGTACCTGAATTTGAAAATAAAAAAGTCGAGGAGTTATCGAAGGGGAACCAGCAAAAAATCCAGTTCATTGCAGCCGTTCTCCACAGGCCGAAAATCCTGATCCTTGATGAACCATTCAGCGGACTTGATCCGGTCAACGTCGAAATGCTGAAAGAAGCCGTACTCGAATTGAAGAAGGAAGGGACGACAATCGTTTTCTCAAGCCACCGGATGGAGCACGTCGAAGAGCTTTGTGAACATCTCTGCATCCTTCACAAAGGACGTCCTGTCGTTCATGGTTCATTGAAAGAAGTGAAACGGTCATTCGGAAAAAAGAATGTGACGGTCCATGCTGAGTTTGATCTCAGTTACCTGAAGGACATTCCAGGGGTTTTGAAATATAAGCTGGTTACCGAAGGGGTCCATCTCCAAGTCGAAAACGAAGAAGTATCGCAAAAAATCTTTGAAAGCATCACGAGCAAAGGGTTCGTTCGTAAATTCGAGCTTGAAGAACCATCGTTGAATGATATCTTTATTGAAAAAGTAGGTGCATCGTATGAATAAGCTATGGATCGTCATGTTACATACTTATAAAATGAGGATTCGGACGAAGGCGTTTCTACTGACAACGATTGCATCACTCTTATTGATCCTTGGGCTTACCAATATGCAGTCCATACTATCAATTTTTGATGGGAAAGAAGAAAATAAACAAGTAGCCGTGCTTGATGAATCAGGCCATTTTTATGAGCCATTGAAGCAGCAAGTTGAAAACACGTCAGATAACATCGATCTGATACAAGCAGGCCAAAACGCACAAGAGGCGGAAGAACGTGTCCTCGATGGGGAATACGATGGAATCCTGGTCCTTGGAAAAAATGAAAAAGGCTTACCTGAAGGCGTTTTGAAAACAGCAGGCGTACCGGAAGCGAATTGGATCAGCAATATTGAAAATAATCTGCAGCAGACGAAGGTCATGATTGCCACACAGCAGCTGGGTGTAGATCCTGCCGAGTTGACAACCTTGTATGAACCGGTGTCCTTTCAAAAAGAATCCTTGCAAGAAGGAGCAAAAACTGAAGAGGAGCTGAACCAGGCCCGGTCCATCGTCTATGTCCTCCTGTTTGTGATCTATTTTGCTGTCCTTTTTTATGGAAGCATGATTGCAACTGAGGTAGCGACTGAAAAATCATCAAGAGTGATGGAAATCCTCATTTCAAGCGTGTCGCCTGTCAAGCAAATGTTTGGAAAGATTTTCGGGATTGCACTCCTAGGGTTGACGCAGTTCTTCCTGATTTTTTTGGTCGGATTTTTATCGCTTGAATACAGCCCCTCACCAGAAAAAGAATCAACGCAGCCAATGACCGATTTCTCGTCATTGATCCAGATTGAGCAACTGCCGATATCGACTGTCGTCTATGCCATCATCTTTTTCCTGCTCGGATTCCTGTTGTACGCGACCTTGCTTGCAATGCTCGGTTCATTAGTGAATAAGGTAGAAGAGGCTAACCAGGTGATCACGCCGGTCATCCTGATCATTGTAGTTGCATTCATGGGGGCGATGTCAGGGCTCGCTACTCCTGAAGCAGGCTTTGTAGCCGTGATGTCATATATCCCGTTTTTCACCCCGATGATCATGTTCCTGAGGGTTGGAATGCTCAGTATACCTGTATGGGAAGTCCTGCTCGGAATCCTTATCCTTGTCGTAACGATCGGTATCTTCGCAGTCATAGCTGCCAAAGTCTATCGCGGCGGTGTCCTGATGTACGGCAATGCATCCAGTTTGAAAAATTTCAAAAAAGCGATCCAGCTGACGAAAAAATAATAATCGACTACAAAGGCTCTATCCCTGGATAGGGTCTTTTTTAAAAGATAAGAAAGCATAAAAAATTTTATTTCAATGAAGGAATGTCTAGCTCCAACGCCCGACCACTTGGATCACTTCAGTCCTCCTGTGGCGGCGGCAGCCTCCTCGTCGGACTTTCATTGACCTTCGTGGTTGATCAGGGCGTTTACGCTTTTCTTATCGCAATATAGGATGACGAACAAGCGCTCGTATAGATGTGGTAAAATAACACTAAAGATCTTGCAATGAAAGGATGAGGTAACGATGCGTAAAATAAGGTTTCTACATACTGCAGATTTACATATTGATACGCCTTTCAAGGGGTTGGGCCATTTACCGGAGCCTATATTCCATCTCATCAAAGAGAGTACGTTCCGGTCCTTCAAACGCATTGTTGGACTTGCCATTGAAAAGCAAGTCGATTTCATTGTTATTTCAGGTGATTTATATGATGGCGCGAATCGGAGTCTGAAAGCGCAATTGTTCCTGAAAAATCAGTTTCAACTACTGGATAATGACGGAATCGAGGTTTATGTCATCCATGGAAACCATGACCATTTGGCTGGCGAATACGTCAAACTTACATGGCCCGACAATGTCCACTTCTTCAGCAGCAAGGAGCCAGACATGATCCCTTTTGAAAAAGAAGGCGAGGTCCTTGCCCATCTTTACGGCTACAGCTTTCCAAAACAAACTGTCACGGAAAACATCTCCTCAAAATACAAAAAGGTGGATGGTGCCCTATTCCATATCGCAATATTGCACGGAACGAGCGGTGTAACCACCCATCATCACACATATGCTCCTTTCATACTGAATGAATTGAAAGCTCGCCCATTTGATTACTGGGCATTAGGCCATATCCATAAACGGGAAGAGTTGTCGCATCATCCACATGTCATCTATCCGGGTAACATTCAAGGATTGAATAGGAAAGAGAGCGGTGAGAAAGGTTGCTATCTAGTTGAGATGACAGAGGCAGAAACCACATTGACCTTCCTTGATTCTTCTGCTGTAAGATGGGAGACTGAACATCTTTCCACTCTGCATTTTGATTCGGTGGATGAGCTGATCTATCACCTACACGTTGTAAAAGAGAGATTTCGAGCAACAGAAGTGAATACGATTTTATCGATTGAGCTTTCAGGGGAAAGCCCTGCTCTCCAATCACTCTATGAAAACGATACACTCGATGATTTGCTCGATCATTTGCAAGAAGGAGAAGAGACGGAAGAACCATTCGTATGGGTGGATCAGATAAAAGTAGAACCAATCTACTCGGATGTCGAACTCGGAAATTCACCTTTCATGAAGGAAATTTTCACTGTTTTCGAGGAAATGGAAAGGGTCGAGCCTGTTCTGGAACCACTCTTGAAGCATAAAAAAGCGAAGAAATTTTTGGATGAGGGCAGTTTTGAAGATGAAGAAATTTTAGAGGAAGCGAAGAGGCTTTTGATCGAATCAATGGCCCTGTACTCAGAAAGGCAGGGGGACCGATGAGAATCAAGGACTTACATATATACGGTTTCGGTCGGTTCGAGAATGAATTCATCCAATTTGAAGATACAGATCTTCAGGTCATCTATGGGGATAATGAATCAGGTAAATCAACGTTGATGGCTTTCATGGATTATATGTTGTTCGGTTTTCCGAAGAGAAGTGAGAAGCGGTTGAGGTATGAACCGAAAACAACTCAAGCTTACGGAGGAAAGCTGCGTATCGAAACGATCGAGTATGGGCTTATTACAGTAGAACGGAAAGGGGGCGCATCAGGAACCGTCACAATTTTAAAAGAAGATGGGGACAGAGTAGATGAAGGATTCTTAAGCCAGTTGTTAGGAGAAGTGAATCACCAGGCCTTCCATGATGTGTTGTCTTTTAATCTGGACGGATTGCAGAAGGTGAATGAAATCAAGTCAGAACAGTTGGGGGAATACCTTTTCAATGCTGGGTTGACAGGTGCCCAACAGCTTAATGAAATTTCAACCGCCTTTGAGGAAAACCAAAATAAACGATTCAAACCGAATGGGAAGAATCCGCTTTTGAATCAAAAGCTTAATAACCTTCAAGAGTTGGAACAAAACGTGAAGCAATGGCGTAAAAAGCTGGATGAGTATAATCGGATGAGGGCTGGATTAGCGGATAAAAGAGAAGAATTGGCAGAATGCGAAAGAACAAAAAAGAGCCTCGAACAAAAATTGACAGAGCTTCAGCATATCCAATCGATCAACCCGCTCATCGAAAGAAAAAATACAATCGAGCATCAGTTAATGGAGCTGCCCGTCGCTACGCCATTTCCAGAGGAAGGGCTCGAGCGATTTCGAAGTTTGAAAGAAAGACAAATCGAGTTGATCGGTGACTGTGAACATACGGAAAATTTGATCAGGAAGAATGAGGAGGAAATCCATACGTTACAACTGGACGGTAAATGGATGCACCTGTCCTCTGAAATCATTGAACTGGAGAGTTCCTTCCGGCTGTTTAAAGGAAGGCTTGAAGATTATCACAAGATGGAGGAACGGATCGATTACTTGCAACAAGAAATCGATCATGAAATCCGTACAATCGGTCAGGAATGGACAGGAGAGAGGATCCAATCGGTCAAAACGGATCTCGTTACAAAGCAACAATTGGTGACGAGACTGAAAAGGTTTGATCAATCGAAGGAGGATCAAAAAAGACTTGATGAGGGCTTGCTGCAAGCTCGAGCACAGCTGGAGGCGAATGAAGCAAAAAGGGAGAGGATAAAAACCCAAATCCTCCCAGAAGAAACGGTCCAGTCTTACCGGGAAAAAGTAACACGCTTATCAAGCCAGTCTCCGGAGTTCATAAAGGAACGGATTGAAAGACTTAAAAACCTTCAACATCCATCTGATGAAAATCCAATTTCTCGAATCACGATTTGGGCATTGATCGTTCTTGGTGTGGTATTGGCCGGCATCTGGATAATGAACGGCGATTATGCAGCAGGACTGATCATTGGTATCAGTTTGATCGGGACAGGTTTTCTTCTTCGTAAAAATGACAGTACAGGAAAGGGAGATTTACTCGAACGGCAAATTACAGACCTTGAGAATGAACTTGATGATCGTCACGAATGCTATGACTCCTCTGAATTGGACCGGTTGAATCAATTGGTCATCAATCAACAGCAGCTTGCTGTACAATATGAACACCTTAAGGAGCACGAACGGGATCTTGAAAAACGATATCAGGAGGTCGCCCGTCGTTATGATGAATGGGAGATCAATCATCATCAGGTAATGGATGAATTGGCTGAATGGAGGGAATTGTGCCATATGCCAGTCAATGTTCCGGACAACATGCTTCTTGAAATCTTCGATCGGGTCAGCCAGTTGAAGAAAAGATTGACGGAGCGTTCCCATCTGAAAAGAGGCCATGAAAAGCTCCATGGAGAGATCACTGGATACGAAAATGCGGTAAAGAAAATCGCTGACATTGTCCACATCGATAGTTCCCAGTCGCTTGATAACCTTATGACCCAATTGTCAAGTCGTTTGGATGAGGAGAAGAAAAAACGGAAAGAAAAGGAATCCTTAACACGTTCAATTGCCGGCCTTAGAGAGCATCATGAAGGATTGACGAAAAAGCTAGCCCAATATACACAAGAGATCCAGAAATTGTTCCAGAAAGCTGAGGTTCATGATGAAGAAGCTTTTCGACAAAAAGGAAAAGCGAATGATAAATATGAGAAATGGACAGAACAACTGCAGATGGTCCGCTCTCAGCTTGAAGCAACAACTGATCGGAAAACGATTGAACATCTTGAGCAGAATCCTGAGGAGGTGTTGAATCTCTCATCACGGCTGAAAGAGTTGGAAGAAGAACTTGAAGGGACCATCAATGCCATCGACAGGTTACGTGATGAATGTTCCCGCCTTCAGGCATCCATCACCCATCTAGAAGAAGACGGGACATATTCGAATCAACTTCATGCCCTGCATCTGGCCAAGAGTGAATTTCTTACAGAAGCTAAGAAATGGGCAGTCTATCGTACTGCACAATATATACTCGACCGAGCGAAACGAAACTTTCAAGCAGAAAGACAACCAAGAGTCGTCAACAGGGCAGAGAATTATTTTTCTGCAATGACAGAAGGGGGATACACCCGGATCATCGCCCCAAAAGGTGAAGAGAGTTTTCTTATCGAGCGTAATGATGGAGTGATTTTCAAGCCGGAAGAGTTGAGCAGAGCTACGATGGAGCAGCTTTATTTATCTTTAAGGATCGCTTTGGCAGAAGAATATGAAAATAAAGGTGATTTTCCTTTGATCATGGATGATATCCTTGTGAACTTCGATGAGAAGCGCCGGAAATTGGCCTTTGACCTTATCAAGTCCATTGCCGGCGGTAGACAGGTCCTTTATTTCACATGTCATGGAACAACCGCGACATACCTGTGTGGCCGTCCATTACGGTTGCCAGCAACAACAACGGAACTTGAAACACAAACTTATTAGTTTCTGCAGGAGTTGAGCGATATGGAAAGCTATACGATTTATCTCGTGGAAGATGAACAGGATTTATCGGCTATACTAAAAGCGTATATGGAAAAAGAGGGTTGGGTGGTCAAAGTCTTTCATGATGGCACAAGTGCATTGGAGTACTTGGATAAGCCGCCCCACCTCTGGGTTTTGGATATCATGCTTCCTGGTGTGGATGGATATGAAATTTTAAAACAAATAAGAGAACGGACAGATGTCCCCGTTATCTTCACTTCAGCAAGGGACCAGGATCTCGACCGTGTCATCGGATTGGAATTGGGGAGTGACGACTATATTTCAAAGCCATTCTTGCCGAAGGAACTTGTGATTAGGGCGAAAAAGCTCATGAAGCGTGTTTATGACGGACCGGGTGGGAAGTATCAGAATCGCTTGGTGAATGATTATTGTATCCAGCCGATTGAACGGAAAATTACCTATAAAAATGAGGTGGTCGACTTGACCACGAAAGAATTCGAGGTCGTGCTCTTTCTGTCAGAGCATCTGAATGAAACAAAATCACGTTTAGACATCCTTGAAAATGTTTGGGGGAAGGATTACGTCGGGTCCGAACGCGCTGTCGATGACGTAGTCCGCAGAATCCGCAAAAAGATGCCGCGCCTCAATCTTGAAACGTTATACGGCGGTGGTTACAGGATTGAAGCCTCGTGAAAAAGCTGAGCATCGCACAGAGGATCTGGCTGTCCTTTTTCCTGCTTGTATTCGTCGTCGGATTATGTGTCGTCATCATCTACCCCCTATCTATGCGTGAGACGTTGACAGATGAATCGTATCGGATCATCAAAGAACAGCAAAACCTCATTCTGGAGGGGCCGACTGGACCAGAACAGGAATTACCGGATACAAATCTCAATTTCATCGAGCGGAGAGAAGCAGCGAGATCTGTCGGACATCTTATACTAGGCGATCAATCGTTCGTCATTAAAGGTGACAATGTACCAGAAACCGTTTTACGCAATATGTGGGAAAAAGCCATTTTTCTTGAAAAGGATGAAGGTGATTTCCATCTTTCCTATCGTGATGCCACACTCTTCTATGTCATCAAGCCGATTGAAGTGAACGGGAATAATGCATTCATGGTGTCATATATGTGGGACACTTATCGTGATCAACTCATGCGGCGTTTATGGGAAAGGTTGATCTGGATTTTTGTAATCGGTATTGCAATCAGTATCATACCTGCGATTTTACTATCCAATTACTTGAGGAAGCCATTAAGAGCACTCGGTGAAAGGTTTGAACAGATTGGGAACCACAATTGGCGTGAACCGTTCGAGTTGAGAGGGGATAAGGATTTTCAGCAGCTCTCAGAACAATTTGAACGGATGAGGCAGAACTTGATTAGGAATGACCAGTCCCAAAAGCGGTTCATACAGCACGCTTCCCATGAGTTGAAGACACCGATCATGACGATCAAAAGCTATGCACAGTCTGTTAAGGATGGTGTATTCCCTGAGAAAGACCTCGAAGAAATGATGGATGTGATCATCAGTCAAACCAGTCGTATGGAAGAACGTGTGAAGGACATGATTTATTTCTCAAAGCTTGATACACTGCAAGATGCCGAACCGAAAAAAGAAACCTTCCGTTTCGGCTCATTGATAGATGAAGTCCTCGATCGGTTCTTATATCAAAGGGAAGATGTCCAAATACGGATGAGTGGGGAAGAAATCGAGCTCAATGGGGATCGCAGTCAATGGGAAGTCGTGTTCGAGAATATCATCCAGAATGCGCTCCGCTACGCAGAATCCCATATCGATATCACCTGTGAAAAATCAGAGGGGAAAACAGTCATGATCGTACACAATGACGGTGATCCCATACCTGAAGAAAGTCTTGAAAGGTTATTCGAGCCTTTTCAGAAAAGTCATAAAGGACAATTCGGGCTGGGACTCGCTATTGTCAAACGTATCGTCGAACTTCATAATGGAACTGTAGAGGTTCAAAATAACGAAAATGGTGTTTCAATCATAATCGTCATTTAAGTGAACCGATTGTATATAGAAGGATGATTGTATGGAAGAAGTAAAGAAGAATTACAAGGGGCCGATGCTCCTGTTAATGCTTAATTTATTCATCATCATGGTCGGAATCGGACTTGTCATCCCGATTCTGCCCTATTATGTAGAGGCGTTCAACGCGACAGGTAGAGATCTTGGATTGCTTGTCGCTTCATTTGCGTTCATGCAATTTCTCTTGGCACCGGTTTGGGGGAGATTATCAGATCGGATTGGCCGGAAACCATTGATCACATTAGGAATGTTCGGTTTCGCTGCAGCTGAATTCATTTTTGCTTTTGCCACTGATCTCTGGATGCTCTATGCTTCAAGAATTTTAGCAGGCACGTTCGCTTCTGCCATCATGCCGACAGCAATGGCTTATGTGGCCGATGTCACTCAGGAAGAAGATCGAGGAAAAGGGATGGGCCTTTTAGGAGCAGCGATGGCATTAGGAATTGTAATAGGACCAGGGATCGGCGGATGGCTTGCCGAAATCGATCTCTCACTCCCATTCCTGGTTGCTGGAATTGCCGGAACCTCTGCTGCGATTCTTTCGGTATTCATGCTGAAGGAAACCCTTTCTCCTGAAGCGATGGAAGAGGCGAAGAATGAAGAGAAGATGAACCAATTCAAGAGAATGTGGATCGCCTTGAGGAGTCCTGTCGGATTTCTCCTCATCCTTGTCTTTGTAATGAGCTTTGCACTTGCCAATTTCACGTCGATTTTCGGGTTCTATGCATTAAAAAGATACGGATATGACCCTGCTGAAGTTGGCATCATCGTAGCCGTCACAGGTGTAATCGGAGCAGTGGCACAAGGGACATTGGTGGGGAGGCTGACGAATCGGTTTGGAGAAGACCGTGTCGTGACAGGTTCGTTGCTGTGGAGTGCGATCGGGTTCATCCTGATGGTTTTTGCATTCAACTATGTAACCGTGATATTGACAGTTTCGATATTCTTTCTAGGAAATTCGATCTTACGCCCAGCCCTTAATTCGTTCATTTCAAAACTAGCGGGCAAACAACAAGGGACGATCATGGGATTGAACAATTCGTTTTTAAGCTTGGGAAATGCTGCGGGCCCAGTGCTTGCCGGGTTTTTATTTGAAGTCAATATACATATACCGTATTTGCTTGGGGCGGCAGTCTTGCTTGGAGCATTGGCTGCCATGAAAGTATGGACTTCCAACAAAGTAGAACAAACGATTGAAAATTGCCGCTGAAAAAAGAGGAGGTAAGAGAATGAAAAGAGGGATTCAAGATTATCAAGTAGGGGACATATTTGATGATTATCTATTGATCAAATCTGCAACGAAAGGGGTTACCAGTAGCGGAAAGCCGTTTTTAACCCTGATTGTCCAGGACCATACAGGGGAAATTGAAGCGAAACTATGGGATTCAACTCCAGGAGACGAACAACAGTATCTTCCTGAATCGATTGTCAAAGTTATGGGGGATATCACAAGCTATCGCGGAAAAGCACAACTTAAAGTAAAACAGATCCGGTTGACGAATTCACAGGACAGCGTGAGTGTGCATGACTTTGTGGAAACTGCACCGATTCCACAGGATGAAATGACTGAAGTGATTACGCAAGCAATATTTGAAATGAAAAATCCGAATATCCAAAGGATCACGAGACATTTGGTCAAAAAGCATCAGAAGGAATTCCTTGAATTCCCGGCTGCCACGAAAAACCACCATGAATTCGTCTCGGGACTGGCTTTCCATGTCGTTTCAATGCTTAAACTAGCTAAATCAATCGCCCAATTGTATCCGTCATTAGATACGGATCTGTTGTATGCAGGGGTCATCTTGCATGATCTCGGGAAAACAAAGGAACTGTCGGGACCGGTTGCACCGCACTATACGCTTGAAGGTAACCTGTTAGGCCATATTACGATGATGGTGGAAGAAATCGGTGAAGCAGCGCGGGAACTTGAAATTGAAGGAGAAGAAGTATTGATCCTTCAACATATGGTTTTGAGCCACCATTCAAAAGCAGAGTGGGGAAGCCCAAAACCGCCATTAGTGCGAGAGGCTGAAATCCTTCATCATATCGATAACATCGATGCAAAAATGAATATGCTGGATCGTGCGTTAAGTAAAGTGAAGCCAGGAGAATACACGGAACGTGTCTATGCGCTTGA
This sequence comes from Alkalihalobacillus sp. YIM B00296, assembly GCF_020179385.1. GTDB lineage: Bacteria > Bacillota > Bacilli > Bacillales > Fictibacillaceae > Pseudalkalibacillus. The sequence continues at coordinate 500 of NZ_JAIBLJ010000011.1, read as the reverse complement.
TAACCGTTCATTCTATAAACCTTTGACTGAACAGAAAAAGTCAGTTCCTAATTTGTAATTAGTCATAAACAACCGTTTTCCAACATACCTTTGTAATAACTAAGCTTGTCTACAAAGGGGGAAAGTCGATGCGCCGCCTATACGTTGTCGCTACGGTTGTTTTATTTTTTGTATTGTTACAATTCACAGGTGTATACAGCAATCTCAAGCCGATTCTCGCAAATGTACCATGGTGGATGTACTTCGTACTAGCAGGGATAGGTTACTCAGGCTACCGATCATGGTTCCATACAGTCGAAGACCGAAAACTGGACCGGGTACACATTGAGGAAGAAGGCAAAATTTATATGGAACGGATTGAGGAAGAAAAGCAACGGCGAAATCAAGCATCTGGCGAATAAAATGAGAGAAAGCTTCCCTTTAAAGGGAGCTTTTTTCTTAAAAAGTGAGCCCCCACAGGAGAGCCCTGCAAAACGAATACAGTAACTGGAAAAAACGCC
>NZ_JAIBLJ010000109.1 GCF_020179385.1 Alkalihalobacillus sp. YIM B00296 | reverse complement strand
ATTGGGGGTATTAATTTGCCTTAGCTTGATGGGCATGTGGTGGTACCCCAGTTTGAATCTAAACTTTGATTAACTCTTCAGCCCCACCCCATTTCAGTCACAAAGGAAAGACCGCGAGCGAATCGGCTGACCCTATCGGTATTAAGGGGTGAACAGCTTCCATTGCCCCTCGGAAACAACTTCAACGGCCCCATCGGTCACTTTGATGGCCGTCTGATCGTCAATCGCGTACCCTGGCACTGAGACACCGGCTGCCCACTTTTCTGCATTGGCCAAGGTATTGTCCGGTAACATCTCGTGATCTAGGTGAGGAAACAACGCAAAATCCACCAGACCAAGTGTTTTATCTCCCCCTGTGGGCGGACGCCAGCCTACGAATTCTTCACCGATATTCGGGGCCATCACCATGCTCCCAGCGCTCATTCCCACATAGACTGCATCCAGTGATGGCAAGAGGTCTGCCAGCCCGGATTGCCGCATCCAGTGGTACAGGTAGAGGGCGTCGCCTCCCGCCACCAGCAGGACGTCCGTCTCCCGGACAAGAGGCACCCAACGGTCTTCGTCGATGCTTGGCAGCGCTGTGAGCTCTAGAACGCCGACAGACTTCCAGCCCAGGTCGACCATGGGATTCTCGGAATTCCCGCTGATGAACTGCCAGGCTTTGACGCCGGGACCGACCCAGGGGTGTCCGTACATCGCGGTAGGGATGCACAGAGCGTTGGAGTCGGCGATCGGCTTGCCCAGCATGTCAACCAGCTCGTTGTGGATAGTCGAGTTATTGACGCCCGCGGAAGTTAGCAGAAGTTTCATTCCAAACGTCTCCGAGGACTTGGAATCCTCCAAATAATTATGCGACATATGTTTTTCCTCCTTTTCCATTAAGCTTGATACATTTTGTAATTCTTTTAAAAGCTTCTGTTGCATCTTGATTTTTTCTTTAAGGCGCTTCATTTGAATCGATATAACTTCGAATGGATTGTAATCGTCATCACATAGAATCGATTTAATTTCTTCAAGGGATAAGTCAAGATCCTTTAATGCCAAGATTTGATGCAGGCGTGAAAATATCAGATTCGTTATATAACCTGTATCCAGCAACAGAATATCCTGACGGTGAGAACAATCCAATTTGATCATAATATCTTAAGGTCCGAATCGTTAACCCAGATAACCTGGCAAGTTCGCCAACTTTCCAGTACTTTTCACCTGCAATGATCATCCCCTCATTTCGCGCGATTCATTTTGTACCGGTTACTATAATATATACACCATTACGTCACGTAAGGGTCAAGTTTTAAATAAAATTCTTTCAAACGCGAAGAACATACATCTGATTTAAATTCTTTTCTTATGCTCAAAATCGTTTCCTATTCCTTAATCTGGCCCGATCGTATTATAAGGTCAATCAGATTCTTTTCTGATTGACCATTTTTAATAGTTTAATGAGAGTAGCCGGGGTAGGACGATCTGGCCAGATTGTTGAAGAAGCATATTTATTAAATTCAAGTGTTTTTAAGTCCATGCTATGATTAAT
>NZ_JAIBLJ010000108.1 GCF_020179385.1 Alkalihalobacillus sp. YIM B00296 | reverse complement strand
TAGCATTCCTGTAGTGCGTTAATTTCGACTTTGAATAAAATAGAGCCCCTCAGTAAGATAAGAGAGTATAGACACCACTCTATAACTCAAATTCTAAGGAGGAAGCTCTAATATGAAGTTTAAAATGCAAGACAAACAAAATCAACTAATTGAAAGAATTTCCGATAAACATCTCGTTGTTGGTGTAGATATTGCTCAACAAACACATGTTGCTCGAGCTGTAAATTATCGTGGTATTGTGGTCGGCGATCCTCTATCTTTTGAAAATAACGAAGATGGCTTTGCGAGGTTACTAGAATGGATACACCAGTTAAAAAACACGAAAGGTCTTGATTCTGAAATCGTTGGTATGGAACCTACAGGGCATTATTGGTTAAACCTGTCCCAATGGCTTTACGATCGAAATATTGATGTTGTAACCGTTAATCCTCATCTTGTTAAAAAGAATAAAGAAAATAGAGATAATACTCAGTCCAAAAGTGATAAGAAAGACGCTTTAGTTATTGCTGATATGGTGAAGAATGGATACTATTCCTTTATTCGTCCAACTACAGAGGCTTTCGAAAAACTAAGAGTATTAATGTCTAACCGAGATGCCATAGTTAAACGAGTTGTCAGTGCTACGAACCAAATCCATCGTTGGATTGATATTATTTTTCCTGAACTTAGACAAGTTTTTAAAGACGTTACATGCAAAGGGGCACTCGCTACTCTCTGTTTATTCCCTACACCGAAAGAATTACGTTCGATGGAAGCTATGGATATCGTTAAAGGGTGGAGAACAGAGATGAAGCGTCAACCTGGTATAAAAAAAGCCGAAGCACTCATTAAACTAGCTAAGAATTCTGTTGGTAATGATAAAGCACATGATGCATATAAATTACACCTAAAACAATTACTTGAAGAATTCGATCTCGCCACAAGCCAATTGGAAATAGTAGGTATAGAAGTATCTGAAGCTCTTGGAAGTATTACTTTTACAGATAAACTACTTAGTATTAAAGGATTAACAATCGTAATGTTAGGTGGAATTTTAGGTGAAACTGGTGATCTAAGTCAGTTCGCACATGGCAATTCTCTATTACGACATGCGGGTTTACATTTAGTCGAGGCCAGCTCTGGTAAATGGAAAGGGCAAATTGTCGTTTCTAAGAGAGGAAGGTCTCGTCTAAGGCGATTCTTATACCTAGCAACAATGTGTCTTGTGATGAACAATCCTGAGTTCAGAGAAATTCATGCCCACAATGTCAAAGTGAAAAAGATGAAAAAAATGAAATCTATCATGAAGCTGATTGGTAAGTTTGCAAGAATGATAGTAGGAATTGCCCGACGTAATGAACCCTATTGTGCAGAAAAAGTACACCCTTTGGCAGCATAAGTTAATTACCTTATAACTGAACATATGAAACAGCAAAAGTTACTTTATTGAATGTTGGCTTATTCGTAGGATCTCAAAGAAAGCACGGAGTACTGGAATACTTAAACACAAGGGCACAGACCCATTCCGTTAGCAAAACCGGCCTCCACCCCTTGGATAGGCATGACGAAGGAATGAG
>NZ_JAIBLJ010000107.1 GCF_020179385.1 Alkalihalobacillus sp. YIM B00296 | reverse complement strand
CCCGTTATTATTACTTTTCTATTTTTAAGCACTTATAAACTGCTCTCACTATCTCTTTATTTCTCTAATTAACTAAATTGTACCATGAGCATTACCCATTCCCCTTTTCAACTATCCCACCCCGTTAATTAAAAATTGGACGTGGAGAATATTTCTAGCCAACCTCTAAATCCCTTCATTCATTCCGTAATATGGCCTTTAAATAAAATAGACGCATTCCTTGTTAGAGAAACGCGTCTTATAATGGAATAACCGAGTAGCTTCTATTAGCCGGTTTAGTTCAACAAGGTTAATAGTTTTTGTCCATAAAAATGGTATCGACAATCTTATTAACGTGAATTTCTGTTGTATTTAATTGATGGATATTTAAATCCTCTTTTTTAATTAACATAGGGAGCTCTGTACAACCCAATATGATCCCTTGTATATCATCTCTACTTATCATTTGAGTGACGATATTCAAAAATTCTTTTTTTGTTTCATTGTTCACAATACCATTTTCTAATTCTTCAACAATCTTTTTATGGATGTATTCCTGTTCTGATTGATTCGGCACTATAATATCCTTTTGATTAGAAATAAAAGGTTTTTTGAAAAAATCACTTTCCATTGTGAATTTAGTTCCTAAAAGACAAATCCTTTCTAACCCCAATTCATCTGCTTTTTTATATGTTTCTTCTACAATACTTATCATAGGTATTTGAACTTTTTGTTGAACTTGTTCAAAAACAATATGTGGTGTGTTTGCTGACATTACAACAAAATCACACCCTATCTTTTCTAAATTTTGAACTGCCTCAGCCAAGTAATTTATTAACTCTTCTGTCTGTCCATTCATAAGCAGATTAAACATCTTATACATATTAATGCTGTTGATAAAGAGTTCTGGTAAATCTTCTTTACTTCCTATCTTTTCTTGAAATTTAGAAATGATTGACTTGTAATAATCTACCGTTGATTCTGGTCCCATTCCTCCAACAATTCCAACCTTTTGCATACTATCTCTCCTCTCAGATATTGCTACATTTTAGCACAAATCAGTTAGAATTGTCAGAAAGCGTTCCTCAACAATATGGCCCAATTTATTAAGAAGAGCCATTTCTTGCTCCAGAAATGCGTCCGATTGATTAATAAAAATCCCAATGAAGTTTAGTGAAACTTTCATCCGCTTATGTTCAAAATTACCCTGTTCTCAAAAATTGTTTTTTTATCCTGCTTAACTTGTCCATACCTTTTCAAATTAATTTCATATTATAAATTATAATGTAGTAAGGGAGATAAGATTTTATGCCGAATCCACACTTTATTAATGCAAGTGCTAGTGAACCAGATGCAAGTGGTAACCTAACCGTCTCATTTAAAATAGCAGGTCTTGGGAGCAATGTGACTACAACGATCACTGCTAGTGCTAGCGCTACTGCTGAATATGCTTGTAGAAACAAGGGAGGTAACTTTCCTAGCGATCCAAAGAAACATCAGGTTAGTGGACCCATATCAGCATCAGGACAATTCACCTCAGGAAAAAATGGACAAATAACTGGAAGCCTAACATTACAACCCCCATCTTCAACATTAGAATGTCCTACTGGGCAAATGCGTGTATTGGTATCAGTTACCTATAATAATGTTCAGGTTTCCGAACCTAATGCAGGAACAGAAAGTGTTCCGGGATGTTAAAGCCGATGTTAAAATCCCCAATATAGCCGGAAT
>NZ_JAIBLJ010000106.1 GCF_020179385.1 Alkalihalobacillus sp. YIM B00296 | reverse complement strand
CCCTTGGGACTTGATCCCGTCCGTTATACTGTCCACCCTCTCGTAGTTTATAGTAGATTTATAGACAAAGTCTCTTCGCTTTGTCTAACCTAATATTAGGCAGGAGGTTCCCCGGGAGATTCATTCACCCCCCGACAAGCCTTTTGTATGAAGGATATTGCTACGAGTAGACTAATCCCTGGGGAACCAACCCCTTTTACCGTTGACGATTGTTAGGGCGTTGTACTATAAAAATACCGATTCTACGAGGCCATCGCTACGGTAAAATTATAAAAATATCTTGTTGGATAGGTGATTGTTATGCATTTTATAGGTATTGATCTCGCTGACAAGAAACACGACATTTGTATTTTAGACCTCTCGGGGAAAGTCTTAAACGAATTTATTGTTCCTCATTCCCCCGATGGGCTCGATCAATTACTGGATACGATTCGTTCTCTACCGGAGGATCAACCGATCCTCATTGCGGCAGAAACACCTAGACATCTGTTTATTCAGTATCTTCATGCGTTAGGTTATAAGGTGTTTGGTATTAATCCAAAAAGTGTTGACCGTGCACGTGATCGCTTTTCTCCAGCCGGAGCGAAGGATGATAAACGAGATGCCCGTGTGTTAGCGGATCTCTTACGTACAGATCGTCATCAGTACCGGCCTATACGGGTCGACAATGACTTTCTTATTGAACTTAAACATTTGGTTCACGATCGGGAAACTTTAGTTTCTAATCTAAAAAGTGTTGAAAACCAAATTCGTTCCTGCCTTAAGGATTATTATCCGCGAGCTTTAGAATGTTTCTCAAAACTGGACCAAAAGGTTACGATTGCCTTTTTACGTCGCTATCCTACACCAACGGCATTCAAAAATGCATCGTATCACGAGCTGGCTCAAATTTTTAAGGAAGGTCATCATCCGAAATGGAGAACGAAGGCCGAAGAACTAGCAAAATTGGCCAAATGCCAGCAATTTCACGTGGATCAGGCAACCATAAGAACCAAAAGTCGATTTCTAATGACCTTGTTGAAACAACTTGAACTGCTTCTTGAAGATCTTCTTCAATACAAAAAAGATATTGATACGTTGGTAAAGCTTCATCCAGACAGTGACCTTTTCCTTAATCTCAGAGGGGTTGGAGCCAATCTCGCTGCCAGACTTTTAGTCCATTTCGGTGATGACCGAGATTATTATTCCCACGCTAATGCAGTCCAATGTGAAGCCGGAACAGCTCCTGTGACAAGACGAAGTGGTAAGAAGAAAACCGTACGGTTTAGGCGTGCCTGTCAAAAATCTTTTCGAAATACCATGCAAAACTTTGCGATCCAAATGGTTCGTTTTCACGAGTGGAGTAAAAAGCTCTTTCTTGAACACCGACGGCGCGGACGTAGTAAAAGTGAATGCTATCGCATTGTGGCAAACAAATGGCTCAAAATTTTATTTGCCATGTGGAAAAAACGTGTTCCATATGATCCAGATATTTATTTAAAAGCCAAGGAACAACAGGCTGCTTAAACGGTGCATTTCGTCGGAAGCCTAACATGACTTTTCCGCTTTTTAAACTTAAGGCGTTCGAACTGAGTTATCAAGCCCTTTATCAAAAAAGGAAAAGGATATAATTTAATTTTCACCAGGGGGTTAAAAGACTGAATTTTCACTCCTATGGTTCCTGATTGCCTTTTTTATTTTAAACACTCTATCATTCTATTGACTTAGGGCGTCTACT
>NZ_JAIBLJ010000105.1 GCF_020179385.1 Alkalihalobacillus sp. YIM B00296 | reverse complement strand
CGGGTGCGCGCGACAAGTTCTGCTATAAGCGCTTTATAGCGTGAAATGCAGGGAATTCGTTCAAATAGATTCCAACTTTACAACGGAAGGTCGGAATGATGAAACCATGTTTTCTGAAACGACCTCATCAATACTCCTGCGTGCGTCATGAATGACAGTTCATGGGGTTCGAAGCACAGGTGGAGGCGGCAGAAGGAAGGCTAGAGCCATTCCGTTGGAAAAGGTATGCTAACTGATATGCCGCATGGCTGAAAAACTAGATAAGGTGAGAATGTTCCACTTGAAAGGAACTGACGAACTTCCGAATGTAAGGGTCTAAAGTTAGAACATAGTGTAATGCTATGTCCCACCTTACGGTGGGGCGAGTGGTGTTGAGTAAAACTGCACCCTCTGAAATACGCTATACCGAACAATGGCGGTATCAAGCTCGCAGGCTTATAGGAAGCACCTACGTTTAGAATGGATAGCTACGTTGTAAGGCACTTGGGAAGCAGGGAACGTTGAAACAAGGACTGTCATTCGAAACGTTTGCTATAAGGTAAAATCCGAAATGCATTTATCCTTGTGAAGGTAGGGGTATGACCTATGATCCTCTTGTAATGAGAGTGGAGGAACAGCCCCAAGTCTAGTGGATTAGAACGATTATTTTCTTCACGTGAATGACACCGATCGGGTAGGAATGTGGGAACATCACTCTTTAGGAGGGATGCCACAGTGTCAACTTTGAGATATTGGGATTACTACAATATGACGGGAACCTTTACGGATTTACATGAAAGAGCTAATAATAACGAGTCCTTTTATTATCTATATGAAATCATCACATCAAGAGAAAATATTCTATTAGCTTACCGCACAATTAAATCCAATAAAGGGTCAAAAACATCTGGTACAGATGGGAAAACCATCAAAGATATTAAGAAGTTATCGGAAAATGAATTAGTGAAAATTATCCAAACAAAACTAGAAAACTATCATCCTAAGAAGGTTAGAAGAAAATGGATTGAAAAGGAAAACGGTAAGTTTAGACCACTTGGAATACCATGTATTCTTGACCGTATCATTCAACAATGTTTTAAACAAGTTCTTGAGCCAATCGCTGAAGCCCACTTTTATAAACATAGCTATGGGTTCAGACCGTTAAGGTCTACTCATCATGCCATGGCGAGAGTACAATTCCTAATCAATCAATCACAACTACATTACGTTGTTGATGTCGATATTAAAGGATTCTTCGATAACGTTAACCATACGCTTCTTATCAAACAATTATGGAGCTTAGGCATTCATGATAGAAAAGTGCTAGCGTGTATATCTAAAATGCTAAAAGCTGAAATTGATAAAGAAGGCGTGCCATCTAAGGGTGTACCGCAGGGTGGCATCTTATCGACGATATTATCAAACATTGTATTAAACGATTTAGATCAGTGGGTCGCAGGACAATGGGAGTTCTTCCCCCTTTCGAAAAACTATAAATCAAAAGTTGGAGAAAGATACGCTAAGAAACGCACCAACCTGAAAGAAGGGTACCTCGTCCGCTATGCGGACGATTTTAAAATTCTCTGTCGAGATGGAAAAACGGCTCAAAAATGGTATCACTCAGTTAGATTATACCTAGAAGAACGTTTAAAACTAGATCTATCACCAGAAAAATCGCAAATTGTAAATTTGCGAAAACGAGAATCAGAATTCTTAGGATTCACAATAAGAGCAGATATTAAGGGAAAGAAAAGAGTTGCCC
>NZ_JAIBLJ010000104.1 GCF_020179385.1 Alkalihalobacillus sp. YIM B00296 | reverse complement strand
TAAGTGCTAGCCAGCTTCAACAGCCTTTGATCTTCAACAATCGGGCGCAATTCAAGAATATTGGATTGTGCCCATTGTTCCGTTAACGGGGGTAATAGCTGAAGATCGCTATATTGGTCTCCAGCTTTTCGTTTATTTGAGAACTGGGCAACTTAGTAGAAAAAGTCCCTTTTATTTTTTTTTAAAGGAATACCTTGCTTTATTAGGTAATATATTATATAAAATAAACAGGAGGTGTAAAAATTGGAAATTAACAAAGAAGTGTTAAAAGGTCATATTGATACATTGATTCTTTCACTTTTACATAGCAGAGATATGTATGGCTATGAATTAGCTAAATTGGTTCGAGAAAAAAGTAAAGAACAGTTTGAATTAAAAGAAGGTACGCTTTATTTATCATTAAAGCGATTAGAAAAGAATAAATGGATCTCGTCTTACTGGGGTGATGAACAAGGACCAGGAGGAAGAAGAAAATATTATAAACTTACGTCTTTAGGCGAAGAAGGATTTGAAGAAAAACGTTCAGAATGGCAATTTATCAAAAAAATTATTGATTCATTTTTGGAAGGGGGAGAGAAATATGAAAAAAATTGAAGCATTTGTTGATGAGTTGTATCACAGTGTCGGTGGGAACAAAAAAGAAATAGATGAATTAAAAGCTGAAATGAAAAACCATCTGTTAGAGGCAGTTCACGAATTGAAATCAGAAGGAAAGTCTGAACAAGAAGCGATTGATATTGCCATCGAACGTTTCGGTGGAGAAAAAGAAATTCGATCTATTGTTGGTCAATTATTTAAAGCACAAAAAGTATTTGCCAAACGTGTGCTTTATATAGCATTATCATTTTTTGTCCTTACCTCTATTGTCTGTGGGATATTATGGGCGATTGATGAAAGAGATATGAATGAAAATCTTGCTACGGCTGGAACAATTATTGCTATGTTAGAAGATAAAGAAGCGATTTCCGAAGATATGAAAGAAGAATTCAATACTTTGGTCCAAGATCAAAATCAAATTTTAAATATTCAAGTATATAAAATGGCTGATGTGAAAAGAGTTTCTGAAAGTGGCTCTGTATCATATCACACCAAAGAAGCAACACCAGCCTACCAATACGAAAATGCAGTCTCGGATCAAAATTGGAGGCTTATCGACTTAGGATATGCTTTAAATGACACTGAATGGTATGTGCAAATGGAATCTAATGAGATCTTTGCTTTTATACCTTTTGTTTCGTTTATCGGTTTTGCCGTTTATGCAACCTTGTTCACGATATGGGCAATCATTAACGCTTATCATCATAAACGATTAAACATTGGCTGGATCATTACATTTGCTTTTTTAAATGTTGTGGGCTACCTAATTTATCAAATGGTAGGAGCAAAATCAAAGAAATTAGAGAGTGTAGAACTTAATTAATCAATCTTCAACAATCGGGCGCTATTCTGAAGTAGTGAATTGCGCTCTTTCTTCATGTATAGGGCCAGATAATTGAATAAACGGTTGTACCAAATAAGAAGATTTGAAATAATTGGTATTCAGTTAAGGGCAGTTTAGTGGAACAACAAATTACATAAGCAGATGAGAATATTATACTTAGGCCATCTAACATTTGCTTCGATAAGAAAGGCATATACGAGATTGTTTATGTAGACTTTCCGCGCCCACCGAGGTCTATACGAAAGGGTTTGAGGGGGAGAATCATGCCTTAAGGTTTTGATTTTTGCTATAATGACCACTATGTAGCTTTAATTTTTAATAAATAGGGGAGTGGAAT
>NZ_JAIBLJ010000103.1 GCF_020179385.1 Alkalihalobacillus sp. YIM B00296 | reverse complement strand
GAAGCAGTTTAGCATTCCTGTAGATCGTTAAATATCAGGTTTGAAATAAATAGAGCCCCTCAGTAAGATATGAGTAAGAGACCAATCAAACTCAGAATCTTAAAAAAGGAGCTCTACTATGAATTTTAAAATGCAAGACAAACAAAATCAACTTATAGAAAGAATTTCCGATACACATCTTATTGTAGGTGTGGATATTGCCCAACAATTACACGTTGCACGAGCTGTTAATTTCCGTGGAATTGTAGTTGGAGATCCACTTATCTTTGAAAATAACGAAGATGGGTTTCTAAGACTATTAAACTGGATTCATAATTTACAAGGATTAAAAAACTTAGATTCAGCAATAGTTGGAATGGAGCCTACAGGCCATTACTGGATTAACCTATCAAAATGGTTAGATAATCGGAACATCGAGGTAGTAACAGTTAATCCCCACTTGGTAAAAAGGAATAAAGAGAATCGTGATAATACCCAATCTAAGAGTGATAAGAAAGATGCGCTCGTTATCGCAGATATGGTGAAAAACGGCTACTATTCCTTTGTTCGTCCGTCATCAGAATCCTTTGATAAACTTAGAGTTTTAATGTCTAATCGTGATGCGATTGTTAAACGTCTCGTGAGCTCTACTAATCAGATCAATAGATGGGTAGATATTGTCTTTCCAGAACTCAGACAAGTATTTAAAGATATTACGTGTAAAGGAGCGATTGCAACTCTTCGATTGTTTCCGACTCCGAATGAAATAACTTCACTGCAGCCCCTAGATATCATGCGGGGATGGAAGTCATTAATGAAACGACAACCTGGACCTAAAAAGGCACAATTACTGATCCAACTAGCAAAATCCTCTATTGGAACTGGACAAGCACTTGATGCTTATAAATTTCATCTTGAACAATTATTAGAGGAATATGACCTCGCGGTAAAACAACTCGAAAGAGTTGAACAACAAGTTAAAGAAGTTCTCAATAAAATACCGTTCGCAAAGAAACTGCTTATGATTAAAGGAATTAGTGAAATTTCATTAGCTGGTATTTTAGGAGAGGCAGGGGACTTAAGTGGATTCTCTCATGGAAATTCTCTGTTACGTCATGCAGGTTTACATCTAGCTGAAGCAAGCTCGGGTAAATGGAAAGGGCAAATAGTTATTTCTAAACGTGGAAGGTCCAGGCTACGACGTTTCCTCTACCTAGCAACAATGAGCCTTGTGATGAATAACCCAGAGTTTAAAGCCATCCATACCAATAATGTCAAGATCAAGAAGATGAAGAAAATGAAGTCTATTATGAAGTTGGTAGGTAAATTAGCTAGAATTTTTGTAGGAATAGCGCGACGAAATGAGGACTACTGTCCAAATAAAGTAAAAGAAATTGTTCCTCTAGCAGCATAGTTATAGAAACACTAGTCTGTAAAAAATCAAAAAAGTTATCTTTAATTTTGAATGTTGTCTTATTCGTAGGATTTCAAATATGTACGGAGTACCAGGTTTCTTCAACAAAAGGGCACCGTGACCCATCAGTTTAGCATAACTGGCCTCCACCCCATGGATAGGCATGACGAAGGAATGAGAGGGCAATTGACCCGTTGAGACATGGGAGGGAAAGCCTCCAGGGGCGGCGTGGAGATGTGCATTATATGGTAAAATATGGAGCGATAGCTGACTCCTTTATTTAACTATGCCTTCACGAAGCCAAACTGATCTAAACTTATTTCATTTACCCGTAAATCCAATTACAAGGGTTGTGAAATCCTGCGAATAAGTGAGCATTTGAGAGATAATCGTATCAAACTGAGGGAGTTGA
>NZ_JAIBLJ010000102.1 GCF_020179385.1 Alkalihalobacillus sp. YIM B00296 | reverse complement strand
GAAAAGCTGGAGATGACCTCAAAGGCTTACCTATTGCTAACGTTACTTTAAGATCCAGCTGTCATCCAGGTGGCTTTTTCTTTTTGAACAAACGGGCAGTTTAGTGGAAAAAGAAGAACATTGCAAAGGTAATTTTGATTTAGAAACGAATATTTAGGTATTGGTCAAATACAGTTAATTTTTAAGGGGTTGATAATCCTTATGTCTATTTATTTAGTACGTCACGGTAAAGATGAAGATGGATTTCGTGGTGGCTGGAGCCAAAGAGGACTTATAGAAGAAGGAATCCAGCAATCGAAGAAATTGGGGGAATACTTGAGAGAGAATCATAAGGATTTTAAAATAAATCGAATTATTTCAAGTGATTTAAGAAGAGCATCGGAGACATCAAAATATATTGGTGATAGTCTTCAATTACCTATTGAACAATCTAAAGATTGGCGAGAAACAAATAATGGTGTTTTAGCTGGAATGCCAAATGACGAAGCAAATAAAAAATATCCAGGATTGTACTTTAATAGTTTGAGAATGGATGAGAGATACCCTGGGGGAGAAAGTCCAATTGAAAATTTCACCAGAATAAAAAGGGTATTTGAAGGGATATGTGAAGAACATATTGAAAGAAATCACCAAGAAAATGTTTTAATTGTAACTCACGGTGGAGTTATAAATATCATTTATCATATTCTGAAAGGGAAAGAATGGACAAATAGAAATAAGCCATTTTCTACATCAAATACAAGCATTCATAAAATCAAATTAGTCAAAGATAATTGGGAAATCACTCAAGAAAATTTAGTCGAACATATAATTTAACAGAATATTTTGTTGAATTGGAACAGAAGAAAATGCTTTACACGGGCCAGATCGTCCTACCCCGGCTACTCTCATTAAACCATTAAAAATGGCCAACCAGAAAAGAATCTGATTGACCTTTATAATACGAACGGGCCAGATTGTTGAAGATCGACAAGAAAAAAAGCAGCAGATGGTAAAGTAAAGATAAAAATAAAGGAGGTAGTCTGTTTGGAAATGACAAGGGGAGAATTCAAAGGTGGAAATAACATTGCTCTAAAGATTCCTAAATTCAAATACAGCGAGACGGTGCATTTTTATAAGGAAGTGATAAAGTTGCCATATTTAGGCTTCATGTCTGAATCACATGCCTTTCAGTTTGGTGACGCCACACTGTGGTTGGATTGTATGGAAAATTATTCTCAACAAGATGTATGGCTGGAGATTCAGACAGACAATGTGAAGATAGCAGCAGAGTATTTACATAAGAATCACATTAATAGAAGAGACGAAGTGGAGGTACACGAGAACTCAGAGGGTTACTGGATTTCGGATCCCTGTGGAACGATCCTCAGAGTCAATCCACGAAAATAGGAATTAAATAAACTCAGCATGCAAGTTATTCCTGAAACGGGCGCGATTCTGAAGTAGTGAATTGCGCTCTTTCTTCATGTATAGGGCCATATTATTGAATAAGAGAAGTAATTTTATAAAAGTGAATCGAATCTCTAAGTTATTCTAACGATCAGTATAATAAAAATCCTTTAAAACCTATGTAAAGTCCTTTTTATGACCCCTAGAGAATATACATGTAAAATAATTTTATATTGGGGGGTTTGGAGTTGCAAGGGAGGGTAAGTTTAAGCGTTGGATGGATAACTTTATTTCTAATGGGTACAGACTTATTTGTGGTATCTCCGTTATTACCGTTCATTTCTAAAGCCTATGAGGTTAGTCCAGCGACAACTGGATGGATGGTAACTGTTTTTGCGGTTACATATGCTTTGTCGGCTCCTTTATTTGGGTGGCTTTCAGATAAAAAGGGACGAAGAACATTTATTACGTTTGGTTTACTGCTGTTCGTTATTTCTAACGCATTAACTGCTTTTGCTTCTTCATTTTTATGGCTAATTGTTAGCCGTATTTTAGCTGGTTTGTCCGTTGCTTCAATCACT
>NZ_JAIBLJ010000101.1 GCF_020179385.1 Alkalihalobacillus sp. YIM B00296 | reverse complement strand
GATCACAAGAGGGGAATTTTTTATGATTAAAGATATGTACAAAAAAGGGATGACAATATCCGATATTGCAAGAGAATTATCGATTGATAGGAAAACGGCCAGAAAGTATATCCATTCAACATCGGTTCCTTCGAAGCCTAAACGAAAGAGTAAAAGTAAATTAGATCCTTATAAGGAGTACTTACATAGACGTATGATGGAGGATCATGTATTTAATGGAGAGCGATTACTAGATGAGATCCGCCAGTTGGGTTATGAAGGTGGAAGAACGATTTTAAAAGATTACTTGAAACCATTCCGGGATACCGTAAAGAAGAAATACACGGTAAGATATGAAACAACTCCTGGGGAACAGATGCAGGTCGATTGGAAGGAAATCGGGACAGTAATCTTAAATGGTGAAAAAGTCAAAGTCTCCATGTTTGTAGGTATTCTTAGTTATTCCAGAATAAAATACGTTGAATTTACACTTTCACAAGACCAAGAGCATGTTCTCCAGTGTCTATTGAGTAGTTTTAAATACTTTGGTGGCGTTCCAAGAACTGTTTTGTTTGATAACATGAGAACCGTAACAGATGGCCGGGAACAAGGTGTAGTGAAGTGGAATCAAAGGTTTTCTGAGTTCGCTGCTTACTATGACTTTACCCCTAAGGCTTGTAAGCCCTACCGAGCACAAACAAAAGGAAAAGTAGAAAGAGCAATCCAGTATATCACCAACCACTTTTATGTCGGTACATCCTATACCTCTATAGAAGATCTGAATCATCAGGTCTCAAGGTGGTTAGACCGGATCGGGAACCGAAAAAAGAATGAAACCACAGGAGTATCCCCTCAAGAAAGATGGGCCGAAGAAAAACTATCTGCCTATCCAGTGCTGGATTATGATACAAGTTATCGTACATACCGCCGCACCCATTTTGACGGGACATTCTCGTATCGAGGTCAAAAGTGGTTGATAGACAAGGAATTTGCAGGTCAGGAAATCTTAATTAAAGAAGCTTTAACGGGTCAAGTTCGAATCTTTTATCGCGGAGAAGAAATTCAGGGGATTAATGATACTTCTACCATTGTCTCTTTAGCTGAAAGAATAAAAAAGAAACAGACTGCCGTGGTTGCCGCCCCGCATTCTGTCCCTTCTATAAAGGTCAATACTCGTTCCCTTTCAGCTTATGATGACCTCGTGAGAGGTGAATCATGAACAATCGGATCAAAGAGTATTGCCAGAAGCTGAACTTGTCCGTTATCGCTGATCAGTGGTCAACTTTAGCAGATCAAGCAGCTAAAGATAATGTACCATATTCTTCGTTTCTTTTCAGTCTTTTAGAGGCAGAAGTCATTGAAAAACAAGCTCGTGCGACAAAAACACTTTTAAAGCTTTCCAAGTTACCATTCAAGAAAACGATTGATGAGTTTCATTTCGATGTTCAACCATCGATCGATGAAAGACGGGTTCGGGAGTTAATGACACTGTCCTTTATAAAAAATAAAGAAAACCCGATTTTTCTTGGACCACCTGGTATTGGAAAGACGCACTTAGCAGTATCAATTGGTCTTGAGGCTATTTCTAAAGGGTACAAAACCTATTTTATTTCTGCCCATGATCTAATTATTCAATTGAGAAAGGCCGATACAGAAGGAAAATTAGAAAAGAAGCTCCGTTCCTTCGTCAAACCGAGTCTTCTCATCATCGATGAAATGGGATACATGAAGTTAGGCAGTGGAGATGCCCATTTCCTATTTCAAGTGATCGCTAGGCGCTATGAACAAGGGTCTATTATTCTTACTTCTAACAAGTCGTTTGGGGAATGGGGAGATATAATTGGGGATTCAGTAATCGCAACAGCTATGTTAGATCGATTGCTTCATCATTCTCGTATATTTAACTTGAAAGGTGAAAGCTACCGACTGAAAGAGAAAAGAAACAAAGATAAGCAACAGACGGATTCGTAAGAAGCCGCCTGGGGAATTTTAAACCGGACAATTTGGGGAAGTTATAACCGGCCTTGACA
>NZ_JAIBLJ010000100.1 GCF_020179385.1 Alkalihalobacillus sp. YIM B00296 | reverse complement strand
CCAATAAAGGTCCATAGACTCGTTAATAATACACTCGAAAAGTGGCACTTTTGTCCCTATCTTTAATTCCTTATGTTGAATCTTACTGTTTAAAATTTTAATTTTCCACATTCGCCTCCAAACTAACTATGTAAGACTAGTAATTGACAATGTGGCCACATTATAAACTCCATATTAATGTATAGCAAAATGCTTAAAAACAAATCCTATTGGAAATAATAGGATAAACACAGCAGGAGGCAGGAAATATGAAACGTATGAAAAAATTGTTGAAAAAACGACAGAGCCAATCCTTGCCTCCATGCCAATAGAGGTAAAAACAGATGTACAGATTCGAAGGCTTGGTAAAATTGGGAATTCACCAATTGAAAAAATGAAGGATTAGATACCTTGGTCAAGACTAAACAAGGAAAATATAAGCTGAAGCTTTCCTTAAAGGAAGAGGGGGCGATACGATGTTAGATAACCAAAAAATATCTCTCCGTCAATTCAGGATCCTAGTCATTTTATTCACCATTGGAACGTCCATTTTGGTTGTTCCAGCAACTCTTGCCTTCGAGGCGAAACAAGATGCTTGGATTGCAGCTATTCTCGGTGTAGGAATGGGGCTGGCAGTCATATTTCTATACAATAAGTTAAGTCTCATGTTTCCAAATATGACCTTTGTCCAAATGAATCAAAAGATTTTAGGAAAATGGTTAGGAAGAGTGGCTTCCATCTTCTTTTTTGTAATGTCATTTACATATGCTTCTACCCTTTTATTTTATGCGGGTACTTTTTTTATTACAGAAATGATGCCAGAAACACCACTTTGGTCCCTTGTAATCCTTATGGGTATCATCATGGTGATGGCCGTACGTTATGGTCTGGAAACTTTTGCACGATCCGCAGAGATTTTCATCCTGATATTCTTTATACTTTTTATCGGCCTAGCGATTTCTGTCACCCCCGAAATTGAATTTGAAAATATACAGCCTGTGTTTGAGGTTGAGTTAAAGCCTTTACTTCGGGGAAGCATTTTTTTGACTATAATATCAACGGTAAATACTGTTGTCTTATTGATGATTTTTCCTGCCAATGTCAATCAGCCGAAAGAAGGTCAAAAATCTTTTTTGATCGGAAATTTGATTGGGGGACTGGTCATGATCATCATTACTCTACTGGCTATTTTAGTCATAGGTCCTTATCACTCAGCAACACAAATATATCCAGGCTATCAGTTGACCAAAAAGATCAATATCGGTGATTTTGTGACAAGAATCGATGCCATCATGGCCTTAATGTGGATAATTACCATCTATTTTAAATTGATCCTTTATTTTTACGCCTCTGTTTTAGGGTTTACGCAAATCCTGGAAATAAAAGATTATCGACCTTTCACCTTGCCTTTAGGGATGATTGCCATCGTCCTTTCTCTTATCGTCTATCCTAATGTTGTTTATCAACAAGAGTGGGATACGACAACGGCAAACGCTTTTTCATTGACAGTAGGGATATTTTTACCCATATTGCTGTTAATAGTGGCTGTTATCCGAAAAAAAATGGACCAGAAAAAACACACTTGAGTATTGTGATAGGTATAAAGTGTTAGTTAACCGTAAGAAGTTCGACAAACTGATGCGGATGGGTTGGCAGTTGGCAGACCGTCAAGCTTTGTAGGGAAAGAGATGGGGCATATGCTCACCGGATGCTTTACTGTCCAGGATCAACGACTTTACACTTTCCTCTGTGAACTTGCTGATCGAGAACAACTTTATCTGGAACCATCTGCTCTTGCTGGCTTTTTTGGACCAATCCAGCTTCTAAGCCATCATGAAGGTCAAAACTATCTTATAAAGCACAACCTGCAGGGAAAAATGAATAATGCAATACACCTTGTTTGGGGGACGGGCGGTAACATGGTACCAGAAGAAGTGATGGAGAAATACTATCAAAAAGGGAAAAAATTGATTCGCTGAATACAAGACCTCCTTAAATATAGACATCAGGAAAACCGAATAACTCCATTAATCCGACTGGAAATTCCTGTATGGATTCAATTTGGATAACAAGGATAACAGCCCTG
>NZ_JAIBLJ010000010.1 GCF_020179385.1 Alkalihalobacillus sp. YIM B00296 | reverse complement strand
GCAGAGGGAAGAGACACTCAAGCATTCGGGGAAAACTCCCACGCCGAAGGGCAAAATACGACCACGGGAAATGCAGTAGATCCAACCCAAGGTCTGAATGCTCATGCCGAAGGGGAAGGAAACACGGCCACTGGAAGAGCTTCCCATGCCGAAGGTGGCGCAGTAGACACAGATGGCAATCCAGCTCCGACACTAGCCAGCGGGGATAGTGCTCATGCGGAAGGCGTAGGAACAATAGCAAGTGGGTTTGCTTCTCATGCAGAAGGAGGGACTTTAAATATCGCCGGCGGCGTAATTCCTGGTCCAGTGGCAAGTGGAAACTTTTCCCATGCGGAAGGATTAAATACAGAAGCTAGTGGATTGCTTCCCATGCGGAAGGGAACAGTACAGAAGCCAGTGGGCTTGCCTCTCATGCGGAAGGTACTGGAACAAGGGCCATTGTCCAGGAAGCACATGCCGAAGGGTTTGGAACCACAGCAAGTGGAAATCAATCGCATGCGGAAGGTACTGGAACAATAGCCAGTGGATTTAGGTCCCATGCGGAAGGGGAAAGTACAACCGCCAGTGGATTGGCTTCCCATGCGGAAGGGCAAATCTTGGGTGGTATTAGAACCCAAGCGATAGGAACAGCATCACACGCCGAAGGGCAAGGGACAACCGCCAGTGGAGTTGCTTCTCATACCGAAGGAAGAAGCACGACAACAACTGCCACTGCTTTAGCCGCCCATGCGGAAGGATTCAATACCATTGCCAGTGGTTCGTCTTCTCATGCGGAAGGCTCCGATACAACCGCCAGTGGATTTGCTTCTCATGCGGAAGGTCAAGATACAAGTACGGCAGGATTTGCAACCGCTCATATAATGGGGAGAAATGGCGATGCTGAAGAAGAAAACTCGTGGTTTATCGGAAACGGTACATCGGTTGTAGCAAGAGGATTAGGCGCAAAATGGCTTAATAGCGATGGTGAGATGTATATTGACGGTGCTGCTTATAATACAGGTGGGGCAGATTTTGCCGAGATGTTTGAAACTGTGGACGGCAATAGCATCGATGTAGGTTATTTTGTAACAGTAAGCGAAGGGGATAAAATTAGGATCGCCACGTCCTCGGATGACTTCATCTTAGGCATTAGCAGTGCTACTCCTAGTTTAATTGGCGATAGTGCGGGATTAAGTTGGCATGGCCGTTATGTACTAGATGAATGGGGACGAAGAACCTACCATGAAGTAACCATACCAGCAGTCAAGGATCCGAATGGAAATGTGATGATCCCTGAACGAACTGAAATCCAGCCAGTGCATAATCCAGAATGGGACCCTCAACGTGAGTATATCCCAAGAAAAAAACGTCCCGAATGGGTTAAAGTAGGCATTATTGGTAAGATTCTGGTAAGAGATGACGGGACTTGTGAAACCCATGGATATTGTTATCCGAATGATGATGGAATCGCTACAAGAGCGGAGAAAGGCTATTTTGTATTAAAACGTACAGGAGAAAATCAAGTATTGGTGTTGCTTAATTCTCAGCCTTCAACAAATGTGCTTGATCCTATTGTAAAGNGTATTAAAACGTACAGGAGAAAATCAAGTATTGGTGTTGCTTAATTCTCAGCCTTCAACAAATGTGCTTGATCCTATTGTAAAGCTAGAAAAACTAGCAAACTTAAAAGAACAGGGATACCTTACTGAAGAGGAATTTCAGAGTAAAAAACAAAAGCTATTAGATTCATAAGAATATTTTCACAAGATGATGAGATTACCTTTACAATAAATTTCCTTCCAGTAAAATAAAATTTAACAAATATTATGGTAGGATCAATTGTAACTGGGAATTGTGTATCCGGATCCTGTAAAAAACTTTCATCTGCTTTAACATCGACAAAAGTCTTTCCATTTTCCCTCACGTATAAAGGACTTTTCTGGAAGATCTGTACTGTCAAAATATCATAGGACGAATCTTCAGCAATCGGGCGCTTTTCTTGAATATAAGGAAGCGCCCATTCTCTATTTAACGGGGATTTGTTTTTCGGAAAATCCCTTAATCCACCCTGCGGGAAAAGCGAGTCAAGCGAGACCCCGCAGTGACCCACAATTTAAGGATCTTCGACTAAAAATCACCACGTCCTGGAATTTTGCGCCGCACTTGGCTCTCGGAATATTGGAAGCATTCAATAATCAGGACTTTAAACAAGCGATCGAACATCATCAACGATTAGTATCCATTCCGCAAATTTACAATCTAGATACCCCTTTTGCGAATGTCATCAAGGAAGCGATGAAACAAAGTGGAATAGAAATCTCAACACATGTCCTTCCTCCCGCCAGATCATTAAGGGAAAGGCAGAAAAAGGAATTGAACGATATTCTTCAGGGAGCGAATCTTCTCCCAGCAAAGACAAGCAGACCAAAGGTGTAGAACCTTCCTTATCAAATGGATGAAACGAGGGATTCTCTATGAAAATAGAAAGCTATGAACTATTCCAAGTACCTCCCCGTTGGTTGTTTTTAAAAATAGTAACCGATGAAGGCATTGTTGGCTGGGGCGAACCGATCGTGGAGGGAAAGGCAAGGACAGTCAAAACGGCTGTGGAAGAACTGATGGACGGATTGATCGGCAAGGATCCGCTTCGTATTGAGGATCATTGGAACAGGTTATACCGATCAGGCTTTTATCGAGGCGGACCGATCCTGATGAGTGCATTATCAGGAATCGACCAGGCTTTGTGGGATATTAAAGGAAAGTATTATCATGCCCCTGTCCATCAGTTGATGGGAGGACCGTGCAGGGATACGATCCGTGTCTATACATGGATCGGAGGCGACAGGCCTTCAGATGTAGGGGAAGCCGCGAGAAAAGCTGTTTTCTCCGGATTTACAGCCATCAAAATGAACGGGACGGAAGAACTCCAATACATCGATTCCTACACAAAAATCGATGAAGCTGTGGCAAGGGTTGCTGCGGTAAGAGAAGCAGTCGGAGATGAAGTGGGGGTCGGGATCGACTTCCATGGAAGAGTCCATAAACCGATGGCCAAGGTTCTTGTGAAAGAGTTGGAACCTTATCGTCCCATGTTCATAGAGGAGCCTGTCCTTCCGGAAAATAATGAAGCGTTGAAAGAAGTGGCGAAATATACTTCGATTCCGATCGCAACCGGGGAAAGGATGTTTTCCAGATGGGACTTCAAATCTCTCCTGGCTGACGGGGTTGTCGATATCATACAGCCTGACTTATCCCATGCAGGTGGGATCACCGAGACGAAAAAAATTGCTGGGATGGCTGAAGCGTTCGACATAGCCCTTGCCCCGCATTGCCCTTTAGGTCCGATTGCATTGGCTTCTTGTCTTCAGGTTGATGCTACATGCCATAACGCCTTCATCCAAGAACAAAGCCTTGGGATCCATTACAACAAAGAAAATGATCTTCTTGATTATATGGCTGATCGGACTATATTTGATTATATGGATGGTTATGTCAAAATACCGGATGGTCCCGGGCTAGGGATTGAAATAAATGAAGAATATGTGCGTAAAAGATCAGAAGGTAGTCATGATTGGAAAAATCCTGTTTGGCGTCATAAGGATGGAAGTATAGCAGAATGGTGATGAACAAGCAGAATGAAAGGCGGGTGGAGGCTTTGGATATCATAACGATCGGTGAAACGATGGTTTTGTTCGAACCATTTGACGATGGGTCCATCCAATATACGAACACATTCCATAAAAGGATCGGGGGTGCGGAATCGAATGTAGCGATTGGATTAAGCAAACTCGGTCATTCTGTAGCATGGGTCAGCAGACTTGGTGATGACCCTTTCGGCCGTTATATCCATGCTTATGTACGTGGAGAAGGAGTCGACGTTAGCCGGGTTACATTCGATTCTACCGCTTCGACCGGAATCTACTTCAAAGAAAAAGGAACGTTCAATCAAACCCTTATCCATTATTACCGTAAACAATCGGCAGCCAGTAAGATGGAACCTGATGATGTGGATGAAGAGATGATTAAGAAAGCGAAATACCTTCATATCACTGGAATTACACCGACTCTCAGCAATAGTTGCCATCAAACCATCCTTCATGCAGTCAAGGTGGCGAAGGAACATGGGGTGAAGATCATTTTTGACCCGAACCTACGGAAGAAATTATGGGGCGAGGTTGATTACATTCCAATCATGAAAGAGCTGATCAAATATTCGGATTATTTCCTTCCAGGAACAGAGGAGTTGCATTCTCTATTCCCGGATAGGAATGTGGCAGGGACCATTAAGGAACTATTTGGTCATGGTGTTGAAGTAGTGATCTTGAAAAAAGGCGCTGAAGGTGCTTCCTTTCATACGAAGGATGAATCTTCAGAAGTCAGCGGCTATCCGAATGACCATGTCAAAGATCCTGTCGGAGCAGGAGATGGTTTCGCAACCGGCTTCATCTCTGGTCTGCTCGATGGACTTACACTCCATGACTCTGTCAAAAGAGCCAACTTGGTTGGTTCTATGGTGACCATGGTTAAAGGTGATTGTGAAGGGTTGCCTTCAAGGAACGAGCTGTTGAGTTTTACGGAAAATACGAGCGATGTGCAAAGGTAGGAATCCAACATGTTTACAATTGATAAATTGAAGAAAGATAAAGTTGTCGTCATTTTTCGGAAGGTTCCTCAGGATGAATTGAGGCAGATGATCGACCTTCTACTCAAACATGGATTGAATATCATGGAAGTTACCCTAGATAGCCCCGCTGCACTGGACTCCATCTATTCATTGAAGAAGGAGTATGGAGATGAGCTCGTTCTTGGCGCAGGAACGGTCACAAGCACGGATGAGGTCAAGTTCGCACAGGAGTCTGGGGCCGAGTTCATCATTTCGCCCCATGTCGATCGAAAGGTGATCCAGGCTACGAAAGAGAAAGGGTTATACAGCATTCCTGGCGCGATGACACCGACTGAGATATACGAAGCGCATTCATCTGGAGCAGATATGATCAAAATCTTCCCGGCGTCTACTTTAGGTCCTGGCTATATCAAGCAATTACGCGGGCCATTCTCACATCTTTCCTTTATGGCGACAGGTGGGGTAAATGAGAATAATGGTGAGGCGTTCCTGAATAATGGGGCAGATGCATTGGGAATCGGATCAGCACTGACAAAAATAAAGGAAAAAGACGCTGAAGAATTCATCAAGAAATTAAGATCAATCCATGTATGAAATCCCTGCTGGTTATCTTAAGGGTTCTGTATGAAGTGCATAACCGTAAATGAAATTGAAATGTCCTGTGAATTGACACAGGGCATATTGTTTTTATATCAGGGTTAATTAAGGTATTTGTTAAGTAAATGACATTGGACTCTTACAAGCCTTTCCTGGTTACGGCCTTTTTATGTGGTAAAATAAGGATAATTAAAATAAACGAGTGACTTCTTGTAAAAGACTTAATTTTAAAAACAACTACTAGTTACTGAAGTGGAGTAGTATGGGATGGTATAATCCGGAAAAGTATTTGTATGCTTTTCAAACTAATGGAATTTTATTGAAGAGGTGTAGTTTATGATATTAGTAAGTTCCTGTTTAGCAGGTTTAGAAGTAAGGTATAACGGAACTCATAGTTTAGATGAAAAGATAGGTAAATTAGTTGATGAGAATAAAGCTGTAACGATCTGCCCTGAATTACTTGGTGGGTTTTCAACCCCAAGGGAACCTGCTGAAATAGTAGGTGGAGATGGAGATGATGTTTTGGATGGCAAAGCTAATGTAATTGAGAAATCGGGGCAAGATGTAACGGAGCTTTACTTGAAAGGAGCTTATGCTACCTTAGAAAAAGCAAAAGAAATAAATGCAACAATAGTTGTTCTCAAGGAAAATAGTCCTTCCTGTGGCAGTTCAATGATTTATAATGGTGAATTTATTGGTAAGAAAATTGTTGGACAGGGGGTCACTTCTGCCTTGCTAAGAAGAAACGGTTTACGAGTAATCTCAGAAGAACAATTTGCTGAAAACTCCTATTAATTCTTATACCAGCTAATAGGAGATTGATCGCCTTCTCTATCGAAGAATGGACCAGTGCTTGCTGAAGAAGGGAGAGACTTTTTTGTACGGTACTGAACAGATATTTTGGTTAAAGTTCATTCTAATAATACTCATATTTACATTATTTTTATTATCTTTTAATGCAGGAATGAGCAAATGGCTAAAGGTTGAGAAGAAAAATTCTTTTCATATAACCATATTAATGAACTACATAAAAAAATAAATTGGACAATCAGGCTTACGTTTCTTGTTCTTCTGTTAATCGGTGGTTTTACTTAACGTCACGCGTGACACCGTAGATAGAATTTGGTTTTTGGAAACTCACATACTTCTATTAATATTTATAATCGCGTCTGAAGCGGCTAGAGCAATTATGGAGAAGAGATATGCGGAAAATAGAAATGATTATATTTTTACGACTATTCAATTAGTGTTTACATCAATATTATTCCTTTCAATGCTTACTACTAATTTTTTTGGATTGTTTGGATAATATCCTAACAATAAAGGGGAAGAACTGGAAATAACCTCAAACGGCTTCCTATTCCCGACGAGAGGTGTGGATTGAATAGGTTTTCAACTTTTCCTGGTGATTTTCATTTATGGGGTAATGGAGTGAGATAAATGGTGAATCTGAGCAATAAACCGATAATTATTGGAGAAAAAACGATTTTGAGACCTTTTAAAATAGATGAAGGTTTTCCAGTATAGAAGAATGTTTAAAGGATCCTGTGGTTCTTAAATATACAGGGAGTTCGCCTGAATACGATAGAGATAAGGTCTATGACTGGTATAGTACCAGGAATGCACAAACAGATCGATTGGATCTTGCTATTATTGATAAGTTCCAAAGTATTTTGGTTGGCGAAGTTGTGGTCAATTTATATGATGTAAAAAACGAAAGCATGAATTTTAGAATTCTAATTGGTCCGTTGGGTAGAAATCGAGGATTAGGGACAGAAGCAACTCGACTAATGCTTGATTATGTTTTTAAAAATACTAACTTAAACCAGCTAACTTTGAGTGTTTTTGCTTTTAATCCCAGAGCGAAGAAGATATATGAAAAAGTTGGGTTTGTGGTGGATAGTGTCGATAAAAATGATTTAGAGTTTGAGGGAGAAAGGATAGATTCTATTAATATGAAATTGTCAAAAGAAGATTGGATGAATAATAGGAAGTGAATAAGGAGGCTATCTGGCAGGCTTTTCTCCTATGAATATTTATAAACCTTCGTAATATGGATTATGGTGTTATAATGAATGAAATTTTCTAAAATAAATAGAAAAGGAAGTGGACCGGTGTTCCCGATCATGGTTGATTTACCAAATTATAAAGTGGTTGTAGCAGGCGGAGGTAAAGCCGCTTTACAAAAAATCAAGGGTTTGCTTCGCTTTGACATCCATGTCCATGTCGTTAGTCCTGCATTTATTGATGGGATTCGTCAGTTAGCCGAGCAAGAAAAAGTAACACTTTATGAGAAGGAAGTGGAGTATGAAGATTATCAAGATGCCTTTTTAGTCATCGCGGCGACGAATTCGAGTCCCGTTAATGAATATATTTCCAAAACAGCGATGCATCTAGTCGTGAACGCCGAAAAACCAGAGCTTGGAAACAGTATCCTCCCGGCTTCTGTCAATCGAGGGAAACTTGTAATAAGCATATCGACTGGAGGGGCAAGTCCAACATTAGCAAAACAATTAAGGAAACAGCTGGAAGAACAATTTGATGACTCCTATGAAGAATACTTGAACTTTTTATATGAAAGCAGAATGATACTAAAAGATAGTGCCTTACAAGAAGAAGCTAAGAAAAAACGATTACAGGAAGCTGTACAGCCTGTTTTTTTGGAATCAAAGCAACAACGGGAAAAATTTCTTGATAAACTGAAGCGAGAAATACGTTCAACTTCATGAAATGAGAATCATGTTATAAAAAGTTACTTTCCTACTCGGGGTTTTAAAGGGAAAGTAACTTTTTCACGTTAAATCACTAGGTGAAAAGTAAGGAATTGAACAAAATATGTCAGATTTTCTTACATATTCATTGTAGCGTATATTCATACTGTCCTATAATCAAAACATCTATTTAAATTTCTACAATCGATCGGAGGACATGAGATGCCGAAGAAAAAACTCGTCTCATCGGAAACGGTATGGCAGGAATCCGATGTGTAGAAGAAATTCAAAGATTAGATCGGTCATTATGATATAACCATCGAATTAATCGGCTATTAGCGAAGGATTAGCCATGTCTACGGATCCATTGTAGGAAGTCCTTAATGGTGTTAGGAGTCAAGAAGGAGTGTACCATTAGGTCGAGGTGTCAGCAGAAACAAATTAAATGAATGGAGAGAACCAGCATGGAAAAAGTGGTAGAACGGATAAGGGTTGCTACTTTGAGTGAATTGCCTAGAAACCTTGGGAAAACAGTCAGTATCGGTCCATATGAAATTGCACTATTCCATTTAGGCAATGGGAAAATTCGGGCAATTGAAAACCGCTGTCCGCATAAGGGCGGTGTACTTGCGGAAGGAATAATCAGCGGCGAGCATGTTTTTTGTCCAATGCATGATTGGAAAATCAATGTATCAGATGGAAATGTCCAAGCACCAGACACAGGTTGTGTAAAGACGTTCGAGGTTGAAGTTGATCGAGATGAGGTCTTCATTATCTTGAATCCATAAACCTTTGGAAAGCGTTTTGGCCGGCAACATTGTCAGTGGTACTTTGTTTAAAGGTCTTTCTTTATATGCGACCCATTAAAAAAATCGAGGAAGGCTTTGCGAAAGGTGAAAAACAGATTAACTGTAACAAGTATGTAAAGTGGATGAGAGCCAAAAGGAGGGTAGTAAATGGGAAAGGTATATCTGGTAGGAGCAGGTCCGGGAGATCCTGATTTAATAACGGTCAAGGCACTGAAATGTATCCAAAAGGCGGATGTCATTTTGTATGACAGGCTCGTTAACAAGTGCTTATTGGATAATGCGAAGTCAAATGCAACACTTGTTTATTGTGGTAAGCTGCCGAATCACCATTTGATCGAACAAGAGACGATCAACCATCTTTTGGTAAAGTATGCGAAGCAGGGTAAAGTGGTGACCCGTTTGAAGGGCGGAGATCCTTTTGTTTACGGAAGAGGGGCAGAAGAAGCGGAAGCACTTGCAAAGAATGGCGTCTCATTTGAAATTGTACCTGGCATAACCGCAGGAATCGCAGCACCGGCATATGCTGGTATTCCGGTTACCCACCGGGAAGTCAGCAGCTCTTTTGCGGTTATTACAGGTCATCGTTCAAAAGGGAAACCCAATGATGAAAATTGGGGGAACTTGGTAAACGGAGTGGATACATTGGTCATATACATGGGTGTGAAAAATCTTCCGTTTATTTGTGACTCCTTGCTCAAGTATGGGAAAGATCCCGATACACCAGTCGCACTGATCTATTGGGGGACGACATCTGAACAGCGGACGGTGACAGGAACGCTTAGGACGATCGTAGGGATCGTAAGTGCCAAAAAGGTTGAAAACCCAAGTATGATCATAATCGGTGAGGTTGTTGAATTAAGGAAACAGATCGCCTGGTTCCAAGATTGTGAGTTGCAAGAGGATCGTTTTTCGGTAGTCGGTGAGACAGTATGAAATCCGTTCTCTACGTTTGCCATGGCAGCAGAATGCAGGTCAGCTGCAAGCAAGCAATGGATCTGATCGGGGAGATTCAGGGAAGTATCCCTATCCGAATCCAAGAGATCGGTTTTTTGGAATTAGCTGAACCCACAATCGAAATGGGTTTTGAACGTTGTATCGAAAAAGGGGCGACTGAAGTAGCTGTGGTCCCTGTCTTTTTATTCGCAGCAAGACATGTCAAAAACGATATTCCGAAAAAACTCGAAGGATTGAAAAAAAGGAATCCGTACGTTTCAGTATCGTTTGGAAAAGTGTTCGGTCTCGAAGAAAGAATCATAGATATTTTAGTTGAGCGTGTTAATGAAAAAACGATGGATCGTAAGGAATCAACAGCGGTCTTGCTCGTTGGTCGCGGGAGTAGTGATCCAGATATTAAATCGACCTTTACGGAAGTAGCCCGCCTTTTCCGTAATAGGTCGCAATATCGAGATGTCAAACCATGTTTTTTAGCTGCAGCAGTACCTGGCTTCACGGAATTACTCTATGAAACTCTCGATCAGGAAGGAGATTCGATTATCATCATCCCTTATTTACTGTTTACAGGGGTGTTGATAAGGGAAATGAAAACAATGATTGATACGATTTCATCTGAAAAGGACATCATCTTATGTAACTGTTTAGGATTCCATCCATACTTGAAGGAGGTTCTGATCGATAAAGTTAACGAAACATTGCAACAAAAGGATGTATGGATCGTTTAAAATTGAAGTTATTTATTGAAAGGGGAATATCATGCAACAATGGATTAAGGAAGTGGCAAGAGGAAAAAGAGGATCAAGGGATCTCACATATGCAGAAACGAGAGATGCAGCCCGTTTAATGGTAGATGGTAAAGCAACTGATGCACAAATTGCTGCTTATTTCGTATCCCAACGATTAAAAACAGAAACGGCAGATGAACTTCTGGCATTTATTGATACCTATCAGGAACGGACAGAGAAGCTGAGGATACAAGATTCAATTAGTGAAAAAGTGATTGATTTTGCAGGACCTTATACTGGACGAAATTCATTCGCTGTGACGATTCCCTGCTCAATTCTGCTTGCTGCAAACAATTTCCCATCTTTCCTTCATGGAACGGATTCCTTGCCTCCGAAGTATGGAATTTCACTTAGGGAAATAGTAGAAGAGTTAGGTATCGGAACAGATCATGATAACGAATCGCTTTCCAGGATGATTGGATCGGCTAATATCGGATTTGCAAGGACCGATCGGTTTTGCTCCCCACTCGTCATGTTACGGTCTATCCGTGAGGAAATCGGCGTCAGGACATTGATGAACACCGTCGAAAAACTATTGGATCTATCGTCAGCGCATTCGCTTATGATGGGAGCATACCACCGTACCGCCATCATAAAAATAGCACCTGTATTCAAGGGAATGTCCTTCAAACGAGTGTTTATTGTCCAAGGAGTAGAAGGCTCTGAGGATCTACCTGTCTATAGAAATAGTTTCATTTATACGATCAAAGACGGGATCCTTGATTCATTCATCGTTAATCCTAAGGATTACGGTTTATTTGAGGAACTTCCAGAGAAGGATAAATTGACCTCTGAAGAACAGGCAGACATCATCAACGCTTTATTGAGTGGCGAAAGGTCAGGCTATCTGAGTTACTATTATAAACAACTCCTCTTCAACACAGGTGTCCGTTATCATTTGTTCGGGGCTGCCCCGAACATCCTAGAAGGGATCAATATCGCAAAAGAACAACTCCAATCACAAAAGGGGCTGCAACAGCTCCAAAAATGGAAGCGATTATCAAAAACAATCCCGACAACAACCATCTGAAGCAAGTGATTGTAAATAGAAAACTGTAATCGATTAAGCAGGGAACCCCCTGCTTTTTTTATACGTTAAGAAAGTATAACTTTTCAGCAATGTAGCTAATCGACGTAGCAGAAAAGTTTACGAACGAAGTATAAGTGCAGCTAAGGCTCAGCCGTCGCCAAGGCTTGGCTTTGCCAAGTTTTCTTTAAAACGCTCCCCCTAGTCGAGTAGAGTAAGGGTGTTAGTTTATTACTTGCAAAGGAGTGTGTAGATGAAAAAAGAAAATGAAAGTATTGCTAGGTGGATTTCAATACTGCACCGTCAATTTCAAATTTATCTAAACAGGGAATTGAAAGATTGCGATATTAACTCGTCTGAATATATTTTTTTAGTCAATCTGTATGAAAGGGATGGTATTTCTCAAGAGCAATTGTCCGCCAATCTTTTCATTAACAAAGCTGCAACAACACGAGCAATCAGTCGGTTGGAAAAACTCGGTTATTTGCACAGAACCCGTGATCCATTGGACAGTAGAGCATATTTGGTCACGTTGACAGTAAAAGGATTAGAAATGCGCGATTTTATTAAGACCAAACTAAGTTATTGGACCCAAATCATTTCAACAGACCTTACAATAGAAGAAGCGGACGACTTTAAACAAAAGATAAAGCAAATGTCTATGAATGCATTAGCTGAAACCAAAGGAGACGAATGAAAAATTCTGGTACCTATTAACCACGAGAATGATTTCTATTTTCAAACGGCAACAAGAAGATTTACAGTTACTAATTAACTAATAAGAGCTATGCTTTTTAAATAGTTGATAAGAAATCTATATAATAGGAGTGATAAAAGGTGGGTACATCAAAACAAGAATTCGGAAAGAGCAATACCAGTAATAATGATACTTCCATCCGACCATTTCGCATTGCAATCTCCCAAAAAGAGCTAGATGATTTACAAGCTCGCCTAACCCATACCCGGTGGCCTGATGAGCTACCTAACGTAGATAGAGACTATGGTGTTTCGATTGATTATTTGAGAGATATATCGGAGTATTGGCGTACCTCATATGACTGGCGTAAGCATGAGTCTCGGTTGAATAAGTTTCCTCAATTCACCACAACGATTGATGGTGCAAATGTGCATTTTTTGCATGTTCGTTCACCTGAAAAGAACGCATTTCCACTGATTCTAACCCATGGGTGGCCTGGCTCGATTGTGGAGTTTCTAGATGTAATCGGACCACTTACCAATCCGAAAGCCTATGGTGGTAATCCGACCGATGCCTTTCATTTGGTTATTCCATCGATCCCTGGCTATGGTTTCTCTGGTCCTACTCTTGAATCAGGCTGGAATGTAAACCGAATTGCTCTTGCCTGGGCTGAGTTGATGAGACGGCTAGGCTATGACAGGTATGGAGCACAAGGTGGTGATTGGGGTTCAGCGATTTCTCGTAACTTAGGTACAGTCGATTCTAAACACGTCTGTGGTGTACACTTAAACTATTTACCCACTGTTCCAACTGGAGAACTCAATAGTCTATCTAATAAGGATGAAGCTAGAATCGAACAGATGAAGAGTTACTTAGCTACTCCGGCTGGCTACATGGTGCTTCAATCAACAAAGCCGCAGACACTTTCCTATGCGCTTACGGATTCACCTATTGGACAGTTAGCTTGGATTGCAGAAAAGTTCATCGAATGGACAGATCCAAAAATCTCTGTTGCAGTCGATTATCTGCTTACTAACGTCATGATCTATTGGCTCACCAGGACCGCAGGCTCGTCAGCGCGACTATATTATGAAAATACAATAGGCAAGCGTGGTCCTCTGCCTTGCTCTGTACCGTTGGGAGTGGCAGTTTTCCCATATGATATTGTGCTCCCTATACGGCATCTCGCTGAGCGTCAGTACGACATCGTTCACTGGACCGAGTTCGACCGTGGTGGTCATTTTGCCGCTTTGGAGACCCCAGATTTGTTAACTGGAGATATACAATCATACTTCCGTCGTTTCCGCTAAATGCACCTAAATGGAAACTCAAGTCATTTTTTTATTTAATGAAGTGATGACCATAAAAGTAATTGATCCTACCTCTACCCCTTCTAAGCTTTACGTATCATTGGAGGCCTCTCCCTTGATGCGCAATACTATCGTATAAGATAGGTACTTTTCATACTCAATACCTTTATGTCAAAAAACCTATTGAATTGCTGTTACCCCATTTACTAGTTTATGATGATTAAAGCAATAGGTTTTGGATACTATCGAAAAATAAAAGATTGAATCCATAGGAGGGCTGGAGATGAAAACTTATAAAATCGGTGTCGTGCCAGGCGATGGGATCGGCACTGAAGTCATGCCAGGGACGTTGGAAGTGTTAGATGCATTGGCTGAGGTGCATGGCGGTTTCAAATTGGCGTACAGCCATTATCCATGGAGCTGCGACTATTATCTTGAACATGGTATGATGATGCCTGAGGACGGTATCGACCAGCTGGCACAGCATGACGCTGTTTTCTTAGGAGCGGTCGGAAACCCGAAACTTGTCCCGGATTATGTTTCCCTCTGGGGGCTTTTGATCAAGATACGGCGGGAATTCGAACAGGTCATCAATATGAGACCGGCTAAGCAATTACCGGGGATTGAGTCGCCTCTAAAGTATCCGAATGGCTTTGATTTTGTCATTGTCCGTGAAAACAGTGAAGGAGAATACAGCGAGGTTGGCGGTACGATTCACCGAGGTCAGGATGAAATCGCGATCCAGAATGCTGTTTTTACGAAAAAAGCGACTGAACGGGTTTTGCGGTTTGCGTTCGAGCTTGCAAAACAGAGGAATGGCAAGGTGACAAGTGCCACAAAATCCAATGGCATCGTCCACTCAATGCCATTCTGGGATAAGACAGTAAAGGAAGTGGCTGTAGGTTACGCAGATGTTGAAGTAGAATCGACTCATATCGATGCTTTATCGGCATTCTTTGTGACGAAACCTGAGTCATTTGATGTTATTGCAGCCAGCAATCTGTTCGGGGATATCCTGAGTGATATCGGCGCTGCAATCATGGGGAGTATCGGGGTAGCACCTGCAGGGAACATCAACTTGAACGGCAAATATCCATCCATGTTCGAACCTGTTCACGGGTCTGCCCCAGATATCGTCGGAAAAGGGATTGCAAACCCGATCGGGCAGATCTGGACAGGAAAAATGATGCTGGAGCATCTAGGAGAGAAAAAAGCCGCTGATCTTTTATTGAAGGTTGTAGAAGAAGTGCTTGCCGATGGTGTGAAAACCCCAGATTTGAAAGGGAATGCGACGACATCCGATGTGATCAATGAAATTAAAACACGGATTTTTGGTATTTAAGAATGCAGAATAAGAGGGCCCCTGGAAGTTCCTTTTTAGATGTTGAAAAAAGAGAGCGGACTATAGTAATCTCTAGCGTTTCAGTCCATTCTAGTAGGGGTCCATGGTATTTTGGAGGGAAAATGACAAAAGGAAAGCTGGTTTCGGTTTCAACCAGCTTTTTTTGTGTTTTATGTCTCTAATCTTGTAAACTTCCATATTTCCATCTGTAATGTCCGGCAATCGGTGTTCTGAAGGAAGTAAGTTTCACTTCAGCAGCAAAAGGTTGGTTGTTATGGATGACATAGGGTATACCATCTTTCGTTCGTTTGTCAGAAATGATGGCTACATGATGGAAGCCATCCAGGAATATGACGATATCACCAGGCTGCCACTGTTTCAGATTTTCCGTATTACCAGGTATAAGCACTGTCGTCAAGGATTCGGTAAATCGTTCGAAAAAGACGAATTGATTAGGAACTCGTCGAAAATCAATGTTCGGATCAGGGGTATTATTGACCCTTGGATATAGATCCGTATGCTCGGCGATATCTTCATCCATAAGTTCTTTTAATGGAATATCAGCCCCCATCAATCCACGCCAGATCACATCTGTACATACGCCCTCATCATCTGGAGGATAGCCTCCAGAATAGTAAGCGCTTTTATAGTTGGTCCGTTGTTCTACTTCTTTTCTCGCTGCATTTACGATATCGATCGGATCCGGGACACCATTATGATTTTCATCGACAGAGGAATGGGATTGTGGTATTTGAACGGTTGTTGTCAAAGTGCACACCAAGTGAATCCAAGATGATTCCGTTTCTTAAGAAAATGGCGACTGAAAGAACGACTACAATGAGGGCAATCGAAATGAAACCGATTCTTCTTATTATCTTCAAATGTCCAGCCCCCGATTTTTTCAAATATGTCCTTATGTACATTGTAACTCAAAATCGTTCATAGGATGAGCACGAATACTCAGTTAATTGGTTCGGTTTGGAAAGTAACTAATCTTATTATATTGGGAAAAAAGACACTGTTCAACCATGATTTTTATGCTGAAATTACCTGATGTTTCCCAATATCGATTATGCAGGAATTAGAATTATTTGACTGAATTTGTTTATGAATACATTTTTAGGGAGGAAATAGGATGAAATTCAGAAAACTTGCTACACTGTCACTCGCTGCGTCAATTGCACTTTTTCCAATTGTAGGGGAGGCTGCAGTCAGTGATCAGCTGGAAGCACCAGAAAAGTCAAATGTCCTCAATGCCTCTGATGAAGCAGGAAAGTATGTAAAGGGGGAAGTCATCGTCAAGTTCAAAGACAAGGCTGCGAAATCTGCTCAAAGTAATGCGTTGAGTAAAATCGGAGCAAAAGAAGTAACTGATGATGACCCTGTAAAATCTGACTTCAAAGTTTTAAAAGTTGGAAATGTTGAAGCGGCTGTTAGAGCGCTTTAGAAAAATCCAAATGTGGAGTACGCTGAGCCGAACTATTCTTTTAAAGTGAATTGGACACCGAATGATACGTATTATAGCTATCAATATGGTCCGCAAAATACAGATACACCGAGAGCCTGGGATATTGCTAAGGAAGCAGCAATCAAGAAATCGCCGTTCTTGATACTGGAGTCGATTACAACCATCCTGACTTGGACGGTAAAACAATCCGAGGATACGATTTCGTCGACAACGATTGGACGCCGATGGACCTGAACGGACATGGCACGCACGTCGCTGGAACGGCTGCTGCTGAAACGAATAATTCCCGAGGGGTAGCAGGAATGGCTCCAAACACTGACATTCTTGCAGTACGTGTGTTGGATGCAAATGGAGGCGGTTCACTCGCTGATATCGCAGATGGCATTCGATATGCGGCTGATACTGGAGCAGAGGTTATCAATCTATCATTAGGTTGTAACTGTGATACAAAGACGCTTGAAGATGCTGTCAATTATGCTTGGAATAAAGGATCTGTCCTTATTGCAGCTGCAGGTAATGATGGTGTGAGCACGACATTCGAGCCAGCTTCATATTCGAATGTCATCGCGGTTGCGGCGGTCGATCGTTATGACAACCTGGCTTCTTTCTCTAACTATGGTTCATGGGTAGATGTGGCAGCACCTGGTGTCGACATTGCATCGACATATCCGGATAACCGTTACGTTTACTTGTCTGGAACGTCAATGGCATCTCCACATGTTGCTGTTCTTGTAGGTTTGTTGGCAGGACAAGGGCGTAACAACTCTCAAGTCCGTGCCGCTATCGAAAATACAGCTGACAACATCAGTGGTACAGGCTACTATTTCTCTCATGGAAGAATCAACTCTTACAATGCTGTAAGATACTAGCGTTCATTTGCAATCTACTTTTAAAAGGGAGCTGTCCTAAAATAGTGTCAGACACCACTAACACAACGAATGTTGTTAGGACCGGTGAAGTCAGGCACTTATGGGACGGTCCTTTTTTTATTTCGACTTTATGCATAAGGACGCAGGTTTTAGAAAAATCCATAAATGACTATGAAAAAATTCTATGAATCTAGTCTATTGACCGTTACGAAATCTTCCATTCTCAATATACTAGTATTACTCCTAGTACAAAAGGAGGCTTACAAGTATGAGTCTTGGGAATCGTGAAGAAGAAATAAGAGCAGCAATCGACGCTGCAGTTGAAACGGCAATGGCAGCGTTGAAAGAAGGAGGTCCATCTGCTGCTGCAGTAGCGATCCGAGAAAAAGATCTTGCAGCTGCATTATCTGTTGCAATTGGCGACGACCCGACAGCAACAGCGATTGCAACTGCCATTACCAATGTCTTCGAAGAATATCGATTACCGGTCCGAAGACTTACTCCACCTCCTCCTATTGAGTTTCCATAGCTCAAGTTTCGACCCGCGTGAAAGAACATCCTTAAAACCTGCATTCTGTCTTCTCTAGTGATCGATTTCTATTTTCTATGCAAAGGAAAGGCGGTTTTGCACCTCAAGCACTAAAAATAGTAGAATCTAGAATTTTATTTACTAGAGTCGGACAAGCGCTGGTTCTATTAAAAACCAGTAAGTCTAGGATTAGTCGGTTTTCAGGGAGGTGATCGATGAAGCGTTGTATAAATGTGCAGTTGATGTTGCAGCACTAATCGGAAAGTGAACCAGGGGGTAATTTCGAAAACAATTAAACTGTAATATACCCAGATGATAACAGGGACTTCACAATGTACAATTCAAAACTCTCTGGATTAAAAGGAGGTGAAAGGTATGGGATTCTTTAATAACAACAATAACGGTAATAACGTTGCCGGTACAGGGACGAACAATAATAATGACCGTAAGAAACGAGCAGTAGCTTTCGCGAAAGCTAAACGTGATAAAGCGATCGCTTTTGCAGCGACAGGTGTTGATATTGAACGTCTACTTGACGCAATCGGTGGCGTAGAAGACGATAATAACGACGACCAATGCTAACCTAAGCAAAAAGTACCAGCACTCCTCCTGCTGGTACTTTTTTTAATGTACTTATTAATTAATGTACCCAGGCACCATTTCAGAAGCCTTGGGGCAGAAGGGGTTTACATCGGTGCCAGGCACCATTTCAGAAGCCTTGGGACAGAAGGGATTTCCATCGGTGCCAGGAACTGGCCTTTTTGACTATTTTTCTTCTAGTATTTGTGTTGTTTAGGTAGGATTTCATGTTTATCTTTGAAAATATTGTAAAAATATTTATATGGAAAAAGGATAATTATTTCAGGTGTCGTATTACTAGTATGGATGTCCTGATTATTTAATGGAGGTATACATGCTTGCTGAAAAGCTATTGCTTCATGTATTGATTTTCCTTGTCCCTGTTCTTATATATGGTGTTTTGTGTCAAAAACGTCGCATTGATCAGTCCCCATACTGCTATGGGCTCTTACATGGCTTTGCGGCGTTTCTTTGTATGGTTTTTGCATATTATAACTACGGTCTTTATTGGGATTTCCGGTATGTTCCGCTCGTTTTGGCTTGTTTATATGGCGGGCCTATTTCTGGCGGAATCGTATTGGGGTCCATATTGATTACCAGGACATTTCTAGGTGGAGATGCTCTGCTATTCGGTTACATAAGCGGTATTATGGCAGCAGTGCTCCCATTTCTTTTTGCAAAAAAATTCATGAAATACAATCCGAGGAAGCGGGTAACAATGGCGATTGTCATTGGCAGTTGGCCTGCCTTTGTCATGCTGGGAATTCTGTTAGCTTACATATTAAATCAAGGGTTTTCAACGAACAAAGAAATCCTCATCAATATTGTCCTTTTCGGAACGATCCAGATTATTGGAATCGGATTTGCTGCCATGTTGAATGAAATGGTCATCGAGCGGCATATCATGAAGCAGGAAATCCAGCGATCTGAAAAATTGAATACGTTAGGGGAACTTGCCGCATCCATCGCTCATGAGGTACGTAATCCGCTCACAGTTGTAAAAGGCTTCCTTCAAATGATGAAGGCTGAAAGAAAAGGTGACAGCAATGAATATATTCCACTCGTCCTTAGTGAATTGGGACGGGCTGAAGCGATCATCAATGATTATTTGAATTTCGCCAAGCCGGAATTCAAGAAAATCGAAACGTTCCGATTGTCAGATGTGATATATGAAGTGATGTTTCTGATGGATGCACTCGCTGTAAAACAAGGTGTGGAACTCATCAATGAATTTGATTCCAATTACCTTGTAAAAACGGACCGGAACCAGCTGAAGCAGGCCCTGGTCAATTTCGTCAAAAACGCAATTGAAGCGACTAGAGAAGGCGATACCGTGACGATCGGTGTAAAGCATTCTGGAAATCATGTAATTGTAAATGTTACAGATACGGGTAAAGGCATGAATAAAGAGCAACTTGATCGGATTGGAACGTTGTTCTACACGACTAAAGACAAAGGAACTGGGCTAGGGACCACCGTTTCACTTAGAATCATCCAATCGATGAACGGGAAAGTAAGCTATAGAAGTGAACCGAATGTCGGTACTGAGGTGACGGTCTGTCTGCCTGTCGAAAGTCCGAAGGTGAACACTCAATAATAAAAATAATGCAGGCTGGTTTCTCGTTGTATAAGACAGGGTATTTAAAGCATGTATAAAGTCACGTTCATAATTGCAGATTCAGTGAAAAAAAGCAAACTCTGGAGTACTAAATAAGGAGTTTTCAGAACTTTCCACTAAGCGCTTTTCAAATCTGTAGTTAGCCATTACACTAAAGAAAGGATGGAGGATATGAAGCTTCCGTCTCCAGATGAACATACACATACTTTAAATACAAATGAGAAACAAGCTGAAATTTCGAGTTACGTTGCGAAAGTGCTTCGAGACAATTTTGGTAAGGGTCCAGGTTCTGTTTACGTATCGATTTCCGATTCTTTCGTCGTAATTTAGTCGTAATTTATATAAAGGATTTCCTGACGCCGATGGAACGGGTCCTTTATAGTGAGAATCATTAACAGACAGTGGAAAAGACACGTGGTTTTTTGATGGATATGATCAGCGCCGAAGTCAGAGCCTATATTAAATTACTTACGAACATTGAAATTGAAAACCTATATTATGATTGGTCGCTGGAAAATCGGTCTGGTGTATTTTTAGGCGGAGGTCCGAGTCCATATGATATGGAAAAATCTTATCAAGGTAAAGATAAAGACCATGAAGAAGTTGCGAATATGAGTGGTAAAGTTGAAAAAGAGCCATCCAAAATCAAATCGACTCGTATCATTTCCCGAACACTGATCGTGGTGCGTGACGAAATTTTAGTAGAGATTGAAAAACAATTGATCCAGGATGGCAAAGAGAATGCTCTTCGGAATGCAAAGGGGAAGCTGGAGAAGAGTATGCTGAATCTGGATCACATCAATTCTCACATAGAAGGTGAAGTCGTAGAATTATTCATAGATTGGGATTTCAATATCGATCGTAGTTTTATAATCATGATATTGAACCCGAATTCATAGATTTGGTGGAAATGAACTAGACATAAGAGCTAGACATAAGCCGAAGAGGATATGATCCTTTTCGGTTTTTTTATTTAAATTTTATTATGAAAGGAGCGGGTTATTTGGGAAATTGTATTAAACATCATGAGAATGATGATAGAATTTTAAATTTGGAGGAAGGGGGATAGGATGGCAAAATATCTAATTGATCACAAACATAGAAAAATTCACCGTAGTGCATATGTTGGCGACAAATGTGGCCTCCCCCAGATCCCATTGAACAAACGTTCCGGAGAAAAGAAAGCAGAAAAAATCGAACAATTGACTGACAAGGGATATCTGCCTTGTCCGCATTGCTTCGAGGGGCCGACAATCAATTAGGGAGGATGAAAGTTAATTGTATGCAGGTGTACACTTAGCCTTTTAATTTTTCGATGAAAGATGCTCAATACTTTTGCGAACGTGTGTTTTTCTAGTAAACTAGTTGTAGCAACCATGTACGGAAAAATTCCTTCTTTAGGTGATTCAAATGACAAAAGAGATTCGTCTTTCTGTCCGGCCATTAGTAGAGTATGTGTTCAGGAGCGGGAGCATCGATAACCGCTTCCGTGCATCCAGCTCGATGACCGAGGGAACGATCGCTCATCAAAAAATACAAAAGACTTATGAAGAGTCCGATCAAAAGGAAGTCTATCTGAAGACAGAGATAGACTTCAAGGGGCTCTCTTTTGTCATTGATGGAAGGTGCGATGGGCTTCTCAAAAGTAATGAAATCATAACTATCGATGAAATCAAATCGACACGCGGTGATTTAGGCGATATTACAGGAACTTCGAACCCTGCCCACTGGGCGCAGGCGAAGTTTTACGCATATATGTATGCCTGTGATCATGGCCTGGATCAAATGAAGGTGCAACTGACCTATGTCCATGTGGAGACAGAAGAGAAGAAGCGGTTCACCGATGTTTGCACATTCAGTGAGCTCGAAACGTACATAATGGATGTGGTAGAAAAATTCGAGCCCTATGCTGCGCTGCTTCTTGCGCATAGGGAAAAACGAAATCGAAGTATCAAAGAATTGCCATTTCCTTTTGAAAAGTACCGGGCAGGGCAGCGGAAATTTGCGGGAGCCGTGTATAAATCGATTACCGATGAAATGGATTTGTTTGCCCATGCGCCAACAGGTACCGGAAAAACAGTTTCCACGATCTTCCCGGCGGTAAAAGCGATCGGTGAAGGGCATCTTGAGCGGTTGTTCTATTTGACGGCAAAGACTATCACAAGGACCGCAGCAGAAGAAACCCTCGCTTTGATGAAGGGGAAAGGGCTCCATATGAGTTCTGTCACGGTAACTGCAAAGGATAAAGTTTGTTTTAAAGATAAGGTGATCTGCCAAAAGGATTACTGTGAATTTGCGGATGGGTATTACAACCGTGTCAATGAGGGGATCCTCGATATTTTAGCGAACGAGACGCTGATGGATCGGGTGACGATTGAAGAATACGCCCGGAAACACATGCTTTGCCCATTCGAGTATTCGCTCGATCTCGCCTACACTGCAGATATGATCATTGGTGATTACAACTATATATTCGACCCACGAATATCACTAAAGCGTTTTTTGGAAGAACAGAAGAAACGGACTGTCCTTCTTGTCGATGAGGCGCACAATCTGGTGGACCGGGCGCGTGGAATGTTCTCGGCTGAGCTTTTCAAATCACCGTTCTTACAATTAAGGCGTACTTTTAAGGAAGAAAATAGGGGAATATTCGAGTCGGCGAAAGCGGTGAATGATCACCTGCTGAAATTGAAAAAGCAATACGGAAACGGGCAGCTGGAGCTTGATGAACTTCCGGCTAGCTTGATCGGCCTATTAGATGCTTTCGTGACCGAAGCGGAACAAGAGTTATTGAACAAGAAGGAAGGCGAAGCCCAAGCCCTGCTTCTTGACACGTATTTCTCAGCGAAGAATTTCGTACGCATATCAGAATTCTACGATGAACGGTACGTGACTTACCTTGAACATGAAAAAAACGAAGTGAAGATCAAGATGTTCTGTCTCGATCCATCTCATTTGCTGCAGCAATTCGGAAAGGGCTATCGCTCAAAGGTATATTTTTCAGCGACACTCTCACCGCTTCACTATTTCAAAGACATGCTTGGAGCGAATGAGGAAGATTACACCATCTCGATTCCATCACCTTTTGCGAAAGAAAATGTCGAGGTGTTCATACAACCGCTCTCAACGCGTTACCGTGACCGTGAACTATCTGTGCGACCGATTTTAAGTATGGTAAAAAATCTCTTAGACACAAGGCCGGGAAACTATCTTTTCTTCTTCCCGTCTTACGCCTACATGCGGATGGTTTACGAGCAGTTCGAGGAAGAGGATTGGGGTTATGAAGCAATTGTTCAGAGCAGCGGTATGGCAGAGGAGGAAAGGGAAGTTTACCTTGCCCGATTTGTAGCAGGGCATGACAAGACGCTGATCGGCTTTGCGGTCATGGGCGGCATTTTTTCAGAAGGTGTCGATTTAAAAGGGGATCGCCTCAACGGTGTGGTAATAGTCGGGGTCGGACTGCCTCAGCTCAATCCTGAGCGGAACATCATCAAGGAGTATTTCAATAAGAGGGACAAGAATGGCTATGATTATGCGTATGTATACCCAGGCATCAACAAGGTTCTTCAAGCTGGAGGAAGATTGATCCGGACTGAAGACGATGATGGAACGATCGTGCTCGTTGATGACCGCTTTCTGACCCCGAAGTATCAGAAGCTTCTTCCTGCAGAATGGATGGATTTTAAAGTGATTGGGCGATAGA
Source organism: Alkalihalobacillus sp. YIM B00296 (assembly GCF_020179385.1). GTDB lineage: Bacteria > Bacillota > Bacilli > Bacillales > Fictibacillaceae > Pseudalkalibacillus. The sequence goes on along the minus strand of NZ_JAIBLJ010000010.1, from coordinate 100,521 downwards.
GAAAGGAATTTGAAGCCATCCATGTAAAAATAGTAGTGGTGGAAGGAGCGGGGGGATGAGGATAAGATGTACTATAACGATGTGAAGAAACAAGCGGAATCTGCCAAGAACGATGCTGTGAAAAAAGAGAAATCCAGTCATGAGTCCCTCAAAATCGGTTTTCTGCATTTTCAGGGTCTTATAACACCTTTAAGTGCTTACCTAGGTATTCTGGCTGTCGTAACAAAAAACTATGAATCCCCCTCAGTTTTGATTCAACAGCGACACAAAATCATCTAGTTTAGTTCTGGTCGTCATAAAGAAGAATTCGTAAAATCGGCTGGCAGCAGTCGATGTCCCGTAAAGGGAACTGTTGGGATAACGCACCGATCGAGACTTTCTTTGGTCACCTGAAAGATATAGTAGATGTGTCTTTTTATTCAACAATAGATGAACTTAAACAAGCGATTGATAACTTTATGTAGGACTACAATTGCACCCGTTACCAATGAACATTAGAAAAGATGACCCCGGTCAGTAGCGGGATCATCTTCTAACAGCTTAATATCATTCACCTTTTTTAAAACTGTCGATTTTCAGGATAGTAGTTTTCAAGAGCGTCATAATCCCCTAAAAAGAGCCCACCTTAGTGGACTCTATCGAGTAATGACTTCATTGACGTAAATCTTTGTCGCTTTGATCTGAAAATAACTGGATTGATGGTTTTCCTTCTTTTTTACGGTAAATTCGTTCGATGTAATCGTCTGTCACCGCGCGGATCTCCTTGTGTAGGAAGACAAGCGGGATGATATTGCAGAGAAGTACGAATGCTAGCAACAAATCGAGGAACTGCCAAACGAACTGCAACCCCCCGATCGCACCTACATATATGGCGGCGATATATAGGATTCTCATAAACTTGGATGCTTTTAATCCAAATAAGTATTCTGCTTGTTTTTCCCCAAAGAAAATCAAGACACCAACAGTGGTTATGACGAAAAAGAATAGGAAGACCGAGATGAAACCGCCGCCTAAAGTACCTCCCATTACTGTTCCAAATGCTGTTCCGATCATGTTCGAGGCATCGTCAGTGCCTACTTCCGTCCATGCCCCTGTAACGAGGACGGTGAGACCAGAAATCGTACAAATGACAATCGTATCCACGAATACACTGAATATTCCCCATAACGCTTGTCGGGATGGGTGATCCGTCTGGGCCGCTGCATGTGCAATGGGAGCAGTTCCGAGACCCGCTTCATTGGAGTAGAGTCCACGAGCAATCCCCCAGCGGAGTGCTTGTGCAATACCGGCTCCCGCAAATCCTCCTGCAGCAGAAATAGGAGTGAATGCGTGAGTGAAAATCAACCCGAATACACTAGGTAGTTGGTCAACATGTGCAAAAATCACGACTAATGCACCAAGCAGATAGGTGATGACCATGAAAGGCACCATTTTGTCGGTCACTTTTGCAATTCTTCGGATTCCCCCAAATACGACTAAGGCAACCAACGCGCACATGAGGATTCCGGTCAGTTGTGTCGACCATCCGAAAGCTCCCTCAAGCTGTGTCGTAATGGAGTTGGATTGGACCATCAAGCTTGGAATCACCTCGATCATGAGGAAGAAAGCGAATGCGATTGCTACTTTATCCCACCCTAGTGCTTTCTTGATATAATACTGCGGTCCACCGACCCACGTTCCTATCTTGTTCTTTTCCCGGTATTTAACTCCTAGCATGATTTCCGAGTACTTGGTCGCCATCCCGATCAAGGCAACCATCCACATCCAGAACAAAGCCCCGGGTCCTCCTAATGCGATGGCCACAGGTACACCAACGATATTGGTCGCTCCTGCGGTTGAAGCAAGAGCCGATGTAAAGGCTTGAAAGGGGGTGATTGTTCCTTCATGCTTGTCCTTTTTAAAAATCTGACCGATCGTTTGGCTTAACGCGTGTCCGAAAAAACGGAATTGAAAAAAACGTAGTCTGACTGTTAAAAAGATCCCCGCACAGATTAATAGTATGGCAAGTACATAAGTCCATAAAAAATTGGATACATTTGTTATCCATGTTTCAAACCAAGAAATAATTTCCACAACAGTGCTCCCTTCATACTTTTCATCTATAACATCTTTGTATTCCATACCCACTATTTCCCGAATTAAAAAGCGAAATAGGAAAACAAGAAAGCTGGCTCCCATAAAATAGTAAAAAGGAACGAACTATAAATTAGGAATCGAAAGTACAGGAGTAGGTATTGTATGATAGAGTAAACGGGGATTTTTCTCAAATTAAAAAATTCAAAAATATATGCAACCAATTACACTTGAATACGTCTATATGTAATATAAGAAATATGTATAGAAAATGGATTTTCAGGGTTAATGGCTCAAAAATTAGGGAATACATACAATAGAGCTTTTAACTGGACGGCCAAATCTTTAAAAATAAGGAGTGTTTGAGAATCATGACGAGTACTGACATTCATATTCAGAATTTGAGGAAAAAAGGAATTGATGTTCAAAAGGTCATTTCGAAGACGCTTAAGTTAGCCAAAAGTTATTCAGGTAAGAAGCAAAAAGAAAGTCCGCAACAATAGTCATTTTGAAATACATAAAGGAACCTTCTCACTTATCGGAGAAGGTTTTTTTACATTTAGAGAAATTTGGTTTGGTGAAGTAATGTCCAGCTCCATCGCCCACCCACTTGGATCACTTCAGCTCTCCTGCGGCGACGGCAGCCTCCTGGTCGGTCTTCCAGTGACCTTCGTGGCTGATCAGGGCGATTCCGCTTTTCTAGATGTCCAGCTCCATCGCCCACCCACTTGGATCACTTCAGCTCTCCTGCGGCGACGGCAGCCTCCTGGTCGGTCTTCCAGTGACCTTCGTGGCTGATCAGGGCGATTCCGCTTTTCTTGGTGTCCAGCTCCATCGCCCACCCACTTGGATCACTTCAGCTCTCCTGCGGCGACGGCAGCCTCCTGGTCGGTCTTCCAGTCACCTTCGTGGCTGATCAGGGCGATTCCGCTTTTCTTGGTGTCCAGCTCCATCGCCCACCCACTTGGATCACTTCAGCTCTCCTGCGGCGGCAGCCTCCTCGTCGGTCTTCCAGTGACCTTCGTGGCTGATCAGGGCGATTCCGCTTTTCTTGATGTCCAGCTCCATCGCCCACCCACTTGGATCACTTCAGCTCTCCTGCGGCGGCAGCCTCCTCGTCGGTCTTCCAGTGACCTTCGTGGCTGATCAGGGCGATTCCGCTTTTCTTTATTCCATCTTTAATTCATATGGCTTCACCAGTGCATAAAGGGTTTCAATATGCGGCAGCTTCAAATTCTCTTCTTCTGCTAAGCGCATGGCCCCGCCAAGTAGATGATCCGCTTCGATTTGAAGCCCCTTCCGTCTATCTTGATGCATGGATGAAGTGGCTTCTGAAGGAAAGCTGTTCAACTGATCGAGTGCTTTTTTGACATGATCATCGGTGATATTGACGCCTTTCGAAAGTGCGAGGAGTTTCATTTCATGTAAGACTTCTTCAGCCAGTTTCACTGTTCTTGTAGATTCCCTAATTGCCCCAATCGTCAAGTCGCCGGCAGTCGTTACGCCAGAAAATGCTGTGATCATCATGTATTTGTTCCAAAGGCCTAGCAGAATGTTACTACTCAGAACGCCAGCCATATTCGCTTTATCAAAGATCTTTTCGAGTTCTTTGCACAAATTTTCCTGTGAGGGACGGAGTGCACCAAAAATGAGGTCATGCTGGGTGCTTGTATGAACGACATGTCCGTTTTCATCAAGAGTTGAGATGATAAAGCACAAGCCGCCCATGACTGCTTCTTGACCTAATTGGCGTCGGAGTTCATCGATATGCTCGATCCCGTTCAGAAGTGGAAGCACTGTGGCTCCTTTTGCTACAAGCTTTTCCAGGTCCTCCATCAACTCTTCATTCAAATGGTACCCTTTTACAGCGAGCAAGACGACGTCTACGTGATGGATATCATCTAAACTTTCGGCAATGTTCAAGTCTTCAAATTCATAATCCCCATGAGGACTTTGCAACTTCAATCCATTTTTACGCAGCTGTTCAGCTCTTTTTGGCCGGACTAGAAACTGTACCGACTGCCCTGATTCCTGGCATCTTCCCCCGAAATAAGCCCCGATTGCTCCTGCACCAACTACGACAATGTTCACATCCATTCACCATCCTTTACTTTTTAGGAACTGTACCCGATGTACTTTGAAGTAAAAACGTAAGATGTCTAGTTTGATTATAACCCAAAAATGGTACCGCCCAAAAAAATTGCCTTGAAGGGGATATTGATCCAGTTAGGTAGAGAAGCCGTATTTGTGGCTTTCAATAATGCCCCAGTCAGAATATGAATTTCACCCATATAAAAACGACCTTTTTGAGACCAGTTTTTTGTTTTACAACTTTATTTGATTTCTGCTTTCATATGGAGGGATTTGAAACCTATGAAAATGATGTTGTCCCGTAAGGCAGGTTCTTTAGATAGAGCGGGCTTTAGCAGCTCATCTGCTAACTCTTCGATAAGCGGGCGCAATTTTTCGACCATCCGTGGCGTAAAAGCTTTAGTCACAAGCTTACGCAGCCGGGTATGGTCTGGTGCATCACAAAACAGCATCATATTGTTCATTAGGTGGATCACTGGCTTGACCCGTGTCGATGGCTCGATCTGCTGTTCTGGAGGGGCGACCCGATGGTATTCTTTTATAAATTGGGTATCTTTCAAAAGGGCTTCCAGTTCGGTATACCCGGTGACGATGATCCTAGGGATTCCGAAAAAGCAACCTTGTTGGATCGGGCCATTCTTGCGGTATTGTTCGAAATAGAGATAAGGATTGCTTTGAAAGTGCTCGCGCATTACGGCAGCTTCATTCATGCATAAAACCTCCTGGCGTTCCTCTGTTTCCTCTCCACATTCTCCATAAGGAAAATAATTCCTTATCTGTTTTGTTTTACAATGATAAAGAACTGTCCACTATTCAACCGTTCCGACATGGTGTAGGCTATTAGTGAATGGTGGAATGTGTGCTTCATCATTCGACCAAACTAATCAAAAGAGTAAAGTCGTTTTTATAAAGGAGAATGATAATGGAATCTTTACATATCAACAAACCCTTTTTACAGAAAGCATGGGACAATTCAAGCTTTGAAAAACCGACAGCGATCCAGAAGGAAGCGATCCCTGTGATCCTACGTGGAGAGGATGTGATTGCTGAATCCCCGACAGGAACGGGAAAGACACTTGCCTACCTGTTGCCGATCTTAGAGCAGATTGATCCTGATAAAAAAGACCCTCAAGCCTTGATTATGGCGTCATCGAGAGAACTTGTCATGCAGATTTTTGAAGAGGTACAGAAATGGGCTGAAGGAAGCGGGATAACAGGAGCATCCTTGATCGGCGGTGCGAACGTGAAGAGGCAGCTTGAAAAACTGAAGAAAAAAAGTCCACAAGTCGTATTAGGGACGCCTGGACGTGTCGAAGAATTGATCAAAATGAAAAAGCTGAAAATGCATGAAGTCAAGACAATCGTCCTGGATGAAGGGGATCAGCTTCTCGTTCCGGAGCATTTGAAAACAATCGAATCGATTATCAAATCAACGCTGGCTGAGCGCCAAGTACTGCTGTTTTCTGCTACCTTGTCCGAGAAAACGGAAGAAGTCGGGCGTGGATTTATGAACAGTCCGCAGCTTATAAAAGTGAGCCGCGCAACCCAAAAAGGTGGTAAGGTGGACCATTTTTATGTTGTGTCCGAACGCCGTGATAAAGCGAAAGCCCTGGAGAAGATCGGACGGTTGAAAGACATGAAAGGGCTCGCTTTCGGGAAAGACATCGGCGAGCTGTCCGTGATGGCGGACAAGTTGGATTACAACCGGATTCCGATCGGACTATTGCATAGCGAACTGAAGAAAAATGAGCGCCAGCATGCCTTGCAGCAATTCCGTGACGGGAAGACGAACTTGCTATTGGCGACAGATGTCGCAGCACGAGGTCTTGATATTACCGGGCTCACGCATGTCATTCAGGTGGACGTTGCGGAGGATGAAAAGCAATATCTCCATCGCTCTGGCCGTACCGGAAGAGCTGGGGAGAGGGGGACTGTCATCACACTAGTGACTCCTGGTGAGGAGCGTGTTTTGAAGAGTCTTGCAAGTAAACTTGATTTGCAGTTAAAGGAGAAAGCCTTGTACGCCGGTGAACTGGTCGATGCAAGATAACTTTCTGGACAGGGAGGAAAAGGATGGCGAGTAACAAATTTTCAGTCATTGCCCATCGTGATCATGGAATTTGTAACCCACTCAATAAAGGGAAGTTGCAGGCGGTATTGGATCGAATTCCTTTTGAGAGTGGAGGGAAAGTGCTTGATATCGGTGCTGGAAAATGTAGTGTGTTGATTGATCTGATTGACCGGCATGACGTTGTCGGAACTGCTATCGAGATTGAAAGGGGTTTTATTGAAGAGGCTCAGCGGAATGCTGGCCAGCGGATTACAGATAACCAGCTGGAAATCGTTAATGAGGATGCAAAAAAAGTGATTGATGGTTTGGACGAATTGTATAATGTCGCCATTTGCCTCGGCGCGACCCATGCCCTCGGGAATTATAAGGTTACCTTAGAGTGGATGAGTGAAGTGGTAAAACCCGGGGGTTATCTACTTGTCGGGGAAGGTTACTGGAAACGGAAACCGGATGCAGCGTATTTAGAGGCGCTCGGTGCGGAAGAGGGAGAATTGCTCAGCCATCAAGAGAACATCCAGGTCGGTGAAGATCTCGGATTGGTCCCAATGTGGGCGAGCGTGGCCAATGAGGATGAGTGGGATGATTATGAGTGGCTTTACTCCCGTTCAATAGAAATGTATTGTATAGAAAATCCTGACGATCCGGACGTTAACGCAATGCGCGACAGAATCCGGAAATGGCGATCTTCCTACCTGCGTTGGGGGCGCAACACACTCGGATTCGGGCTGTATTTGTTTTATAACGTGGACGGGAAGTAAAATCGTACCAGTGCAAGACGAACCTCCCGTTATGCAAAACAACTGCCCGTTTTTGCATAACGAAACACAGAATTTGCAAGATAACTGCTTGTATTTGTAAAACAAAGCTGCAGTATTGCAAAACTGTATTACAGCCTGGTACACCACACCATTCCGCTTCCAATAATGAAAAAAGCTGACCGACTTGGTCAGCTTTCCTTTTTGAAGACCTCTTTTACCCGGCCAACTTGGCCGTCCTGAAGACGAACTTTGATCCCATGTGGATGAGAACTGGAATTCGTCAAGATATCCTTCACGATTCCCCGCGTCAGCTTGCCAGTTCTTTGATCTTTTTTCAGTACGATATCGACTTCGACACCAGGTTGTATGTTCACACGATTTTGACCGTTCATGATCTCTCCATCCTTTGGATTCCACTTTTCATTAAATACTTCAATCAGTATACCATACCCTCTCTTCCTTAATACTGCCGTTTAAAAAGCCCGGGGTATTCAAGAACGATTCCTTTATTGTCCACAGTAATCAGGGATTGGTACGTAGGGGTTTCATATTGAAATACCCAGACGTCATTTTTCTGTTCTACTGTATATTTTTGCGGTACTTTTTTCATTTGCAATGAAGGAATTGCTATATAAACCATTTCGAACTCCCTCATCTGGTTTATCTTCCAGTCGAGACGGTTGATTGGAAGTGAATTCGAAAAGAACCGAGTGCCCCCAATAGCCAACGAACCTTTCCGACATTTGTCTACGGATGTCCTCACTGTCTTTACTCTCGAATACCTTGTTCCAATTGGAAAAATACGCATCAAGTACTTTATGTATATGTTCCATTCCCATTCCTCCCAACATCCTACTGATTCGACTTTTAATGCAAAAAACCTGCCAAAAACTGTTATAGAAGAATGGAGTACGACTAACTTTTTCCAGTACTTAATCAAGTTCGGTTCCGTGGTATACTAGGACAATGATTAACTAGGAATGTATACCTAGTTCCATTGGAGGTCGTGTGTTTTGAAACTGATGCAAGAGGCGGAAGAATTTATTGTTAGTTGTTATACAGAGCTTGGAAAGCGTGAAGAGGTAATACGGGGGCGTCTTGAAGAAATTTTTCAGGAGATTGCAGTAACTGGGCATTATGAACATACATTTGAAGAGCTTGAATATGGAGCGAGGATCGCTTGGCATAACAGTAACCGCTGTATCGGCCGGCTATTCTGGGAAAGCTTGAAAGTCATCGATGAGCGTAATCTCGAAACAGAGGAAGAAATCAAGAACGCTCTTATTCGTCATATCGATTACGCGACGAATAAAGGGAAAGTCCGCTCCACGATCACAATTTTCAAGCCTGTTATCAATGGGAAACAACATGTAAGGATTTGGAACCACCAATTGGTCCGCTATGCTGGTTATCAAACCAAGCATGGTATAATAGGGGATCCAGCTTCGATCGCTTTTACGGAAAAATGTCAGGAACTCGGCTGGGAGGGTGAAGGTACACACTTTGATGTGCTGCCGCTCGTCGTACAATTGAAGGATTGCGATCCGAAGTGGTTTAATATTCCCGCTGAAAAAGTTCTCGAGGTTCCTATTCATCATCCAAGTGAGCCATGCTTTGAAGATTTGAATGTAAAATGGTACGCGGTGCCGATGATTTCTGATATGAAGCTTGAAATTGGAGGGATCGAGTATGTCGCAGCACCGTTCAATGGCTGGTACATGGGCACTGAAATCGGGGCACGCAATTTGGCTGACCAGGATCGTTACGATCTGCTCCCGAAGGTCGCTTCGATTTTCGATCTTGATAGGAGCACGAACATTTCACTTTGGAAGGACCGGGCACTAGTCGAGCTTAATACGGCGGTTCTTTATTCATTCAAAAAACAGGGTGTTAGTATCGTCGATCATCATACAGCGGCCCAGCAATTCAAAAAGTTCGAGGAGATAGAGGCTGCAAGCGGCAGGGTCGTGACAGGGAACTGGGTCTGGCTGATCCCGCCGATGTCCCCGGCGGCAACACACATTTTTCATCAACCCTACCGTAATAAAACAGTAAAACCTAACTATTTTCATCAGGAAATGCCATATATATGACAAAATACGCACCCATCACTTGTTTTGACGGGTGTTTTTTCTGAAAGAGAAATGAATTCGAATTCGATGATCCCTACAATTGATAGGCTTTTTTCGGTGTAAACAGAATAATATGTCCCCTTAATGCTACTGCAACTTCTTTACAGGACTCATCTGTTAGACTAGTAATTGGTTTGGAAGACTCGTGTTTTCAAACCGGGACAGCACGATTACTAAGCTAGAGTTCAACAAGGAGGAATTTTATGTTTACAACAGTATCGTCTGCACGAAAGTATGTGATTGCAACGGCTTTGGTCACATCTATGGCATTATCACCTGTTTTAAGTGAAGGTGTTTTTGCCAATGCCGATTCAAAGCCAGTTGAACAAAATGTCTCCAGTAGTCCAGAACAAACATCCGTCCTTGATAGAGGAAATCGTGGCCAGGAAGTAGAGTCTTTGCAAACAGATTTGCAAGAACTAGGTTATTATACTTACAACCTTGATGGGATTTTCGGACCCATTACAGAAGATGCGGTGAAAAATTTCCAAGCTGAAAAGGGTCTTACTGTAGACGGTTTAGTAGGGCCTGAAACTTTTAAAGCATTGTCATCAACTTCAACGAATTCAGTTGATGTTCAATCGACTTCCGATACATCAGCTTCGGATGACCAAGCTTCAGAGTCTGGAATTGTTTCAATAGCGGAGAGCCTAATCGGAACACCTTATGTTTGGGGAGGCACGACACCAGACGGGTTTGATAGCAGCGGCTTCATCCAATATGTGTTTGGACAAGTTGGAGTCGATTTAGAAAGAAAAGAAAGTGATATGTGGAAATATGATGGTGTACAAGTAGATTCTCCAAGTGTGGGAGATGTCGTCTTTTTCGAAGGTACCTATAATACAGAAGGAGCTTCCCATAGTGGTATTTACATTGGCGACAATAAAATGATTCATGCTGGGTCGGAAGGTGTAGAAGTAACTGATTTAAGTATCGACTATTGGCAAGACCATTATTTGGGAGTTAAATCTTTTGAATAATAAGTATTTGCAGCCAGGGCACCATGCTCTGGCTTTTCCTTTTTGTGAATAGCGGGTTCCACGTCATTACTTGAAAGGTATGATCGGAATCACGCAGATTTTGGAGCAGACTTACGCCGAACGGTAAAATCGTACCATCACCCAATAAGGAAGCTTACCGGCTGATTTCGGTAAGCTTTTTTCCATTAAAATCGAAAATCTAACATCCAACTACGTCTCAGGTCCTAGGAAAAGTTAAAGCTCAGGCTCCTTATAGGAAAACGGGATTCTAGATACGATAGAGACAAGAAAAGAAGGAGGGAAAGAAACGATGAAAAAGCTAGGACTATTTATTCTAGGAGCAATCGCGGCGATCGTCCTCATTGCAAACGTCGGGCCGATGATCGGGCTCGTGATCAGTCTCGTCATTGGTTATTATGCAGTAAAGCGCTTTACGAAGTCGGAAGAGACATCTAAGAAAATCTTCTGGGCTGCTGTCGGGATCATTGCGATTTGTATTGCGGCCGCAAATGTGCCAGCTATCCTCGGAGCTGTTGCCCTGTACATCCTATATGTCGTGTACAAGGAATGGAAGAAAGAAGATGGCGTTACTGAAAAAGTCGAAAAAGAAGATGATCCTTTCACGAACTTTGAGCGTGAATGGGCAGAGTTGAATCGAAACTAATAAAAGGGAGAGAGTAAAATATGGCAAAACTTTTCAGAAGATTAAAAGAGACGGTTGAAGCAGATTTTCATGACATGCTGGACGAAAAAGAACGGAAAAATCCGATCAGTGTCCTTAACCAGTATCTTCGTGAATGTGAAAAGGAAGTCGAGAAAGTCCGTAAGTTGGTTGAACGCCAATATATGTTAAGTGAACAGTTTACACGTGAGTATGAGAAAGCAGCAGAACTTGCTGAAAAAAGAAAACATCAGGCCGAAATTGCACTGCAGGCCAACGAAGAAGAGCTTCATAAGTTCGCTGTCCAAGAGCATGAGCAGTATAGCGAGCGGGCAGCACGTCTGAAGGCTTCCAAAGAAAAAGCGGTGCAACAGCTTGAAGAACTTGAACAAAAATATGAAGTAATGCAGCATAAGCTTAAGGATATGTACATCAAGCGAATGGAATTGATGGGTCGCGAAAACATCACACGTGCCCATCACCGTATGGATAAAGTGGTCGATTCCAACGAATTTTCAAGCAAGTCTTTCTCGCGTTTCGGTGAAATCGAGCAATATCTCGACCGTCTAGAGCATCAAGTAAATTCAAACTATCACCGGCACACCATCGATGCACGGATCGCACAATTGGAAAAAGAAATGCAAAAAGAAGAAAAGCATACTAACGTTTAAGCAAAAAATGGTATGCTATTAGAAAAGAAAGGCGTAGATACCCTGCGCCTTTTCCGTAATGTTCGGGGAAACGGCTCCGACGTAAAGGCGTTACCTTTTAGAAGAAAGCTTCTTCGATAACAACGAGTAGGTTCCATGCAAGTACGGCTCATCACTCAGGTCCTCAAAACCAGTATGCGTCGAATGACTTGTTTCTAATTCGTCTGAGTTATAGAATTGAAGAGCTTTATTGATGAAAGGCTAACATCACGAAATAAATTGATAGTCTGAAAAAGCGCGGACGGACGAAACTGACAAAGAGATCTGCCGCTTATCAGCTGTCAAAAACAGAAGGGGGACCCAGGGAAAACATTATGAAGACAAAAACTGATAAAGTGAGCTGGCTATTAATAATCGGGGTCATCTTATTATTGTTGGAAATTTCTTTTCATGGCATGGGTCCCATTTTCTTTTTAATACTCACTGCAGGTTGTATTTATGTCGGCCGGAAAAAGTACTATAAAATGATCGGGAAGCTATTGTTCTGGTTCGGGGTCATCGCTTTCGCTTTGACGATCTTGAATACGATGGCGTTCAAGTTCCTTCTGATCGCTCTTTTCATATATGCTGTCATCCGGTTTGCCCAGTCGAAGCAGGACCCGGAGTATATCACACCTGATATACAGGAACCGGAAACAGTAGCGAGCGACCAGGCGATGTTCAAACGCAGGCCGTTATTAAAGAATAATCTTTTCGGAAGACAGCAGACTCCTGAGCATGCGTATGAGTGGAACGACGTGAATATCCAGTGCGGCATAGGAGACACGGTGATCGACCTCGGGAATACGGTCCTTCCGAAGGGTGAATCGACCATTGTGATCCGGAATTTTGCCGGAAACATCAAAATTCTTGTCCCATACGAGGTCGATGTCAGTATTGGTCATTCTGTGATTGCAGGAACGAGCAGGATCTTTGAGCATTTTGAACCGAAGATGTTCAACCAATGTCTCTCTTACCAGTCCGCAGCCTTTGAACAATCACATCATAAGGTTAAGATCATCACCTCGATGATGATCGGAGATCTTGAGGTGAAGCGGACATGAATATCATACAACGTCAGGTCCTGCTTGGCTTAGCTGTATCTTTAACACTTCTCCTTTTTATGGTAGGCGTGTTTTTCTTCACTTTTCCGTTGAATGATTGGTCACTCTTGTGGTCGAGGAAAATCCTGGACTTACCGTTCATCCTGTTCGCATTCTTTGTCAGTACTTTGATCGGCACCGTTTTTGGTTTCAGTTCAGGAATTTACTGGCGGAAGCAGCTTGAGCATGTGGTAAACGCTCTTGCCCAAATCGGACAAGGACGGCCGATGGAAGCAGTGAATGCCAAGACAAAAACCCAGGAATTTGATGACATCCGGTCCTCATTGGAAAAAGTTCAACAGCATATATCAGAACAGACGAAGCTATCCCAGAAGCTCGCGAATGAAAAAGCAGAAGATCAGGAGAAGCGAATCCAAAAGGTCGTTTCAGAAGAACGGAACCGTTTGGCACGAGAGCTTCATGATTCCGTCAGCCAGCAATTGTTCGCAGCATCGATGTTGATGTCCGCGGTAAATGAATCGAATGAGGGAGCGGGTGATGGAGAGCGGAAGCAGCTGAAACTTGTCGAAGAGATGATCCATCAATCCCAGCTAGAAATGCGCGCACTTCTTTTACACTTGAGACCAGTTGCACTGAAAGGGAAGACGCTTGAAGAAGGCATCAAGGAATTGCTTCTGGAGCTCTCACAAAAAGTTCCGCTTGAAATCGAATGGAAGCTTGAATCGATTCCATTGAAAAAAGGAGTCGAGGACCACTTGTTCCGGATTTTACAAGAATCGGTGTCCAACACGCTTCGTCATGCGAAGGCAAACTCACTTGAAGTATTATGTATCGAACGTGAAGGAACGGTTCTTATGCGGGTAGTCGATGATGGAGTCGGCTTTGATGTTGAAACGAGCAAGGCAGGCTCATATGGACTACAAAACATGCATGAACGTGCCGTAGAGCTTGGCGGGACATTGAAGATCATCAGCGTGCCTGACAAGGGGACACGGCTGGAAGTAAGAATACCTGTCATACGAGAGGGGGATGGGATACGTTGATTAGAGTATTATTTGCAGATGACCACGAAATGGTAAGGATCGGAGTAGCGGCTTATCTGTCGAATCAACCGGATATTGAAGTCGTCGGTGAAGCAGGGGATGGCGGCGAAGCAGTCGATCTGGCACTGAAGCTGCGCCCAGATGTGATTTTGATGGATCTCGTCATGAAAGAGATGGACGGGATTGAAGCGACGAAGCAAATCATCGACCAATGGCCTGAAGCAAAGATCATCATTGTCACGAGTTTTCTTGATGATGAGAAGGTGTATCCTGCACTTGAAAGCGGAGCGACGAGTTATATGCTGAAAACCTCGAAGGCGAGTACGATTGCCGATGCGGTCCGCGCCACCTATCGCGGCGAAATGGTGCTTGAGCCTGAGGTGACTGGGAAGATGATGACGAAAATGCGGCGTGGCAATACCCGGCCTCCGCATGAAGATCTGACGAACCGTGAGCTCGAAATTTTAATGCTGATGACGGAAGGGAAGACGAACCAGGAAATTGCGGATGAACTGGTGATCGCGTTGAAAACAGTGAAAACCCACGTCAGCAACATCCTCGACAAACTTGAAGTCCAGGACCGGACACAAGCCGTCATCTATGCCTTTAAAAATTCGCTCGTGAAGTAAGGTTTGCTCGCCTTTTGAGTGGGCCTATACTGAGTTTGAACAGAATAAACTTGGAAGTGAACAGAATTTTCTTTGAAGTGATCAAATTAATTCTGGAAGTGAACAGATTAATCAGAGAATGAACAAAATACTCTAAGAAGTGAACAGATTAAACTCAGCAATGAACACAATACCCTTGAGAATGAACAGAATATGCTCAGAAGTAACAGATTAATTCTGCAATCTGACAGCCAATACTCCGACAACCAGTAGATGAAAAAAATCGATCCCAGAGCGATTTTACGATTGAAATCATTTGACTTTTCAGCTATACATGTTACGATTACATCGAAAATAACTATATAAGACGATCCACTAGGGGGGCCTTCTCGTAAAGGCTGAGATTAAAGTGTAGCTTTAAGACCCTTGGAACCTGATCTGGTTTATACTAGCGTAGGGAAGTGGTGGTTAGGGTTACATAACGACTATGGACCGATTCTATCATCCAACCGACCACTTTCTTTTTTACAAAGAAAGTGGTTTTTTAATTGAAATAATGGCAGAATCATGGGTCGTCTGGAAAAGGAGAGGAAAGAACATGTCTTTTTCAAAATACGTAAGGGAAGCAGCAGATTCGATTTGGGAGGCAAGCTTCAAGCATCCATTTGTGACTGGAATCGCAGATGGAACACTACCGCTCGAGAACTTTCGGTATTACGTTCTGCAGGATGCCTACTATCTGTCCCATTTTGCGAGGGTTCAATCGCTAGGAGCAGCGAAATCACCGAACATCGAAACGACCGCTAGCATGGCGGCCCATGCGAAAGGCACTTACGAAGCGGAAATGTCCTTGCATGAGAATTTTTCGAAGCAACTCGGTATTACGGACGAAGAACGTTCCACTTTCAAACCAGCACCGACAGCATATGCCTATTCATCCCATATGTACCGTGCAGCGCAATTCGGACATCTAGGGGATATCATCGCAGCGATTTTACCGTGTTACTGGCTTTATTACGAAATCGGCGAACGACTTCAAGGATTCAAGCCTGAGGAACCGATCTACCAGGAATGGATCGCTGTATATGGCGGGGAATGGTTCCGTGAGCTTGTGGAGGAACAGATCAATAGACTCGACCAGATTGCCGAAAACGTCACCGACCAAGACCGCGAGAGGATGAAGGAGCATTTCATCATCAGTAGCCAGTATGAATACGAGTTCTGGGAAATGGCCTACACCTTGCAAAAATGGCCGTTTGACCTTCAACCACATGTCGGAACAGGAAAGGGCCCGACATCATGAACAGAGGTCTGAAGCTAACAGATATACTCGTCACGATTGTCATCGCCATCGGCTTTGGAATTGTCTATAAGCTGTGGGGACCGCTTTATTACTTTGTAAAACCACTCGGGCTCCACATCGACCAATTGATCTATGGAATGTGGTTCATGGCTGCGACCGTCGCCTACCTCATCATCCGGAAGCCAGGGGTCGCTTTTCTTGCTGAAGTCGCGGCCGCTTCAGGTGAGTTCCTGGTCGGATCAGAATGGGGTCTTGAAGTGCTTCTGTTCGGTGTCGTACAAGGATTGTTCGCGGAGCTCGTCTTCATGGCATTCCGGTATAAGCGTTTTGATGTTACAGTCGTAAGTCTTGCGGCCATCGGTTCGGCGGTCGGTTCGATTATCATGGATTATTACAAAGGCTATATCGAGGATCTCGCTTTGTGGAATCTCAGCCTGTTTCTTGGTTTTCGTATCATCGGGTCGATCCTGATCGCAGGAGTGGCGGCCTATTATCTCGTGAAAGCACTTGAAAAGACCGGGGTGACGAACCTGGTGCGACCGGCTTCAAAACAAGATTACGATGCTCTCGATCAGTAATGGGGTGATTCGATGATTCAACTTGACAATCTCCGTCTCAAGTTTCCAGGCGATGGGCAGCTGCTTTTCAAGGACTTATCGATCCATATTGAAAAAGGGGAAAAAGTCCTGCTGCTCGGTCCGTCGGGCTGCGGAAAATCAACCTTGCTGCAAGTCCTTTCGGGAATCATCCCGAAATCGGTCGAGGTTCCGATGAAAGCAGATCAATTCCAGCAGCCTCCATCCTGGGGGTATGTGTTCCAGGATCCAGACTCGCAGTTTTGTATGCCCTATGTAGACGAGGAGCTTGCTTTCGTTCTCGAAAACCTGCAAGTTCCGCGTATAGATATGCCCGATAGGATCACAGCACTTTTAAAAGCAGTAGGTTTACACCAGATTGATCCCCATACCAATATCCATACATTATCTGGAGGGATGAAGCAACGGCTGGCGATCGCGTCAATCCTGGCACTCGAGCCTGAGGTCATGTTCCTGGATGAGCCTACAGCCCTGCTCGATCCACAAGGGACGGAAGATATCTGGGAAACAGTCAAAGCGATTAGCGCTGATAAAACCCTGCTGATCGTGGAGCATAAGCTCGATCACGTCCTAGACCTGGTTGATCGCATCATCCTGTTCAATCATCAGGGTGAAATCATTGCAGATGGCGATAAAAATAAGATCTTGAAAAGCTATCGGAAAACGATGAAGGAGCAGGGTATCTGGTATCCGGGCGTCTGGCAGGATTATTTAAGCAGCCGACCGTTGAAGAATCTGACGCCATCTCATACCGACGTTGTGCTCCACCTCAACCACTTTCAAGGGCACCGGAAAAAGAAGCCCTTTATTTCAGTTGAGGAAGCGACGGTACGGGCAGGAGAGTGGATTGCGGTCATCGGGGAAAACGGGGCAGGAAAGTCTACACTGTTGCATGCACTCATGCAATTCATCAAGACGACAGGCACGTTTGAAATCCACGGAACTCCTGTGAAAAAGGGGAAACGGATTGCCGATCATCTGACCTTCGTCTTCCAAAATCCGGAATTCCAGTTCGTGACCAACTCGGTATTTGAGGAAATCGCTTATGGGTTGAGGCTTGAGAAGTTAGGAGAGCCGGTCATACGAAAGAAGGTCCTTGAGTTGCTAGATCGCTTCCGACTCACTCCGTTTCAACATCATCACCCGTATCATCTGTCGATGGGACAGAAGCGAAGGTTGAGCGTCGCAGCTTCGATTGTCAAAGGCCAACCGATTTTACTGTTGGATGAGCCGACGTTCGGGCAGGACTCTCAAAACACATTCGCATTGCTGGAGATGCTAGAAGACTATCAACAAGCAGGCGTTACAATCCTCATGGTGACGCATGATAGAAACATCGTCGAGCATTTCGCGACCCGCGTCTGGACAATTAAAAACGGTTTACTATCAAGTGATGTCCACGTACGTGTGAAGGAGCATGCGCATGCCTAGGAGTGATGGAAATGGACCTTAACTTCAACGAAACCTGGCTTCATAAAATCAATCCGACACTGAAACTTTTCACTATGATCCTGATGTTCATCTTTGTCCTTTTCGTTCATCAGATCAATTGGCTGATCAACCTGACCTTCGGTGCCTTGCTTTTGCTCTTGGTCTTTTCCGGCCACCCCAAAAAGCGGGTGAGCCTTCTGTTGATTCCCTTTCTGATTATTTTCATTTCGACTTCCTCCTCGATGATTTTGTTCGGGAAAGGCGATACGACATGGGTGAAGTGGGGGTTGGTCCATATTACGGAAGAAAGCTTTTACCGAGGCCTTCATCTCGGCTTCCGGGCATTGATTTTTGCAACGTTTGGCCTTACCTTCGCGCTTACAACCCGCCCCGTCAACTTGTTCTATTCCCTGATGCAACAAGTAAAGCTGAATCCGAAATACGCCTATAGCTTCATGGCGGGTCTTCGGTTGATCCCGATTATGATCGAAGAATTTTTGACGATCCGGAATGCGATGAAAGTTAGAGGTGTCGAACAGGAGCGGGGGCTTCAAGCATTCTATTTTAAAATCAAGTCTTACTCGATTCCGTTGTTATCCCAAAGCATCCGACGGGCGCACCGTATAGCGGTCGCCATGGAAGCGAAGCGTTTTACAGGGGAGAGGGACCGGACCTACTACTATAAGTTAGGGTTCTCGTTAAACGATGGCATATTCGTCGCATACCTTGGCGTAATGATTCTATTAGGCTATTATCTTTCGGTCGTCTGGCCCCTCTTCCCGGTGGGGGATGTCCGTTACTAGAAAGAAAGGAAGGTGGGAAGGAAATGCACCATGAACTCCACATCATTTCAACTGGAAGTCAATCGGCAGCTGAGTTTTCCGAGATTGTTAGCATGATCCATGAACAGGTCGATTTTATCCATATCCGTGAGAGGTCCTGGACAGCGAAGGAACACATGAAGGCAGTCGAACGGTTGGTGAACAACGGGGTGCCACTTGGAAAAATCATCATCAATGACCGTGTCGATATCGCGATTGTATCGGAAGCAGAAGGAGTCCAGTTGGCAAATCATAGTTTGGAAGTATCAGTTGTGAGAGAATCCTTTCCACTTCTAAAAATCGGTCGCTCGGTCCATACCTTGGAAGAAGCGTTGAAGGTCCAGAATGAGGGGGCGGATTATATCATCTTCGGGCATATTTTTGAAACAGACTCCAAGCCAGACCTTGAGCCGAGAGGGGTGAAGGTGTTAGAGATCCTCGCCCAAAGAATAAGCATACCGGTCATCGCAATCGGTGGCATCAAGCCTGAAAATACGGTCGATGTCCTCAACACTGGAGCGAGAGGCATCGCTGTGATGTCCGGCATTTTAAAAGCTGAAAATCCACTGAAATCCGTAAGAGCCTACAAGGAAAAAATGCGTGCAGAGGAGGAAGAGAATGCGAGCTCATTATGATGTAATCGTCATCGGGGCGGGCGTCATCGGCTGTTCGATTGCTTACCATCTGTCAAAAAGAGGAAAGTCTGTAGTCATTCTCGAAAAAGGTTCGACCGCAGGGAAAGCTTCAAGTGCAGCAGCAGGGATGCTCGGTGCCCAGACAGAGCTTGAGGAAGACAGCCCGCTGTTCCGGTTGGGAAAACAAAGCCGCACGATGTTTCCTGATCTGGCTGCTGAACTGAAAAGCCTCACAGGAATCGATATCGAATACGAAAAAAACGGGATCTATAAAGTGGCTAGAACAGAGGAGCAAGTAGCCCGGTTCCAGTCATTGATCAATGCTCAAAACCAATTAGGGGAAGAGGCGCATTGGGTGGCTGCGGAACAGCTTCAAAAGGGAGAACCCGCGTTGTCGACAGATGTACTCGGGGCCATGCACATTCCTAACGACGGACAGGTCTCCGCAACCAAATTGACAAAGGCACTTGCACAAGCTGCAGTAACACTAGGGGCTGAGATCCGTGAATTTACCGAAGTCCATCGTTTTGTAAAAGAGGGTGTTGAAATCAAGGGTGTCGAAACGAATAGCGGCCTGAACCGTGCTGAACATGTTGTCGTTGCTGGGGGCGCATGGAGTAAAACCCTTCTGAAGGAAGCGGGCGTCGACCTCGAAACCTATCCCGTCAAAGGGGAATGCTTTTCTGTCAAAACACGGAAAAGGCTTATAAACGGAACGATTTTTTCAGATGATTGCTACATTGTCCCTAAGGCTGGAGGACGGTTGATTATCGGGGCAACCGAGAGACCGGGGCTTTTCGATGAAACCGTCACGCTTGATGGGATTTCACGGTTGATGGAAGCTGCAAAGAAGGTCGTGCCTGGTTTAGGTGAAGCTGAATGGGAGAAAGCCTGGGCGGGGATTCGTCCGCAGACGAAAGATGCTTTGCCTTATCTTGGTGAACATCCCGAATTGAAGCATCTGTTTGTGGCGACGGGTCATTACCGTAACGGTATTTTATTAGCTCCGGTCACGGGGGAGATCATTGGCGATCTTATTGATGGCATTGCTATCAAGAAAGACTGGAATTCAGCTTTTCAAATGAACCGGATACCAGTACATGTGCAATAGGAGTTGATGAAAATGGAATTGAAGATCAATGGTGAAATGGTGACTGTACCGGATACAGTTCAGCACGTTTCAGACCTAGTTGAACATTTCCAATTGGAAAAACGTGTATTGATGATCGAGCATAACGAATCGATCCTTGAGAAAGACCACCATCCGAAAGCGGAAGTGAAGGATGGAGATAAAATTGAAATTGTGCAATTCGTAGGAGGCGGTTGAAATGTTGAAAATCGGTAATTACTCATTCCAATCAAGGTTGTTGCTCGGGACAGGGAAATACCCGAACTTTGACGTGCAGAAGGAAGCGGTCGAAGCATCCGAAACGGAAATCCTTACGTTCACGGTACGACGGATGAACATCTTCGAGCCGAGCCAACCTAACTTTTTAGAGAAACTGGATTTGGAGAAGTATACATTCCTGCCGAACACCGCAGGGGCGAAAACCGCTGAAGAAGCAGTCCGACACGCGAAACTTGCTAAAGCATCCGGTCTTTGCGACATGGTCAAGGTCGAAGTGATCGGCTGCGACAAGACGTTGCTTCCGGATCCAGTGGAAACGTTGAAAGCGACAGAGGAATTAGTGAAGGAAGGTTTCATAGTATTGCCTTACACGTCTGATGATGTCGTCCTGGCAAGACGCCTTGAAGAACTTGGGGCACATGCGATCATGCCAGGGGCTTCTCCGATCGGGTCAGGTCAAGGGATCATAAATCCGTTGAACTTGAGTTTCATCATTGAGCAATCGAACGTCCCTGTGATCGTTGACGCAGGTATCGGTTCGCCTGCGGATGCTGCCTATGCGATGGAACTAGGGGCTGACGCCGTGCTTTTGAATACGGCGGTTTCTGCAGTAAAAGATCCGGTTAAGATGGCGAAAGCGATGAAGCTTGCGATCGAAGCGGGCCGTCTCGGATTCGAGGCTGGTCGGATTCCTAAAAAACGGTACGCAACAGCGAGCAGCCCTGCTGAAGGGATGAGCATCGGTTGACCGATCGCTATTCAAGACAAACGTTATTCACTCCGATCGGAGAGGCGGGACAGCAGAAAATAAGGGGAAAGCATGTGCTGATCATCGGAGCAGGCGCACTCGGGACAGGGAATGCTGAAGCGCTCGTCCGTGCAGGCATCGGCAAGCTTACCATTGTCGACCGTGATTATGTCGAATGGAGCAATCTCCAGCGCCAGCAGTTATATGGGGAGAGAGATGCGGAAGACCGGCTGCCGAAAGCGATTGCGGCAAAATCGCGTCTTTCCCACATCAATTCGGACGTTGAAATTCAAGCGCATGTTCTTGATGCAACACCAGAAGAATTAGAAAACCTCATTACCGGTGCGGACCTTATTTTGGATGCTACTGATAATTTCGATACACGGATGATGATCAATGATATTTCTCAAAAATACAGCGTCCCCTGGATTTACGGAGCATGTGTCGGAAGCTATGGGATCAGTTTCACCATCCTCCCAGGGGCTACACCTTGCTTGAATTGCCTGCTGGATTCTGTCCCGATCGGCGGACTGACCTGTGATACAGCCGGTATCATAAGCCCAGCCGTCCAAATGGTCGTTGCGTACCAAACAGCAGAGGCTTTGAAGATTTTAGTGGAGGACTGGGAAGCCCTCAGAGGGAAACTCGTATCTTTTGATATCTGGACAAACCAGCAAACAGCAATAAACGTAGCAAAGGCGAAAAAAAACGAATGTCTTTCTTGCGGAAGAGAACCGACTTATCCTTATCTTGCATATGAAAATCAGACCAAGTCAGCGGTGTTATGCGGCAGGGATTCAGTGCAGATCAGACCTCCGGGCCGTCAGCAAAGGGATTTGACAGCCATGAAAGAAATGCTTGAAGACAAGGGAGGAAGAGTCGAGCAGAATCCGTACCTTTTATCGTTTACAGTAGGGGGCAGGAGAATGGTTCTATTCAAGGATGGTCGGGCATTGATCCATGGGACAAAGGACATATCAGAGGCAAAAACGCTTTACCATCGCTATTTCGGATAAATGGAGGTGAAAGGAAATGACTTATAAGACATTGACGATTGCCGGTTCTGACAGTGGTGGGGGTGCAGGCATCCAGGCTGATCTCAAGACGTTCCAGGAGCTGGGCGTCTATGGGATGTCGGTCATTACGGCTGTGACTGCACAAAATACATTAGGCGTCCAAGGCGTTTATCCGATGTCCGTTGAAGCCATTGAAGAACAGATCAACTCGATTGCGGCCGATCTGGCACCAGATGCGCTGAAAACCGGGATGCTTTTCAGTGCGGCTATCATAAAAAAAGTGGGAGACCTTGTAGAGGATAATTCGTGGAACAAACTCGTCGTTGACCCGGTGATGATCGCCAAAGGGGGCTCTCGGCTTTTACAGGAAGAGGCAGTAGAAGCGATGAAGGAACATCTCCTTCCGCGAGCTTATGTAATTACACCGAATATTCCGGAAGCGGAAGTACTGACTGGCATGAAAATCGAAATGGAAGAAGATCGGAAGGGAGCAGCTGAAGCACTTTATCAGTTAGGTGCGATGAATGTCGTCATCAAAGGCGGCCATACAGAGGATGATGATGCGGTCGACCTCTTATATGACGGGGAAGAGTTCTATGAATTCAAGAGTCTCCGTATCAAAACGGACCATACCCACGGGACTGGGTGTACCTTCGCAGCAGTGATAACAGCAGAACTTGCAAAAGGATGCTCGGTGAAAGAGGCGGTCCATACCGCGAAAAAGTTCATCACTGCAGCGATTTATAATGAATTGAAGATTGGCTCTGGTAATGGTCCGACCAATCATTGGGCCTACAAGCGTCAGGGGGTTGAAGTGAAATGAACTTGAAAAACCTGTTGAAGCTCTATTTAATCATGGGAAGCCCGAATTGTAAGCGTGACCCTAAGGATGTTTTACGAGAAGCGATTGACGGAGGTGTCACCCTTTTCCAGTTCCGTGAAAAAGGTGAGGGATCCTTGACTGGTGATGCGAAAAGGAATTTTGCCAGGGAACTCCAAGAAATCTGTCGGGATCATCATGTCCCATTCATCGTTAATGATGATGTCGATATAGCCTTACAGCTTGATGCGGATGGGGTGCATGTCGGACAAGATGATGAAGCGATCGAGTTGGTCCGTGAAAAAATCGGCTCGAAAATACTTGGTGTCTCCGCGCATAATGTAGAAGAAGCAGTAGATGCCGTAAATAAAGGAGCTGACTACATTGGTGTTGGACCGATGTTCCCTACCGAAACGAAAGCGGATGCCCGTGAAGTTCAAGGCCCACGGATCATAAAGGAACTTCGCGAAGCAGGAATCCTATTGCCGATCGTCGGGATCGGAGGAATCCAGCCTTCGAACGCATCAGAAGTCATAAAGGCTGGAGCTGAGGGTGTGTCGGTCATTTCGGCGATCAGCTATGCGAGCGATCCGAAGCAATCCGCTCAAGAATTTATCGATAGAATGAAAGAAAGCTGATTTTCTTGTGAGGATCAGCTTTCTTTCATAGAAGTAAACTAGCGGTTTTCAATGCATTTTTTCAAATCAAGAATTGCTTGAAGGTGCATTCCTTCATGAAAAACAGTGCGGACCAGTACTTGCTCAATGGTTTCCATTCCCATATCAATAGCTGGAAACTCCTCTTCTATTCGGTCACCGTAAACTTCTTTGATTTGAGCTGGTTGTTTTTTCAGCAATAATTTCAATTCTTCTAATGAAGGCGTTTCAGTGTCAAAATCGGATGGAGAGGTTCCAAACCCAAACCAAGAATTGAATTGTTCCGGAACATCAGCCTTTTCCTTCGTCATTGCTTGAAGCCATAAATATTGATCCAGGTAAATATGCCCCAAGTTCCAACGGATATTGTTTTTAAACCCCTTTGGCACTATTTCTGCTTCCTTTTCTGACACATTGTCTACTACCCCTAAAACTTCGCTTCGATAACTCTTTAACTGGTTGAATAACACTTCATGCCGCTTTTTCATCGAACATCCCCTTTTTATTTTTAAGATTTGTTAATCTTCATTGCTGATTTTTTGCGAATCCACTCCCTTTCCGCGGGCGATCCGCAAGCCTCCTCGCTCGTTCCGAACTGCGGGGTCTCGCCTGGCTCGCTTTTCCCGCAGGAGTGTCGTGAATTCAGATATAAAAATCAACAACAACATTCAACAGCGCCATACCTAAAACGAATAAGAGTTGATACTTCCTGCTAAAGAAAAAAATGAACTTCAAATATAAGTTCCATAAGAGGAAAAAAATGTTAGTATTATAGAGGGTTTAAATCTTTTACAGGGTGAGGGGTTTTTATGTGGGGATGGGGGAAGTTTATTATTTTTGCAGGGTGTCTATTTCTGTTGGCCGCTTGTTCGGTACAACAAGAAAAGGCTCCGACATTGAAACCGGCAGAGCTCAGTGACAGTGAACGACAACTGCTCCAAGCTGGAGGAGCCGATTATTCGGATGTATACGAGTTAGAAATGAAGGATGGTACTGCTGAAATGTTAGAGATTACAGTGGAACACTATGAAAAAGGTGAAAAAGCCGAAGATATAACTAGCCTCAGATCTCATTTTCCTAAAGGGGAAGAGGTTGATTCCAAGTCTCACAGATTGGTGTTTGCTGCAGCTAATTTTGGAGAGTTTATACAGGAAGCATCAGGAGAGTGGGAACAGAAGGATATGTATCAACGGTTTGTGCTTACTCATTTAAATGGTGGCGGTTCCACTTCAGTTAACCGTCTGATCCGTGACGATGATTCAACTGTCTCGGCTGGAGTGGGGAGTGGAGCCACAATGAATCTTGATATGGATAAGCCTGTTCGGTTAGCTGCCATCATCAAAAATACCGATTCTGAATTCTCAGTCCCGGCTGGCCTATTGGAGGATGAGGAAGAGGCTTTCCTCCAAAAGATTGCCGACTTTGAACATGTGTATGTTTTTACCGTCATGCTGTTCTCTCCATAAAAATATGGCTTGCTGCAACCATTTTCTAATAACAACATAAAAAATGGAGAAAACTAGACAAGTATTTTCTTGTACATGTAAAGGATGGGTTGGTTATGGAGTTCTTCACGTCTCAAGAATCACTTACGGCTGTCCAATGGATATATAGAGCCGTTGTTGGATTCATCTTTTTTATTGTTTTAGCTAAAATTATGGGACAGCGCTCAATATCACAAGTTGGGCTTCTCGATTTTGTCATTGTTTTGGTGATTGGGAATATTATTGCCCATCCATTATCGGATGAGGGGTTAGGGTTAAAAGGATCGATGATTACCATGGGTGTCATTGTGGTGCTATATGTGATAGGGATCTTATTAAGTTTACGTTCAGTCAAAATAAGAAGATTCTTCACACCGGATCCTTTACCTCTTATCGAAAATGGAAAAATAATTTATAAAAATTTGAATAGAGCACGGATATCGATTGATGATCTTTTATCACAATTAAGAAAGGAAAAAACCGAAGATATAAAGAAAGTTGCACTTGCCTTATGGGAACCTGGTGGAGACCTTTCGATCTTTTTAAAGACGGAAAATCAACCCATTACAACCTCTGCTTTTGGTACACCGATCAAGCCGTTTCAAATGCCTAAAACGATAATAAGAGAGAGGAAAATCGATTATAAAGAATTGGATCAACTGGGTAAAGATGAAAAATGGCTTTTAAAAAAACTCTCCAGTACATATAACACCATAAAACTAAATGATATCTTATTGGCAACAGTGGATGAGAATGAAAACGTGAATATCTTTCTATACCATGACAGCCAGACGATGTAGAGATCTACACTGAAAAGCCGGCTCCTATTGAAGGAGACCGGCTTTTATCAGATAAAAGAGTATAAAATTTTGTTGCGGTGAAGTAATGTCTAGTTTCATTGCCCAACCACTTGGGTCACTTCAGACCTCCTGCGGCAGCGACTGCCTCCTCGTCGGAGTTTCTAATACCTTCGTGGCTAACCAGGGCGTTTGCGTTTTCGTTATCATCCATTATACGATTTTGCCTTGGTTAACCGTGGTTCGAACCGTGGGAGCAGTCTTGTGTTTGAAAGGGTGAAAATGCTCAACGCAAACCATATAAATAGGAAGGCGATGAGATGAACCTGAGAGAATATCTCATTGTAGAGGAATACTCCCAAAATCAGCATGATGGTCGGCGCGATGTATTGAAGGAATCCGATCATCGATAACGAAATCCGGTTTGCTCCAGTGGCGAATAACAACAATGGAATTGCAGTTGCGACCCCTGCCCCGACCAATAATAGAACCGTTAATGGATCTGCTGGTTGGAACGAACTTGAGCCATTGGCTGCCAACATACTTAAATAAAGAAGGGCGACTGGAGTGATGAATAACGTTTCGATTGTCAGCCCTGTAAGGGCCCCAAGAGCGGTAAGTTTTTTCAACAAACCGTACAAACCGAAGCTTAATGCTAATGAAATCGCAACCCAGGGGATACTTCCGTAATGAAGGGTTAAGATCAGTACCCCAACGGCCGCAAGTACGAATGAAATGATTTGCCAGAAAGAAAGGCGTTCTTTTAAGACAATAACCCCTAATAGGACACTGACAAGCGGATTGATATAATAACCGAGACTTGCATCGACGACATGATTGTTATTCACAGCCCAAATATAGGTATACCAGTTGAGTGTGATGAAGATGGCCGCAAAGAACAGACCGAATAATTTTTTCCGATTCGCCATCAATTCCTTCAATTCACGGGTGAACTTCTTTAGCCTTCCTAAAACGGCTAACACAATCAACATGAAAATGAACGACCAGACCATCCGGTGGGCTAAAATTTCTTCAGATGGGACATGGTTGATCAGCTTCCAATATAGCGGCAAAAACCCCCATAGTATGTATGCTCCAGCACCTGCAAACACCCCAGCAACTTGCTCTCTCGTTTGATTCTCGTTCATAAAGCAGGACCTCGATTCAAGGTGGTAAATACTTTTTGTAAGAACAAGTTTAGTACCATTTGAAAAGAAAGACAATTGGTAAGTCTTGAGAAACGATTTTATAGACATTCCGGCGTTTTTATTGAACAGCTTTTCGATCAAATAAATCTTTAAAAATAAATTATCTGGATGCTTTCAGGTCCGTTTTTCGTTTTCTGATAAAAGGGAATGGCATATAGGTCAAGGTGAAGGTAACGACCATGACGATTTCCAGATTGAGAATATACCAAAATCCTTCTCCAAACCAGTTGAGTGGTGTTTTCGCTGCAGGAGGACCTTCTAAAAACATGTAATTCGCTCCGATTTGTTTGTTTAAATAAGAAATTGGAAGTGCCAGGAGGTTGATGGACAATGCAGCTTTGGGTACCGCAAACCGTTTAAGGCGATATTTCTCCACAATCAGGTAAAAGAAAACGGCAGTAACAAGTGTAATATGGTGGATGAAAAACTGAAAGAATCGGTAATGTGGAGTCCCATACAACAAATCAGGTGTCAAGATTGCTAAAAATGGCGGGATCAGAGCGAAAAAATAGACGATTTGGAAACGTGCTTCACTCGGTTTCCACAGTAAGAAGAGGATAGCGAATGAACTGATAGAACAAAGCTGTAGTGGAAGATGCCATCTCGGATCCCAGACATCATTTACGAAACTCCAGATTTGATAGCTTGCCTCTGAGAGAACCAATATGGTGAAAATTCCCCAGCGGATCACCTGTTTTGCAGTCTTGTTCCTGCGAAGCTCATTTCTGGACATATAGATGAGCAGAATCGTTAAAATCATTATAGAGATAACGATCAGATGTGCTGTAGAAAAAGGCTCGAAGTTTTTCAATTGATTAGGAGCGAACATGGCCATCACCCTACTTTTTTCGAACTAGTTTACCAGGAATCCATTTGCTATAATGGTTCCACATTTTAGAAATGTTGTAAATAAGAAAATAAGGAAGGCATGCTATGGTTTGATAAAATCATTGTTTGATAGAAGAAAGCAGGTTTGAAGGATTTAACTTCAAACGAGTACTGGAATGGGACTTCAATAAGCCAGGGGAAGCTTTATACGGATATAAATCCTATCCGGGATAACAGGAAAGACAGACTTCTCAAAAATGCTAGAGAATCCTTTGAAGATTGTTCTACATAGGGACCGCAGTTAGACGCTTTGAAAAATAAACAAGGAGGCAGGGACGATGGAAACGAAGGATGAAATACGTAAACGTGTATGGGAGCGGATGACAGAAGAGAAAATGGGTCGATTTCCTTTTCCATTGAAGGGGAGGATTCCTAACTTCAAGGGTGCTGAGAAAGCTGCAGCTTATGTCACCGATATGGATATATATAAAGAAGTGGATGTGGTCAAGGTGAATCCGGATTCACCACAGCTCCCGATCCGAAGACAGATCTTGATCGATAGGAAGACCTTGCTTGTCCCGACACCTCGGTTGAAGGACGGGTTCATCATGGTCAAACCTGAGTGGGTACCTGAAGGCGAGGAGAAAAAGGCAGCGAGCCTGAGCCATATCCATACGTACGGAAAAGTCATCCCGCTAAAAGAAATGCCGACCATCGACTTGATTATCGTTGGTTCTGTTGCCATCCATCAAGACGGACGAAGGCTCGGTAAAGGAGAAGGATATGCAGATCGGGAATATGCGATTATTCGAGAACTTGGCAATCCTCCTGTTCCCGTTATCACGACTATTCACGAGACCCAGCTTGTCGCGGATGATCTACCAAGAGATGCTTATGATCTCACTGTCGATTATATCGCAACAAATGAGCGATTCATCAAAACAGAAAGTGATTACGAAAAACCGACCGGTATCCTCTGGGATCATGTGACCGATAAGGAAAAAGAAGAAATGCCCGTTTTAGAGGAGATCTATAAGCTGACACATTAGCCATTAGAAACCTTATCCAGACCTCAACGTATACGTTAACAGAGGTGATTTTGATGGAAACGAATATCTTGTATTTCTCTGGCAGCTTCTTTTCGGCGGGGATGACGCAAATTTTCAATGAACAGATGAAGAATTGGTCGCAGTTGTTATGGGCATCACGATGATCATGAAACAAAACAACTCTGCAGCAACACCCGGAGCCACTACGCAACACTCAGCAGTTTTCTGTTGAGTGTTTTTTAATCCCTCTTCCTAAGAGGTCCATTGTGGTTAATTTCAGGAAAAAGATGGAATAGTAGTAGGACAAGCTGGACTGGATCCCAAAGGTTCAGCATCTTTTCACTTTTTTACGGTTTATAAAGTCATTATTTAGTAAACTAGAAGTATAAATTCAGTGAGGTGATAACATGGACTTTTCAGCGGGTATTGCAGAAGAAAAGATCAGAGCGGCTTTGCAAAAGGGAGAATTCGATAACTTGCCTGGAAAAGGGAAGCCTCTTCCGAAGGATGACTTTGCAGGTGTATCGAATGAGCTTCGGATCAGTTATAAAATATTGAAAAACAGTGGGTTCATACCTCCTGAAGTCCAGTTGAAAAAGGACATGGTCACGCTGGAAGAATTGATTGCTGTATGCCGGGATGACATGGAAAGAACAGAGCTCAACAAACGCCTGAATGAAAAGATCATCCGTTTCAATAGCTTGATGGAAAAGCGGAAGATCAGCGAATCATCATCCTTCCACTCCTATCGAACTAAAATCGATCGTAAATTGTACTAAAAAAAGAATTCACTTATTTTTTTTGAAAATAAAGGATTTTCGACAAGAATAGGGAATACTACCATTAGTTTTGTAAATCCATTGTTAGGTGGTGACGAGATGAGGCTTGTCAAGCACTTAAATGATTTCCAGCACATTAAGCGACAAGGCACGGGTTATTTTATTGTTTTGGACACGAGCTCGACGAAAGTACATTCGGTCCAATGCAACTGGATAAAAGAGGAAAGCTTTGTACAGAAGGTCATCACAAACAACGGATCAAATGGGAGCTTTTACTGGGTCCAATATTGGAATTCTCAAGAACCAGCCTTCAAAGAGATCCCATGTCAAAAATGTATGATAGAATGATCAGCCCTCTGGTTAGAGGGTTTTTTGTTTTTGTATTTATTCGAAAGACGAGGTACTCAGGTAATGAAAGTATTAGGATTGGCAGGTAACCTTTATGAGCTGGAAAGATATGGGCAGATTATTACAAGAAATAACTAGAGCTACGGGTATTCCATAACCGTCATGCTTCATCGTTAAATGACTGGATCAGTATGGGAGCATTAAATACAAAAGGCCGTTATCATGATCGTAGTGACGGTCAGATAATCGGTCCTTATGTTTCTGCTGATTCAGTTTATCTTTCTTCGTTTTCGTCTTGCGTGTCCTCAAGTCCATCAATGCAAATTCGCTACGGTTCAATCCTGGATTCCGTCTGTCTTCACGCTCCAGCTTTCTCCGCTTTTTCCAAGCGTTGCTTTTACTCATAGTCTTCACTCCTTCATTTAGATTCTTTTATTATACCAAACATTTATGAACGGTTCATATGGACAGTTGAGCGAAAAAAACAAGATGAACTTGTTCTAAAAAATATTTCCATTCCCTTGCAGTTAAATAGGAAACATACCTAAATGACACTATCTGAACGAACAATATAGAATGAAAATGAGATGTAAAACGAATATATAGATCATCGGTTTTGGGGATCACTTTTTAGGATATTGAAATATATTGTGATTAGGCGGAAAATCGGTAATAGGAATGTCATCGAAAGCTGAAGGTATGATAATATAAATAAGATGACGTAAATAAAAATGACTAATTATAAATTCGTTGTAAGGAGCGTTTTCATCAATGAAAATAGATATTAGGGGCGTAAGCGTCAACTACCGAGTATCAGGGGAAGGGCGAAGCATCCTTTTACTGCATGGCTGGGGAACGAGCTTGAAGAGTTTCGAACCTGTCCATAACTTTTTAGAAAAGCATTTTAAAGTATACTCCATTGATTTTCCCGGCTTTGGTGAGAGCCAGGAGCCACCGGAAGCTTGGGATGTAGAAGCATACACGAATATGCTTTCCCGATTCATCAATGATTTGAACATAGAAGATCCAATTTTAGTAGGACATTCTTTTGGCGGAAGAGTGTCCATTCGTTATGCCGCACACAATAAGGTCCATAAAATCATTCTAGTCGATAGTGCCGGGGTAAAACCGAAGCGTAAATTCAGCTATTATTACAAAGTCTATACGTATAAATTCTTTAAAAATCTTCTGAACCTTCCTGGTCTACGCAACTATAAAGAAGAAATCTTGACGAAGGTAAAGGGTAAGCTTGGTTCTGCAGATTATAAAAATGCTTCCGGTGTCATGCAACAGACGATGGTAAAAGTCGTCAATGAAGACTTGCAGCGTTTCATGCCGGAGATCAAGGCACCGACGCTATTGATCTGGGGAGAAAATGATACTGCGACTCCTGTGGAAGATGCGAAGATCATGGAGAAGGCGATTCCGGATGCCGGCCTGGTTGTCCTTAAAGGTGTAGGGCATTATTCATACTTGGAAAAACTCAACGAATTTCTCGTAATTATCGATAATTACCTTGAAAAGGATAAGGAGTGGAAGAATGCTTAGTTTCTTGTTTGTGATCGGGGTTGTTTTCTGGGGCCTCTATACTTGGTCCAGAATCCGCAAAGCAATCCATATGCTGCAACAAAATGGATATCGTAATGAGCGGTTCCAGAAATGGATGAAAGAAAACCGCAAAAAAGTCTTCCGAAAGCGGGACTTCATTCCTTTAATAACTGTATTGCTCGCTTTTGTGGATTTTCTAGACAATGTTGCCATTCTATTATTTATCGGACTTTATGTAATTCTATACTTATTGAGAGAAACTGAAAAAGAGAAGAAAAAACTTGTCGTCACTGCACGTGTAAAACGCTTGATGACAACCGTCATTCTTTTGGTTGTGATTATTGCTGGATTTGGCTTCTATTTCGGATTGATCAATCAAGTGGCATTGGTACCATTATTGCTAGTGTATGTCATATTGAATATAATCAGCTTCTATGTTGTCATGGCTGGTAACACCATCAACTTACCGATTGAAAAAAGGATTGCACAAGGATATGCCAACGATGCAAAGCGTATCATCAGGCAATCACCGGACCTTGAAGTGATCGGCATTACGGGAAGCTATGGAAAAACAAGTGTGAAGCATATATTGAACACGATCCTTTCATCCCATTCAAATGTGTTGATGACCCCTGAGAGCTATAATACGCCGATGGGTGTTACGATTACGATCCGTAATATGTTAAGACCTTTCCATAAATACTTCATAGCGGAAATGGGAGCGAAGCAAGAGTATGACATCCAAGAGGTTTGTGATATCGCCCAACAAAAATACGGAATCATCACCTCCATTGGGGAGCAGCACTTGGAAACGTTCGGATCACTCGACACGATCAAAAAGACGAAATTCGAGTTAGTCGACAGTCTTCCTGATGATGGAATCGCCTTTTTGAACAAAGATGATGAAAACTCTATGTGGCGGGCACCGAAAAGTAAGGCCCGTATCGTCTATTATGGAATCCATGCAGATGATTTGGATTATAGGGCAGAAAATATCAGTTTTTCTTCTAAGGGGACTTCTTTCAGCATTGTGAAAAAAGACGGGACGGCAATTGACATCCAAACGAAGCTGTTGGGTCAACATAATGTTTATAATATCTTAGCTGCTGTTGCTGCAGCCTCTGAGCTAGGGGTACCGAAGAAGAAAATTGAAATCGCATCGAAAAAGATTGCACCAGTACCGCATCGTATGGAGATCAAAAAGCATTCATCCAATATTACGATCATTGATGATGCATTCAATTCAAACCCTGT
Organism: Alkalihalobacillus sp. YIM B00296; assembly: GCF_020179385.1. GTDB lineage: Bacteria > Bacillota > Bacilli > Bacillales > Fictibacillaceae > Pseudalkalibacillus. The sequence goes on along the minus strand of NZ_JAIBLJ010000010.1, from coordinate 67,682 downwards.
CGGCTCTAAAATGGCACTTGATGTGCTTGGACAGATGGAAGGATATAAAGTGCTGATCACGCCAGGCATGATTGAGCTGGGACCAGAAGAGTACAACTTGAACAAGAAGCTCGGCCAACATGCGGCAGGTGTATGTGACTATATTATTCTGGTCGGTAAAAAACAAACAGTTCCGTTACAGGATGGCTTGAAAGAGGAACAATATCCAGAAGATCAGTATTATATTGCACGCAATCTGGACGAAGCCATCATGAAAATGAATGAAATCACAAAAGAAAAAACGGTCGTTCTGATTGAAAATGACCTTCCGGATACATTTAATGAATAGGGGTTGGAATAATGAAAATTAAAGTAGGCGTCTTCTTTGGAGGCGTTTCAGTAGAACACGAAGTTTCAGTGATCTCGGCGCTGCAAGCAATCAATGCGATGGACAGTGATCGTTATGAGCCGATTCCGATTTATATAGGTAAAAATAAAAATTGGTATACGGGGGAAGCACTGTTAGAGATTGAGAACTATAAAAGCATGAATGATCTCTTGAAACAATGTGAACGGATAACGATTACGACCGATGATCAGGGACGCTCCGTCATCAACCGGCACACAACAGGGATATTCGGAAAAAAGCTCATAACAGGAATAGATGTCGCTTTCCCAGTGATCCATGGAACATTCGGAGAAGATGGGATTTTACAAGGATTTTTCGAGCTTCACGGTATTCCTTATGTCGGATGTGATGTCTTCTCGTCTGCAGTCGGCATGGATAAAGTGATGATGAAACAGATCTTACGTGATTCAGGCCTACCGATTCTGGATTATGTATGGTTCTATTCATCCAAATGGCTGAACGAACAGGAAGTGCTTATCGCTAAAATTGAAGCTGAGCTCAACTACCCTGTCATCATCAAGCCTGCTAACCTTGGGTCAAGTGTCGGTATCAGCAAGGCGACCAATCGTGAAGAGCTTGAAGAGGCAGTTGAACTGGCGATGGAATTTGCGAATAAGATTGTCGCAGAAAAAATGGTTACGAGTTTACAAGAGGTCAACTGTTCTGTTCTAGGTGATTATGAAGAAGCGGAAAGTTCGATCTGTGAAGAAGTATTAAGCAGTAAGGATATCCTGACATACCAGGACAAGTACCAAAGTGGAGGATCTTCTAAAGGTGGTGGTGCCTCGAAAGGAATGGAAAGCACAAACCGGAAAATCCCTGCAGATCTTTCTGACGAAAAGACTGCCCAGGTGCAAGCCCTTGCCAAAGAGACATTCCAAACGCTAGGCTGCTCTGGTGTTTCCCGTATCGACTTTTTGATTGATAGGACGACTGATCGGGTATATGTCAATGAAATCAATACGATTCCTGGATCACTATCATTCTATCTTTGGGAGCCGACTGGCAAGTCGTTCGAACAATTGACCAGTGATATGATCCAACTTGCCCTCAAGAGAGAGCGCGAGCGCGAATCACTGACATTCTCTGTAGAATCGAACCTGTTTGCACTACATAGTGGTGGCGCAAAAGGTGGTTCAAAAAGTAAATTAGGATCCAATCAATAAAGAATTATTATTGGATGGATAAGGGGCTGACACTTTTAAGGTCAGTCCTTTTTGTGTGCATTTAAAGAAAGTATAAAATACTTTCTTCAATATGAGAGCAACTAAGGCTCAGCCTTTGCCAAGCTTTCTTTAGGACAGATTGTTTTAAAAGGAAAAGCAGGAAGTATGACCTGTTAAGCAGAAAGTAGATATATGCGTATATCGTAGGAAAGTTGGCATTACCAAGTTTCAATTCCCTGTAACAAGGGCAGAAGTATGATAGACCAACAAAAGCATACCTAGGAAACGAATACTTTACTGAAATTTAAAATATTTACAACGTGAATTTAGGTAAGAAAGTAGTCCTAGAATGGAGGCTATCTGAATGAATCGAAACGACTATCCCGTACCACATGTTCAGCCGCTTGAAGATTGGAAGAAGGTTCCGATCAGAGAGAATAAGGAAGAGCTCATCTCGGTAAGTAGTGTTGATACCGAGTTGCTGGTTGTCGCACCTAAGTATCATGAATTGAGGCTTACTAGCGCATTGAATGACTGTTATGTCCGACGTGAGGTAGTCATTAAACTCGTTGATGCAGCTCGAAATTTACCGAATGGACATAAACTGTTGATCTGGGATGGATGGAGACCGACCTCCGTTCAAAGGCAACTCTATGAAACTTATTTGATGAAGCTTTCCCAAGAATTCCCGGAATGGTCTGAGGAGAGGCTCCGAGAAGGAACACGCCAATTTGTCTCGTATCCGTCTGAGAACGAAGAAGCACCAGCACCACATATTACCGGTGGAGCAGTAGATGTAACGATTGTAGATGAAAATGATGTTCCACTACCTATGGGGACGGAGTTCGATGATTTCACTGAACAAGCTTGGACGAATTATTATGAAGAAAAGAAAAACAATGGTGGGAAACTGAGTGAAGAAGAGGAAATGTTTCTGAAAAATCGTCAGCTGCTGAACCATGTGATGACCTCTTCAGGATTTACAAACTATCCTGCGGAATGGTGGCATTTTGATTATGGAAATCAATGGTGGGCAAAACAAAGCAACGAACCAGCCGCCAAATACGGGCTCGTACATTTAGAGGTTTAAGGATTATTCTGGTGGTGGGAGTATGTAGGTACGGTTACGAAACGTTCCTGTTTAGATTAATCCTAGGTCTTTTACCAAATGATAGACGACTTGTGCTGAAGAAACATTTAAATATTCTCTTATTTCCCTGTTTGATATTTTATCACCTATTAAGAGTGAATAATCTTTAAGTGCATATGTGCGTCTCGACAATAATCATTGCAAGCACTACAGTACCATTTTCCCCAATCTCTATAAAGGGGTAAATGAAAACATTTTGTACAATGGACACCTTTGATCACATCTGTTTTTCTAATTCTATATTTTGTCAATAAGTCCGGATTATGAGGTATGTGAGAGTTAAGCAATACCCTGCTTAGCTTCCTTACCTCTTTTTTTGCATATTTAACTTCTTTATGTATTACTTCCAATCTTTATTGTTTATCAATGAGTGCTTTGCTTGGATGACTTAATGGCAACCTTCGTGATAAAGCCTTTAATTTCTTTAGTTTCAAAGGTACTGTTCTCTTTTTAATAATCAAATAACCATTCCCTTCATAATTCATGTGTCTAATTTCGCCTTATATTGACCGATTCCTTCTTAGAATTATAGGTTCATTACCAACATTTTTAAGTGTTTTACCAATAAATTTCTGCTGTTTACCAATATTTTTACTTACTTTACCAATAAATTAAAGGGAGCTCGAAATACCTAAAAGTTTAAACTGCCTTTCTCCAGGCAGTTTTTTGTCTAGGACTAAAGATTCAATCTTCATTTTCTGTACTACTACTGTAAAAAAATGATGAAAAAGTGCAACATTTACCATCCAAAAGGGTCTATAATAGAACTAGAACATTGTGTTAAAAGGGGAGTAAAGGTTGGATAACATCGAGAACAAAAAGAAAAAAAAGAAATTCCTCCCGGCAAGGCTTAACCTGCTTTTCATGGTCGTATTTATATTGTTTACAATACTGATTATCAGGTTAGGGTTCGTGCAAATCGTAAACGGGGAGTATTTCAGAACACAGTCGGAAATGACAACGAATATTGAAGCATCCGTCCAGACTGATCGTGGAAAAATGTTTGATCGAAATGGAGAAGTTGTAGTAACAAACATGCCATCATTTGCATTGACATATATACGTATTCAAGGAACGACTGCTGAAGAACATCTCAAATATGCAGAAAAAATCGCAGCGTTGATTGAAATGCCGACAAATAAAATAACTAAACGGGACTGGCAGGATTATTGGATCCTAAAACAAGGTAAGACATCAGCTGGGGGTTTCCGGGCATATGAAATGAAACTGTCAGAAAAAGAACTGAATTCAAAGGAATTAGAAGACGATAAAAAATACAAAAGAGTTCGAGATCGGATCACCGAAGCGGACCTTAAACCTTTAAAAGAGGATAAAAAAGAAGAAGAGATCCTTGCTGTCAAACGTGAGCTTGATAGTGCAACAAACTTGGATGTCACTTTTGTGAAGAAAGGCCTTACAGAAAAAGAGATGGCTGTCATCGGGGAGCATTTAGGTGAATTGGATGGACGTTTCAGTATCGCGTCAACAGCTACACGTGCCTATCCAAAAGGGGATGAGTTTTTCTTTGGAAGTATTAAATCCATTCCAGCGGATCAACTTGACCATTATCTGTTAAAAGGATATGCAAGGAACAATTTAGTCGGTACGAGTTACTTGGAAGCCCAATATGAAGGTCTTCTAAGCGGCCAAGACAAAACATACACTTTCACGACTACGAAGGACGGTAAACCGATCGGGGCGCCTGAAGTCTCAATGGGAAGCCGCGGGCATGACCTTGTTCTATCCATAGATATGAATCTGCAAAAAAAGATCGGTAAAATTCTCGAGGAAAAAATTTCATTGGCACGCAACCGAGGAGATGGTCCCGTCAACAACGCATATGTCGTCATGATGGACCCGAATACCGGTGAAGTTCTCGCCATGGTTGGCAGAGAATATGAGAACGGAAAGTTTACTGATGATTCCTATGCGACGTTACAGAAGGCATTTGAAATGGGATCTACTGTAAAAGGAGCAACAGTACTTGCCATGTACCAAATGGGTGGAGCACCTGTTATTAATGACAAACCTGTCCATATGAGAGGTAGAGCTCCTTTCAGTTCATATGGCGGAAACAATATTGGTGTCGTTAATGATATAAAGGCCCTAGAGCAGTCATCCAATGTCTATATGGGTGTCGGAGTTGCACGACATGCAGGGTTTGGAATCTCGGATAATGGTGGGCATTATTCGGCAAGTGTAAATAAACGGCCAAAGTATTTTCAAACCATTCAAAAATTACGAGATGTCTATAGTTCTGTAGGTATGGGTGTGAAAACGGGGATTGATCTTCCAGAAGAGGCACTTGGTTATGAAGGGAATTTACAAACCTCTGAGGCAGGAAAGTTGTTTGACTATACGATTGGACAATTTGATACGTATACACCAATCCAGATGGCACAATATGCTTCTACAATTGCTAACGGAGGGTATCGGATTCAACCACACTTATTAAAGGAAGTTCGCTATTCAACAGGTATGGATGAGCTTGGCCCGCTTGTCTCAAAATACGATACAGAAGTGATCAATCGTATTGACAATACGGAAGAAGAAATTAATCGCATAAAAGAGGGGTTCTATATGGTAACCCATGGCTCGAGAGGAACTGCTCGAGAGCTTAATGGTACCAAAATTGCAGGTAAGACAGGGACAGCTCAAAGGCAGGGTGGACCAGGAGCTTACAACTTGACTTTCATTGGGTATGCTCCATATGACAACCCGAAAATTGCGTTTTCAGTCGTTGTTCCGAACCTCAACAGCGGACATATTAATGTTGAAATTGTTGGTGAGATTGTAAAAGCTTACAATGAAGGTTACACGCCTGAAGATTCGGGAGCAGAAAATGAAAAATCAGAAGATAACGATGATCTAGCTGAAGAATAAATAATTTGATGATCGGCGCCCTGAAGGGTGTCGATCATTTTTTGGTTTACGCTCTTTTAATTAAGTGAAAATATAAAATGTACTTATTTTGTGGCACGAATCCTAACATCGACACGATTTGCAAGAGCTGAATCAAACGTTTGTTCAAAGTAGGGAATCCTGCTTGATAGCAAAGTTTTTTAGTTCAATCAAATGTTTGATCAATCAAGCCTGATGTTATAGTAATAGCTAAAGTAAAGGACGTGGGATGATGCGTGATAAAAAAATTTATGATCTGATCGGAATCGGGATTGGCCCATTCAATTTAAGTTTAGCCGCTTTAGTCGATCCGTTCGACGAGATTGACGCTTTGTTTTTTGATCAGACCTCAAAGTTCGAATGGCATCCGGGTATGCTCCTTGAGGGATCTGATCTTCAGGTCCCGTTCCTTGCCGATCTCGTCACATTGGCTGATCCGAAGAGCCCTTATTCATTTTTAAATTACCTTCATGAAAAGAATCGACTTTTTAAATTTTACTTCTTCAACCGTTTTGATATCCCCAGGCGGGAATATAGTGATTATGGAGCATGGGTAGCATCGAAATTAGAGAACTGCGTTTTTGAAAAAAGAGTGGTCGATGTGAAGTACATTAAGGATGAGGAAGTATTTGATGTTTATGTGAATGATACGGAAACGCAGGCGCTCGAGAAATTCCATGCACGCCATATTGTCATCGGAACCGGCAGTGTGCCGATGATTCCAATGGAGACGGATGGATGTTCTTCTGAAAATGTTTTCCACTCAAGCCAGTACCGTTTTTACGAAGATGAGGCGAAAGAATCCGAATCAATCACGGTAGTCGGTTCCGGTCAAAGTGCTGCGGAAGTGTTTTATGAACTGTTGCTTGATCAAGACAAAAAAGGCTATGAACTGACGTGGTATACGAGGTCTACTGGATTCATGCAGCTCGAATCGGCAAAGCTAGGTCAAGAGGTTTTTTCCCCCGATTATATTGCATACTTCCATCAGCTACCTTTTGAAGATCGAAAGGATGCACTTTCGACGCTCGACCAGCTCCGAAAAGGGATCGACCCGAAAACATTGAAGCAAATATATGATCTTCTGTATCATCGTTCTGTTGATCAAAATGCCAAAAAGGTTCGTATCCAACCGCTTACTGAAGTGAATAAGATTGGGCCCAATAGTGAAGGACCCGGTTATGAATTAATCTGTCACCAATGGCAAAAGGACGAAACGTTTGGCCATTTATCGAGAAAAGTCGTACTAGCCACCGGGTACAAGCCGCATTTGCCTGAGTGGTTTGAACAATTCAGGGATGAAATCGAGTGGGAGGATGAAAAACGGTATAAAGTCTTATACGATTATTGTCTGGAATTCAAGGATGATCGCCCGAATCATGTTTTTACATTGACGAACCTCGAACATTCCCATGGAGTGGGAGCCACTAATCTCGGATTATCTGTGGTCCGTAACCAAAAGATCATCAACAAGATTGCGGGTAAAGAGCTGTATAAGGTTTCTGAAGACACGGTATTTCAACAGTTTGAGTCGAAATGACCTATATTGAAAGATGTCGATAAACCGAAAAAATGTACATGTATGCTTGAAGCTGATCAATGTAGGTATGTACATATAAAAGAGCTGAAGGCTGCAACACCTTTCAGCACTTTAGGCTATCAAGCTTCTGCTTTTACATTCTTCAAGATGTTGATGATGAAAAGAAGGATACTGATGACGGTGATGGTTGCCCCAACACCAATCACCGGCTCGAACTGTGTATGCCCATAAACAAACAGAATAAGACCGGCCATCATGATCGGGAGTCCGATATTATGACCCCAGAAATGGATTTTTGCCAAATTGGTCTCAGAGGCTTTAGGAAAAAGATGATAGATGATACCAGCGAGCGTGAGTGCAGTCCATCCTAGTAAATTGATGTGGGCATGGACTGGTGTCAGGTTGAACGCATGTTCCATTGATATATACATGCCGGTCAGGACGCCAATCCCGAAATAGACTGCAGAGATTTTGATCAATTTAATGCTCATCCCCATTCACCTTCCTTCACAAAATTTTCATTCTACTTATTAATACGAGTTATTCTTATTATTTAGCACTTTGGAAGAGGGTCCAATGTCCTGCACGAACAAAAAATCAAATGTTTAGAGCTGTCAATTATAGGGATACTTTAAAGGTAACGTTGTTTATAAAGGAGGTTCTATCGAATGGGCACACCATTAGAAGTTGGGCAAGCTGCACCGGATTTCAATCTGTCTTCGACGACCGGTGAAAAGATCAGCTTATCTCAATTCAAAGGGATGAAGAATGTCTTAGTCGCGTTTTACCCGTTGGATTTCACCCCTGGATGAATTAAGGAAATCACCTCTTGGAAAGAGGATTTCAAGGAATTTCAGAATAATGACACCGAGCTTCTTGCCATCAGTGTTGATCATATCTACGCTCATAATGTTTTTGCTGCAAGCCTTGGAACGTTGCCTTATCCGCTTTTGTCCGATTGGTTCAAAAAAACAGTAAGGGATTATGGTGTATTGGACGAGGAGAACCAGACAGCAAAACGATCGGTCTTTCTTGTGGACAAAGAGGGGATTCTCCGCTATAAAAACACGAAATTCGATGCAAATGACCGTGATCAATACCTCGATGTCTTTTCTCATTGCAAGCATCTTTGTGTATAATATAAAAGTGTAAATGAGAGACAAGGGGGAACGGTTTTGGATATCAATCGTTTGCAGCAACAGATGGGGTTCATCATTGAAATCGATAAGTTGAAAAATATTTTGAGACAGACTCATATCACGGGTGAAGACCGGCAGGAGAATGATGCTGAACATTCGTGGCATTTAGCGGTGATGGCACTGATTTTAGATGAGTACGCGAACGAGAAGGGCATTGACACCTTGCATGTCATCAAGATGCTGCTCATTCATGACTTAGTCGAAATCGACGCAGGGGACACCTTTGCGTATGATGAAAAGGGATATGAAGATAAGGAAGAAAGGGAAGAGCAGGCAGCAGAGCGCATCTTCTCGATTTTACCGGACGATCAAGCGGACATGATCTATGCGCTTTGGAGAGAATTTGAGGAGAGGGAGTCTCCTGAGGCAAGATTTGCAGCCGCATTGGACCGATTGCACCCGATGCTTCTCAACTTCGCGACTGAAGGCGTGGCTTGGAAAAAGCATAATGTCATCAAAGAGCAGGTTACGAAACGAAATGGAACAATCGCGGAAGGTTCAGAGGCACTTTGGGAATATGCACAAGCTATCATTGAAGATGCAGTTGAAACTGGATATTTGAAGGAATGAAGAAACCCGGTAATGGCCCTATTTTTTAAGAAAGCCAAAGTTATACGAAAATGGGTTATTAGAGGACATCTATTACGTTATTTCGGTAAAAAGATGCTGTTTTACAGTGATCTACCGTAAATAAGGTCTTTGGTGTCCTCTATTTCTGTATGATATGGCGTTTTAAGCGGTGTCGGTGTACCGTCGCTACATAAAAAGGATGACTCCAATGCGAGTCATCCCTGCAAACGTACCTGTTCTAATGTTTATTCAGTTGTTCTCTGATCGTGTCGATGTTCCATTTCATCATATCAATGTAGGTGTCACCGTCTCCCCCAGGTTTTCCGAGAGAGTCCGTGAATACTTTACCTCCGATCGGAACCCCGGTTTCACGAGATACGGCTTCCATGCTGCGAGCGTCAATACTCGTTTCGAGGAACAGAACTTTGATATCCTTTTCTTTGATCAAATCGACAACTTGACGGATCTGATCTGGTGAGCCTTGGTTTTCAGCGTTGATCTCCCAAATATATCCCGATTCGATATCGTACGCGTCACTGAAATATTTGAAAGCACCTTCACTCGTGATCAGGTAACGCTTCTCTTTTGGGATCTCATTAAAACTGTTTTTTGCGTCTTCATGCAGATCTTTCAATTTGCTGATATATTCCTCTGCATTTTTTTCGTACGTTTCTTTATTTTCCGGATCGACCTTGATCAGTCCATCTCTTACATTTTCAACATATTTGATTCCGTTTGAGACATCGAGCCACGCATGAGGGTCCTCTTCACCCTCTTTGCCCTTTGACGTTAAGTATTTCGGTTCAACACCTTCACTAAGGCGGAATACGGGTGCATCTTCACCGTCTTTGCCAGTCGTACCGAGCAATTTTTCAAACCATGAATTCCCTGCTTCAAGATTTAAACCATTGTAAAAGATAGCATCAGCATCAGTTGTTTTCCTGAGATCCTCAGGAAGGGGTTCGTATTCATGCGGGTTCGCCCCTATTTTAACCATACTATGGACTTCTACCTTGTCGCCGCCGACATTTTTAACCATATCCTGTAGAATCGAGTATGTCGTCACGACTTGAAGTTTTTCACTGTTCCCTTGGGCATCCTCATTACCACCACATGCGGCAAGCAATAGTGCCATCAACACCCCAATAAATAAAAGATACGTTTTCTTAAACATTTTTTCTTGTTCCCCTCTCTAGTTTGCTAGCGAAGCTCTTTTTCTTGATTTGATAACTTTTCGAATGAATCCGTGTCTTGGTGAGAACAAGAACACTGTGATGAACAATAGTGTTGATACGAGTACGATTGTAGCTCCAGATGAAAGGTTATACATAAAGCTGAAATACAATCCGATGACTGATGCGACGACCCCGAATCCTGAAGCGAGGTAGATCATCACCCATAGGCGATCGGTCAACAGGTAAGCCGTTGCGGCAGGTGTGATGAGCATGGCAACGACAAGTACGATCCCTACCGTTTGCAAGGAAGCGACGGTCACCATCGTGAGCATTGTCATCAATAGATAATGGACCAATTTCGTCGATAGTCCATATGCAGAAGCCATTGTCGGGTCAAAGGAAGTGACGAGGAGCTCTTTGTAAAAGAAATAGACTCCTGCGATAACAAGGATGCCGATGACCAACGTGACCCACATGTCTGAAGGCCGTACGGCGAGTACGTTTCCGAAAAGGATATGATACAAGTCTGTACTGCTCTTCATAAAGGTGATCAGTATAATCCCGGCAGCAAAGGCGAACGTGAACAAGATCCCGATCGCTGTATCATTCTTCAGGCGGCTGTTTTGGCTTACAAAACCGATCCCGATTGCAGTAAGAACTCCGGTAATGACAGCCCCGAAAAAGAAGTTGATACCGAGCATATAGGATATGGCTACTCCTGGAAGTACCGCATGAGAAATGGCATCTCCCATCAAAGCCATGCCTCTCAGGATGATGAAGCAGCCGATGACACCGCAGATGATCCCGACCATCACGGAAGTGATCAACGCTTTCTGTAAAAATTCATAGTGGATGATGGCTTCAATGAAGTTCATGCTTGCTTCACTCCTATTTCGTTCTTCATGAATGCGAGGGGGTTCCCATACGCCTTCTGGATCGTATTGACCTCCAGTACATCCGTTACTTCACCTTTTGCGATCAACTCTTTATTCAATAAAATCAATTCATCAAAGTAAACATTGGCTTTACTGAGGTCATGGTGGACGACAAGCGTTGTTTTTCCTTCTTTCTGCAGTTCTTTTAATATTTGCATGATCGTGTTTTCACTGGAAACATCGACACCGACAAACGGTTCATCCAAAAAGAAGATGTCTGCATTTTGGGCCAATGCCCTTGCTAAAAAAACACGTTGCTGCTGCCCTCCTGAAAGCTCACCGATCTGGCGTTTGCCATAGTCCTGCATACCGACACGCTCCAAGCATTGATAAGCCCATTCACGTTCCTGCTTCTTAGGGCGCTTGAATAAGCCAAGGTGTGGGTAAGTCCCGATCATCACAGCATCGATGACATGGATTGGGAAGTCCCAATCGATATCATTCCGTTGCGGCACATAGGCGATTTCCTTCCGAGTTTTTCTAATCGGTTTCCCGAGGATTTCCACTTTACCAGTTTCTGAAGGGATAAGCCCCATCATTGCTTTGATCAACGTCGATTTCCCAGCGCCATTCGGGCCGATGATCCCGACAAGAGCTCCTTCATCTACTTGGAACGATACGTTTGTTAATGCGACATTACCGAGGTAGGATACGTTCAAGTTTTTAACGGATAAGGCATTTGACATTCTGTACACTCCTTCCATTTCACAATCTTTCGTTCTTTTATTTTTTATATGCTCTGTTGCTTGTGTACGTAACTAACAACGTTCACCCTATAAATAAAAGTTGTACGAGTGCAACTTTTTCTTAAAAAATAAAAATGACTCTTAGTGACAGTCATAATATATGCCTGATTATAAAAATGTTTCCTATATACAAAACTTAAATCATTCTTATTTAATTGTCAACAGAAAACTATAGATGAATTTTCGACATAAAGAAACTCCCGGGTAGATACCCGGGAGCATGGGGTGTAGTTTAATTGGTTGTAGTCGTCTTTGTACTGTTCGCTGGGATGGTCAGTTCAACTTCCAGGTATTGCTTATTGCCGGAAGTCACATCCTGTTTCACTTCTCCCGTTGAGACATCATAATCACCCTTAACTAGGTAGATAGGAATGGTGACCGTCATATCTTTTTTCAATCGGTTCGTGATGCTGACCTGTTGTTCTGAGGCAGTACCGTCATTCGGATTTGAATACTTCGACTCCAGGGACATGATGCCGCTTTCGGTATCCCCGTTTTGATATACTGGTACTGAGTGACCATCCTCTTCATAATTATAATCTGTAATTTTCCCATCCTTCACTTGGAACGGACGGAAACCTACCCATGGCCTTCCAGAAAGCTCAATAGCAGTTGTCGTGGTATAAAGGATCCCATCCTGTTGAGTTACATCATCGATATGTGTATGCCCGTGCAAGCTGAGATCCACATTGTATTGTTTCATGATATCGATCAATTCATGCGCATTTTCACCATGCCATTGCTGATCATACTTGATACCGAGCTTTTCTCCAAGGATCAAGGTTTGTAGATTTTGCGGATTATGCTGCGCATCGTATTGCTTCCAGTATTCTTTGACTTCAGGATCAGCCTGCGGCCAGATGTCACGGTCACGCCATAGTGGATTGTGGTGGGAGAACAATCCTTTGATTTGACCAGCTTGTGCTGTTGCTGCGTTCTTTTCCAAATCTTCTTTTACCCATTCGAGTTGCTTTTCCCGGATCTGTCCGCCCCAAGTAGGAACGGAGACTGTTCCATGGCCGCTTCGGTCAAATTTATGCCAATCGAAGGAGTTATAGCCGATGAAATGGGCATAAGGACCATAATCAAAAGAAAAGTACTGCGGGCCGAAGTATTGCTCCCAGTATTTTGCCCCATCAGCGAGTGTGGCGTCCTGCGCGTAATAGTCGTGATTTCCTGGTACGAGATATACAGGTACATCCAGTTTTTGAAGCATTTTATACGTTTCTTCATATTCATAGATGTATTCTTGCGGATTCATTTGTCCATACATAAGATCGCCTGTGACAACCACGAAATCGGGATTCTTCATATTGACCTCTTTGATTGCTTTTTGAAGATAGAGCCAGCGTTTTTCAGGATCAGGGTCCCACATGCCTGCCTCTTTCAATCGACCAGGATCTACAGATGATGGATCGTCATGGTCACCTAGGTTACGAGGTGAGCCGATGTGGGTATCCGTGAGATGCAGGAAAGTGAAATCCTTTTTGAATTCTTCGACTACCTTTACTGAATGGGGCTGCTCATCTGTTTTTCGTTGTCCATTGGCAGTATATGCGACTTGTAGATCGTAAAGTTCTTCAGGTGTATTTTCAGGTATTTTCACGGTCACATCATGGATGGTCGCACTCTCTTTCCAATGGGAATCACCAGTTGAAACCTTCTCGATAGGTAATTCGTAGGAATCAATAAAAGCCGAATGGTTCGTCGGTTTAAGCTTTACACTCCAGTTGCCTGCCTCTTTCCCTTGGCTATCCATTTTTATGGTCAGGGTTTGTCCTTTCTTTTTGATGGATGGTGTTGCAAAAAGAGGATAGATGATGTCATTCACCTTCGGATCGATGGCAATGTTCGGCACCTCATCAAGATAAATTGTCGTATCACCGATTCCGCCATCCTGTTTGCCAGTCGTATTTAAAGGTCCTTCAACAGCATTTGCTGTCACCGGTATTATTATGGAAATAGCTAACATGAAAAAGAAAAGCCTTTTGGACCAGTGCATATTTCAGTAACCTCCTGAAATGTATTCGAGGTCAGTTTAGCAGTGTTTTGTAAAAGCGGTATAAACGATTCGTTACAAATCGGTAAGGAGTGAGTAAATGCAAAAGTTTGTCATAGAGAGAGTTGCAAATGCATTGAATAAAGAAGGCATTTTCTGGGGGATCGGCGGCTCACATGTTCTTTATAAAAATGGGCTGGGTATCCAACCGAATGATATCGATTTGATGATTCGAATAGAGGACGCCAAAAAAGCGATAGATGTAATGGATCGTATTGCAGAGGAGGTCCCAATTGAGAGAAAAGCCCCTTTTAAAACGAAATCCTTCAAAACCTATCAAATGGGCAGTACGTCAGTCGACTTCATGGCAGGATTTGCGTTGGAAAATGATTCAGGTATTTATGAGTTGATTCTGGATCTAAAAGGAATCACCTATGACCACCACCATATTCCATACACTTCCTTGGAGGATTGGTTCATCCTCTATCAATTGATTCCGAAAAAAGGGGAAAAAGCCGACCTTATCGAATCTTATTGGAAGGAATATGGTGTTGAGAGTCCCTTCTTATTAGAGATGGCTTTCAATCAACCTTTACCTGAAAGGGTGAAAAAACGAATTCATAAATGCTTGTCTTTGAAGAGGTGAAAAATGGGCAAATACAAATCACTCATATTGTTATTGACGGTTGTCTTGCAAGGGGCAGCAATCGTTTTCTTATTCTTCAACTTCTGGGTGTCAATTCTGTTGTTCATCATATATGGAATCAGCCTTTTAGCACTTTTCATTTTACTTATTGTTGAACGAATCAAAGAAAAAGAGGAGGAAAATAACAATGATTATCGTGACTACTGATACAGTTCCGGGTATAGAGGTTATCGAATTGAAAGGATTCGTCAAAGGAAGCACGATTCAAGCGAAGCATGTCGGCAAAGACATTTTGGCTGGTTTGAAAACCATCATCGGAGGCGAAATAAGGGAATACAACGAAATGATGGAACAGGCACGTAAGATTGCGATTTCGAGAATGGTAGAGGATGCAAAAGCGAAAGGGGCCAATGCAATCGTAGCCGGTCGTTTGCAAACTTCTTCTGTCATGGCGAATGCCTCTGAAATCGTAGCATACGGTACAGCTGTAAAGATCAACGAGTGAAAGAGAAGAGGAGGACAACATGATAGAAATCAGAAAGCTTACACCAGAAGATGCAGAAGATTATTTTACACTCAGGTTAGAAGGGCTTGAAAAATTTCCTGAAGCCTTCGCATCTTCTTATGAAGAAGAGATCGAACGTAAAGCAGAACAAGTAGCTGACCGGTTAAGAGGACAAAATCCGGATACACATTTTACGGCTGGGGCATTTTACGGCGGTGAACTCGTTGGGATCGGAACTTTTTTGCAGAGGGAAAAAAACAAAACGAAGCATAAAGGCGATATCTTAGGGGTGTACGTCGCAAAACACGTTCAAAGGAACGGTATCGGATTCAAGCTTCTTCAGTATTTGGTTGAAGAGGCTAGAAAAATAGAAGACCTTGAACAGATCCTCCTGACAGTGATGTCGGAAAACAGTTCAGCAATCCGATCTTATGAGAAACTTGGCTTTAATGAATACGGATTAGAAAGGCGTTCGCTTAAAATCAATGGGTATTATTATGATGAATCATTGATGATGCTGATGTTGAAAGAAGAGTCGAATATTGATGAAGTGAAGGATGCACTTGATATTCCGTAATTATGAATTGACTCTCCATTAACGGGGAGTTTTTTACTTTTTAAAAAAGCCGTAAGTCCCGAATGAATGATTGATTTTAATTCTTCCTAACTAGAACCCTTTTTTGCTGCGGTTACGTTATTTCTTTATTCCATTTATGTTTACCGTAGTGAAAAAAACAACCGATCAAACGTAGGCTCTCTGCTTTTATCGGCAGTAATGAGGAAGGTGAACCCTACTACGAAGATGATGAAACAGCCAAACCGTTATATATACGATTAATAACCCCGATTTGGAAGGACTTCCGTAAAGGGTACAAGAAAAAGATGAAGAGTAAGAAACAAGCCAAAGCTTGAATTGAAATTACTTCAAGCAGGAAGCTCGTTAGGAATGACTACATTTGAGTATCGTATTATCCATTTTAGTTTGTTAATAGTCATACCCCTCTTGGCCGGAGGATGGGGAGCTCTATCTCCATATTATTTGAAGAGTAAAACAAAAGCCCGTGCACAGTCAGCATTACGGGAACTTCCGGATATATTAGATCTTCTGACAGTCAGTCTTGAAGCAGGCCTTGGATTCGATGGAGCCCTCAGTAAAGTCGTTTCTTAAAAAGAAGGTGTCTTATCGACTGAATTCCACCGTTGTCTAGAAGAAATCCGGTTAGGGAAAACACGGAGGGAAGCACTCCGAGGGGTAAGGGATCGTTTGACTGTAGATGAAGTTAACATCGTAATCAGCAGCATCCTGCAGGCAGAAAAGCTTGGGATAGGCATGGTTAATGTATTACGAATACAATCAGAGGAAGTACGGGACCAAAGAAAGCAGCGTGCGGAGGAAGAAGCCATGAAAGCACCTGTTAAAATGCTTTTCCCGCTTGTATTGTTCATTTTTCCAAGCTTGTTTATCGTCCTTTTGGGACCGGCTGTCATCCAATTTATAGAAACATTTAGTAAATAATATTTACATTCTGGACTGGACAGCATATAATGGGAACAGATTAAAGGTTACTTAAAGGAGGTTATGTATTATGTACAAATTCAATGGAATGGTTGACTCAGCAATTGTATATGATGCACAGCCCCTGATTAAGGATGCTAAAAAAGTAGCCAAATGATAAACAGTGAATTTTCGACGCACATCACGTGCTAGTACTGCCTTGGTCACAGGACGTGACGCTTTCAGGCAGTGATTGTTTACTCGGTTATTATTTGATTTCTTTCTATTTTTGAACGGATCCATGGGCTGTGCACGGCCTGTGGTTTTTTATATCGTTTGAACAAACCATCGGGTGATTTTTCCGGTGGTTTTTTATATTATGATGTTCTTTTAAAAATAGGAGGAAATCGAATTGAATTTACAACAACTAGGATTTAATGAGGAACGTATTGAACAAGCAAACGAATGGATCCATAAAGGTTATGAGCCGGGTAGAGTTGTGTTAGAGCATAAGGGAATGTACACCTTGTTCACAGAACATGGTGAAATCCTCGGCTCCATATCTGGTAAAATGAATTTTGAAGCTACCGAGCGTGAAGATTATCCGGCCGTAGGTGATTGGGTTATGTGTCAGATCCGAGAAAATGATCGGGCAGCCACAATTCATGCCATCCTACCGAGAACCAGTAAATTTTCCAGGAAGATTGCTGGTGTGACAACAGAAGAACAGATCATCGCAACGAATATCGATACAGTGTTTCTAGTAAATGCACTTAATAAGGATTTCAATGTCAGAAGGATTGAGCGATACCTATTGATGGCATGGGAAAGCGGAGCTAACCCGGTAATCGTGCTCAGTAAAGCGGATTTGTGTGAAAATATCCAGGAACGGGTAAACGATGTAGAAACAGTGGCTTTCGGACTTCCGGTCCATATCATAAGCTCTGAAACAGGCGAGGGGATTGATGAGCTCACACCTTATCTTTCGGAAGGTAAAACAGTGGCATTGCTCGGTTCGTCAGGTGCAGGGAAATCGACCTTGGTGAACCGGTTATACGGATCAGATATACAGAAGGTGAAAGAAATCCGTGAGGGCGATGATAAAGGGAAGCATACAACGACCCACAGGGAATTGTTCCTTTTGCCACAGGGAGGATCAATGATTGACACACCTGGTATGAGAGAGCTTCAATTGTGGAATACGAATGATGGGTTATCCGAAAGCTTCGGGGATGTGGAGGCACTTGCTGACGTGTGCAAGTTCAGGGACTGTCAGCATGAGAACGAACCGGGATGTGCCGTGAAAACAGCGATTGACACTGGTGAATTGACGGCAGAAAGGTATGTTTCCTATAAAAAGTTACAACGTGAACTTGCTTATCTGGAGCGGAAGAATGACCAGAAAGCAAAGCTGGAAGAGAAAGCGAAATGGAAGAAGATTACGAAAAGCATGAGGAGGTAACGATGCTCTATAAACAGTCCATCCAAACAAATAGCCATGATGATATGCTTGACGTGACGTCCACGGTAAAGGACCTGATCAAAAAAAGCGGGATTACCAATGGGGTTGCTTATATCTATTGCGCCCATACAACTGCAGGAATCACCATTAACGAAAATGCGGATCCCGATGTGAAGCACGATATGTTGATGAGGTTGAATGAAGTCTATCCTTGGGAACATGAAAAATATAGACACGCTGAAGGGAATTCTGCATCTCATTTAAAAGCGAGTACGGTTGGAAGCTCACAAATAGTGATCATTGAGGATGGGAAACCGATCCTTGGAACATGGCAAGGTATCTATTTCTGTGAATTTGATGGACCTCGGACACGCAACTACTATGTAAAAGTAATCGAAGGTTGATTATAGGAAGGACTCATCCAGTAGGGTTCGTCCTTCCATTTTCGGGAGTTCGGATATTTGGTAGCAAATCTGGATTTTATCGGTGCAAATCTGGAGTTTATCGTAGCAAATCCAATTTTTAACGGTGCAAATCCAAAATTTATCGGTGATTTGGCATATGGAACCACATAAAAGACCCAAATGGCATTTACGCCCATTGGGTCTTCTTCATTTATCTTATGCTGATTGTGAGGTTTGCTTTTGTTCTTGTTTTTTCACAGCAAGGAATCTCTTCGTTTCGGCAACGACCACACCCGATAAACCGAGAAGTCCGATCAAGTTCGGGAGCGCCATCAAACCGTTGAAGATATCCGCCAGTGCCCAGACAACATTAAGAGAAACAATTGTCCCGACAAAGACTGCTAGCACAAACAATAATCTATAATACTTCACTGAATTGTCTCCAAAAAGGTACGAAAAACATTTTTCGCCGTAATAGGACCATCCTAAAACAGTCGAATATGCAAACAGAATGATACCGATCGTTACGATAAAGGCACCTGGTGCGCCAAGGAAGCTTCTGAATGTTTCTGTTGTAAGTGCAGCACCATTCAGATCACCTTGATACATATCACCCATGACGAGCGTGATTCCAGTGATCGAACAGACAACGATCGTATCGATGAATACCTGTGTCATCGATACCAGTGCTTGGCGTGCCGGGTAGTCCGTTTTTGCAGCCGCAGCCGCAATCGGTGCTGAACCTAAACCAGCTTCGTTCGAGAACACTCCACGAGCCACACCCCAACGAATGACTGCACCTAGTGCACCACCCGCAACAGCTTCTCCTGTAAAGGCATCACTGAAGATCAAGCCGACAGCACCGGGGACGAGATCAAGGTTCATGAATAAGATCACAAGTCCACCGACGACATAAAAGAGAGCCATAAATGGAACCAAGTAAGCAACAACACGGCCTATACTCTTGATACCACCAAGAATAACGAG
This sequence comes from Alkalihalobacillus sp. YIM B00296, assembly GCF_020179385.1. Lineage (GTDB taxonomy): Bacteria > Bacillota > Bacilli > Bacillales > Fictibacillaceae > Pseudalkalibacillus. The sequence continues at coordinate 48,414 of NZ_JAIBLJ010000010.1, read as the reverse complement.
ACCAGTCAAGACCATCAAGATCAAGCCTGTCACCCAGCCGGGAACATTAAAAGTCGTCTGGACTGCATCCGCAACCGAGTTGGATTGGACCATGTTCCCGATTCCGAATGCGGCAAAGGCACCGAAAAAGGCAAACAGGACACCAAGCCACTTTGCATTCAATCCTTTGTCCAAGTAGTACATCGGACCGCCGGACATTTCCCCATTCTTGTTTTTGACTCGGTATTTTACAGCTAAAATCGCTTCGGCATACTTTGTCGCCATACCGAACAGGGCACTGAGCCACATCCAGAGGACGGCGCCTGGACCACCGATGAATACAGCCGTTGCAACCCCGGCGATATTACCTGTACCGATCGTAGCTGCTAAAGCTGTCATCAGGGCCTGGAAGTGTGAAATATCCCCTTCAGACTTTTTGTCCTGCTTTTTGGAAAAAGCAAGTTTTAAGGAATAAGGTAATAATGAAAACTGTAAGAAACTGAGTCGGAATGTCAGGAAAATACCAGTCCCCACGAGTAATACGAGGAGCCAGGGCCCCCATACCCAACCGCTCACTTGCCCTAAAAAATCTTCAAACTGCGTCATTGTGTTTGTCCTCCTATCTAATATGGCTACTATTTTAATATTCTACACAAGAGGGAAACATGCCTTTTTACTTATAAGAAAATGTTGGACAACCTCATAAAAAATCGACTTTTGATACAATAACAAATATGAATTCATAGAAGGGGAAGTGTAAAGGATGAGGGTCCTATTTGTTTCTCTTGGCGGAATTTGCCGAGCTCCGATCGCAGAAGCGGTATTAAAGGAAAAGTGCAAGAAGGAGGGGCTTCAGATTGCAGTTGATACAGCAGCCGTGAGAGATTGGCATGTGGATGAATTTCCCCATGAAGAAACGGTTCAATTTTTAACCGATAAAAAAATTCCCTTTGATCAAAAAGAAAGCAGGAAGGTCAGAGTAGAGGAACTGGAGACATTTAATTTTATCCTTGCCATGGATGCTGAAACTGTAGGTGAATTGCATCGTCTGGCTGGAATGGGTCAGACAGGAACAATCGTAAGGCTCCTTGATTTTGTTGTCGATCAAAAAGAGGGCGATATACCGGATCCTTACATGACCGGTGAATTTAATGAAGCATTCAAATTGATCACAATCGGTTGTGAACATTTCATCAAACAGAAAATGAAAAGAGACCGACTCTTTTGATGAGCCGATCTCAGCTATGAATTTTTTTGGTCAATGATGTCGACTTGGCCTTCTTGTCCGTTTCATGATCATACTCAGCAAGAGGACGACGATAATGGCACCAATCAGCGCCGGTATTAATGCCAGACCTCCAAGAGAAGGTCCCCATGAACCGAGTAGTAATGTACCAAGCCATGCCCCGATAATCCCGGCAATGATATTTCCGATGATGCCTCCAGGTACATCCCGTCCGACGATAAGGCCCGCTAACCAACCGATGATACCGCCTATGATCAAGGTCCAAATAAATGACATATGGCTCTTCCTCCTTTTGATTTTTAGTTTTATATTTATAATTTTTCATACCCTGCCAAAAAATTCTCTAAACAATTTTCTCCAGATGTTTTGGTTTTTCGAGAACAGGGGAAATTAACTATTATTCAACAATAAAAAAAGGAGAGATCATTTATGGCTCAATCTGTGTACACACCAGATCAACAAAAAGTCAACCAAGCCGCACCAGTTAGTATGAATCAAAAGAAAGAGGGCTCTTTCCTTTGGAAAGGAATCCTGATCGGAGCAGTTGTCGGAGGCATTGCAGCGTTGATCGATAAGAACACTCGTAAAAATGTCCAGACGAGGTCAGCAAGAATAAAGGACCAGACAACATCCCTATATAGGACAGTAAGGGAAGATCCATCGGTCATCATGGATACTGTAAAGCATACGATGGACACTACATCAAAAGCGTTGAATGATTTATCCAGTGAAGTGAGAGAAGTCATCCAGAAAGTTGACGAAGTTCGCCAGCATTCTGTCGAGACGTTTTCCAGCATGAAAGAGGTTGGCGGAGAGCTGAGAGATGTTTCTGGCAAAGTGAGAGAAGCTGGGAAGGAATTAACGGACATACCTGACCATGACGAAAATAAATATTAAAATTAGGTCCATGAACCGAGCATTCTAGCTTGGTTCAGAAATAACAGACAAAGGTTGCTTCTTTATAAAGTCTATGGATTGGGGGGAGTGGTGGTGGAAAGATTGAAGCAGCCATCGAAAAAGATATTCTGGAAGGATTTATTCCGACGGATACAAGATGACGGTGTAACCGATTTAGCAGCACAGCTTGCTTTTTATTTTCTGCTGTCACTTTTCCCATTTCTGATTGTTACGGTAACGATCCTCACGACAATCCTGGACCATAATCGATTGTTTACCTTTATCCAACTCTATGGACCGCCAGAGTTGATGAATATCGTCAAAGAGAATACGGAAATCATCAATAATCAGGGTGGAGCGATCCTTTCAGTCGGGATCATCGCTACACTATGGACCGCTTCTAATGGCATGAATGCTGTGATCAGGGCCTTGAATCAAGCTTATGATGTTGCGGAAAGCAGAAATTTCATCGTTGCAAGAGCAGTTGCGATGATGTTGACGCTCGGCATGCTGCTTATCATATTCGTTGCTATGGCTCTTCCGGTTTTCGGCCAGATGATCGGCCATATATTCGGATATCTCGGACTCCCCCACTGGGAAGCGATATGGAATGCTCTCAGATGGGTACTTAGTACGCTCGTTATTGTGTGCGTCATCACAATTATCTATTTTGTTGCACCGAACAAACGTTTAAGGGTAAAGAATGTCTGGATCGGAGCTGTTATAGCCACAGTTGGTTGGCAGTTCGTATCCTGGGCATTTTCTTTTTACGTCAATAATTTTGCGAATTTTAGTGCCACTTATGGAAGTCTTGGCGGTGTCATTGTCTTGATGCTTTGGTTTTATGTTTCAGGGCTGATGCTCATCATCGGGGGTGAAATAAATGCGACAATCAATGAACTCCAGAAAAATATCTGATCATTGGTGAATGCTATTGGGCTGAATGGATGAAAGTTCGAGTTGAGGAATTCCGTTCATTTTTGGAAAGGGCATTTGAGCGCTAATTTTGTAGATAAGGTTCTATGATGTAAGGGTCAGTTTGTTTTGGGCATAGGTCTTTTTGTTCACACCTACGGTCGCAGTTTGTAGCAATGCACGAATGTTGTGAGTAAAAAGTACCTCACTTGAAGCAAGGTGACTTTTTTTGTATGTTGAAGAATCAGTTTTATTTTTAAGGTTGTAGTTCAACCAGGCACTTTTGTAGATGATGTAGTTTAGTGCCTACCTCTATTTTTACAGTAAAATCAAAGGATTTAGCTTCTTTTTAGCTGATTACTTGAAGATTTAGAGCCTAAAAACAGTCATGCGGTCATAGACTAGTACAGCAAGTCCCTGTTTTTTACTCTTAAAGACATCCTTTCTTCAGTATTAGCTCAACCTTCGCCAAAAGCTTGGCTATGTCAAATTTTCTTTATATGGTACACTATTCCTAGTTTTGTGAAGGGTAGAACAAAGGAGCACAGAATTATGCAGATACAAAAAGCAACAAGAGAATATGCTCGGATGAAGTGGCGATGGATAGGCGCGATCCTATTTATCTGTTATTTAGCAGTTCTGATCTATTCTACTTTGTTCACCTTCAACTATTACGTTTATGGAAAATCCTTTAATCTGGTCCTGCTCGATAGCATCCGATTGATGTGGCGAAGCGGGAACTATTGGCTGATCTTCAAAAATGTAATCGGTAATCTACTATTGTTCATGCCGTTAGGCTTTTTGTTGCCGTTGATGTTCCGATGGCTTGATTCTTTTAGGAAGATGTTCTTCATCTCCTTCGGGGTGAGCGGTTTGATCGAACTGCTGCAATTCTATTACGCCAACCGAATTTTTGATATAGACGATATATTGTTGAATGGATTAGGTGGATTGACAGGATTGATTGTTTATAAAATAATCGCGTTTTTCTATAGGATATATGAGAGGAATTTCAAAAAAAGAAGGAGCTGAACTTGATCAGCTCCTTTCTTTAAAAGATAAGAAAGTATAATGATTTCTTTCGATAAAGGAATGTCTAGCTCCAACGCCCAACCCCTTGGATCACTTCAGTCCTCCTGTGGCGGAAACAGCCTCCTCGTCGGACTTCCAGTGCCCTTCGTGGCTGAACAGGGCGTTTACGCTTTTCTTATTGTCTAGCTCCAACGCCCTTGGATCACTTCAGTCCTCCTGTGGCGGAAACAGCCTCCTCGTCGGACTTCCAGTGCCCTTCGTGGCTGATCAGGGCGTTTATGCTTTTCTGAATGTCTAGCTCCAACGCCCAACCCATTGGATCACTTCAGTCCTCCTGCGGCGGCAACAGCCTCCTCGTCGGACTTCCAGTGCCCTTCGTGGCTGATCAGGGCGTTTATGCTTTTCTTAATGTCTAGCTCCAACGCCCAACCCATTGGATCACTTCATTCCTCCTGCGGCGGCGACAGCCTCCTCGTCGGACTTCCAGTGCCCTTCGTGGCTGAACAGGGCGTTTACGCTTTTCTTGTATCATTTTCCGAGTACCCGATTGACACGCTTGGTCAACATTTTCATTCCATCCCCGCCTGCTTGGAAATGTCGAAGTTTACCTTCGCTGTCGAATACATAATAAGCAGGAACATATTGATTTTCATATGCATCTGTCAGTTTGTGCTGGTTATCAACGAAAATTGGTTGTGTAATTCCATGTTCTGCAGCTACATCCTTTATTTGGTCCAGATCCAGATCTTTTTCTGAACGAGGCATGTGGACTGCAATCACATTCAATTCGTCTTTATAATCATCACGGAATTGGTTGATGTTCGGCATCGCATCCTTACACAACTGGCAGCTTACAGACCAGAAGTGGACAAGAGTAGGCTTATCTCCGATTAATTGATCTTTCGAAACCTCACCGTTCAACCATTCTGTAGCACCTTCAAATTCAGGCATTTCAGTACGTAATCTCATTGTTCAATCGACTCCTTTAACTATATTATTCACATTAAAATGATTATTATCTGATTACAATTTTAAAAGCTAAACCATCATTCGTCAATTTATCTGTCTCGAATATAGTATACCTTGGCAGATAAACGGTTAAACCTTTTGCTGTACTTGGGTGACCGCTGTCGGCTGGAAAAAGGTGATGGCGACGAACAGGATAAGCATCATTCCTCCGATTGTGTAATAGATGCTTCCTTCTTTAAAAAACTGGATGGCAAATCCACCGATCAAAGGACCGAATATGCTCCCTAGACTGAAACAAATACCAGCTAAAATATTTCCCGCCGGGAGCAAATCTCTTGGAAGAAGGTCTGCCATATAAGTGATCCCCATCGAAAATAAGGAGCCTAGAAATAAACCGGCAATGACGAACATCGTCGTCAAGTAAACGAGTGAACCATCCAGGGCCATCGCTAAAAAACTTATGCCACCAATAAAAAGTGATATCACCAGGATCGGTTTTCGTCCGAAACGATCGCTTAATAATCCGAGCGGCACTTGGAAAACGAGAGCGCCGACCGCGAAGGCTGGCAAAAGGATTGAGACAGCTTCGATGCCAAGCCCTTGACGGATGGCATACACCGGGAAATTACTATGGACGGCTGTTTCAATAAATCCATATCCGAACGTTCCAAGCAACCCCGCCCAGGACATCCTGAAAACTTTTCCATACCTTTTCCAGGTGCTTTGAACATCCGGTGTCGTAATGTTTTCTGGATATTCGTTGTCAATCCTTATAAGGAAGGATAAAGAAAGGACACATAAGGCTGCCGCAATGATGAAGGGCAGTGCCTGATGGATTTCGACAAGCCTTGTCATGACTGGTCCAATACCGAAACCTAGTCCGAATGAAACACCATAGATCGCAATGTTCCGTCCCCGTCTTTTTTCAGTGCTCATGGACGTAAGCCATACCTGTGTAGCAAAATGGAAAATATGGTCCCCGATCCCGATGAGGACACGGAGTATGAACCAGAACCAGATCGCTTGCCACAGCGGCAAGATGAGCATGGATACACATGTCAACGCTATACCGGTAATGATCAGCCTTTTATAGCCGAATCTATGTAATGGTTTTTCAATAAAAGGTGAGATAAGTAAGATGCCGATATAAAATGCTGACGCACTGAGACCGTTAACGCTTGATGAAACTCCTGCCCTTTCAAGCAGTATAGCGAGCAGGGGCAGCAATAATCCCTGTGCAAATCCGGAAACGAAAACGACGGCGATCAGAACGATGAAACGATAACGGGCGGAACGCATAACTTGTACTTCCTTTCATAAGTTGGTACATTTTTATATATTGGTCTATTCTTTAATCCACTTAAATTCTAAAAAATCCTTTATATATTATATCAGAGTACAATCTTCTATGAGAGGTCAGGAGTGCTGGAAATGGAATTTAACATGACTGAGGGCGGTTTCACGACTGAATTTGAATACGGTAAGCTCGATATCTCCGGGAACGAGGAGTATGGCTTCCGTCCCTATCAACTACTTGTCTCATCGGTAGCTGTATGCAGCGGTGGAGTGTTACGAAAAGTATTGGAGAAAATGCGCTACCCTTTTGAAGATATCACTGTGAGGGCTCATGTCGTACGGAACGAGGCAAAGGCGAACCGTATAGAGAGAATCGAACTTACTTTTCATATCAAGACTTCGGATTGGAATGAAAAGAAAATCGAGAAGGCGATGCAGCTGACCCGTAAAAACTGTTCAATGGTCCAATCGGTCCATGACAGCATTGAGGTTGTGGAAAGCGCAAAATGGGTCCAAGAGTAAGGACGTTCATCTATTTAACAATTGGAGCAATCATTCAAGGCCTTGGTATGGGGCTGTTTCTTTTTCCTCATCATATTCCGTCTGGTGGGGCTGCAGGAATCGCTATTTTAAATGAGTACTTTTGGAACGTTCCGCATGGCTGGACATTATGGCTCGTCAATGTCCCTTTGTTGTTCGCTGCTTTAAAATACCTCGGTGCCACTTCAGCAGGGAAAACGATATTTTCAGTGACAGTTACTTCGCTTACTGTTGATTTGATCGGATTGCTGTTACCTCGGGCAATTTCGATTCCATGGATCGATCTTGTCTTTGGAGCATGCCTTTTCGGGATTGGTGTCGGTATTCTGTTTAAAAACGGGGCCTCCTCAGGTGGTATGGCGATTTTGGCCCAGATCTTCGCGAATGTGTTCAAGCGTGCACCTGGCCAAATGATGTTCTGGATCAATGGGGTGATTTTTTTCCTTACCGCATTTGTGATTGGCTGGTGGATTTTCTTGTTCGCGATATGTACCCAGTGGCTCGGGACACAGGTTTTAGATCGGGTCTATAATGGGAAAATTACATTTGTCAAACTTCGGAAGGCACTCCATATTTAAAGGGGTGCTTTTCAATATGAAGAGGCAAGAGAAGGTGGTGGAACGATGGCTGTACAAATGGATTTTACAAAAGGTCCAATTCCGAAACAGATGATTGTTTTCTCTATGCCGATTTTCCTTACGAACATCCTGCAAACATCTTTCCAATTCATCGATAGTTTGTGGGTCGGTAATCTTTTGGGTTCAGATGCCTTAGGTGCGATTTCGATTTCTGCCACGTTGATTTTCACCATCCTCTCGTTCATAATCGGGGTGAACAGCGCTTCCTTGACCGTCATTTCGCAAAAGAAAGGTGCAGACGATGAAGAAGGCTTGAGGGAATCGTTGAATGCTTTCGTCTTTGTGCTGGGTATCATGGCCTTGACTTTAGGTGTTATCGGCTTCTTTCTATCAGGCTGGCTGTTGGAGCTGCTCGGAACACCTGAAGAAATTTTCCCGTTAGCCCACAGCTATCTGCAGGTCAATTTTCTAGGGATCCTATTTTTGTTCGGTTATAATTTTATCGGAACGGTACTTCGGGCACTTGGCGATAGTAAAACACCGGTCCGGTTCGTATTCATGGCGGTTGTCCTGAATACGATCCTCGATCCGCTTTTTATCTGGGTCTTTGATATGGGGATCATAGGTGCGGCATACGCCACGATCGTTTCTCAAGGTTTTGCATTTATTTATGGGCTTATCTATTCGGTATGGAGAGCAAATGTCCCGTTCGTCATGCCGTATGTGCCATCAAGGTTTTACTTTTTTACACTATTCAAGCTCGGTTTTCCGTCAGGACTTCAGATGATGGCGATTTCTGGAGGAGTTGCTGCGATCATGGGAATCGTAGCCCATTTTGGAGCCGATGTAGTCGCTGGTTTCGGAGCTGCCCAGCGAATCGACAGTATTATCATGCTCCCCGCGTTCACCTTAGGTTCAGCCGTGAACAGTATGGCAGGCCAGAATATCGGGATTCGTTCATGGGATCGAGTCGAGGCGATTTCCAAAAACGGAATCTATCTTATCCTGGGGGTTTCCTTCTCGATCAGTTTGTTTGCATTTATTTTCGCTGAAGGATTGATCCGTTTATTCGTCAGTGACAAGGAAACGATTGCTTTTGGGACAACCTATTTGAAGAGTGTCGCCTTCTTTTACCCATTCCTGGGAATCAATTTTGTCTTGAATGGAATTGTGCGGGCTGCGGGTGCAATGGTTCAGATCCTGATTCTTAACCTGATTTCATTCTGGGTCCTTCGTGTTCCGTCGACCTATCTTTTTTCAAGGTGGTTAGGTGAAGATGGCATCGCATTTGGAATTGGGATGAGCTTTGTCATTAGTAGTGTTGTTGCTTACGGTTATTATAAATTTGGCAAGTGGCGTGAGATTGAGATTTTTGAAAACGAAAATTGACATTACACATTAAATACAGTGAAGATGCACACCCTTCTGTTAGGAAGTCCTGACAGAGGGGTGTTTTTTTATGCAGCGATATTATTCGAGGATCTACTGGCATTTCACCGGTTCACCAAAAGGCGATGTACAAGTGCTGAGTCCAGATGAATTGCTGAAAAGGAGCAAGCCGAAATCAGAAAAAGAATCTGTCGATATCCTATTGAAGATTTTAAAGTCGCAACGATTGAAAGCAACCAGCCAGGAGCAGGTGGGTCCTTATAAGACAAACGCATTCTGCAGTACGACTGATATCCCGTTCAAAGATTTGGTGGAGCACGCTGTGTACTACGGGAGAGCTGCAATCGGGTTTAAAGCGGAGGCAGTCCACGACGTCTTTTTGCCGGTTTGTTACGTGTCGTCAGTCCATGAATCAAAGGACAACCTGTTGAGAGAGGAGCACCCGTTGATGGATTTTATAAAAATCACCGACTTCCATCCGAGGGAAGGGCATACGTTTTATCGGGAAAGGGAGTGGCGGAACATTGGTGACTTTGTTTTTGAAAAAAAGGAGATTGCAGCAATCGTGGTCCCGGACGGTGCATTGAAAATGGTCCGGACTTTCCTGGAGGACCAGGGGTATCCTGATGATATTTCGGTGTTATCTTGGCGATTGATCGAGGAAGCTTAGGCATTCGACAATCATTGTAAATCGTTAATCAAATGTTTGATGCCTTTTGATATAGCATCAGCATGGAAATTTACATTCAATCAAACGTTTGTTTGAAACTTTTAGAGTAGGAATTTCTCTTCTATTGCATACATGAAAAATTTGGCATGCAGATTTTATCCCGAGTGGAAAAAAATAAAGGTAAGAAAGGAGCATGTCCGATGAGAAAGTTGGGTATTTTGATCGTCTGTTTAGGGCTGTTACTATGGCCAGATCAGGCATTATCCGCAGAAAAAGCGAAGAGTTCCGAGAGGATTGCGGTTCCAAATTCGACGGTATCGATTTCTAAAGAAAACACCTATCCAAATGCAACGCAGGACCTACCTGATTTACAACCTAGTCAGCTTACAGAGCAAATGTTCTCGACAACCGATATCAAAATCGAGAATCCGGAACTTATCCGTCTCTTTAATGAATCCAGCATTTCACCTTCAAAAGCTGCGATAGGTTATCGTGCCAAAATCTATTTAGGTCAATGGCCATTGAATTATGAATCAGCTGAAACGAATGTGAACTGGGAATATCAAAAAGTGAATGTCAACCAATTGAACAACCGGGGCGGTAAAGTGGTTTCTCAGCTTCAATTCAATCAAGAAAATGAAAAGAAGGTATCTGGAGGTTTGACCGCTCAGATCGAGAGCCCTGAGGATGTCCAGAAGATGATGATGATCAAGGCTTCACAAAAAACAGGTCTTCCTCTTTCATTTACAACGATCATTGGAAGAGGAACGAAGAAAGAGAACGTTTATAACATCCCTCCAAAGAAGGTAGGTTACTTGTATGGATACGTTCCTGCTGTAAACGAAAAAGGAAGGGTCACATACGGTGAAGTCTTCATCAACTTGAAGGGAAGCAAGAAGAGTATTGAAGTGAAGAATGTAACCCATCAAGGAATCGGTGCATGGATCCCAGTTCAGGATTACATTTCGCTAAGGTTCAATATGACAAATTAAAATGGAAAATAAGCACAAAATAAAGGGGCTGACACTTGAAAGTGGCCCCTTTTATCTATCCTGAGTCTATTCCATTTCCACCCAGTCATCACTCCAACGCTGGATTTCATTTATGACGTCCTTAAGTGAAATTCCTTTATCTGTTAATGTGTATTCGATCCGGACAGGTGTTTCAGGATAGACCTCCCGTTTTACAATGCCGACAGCTTCAAGTTCTTTCATACGCTCAGTCAGCATTCTGTCACTCATATCAGGAATTTGTTTTTTTATATCTTTAAACCGTTTAGGTCCAGAAAGCAAAACACGAATGATCAGACCTGTCCACTTTTTGCCGATGATTTCGATGGCTGCTTCGTATTTCGGGCACATGCATTCATAATTCATCCAACATCACCTCGAATTGGGTTTAAAACTATTCTATAACTTTTAGTGTAAGGTTTTGACTTACTTTTGTAAAGCGATAGTAAAGACAGGTAATCACCAACGCCTTTTAATAATCTGTTATCATATGATTGGATTAAGAAAGGAGACCTTTTATATGGGTAATGCCGTAAACGATAAATCATTACAGATGGATTATATCCAGAAGAGAATCGATATGCTCCTTAAAGTATTGGATACGATTGATCCTGAAACGGCTGGAATTGAAGAAATCGATCAGATCATCGCCATGTTGGATGAGCTTGAACAGAAATGCAAGCAATTCCGCTACAATTGGGAGTAAGAGTCGATAGAAAAGGAATTTAACCGAACAATTTGTTATACTGGAAATATAGTTAACGTATTATGTTTCCGCTTTCAATAAGTTTTTTTCTGAGGGCTTTGTTAATAGTAATGTTGAAAATGTTCTTAAGCGAAATTTCGCGACACTCCTGCGGTTAGAGAGCCAGGCGAAGACTCACAGTAAGGATGCATAGAAGTGATGTCCAGCTCATCGCCCAACCACTTGGCTCACTTCATCAAACTTCCTGAGGCGGTCGATACATTGAAGTACTACTTAAGAAGTTACCCACGCAGAACCGAACTTTGTTTGGTTCGAGCCTCCTCGTCGGACTTCCAGTGGCCTTCGTGACTAAAAAGCGGGTCTCTTCCGCTTTTCCTCCATCCTGCGGAAAGTGAGTGAATTTTGCGTTTAACAGAGCCTTTCTAAAATTCATCATTCCATCGGGATGTTGGGGAGGAGGAGCCTTTCATCTTGTGTGAAAATATTCATAAAGGGGACACTGGGGAAATGGAAAAACTGAAAGACAGCATGTACGAGTTGATTGTTGAGACGTCGACCAATTTACCGAAGGATGTACGCCGCTCTATTGCAAAAGCAAAAGCCCAGGAAAATGCCGGGACTCGGGCAGCGATGTCACTCGATACGATCACTGAAAACATTTTAAAGGCTGATGAAAATGTCTCGCCGATCTGCCAGGATACAGGTCTGCCGACATTCAAAGTGAAAGTGCCGGTTGGTGTGAATCAGCTGAAAATAAAGGATGCAATCATAGAAGCGATCAAGCAAGCGACAGAGAATACGAAGCTTCGCCCGAACTCGGTCGATTCGTTGACTGGTGCGAACAGCGGTGACAATCTCGGACCAGGGACGCCTGTCATCAAATTCGAGCAGTGGGAAAAGGATTACATCGATGCAAGGCTGATCCTGAAAGGTGGAGGCTGTGAAAATAAGAATATCCAATACAGCCTGCCTACTGAATTAGAAGGCCTTGGACGCGCTGGACGTGACTTGGACGGGATCCGTAAGTGTATCATGCACTCTGTCTATCAAGCGCAAGGACAAGGGTGCAGCGCTGGCTTTATCGGAATCGGAATCGGCGGCGATCGGACGTCAGGTTACGAGCTTGCTAAAGATCAACTCTTCCGTTCTGTAGAAGATGTCAATCCGAACGAAGACCTTCGCAAGCTTGAAGAATACGTCATGGATAATGCCAATGAGCTCGGGATCGGAACTATGGGCTTTGGCGGAGAGACGACACTACTAGGTTGTAAAGTCGGTGTTATGAACCGTATTCCTGCAAGCTTCTTCGTGTCCGTTGCATACAACTGCTGGGCGTATCGTCGTCTCGGATTCAAGCTTGATCCGAATAAGGGTGAGATTCTGGAGTGGTTCTATCAGGACGGTGAAAAGGTCGATTTCAAAAAAGAAATGGAAAAGGCTGCAGCTGCGCTTGAAGAGAAGAATGAAGTTCGTGAGGTTGTGCTTGAAGCACCGATCACGGAAGAAAAAATCCGTGAATTGCGAGTCGGTGATGTCGTGCGTATAAACGGGGTTATGCATACTGGACGTGATGCAATCCATAAGCACCTGATGAGCAATGATGCTCCGATCGACTTGAATGGTCAAATCATCTATCATTGTGGTCCAGTCATTATGAAGGATTCGAATGGTGAGTATCATGTCAAGGCTGCAGGACCAACAACAAGTATCCGGGAAGAACCTTACCAGGGTGACATCATGAAGAAATTCGGCATCCGTGCAGTCATTGGAAAAGGAGGTATGGGGCCGAAGACCCTGAAGGCGTTGGAAGAGCATGGCGGTGTCTACTTGAATGCAATCGGCGGTGCAGCGCAATATTATGCAGAATGCATTAAGAAGGTAAACGGAGTCGATCTCCTCGAATTCGGTATCCCGGAAGCGATGTGGCATCTGCAGGTAGAAGGCTTCACAGCAGTCGTAACCATGGATTCTCACGGGAACAGTTTGCACCACGATATAGAAAAATCATCATTAGAAAAGCTCGCCCAATTCAAAGACCCAGTATTCAAATAAAAACACACACGATAAAAGCCCGGGGAACCCACCCCCGGCTTTTTCATTTTCCGAAGATTTGAAGTGTACCAGGCACCGATCGAGAAGCTAACAGCGCCAAGATATTCTGATCGGTGCCTGGTACACATAAAATGGTAATCGATTCCTCGTATGGATACATCCTCTTCATTCAAACTAAGACTAAGGATAAGAAAAAGGAGTCGAGTGCTGTTGAAGAAGTTTACCATATTGATGTTGATTTTAAGCTTTATTTTATCTGTTCCGCTTGATGCTTTTGCTTATTCGAACCAGAAGCATGATTGGTTTTTCAAGAGAAGCAAGGATCAGCAGCCAGCTACAACCGATCAGAAATTCATCGATCTTCTTAAGAAGTACAACGGATATTATATCGGGGATACTCGTGAGAAAAATCTTTATCTTACATTCGATAACGGGTATGAAAATGGGTACACGGAAAAAGTGCTTGATGTGTTAAAAGACAAAAAGGTTCCGGCCGCATTTTTCGTAACAGGACATTATCTTAATGATCAATCGGAGCTTGTGAAACGGATGGTAGCGGAAGGCCATATCGTCGGAAACCATTCGTGGCACCATCCTGATCTTACTACTGTAAGCGATGAACGTCTAAAGCAGGAGCTACAAAAGGTAAAAAATAAATACGAGGAAATTACAGGACGGAACGATATGATGTACCTGCGCCCGCCTCGTGGAGTTTTTAGTGAACGTACTTTAGCCCTTTCCGAAAAAGAAGGCTATATCAATGTATTCTGGTCACTGGCCTATATGGACTGGGTGACGAATCAGCAAAAAGGTGCTGATTATGCTTACCGTAGCATCATGAAACAAATCCACCCGGGATCGGTTTTATTGCTGCATTCGGTTTCGAAAGATAATGCGGAAGCACTCGGAAAGGTGATTGATGACTTGAGGAAGCAAGGATATTCCTTTAAAAGCTTGGATCATCTTGTAGCGAACAACCGTATTCCTGACCCGATCGCAAACTGACTAGCAGAAGGCAGCCTTTGATACCATTCCGGAGGTTGTCTTTTTCTGTTTGACCCGTGATATAATAAGTCCGATTATAAAAGGACGGAGTGTATGTATGAAATCAACTGAAACAAAGCTGAAAGCAGGAGACACCATCCGGTTAGCCATCAAACGGTTAGGGATCAACGGAGAAGGCATCGGTTTTTACAATAAAAAGGTCACCTTCGTAACAGGAGCGCTTCCGGGGGAAGAAGTGATCGCAAAAGTGACGAAGCCATTGCCAAACCGTATTGAAGCTGAAATGGTATCGATCAAAAAGAGATCGAAGGACCGTGTCAAACCGCCTTGCCCGATTTATGAACAATGCGGCGGCTGTCAGCTTCAGCATTTACGTTATGAAGCGCAGTTGAAAGAAAAGAAGGATATCGTACGGCAAGCATTCAGCCGATATACTGATTTCGACGCCCATCACTTGCCTTTGAAAGATACGATCGGGATGGAAGACCCATGGAATTACAGGAATAAAAGCCAGTTCCAGGTTGCTAAAAAAGGTGCAAGTGTGCTGGCTGGATTGTACGGTCTTGGCTCCCATAAACTGATCGATCTATCGAATTGTATGGTCCAGCATCCACAAACAACAAGTGTCACGAATACGGTAAAAAAGATTTTAGAGGATTTGAACATCTCAATTTATAATGAGCGGAAACGGTCGGGGATTGTAAGGACCATAGTCACCCGTGTAAGTTTCAGGACAGAAAAGGTTCAAGTCGTGTTAATTACGACTCAGCGGGAGATTCCGAAAAAGGATTTGCTTATAAAGGAAATGAAGAAGCGGCTTCCAGAAGTTACGTCCATTCTCCAGAACATCAATGGCCAGAAAACCTCACTGATATTTGGAGATGAAACCATTCATTTAGAAGGCGATCAGACGATTCAAGAAACGTTAGGTGATCTTTCCTTCGAATTATCAGCAAGAGCTTTCTTCCAATTGAATCCTGTACAGACAGTGAAGCTTTATAACGAAGCCCGGAAAGCAGCAAAACTGACAGGGGAAGAGAAGGTGGTCGATGCTTATTGCGGTGTAGGGACGATCGGTCTGTGGCTTTCAGAACGTGCTGGGGAGGTACGCGGCATGGATGTCATTGAAGAATCGATCAAGGATGCTAACGAAAATGCCGCACGTCACGGAATTAATAACGCAACTTACGTAACCGGGAAAGCAGAAGAACTGCTGCCGAAATGGCTGAAGGAAGGGTGGAAACCGGATGTCATCGTCGTCGATCCACCAAGGACCGGATGCGATATGACCTTTTTGAAGACGGTGGCAAAAATCCAACCGAAACGGATGGTATATGTTTCTTGCAACCCATCCACATTGGCGAAAGATGTGGACTATCTTACCAAACACGGCGGCTTTAAAATCGAACGACTCCAGCCTGTGGATATGTTTCCACATACAGCACACGTCGAAGTCATCGCCACCTTAGTAATAAAGTAACATGTGTACCAGGCACTTTAATTCAGTCCTTGAGCCACATGGGCTTTCAGACAGTACCAGGCACCGATCGGGACTCCTTGGGGTACAAGGGTTCTGAATCGGTGCCTGGTGCACTATCATTTTTATCAACAATTTATCCACACGTTGAGATAAATTGATATGAGGTTTGACAAGTTATTCACGTTTTTATTCACATTATCCACATGTTTGATACCCACTTATACACATATCCACATCCATCCACAGAGAATAATCAAAACAAAGGAGACTTGCCGGGGAAGGGACAAGTCTCCTGTTCAGTCTTGCAGAGGTTATTTACGTCTTGCGCGACGATCAGCCGCCCTTGCTCTCTCCTGCGCTTGCAGATCATCAGAGTCGGCAAGCTCTTGGGAAAACTCGACATCACGACCATCAGGTGCGATGTTCTGTCTGTTCTGTGCTTGGTTGCGAGAACGTTTGTCTTTTCCCATGAGTGAACCCTCCTTAGACAAATAGTGAGAGGATTACCTCTCGTTTATTATGATGTACAATCTTCAGTGAAGTATAAGAGGAAAGAATGGGTAAACGTGTGAAAAAATTGTAGTCATCCACATGTGTATAACTGGACGGATTTAATGTACCTCAAGACATTTTTAATGATTAAAGTCCTGATCTGCGTGATTATTCTTGAGTTCGCGCAATAATTTAATTAATAGCGCGATTATAGTTATACTGGGTACGATACCATCCACAAAATCAACTGATTCATTCCTTCAATCAATCCTCATTGGCTAAATCTATCCAATCCCATTAAAAAACCTGACCCAACCCGGGCCAGGTCATCCATCATACAGTATACGTTTTTAAGCCTCCATTGCTTCTTCGACAAGAGAAGACTGGCGTGCTGTGTACATATAGTAAGTATCACGTTCAATTTGAAACAAGTTATACACATTTTCCTTTGCATTCAATTGTTCGTAGATGTCCGGTCTTGTTTCATTCGCGAGCGAAACGTATGGAATTTTCAATGCCGCACGTTCTGACCGAGGATTCGTTTTACGGATCCGCATGAAGATCGTTTGAATGTTTTTTTCGAAAAACAACTCATTGAAAAATAATTCTTTCGCCGTTTGATTATAGCCTTTTCCGTGGTATGGCTTGCCGATCCACGTTCCTAAAAAACCACAGTTATCCTGGATATCGAACAGGTTGATCGTACCGATCGGGTTTCCCCATTCTTCTAAAATTGTTCTTGAGATCAGTTCCCCATTCTCTTCCGCCTCTATTGTCTGCTTTGTCAAAAAGATGAACTCTTCGACGGATCCAGCTTTGTGGCGCACAAAAGGGAAGACAGCCGGGTCTGCCATCAATTCATAAAGAACATGACATTCATTAAGATCACGTTTCTTTAACATGTTATACATCCTCCCAAAGAGGGTAGTCGACTCTACCCTCGAATTAAAATTTCTAATTCGGGGTGGGAATCGAACCCACTAAGACCAGATGTACTGGTGGCGCACCAATTGCCTTCCCTTACCTTTAAAATATTCTGTTTTGATTCCATTCCACCAAACGAAGAAAACATAGCTGAATCCCACGCGCGCCATGACTTTGCCACGTTTGCTTTATAACCATATCATAATCGATTTATATCCAAAATGGAACCAATATTTTTTGTTGATATTCATCTTTTTTTGTCGAGGGTACTTGTCCTTATATCGTATGTAATTCCATCACAATTCGTTCGTTTTCAACCTATAATTGGACTAGTGTTCAGGCCATCTGCGAATCGTCTCGACCTTGTTCTTCAATTGAATTTCTTGTACACGATATGGCCGCCGATCATTGTCAGATTCGGTAAGGCTGAAAAATGGAAAGGATGGTCATTCCATAACGTGATGTCCGCATCTTTTCCGATTTCTAAACTTCCAACCCTGTCGTCAATGCCAAGATTTTTTGCGGGATTGATCGTGATTCCCGCAAGCGAATTCTCAACCGATAGCCCTTCACGGGCCGCTATGGCAGCACACACATTCAAATATTGGATCGGTGTATAAGGATGATCTGTCGTAATCGACACAGTAACACCGTGATCAGTCAAAACCTTATAAGTCTGCCACGTCTTGTTTTTCAGCTCTATTTTGGATTTCCTTGTCAAGGTTGGTCCAACGGATACTTGTAGATTACGGTCACTAAGTTCTGAAGCGACTAGATGCCCTTCTGTACAATGCTCAATCCGTAAATCCAGCTCAAATTCATCTGCGAATCGGAGTGCAGATAGAATGTCGTCTGCACGGTGGGCGTGGATACGGACTGGCATCTCCCGTTTCAAAACGGAAATGATCGGGGAAGTCCGTATACAATCAGGGTTATCCGTGTTGATTGCTTTATAAAATTCTTCCCGCAGCATTCCCATGATACCCATCCGGGTAATCGAATCGTTATGGCGCCCGCTGTGAATACGTTTCGGATTCTCACCGAGGGCAATTTTCAAGCCTGCTTTTTCTTTCATGATCATTTTCTGGATATTCTGGCCGTATGTCTTTATGACAGCGGTCTGTCCGCCAATCACATTTGCACTTCCAGGCATGACGTGAGCTGTTGTTATTCCGAATTTGATCGCATCGTTAAACGCGATGTCCAAAGGATGTACCCCATCTATTGCTCTGATATGAGGGGTGAGGGGCTCGTGGGTTTCATTTGCATCGTTTCCAGCCCATCCGGTTCCTTCGTCATATAAGCCCAGATGGGTATGTACATCAATGAAACCAGGCAGCAAGTGCATACCAGAGGCGTCAATCACTTTTGTGTAGCGATCACTGTTGATCTTACCTGCTATATTTTTGATTTTCCCGTCCTTAATCAAAAGATCCCCTTGAAATGGGGCAGACGTAACGGGATAAAGAATTGCATTTTTGAATAACGTTTTCATGCTATACCTCTTTCTATAAATGAACGATTGGATCGTGTAATTTTCCAAACTTGGTCCTTGGATCCAGTATATTCAATTTGGGCTTAACCCACGCCTTAAAATGGCTCAGGTACTGCCGCTTTTAAAATCAAGTATAGCTTCAACATGCATTTTAAGGAAGATTTTTTATCATTCATAAATGGCTGTCAACGCAGATGAGAGGGTTGGATAATTGAACCTATATTCATGATCGAGTGCTTTCTGTGGATAAACCTTTTGTCCTTCCAGGATCAAGGAGCTCATTTCACCTAAGGTCATACGCAGTACAAAACCAGGCAATGGAAACCAATGCGGGCGATTCAAACAGCGTCCGAGAAGTCTTCCAAAGTCATTCATCTGGACAGGGTGGGGTGATGTTGCATTTAAAGCACCTTCAATTCGCTTTTTTTGGATTGCAAAATCAACAAGCCCGACAACATCACGGATATGGATCCATGAATACCATTGTTCACCTGAACCGATCGGACCTCCGCCATAAAGCTTATATGGAAGTGCCATACGGGGTAAAGCACCTTCATTTTTATCAAGTATGAGACCGAATCTTGTACAAACGACTCGTAAGTCGTATTCCTTTGCATTCAATGCCTCTCTTTCCCATTGCCTTGTCACTTCAGCCAGGAAGCCGTCACCTGGTTCTTCTGACCACTCATCGAATTTTTCAGTTTCAGAGGCCCCGTAGTAACCGACAGCAGAAGCATTGATCAACACTTCAGGCTTCGTTTCCTGCCGCTCGATCAGGTCCAAGATCGAACGGGTTGCCTGGATTCTGCTCGATAGGATCTCTTTTTTCTTTTCTTCAGTCCATCTTCCGTTGATTGATTCACCAGAGAGGTTCACGATGGCGTCAAGTTGCGGGATTTCGTTCAGTTGATGATCATCTGAAAGCCATTTAATGTAGGTCACTCTTTCCTTTTCCGGTTTCCCATCAGGATTCCGTGTCAAAATGTAAACGTCATGGCCATTATCGGTAAAATGATCAGTCAACGTTTGTCCTACAAATCCAGAACCACCAGAGATGGCGATTTTCATCTCGATCCCTCCTCAACCATACTAAATAGTTCTCTATAAATTGTGTTTTCCCTTTTTAAGACAGGTTAATCAATGGATATGATAAA
This sequence comes from Alkalihalobacillus sp. YIM B00296, assembly GCF_020179385.1. Taxonomy (GTDB): domain Bacteria; phylum Bacillota; class Bacilli; order Bacillales; family Fictibacillaceae; genus Pseudalkalibacillus. The sequence goes on along the minus strand of NZ_JAIBLJ010000010.1, from coordinate 28,585 downwards.
ATATCAATGAGGTGGTGATCCGATGAAAATAGGAAAGATCACAGTCCAGAAGAAAAACAAAAGCCGGTTCAATGTATTTATAGATCGTGGAAATGGAGAAGAATTCGGTTTCAGCATCGACGAGGAAGTCTACATAAAGTCGGGTATTAGAAAGGGAATGGAGCTGACGGAAGAACACATCGAAGAGCTTCTGATAGAAGACCAGTTCAGTAAAGGTTTGAATAGTGCGGTGCATTTCCTTTCATACCGAATGAGATCGATTCAGGAGGTCGATCAATACCTGTCGAAGAGGGAGATTGATCCTGTCACTAGAAAGGCGGTGATCGGGCGGCTGCAAGAAATGGGGTACTTGAATGACCTTGATTTTGCGAAAATGTTCATCCGCAGTAAGATCGCGACTACAAAAAAGGGGCCGAAAGCGCTGAAACAGGAGCTTCATCAAAAAGGGGTGAGCGGAAAAACCATTGAGGAAGCGTTGATGGTTTACCCGCAGGATGAGCAAATTGAGGAAGCAACGAATCTAGTCCAGAAAAAAGTGAAGCAATACAAAAAACTGAGTGAAAATGCGCTCAAGCAGAAGCTTGCTCAAGTTTTACAGCAGAAGGGTTTTTCGTGGAGCGTAATTGAACAAGCCATTGAAAAAGCCTCTCTTGAAAAAGATGAAGAAGAGGAACGGGAGGCGTTGGAACTGCAAGCTCAGAAGGCGCACCGGAAATACGGTAAATTCACTGGCTGGGAATACAAGCAAAAAATGAAACAGTCCCTTTATCGTAAAGGTTTTCCGATGGAAATGATCGAGGAATGGCTCGATGATAATCAGGACTTCAACGATCAATAAACATTTCCGCTTGTCCGGTGTTCTGTTCCATAATAAACTTGGCTACTTCATCCGGGCTTTTAAGTCGTGATCGGTCCTTGATATGATCGGTTTCCTTCCAAAACGGGGTATCCATGCCGCCCATATAGACCGCAGTTACCTTGATGGCGGTTTCTTCAAGCTCTTTGATCAGACTCTCTGTAAATCCTCTGACAGCAAACTTACTTGCAACATAGATGGATTCGTTTTTCTTACCGCGCAATCCCGCTGTTGAAATGATATTAAGTATTTGGCCTTCACCTTGTTACACCAATACAGGAACGACAGCCCGCGTCATATTGATCGTCCCTTTGACGTTCGTAGCTATGACTTGATCGATTTCTTCATTTTTGTAAGAGTACAGAGGACCAAAGCAGCCCGTCCCTGCATTATTGATGAGGATGTCAATTTTCGCTGATTTTAAGAGTGACTGGATTGTGCTTTGGACTTCATTGTAGTCAGTGATATCACAAACGATGGCCGTTGCATTCCCGCCAGTTTGTTTAATGATATTTTCAACCTTTTCAAGTGTTTGGAATGTACGGCCGGCAAGATAAACATGGCAACCTTCAGCACTATAACGGAGAGCCAGGCTTTTGCCAAGTCCTGTCCCTGCCCCGGTTATCAATACGCTTTTCATGGTAAAACACTCCTTGAAATCGGATTCTCCATTATGCTAGCATACCTTTTCCCAATGACAAAATAAGGTCAATTGTTCTACTATAAGAAAGTATAAATATTTCTTAAGTATAAGTGGAACTAAGGCTCAGCCGTCGCGATAGGCTTGGCTTTGCCAAGGTTTTCTTTATATACTTTGGATGTATGCAGGAGGTAAGGTTAATGAGTAGATTATTCAGTGAGATGAGTGAATTTGAAATACATGAAGAAATCAGAGCTCTGACAGAGAAAGCCCGGAAAGCGGAGCAGCACGGCATTGTGAATGAAGTAGCTGTGTATGAACGAAAAATTGCCATGGCGAAAAGCTATCTGCTTGATCCATCAGTTTATAAAAAAGGTGAAGTGTACGAGCTCGAAAATGACCCGGGAAGTACATTTGAAATTTCATATATGAATGGCGTTTTTGCCTGGGGATATCGTAATGATAATAAAGAGCTTGAAGCATTTCCGATTTCAATGTTGAACAATAGAAAGTAAAAAGGGTGACTCAAGGCGTGGCGGTCTGCCTTATTAATGGCTTCCGTCAAACAACGATGAGTCACCGCCTTTAAATAAGCATTTTAAGAGCGCTTACGTGTTTCCACTTTCAATACGTGATTGTGTAAGCTTCGTTCAGTTTCACCGTTCACCTGATGGAAAGAGTGCTTAGGGTTAGCTCGAGGTGATTGGAAAGGATCTTCATAGGCAGGATGCAGCCTGTCATGGTTGTCTTTTGCCATGAGTTGACACCTCCTCACAAGGTAGCTCTAGCTTTAGGAACGATTGGATCGACTCATCCGTTCTTGCGGTTGGGTCTGGGTCTTGCCATCAGTTCGTTTAGACGCATATTCTCCTTTCGCACGTGCTTCGCCGTCAGGAGACATGGTATGAGGAAAGTTCTTTGTTTTATTGCGCATTGGTGACACTCCTTTCTAAACGATATTTATATTATGGGATAATCAACAGGCCAATATGTCGGGGAATTATTTACATGGAAACGAGGAGATCATAATGGAAAAAATCTTTCATGATCTAGCTGAACAATTAAGGAGAAAAAATCCGCATCTGACCTATGAAGAAGCCCGAAGCTGGGTAGAGGCTTTATGGGAAGACTTCGAAGCGACCAGGGCACGGGCAGGGCGCAGTTATGAAGGCCAGCAAGTGACTGAGCGGATCGTCCGTGAATGGATCACACGATTCGGAGGTAAACTCCATGAATATTTCAGTGCCAATCCCAAGTTCCAGCACTTGTTGAAAAAAGGGCCGAAGCATGGACCTTGAATGGACCGAATGATATATCGGTGATGATCGGAAATATATCGGTGCAAATCAGAAATTTATCGGTGCTGATGGAAAAAATTTCGATGCAAATTTGAAAAATATCGGTGCAAATCGAAAATATATCGTTAATTTTCATAAAACAAAAAGGCTGATTCCAGATTCTCGATGATCCGGAACAGCCTCTTATTACACATTAATTGGTAGTAGCAACATCCAGTTTACGCCGCAATGTTTTCTCACTGTAAACCCAGCCTGTAAAAGAACTGGTAATGTTGAGCTCTTCATCTAATTTCACGACAGCGATGAACGGATAATGGCCTTTAGATCGGTATCTTAAATCGATAAACCGGACTTCATACCCATTTTCCTCTTTATCCTCTTCAACTTCCCATCGGTAGACTGGCGAGAAGGACAGGAATGCAGCTAGATTCGAATCCTTGACTGCTTCATCTATGATCGGATTTTTCGGAACCGGTTTACGCTCGTATTCATCGTGGATCGTTAGCTTATCATTTTTCACTTCTATGACATGGAAATGTCCGGGACTCATGACGGCTACGTGTTTTTGACCCCATCTTATCGTTGGACACACGATAACCTTCGTCGCATCTGATACTTCCTCTTTGACCATCTTTATCGTTTGCCTTTTTGAGAGGTAACGCCAAATATAATATCCTACCAGCACGATATAAATCGTCAAAAATGTGTAGCCAGGGTTAAACCCTTGGTACCAAAGGATGAACCCGACGATGTGCGCAAAGAATATGAAAGGATCGAATATATTGATCATCCCATGTGCAATCCACTTTTTGGAAAAGGGATGCAGAGCTTGTGTGCCGTATGAATTGAAAATGTCAACGAAAACATGCAGGAATACAGACAGGAAAGTCCATAACCATACATGCAGCATGTTCGCACCCGGAAAAAACATATCAAGACATCCTACAATCAACAGCGGCCAGAACACTACTGCCGGTATTGAGTGCGTAATGCCACGGTGGTTTCTTAAATAGACTGCATTACTTTTCAGTTTCAATATCGTATCAAAATCGGGGGCATTGGACCCAATGATCGTCCCCATCAAAACAACCTGTGTCGTGAGGGGATCCTGCGCGATGACTGGATCCAAGGTGGCGAGTCCACCCAGCCCGATACCCATTACGATATGTGTACCTGTATCCATTCTTTTAATGAAGCCTCCTCAGAAAAACAATTTTACCAAACGGGTTCAGTTTGTCCTTAGTGTATCCAAAAATTCAAGTTCAAGTGGTATCTAGCTCAATCGCCCATCGACTTGGACCACTTCAGACCTCCTGAGGCAGCCTGGATCATCCAGTGACCTTCGTAGCTAAACAGGCCCTTGCGCTTTTCTTTAAATCATTTTATCATCCTCAGTAGTTTATAGTATAGTTTAGGACGAGACTGCGTTTATGCCTACATATTCTCAATATACTATCACAATGGAGGGTTAAAGTTGCCTATAAAATTAAATGAAAATATTGATGATATTACAATAGATATAGATGCTTTCCAATCTGACTTACTCTCCTGGTATGATTCCGATCGTAGAGACCTGCCTTGGAGAAGGGAACGGGATCCATATAAAATCTGGGTCTCAGAAATCATGCTACAGCAAACACGTGTCGATACGGTGATCCCTTATTTCGAACGGTTCATGGAATTATTTCCAACTGTCACCGCACTTGCGAATGCAGATGAAGAAAAAGTGCTGAAGGCATGGGAAGGCCTAGGCTATTACTCCCGTGTCCGGAATCTTCAAGCCGCTGTCCGCGAAGTCGAAGAGAAATATCAAGGGATTGTCCCAGATCGCCCGAAAGAGATCCAGGCTTTAAAAGGTGTCGGTCCATATACAGCTGGAGCAATCGCAAGCATTGCATTCGGCCTTCCAGAGCCAGCTGTCGACGGTAATGTCATGCGTGTCCTCTCAAGGATTTTATTGATCGATGAAGATATCGCCAAGCCTCAAACACGCAAAGTTTTTGAAGAGGCTGTACGGATCCTTATTTCTAAAGAAAATCCATCTCATTTTAACCAAGGTCTAATGGAACTGGGTGCTATCATTTGTACACCGAAAAATCCCACATGTATGCTCTGCCCTGTGCAATCCTATTGTAAAGCTTTCGATGAAGGTTTGCAGGCCGAGCTTCCTGTTAAAAAGAAAAAGCTTAAAAATAAAACATTAAAGATCGCCGTTGCTTTACTTGAAAACCAACAAGGCGAAACGATCATTGAAAAAAGGCCAGAAAAAGGATTGCTTGCGAACCTATGGCAATTTCCAAATTATGAAACAGTAGACGGAAATGCGTTTCCCCAAAAAGAACAGCTAAAGGTTCACTTAGAGGAAAAATACCCTATTCAAGCTGATCTAAACGACCAGGTACTCGAATTCCAACATATCTTCTCCCATTTAACATGGAAAATCACTGTTTATTCCGGTAAGTTTACGGCAAACGAGTCACTAGATGAAGGGAAGCTCGTCTCTAAAGAGCAGCTGGAGTCATATCCCTTACCTGTACCTCATCAAAAAATAGCTGCCCTATGGAAAGGAGAATGATTAGTGGACTTGAATCTTGAAGGTAAATCAGCCCTTGTAACAGGCGGTTCGAGAGGGATCGGAAAAGCAATCGCTGAAGCTTTATTAGCAGAAGGTGTAAGGGTTGGAATTTGTGCCAGGGGAAAAGAGGATCTGGAAAAAGCGAAAAAAGAACAAGAAGGTATTTCAATTTACCAGGGAGACTTGACCAATGGGAATATGAGGGAAAAAATATTCGAAGACTTCATCGCTGACCATGGCTCGATTGAAATCCTGGTAAATAATGCAGGCGGCAGTAATGGCGGGAGCATTGAGGAAACAACCGTCGATCAATTCAGAGACGCAATGGAGTTGAATTTTCATTCTGCAGTCCATTTCAGTAAGCTCGCCTTACAAAGAATGAAGGAACATAACCTGGGATCGATCATCAATATCTCAAGCATTTACGGTCGGGAATCAGGGGGAAAACCGACCTATAACAGTTCAAAAGCGGCTATGATCAGTTTCACAAAGGCCTTAGCAGATGAGGCGATCCATTATGGTATCCGGGTAAACGGTATTGCACCAGGAGCCATTCTTCATCCGTCCGGAAACTGGCAAAAAAGACTGGATGAAAACCCAGAGAAAATCAATGAATTTGTAAAGGATGAAATTCCTGGCGGCCGTTTTGGGAAGGTTGAGGAAATCGCAGATGTTGTGGCCTTTTTAGCGTCTGAACGAGCAAGCTGGGTCATAGGAGCGACCCTCAATGTTGATGGCGGACAATCCTACTCAAATAGTTGAATTATGCAACTTGAATGAGGGCGGAACCCGTCGACTACAGTCGTTTGACCGATAGAGTGCTAAACAAAAACGGCTGTCTCCTCAAAAGAGGGCAGCCGTTTTTCCCTTTATTCGTAATTCGGGCGTGTCCCATGGCTCCAGTCCGCTTCATCCCGGTGCAAGCCGCCACGTCTTTCGATTTCTTCAATGATATCTTGGTGGATTGAAGTCCCTTCACTGTTCAAATAAGGAGTCATTTGCTGTAATGAATGATGGAAAAAAGCCAATTCTTTATCAGTCCATTCTTCGGTCGACAGCATTGCCAATTCCGTCATATCCCTGCCTACAAACATGTTTTCCCTCCTTGTACCATAGCTTTAATGTACGTTTACCCTGTACGTATTGAATTTAATCTTTCCTTCACTTCTCGAATTATGTATGGTAAATGGTACATCCTGAATTACCGGATAACACATCCTTGTGATGGTTAAATTAACTCATGTGGAGGTGAGACTCATGGCAAAACAACAAAAGCCAGGACAAACACAAGCTGGAACAAACATTCAGCATGTGAAACAACAAAACGCTCAACAACAAGCTGGACAACAACAAGCTGGACAATTCGCTGCTGAATTCGGTAGTGAGAAGACTAACGCTCAAGAAGTTCGTCGTCAAAACCAGCAAGCTCAACAAAGAGCAGGTCAACAGCAAGGTGCACAACAACAAGCTGGACAACAACAGGCTGGACAATTCGCTGCTGAATTCGGTAGTGAGAAGACTAACGCTCAAGAAGTTCGTCGTCAAAACCAGCAGGCTCAACAAAGAGCTCAACAGCAACAACAGCAACAACAGCGTAACAAATAGTTACCTTCCACAAAGCACTCTCGACATTGTCGGGGGTGCTTTTCCTTTAGCTTAACGCTGCGCAAATGATTTGGTGTTTCCATGTTTTCTTTATTATGATTAAAGAACCCCAACGTCAGGCTAAAATGAAATAAGAAAGGATGAGCTCCAATGTGTGGAAGATTTACGCTGACTGCTGAGATCGATCTTCTGATGGATTGGTTTGAAATTGACGAGTTTGCATCAGAATTTGATTTGCCTGTACGGTATAATATTGCACCATCTCAGGATATACTTACCATCGTTGCAAACGGTGAGAAGCGGCGGGCAGGATTTTTAAAGTGGGGATTGGTGCCTTTCTGGGCGAAAGATCCTTCAATCGGGTACAAGTTGATCAATGCAAGGGCGGAAACCGTTCCTGAAAAACCGAGCTTTAAGCATGCCTTCAAAAAAAGAAGATGTCTCATCCTGGCTGATGGTTTTTTCGAATGGAAAAAGGACGGCAAACATAAACAACCGAAATACATAAAGATGAAGGATGGGAAACCGTTTGCCTTTGCAGGGTTATGGGAAAAGTGGAAGGATAATCAAGGGACGCCAATCTATACATGTACGATCCTTACTACTGAACCCAATGAATTAATGGCTGATATCCATAATCGGATGCCTGTCATTTTACCTAAAGAGGGTTATTCTCAATGGCTTCAATGGGACGGAGAGACGAAAGCATTGACCGATATGATGAAACCATTTCCTGCTTCAAAAATGATGGCTTATGATGTACCGACGATTGTGAACTCCCCTCGTAATGATGTTCCTGAATGTATTGAGAGTGTGTCCTCCTAAAATGCACATTCATTTTCATTTGCAGGTTTAGAGGATATAATAGGAAGAGAAAATTTGTGTAGGCGAAAAAACCTTAGCAATACAAAATGCAAGGAAGGAGTTTCGTATGTCTTTTCCGACCACTGGAAGTTCAATTCAAATTCAGAGTTACAAACATAATGGGCAGCTGCACCGGGTATGGGAAGAAACGATTGTGCTTAAAGGAACTTCCTCAGTAGTAATTGGCGGAAATGACCGTATCATAGTCACTGAGTCTGACGGAAGACAGTGGCGGACAAGAGAACCTGCGATCTGTTATTTCAATGCTGAACAATGGTTCAATGTCATCGGGATGTTGCGGGAACACGGAATTCATTACTACTGTAATTTAGGAACTCCTTTTACGTATGATGATGAAGCCCTGAAGTATATTGATTACGATTTAGATGTAAAAGTATTTCCGGATATGACCTATACGATTTTGGATGAGGATGAATTTGCTCTTCATCGTAAGGAAATGGATTACCCGAAAGAAATCAACGACATCTTGAAACGGAATTTAGATGAATTATGTTCGATGATCAATCAACGCAAGGGGCCTTTTGAGCCTGATTTCATTGAAAATTGGTATGAACGATTCCTGGAATACCGTTAAAGAAAGGGGCTGACACATCAAACTAGTCAGCTCCTTCTATACTTACATAAGTCATCTGGAGGTGGTTCCTACGAGCAGTACAAAGCGATATATGAAGTTTGTCCGACCCTACACGAAGCAGATCATCGTGACAGTCATCATCGGAATCTTCAAATTTGGCATACCTTTGTTAATTCCTTTGATCTTAAAATATGTCGTTGATGATGTCATTAATGCAAATATAAGTGTTGAAGAGAAGTTATCCCGCTTGTCCTGGGTATTGGGCGGCGCTTTTTTTGTATTTGTCGTATTAAGGCCGCCAATCGAGTATTACCGTCAATATTATGCCCAGTGGACAGCAAGTAAGATTTTATACGATATCCGTGATAACCTGTACAGCCATATTCAGAAGCTCAGCCTCAAATTTTATTCCAATACGAAAGTGGGCGAAATCATTTCACGGGTCATCCATGACGTTGAGCAGACGAAAGCATTTGTCGTTACCGGCCTGATGAATGTTTGGCTCGATATGTTCACGATTGTCATCGCCATCATCATCATGAGTACGATGGACATGTGGCTGACACTTGTGGCAATTTCCTTGCTGCCACTTTACGCGTTGTCGGTTAAATACTTTTACAGCAGGTTGAGAAGCCTGACGAAGGATCGTTCCCAGGCGTTAGCTGAAGTTCAAGGTCACCTTCATGAGCGGGTCCAAGGCATAACGGTGATCAGAAGCTTCGCCGTCGAGGATTATGAACATGAACAGTTCGATGTACGCAATTCGAATTTTTTGCATCGTGCCCTCGATCATACATCATGGAATGCAAGGACTTTTGCTGTCGTCAATACGATTACGGATATTGCGCCGATGCTTGTCATCGGGGTCGCGGGATATTTTGCGATTATAGGGAAAATAACCGTTGGTTCGATGGTTGCTTTCGTCGCTTATATGGATCGTCTTTATAATCCATTACGGCGATTGGTGAACTCATCTACGACATTGACCCAAGCGATCGCTTCCATGGATCGTGTTTTTGATTTCATGGATGAAGAATATGATATCGAAGACAAGCCCGGGGCTAAAAAACTCGAGCATGTAGATGGACACGTATCCTTTGATCATGTCACTTTCCAATACAATGACGATGAAGAGCCTGTTTTAAAGGATATCCGACTTGATGTGAAAGCTGGTGAAACGATCGCACTTGTCGGGATGAGCGGGGGAGGTAAATCCTCTTTAGTAAGCTTGATCCCTAGATTTTATGATGTGACAAGCGGCAGGATATTGTTGGATGGTCAAGATATCCGCAACTATCAAGTCCGCTCGCTAAGAGATCAAATCGGCATGGTACTCCAAGATAATATCTTGTTCAGTGAATCTGTCCGTATGAATATTAAGATGGGAAATCCGCATGCTTCGGATGAAGAAATGTTCAATGCTGCAAAGGCAGCGAATGCTCATGACTTCATTATGAAGCTTCCGCAAAGGTATGATACGAAAATCGGTGAACGCGGGGTCAAGCTTTCTGGGGGACAGAAGCAACGGCTTGCGATAGCCAGGGTATTCTTGAAGAATCCACCATTGCTCGTGCTTGATGAAGCAACGTCTGCTCTGGATTTGGAAAGTGAACAGCTTATCCAGGATTCACTGCAAACATTGGCAAATGACCGGACAACCTTTATCGTGGCACACAGGTTAGCTACAATCACGCATGCCGATCGGATTGTTGTCATTGAAGATGGAGCTGTTTCAGAAATTGGATCCCATGAAGAGTTGATGAAGAAAAAGGGCAGTTATTACAATTTGTTTACTGTACAGGCATTAGGTGAATAATCGTTTGTAATATTTCATTGAGGTTGATATTTACTTATCAACCTTTTTTAATGGATGAAAATTTTGTCTAAAATAGGCATTTAGGTGTTAAATCCAAAGAAAAACAGGTAAAAAGAATGATTTTTCGCTCGGTATACAATAGTGCATCAGACATATATTTTCATTTTTCAAAATTTTTCGTGTTGTCAAACAAGTGTAGTGATGTCATAATTATGAACAAACGTTCAGAAACGTAACAGTTTTGTAAACTTTTAAACATCATGATTCAGAGACAGAAAGAGAGGTGGGGTGGATGGATGCTCCAGTACTGGACGTTAAGGGGTTAAAGACCTATTTTTTCACTGATGATGGTGAAGTGCCCGCTGTGGATAATGTCGATTTCCATGTCAAGCGTGGCGAAGTCCTTGGTATTGTCGGAGAGTCAGGTTGCGGTAAAAGCGTAACATCACTCTCAGTAATGGGGCTTGTTCCTTCTCCTCCAGGAAAAATAGTAGGTGGGGAGATCCTTTACAAAGGGGAAGATTTAACAAAAGCTACAGATAGACGGATGAGACAAATTCGTGGGAATGATATCGCGATGATCTTCCAGGAACCGATGACATCATTGAATCCAGTATATAGAATCGGGAATCAGCTGATCGAAGCGATCCGGCTACATAATTCATGGAATAAGAAGAAGGCGTGGAATCGTGCAGTAGAAATCATGAAATTGGTAGGGCTTCCACGGGCAGAAGAATTGATGGACAGTTATCCGCATCAGCTTTCCGGAGGTATGAGACAAAGGGTCATGATTGCAATGGCCATGGTTTGTGAGCCTGAGGTGCTGATTGCGGACGAGCCAACAACTGCATTAGATGTTACGATTCAAGCTCAGATTCTCGATTTAATGAAACGTTTGAATAAAGAAACAGATACATCGATCATCATGATCACGCATGACCTTGGTGTCGTTGCTGAAATATGTGAACGAATCGTCGTCATGTACGCCGGTAAAGTCATTGAAGAGTCAGATGTACAGACGATCTTCAAAAAGCCGAAACATCCATATACGGTAGGACTGATACAATCAGTTCCCGATATGCGACAGAAGAAAGATCGCTTGTACTCCATTCCAGGAACGGTGCCAAAACCTGGATCGATTACACAGGGTTGCCCATTTGCACCACGTTGTGAGCATGCTTTCGACCGCTGTATTACCGATACACCGCAATTAGAAGAACAAGAGGATGGAAGCCGCGTACGTTGCTGGCTCCATGACAGGTAGGAGGTCGAAAAATGTCACAGCCATTATTAGAAGTCCAAAATTTGAAAAAGCATTTTCCGATCACCGGCGGCGTGTTCGGAAAACAAATCGGATCAGTAAAAGCAGTAGACGGGGTATCTTTTTCAGTCAATGAAGGGGAAACGCTCGGATTAGTCGGGGAGAGCGGGTGTGGTAAATCCACAACCGGACGAATGCTGTTAAAGCTTTTAGAACCAACGGAAGGTGAAGTTCGTTTCAACGGAAAAGAACTGACAAAGCTTTCAAGCGGGGAAATGCGAAAGATCCGCCGGGATATGCAAATGGTGTTCCAGGATCCATATGCTTCACTAAATCCGCGTCATACAGTTGAAAAAATCATTGAGGAACCGATGCTCGTCCACGGTATAGAAAAGGACAGCAAAAAACGTAAAAAGCGTGTCGTTGAATTACTCGAAACAGTAGGGTTGAGTAGTTACCATGCAAAACGGTATCCTCACCAATTCAGTGGTGGGCAACGTCAACGGATTGGTATTGCAAGAGCACTTGCCGTGAAACCGAAGCTGATCATAGCGGATGAGCCTGTATCTGCATTGGATGTATCCGTCCAAGCCCAAGTACTTAATCTGCTTCAAGATTTACAAAAAGAATTTGACCTGACATATGTTTTCATAGCTCATGACCTTGGTGTCGTCCGTCATATCAGTGACAGAGTAGGAGTGATGTATTTAGGGAAAATCGCCGAATTAGCAGATAGTGAAAAGCTGTATGAAAAACCGCTGCACCCATATACACAGGCATTATTGTCAGCGGTACCGATACCGGATGTGGATCATAAAAAAGAGCGAGTCATGCTGCAGGGGGATGTGCCGAGTCCATCCAACCCGCCATCCGGATGTCCATTCCACACAAGATGTCCAAAAGTGATGGATGTCTGTAATAAGGTTGTTCCAAAGTTCCAAGAGGTTGAAGAAAATCATTATGTAGCTTGTCACCTCTATGAGGATGGCAAGTCCATATAAAAACAACATTTAAGGGGGAGTACTTGATGAAGAAAGGTTACCTATGGGCACTAGCCATCATTATGATCGTGTCAGTAGCTCTGGCAGGATGTAACTCTGATTCTGGATCCGACGGGGATAATGGAAGTGGAGACAGCGAGAAAGAACAAACATTGATTTTCGGACGTGGTGGGGACTCTGTAGGATTAGACCCTGCGACTGTAACTGATGGTGAATCATTCAAAGTCATCAAAAATGTTTATGACACATTAGTAGAATATGGAGAGCAAGACACAGAAATAAATCCTTCACTTGCTGAAGAATGGGACGTATCTAATGATGGTCTCACTTATACGTTCAAACTCCGTGAGGGAGTCAAGTTCCACAATGGTGATGATTTCAATGCAGAAGCAGTAGTGAAAAATTTCGAGCGTTGGATGAACAGTGGAGATGCTGGTAAGTTCGCTTACTATGCATCGATGTTTGGTGGATTTAAAGGTGATGAAGGACACGTTATCAAAAGTGTAGAAGCTAAAGACGAGAACACGGTTGTATTCACATTGAACCGTCCACAAGCACCATTCTTGAAGAACTTAGCTATGACACCGTTCTCAATCGGTGCTCCTAGTGAATTCGACAACCTTGAAACACAACCAGTAGGTACTGGTCCTTTCAAATTTGTCGATTGGAAGCGTAATAACCGTATTACATTAGAAAAGAACGAAGACTACTTTAAAGAGGGGCTTCCAAAGCTTGATAAAGTCATTTTCCGTGCAATTCCGGATAACTCAAACCGTCTGAATGCATTGAAAACTGGTGAAGTACACTTGATCGATGGTGTCAATCCAAGTGATGTTGCTGAAATTGAACAGGCAGATGAATTGAAACCATTCTTCCGTCCATCAATGAACGTTGGATACTTAGGGTTCAACACTGAAATGGAACCATTCAATGACAAGAAGGTACGTCAAGCATTGAACCATGCAGTAGATAAGGATGCATTGATCAAAGCATTCTATGAAGGACAAGCTGAGCCAGCTAAGAACCCGATGCCTCCAGTCATCAATGGCTTTAATGATGAAATCGATCCTTATCCATTCGACTTGGAAAAGGCAAAAGAATTACTAGCTGAAGCGGGATATGAAGATGGATTCAAAACTGAATTATGGGCTATGCCAGTACCACGTCCTTATATGCCAGATGGTAAGAAAGCTGCAGAGGCAATTGCTGCAAACTTCGCTAAAATCGGGGTAGAGGCTGAAATCGTATCATTCGAGTGGGGTACTTACCTTGAAAAGACTCAAAAAGGTGAAGCTCCTATGTTCCTATTAGGATGGACAGGGGACAACGGTGACGCGGATAACTTCCTTTACACGTTACTTGATAAAGATACGATCGGTTCTAACAACTACTCTCGTTTCGCAAACGATGAGTTGCACGATATTTTAATTGAAGCACAATCAACACCTGAAGAAGACAAGCGTGCAGAGCTTTATAAAGAAGCTCAAGTCATCCTTCATGAAGAAGCTCCTTGGGTACCGCTTGTACACTCTGAGCCAGCACTTGCAGGACTTAAGAATGTTGAAGGATTCAAGCCACACCCAACTGGTTCTGACAAGTTGACAAACGTTTATTTAAGCGAATAAGAGATGGGGGAGTGTAGCGCTCCCCTTTTCTTTTAGAAAAAAATTTTGAATTCTGTGAACCGGATTTTTAATTAATTTATCTTGTTCGCAAACAGGTATTATATTTAAACCGGTTTACATAGCACTGGCTTATCCAGTGAATAAGCAGCTATGATCCTACGAAATTAAGCCAGTATGCTGAAGAGGTGATAGAAAAGTGTTTGCGTACACAATACGACGAATCTTAATGCTGATCCCTGTTCTTATCGGAATGTCACTTATCGTGTTCTTTCTGATCCGTGCTATTCCTGGGGACCCAGCTCAAATTATTCTTGGTCAGCAAGCTTCCAAAGAAGCAGTAGCTGAATTACGAGGTTCTTTAGGCTTGGACGAGCCATGGTATACACAATATTTTATTTATATGAAAGATCTCCTTACTGGCGATTTAGGGAATTCGATCCGAACCCACGCACCGATCAGTGAAGAGATATGGCCTTATTTTGCAGCGACGTTGGAATTGTCACTATTTGCAATGATCATCGCTGTAGTGATCGGAGTAAACGCAGGGATCATCAGTGCATGGTTCCAAAACTCTTGGTTTGATTATGTTGCAATGCTGCTTGCGCTTATCGGAGTGTCCATGCCGATCTTCTGGCTTGGTTTGATGGAGCAATGGGCTTTTGCTGTCGAATGGGAAATACTGCCGACATCAGGCAGGGAAAGTATATTGAATCCAGTCGATTCCATAACGAATCTGTATATCATCGATACGATCATTCAAGGGCGTTTCGATCAATTGCAAACGGTTTTGAGACATCTAATCCTGCCGGGTGTTGCATTAGCTACAATCCCGATGGCGATCATTGCAAGGATGACTCGTTCAAGCATGTTGGAAGTCATGCGTTCCGACTATATCCGAACAGCACGTGCAAAAGGTCTTCGCATGTTCTGGGTTGTTTATAAGCACTCATTGAAGAATGCATTCATCCCGGTTTTAACAGTCATCGGTCTACAAATGGGTCTATTGTTAGGGGGAGCGATCCTTACAGAAACAATCTTCAGTTGGCCTGGAATCGGAAGATACATCTATGATGCAATCGGATTCCGTGATTACCCAGTCATCCAATCTGGAATACTTGTCGTTGCCTTAGTTTTTGTAACGATTAATCTTCTAGTGGATCTCTTATATGCGGCAATCGATCCTAGAATCAAATATCAATAATAACTGAAGTCAAAAAGTCACCAAGTGATAAACGGCGAATTTCTTCGTTCCTTGGTTTTACCGGTCCTCACGTATGGAATAAATACGATCCGGTCCTCAAAACCATCGCGCCTCGAACTTCTTGTTTCTAACCTCGCCGACTTTTTGAAGGCTTATTATTTTAAAAGGAGAGAACATTATGGCGGAACTTGCACGTAACGAAAATCCAATAGAGCCAAGGCAGCAAGAAGAAAAGCCTGCTTCGCCATGGAGAGATGCCTGGAAGAGCTTTCGCAAAAACAAAATGGCGCTTTTAGGATTGGGCCTTGTCAGTTTCTTTGTGATCATGGCAGTTTTCGCGCCTATTATCGCCCCTGAAGGAACAAATGAACAAAAGCTTTCATCAGACAATTATGCAAAGCTCGAAGCACCTTCTTCACAATATTGGTTTGGAACAGATGATTTTGGTCGGGATATTCTAAGCAGGACGATCTATGGTGCCCGAATTTCACTTACAGTAGGCTTTTTCGCTGTATTAGGTTCTATCATCGTCGGGTCCATTTTAGGAATCATAGCTGGTTACTATGGTAGATGGGTTGACACCATCATCTCCAGAATCTTTGATATCATGCTTGCTTTTCCGAGTATCTTGCTGGCGATCGCAATTGTTGCTGTATTAGGCCCTTCCTTAAGGAATGCCTTGATAGCAATTGCCATCATCAACGTACCGAATTTCGGAAGATTGGTCCGTTCAAAAGTGTTGAGTATCAAGGAAGAAGAGTATATTGCGGCTGCTAAAGCTGTCGGTATGAGGGATTCAAGGATATTGTTCCATCACATCCTGCCGAATAGTACGGCACCAATCATCGTACAGGGTACATTATTGATTGCCACTGCAATCATTGAGACAGCAGCACTTGGTTTCCTCGGATTAGGAGCACAAGCACCTACACCAGAATGGGGGACTATGCTTGCAGATTCACGGTCTTATATCACAAATGCGCCGTGGACGATGATCTTCCCTGGTCTCGCAATCATGCTTACGGTTCTTGGATTCAACCTGATGGGTGATGGACTTCGTGATGCACTTGATCCAAAAATGAAAAGTTAAGATTCACATACTAAAAACGCAGGTGGTTTCGTTAACGAGACCACTCGCGTTTTTATGTTACAAAAAATGTTAGTAAACATCTGTTCCGTGACCTGTGACAAAAAGGGTGTTTTATCTAAAATAAGGTCTCTTGTGTCCGCTAAAATGTTTCGGCGCAAAAACAAAGAGCCTGGAGCGATTCCAGGCTCTTTGTTGGCTATTCATCTTGAGGATAGGTATCTGAAATTTTCACTTCATTTTCAGAAGTGTGGTACGTTTGGAAGCTTTCTACCAATTTATCGAGATGGATCAAATGATGGTTGTAATCGATGATCAAACCGATGAGCGGGAAAACGTTCATCCATTGCTCACGTTCCACTTGTTTATGATCATAAAGGTTCATGAAATACTCTGTCAGTTCTTTTTCATCGTTTTCGAGTCGATTTACAACATCATCTGGGGATTGGTAACGAACCTTCCCAATGTACTTCATCAAAATTCTCTGATGGTAATTCGTCAAGTGATCCAGTTGGTCTTGTATCAATTCTTGTATGGTGTCAGGCATTTGATAGATTTTATGGTCATGTTGATCTAGACTTTTTAGAATAGCTAACGCTTTATAGGTTGTCGAAATCATATTCCGGAATAATACGAGTCTGCGATTCTTAGTATATTCCGATCCCTTGAAATAATTTCTTTCTTCTTTATACATCAAGTAGTAATTATCCGCCTTGATCATGCTTTCATTGATTTTTACCAGGTCCTCTTTCAGGGTTTTGCGCTCCGCATCATTTCGGGTTGCAATACGGATCCACTGTGAAATCTGCTCCATGTTTTTGACGTTTTTATGATACAGACGCGTTTCATATTTTGGAGGCAGAAAAACGAGATTCACTAAGAATGCACAGAATACGCCGATCATGATCACTGAAAATCTCGTGATTGCAAAAGTGAGATAATCGTCTCCAGGGTTAACCATCAAGATGATGACTGTAACGATTGCCAATGGAATCGTACTTTCGATTTTTAATTTGATATTGATTGCGATGACCAATACTCCGATAAGGCCGATGACAATCGGTTCATTCCCGAGTGTCTGTACAGCTATGATGGCAAGTGTAGCACCAATTAAATTTGCTTGTACCTGTTCAACGATCGTCTGGTAAGAACGATAAATGGTCGGTTGGATGGCGAACATGGCTGCAATAGCTGCAAACGCCGCTGATTCGAGATTCAACCAATGCGTTATATATAATGCTAGTGAAATCGCGACTCCTGTTTTTAAAATACGAGCACCGAATTTCATAGTTTTTAATCAAAATCCTTTCTTTAATCATGATGATGAACGTACTATACACCCAAACCATTTAGAAAGCAATAAGAAAAGAAGTGGATTTCTAATTTATGGATATGCAGGATATTCGTATCCATACATGGGATTTTAGTTGGATTTTGAGATAGGGAGCGACTGTCTCATAAGTGTCTGACTCTCACCGTTCCTAACAAGTTTAAAGAAAAACCCTGTTCAAAGTGAGATGTTGGTGTGTAGTCTGCATTGTTATGGGACAGTCCCTTGGGATTTATTCTAAAGTTTTTGGAAAGCTCGCTCAACAGCATTTAATGTTTCATCGATATCTTCGGCTGTATGTTCTGTTGTCAGGAACCAGGCTTCATATTTTGAAGGTGCGAGGTTGACCCCTTGCTCAAGCATAAGCTTGAAGAATTTCGCAAATAATTCTCCATCACTTCTTTCAGCCTGTTCATAATTCGTCACTTCATTTTCTGAGCCGAAGTAAAGCGTGAGTGCACCTCTCAAACGGTTGAGAGACAAAGGAATGTCATATTGTTTTGCAAGATTTCTTATACCAGTCTCAAGCTTTTCACCAAGTGAATCAAGGTGTTTGTAGACGCCTTCCTGTTGAAGGACCTCAAGACAGGCAATCCCTGCTGAAATGGATGCAGGGTTCCCAGCCATCGTACCAGCTTGATAAGCTGGACCGAGAGGAGAGACCTTTTCCATGATGTCTTTTTTACCACCGTAGGCGCCTATGGGCAGACCTCCGCCGATGATTTTGCCAAGAGCAGTCATGTCAGGTTCAACATTCAGAAGGTTTTGGGCGCCACCATAAATAAAACGGAAAGCTGTGATGACTTCATCATAGATGACTAGAGAGCCTGCCTTATGAGCAATCTCGTTCACCGCTTCTAAAAATCCTGGCTTTGGCTCCACAATGCCGAAGTTCCCGACAATCGGCTCAACGAGAATACCCGCAACTTCATGGCCCCATTTGTCTATTGCTTCTTTAAAGGCTTCGATATCATTGAATGGGACAGTGATGACTTCCTGCGCGATACTCTTTGGGACACCTGCTGAATCTGGAGTGCCGAGTGTTGAAGGGCCGGATCCAGCCGCAACAAGGACAAGATCAGAGTGACCATGGTAACAACCTGCGAATTTGATGATTTTATCACGGCCAGTGTATGCTCTCGCGACTCGGATCGTCGTCATGACTGCCTCTGTTCCCGAATTGACAAATCGGACTTTTTCTAAAGAAGGAATCGCTTCTTTTAGCATTTTTGCGAATTGATTTTCAAGCCTGGTCGGGGTTCCATATAGGACTCCGTTTTCCGCAGCGTTTGTGATCGCCTTGGTTATGTGCGGGTGAGCGTGACCGGTGATGATCGGACCGTACGCTGCCAGATAATCAATGTATTTGTTGCCGTCCACATCCCAGAAGTAAGCACCTTTCGCTTTCTCCATGAAGACAGGGGCACCTCCGCCGACTGCCTTATATGACCGGGAAGGACTATTCACACCGCCGACAATATGCTCAAGAGCATCAGCATACAACCGCTCAGAAATCTCCCTATTCATAAGAACCCTCCTAAAAAATGTTTTATGATCGATTTTATTATTTATCAGTGCCAGGCACTTTTTGTAAACCCTTGGTATGTATAGCTTTTCAAATGGTGCCAGGCACCGTATTGAACCTCAACGGTACCAAGGGGTTTGCTTCGGTGCCTGGCACTGCCTACTATATCATGAATCAATGCAGTTGTGTTTTGTTGTTTAGGTTGTATAAACTGTTAGTGGGGTAAGATTGGGGGAACATTTATGAATTCGATGATACATGTTGAAAATCTGACGAAAGAATTCAAATCATATTCAAGTAGATCTGGCCTTAAAGGGGCTTTTCGTGACCTTTTGACGAGAAATTATAAAATACACAGAGCGGTCGATTCGATTTCGCTTGATGTGAAACCTGGGGAGATGATCGGTTATATCGGGGAGAATGGGGCAGGCAAGTCGACGACGATCAAGATGCTTACTGGCATTCTCACTCCAACTTCGGGTGAAGTTCTGATCAACGGAATGAATCCGCATAAGGAACGAGAGAAGTTCGTCAAAACCATTGGTGTCGTTTTCGGTCAGCGTTCACAGCTATGGTGGGATATCGCTGTACAGGAATCCTTCCGCCTGCTTAAAAAGGTGTACAACGTATCTGAAGAAGATTACAACAGCCATATGGCGATGGTGATCGAGGCATTGGATATCGCGCCTTTGCTAGATAAGCCGGTACGGAAACTTTCTCTTGGACAACGGATGCGTTGTGAATTGGCAGCTGCACTCATCCATAACCCGCCTTTGCTATTCCTTGATGAACCGACAATCGGTCTTGATGTGCTTGTCAAATTAAAGATCCGTGAGTTCTTGAAAGAGCTCAATAAGCAATACAACACGACTGTCATGCTTACGACCCACGACCTTTCTGATATCGAAGCGCTCTGTGAACGGGTGGTCATGTTAGATGAAGGTAAAATCATTTATGATGGGTCTCTCAGTCAGTTGAAAACGAGCTGGGGAGAAGGGAAGCAGATACAGTTCCATTTCAAAACACCAAAAACAAGGGATGAACTGATCCGTTCCACCTGTCAGCAGTTAGTCGTCTGGGAACCGGGGGAAAATGAAAACACATGGACAGCGAATGTCACGAATGATGAAGACATCATTTCACAAGTCATTGGCGAAGTCGTCGCAAATCATCAAATACTAGACCTGAAAATTTTAGAGACATCAACTGAAGAAATCATCCGGAATATTTACGAAGAGGGCATCATCCATGGGTAAGTATCTTGAAATGATACGGATCAGGTTTTTGATGATGCTAGCTTACAGGACCAATTACTACAGTGGTATCATTATTTACAGTATCAACATCGCTGCTTATTACTTCCTGTGGAGTGCCATTTATGGTGGGAAAGAAGACATCCAGGGGTTATCGGTCATTCAGATGACCACCTACATAGCGGTTGCCTGGATGGCCCGAGCTTTTTATTTCAACAATATCGATCGTGAAATCGCGATTGAAATCAAAGAAGGAAAAGTCGCAGTCGAAATGATAAGGCCTTATCATTATCTCAATATGAAGACGATGGCTGCACTTGGGGAAGGAATCTTCCGCCTGTTCTTTTTTTCAGTACCAGGGATGTTCTTAGTCAGTCTCGTCTTTCCGCTTCAATTTTCTGCAAACCCTGCGACGTGGGGATTTTTCGGTATTTCGATCTTATTGAGTTTCGTTATCAACACGCAAATAAACTTGATGACGGGAATATTTACATTCTTCATCTTTAACAATGACGGATTGATGAGAGCGAAGCGGGTGGTCATCGACCTGTTTTCCGGATTGATTCTGCCGATCAGCTTCTATCCTGGTTGGGCCCAATCGGGTATGGAGTGGTTCCCATTCATGTATATCTCCTATGTACCGAGCATGATATTTTCAGAAGGTTTCGTCGGGCAACAGGTGTGGAATGCCTTGATGATGCAGGGGTTATGGTGCTTGCTGCTCCTTGTACCGATCCAGGTCTTATGGGTACTTGCCAAAAAACAAATGGTCATACAGGGAGGGTAGTCTACATGAGTCATTTATCGATTTTTGTCCAATACGTCGGTCAATATATGAAAACGAGGCTAACCTATCGCTCTGACATGGTTGTAGAAATCATGTCTGATCTATTGTTCCAGGCGGTCAACCTGATTTTCATCCTTGTCGTCTTCGGCCATACCAACTTGCTGAGCGGTTGGAGCAAGGACGAAATCATTTTCATCTATGGTTTTTTCCTAGTTCCATTTGCGCTTTTTTCAACTTTTTTCAATATCTGGGACTTTAATGAACGTTATATTGTCAAAGGAGAACTCGATCGCATCCTGACCCGGCCGATCCATAGCCTTTTCCAGGTGATTCTTGAACGTATGGAATTGGAGTCCATGTTCGGTGTTGTCACTGGCCTTGCTGTCATGTTTTATGCAGGAAGCAACCTGGGATTGACGATAAGCTGGTATGATCCGTTGTTATTCCTTTTATTTGTCCTTGGAGGTGCATTTGTCTACGCTGGGATTTTCATCAGTCTTGCCACGATCAGTTTTTGGTCAGACAGCCGGACAGATATCATGCCGATGATGTACAATATCGGAAACTTCGGCCGGTATCCGGTTGATATTTATAATCAAATCATCCGTTACGTCCTTACATGGATTTTACCTTTTGCTTTTGTAGGCGTTTATCCAGCGGCATTTTTTCTAGATAAAACGGAATGGTACGGCTATGCATACTTGACACCTGTCATGGGGATTTTCTTTTTCTCTCTTTCTATTTTCTTATGGAACATCGGGGTTACAAAATACCGGGGAGCGGGAAGTTAAAGGTATGTTATGTTTTATGTACTTAGAGGAATGCTATTAACGATAAGTACGCAACGGAGGTGAAGCCTTCCACCATTGGAAGGCGAACCATGATCATCAGTAAACTCCTTTCGGTTGCAATTCTGATTGCGCTGACAGCCTTTTTTGTAGCGGCAGAATTTGCAATCGTAAAAGTACGTTCAACTAAAATTGATAAACTTGTCGATGAGGGCAACAAAAAAGCGGTTGCAGCCCGGAAAGTGCTTGATAATCTGGACGGTTACCTGTCAGCCTGCCAGCTTGGGATCACCATCACTGCACTCGGTCTTGGTTGGCTTGGTGAACCGACCGTCGAACTGATCCTTCATCCACTGTTTGAAAAGTTCGCGATCTCAGAAGCGCTCGCAAGTACGCTTTCCTTCGTCATCGCTTTTTCTGCTATCACTTTTTTCCATGTCGTATTAGGGGAACTGGCACCGAAAACGATTGCGATCCAGAAAGCAGAAGAAATCACACTGATGCTTTCAAAGCCTTTGATCTTATTTTATAAAATCATGTATCCGTTTATATGGATGTTGAATGGATCTGCAAGGATTTTCATCAAATTGCTCGGTTTCAGGCAAGTGAATGAGCATGAGGTCGCACATTCTGAAGAGGAGTTGCGCATCATCTTATCAGAAAGCTATAAGAGCGGGGAAATCAACAAGTCAGAACTCCATTATGTCAATAAAATCTTTGAATTCGATGATCGGACAGCAAAAGAGATCATGGTTCCCCGGACGGAAATGGTCTGCATGTTCACCGATCAGTCCATGGAAGAAAACATAGCCATCATGAGCAATGAGAAATTCACCCGCTATCCTGTCGCAGATGGTGATAAAGATCATATCATCGGGCTTGTCAATATCAAAGAAGTTTTCAATTCACTGTTGTTGAAAGAAGAACGTCCTTTAAGCGAGTTCATTCGTCCTGTCCTTAAAGTGATCGAAACGACCCCGATCAAAAAACTGCTCGTACAAATGCAAAAAGAGCGGGTCCATATGATGGTTTTAGTCGATGAATATGGCGGAACTGCAGGGCTTGTGACTGTAGAGGATATCATTGAGGAGATAGTCGGTGAAATCCGCGATGAATTTGATACTGAAGAAAAACCACAGATTGAAAAAATCAACCGCAACCATGCTATCTTAGATGGTAAAGCTTTGATTTCCGACGTCAACGAGGTTTTTAATATCGATATTGACGACTCGGAACTCGATACAATCGGGGGCTGGCTCTTGACCCAGAACGCTGAAGTATCTATCGATGAGGAATATACTTACGAACATGTCACCTTTAAAATCATCGAAGCAGATGATCAACAAATAAAACGAATCGATGCAACCAGCCATTAGTTTGTTTCGGTCCATCTTGTCCTATCTTTACCATTTCCGGCATAGGAATGTGAAGAGGTGAATTAGATGGATCTTCTTATTATAGTCTGTGTTTTCGTTTCCGTCTTCATAATAGTACAAAAAAGCCTGATCATTTTCTTCAGACATCCTCGTCACCTACATAAAAAATCACGGAAATTCATTTCTTTTGATGATCTGATCGCTCTATTCATTGTCTATTCGATTATCATCCTCGGGTTCGGGACCATCTATTTCAGCCTGTTGATGGTAGGTGTACCAGTCTTAATGGAAGATGGGGCACCTGTCCATGGAACGTATGCCGAATTGACAGAGGTGGTATCTTATTTTAGTGCGGTTACACTCCTCTCTGTCGGTTATGGTGATATTACACCGATCGGGATCGGGAGATGGATTTCGATCATAGAAGCTTTGGTCGGATATTTGTTGCCGGCAGCCTTTGTGCTTTCGACCGTCATCGAAAATGAGTGGAATTCAGATTAGTTGTACGAATTGGACTGTTTGGGTACTCTTAAAATAGTGAAAGTTCAAAAAGCAAGTGATTGACGGCGGATTTTTTCACTGGACGTGACGTTTTTAACCGGTGATGTTTCTGATTCGCCATCTTTTTGAACAGTGATTTTATAATTTAGGAGGTATTCGTTCATGTCTGTCAAAACAGGAGAAAAAGCGCCGGATTTTACTTTAGAGTCGAACAATGGTGAAAAAATCAGCCTTTCAGATTTCAGAGGAAAAAATGTTGTATTGTATTTCTACCCAAAAGACATGACACCAGGATGTACGACAGAAGCATGTGATTTCAGAGATCATCACAGTGAATTCAGTGACCAGAATACAGTGATTCTTGGGGTGAGCCCAGATCCAGTCGACCGCCATAAAAAATTCATCGATAAACATGATCTTCCATTCTTGCTCCTCGCAGATGAAGATCATCAAGCAGCAGAGCTCTATGATGTATGGCAGCTCAAGAAGAACTTCGGCAAGGAGTACATGGGAATCGTCCGTTCAACGTTCATCATCAATAAAGACGGTGAGCTTGTAAAAGAGTGGCGTAAAGTGCGTGTAAAGGATCATGTGACAGAAGCACTCGAGTATATAAAAGAAAATCTTTAAACGTCCTATGGGGCTGATCCAAAAGAAAAGTGTCAGAGACACCTTTGGGTCGGTCCCATTTGTTATCTTTCAGGAAGTGAATCTTCAGAAGATTTCGTTTATGATTGGACGATTCCGATTGAATTGTTGTTTAATAAAAGGAGGAAACCAAGGGAGGTAAGTAAGATGTTCATTCTATCTTCAGGTAAAGTCCGGTACTCGATCCAGGAGGATGTAAAAGAAAAGTATCCAGATATACGGTTCCAGTTTTGTCAAAACATAAATGAAGCAGAGGAATATATAGAGGATGCAGAGGTCCTGCTTACATATGGTGAAGATTTAACCCCGGAAATCATTAACAAGGCCCATCGATTGAAATGGATCCATGTCATGTCTGCCGGTCTTGAGAAAATGCCGTTTGAAGCCATAAGAGCACAAGATATATTGGTTACAAACGCAAGAGGCATCCATAAAATACCGATGGCTGAATATACAATCGGCATGATGCTGCAAGTGATCCGTGAATTCCCGAAAATCAAAGAAAACCAGAAGAATAAAGTGTGGGATCGTAAACTACAAGTGAGTGAGTTATATGGCAAGGTAATCGGTGTCCTTGGGGCGGGTGCGATCGGATCTGAAATTGCACGTTTGGCAAAAGCCTTCAATATGCATACGATAGGGCTGAACCGCAGCGGAGGCCCTGTAGAACATTTTAACGAAATGGTCACCTTCGATCAGCTCGATGACCTATTACATAAAGCTGATTTTGTTGTGTCCGTATTACCGAAAACCGAAGAAACAAGTGCGATTTTAAAGAAGGAACACTTTGAAAAAATGCAGGAGCATGCAGTATTCATCAATATCGGAAGAGGTACTACCGTCGATCAACAAGGTTTGATTGAGGCATTACAAGAAAATCAGATTGCGCATGCTGTTTTAGATGTAATGGAAAAAGAGCCGCTTCCTGAGGACAGTGTATTATGGGGAATGGAGAACGTAACGATTACTCCCCACCTCTCAGGCATCACACCACTTTACCAGCGCCGGGCTTTTGATCAATTTGAAGTGAATTTAAAGGTTTACCGGACAGGTGAAGGGGATTATTTGAACAAAATCGATCTGACCAGGGGGTACTGAGGAATGAAGATCTATACGAAGTCTGGAGATAAAGGGACAACTTCGCTCGTGTACGGAGAACGTGTCGGAAAAAACGATCCTCGCGTAGAAGCCTATGGTACATGTGACGAGGCAAATTCGATGATAGGACTAGGGTTGAGCCACTTACAAGAGCCGCACAGGGAATGGAAAGTCGAATTCGAAAAAAACGTCCGTAAAGTCCAGACTGTCCTTTTTCACGTTGGAGCGGAGCTGGCGACCCCGGCAGGTAAAAAAGTGGGCTGGACATTGGAAGAAAGCGACATAACCTATCTTGAACAGGCAATTGACCGTTGGGATAAGGAGTTGAAACCGTTGAAGCAATTTGTCCTTCCTGGAGGATCGACCGCTGCTTCTGTGTTTCATGTTGCACGTACCGTCGTAAGAAGGGTAGAACGGCAAGCTGTCGCGATTGAAAATGTAAATCCTTTGGTACTCTCCTATCTGAATCGTCTTTCCGATTTCTTATTCGTGGCTGCGAGATACTTGAATCAGAAAATGAATGTAACGGAACCGATCTTACATGATGAGGAGTAAAGTAGCATAAAATAAGGGTTACAATTGACAACTGTCACAAATCCCGTGTACACTAATTATAAATATTATAAAGTAAGAATGTCTTTCGGAAGAGAGGTGCATGACGATGACACAGGAAGAAAGCCGATTACAAACAGCGGTTGATACGTTGAAGGATGCGGGAGTTCGCATTACGCCACAACGTCATGCGATTTTAGAGTATTTAATCCAAACCATGTCTCATCCTACAGCTGATGAGATTTATAAAGCATTAGAGGACAAATTCCCTAATATGAGTGTTGCGACAGTATACAATAACCTACGCGTCTTTAAAGGTGCAGGGCTTGTCAAAGAACTAACTTATGGGGACTCATCCAGTCGTTTTGACTGTGTGACAACCGATCACTACCATATCATTTGTGAAGACTGCGGCAAAATCGTCGACTTTTCCTATCCGGGCCTCGATGAAGTTGAAGATGTTGCTAAGCATGTAACAGGTTTTAAGGTAGTAAATCACCGTATGGAAGTGTACGGAACATGTCCTGAATGCCAAAAGCTCCATTAAAAAGGATGACTGAAGCTTCTTTTGAAGCCGATGTCATCCTTTTCTTGTAATACCTTCAGAATCTAATAAAAAAGTGACCTCAAAATGAAGATCACTTTTTTACTGTTCTTTTTTGTTTCTTCTATTGTATTTATCATCGAAATCGACACCATCCAAAGAGGGATCCATTGTAAGTGGCTGCTTACAGAACATACATGCATCCACCCTGCCAAGCACTTTTGTCACCTTTTGGCAGTTTGGACATTCTACCTGGACAGCCTTGGTCGAAAGCATTCCGATCCAAATATATACCGCAGCGCTCGATAATGTTGCCAAAAAACCGATCAGCATGAAGATCGTCATCACTGTAAAACTTGCTTTAAAATAAAGTCCGAGGTACATTATGATAATGCCGATAAACACTAGACTCAGGGCAAACGTTCTGATTTTATTGATCTTGCTTGTATATTTCAATTCCATAATATACATTCCTCCTCCACACAGTATAGCAAATATGGAAATTGAAATCATGAACAATCTTTTAACATTTCATTTACATAGAGGAAAAACTGAAATAATATTGAATAGTTTAAAATGGAACGAACCACGGACATTCGCACAGGAGATGATTGTACAATGGAAGATATTTTACGGCCACTCTATCAGGAAAGAGCAAGTCATGAGGAAACACTTGGGGTTTTATTAATTGAAAAAAATAAAAAGTTCAGTCCATCCACCGATCACTTTGATGTGATTTTATTTATCATTGTTGAAAAGGCTGATACGCCCTGGCAAGTGAAGCATTACGAATTTGAAGATAAAAAAGCAGCTCTCCACGTTGTTACACTCCATCAATTGAACCAATGGTTGATGCTTGGTTCTCATCGGCGGGTCGTAGATTGGGTAGTGAACGGCAAGGTTCTTTTTGATCGTAATGAATTTGTAGACTCGTTGAAGACACGTATAAATGATTTCCCGATCGCGGAACGCAAGAAGAAAATCGGTATAGAGTTTGCAAAACTGGTCCGCAGGTTCTCTGATGGAAAGGAATTGTACCACGCGGATCATTTTCTTGATGCATATAACAATATCATCCATGCGCTCCATCATCTTGCACGTCTTTCCGTCATCGAACATGGTTTCTACCCGGAAGTCACTGTGTGGAATCAAGTGAAACAAATTGAACCTGAGATTTACAAGTTATATGAAGAACTTACGTCCAGCGATGAACCGATCAATAAACGAATAGAATTGCTGATATTGGCGAATGAATTCTCGTTGTCCGCTAAAACTGAACTTGGGTCACGTCATCTTAAAGACATCATGAATACGCGTCAGGAAACCTGGTCGTTTTATGAATTGATGGTGCATCCTGAAATGGAAGATTACAAAATTGATCTAGGAGCCATGTTGGAGCATCTGATCGAGAAGGAATGTATCAAAGTCATTCGACAGGATACGAAGGGAATAGGGATCTTTCATAGAACGTATCAGTTTAAGAATTAACAGCAAAAAAGTTATTGACACTTCCTAAATGAACATGGTATATTATATCTCGTCGCTGCGGAAGCGGCGGGATTTTGTTTTAAAAAAAGTCATTGACAGACGGGCTTATAGATGATATTCTATAAAAGTCGCTGTTAATGACTTCGACAACAAAAAACATCAATAAAAGACATCTATTTTGTCCTTTTTGATAAAGATCTTCGATGGAAAACGTTACGTCCTGTGACGATATCGAAGCCGGCCCATCCATGGGCAACACAGCTCTTTGAAA
>NZ_JAIBLJ010000001.1 GCF_020179385.1 Alkalihalobacillus sp. YIM B00296 | reverse complement strand
GGTGGGTACTCTCGATCAAATATTTTATTCCTACTTTATTCGTCATTACGACAGGATGGTGGTTATATCAAGCCACAACCTGGTATCCAGATACATGGTGGAAACCTTTCGAAGAATTTAGTGTTGGGACCATAGTATTTCAATTAGGAATCGCCTTCATCATCACTCCTTTATTATTGCGTCTGAATCATAGATTAAGAAGATCAGTTAAAGACGAAGGACTACAGGATTTCGAAACCTCTGAAAATTCACCATCAAACGATATGAAGGAGGGAATGTAAGTGGAATTTTCTACGATTGTCATGATGATTGTTATTCTCGGGGGATTTTGGGGCAGCTTTTCATACCTGATTTATAAAACGATAAAGTCTGAATAAATAATTTATTTTGCGAAGTCTTCATTACTCAATCTATTGCTTAAAGTAACCATCATAAAGATGCTCCCGAACCCGAGGCTAAAAGAAAATCAAGGGCTCTCCTTCCTTATCTGAACCGGTTAATGGGCTGTCTCCCAAAACGTTTGCTATAAGGCAATTGCTGAAAAGCATTCATCGTTGCGAGTGTAATGGGAGTGGAGGAACAGCCCCAAGTCTAATAACTGGAAACTGGGATTACTACAATATGACGGAGATATTTACGGAACTACATGAAAAAGCTAGCCAAGGAGAAAAACTTCCAACTTCAATGTCTGGCTTTACACTTAACCCTGGTTTTTGGTAATTGTTGAAAAACAATAAAGATGTTATTTATAAAGTTATTTAAACCGCCAGTCATCTATTCAGCAAACGGGCCATTTAACGGAATAAGAATAAAGGATGATTCCGAATAAAAATCGGAATCATCTTTTTTATTTTAGCCCTATCTACTGCTTACTCATATAGGCATTGCCCCATGTCTTTATGGATTTAAGCACTGGGACAAAATCTTCTCCAAGAGCCGTTAAATAATATAAAACTTTCTTTGGGTTATCGTTTGTTTCTTCTCTTCCAATGATGCCATCTTTTTCAAGGTTTCTAAGTTGCAGTGTAAGAATGCGTTGGGTAATACCTGGTATTTCACGGCGCATTGCGTTGTAATACATTGGTGAATGTGACAATAAATATAGAATGATTCCTTTCCATTTACCTCCTACTATATGCATTGTTAACTCAATTGGACAAGCGTGCTCTACGGTTAACGTACAAGTACCATATTGATCGCTTTTAAAGTCTGACATTTTCCAGCCTCCAATGGATGGTAACAAAAGTGTGCCTTCTTGTTACTACCCTTTTTTCTTACTAAACTTATAATATCAAATGAATGAAAGGAAGGTAAATATCAATTGGAATTTGTACAAATCTCTGAGCATGTTTATAAACTCACCTATGAAACTGTCGTTGGTATTCCTGTTAAAATCAATACATGGTACGTGGTGGATGGTGAGGATGTTTACATCATTGATACCGGAATGGAAGACCATGCATATATGCAGTTGAATGCGGCAAAATCTTTAGGTGTGCCCAAAAGTATCTTACTGACACATGGTCATCTGGATCACATTAATGGTGCCAAGTATTTACGAGATGAATTAAACATTCCTATTTATGCGCATGAAATCGAAATTCCGTTTATTAATGGTGAAAAGCCATATCCAAACAAATTAGAAAAGGAGACAACCGGTGTCGAATATCAAGTCTAGGCTTTGAGTGACAATATCATTAAAACATTACCCTTAGACCTATATTTAACACCCGGTCATGCACCAGGACATGTAATATATCATCATAAAAATGATAATGTTTTGCTGGCTGGAGATTTATTTATTTCTCGTTCTGAAACTTTACATCTGCCGATTAAAAAGTTTACAGTCGATATGAACGAAAATATTAATAGCGGACAAGTTATAGATGAAATTAAACCTTCTATCATATCCTCAGCACATGGCGAAGATGTTAAATACAACGATGAGTTATACACCATTTATAAATTTATATATGAATAGGAGAAAGAAAGATGAAAATACAATTATTTCAAATTGAAATTATAGAAGGCGAAGTTGAACAAAACGAAAATCATATTAAAACCTTATTTGAAGAAAAACTCGAAACTGATACTGAGATTGTTGTAATCCCTGAAATGTGGAATAACGGTTATGATTTACAACATTTAGCGGAAAAGGCAGATATCGATTTAACGAGAAGTCTTCCTTTTATCCAAAGCTTAGCAACCAATTATCATGTGGATATTATTGCAGGTTCAGTTTCAAATAAACGTGATGACAATATATATAATACGGCTTTTGCAGTATCAAAAACGGGTGAGCTGATCTATCAAAAAGATAAAACACACCTTGTGCCAATGTTAGATGAACATCATTTTTTGACAGCTGGAAATGATGTCCCAGAAGTTTTTGAAATTAACGATACCAAAGCGGGCCAAATTATATGTTACGACTTGCGGTTCCCAGAAATTACACGCTATCCAGCATACCAGGGTGCAAAGATTATATTCTATGTTGCGCAATGGACAACAAAAAATTTAAACCATTGGAGATCACTATTGATAGCTAGAGCAATAGAAAATGGCGTCTATGTCATTGCATGTAACAGTGTGGGAAATGTGAAAAATGAAAATCATGTCGGTAACACGTATGCGGGACATTCAATTGTCATTGATCCAAACGGAAACATTGTAGAAGAAGCAGGCAACCAAGAAGCAACCATAACAGCAGAAATCGATATTCAAAAAGTAGCGGAACAACAGCAAAACATTCCCATATTTGAAAACCTGAGACCAGAAGTTTATAAATATGCGGTGTAGAACTGTGTATAAGTATTGTAGGGTCGCTTTTCCCAGGGCGACCGTCTTAAAAAACTACACATGCCTATTTTAGTATCTGGCTCACATCATGTTTGATGGTCATGGGACTATTCCAGGAACTTTGTGTTTTCCGGACGCGGGAAGGTGTAAAATATTCCTTCCCGTGTTCTTTTGTCATTTGTACCTTTGCCTTTTGTATATTTAATACTAGACAAAGCCTTTCTTCACCAACGGGCGCTTTCGCGGAATAAGAATAGAGCCTAAAAACCAAAGTGGTAGTGTATAATTCGGGTTCTATATCAAACATGAGAGGAAGAAGTTTTAAATGGCGCAGCTTGAATTACAATTGTATGACTATAACGAATGGGCAAATAGACAAATTTTCAACCGACTAAAAGAGCTTCCCAAGGATGTTTATCGTCAAGAAGTTCAAAGTGTATTTTCATCGATATCTCATGTTTTAGCCCATGTTTATCTTTCTGATCTTGGGTGGATAGAAGTGTTTTCTGGTAAAAGCATGGATTATTCATTGATGCTACAAGAGCAACTAAAAGAGGAAACAGTCTCAAAGGGAATAGAAGAAATGGAAGTGATGTTTCTTAAACTATCAGAACGATACAAGTTGTTCCTAAGTAAAATGGAAAACACAGACAAACCTCTTGTGATTGAAAACCCGAATGGTGATTTGATGGAAACAAGTGTGATTGAGCAAGTGCTCCATGTTGTGAATCATGGAACATATCACCGTGGTAATATCACTGCTATGTTAAGACAGATGGGTTACATTTCTGTTCCGACAGATTATGGTCTTTATTTATATTTAAAACAAACGGAGAATAATCAAGAATAAATGTCGTGCAAATCCCAATAAAGGAATACATCTTTAACTTCGACTGTTCGATCGGGCGCAATTCTGGAATAAGAATTGCGCTCTTTATTCATCTATAGGGCCGGATTGTTGAAGAAGCATACTTATTAAATTCAAGTGTTTTTAAGTCCATGCTATGATTAATAAGTAAGTTACCCATGATTTGAATAAATTAACAAGAGACTCCCACTGCGAATTTGAAGAAAGGAGCATTGAAAAAATTGAAAATCACATATGAAATAAAAAATTTAAAGGAATATAAGAAGTTACCTTTGATATGTAGGTTAGGAATTCTTATGTTTTATCTTGGTTGTATTGGATTTGCTGGATATATCATACTTGATATTTTTGAAATCAAAGTTATATCACCATTGAGTTCATACTTCCCCTTTTATTGTTTAGGGATAGGTTTTCTTGGGTTTTTTACAACCATTATTTTTGATAAAAATAGAAAGAAAAGAACAAAAACTGGTCCCATGGGTCCTGTTTAGTAATCACTAGAAACTGTCTTACTTTACATCCGTACTATTCAGTAAAAAGGAGAACAACACTATTGTCTAAATAGGTTCTTCAATAAAAGGGCGCTTTTCTGAAATAAGGAAAGCGTCTTTCTTCATGAAAAGGGCCATATTCTTGAATAACTTATTGTGGAAATAATGGAAATTTGAGATGATTGTATTAAGTTAAAGGGCAGGATATCCTACTTACTTTTGACTATATAGTCCGTATCGAATTTAAAAGAATCCAATCGCTGATTCATTGCCTTTAATCTTGTGTCAATCTTTTGAAAGTCCGTGCGATGCTGTTCTTTTATGCTTGCAACTTCTGTCTTAATCTCATTTATTCCCTGTAATATTTGTTTCAGAATAATTTCCATTCTATCAAACCTTTCATTATCCTAGTACATTCCATAGTGGACCCTGGTAGATTGGGTTGACTTGACGGAAATACGAGTGAGAGTCGTTTCTGTCAAAATCCACCGTGGTTAAGTCTAGAAAACAGATTTTACGAACATCGACAGTTCAGATAACCTCAGGAGGTTTGATGGAATATGAAGCCGTTCAAAACAAAAGGCTTCAAAATTGTCGAACGCTACCCCCCTGTGTTATTCTCTTCTGTCTTTATCATCCCACTTATTAAATTAATCTGTCTCTACAAACGGAAGCAGTGAATACTCTGATTGAGCATTCGCCCCTGTTAACTTAATAAGATTTTATAATTTTGATTGTTTAATTTCTCGACAATTAAAGGTATCTCCTCACAACTTTGAGTGTAAGGTTCAAACCTTTGACAGTTTATAACTATTAAGGTTTCTTTGGAGGAGCTTTATGTTCATACTTTATAAGCTTTATCGGCGGAAGTTCACTGGGAAGGTTTTTCATTGTGTGACGTCTTGGTTCCACTGCAAAGTAAAGTGTATCGATTCCCAGATGGGTTCCTTTTTCTTCGGATGGTAGCAATGTAATTTTTATCGCGTAAGAAAAGTAAATACGATCATTCTTATTCCCTGGGATGTTATTGTTATTTGTTGCTTGTACAATGTTTACCATATCGTGTTCCTTCCACCAAGGTGTCGAGTAACCATTAATGTTTTTATTTGGGTAATACTCTTGGACTGCTGTCATTATTTCATTATGATAAAGATCAAGTACAAAGTAACCAAATGTTTTATGATGATATTTACTTGATGTTGAAAATTCGGGAACTTGTTGTGAGACAGCATTATTTGCTTTAGTTTCAAATACAAATAAGGCACCACATAACGAAGCAATAATAAGAGTAATTATTAAGGCTTTTTTCAAAAAAACACTTCCTTACGATTAATGGTATGTTCAATGACGGTAACGTCTGTAAACTAGTCATGCTACTGATATCAAACTTATACTCACCCAGAAAGTTTATGTGCTCCCATAGTAGGAATTGAACCAACTGAAACTCCATTATTGGTTGTGAAATCCCGTGGACATTTTAGGGCGGCATTTGAAGAATTTTCAAAAAAGATGATAGAAGTAGATGCAACTGGAGCAGCAAGGCTAGATATTATGAATTTCACATATAAAAATGCAAGTCGCCCCCACTAGATGTATCTTTAAAACAAAGTTTAACTGTTTGTATAAAGTTGTACCGTTTTGAAAAAAGTTAAACCGTTTATAAAAAAGATGAACTGTTTTTTAGATCTTAGAAGGATAATTTATAAAAGTTTGATCAAAAATCCTGTTATATGCAGGATTTTTTCTTATTCCGCAATTGGGCCATATTCTTGAATAACCAGAACGTTAAAAAACAATGTAGAATTCCATTCTTAAGCCATTTGTAAACGCTAGAATAAAATTAGGGTGCGTTAATTGGAGAAGAATTAAGTAATTTTATGACTAATTCATATTTTAGATTCTAGAAAAGGGCGCTTTTCTTAACAAGAAGAGTGCCTTTCTTTATGATATGGCAATATTCTGGAGTAAGAAAGGAAACTAGATGTTTATCTTGAATTTGTAAGTTATGCCAGAATAGAGGCAGGATAGCGGATTAAAGTAATGTCCATAAATGATAAACAACCTGTATATGGAGGGAGAAAGCTTGAATTTATTAGAAGACCAATATAAAAATTCATCAAAACTAAATACCCGGATAAACATTCACGAGAAATATAGTGAGAATAAAAACGATTGGCATCTATGGCTTTTTGATCAGTTAAACATCTCTCCTAATTGTAGGATTCTTGAAATTGGATGTGGAGACGGTACTTTTTGGTTGAAAAATAGTGAACGGATTGTTAGTAGTTGGAACATTATTCTCTCTGATTATTCTGAGGGTATGGTTGAGACAGTTCAAAAGAATTTAGAGGGGATACCAAATATCCAATACAGTCAATTAAACATTGAGGATATTCCATATGAAGATAATAGTTTTGATATTATTATTGCTAACCATATGTTGTATCACGTTCCAAACAGAAAAAAGGCTTTGAAAGAGGTCCGACGAGTGTTAAAACAAGAGGGTGCATTTTATTGTTCTACTATTGGGGTAGATCATATGAAAGAATTTGGAGAGCTGTTAAAACGTTTTGATCCAAATTTAGACTACCCATCAGCTAGGGAGAACGCCTTGAAATTTGGAATAGAAAATGGGAGTGACCAACTCCGGGTCTATTTCAATGAAATTGTTTATAAAGGGTTTCCAGGGGGATTGAAAATTACAGACGAAAAAGCAATAGTAGATTATCTACTTTCCTCTAACACGGATTTAAATAAAATCTTGGTAAATGAAAAATTATCAGAGTTTATTTATTTTCTTGCATCCGAAAAAAAATCTAACAATGGAGTTATTAATATTACAAAGTTAACTGGATTGTTTGAGTCCAAATAACTATATATTCTATTATAGGGGTATTTCTAGAATAATTGTACTGAAGAATCTTGGGTAAACGATCTTCAAGAATAGGGCGCAATTCAAGATCGGATTGCGTCCCGTTAAAGGGGCGATTGCTGAACAAAAGTTTAGTGCTTTATGCAGGTTAAATATACTTAATAGAAAGTCAGGAGAATAAAAATGAATTATAGTGTTGAGGTTTTAACTGAGAAGGACGAAAAGTTCTCAGTTTTCTTGAAGGATAAGATAAAAGAATTTAATAATGAACAGTCACTTCTTCACAAAGAATCAAGGAAAAAAGGATATGTTGAACCAATAAATATTATAGTAACTGATGAAAATAATCAATGGATAGGAGGGATAACAGCAGATGTCTATTGGGAGTGGGTTGAAATAAACGTATTCTGGTTAAGTGAACAAATTAGAGGAAAAGGACTAGGTACAAAATTGCTTAATGAAGCTGAATCCGTCGGAAAAGAAAAGGGAGCAAAGAACGCTCTGTTAACAACATTTGAATTTCAAGCTAGATCTTTTTATGAACTCAGTGGATATAAGGTTGTAGGTGAAATAAAGGATTATCCTCCAGGAAGTAGCTATTACACAATGGTGAAATCGCTATTATAAAATTCTTGGTATTCCGCAATCGGGCGAGATTCTAAAGTAGTGAATTCCCCCCTTAATGGAATAACCAAGTAGTTTCTATCTTTTAATTCACCCACGAAACACCCACAAAACACCCACGAAAATTTGATTTGGATTGAAAGTATTTGATTCCCTTTTTAAAATAAACATTGATATATCAATGATCTTGAATAAAGATGATAGGGTTTATTCTTATAAAACATGTTCCGTACACAAGTCCCCCCTTGGGAATGTGAACAATATATTCAACTTTACTAAACTGTTAAACCCTTGACACCATTGGTGTTAAGGGTTTTTTCTTTTTTTGGTCAAATTAATAATTTCCTTCGTAAGAAAAGATTGACCAAAATATGACCAAAATTGAAAGCCTTATTCCACAATACCAGCTAATAGAAGGTCAAGAGGTAGGACTAAAAAAGCTGAAAAAGTCATGTTACAATAAAAATGAACATGCTAAATAAACTTCAATCAAGGTAACTTGAAGTTATTGTAATGATTGTATTTTATTTACTGATCATTATATTTTGAAGGCCTCGTTACGTTTGAGTAATGTATAAATCCATTGAATCAGCTTGTTTGCACAAGCAATGAATTGCGCTCTTTATTCATCTATAGGGCCATATCAATGGAATAACTCTTTGTGAAAATTTAACATGGATCGCTAGAAATCAGATGAGGATTATTAAGTGAAAGAAGTAATTAAATCTCATTCAAACAAACGAATTTTTA
This sequence comes from Alkalihalobacillus sp. YIM B00296, assembly GCF_020179385.1. Classification (GTDB taxonomy): domain Bacteria; phylum Bacillota; class Bacilli; order Bacillales; family Fictibacillaceae; genus Pseudalkalibacillus. Next base: position 475,551 of record NZ_JAIBLJ010000001.1, on the reverse strand, counting down.
TGTACAGTTAGATTTGAACATAACTATTTTTACTTTGAAACGTTGTCGAAGATTAAAGATATCAATTTCAAATATCCGTTAATCTAACTTTAAAAAAAGGCTTGTGAATAAGAACTTGAAGGATAGGCAGACAGTAGAGGAGAACGATATACCTTGCTGTTTTTTTGGTCTGGGAATACAAGTAAGGGAATTGTGAAAGGCCTTGATAATCATGAAAAATTGTGATAAGTTAATATAGATATATGTGAATTATTAAAAATTCACATATTATCCCTATTATAATTTTACATCATAATTAACCTCTAGTCAACCCCCCTATTAATATTTAAAATTTTTGTTTAAATCGTCGAGATTCCAAAGAGAGGAGGCTTGTGGTCTGCTCGTAGAAAGGCGAGTGGATTTTCCCAATACTAACATTAAAGGTTAACAGTTATTTTGAAAAGGAGTGCTTATATGAAAAAAGGACTTCAGATGGAACAAGAAAGATTGGACAGTGTAATGGAAACGATCACGGAGCAGATCGGTAAGCTGGAAGATGAAAAAGACCTGCGTCAGGAAGAAGTGATCGATATTCGGAAGCACTTTTGGGAAGATGTCAAGGTTAACACCGATACGTTCGATGATTATCTTGAGACTATCATCAGTTTGAGGCAGCAGGCCCAAAACCTGTCTGTTAGGCAAAGTACTCATAAACAATCCGTCAAGCGCTTGTCCGCGTTACGACGTATGAAGGAGACACCATACTTCGGCCGGATCGATTTTAAAGAAGATGGTGAATCCACTGCAGAACATATCTACATCGGTGTCTCAACGCTTACGGATGCAAATGGTGAAGACTTCCTGATTTACGATTGGAGGGCACCGATTTCAAGCGTTTACTATGATTACCCGCCTGGTCAGGCTGAATACGATACACCAGAAGGCACTATCAAGGGTTTGCTGGAAGGAAAGTGGCAATATATCATTCGTGACGGGGCCGTTGAGTCGATGTTTGATACCAGTATCACCATTGGGGACGAGATTTTACAACAGGTACTTGGTAAAGGCACAGACAAACATATGCACAGCATAGTAGCCACCATACAACAGGAACAAAACAGGATCATCCGACACGACCGTGGGCGGCTTCTGATCGTTCAAGGTGCTGCTGGAAGTGGCAAGACATCAGCCGCTCTACAACGTATCGCTTACTTGCTTTATAAATATCGAGAGTGGCTGAAAGCTGATCAAATCATCCTATTCTCGCCTAATACTATGTTTAACAGCTATGTATCCACAGTTCTGCCCGAACTTGGCGAGGAGAGTATGCGGCAGGTCACTTTCCAGGAATACCTGGACCATAGGTTAGGTCGTACATTTCAAGTCGAGGACCCTTACGAGCAATTAGAATATGTATTGACAAAAGCTGATTCCCCTTCTTATCGGACTAGGACAGAAAGTATCCGATTCAAGGCATCGACCCGTTTTTTCGAGATGATCAAGGCCTATAGGCAATCACTTGAATCATCTGGCATGGTCTTCAAAGGAATCAACTTCAGAGGAAAACCAATTATCTCAAGCACAGAAATGACAGAAAAGTTTTACAACGACGATACCTCGCTCCGCTTTCACAATAGACTTGAAAAGTTGACAGAATGGCTGAACAAAAGACTCGATGAAGCTGAAAAGCTCGAACGGAAAAAACCATGGGTAGAGGAGGCAATCGAGTTGCTTAGCAATGACGAATACCAAAAAGCCCATGCCTACTTACGGAAAAAACGTGGCTTTAAGGAAGGGTCGTTTGACGAATATGAGATGGAAAGAAATGCGCTGGGCAAGTTGATTGTTCGAAAGAAATTCAAACCTCTGCGGAAACGGATCAAGACGCTTCGTTTTATCAATATAACTGAAATTTATAAGCAGCTTTTCACTGATCAAACACGGGATAAAGCCTGGATGGAAGGAAAGATACCTGATGGGTGGGCGGATATTTGCTCATTGACTGTGAACATGCTGGATGAACGCAAATTGTTACATGAGGATGCAACACCATTTTTACTTTTGAAAGAGCTGATTCAAGGCTTTCAGACGAACAGTTCGATCAAGCATGTACTTGTTGATGAAGCACAAGATTATTCTCCTTTTCAATTTGAATTTTTGAAACGATTGTTTCCTTTTGCAAGGATGACAGTTCTCGGTGACTTTAACCAAGCGATATTCGCACATGCCAGTGAAAAAGTTGATTTCAATACGCTTACCGGTTTATACGGGTATGAAGAAACAGACGTGATCAACCTGACGCGCAGCTATCGATCCACAAAACCGATCACAGAATTTACAAGAGAACTCGTGCCAAATGGTGAACGTATTCATGCTTTTGAACGGGACGGAGAAAAGCCTGAGCTGACCAGATTGTCCGATCACGTCGAACTGCATAGCTCCATTACTTCTAAAATAGCAGACTTACAAAATCGTCGGTATAATACGATCGCGATTATATGCAAATCCGCTTCAGAATGCACTGTTGCATATGATGCCCTGAGCAGTATCGACGGGATCAAACTCGTCAAAAGTGGATTGATTGAATACGAGCAAGGAGTAGTCGTCATCCCTGCGTATTTAGCCAAAGGCATCGAGTTCGATGCCGTCATCATTTATGACGCATCAGAACATATGTATAGAGATGAAAGCCTGCGCAGATTGTTTTACACTGCTTGCACACGAGCCATGCATTACTTGCAGATTTATACTGTAGGCGAACCGAGCCCTTTTTTACTCACTGTAGCTCCAGGGAGGCTTAGTTAGAAAAACGGAAGAGGGATGTAGTTTTATGAGAAAGGGGCTGTCTGATAAGTCCCTATCACAACAGAAGCAGTACAACGACAAAAGATGCCAATTGACTTAGTAGCAAAAATTTTATACCAACGAGACGTAAATGTAACTGGCTACTACTCAGTCACCTGGTATAGATGGTATTACACGAGACGTGGCTATACATGACTTTGAAAATTGGATTCAAGAAATGATGAATTCAATCCACAGGAAGAGTTATAAACCACCAGAGGTTAGAAGAGTTTGGATACCGAAACCAGGGAAAGTAGAAAAGCGACCTATATGAATTCCCTGAGTAGCTGATAGAGCTTTGCAAAGAAGTACCTCAACGGTACTATCTGCTATTTATGAACAAGATTTCTTAAACTGTTCATTTGGAGGAAGACCAAAAAGAGGTGCTCATAACGCTATAGCTACTTTGAATGACAGGAGTGTTGGAAGACGGAAAAGTCTATACCGGTGAAACAGGAGCCCCGCAAGAATGTTCGTTGAACACAGGATAGGTGATCCAAGAATCATCAGTTTAATAAAGCGATGGCTTAAAGGTGGGTCGATTAGTGTGTTGCTTAGTAATATATACTTACACTATGTACTTGACCTTTGGTTTGAAAAAGCAATAAAACCTAGACTAAAAGGTGAAGCTTATCTTGTACGATATATAGACGACTTTGTGGTATGCTTTCAATTTTGGTCTGATGCAAGTCGGTTTTATGAAGTTCTAAAGAAACGGTTAAGGAAATTTTCACTAGAACTAGAGCCAAACAAAACAAGATTTGTAGAGTTCGGAAGGTTTGCAACTAAACATGCAAAACGAAAAGGAAAGAAATTGGATACCATTTATTTCTTAGGTTTTACTCACTTCTGTACGAGAAATCGCAAAGGTAACTTCATGGTTGGAAGGAAGACCGAAAAGACACGGTTTAGGAGAAGTCTAAGCAAGATCAAGGACACTCTTCGTACAATCAGACATTGGTCAATAAATGACCAGGTTCAGAAGATAAACCAAATTCTTAGAGGTCACTACAACTACTATGGTGTAGCTGGAAACCTGAAGTCGCTTTATAAAATATACTGTAGAACTGAGCTCTATTGGCGTAAGATGTTAAGTAGTCGAAGTCAGAAAAGTCATATAACATGGAGTAAATTCCAAATGATTAAATCTATTTTCCCATTGGCGCGTCCGAAACTTTTAATACCTTTTAAGGAATTGAAAAAGTACGTCCTGCTGTGAATCAATTTCTGAAGAGCCCGGTGCGGGAAATCCGCACGCCGGGTTCTGTGGGGGTCTGAGCCGTCAATTGGACGGCCTTTCTACTTCAAACGCTTACCTATTGCTAACTTTTCTGCAATAAAGACTAATGCAGATTAGTCTAAGAACGATCTTCAACAAACGGGCACTTTTCTCTAACAAGGAAAGTGCCCTTAATTATGTAAAGGGCCAGATTTTGGAACAACATACAGTCAAGTCCATAATATTGTGGAATTGGAAAGACACACTTGGCCGTTTCTATTGGTCTTGAGGCAATTTCTAAAGGTTATAAAACAAACTTTATTTCCGCACATGATTTAATTATTCAATTGAGAAAGGCCGACATTGAAGGAAAGTTAGAAAAGAAATTCCGTTCATTCGTAAAGCCGAGCCTTCTCATCATTGATGAAATGGGTTATATGAAGTTAGACATAGGTGATGCCCATTTCTTATTTCAAGTCATCGCAAGGCGTTACGAACAAGGCTCTATTTTCCTAACTTCTAATAAGTCATTTGGTGAATGGGGAGATATCATTGGAGATCCAGTAATCGCCACAGCAATGTTGGATCGACTCCTTCATCATTCGCGTATATTCAACTTGAATGGCGAAAGCTATCGTCTCAAAGAGAAAAGGAACAGAGATAAAAAACAGACGGATAAGAATCCGCCTGGTGAATTTAAAACCTGACATTCTGGGGAAGTTATAACCAGTCTTGACATTTTACATAATTAAACTGCCATACTCCCGTTTAATATAGGTGTTTTTTCTTGTCTTAAACTTTTGGGTCAGTTCAAAACCAGGAGTTTCTCTACAAGCTGTGACTCAGGGGTATACCTGGGTCATCTTTTTAGTAGTTTATAAGCCTCCTGTTAGGAATTGAGCTTTCCCATTTCCGAAACTCCAATCAGAATCTCCGTTATTCGTAATGGATATTATGATGTCTTCTGTGGAAATGTTGCAACGTTCTTGAAGGTAAGCAGCTAAATTTTGATAAAGCTTTTCTTTTTGTTTTTCCGTTCTAGGTCTACTTGTTAAAGAAATTACTACTACATCCTTGCTCCGCTCAAATCCAAGGCCTGTATCTTGTATGATCATCTCATGAGCTGGGTGTTGATTTACAATTTGATAACGATCAAGGTCTGGAACTTGGAAAGCATCTACCATCGCTTCATGTGAAGCGTCTAATAAAGACTGTAGTTCTTCTTTAGATCTTCCTTCTACTAGATCAAACTGAACTAATGGCATTCCTTTTCCTCCTTTGATTAAATTTATCAAAAATATATCATAAAATTGAGGAAAATAATACAATTCATCAAAAAATAATGAGAAAGTGATGAAGTTTTGGATGTATTTTGGTAATATAGAGTAAAGAAATTAGTCAACCTTTATTTTTAAATGAATGATGGACGAACAACACACAAGATTGGGGTCGTTTGCGATGATAAAGATTAAGCGAATTAATGAGCTTCTTCAGTTTGTGCAAAAGAAGCATACTGTCTCACTAGATGATTTAGTCAAAGAATTTAATGTATCTAAAAACACCATTCGTAGGGACGTGCAAGAATTAGTGGACCAAGGAAAACTTATGAAGGTTTATGGGGGAGTGTCAGCCAATAAATCTTCTACTGTACCTTACCATGATCGAAAAGTACAAAATCAAGAAGGGAAAATAAAAATTGCAGAAATGGCAGCCTCCTATGTAAAAGATGGAGATATCATTTTTCTTGATTCCGGTACAACAACAGTCGAGTTGCTGGAATTTATAAAGGATAAAAATCTGATTATCGTTACGAATAATCTGGATTTTACGCTTGAAGCCACTCCTTACAGCAATTTAAGAATTTATTCAACAGGCGGGATGTATGAGAGGTCTACCAAGTCTTACTCAGGTCTAGAAAGTGCAAAAGCGGTGAAAAGTTATAACTTTAGTAAAGCATTCATGGCTTCTACAGGCATCTCCTTAACGAACGGAGTAACAAATTCTTCTCCTCAAGAGACGCAAATTAAAAGTACGGTGGTCGACAGAAGTGAAGAGGTTTTCCTTCTAGTAGATCACAGTAAGTTCGATCATTACTCTCTAACCACTTATTGTGATATGGAGGATGTCGATTATCTAGTAACAGATGAAATACCAGAAGATAAATACAAACAGTTTGCTGAAAAAAATAATGTGAAGTTGATCTTTCCCTAATCTATTACGGATTCAACAAATTTAGTGAAGGAAATATTCTGAAAACGGTTGACTGAAAACGCTTTTAATAATATGATTGAATCATAAAATAACAATAAGTTAACCAAAAGTTAACACGTACAGTGTCATATGCGGAATTAAACCTCTTAAATTATTTGTTCAAGGTTAACTGTTGGATAATTGTTTTTATAAGCGTTTGTTAATAATAATAAATTAATGGAGGGATGAAAATGAGCCATTTGCTTAGAAAGCCCCAACATGTGGAGAAATCTGAAGGTGTAACCATAGTCCATGACATTACAGGAGAGCAATCCAATTTAGAATATGTAGGGTTTAAAGTAGTGGACTTGGAAAAGGGGTCATTCTATGGTGAACAATTGAATGATTTGGAGTGTTGTATTGTTGCTTTAACCGGCAAGGTTGATATCAAAGAAGGGGAAGAAACATTTGGAAATCTCGGTACCCGTGACAGCGTGTTTGAACAGAAACCTACGGATAGTGTGTATGTGTCAAACGATCGCACCTTTGAAGTGAAAGCGGTTACTGATGCTCGTATCGCTTTATGCTATTCCCCTTCCGAAGAACAGCTTCCCACTAAGTTGATTAAAGCTGACTCTATTGATGTAGAGCATAGAGGGAAATACAACAATAAAAGAAAAGTTCACAATATTCTTCCGGACTCTGATCCTTCAGCCAACAGTCTCCTTGTTGTTGAGGTTTATACAGAGAGCGGAAACTGGTCATCCTATCCACCGCATAAGCATGACCAAGATAATTTACCTAAAGAATCCTTTTTAGAGGAAACCTACTATCATGAAATGGATCCTCAACAAGGATTTGTGTTTCAGCGTGTGTATACGGATGATCGCTCATTAGATGAAACGATGACAGCAGAAAATGGAGATGTTGTCATTGTTCCAAGAGGTTATCATCCAGTTGGGGTACCTGATGGCTATACGTCCTATTACTTGAATGTAATGGCTGGACCTGTCCGCAAGTGGAAGTTCAATAATGATGAAGACCACGAATGGATTGTAAGTCGTGATTAAATCTATAAAAATATGAAACCTAAAGAATGTAAAGGTGGACCGCATATGAAAGAAACGATTCGTTTAACAACCTCTCAAGCACTAATTAAATTTATAAATAATCAATACATTCATGTGGATGGAGAAGAGTTTCCTTTTGTAGAAGGTATTTTTAATATATTTGGTCATGGAAACGTTCTCGGTATAGGCCAAGCTCTTGAACAAGACGCTGGAAATTTAAAGGTTATCCAAGGAAAGAATGAGCAAGGGATGTCGCTTGCCGCCATTGCTTACAGCAAAGAAAAACTCAGACAAAAAATTTACGCTATAACAACCTCCGTAGGTCCTGGTTCTGCTAATACTGTCACAGCAGCAGCAACAGCGCTTGCGAATAACATTCCGGTTTTGTTCTTGCCAGGGGATACATTCGCTACAAGGCAGCCAGACCCTGTTCTTCAACAGTTTGAACAAGAAAACAGTATATCAACAACGACCAATGATGCCTTGAAGCCTGTTTCAAGGTATTGGGACCGTGTGACACGACCAGAACAGTTGATGAGCAGCTTGATTCGGGCTTTTGAAGTTATGACAGACCCTGCAAAGGCAGGACCAGCGACAATCTCAATTTCTCAGGACGTTGAAGGGGAAGCGTATGATTTCGATGCAGACTTCTTCAAGAAGCGAGTTCATTATATGGACCGCCCGATGCCACGAGAACGTGAGCTGAAAGGCGCGGAAGAGTTAATCCGTAATAGTAAAAAGCCTGTCATTCTAGTAGGCGGAGGCGCCAAATATTCTCAAGCCCGTGAAATTCTAATGGAGCTATCTGAAAAGTACAATATTCCGTTGGTAGAAACACAGGCAGGAAAGTCTACAGTAGAATCAGACTTCAAAAATAATCTAGGCGGTCTGGGTATTACAGGGACCCTCGCTGCTAATAAAGCAGCTAAGCAATCGGATCTCATTATTGGGGTAGGAACAAGGTACACGGACTTTGCAACTTCTTCAAAAACCGCTTTTGACTACGAGAATACTCGTTTTCTCAATATAAATGTCAATCGAATGCAGTCCTATAAAATGGATGGATTCCAAGTAGTGGCCGATGCGAAACTTACTTTAGAGCAATTAAAGCCGCTGCTAGATGGATATGAATCGGAATTTGGCTCAGAAATACAAGAGCTGAAATCTGAATGGTTAAAAGAACGGGATCGTTTGAGTGAAGTGGTTTACAGCAGACAAGACTTTGACCCTGAGATTAAAAACCACTTTTCACAAGAAGTCCTGAATGAATATGCGGATGCTTTGAAGACAGAACTCCCGCAGACAACTGCCCTATTAAAGATAAATGAAACGATTGATCCGAGCAGTGTGATTATTTGTTCGGCGGGTTCTCTCCCAGGAGACTTGCAGAGACTTTGGCATTCAACTGTACCGAATACTTACCACTTGGAATATGGTTATTCCTGCATGGGATACGAAATTTCCGGAACACTTGGTTTGAAGCTTGCGAACCCGGATAAAGAAGTATATTCCATTGTTGGAGATGGAAGTTTTCTAATGCTTCATTCAGAACTGATTACTTCTCTTCAATATAATATAAAAATCAATGTTCTACTGTTTGATAATTCTGGTTATGGCTGTATCAATAATTTGCAAATGGATCATGGCAGCGGCAGTTACTATTGTGAATTTAGAACAAACGAGAACGAGGTTATGAATATTGACTATGCCAAAGTGGCTGAAGGTTATGGTGCGAAAACCTATAAAGTGCATTCACTGGAAGAGTTAGAAGAAGCTTTGGAAGATGCGAAAAAACAGAACGTCTCAACACTGATCGACATGAAGGTGTTACCAAAGACTATGACAGACGGCTATCAAAGCTGGTGGAATGTTGGAGTAGCGGAAGTGTCAGAAAAGGAAAGCGTTCAAAAAGCACACGAGCATCGAATGAAAATGCTTGAGGAAGCGAAGCAGTATTAGAACTTAAGGGTGAAAATTAAAGTCGGGAGGGTGGAGATCTCCATTCTCCTGTATGTTCATAAAGGTTTTAGCAAGCGATTACATTTTTAATTTTTCTGATTATTAAAAAAGTGATAACCTGGAGGCCGAGGTAATGAAAAAAAATCTGACCCCACGTAAGTTTTTATTTATCATCATTGTTTGTTCGACATTTGGCGGGCTTTTGTTTGGTTATGATACAGGCGTCATTAATGGGGCACTCCCATATATGTCTAAAGAAAGTCAGCTTAATTTAACCCCCTTTCTTGAGGGGTTAGTTACGAGCTCCCTCTTATTCGGAGCCGCTATCGGAGCGATTGTTGGAGGCAGATTCTCTGACGGGATCGGTCGGAAGAAAACAATTATATTCCTAGCAGTACTTTTCTTTTTTGCCACGTTAGGGGTTTCTTTTACGCCTAGTGTAACATTGATGATCATCTTTAGATTCTTGCTCGGACTTGCAGTTGGGGGAGCATCCGTGACTGTGCCGACCTACTTAGCGGAAATGGCTCCATCCGAAAGCCGGGGGCGCATGGTAACACAAAATGAATTGATGATTGTGACGGGGCAGTTGCTAGCCTTTACCATCAATGCGATTTTAGGAAACACAATGGAAGGGAACGACAGCGTCTGGAGAATTATGCTATTAATTGCAGCTGTTCCTGCTGTAGTTTTATTCTTCGGTATGCTTCCACTTCCGGAAAGTCCACGATGGCTGATGAAAAATGAGAAAAAAGATCAAGCCATGGGCGTGTTGCACAAAATCCGCGAAAATTCGAACATACGTGGTGAATATAACCAAATTGATGCAACAGTTATTTTGGAAGAAAAGTTAGATAAGGCAACATACAAGGATCTAACCGTTCCATGGGTTCGACATATCTTGTTCTTAGGTATAGGGATTGCGATTGTTCAGCAAATTACAGGGGTTAACTCCATTATGTACTATGGAACAGAGATTTTAAGAGATGCCGGTTTTAGTACGAATGCGGCATTAACAGCAAATATTTCTAATGGGGTTATATCCGTTCTTGCTACATTTGTGGGGATTTGGCTGTTAGGAAAGGTCGGGCGCAAGCCGATGCTCCTCGTCGGCCAATTCGGAACATTAACAGCATTACTCTTGATTGGTATTTCGTCTTTAGTCCTGGAAGGGACAACCGCTTTGCCATACGTCGTTATTTCTTTAACTGTTATGTTCTTAGGTTTCCAGCAAGGGGCGATTTCTCCTGTTACCTGGCTGATGCTTGCAGAGATTTTCCCACTGCGACTCCGTGGATTGGGAATGGGTGTCTCTGTATTCTGTCTATGGATGGTTAACTTCGGGGTCAGCTTTGTCTTCCCTATTCTGCTTGCTGGGATCGGGTTGTCTTCCACATTCTTTATATTTGCAGCTCTTGGAGTATTAGCAATCGCGTTTGTTATCAAGTTCTTGCCTGAAACGAAAGGCAAAACATTAGAAGAAATAGAATCATATTTCAAGAAACGAGAAAATCAAGAAGAAAATATAAAAACAAAAGCTTTATAAACTTAGAGGAGGATTGTTATGACAATCAAAATAGGAGTTATTGGAACAGGTGCGATTGGAAGAGAGCATATCGATCGAATTGAGAACATTTTATCTGGCGGTGAAATTAAAGCGGTTACAGATGTGAATCAAAAGTCTGCCTATAAAGCCGTAGAAGACTATAACTTGGTCGCTACTGTCTATCCTGATGATGTGGCTCTTGTAGGAGATCCAAACATTGATGCCGTTTTTGTGACAAGCTGGGGACCTGCCCATGAACAAAGTGTTCTTCTAGCTATTGAAGCAGGGAAATATGTCTTCTGCGAGAAGCCTTTAGCGACAACGGCTGAAGGGTGTATGAGAATTGTCAAAGCGGAACAAAAGCAAGGGAAACGCCTTGTCCAAGTTGGGTTTATGCGCCGTTACGATCAAGGATATGTGCAGTTAAAGGATGCCCTTGATAATAACGAAATCGGCGATCCGTTGATGATTCACTGTTCACACAGAAACCCAGGTGTTGATGAAAATTACAAAACCAATATGGCAATAACAGAAACATTGATCCATGAAATTGATGCCCTGCACTGGCTTATCAATGACAATTATAAATCTGTAAGGGTAGACTTCCCTAAAAAAACGAAGCATTCCCATGCGGAATTACAGGACCCACAGGTATTCACACTTAAAACGCAAGGAGGAGTGCTGATTAATGCAGAAGTCTTTGTCAACTGTAAATACGGTTATGATATCCAGTGTGAAGTCATGGGAGAAGAAGGGATTGCCAAACTGCCGGAAGTAGCTAGTGTGGTTGTTCGTAAAGAGGCCAAGCTTAGCTCAAATATATTAAACGATTGGAAAGTAAGATTTATGGATGCTTACAACAAAGAGCTGCAAAATTTCCTTGATTCACTTGAAAAAGATGGCGAACCGCAAGGACCTACATCTTGGGATGGATACATCGCAGCCGTAACTGCTGATGCTTGTCTACAAGCCCAGGAAACTGGAGAAGAAGTAGATATTAAACTCCAGGATACCCCTGATTTTTATAAAAATGAAACAGCTGTCAGAAATTAAATTTTTACAAATACATTTTTATTCTAAATGAGGAGGGATTTATAAAGGAACGAGCACTAGATCCACCATGTATACAGACATACCAATACCAAAAATGGTATGAGGATCCAACTTTAATAAACTTTCCAAAATTTACATCAGAAAACTTGCTGGATATGCAGCAGATAACGGTTAAAACCAAACAGCTAAAAAAGGAGATGTTTACATTGCGTTTAGCATATGATCCGTCACATTATCGTGATAATACAAATTTAAAAGATACGATCGATACAATTGCTAGATTAGGGTATGAATATGTAGAGTTATCGCCGCGTAAAGATTTTATTTGGTTTTATGAATATCCAAAGGTTGATAAGCAGCTGATCAAAGATTTAAAAAGATATTGTTCAGATGCTGGTGTCAAAATCTCTTCTGTACTTCCTGTTCAACAATGGTCGTCACCCATTGAAGAAGAACGTCAAGCTGCAGTGAGAAATTGGAAGCGTTGTATTGAAATCACTTCTGAATTAGGAGTAGATTTAATGAACAGCGAATTTTCCGGCGACAAAAGCCGTCCAGTTGAAAGTGAAGCAGCTTTTGTGAAATCAATGGATGAGCTCATGCCACTTTTTGAAGAAGAGGGGATTAAACTTAATTTACAATCTCATCCTCATGATTTTATTGAGTTGAATACAGAAGCCATTAAAATGATTCGTGCACTAGATAAAGAGTGGATTAAGTTGGTATATTCTGTTCCACATGCTTTCTTTTATGATGATGGTGTTGGTGATGTAGAACAACACTTGGAGGAAGCGGGAGATTTACTTGATCATGTTCTAATTGCGGATACGCTTAATCATAAAGCAGCATTTGGATTACGATATATTGTGAATCCTCCTAATGCAAATGTAACGGTTCACCAGCATTTGAACCCTGGTGAAGGGGAAATAAACTTTGAAGCACTCTATCGGAAATTAAGAGAAATGGAATTTGACGGAATTGTAACAAATTCAGTATTCTCATATCCTGATAAACCAGAATGGTCCAATGAAGTAACGCTGAAATCCATTAAAGAGGGATTAAATATTTAATACGTGGATAAGGCAGTCGAACTAGGATATAAGTAAATCGAGCTGTCACCTCGCGAACATTGGTGAAGGAGAAGTAGATTTTGAAACGATCTTCGCGAGATTAAGAGATATGAACTTTGATGGAATCGCTACCAACTTTGTGTTTGCCTGGTTAGATAAGCGTTTTGAATCATCCCGTTTTATGATGAGAAAATTACGTGAAGAATTGAATATCTAGTCATCATCATGAGCGAGCGCGTAACATAGGTACCCCTATGTTACGCAGCTCTTCTAACGATTAAGGAGGAATAGAGGATGAAATTATGTTTTAATCAGGCGACAACGCTTGAAAACTCAAACCTTGAGAAAGACTTAAATTATTGCGACAAGCACGGATACGATTATATCGAAATACGTACGATGGATAAACTTCCTGAATATCTGGAGTCCCATCCCTTGGATGAATTAAAAACTTTCTTTCAGGACCATCATATTAAGCCGTTAGCCTTAAATGCTTTGGTCTTTTTTAATAATCGTGAAAATGAAGAAGACGTTTTAAATGAATTCAAACAATTGGTCGAAACAGGCAGTGAACTAGGAGTTCAATATGTCGTCGCAGTTCCTCTTGTAACAGAAGAGAGAATTTTGCTGAAGGACATTGAAGAAAGTGCCGTAAAAATGCTGAGAGAATTCTCAAACATTGCAGAACCTTATGGCATCAAGGTTGCTCTAGAGTTTGTCGGCCACCCAGAGTGCACGATTAATACATTTGAGCAGGCTTACGATATTGTGCAAAAGGTGGATCGTGAAAATGTAGGATTAGTCTTTGACTGCTTCCACTTTCATGCCATGGGCTCAAGCTATGAAGCTTTAAAAGAAGCGGATGGAAAGAAAATTTTCATTCTCCATATTGATGATACAGAAGATTTTTCAATTGGTTTATTAAGAGACGAAGACCGAGTCTGGCCAGGAGAGGGTGCGATTGATTTAGATGGCCTTTTATCAACCTTGAAAGAGATTGGTTATGAAGATGGAGTCGTATCCGTAGAGTTGTTCAGACCTGAATATTACCAAATGGATGCAGAAGAAGTTATTAAAAAGGCTAAAGATACAACACTTGATGTAGTATCCAAGCACTACAATACTCAACCAATATAAATAAGAGGATTGATACCTATGAATACGAAGGAAAACGTGCTGAGGACCCTGGTATCTATGAAGGACATGCTGTTAAAAGCAAAACGGGAAAATTATGCTGTTGGGCAATTTAATATTAATCATCTGGAATCCATACAAGCTTTTCTAGCTGCAGGGGAGGGAGAGGAATCTCCATTAATATTGGGAGCATCTGATCGATTAATCGATTATCTCGGCGGGTTTCAGACGGTAGTCTCTATGGTGGAAAGCCTTGTAAAAGAGATGTCTATTTCCGTACCGGTCGCCTTGCATCTCGATCATGGGAAGAGCGTGGAGCGATGTAAAGCAGCTGTGGATGCCGGTTTCACTTCCGTTATGATCGACGGATCACAGTATCCCATTGAGGAAAACATACAAATGACAAAAGAAGTAGTGGATTATGCCCATTCTAAAGGGGTTTCAGTAGAGGCTGAGGTTGGGTCAGTCGGCGGAACGGAAGATGGTGTGGTCGGCGGTGTGAAATATGCCGATCCTGATGAATGCTTGAAGCTGGTTGAGGAAACCAATGTGGATGCATTGGCGGCAGCCCTCGGATCTGTGCACGGCCCTTACCAGGGGGAGCCGAAGTTAGGCTTTGAAGAGATGAAACAGATCTCTGAAATAACCCAAGTGCCGCTTGTGCTCCACGGAGGATCTGGTATTCCCATTTATCAATTACAAAAAGCGATCAATCTTGGACACGCTAAGATAAATGTCAACACAGAGTGTATTCAAGCATGGACAAATGCTGTGAGAAAAGTTCTGAATGCTGATGCGAAAGTCTATGAACCTAGAATTATTCATACGCCGGCTAAAGAGGCGATGAAAGAAATGGCTAAAAGCAAGATGAGAGAGTTTATGAGCAGTAAGAAAGCATAAAGAGGAGGGCCTATCATAGGTCGCTTTTTTCAAACGAACATAAATACTTGCCCTGGCTATAGCAAGTTCAGGAACTTATGGTGTTGTGGTCACAATAACATCCATAAATACCCAGCAAAACCCGTATGCCATTACAGTCACCAAATTGCCCTTTACTTTGATTTTCGGATCTATTGGAATGGCGGCTGCATATTTTCTGTTATGAGCAAGTTTAGAGAAAAAAGCCTGAGCAATAGCTGTTCGGATAAGTCATGAGTAATTTTAGGTTAATCTTTGATTATATTTTGTAACTTTCTGTTGCAATTATGCTCAGAGTATTATATTGTAAGGTTAAATCATTTAAACGCTTTCAAAAGAGTCTACTATTCTTAAAAGTTAAGAATTAATGGAGGGGATCACGTGTATAACTTGGATTTCAAAGAAGATCGACCTTTAGATCTTGTTGGAATTGGAAGGCTTTGCATTGATTTAAATGCAGATCAGTTTAATCGTCCAATGGAAGAAACAAAATCTTTCACAAAGTATGTAGGAGGTTCCCCGGCAAACATTACCATTGGTGCCGCGAGGCTCGGTCTTAAACCAGGGTTTATAGGTAAGGTCTCCGATGACCAAATGGGCCGCTTCATTGTGGATTATTTAAAAGGGGACAATATTGATACAACAAACATAGCTGTCGATCATACAGGGGCTGTTACAGGCTTAGCTTTCACTGAAATTAAGAGCCCAGAGGACTGCAGTATTTTAATGTATCGGGATAACGTGGCAGATCTAAAACTAAGTACAGATGATGTTTCAGAGGATTATGTAAAAAATGCAAAGGCCTTGCATATCTCTGGTACGGCACTTGCAGCAAGTCCATCGAGAGAAGCTGTATTCTTAGCGCTGGAATATGCTAGAAAACACGAGGTAGTCGTTATTTTTGACATAGACTACCGCCCCTACACATGGAACAACGACAAGGAAACAGCTACGTATTATAACCTTGCTGCGGAAAAATGTGATGTCATTATTGGTACTCGAGATGAGTTCAACATGATGGAACAATTCGAAAAAGATAAGAAATCAGATGAAGAGACCGCTTCAAAGTGGTTTAGTCATAACGCTGAAATCGTAGTTATTAAACACGGTTCAAAAGGTTCCTTCGCTTATACGAAGGATGGAAACTCACATACAAGCGGTACCTTTAAAACAAAAGTGCTGAAATCCTTTGGTGCGGGTGATTCGTATGCATCCGCCTTTATTTATGGTCTATTCAAACAGTGGGACTTATCAAAAGCGATGGAATACGGTAGTGCTTCAGCTGCTATTGTCATTTCAAGGCACAGCTGTTCAGACGCAATGCCGACAACTAATGACATTGATGTATTTATGGCCAAAGCCGAAAGACAGGAGATTTCCTGATTCTCCTGTAATGGCAATTATCTCATATAAATAACATCACTATTTTAAGGAGGAAAATTAAATGAGTAATGTGACAAGTGAAGTGAAAACGCTAAAAAACTATATTGGCGGTGAATGGGTTGAAGCGAAAAGTGACCAAACAGAAGAGGTTTATAACCCTGCCACTGGAGAAGTCATTGCTAGAGTACCAATTTCCTCAAAAGAAGATGTAGATTATGCTGTTAACGTTGCTAAGTTAGCTTTTCAAGATTGGAAAGAGGTCCCTGTCCCTAAACGCGCACGTATCTTATTCAAGTACCAGCAACTTCTTGTTGAACACTGGGATGAGCTAGCAGAATTGATTACTATTGAAAACGGTAAAAACTTAAAAGAAGCAAAAGGTGAAGTTCAGCGGGGGATTGAAAATGTTGAGTTTGCCACAGGTGCCCCGACTCTTATGATGGGCGACCAATTACCATCGATTGCGACAGGCCTTGAATCTGGTATGCACCGCTATCCAATCGGCGTTATTGGAGGAATTACGCCATTTAACTTCCCGATGATGGTTCCTTGCTGGATGTTCCCAATGGCGATTGCCACAGGAAATACTTTCGTCATGAAGCCGTCTGAGCGTACACCACTCTTGGCCAATCGCTTAGCTGAGCTTTTAGAAGAAGCTGGACTGCCAAAAGGCGTATTTAATATTGTTCATGGTGCGCATGATGTCGTGAATGGTCTGCTGGATCATAAGAAAGTTGCAGCTATTTCTTTCGTTGGGTCTCAACCAGTAGCGGAATATGTATATAAACGAGGTACAGAAAATCTAAAACGTGTACAAGCTCTTGCTGGAGCGAAAAACCATTCGATCGTTTTAAACGATGCTAACGTGGACAATGCTTCTACTCAAATTCTTAATGCAGCATTTGGTTCAGCCGGGGAACGCTGCATGGCTGCCTCTGTGGTTGCCGTTGAAGACTCTGTGGCTGATGAGTTTATTGAGCAGCTTAAGAAGAAAGCAGATGAGGTCAAAATCGGAAACGGCCTTGATGATGATGTCTTCTTGGGACCAGTTATTCGTGAGCAGCATAAAAAACGTACGCTCGGTTATATTGAAAAGGGCGAACAAGAAGGTGCCAAGCTTATAAGAGATGGTCGTCAAGATAAGACCTCCCAAGAAAAAGGTTATTTTGTCGGACCAACAATCTTTGATAATGTAACAACAGAAATGAAGATCTGGCAAGATGAAATTTTTGCGCCTGTTCTCTCTATTGTACGTGTTAAGAATTTAGATGAAGCTGTAGAAGTCACGAATGAATCTCCATTTGCAAATGGTGCTTGTATCTTTACTCGTGATGGAGGCAGCGTCCGCCAATTCCGCGAAACGATTGATGCTGGTATGCTGGGTGTGAATATCGGAGTTCCTGCCCCAATGGCATTCTTCCCGTTCTCTGGATGGAAAAACTCTTTCTATGGAGATTTGCATGCTAATGGTAAAGATGGGGTAGAATTCTTTACTCGAAAAAAAGTTATGACCACTCGTTGGGTATAAGTCATTCTTAAAAAGGGAGGGTACTCTCCCTTTTTTTCTACATAAATATATAAGCGATCTATAAAAGGGTAGGAGGGTAATGGAAGATGTTTAAAGATCATGCTGTTAAACTTGGGATTTGTCCAATAGGCTGGACCAATGATGATATGCCTGAATTAGGGAGTGGGAATACTTTTGAGCAGTGTGTCAGCGAAATGGCGTTAGCAGGATTTCAAGGAACAGAAGTAGGAAATAAATACCCGAAGGATATAAAAGAGTTAAAGAAAGCACTTGAATTACGAGAGTTACAAATTGCAAGTGCATGGTTCAGTACATTCCTCACTACGCGTCCTTATAAGGAGACAGAGGAAGCATTCATCGAACATCGCAATTTTCTTTGTGAAATGGGTGCCAAGGTTATTGTTGTATCTGAGCAGGGCCACAGTATTCAAAAAGAAGATGTCTCTTTATTTGAAGCTAAGCCTCATTTCAGTGAAAAAGAGTGGGAACTTTTAGCTGATGGCTTAAACCTTCTAGGTGAGCTTTCTCGCGAGAAAGGTATGGACATTGTTTTCCATCATCACATGGGGACAGGTGTGCAGACAAAGGAGGAAATTGATAAGCTAATGGAAATAACTGATGAGAACAAGGTATCTCTTCTTTTTGATACGGGTCATCTTTATTTATCTGGTGAAGACCCTCTGGATGTATTAAAGCTGCATCTACCCCGGATAAAACATGTCCATTTAAAAGATGTTAGAGATGATGTCGCTGCACAGGTCAGGCATAAAAAAATGCCATTTCTTGACGGTGTGAAAGAAGGAATGTTTACCGTTCCAGGAAACGGAGATATAGACTTTGGACCAATTTTTGAAACGTTAGCCCACCTTGACTACAATGGGTGGATGTTAGTTGAAGCTGAACAAGATCCATCTACAGCTAATCCTCTAGAATATGCTATTATTGCGCGGAATTATATCCGCGAAACAGCGAGGATTTAGTATTAATTTAGTTAACCCTCCAATAAAACCTCGAATGTTAATGGAAAGTGCTTCTCTCTAGTTAGAGAAGCATTTTTTTGTAAAGATGCCATGAATTCAGCCCATTCTTCTAATTTCTTTATTACATCTTCCATATTCAACACTCCTTTTATTATCATTCATTTACTATACGACAAATAGTTTATAAAGTCCTTCGGAAAAGTTGTAAGTTTACTTTTCTTTACACTGTTATATATAAGAATAAATGTTCGCGTGTTTGAGAAAGAGGGAGTGATGACAATTAATACTTTGACATAGGAATAGCAATCCTATCGTTAAAAATATTTGTAAAATTCGACCTATTCCAATCATTGGCGAATTGGGGTATAGTATGAAATCGGAAGCAGCGGTTATCATAAAAAATTTTATTTAAATCATGCAGGAATGAAAAAATACTGCATCGGAGTTGAGCAATATGACGAGCCAGGTTGAAAAATTTAAAGTGAGTTTAAGGAAGAAGCTCGAGTCTATCTTTCACTTTTGGAATGAATTTATTCAGAACCATCCATTCATTTTACGGGTCTTTACGATTTTTTCTTGGATATCGCTATGTGCCTTCGTACTAAGCTTAATTTTTATGGAAGACTCCAGAAAAATGTTCGTCCAGTTTTTGTGGTCATTTTACGTCATTTTGCAATTTTGGTTGTTATGTCGAAGTAAAACTTTAACTTGGAAGAAGTACACCTACTTCTTTTTGGCGGGTGCATGGTTAATCGTACCGTTGAATTCTTTTATTGTCCGTTTCATTACGGCTATTTTCGGCGGGAGGGAACAAGATGTATGGAGTCAAGCATTTTTAACCCCGATTGCTGAAGAAGTGTTAAAACTAATTCCCATTGGAGTTTATCTGTTTTTGTCACGACGTGCTTCCACATTAAGTTTAAGCGATTATGCGCTTATTGGAGCGGCAACAGGGGCTGGTTTTCAATTTTTTGAAGAAACCACTCGTCGATTTATTTCTGGAGGTATTTTCGATTATGGTGTGACACTATTTGGAGGGAAAGTGCTTCATTGGGATTTATTTACACTATTTCCAGGATATTTTGAGGAGGGCTTTTTGCCTGATAAAATGTCTGCAGGACATTCGTTGCTAACCGCTATGGTAACGTTAGGAATCGGGTTAGCAGTGCGGTATAAAAGTAAATTTAAACGGTCTACCTTTATTTTTCCTGGTATCCTTTTGGTTTGGGCAATTTTTGATCACGCAATATGGAATGCTAGTTACAATGCTCCGGATTGGTTAACTGGAATTCATGATTTATTAGGAAGCGGATATGCGGCAAAACCGGTATTTTTAATGATGCTCGGTGCTGCGTTATTCATCGATTATTGGGAATTGAACCGAGTAAGAGCGAAGATTCCTATGCTGGATGGGGAAACCTTGATCAATCCTGTTTCTGAAATGTGGAATTTATTTAGATGTGTTTTTGAGGAAAGACAGCGTTTTGGATACCTGCTACTTTTTTATCGAGAACGGAGAGAACTAGGATTTACCTTGTTACATGGTAAAACAGAAGCAAGGGAACTTTTATCAGGCATAGAAGCAAATATTCAGAAGTACTACAAAGCTTTAATCGTTGTCTTTGTAGCATTATTCTCAGCTATGTTTCTAACTGATTGGGGAGTTACTACCAATGGCCCCGAGGCTTGTATTGCCTGTTTATTTGATAATCTGCAAAGCTGGTGGAATGGTTTGACCGGTTTGGAAAAAAGTTTGATTGTCCTTGGAGCATTTGCTTTAACGTTCCCGTTATTAGGATTCTGGTCGGCGATAGGTGCCGTATCGACTGGAATCGGAATTGCAGCAGGCGGAGGTCAGATTGCAGACATCATCCGCAATCCTAAAAAATACCTTACGCCAGAAACGGCTCTTGCAGTGGGAATTGGTGCACTGTTAAGTCGAATTCCTTTTGGGAAAGCCCTTGTAAAACTAGGTGACTCGGTTTCATCGAAACTAAATCCTTATTTAAAAAAGATCTTTGAATCGTTCACAGGTAAAAGTAACAATAATCATGACCATGACCAGAATTCCTCTGGGAAAAAAGCTCACCAGGAAGAAGATCCAGAGAATAAGAACGATAGAAGTAAAGATGAATCTGAAGAAAATAAGGAAACGAATAAGAACGATAATAGTGAAGATGATCCCAAAGAAACTAAGGAAGCAAATAAAAATATTACTTTTAAACCAGGATATGATAAACATTTAGTGGAAGTAGTAGATATTGTTAGGAAAAAAGGTAAGGGCGTAGTTGGAGGACATAATCTCAATAATTTCGAAAAGGCATTTAAAGAGAAAGGCTGGGATTTAGAGGAGTGTATTATTTCAAAAAGAAAGCACCCTTCCATTGAGGGAGTATATGAAATAGAATATGGCTTACCTAAACTAGACATGGAAGGAAAGCTAATACCTGGAGAGCTTAAGAATGTTTCCCATCCAAAAACTGTTTACGACCCAAACATCATATCAGACGAACAGATACTAAAATGGGGAGAAGAAGCCATGAAAAATGGTAAGGTCGTTGGCGCTGGGAGAGAG
The DNA here is from genome assembly GCF_020179385.1 of Alkalihalobacillus sp. YIM B00296. GTDB lineage: Bacteria > Bacillota > Bacilli > Bacillales > Fictibacillaceae > Pseudalkalibacillus. The sequence goes on along the minus strand of NZ_JAIBLJ010000001.1, from coordinate 454,103 downwards.
ATAACAGGTGTTTCCTCTAACGGACTCCAATTTAGAGGCTTTATTGATGAATCAGGAGAAATATCAAATTTCTTCCCTACCCTGGATTAATAATGAAGGAGCTGGAAGCATCGTGGAAGATATGAAGAGAAACTTGATAAGTTATTTCTATGAACATATGGGAGACGGTAAATTTTTACGAATCTTAAGAAGTTATGCGAATGGTGAAGGATATGGTAACGAATATGCGAGGTTTGTGTTTGCTGACTATTATGAAGAGTGGGAAGAAGATTATTTTGGTAAAGAAGGTATAGCCTATTACATTGATCGTCCTGCAGTAGAAGAAGACCAAGAAATTATTTTAGATTATCCGACATTCTATAAATATTTAACAGAAGATTGTGCTCGTTATCTTAAAGACTACCCCCAAGATAAACCAGAAGTAGAAGAACAATTAGAAAAGATTAAAGAAAGATTTAATATACAAGAACCTTGATCAGCTTTTATGCTTTTCAAGGTTTTTACTATGCTTTATCAATGCTTCTATAGACGAATACTTAGAGACCTTTCTTGAAAGAAAAATGAAAATATAAAACTCTCCTTGCTGTAAGAGAAGTGTATATTCAACTACAAAAGTTGTAGATTGATCCGTATACAGCAAGTATTTTGGATTTAAACAAAGTGTTGGATAGAGGGGATGAAAGAATTTGATTAGTGTTGATTGACAATAAATTCGTTTCATTACCAATAATGTACTCAGACCAAAACCCATCATGAATGCACTTAGATCAATTATTCCAGCGTTTAAACGAATATATAAAAACCTTTGTTTTGTACTTGAAATAGATGAAGAACCTGAATGGGTGGAAGAAATACTTAATTTAGTTTTATAAAGTACTGCGATATTATAAGTTATTCCATTAAAGAGCGCGTTTATGGAGTATTGAAAAAAGCCCAATTTCTCCATTTTAAATTGAACCGGCCATCCCAAGTTCATAAAGAGCAGGGAATGGCCGGTTTTATTGTTTATGCCGCAATATCCTGTTTCAGTTGAAGCATATTCGCTTGTACTAATCGCCTTCTCACGGTAATTCCAATCCAACTTGCTAAAAAGGCCTTTATAAGTCCCACCACAATGAAAGGGTAGGCTCCAACAGCTAATGCTTCAGACCATGAAAAATCTAGTACGAGTTTTAATTGAATGGTTCCCATCAATAACGTAACGATCATTCCAACCGTATTAGCAATCATACCCATCTTAAGCGTAAATGATGTTTTCTCCAGTATGAACCCAGTTATAAGTGCAGTTAAAATAAATCCAAATATGTATCCACCTGTAGGGCCAAAAAGTACGGAAAACCCAGCCTTCATTTCGGCAAAAACAGGTAACCCAACTGCTCCAAGGGCTACATAGCAGACCATGGATATAGCTCCGTATCTGCTGCCCAGAATTGTTGCCGCAAGTCCTACCGCAAGTGTTTGTCCACTGATTGGTACAATAGGTAATGGAATCTCGACTTGAGCTAATACAGCGGTAATGGCAGCGAACATAGAACATAAAATTAACATTCTTAATCTTTCATTTCTTACGACCATCTTCGTGTCTCCTCCTAATTTGTTAACTAAATACATGATTAGGTTAACATATTTATGATGAAAATTGAAAGCTTTTTTACACGGCAACAAGACGGTCCTGTTACTTCCCGCATCGATCCATATTTTGTATCTGTATATTGATCGCAATAGGCAAGACTCTCCAGGGAAGCATGCCAAAAGTACAGGGGGACCACGATATGCAAATTTTATTGATCATTATTTTTGCTGCCGTAATTTTTCTTCTCATTCCCGGCATAGAAAGAGTAAGAGAACAAAGCTCCCGGAGCCGAAAATCCGGGCATACTACAGATAGCCAGATACGCGAGACTGGTTAAATCCGCCGACTGCACAGCGTCTGGGCCACGTCTCCTTGCCGAAGGCTCGTCATTGGGACGGGCGGGCACGTGGTTGGCATGCGTCGCCTACTCTCAGCAATCCGCCGTTGATCCGAGTAGTGCACACAGGTTGATAAAGGTTATATGTGGCTTCAAACAATTACCACTAGAGAAAAATCACTCAGTAACTACGAGGTTTGATTCAAACGAAGATATTGTCCAATGGTATATAGATATTTGCTATGAACGGATGAACTTGAAGAGGTTTTTTAAGTGGAATTATTGATAAGAATTTATACAATTTAGCATGGGATGAGGCAAACAATCTTAATAAAAAGATAGGGAGGTAAAGGATGAGTGAAAAAATTCCTTTCAAAACGAAAGCAGTGGGAATGAAAATCGCTATTTTGGATAGCTCAGAAGTCTATAGCGGATGTTATGGAAGAGTGTTTATTAACTTCTATGCTTTCAACACTGCAGGAAATAAGGGCATTGCATGTGGCTTGAATAACGTTCAAAAGGTTGATGATGGTGAGTTCTTAGGTGGACGTACCAAAGCAGAAGATGATTTTGCAGATGAATTTGAAGATGATGGGGACTTCTTAGACTAAGTAGCGAGTCTTTAAATTTTACTTGAAAAGAGGGACGAAATGAGTGACGGAGAAAAAGTTATGGTAGCTGGTTTCATTATAATCCTCTGTATTGTATCAATGATAATGATGTATTACTGAACAAAACGCACCTTCAATGAAGCAAATTTACAGAAAATATGAGCCTAATTGGGTGTGCGGACATGATGAATTCGCATCTTCCCTTCAAGGGTTGCATATGTAGATAATTTAAATATCAAAAGAGAACAAAGTGAAGCTGCCTATTATTCTGTTGTCGCAATGGCTGAACAGCTGAAAAGTAAAAAAGGACTACCGAACCATGCGGAGAGATATAACCTTTCGTGGGATAATTATCCAGAAATCTGTTATCCGATAACTATTGTATCTCTTTACCAAAATAGCGATATTTTATATAATTATAGTTAATTAAATATTCTACGTTCTTTTTGAAAGGTGCTGCGGGCTGCACATCTGAATAAAAGAATAAGGATTATGTACGGGATCAGGAGCTCTGTTTTCGACATATCGGTTAAAAACTACACTAATTTGTGCGGTTTATTCGGTATAGTCGATGACAGAGTTCTTTTGTCGTTCTTTCCGAATAAATCCACATTCGGAAGGATGAAAAAATATGAATAGAACAGAAGCATTCCATAAATTAATGGAGCTAAGACGTAAGATTCATGCAAACAAAGAAGATATGAGGTCATTGAATGGGAAGCTGAAGTGGAGAAACGTGATTTTAGCGATGATGAACAACGAAAATGGGATGATTTAAAAGCTGCTGCCGAAAAGCTTACTAGACAAGAACAACGTTTGATTGAAACAGAAGGACTGCATGACATTGAGGATACTGATTTCACAACAACTGCGATGCTCATGGTATAGCTAAACCATCTAATAGAAGCTCTAGTGTTCTTCTAAATTAGTTTACATAATATTTATTATACAAACCAATAAAAAATAAAGAAAAATTGTCTCACTATCTAAGTATACTTGTGATAGTGAGATTTTGTTAAAATTAGAATTGCTTCAATGCATTATTTATCTTTTTATTTAGTTTTTGGATATCTACATATGGGATATGTCTATCGTCAAGATTATATTTTCTTTTTAGTCTTATAATACGTTCTACGCTGCGATTGATGCGTTCTTCGGATATGTCACCATTTCTAACTGCTGTTTCAATTGCTTCGTGAACAGCAACGACTTTGTTGTAATCATGTGCGACCATGATAATGTCATTTCCAGCTTGGATTGCCCTTACTGATGCATCCTGCAAATTAAAATTATTCTCAATTGCGTTCATCGTCATATCATCTGTCATGATCACACCATCAAATTTGAGCTCATCCCTAAGAATGTTTGTGACGATCTCTTCAGATAAAGATGACTGGTAATGAGGATCAAGTTGAGACAACAATACATCACAACATCAGAATCTTCTTGAATAGCATCTATAAATGGTTTTAATTCAAATAAATTTAACTCCTCTTGGCTTTTATTGACTACGGGAAGTTCTAAATGCGAATCTACATCAGTGTCTCCATGTCCAGGAAAATGCTTGATCACAGGAATGACGTTCTCTGATTGCATCCCTTTCATCATTTGAACCCCGATTCTGCTTACAATCGATGGTTCAGAGCCAAAAGATCGATCCCCGATGATCGGGTTATCCGGATTGCTGTTTATATCCAATACGGGTGCAAAGTTTAAATTAAAACCAAAGGACTTAACCTCATCTGCTAGGATTTTTCCGATTTCATATGAGAGTTGGGCATTATCCTTTTCTCCAATTTCTTTGCTTGTCGGTATTTTTTCCAAATTCCCTGGTAAGCGGGAAATCCTTCCTCCCTCTTGGTCTATACCTAACAATACAGGTAATGGATTTCGATCATTTAATTCTTTAATGGCGTTTAGCAATTCTACCGTTTGTTGAGGAGTCGTCATGTTTTCCTGGTAAAATATGAATCCTCCAATCTTATAATGTTGAAGAAGATCATTGATTTCATCATTATAACCCGGGCCAGAGAATCCAGCTATTATCATCTGGCCGATTTTTTCATTCAGCGTCATCTCATTTAAACGGTCATCTACTGATCTATTCACATCCTGTTCTTCTTCGGTGTCTTTTTTAAATTCTGTATAAACGGAAGTATGGTGTAAAGATGGATTTGGTTCATTTTCATCAGGCCGAGGCAGGATAAGCTTTAATTGATATGTCTTATTGAGATCGTATACAAGGATGATTTGATCGTGTTCTTCGTCATCGCTATAGTATCGAACATGATTGGGGTTTCCTAACATCTCGATAATGGTGTCATATTTAATCTGTAGTAACTCTGGGAGATATGATCTGACATCGAATATGATTCCGTCAGTTCTGTAACCAAAAGATAAATCTTGGTTATGGTAAGTCAAGTATGTTCCTTGAGTAATCATTTCTTGTTCATCCGGAGATTTAAATTTTTCCTTCACTACATCTGCATGTGTTTCTCCAGCTTTGATATCGCTGTGAGTCAATTTACCTTCCTTTGCATTCGATATAATTTTTTGTAAAAGCTCCATACCTGATGTTTTATGATTATCAGGTCGATCTTCGGACGGGTTCTGTTTATCATCCGGAGATACAAAAAATATAAACCCACCAATGAAGATCAACCCAAAAAGTATTATAATCCCTTTCCAAATGATCCTCCTCACCTCCCCCATATATTAGCCTATGTTGAATATGGGGCATTTAGTTAGACGATTCATACATCCAACATCCTTACGCTTCCAGGTCACTGGTTGACGCGAATAGTTAGGAGTATCTAATATGGTTTTTAGATATTTTTTCTGTACAAAAAAACAACCTGCAAGTTAGGCAAGTTGTAAAATGGATTTTTTCGTTCATTTTCTTCCCACATTTGTTATGACAAATCCAGTTTTCGGTAAAGTCGGCATTTTTGAAAGGCTGTAACTTAAGTCCTGGCCTGGAACCTCATATTCAATCTTGTTTACGATGAAATCGATACTCGCTTTCATTACTTCTACTGTGATCCCTTCTCCGGGACAGCGATGGCCCCTTTCTGCCTCACCGCCGCCCTGTGGAATGAAATCAAATAAGTTACCGTCCCAATCAGCGAATCTTTCAGGACGAAATTCTTCCGGATCCTCCCAAATTCTTGAATCATGGTTCGTTCCATACATATCGAGTAATACGAGCATCCCCTTCTTGAATTCACAATCATTCCACACAAATTCCTTTTTCACTCTCGCCCCGACGAATGGTCCGAATGGATAGTACCGCCGTACTTCCTGGGCAAACATTTCAAGAAAACGTTCATCCCCTGAATGGAGTTTCTCTTTATACTTGGGATGTGTGTGTATTGCTAATGCAGAAAACGTGATGAAAGTAGCGATAGCAACAATCGGTCGTAACACATTAATCAGTTCGATCGCGGCCATTTCGGTGTCTAATTTCTTCCCATTCAGTTGCCGATGGAACGCCATCTCATAAAGCACCGAGCCTTCTTCTGCTTCAAGTTTACCGTTACGGACATCTTCTATTATATTTTGAATCCATTTTTCCGTTCGTCTTCTGGCTTTCCTGCCTGCTCTGTGCCGTTGGCCTACTGCACCAAATGCATCAACCATATCGCTAAAATCATCTGCACGATCCTTTACTTCTGATTCTTTCACAGGTACATCCGCCCAATCGCATGATATCCTGCATAGCGTCTCTTTAGCCTCATCAAATAAGACGATTTTATCTAGATTTTCCCACTTCTCAACAGATTTTTGCCATTCCTTCATCATCAGTTCAGCCAATCGTTTTTGGTGAGGAGGGGTCATCAGTGACATGAAGAGCAATTTTCGGTGAATATGTGCCTCGCCATCCATCGTTTGCACTGCGTTCTCCCCGAACAATGTCTTCTGGACCCTTTTTGGAGCGGCACCCTTACGTTGAAAACGCTCGGAATCATAAAAAATCTTGGCGGGTTCTTCGCCACTCATACAAATGACCTTTTCTCCTAATAGACGGGTTTCGAATAAATCAGATTTGTACCTGTCGATCCGGTTTCCAATAAACAGATACCCTTCTCTCATCAGAGCCAGACTGTTATCAATCGTTTTATCATGTGGGACTTTTTCATTCGAAAACTTCATACATCTGCTCCTTTTTCAAATTTTCGCTTCTTGTAGTGTTACCCTTTAGTTAACCCATTTTCACGGAAATATACTCTTTTAAACATTTAAAAGAAAAGTGTAAGCGGGCCTGGGCAGCCACGTAGGTCACTGGGGAAGTCCGACGAGGAGGCACGAATCAAACAGAGTTGGCTTCTGCGTGGGTAAACATGTCGACCTGAATCAATGTTGCCGCCACAGGACTGAAGTGAGCCGAGTGGTTGGGCGATGGAACTGGACACATTACTTCATCGAAACCGTTAAGTTATGAAAAAACCGTTCAGGCATATCCACCAAGAACGGTTTTTCCTTGTATCATGTCCACCACATTTGGGAGGGTTTTTCTTCAATAAGGACAGTTTTCAAGTTGGAGACTGCACGATTGAATCCTTCATCGATCGACATGATTGGGTCTTCATGCTCAATACTTACGACATGATCATAACCGTATATCCGAAGAGTACTGATGATGTTCGACCATTCTTCCATACTATGGCCGCAGCCTACCGATCTGAATGTCCAAGCCCTTGTTTTGACATTCCCATAGGTCTGCATATCCGTCAGTCCATACATGTTGACGTTATCCTGGTCGATATACGTGTCTTTTGCATGAAAGTGATGAATGGCATCCGCTTCTCCAAGGATTTTGATTGCTGCAACGGGATCGATTCCTTGCCACCATAAATGACTAGGGTCCAAGTTCGCACCGATCGCTTGACTTGTTGCTTCCCTAAGTTTGAGCATGGTATATGGAGTGTGAACTAAAAAACCACCATGAAGCTCAAGGCCGATTTTCACTCCATGCTCTTCGGCCAATTGGCCAATTTCTTTCCAATAAGGAATGAGCTTTTTCTCCCATTGCCATTCATAGATGTCCCCATACTCGTTAGGCCAAGGTGTTACAGGCCAGTTTGGTTTTGTTGCATGTTCGTGGTCACCCGCAACTCCTGAAAAGCAATTCACCACAGGTACATTCATCAATGAGGCAAGCTTAATGGTCTTACGAAGAGTTTCATCCGATTCATATGCGAAACTTTGATCTGGAGAGATTGGATTACCATGACAGCTGAACGCACTGATTTTTAGCTTCCGCTCCAGTACTTTCTGCATGTATCGTTTCCTTACAGCTTCATCCTCTAATAATTCGTCCATAGGACAATGCGCATTCCCGGGGTAACACCCAGTCCCTATTTCCACTGCTTGTAATCCGCTTTTTTTGACGTGATCGAGCATTTCTTCAAAAGACTTTTCTGCAAATAAAACTGTAAATACACCAAGTTTCATACTTTTCACCTCTATTCAGATATTCGTACCCATCGTTTTGTTTCATGGCTCTTAAGAATCGCCTCAATCAGTTGCATGATCCGATGCCCTTCAGAAAGGGAAGCAAAGGAATACGACGAAGTATCCCCATCTTTTTGTGTAATTGAGCTATAAAAGTCCAACATCAAATTTTTCAAACCATCTGGCCATCCTTCTTGATGTCCGCCAGGATAATGAGCAAGCGCTGCCGCTTCAGGAGAAAGGAGATCCGGATCCTTTACTAATTCCTTGTTTGGTTCATTCCTTTGGCCAATCCATAATCGGTTCGGTCGTTCCTGATCCCAAGAATAGGTGGCATGATCTGTTGTGATATCAAAATAAAACTTGTTCTTCCGGCCAGGGCTTACTTGTGACACAGTAAAAACTCCGTGTATGCCGTCTTCAAAGTGAACGAGTACACTCCCGTAATCTTCCGTGTCAATCTGTACTTCTTCTGTATCCGACCCATCACTCTTTCCAAATGTCTGAACTTCCGCTTTCGGTTTCTTACGGGTAGAATGGATCGTTCTCAAATCAGCGAAGACTTCCTCGATTTTCTTTCCAAGAATAGATTGTACGGTATCACACCAATGGGATCCGATGTCCGCTATCGCCCGTGACGGTCCGTTCTTTTCAGGGTCCATACGCCAGCTGTAATCTGTTTCATATAAACACCAGTCTTGCACATAACCGCCATAAACGAGGTTTACTCTTCCTTGTTGTCCGTTCAGAAGTTCTTCCCTTATTTGCTTCACCATCGGAAAGTGGCGATAATTGAAACAAACCCCTGCCACACAATTATTTTGATCTGCTAATTCTACCAATTCACTGGATTCTTTACTATTCATCGCAAGAGGCTTTTCAGAAAGTAAGTGTTTGCCCGCTTGCAAGACATCCTTGTTGAAGGGGAAATGCAGAAAATTAGAGGAACAATTATGAACGACCTCAACATCAGGGTCACCAATCAAATCTTCCACATGACCATAGGCTTTGTTAATGTTGTAATTATCGGCGACTTTTTCTGCTTTAGCAAGCTTGCTTGAAGCAATTGCGACTACTTCCACGTTCGGCAACCTTTTCAAAGCTTCCAGATGAGACATCGCCGAAAAGCCAGTGCCTATGATCCCTGCTTTTATTCGTTTCATGGACTCACTCCTGTCTCTCTACTTTTGATTTGATTCTCTGCAAGTTTTCTAGATTGATACTTAGACTTTCATACGGGTTCCTTTCAAATTCCTCTTGTTCTACTATAAGCCAGCTAATGCCATATTCTTCAGCAGCTCTCATAATCGCTTCGAAGTCTAGCTTTCCATACCCGACTTCAGTTCCTTTTTTATGCCCATCTTCCATTTTCATGTCTTTTATATGGAGGGAGACAATCCGTTCTTGATACTTATGGATGATTTCGACCGTTGCCCAATTTGCTGACTCGGCCCAATAACAATCAAGCTCCATTTTCACGAGATCAGGATCAGTATGTTCAAAAAGCAAATCAAACCCAGTCTTATCTCCAAATCTAGTAAACTCGAAATCATGGTTATGATAACCGAAGACGAAGCCCTCCCCTTTACATGTTTGTCCAATTGTGTTGAACGCCTCAGCAATCCTCTTGTAATCATCGGCTGATTGACGCTTGTCTTCAGGAATTGCAGGACAAATGATCAGGTTATTTCCAATCCCATGCTGAAAGTCGAAGGTTTTGGGCCATTCTTCCCCCAACAGTTGACTGAATCCGATATGGGCACCTGCGCTGACAAGTCGATTATCATCGAGGGTCCGTTTCACTTCACTTGCAGGCGTATCATAAAACCCGGCAAATTGAACACCCTCATACCCTAGATCAGCCATTTTTTGTATGGCTCCGAGAAAGTCCTTTTCCGTTTCCTCCCGTAAGGAATATAACTGTAAACCAATTTTACTCATTGTATTACCTCCTTCTAATATCAATCAGAGAGGACTCGCTCAACCTTTACTGCTTCCCCTTTTTCCGCTGATTCATAGAGTCCATTGATGATCTGTTGTAAATACACACCTTCTTTAGCAGTGCTGATTGGAGGCATACCCGACAGACATGACTCGACGAACCGCTCGATTTCAAGCTCATGATAGCCTTTCCTCGGTAAAAAAGAAGGAGTGGTATCAAGGAGTACATCATGTTTCTCCTGATAGATCTTAAGCGGGAACACATCAGCACCACCCTGATCCCCCATCAATGAAACGTTCATTTCATCATGTTTTTCTACATTGACCGCGAAAGCTGAATCCAAGAGAATGGAAGCACCATTTTTAAACGTGATCATACCGCGGGCCATATCTTCAATGGTGAAGTTCTCCCAATCCCATTGACCCATCATTCCGACACCTTTCCGCTTTCCAATCTTTTGATAGGTAACCCCAAAAACAGTGTCCGGTACAGGGTAACCCATTAAATACAAAGCGGTATCAAGCATATGAACACCGATATCAATCAAAGGGCCGCCACCCTGGAGTTCCTTGTTGGTAAATACACCCCATCCTGGGATACCACGTCGTCGCATTGCCGTGACCCGGGCAGCGTAAATGGCACCTAAGTCATTATTATCGATGAAACGTTTCAAAGCTTCGACTTCCGGAGCATGGCGGAAATGAAAGCCGTAGGTTAAAATTTTTCCTTGTTTATTTGCAGTTTCAGCCATTTCAACTGCTTCTTGTACAGTCATTGCTGGCGGCTTTTCACATAAAACATGACAACCAGCATCAAGCGCAGCAATCGTGGCAGGATGATGGAACTTATTCGGTGTACAAATACTGACCGCATCAATTTCGACTGAATCGAACATTTCATGATAAGTGGAAAACGCATGAGGTGCATTGACTTCTGTCGCCAGCTCGCTTGCTTTCTCCTTGACCACATCACTTATTGCTACTATCTCGACCTTGTCACCGCATTTCATATAATTAGGGATATGTACATCTCTTGCGATTGCACCAGCCCCGATGATCCCAACTTTCAAGCTTTTGGCCATCCTTTTCTCCTCCTATTATGGTTGCTTAGTTTTATTCATGATTTCGGCTATGGTGATTCTTCTACTTTGTTCATGTGACATTTTTGAAGCTTCGTTGATCAATGCAAGCCCTATCACGTCTGCTTCTGAAATGGATGTGGGTTCATTATCCAGAATTTTACCTATCCATTGGTTGAAAGGACATGGATGGGATTCAGGAAGTGCATCAGGGACAACCCACTCTTCATCCAGCCTTTTACTTTTCAGCCTGGTTTGATTATCCTCAATCAACAATGTTCCATCGGTTCCATAAAGCTCAAGTTGGAATGGACTACCGCTGGAGACAAAGGCTGTTTCAATGATGCCAAGAGCTCCGGATTCATATTCGACTATGGCAACGGCATTATCATCAACCTCATATCCCAATGTATTTTGAAGGCGAGCGGTTACAGCTGCTGCAGGCCCAGCGATACGGTTAGTCAGATAAATCGGATGCGCACCAAGATCAATCAACGCTCCCCCGCCACATTCCTCTTTATTGAAAAAGTGATCCGGAAGCCATCCCGTTGCCTTTCCTTCAAATGGAACAGCCCCGTTATGAGCTAACCTGCAACGGATTGTTGTAAGTTTCCCTAATAGATTTTGATCGACTATCTCTTGAGCATATAAATAATAATCTTTCGAAAGGCGTGGCAAGGATACCATCATCTGAATCCCATTTTCTTTCACTGCTTCATAGATTTCTTCACAGTCTTTCACTGTAAAGGCTAGAACTTTTTCAGTGAAGATATGTTTTTTGTATTTAGCTGCTGACAAAATGATCTCTTTATGTAGATTTGTGGGTGCATCCACAACCACAGCATCAATCTCTGGATCTCCGAGAACAGTTTCTAGGTGGCTGATGAAAGGGACGCCAAGTTCCTCTGCCCATTTCTCCCCCCGTTCTGGATCCTCATCCCAAACGACTTTGATTGTAACGTTTTTATTTTCAAGTGCTTGTTTTGCATAGTCGTCTGCATGGACGTGCCATTTGCTCAGCAGGGCAACATTGACCATTGGATTACCTCCTTCTTGGATTTCAAGAAAACGTATGAGGTAAGAGTATTTTAATATCATAAGGTTGTCAAGATTTCGAATTTTCTCATCATTATTGGGGGGCATAATGGAACCGTTTAAAACGTCACTTTTTGTTACCATGCCGGTGGTTGTACATCCTATAAGGCCTTTAAAATAATAAAAAAGACCTACCGCGATAAAAAACAGTAAGTCTTTATCTACCTATTAAATTAAAGCCACTTCCTTAACCGTTTGATATACCGTTTTGATCGGAAAATCAGCTCTGTTTTTATATATTTAGGTGCATCGATCGCATTGATCGTTTTTATAGCGGGATAGACACCATCTTTATTGAACTTCACATTGAAATTTCCCGTATAGATCGTTTTGCCAGACTCTTTATCAATCACTTTGGCGTTGACAATTGCTATCTTATTAGTAAGTTCAGTATTTTCTACTCCATCCTTCAACGTCTTAACCTCTATAACTTTAAATAAAAATTGTGGCATTCAATCATCCCTCATCAACGTTTCTCAGGATATCTTAACACGGATGTCAAGTTGATAGAGATGAAATGCTTAATGAATAATGATTACTTTTTATCATAACCTAAAGGAGGACTATGAGACTCCATCTAATGAACTATTTATCAATAAACAATAGGGGTTGTTCTAATGTATGATCACAGAAAAGATATACCGTATCATGATGTACCCGTTTTTGAAAACGTAAAGAATGACAATAAGATGAACGATTCTGTACTGGATTACCAGAACGGAGCAGTGCACTCAGAATCTTTTTCTTATGACTACTCAATGGTTATTCCACTGGATCAAGTTCCTTTTAGACCTCATGACGAATAAAGGGACTGACATAAGTGTCAGCCCCTTTATATTAGAATTTTGTAGCGAATTGCTTTGCTTCTTCAATCGCATTTGATTTGATATCTTCTGCTTTATCCGGTATTGCCGCATGCCCTTCGATAATGATCGATTCCATCTCTTGAACCCCAAGGAAACTCATTACATTACGGATATAGCGATCTCCCATCTCCAGTTCCGCTGCAGGACCTTCTGAGTAAACGCCACCACGCGCCTGTATATGTAGCGCTTTTTTATCATCTAACAATCCGACAGGACCATCTTCCGTATATTTGAAAGTCGATCCAGCGATCGCTATACAGTCAATATAAGCTTTCATTTTTGGCGGGACGCTGAAGTTCCAGAGAGGTGTGACGAAAACATATTTGTCTGCTTTTTTGAACTGTTCGGTAAGAACATTGATTCTTCTCACCTTATCCTGTTCATCTGCACTTAACTGATCAAATGCATTTCCTTGCTGAAGCTTACCCCAACCATTGAAAACATCGGTATCGATGTAAGGAAGGTCATATTCATATAGATTCAAGCGAGTAACTTCATCGTCAGGATTGGCCTCCCGATAAGCTTTGATAAACTCTTCCCCTACTGCCAGGCCAAAAGATTCCCCCGCAGTTTTTGGATTTGCTGTAATGTAAAGTACTTCTGCCATTTTCTTTCCTCCTAATAGTTTAGTTACTTTTATATAGTAACTCCTTTTTACATAGTGATAATACCATGATTATGTTATGACGCAAAGCTTTTTGCTCAAAAAGACGAAAATACTTTATTTTTATTTTGTCCAGTAAAAAAAGCTGGTGCTCCCAGCTTTTCAAAAAATAGGCAGACCGTCTAAATTATTATCCCTACGGTTATCTGGATTGGAACGGATATAAGTCTCCCCGTCCTCTTCCCGAACAACGTTTACACCCTCGATCATCTCATTATCTACCTCTCTAATTGCGTCAGAGTATGATAATTCACGCCCAGAGTTCGTCTGAAACATTTGTATCTTACCATTTTCATCTTTACGTACAGCAACAAAGTGTTCTTGGCCCATTTCCAAAACCTCCTTATCTTTCCTATTGTTTTCGAGATTTTGAATAATATGCGTCATCTAGCCTGTTTTAGGAATCACCTTTTCAAGACTTTTAACATAAGGTAAAAGAGCCTATATAACCGGGGGAATGGTTATGCCTGTAAAATTATTAGATCGTAAAACTGGTGATGTGAACGGGGATGGAATCCAGGATTTCGTTTTTTTGACTGGTACACTTCCATTTCCTGATAGCCCTTTTCGAGAGAATATCACTTTATGGATACAAGATGGACGCAGCGGGAGGATTTATAACTTCCCTTTAAAGACGTCGATGGGATATCAGCCTTCTTTATTTTTAGGGGATTTTAATGGGGATAAAATCAACGATATTTTGGTCAGTATGTTTTCTGGAGGATCTGGAGGATACACGTATAATTATGTTTATTCTTTCGTGCATAATAGCCTAAACGTCCTCTTCGATTATGAGGTATTCAATAACTTATACCATTATAAAGTTGAATATCTTGATGGTTTTAAGGTTAAGGTAACTGCGGTGGAAACCGGAAATTCATACATCATCGATATCCAGTATAAAGGAGCGGAATATTTAGCAGGTTTATATGATCAAAATGCGAAATTAAAGAAACCTGCAGAAGGTTCCGTCAACGCACTTGGCGGTTTATACCCAATTGATTTTCAAGGGAAAGGTGTATACGATCTCCTGGCATATCAACGGATCATCGGTTTGTACAATGCAGACGGGCTTGGTCAGTTGAACACCTACTTAAGATGGAAGGATCATACATTTCAACCTTATGACCAGACAATCCAGATTTATTAAAAGGAGCCGACTCTTAAATATTCAGCTCCTTACATCTTGTTTTTTATATAGAAGTTACTCACTGAATATGGAATTTGATAATAGACGGTACAGGTAGTCAGTGTGATCACGGAATCCCGCTTCGATTCCGATCATCGTCACATTCTCCTCCTTTTCTTTTACAATGACCGGCTTGCCTTTGGCTCCATCACGGTTTTTCCAATGACCAGCGACAAAGAAATCTCTGTTATCATCAAATGACCCATGAATGTTGACTCCATCAGTCTCCGTATACCAAACAGGTTGATAAACAAAACCATAATCTGTTGATTTGTAGCCTGAAGTCAAATTCGATCTGTCATAATCTACCTTAACGATCCCGTTACTATTAGAGCCCCCTTTGTTGACCGTTACATCTGTCAAACCAAGCTGTTTGGTTGCATCAGATGCCCCAGCACCTACGGCGATATATTTTCCTCCATTTTCCACAAATGATTGGACGTTTTGTTTAAACTGTTCAAATTGACTTTTATTTTCCAAACCGAATTCAGCGTTTGCTCGTGAATGGTTGTAAGTGATTAAACGGGAGGTTCCGCTATAGATGAACACATCCGTTTCTCCAAGCCCGTCTTCAGCAAGTTGTTCCGGTGTGACCTCATCGATATCAAAGCCTAACCGTTGTAATGCCAATAATGTACCTGCATGAGACTGTCCTTTATTCATTCCGCCGTCTTTCAGAATCGTCACTTTCTGAGGTTCCAGTTTTTGTACAGTATCTGGTTTTTTTGTAGCTATATTGATTCCTGACTCTTTAACGAGCCTTTTCAGTCCAGGACCCGATTCAGCATTTAAATAAAAATGGCCATTGTCTCCCCAATTCACTTCATATCCTTTTTTCATCAGTGAATTGACAAGACTAACGGCTTCAACTGAAGAGTTCGGAATTTCGTATGGTCCCTCTCCTATCAACTTTCCATCTTCAGTAGAAACCTTTTTCACTTCGGTTGTTTTTACTTCAAAGTCACTTTCAGCATCTACTTCCACTGCTTCGAATCCCCATAATTCTGGCAGACTCCATGCAGAGATATCATACATAGACGGTGTGATGTCAGTAATATCCTCGCCGTCCCAAAGCATCGTATTTGCCAACCCTGCTTTTGCCTGGCTCATATCTACGATGTATGTTCCAGCTGGATAGGTTTTTCCATCATATTCAAAATCTTTATTCGCCTCAGAAACGGATATATCATTGAACTTCAAGTGTTCAACAGCTTTCTCGGTAGCGGTCGGATCGGTTTCATCCACAGGTAAAATATACGCTTTTGGGAAAAATCCTTCTGAATGATAAGGATGGTCGAATTGAATTCCCCGTTTAAACACTTCGATCTGGTCCTTGATCATGTCTGTTTTATTTTCGTTCGAAAATTCGAGGGCTCCTATAACAGCATCATAGTGCCATCTAACGCCATCCCAATCGTTTGTGGGAGCTTCCAAGGTATAACCGTAAGCTCCATGATACATGGCATACATGGGTGTGAAAATTGGAGGATAGTCATCCCATCCTGCTTCGTCATCACGCTGAGGAATATAGGTGCCGGTCATATTCTCATAGTCGACGTTTGATGTTTCTATATTCGTGTTTTCATATTCTTCACGGTGGTCAACGATATTTCCTTCCATTGCTTCAGCCTGATCGAGTGCCCATTTGGAATATAGGTCATACTCATAGTTCGGGTTATGCGGCGGCGTACATGGCTCAATCAATCCAGGATGATCCGGGCCTCCGTAGGCTTTGACATAACCATGAAGGTCAAGGAATATCATTGGATTCCATTCTTTGATCAAATTGACGGTATGTTTGGTTTCTACCTGAGATTGGGTAATGAAATCACGGTTCAAATCAATACCATTCCCGTTGAAACGTGTGGCGTCGATCCGCCCATCTGGGTTTGCGACCACATTGAAAATGAGAATATGGTTTTCAAGAATTTGTTTTGTTTTTTTATCCTTTCCAGTGGCGAAGCGTTCAATCAATTGAAGGGTAGCATCCGTCCCGACGAATTCAGTGCCATGTATCGAACCGTTAATCATGACTGGAACTTTGAAGTCGGGATGTTTTTCGATGAATTTTTCAGCCTTTTCAGGGTTTTTGAACATTTTCTTCCTTAACCCTTTTTGATATCCGTATTTTCCTTTAGTTGAAGGATCAGAAATGGTTACGACATACAGTTTATGTCCCCCCTGAGAGGACTCGTCAGGCGTTTCAATGGAGATACGATTGCTATTTCGGGCGATCTCTTCTAGCTTTTCGTCCACCTTCGAAAATTTTATGAAATCATAGTTTTCACTATTAAATAGACTGCCGTCCTCCTCTTGGTTCGTCTCATTTACATTGACGTTATGCCACTTGGTTGTTTCTGCTGTACCTGTTAAAGGAGCAACTAATAAACTAATTACAGCAATTCCTGATAACAATGAATGTTTCATCATATTCCTCCCTATGGTCATTCTAGTATTACATTACTAGTTTAGTATTTTTATACATAGAATTGTATGAACCATTTATCCTGATTAAAAGGAAGTGCTATTTTACTAATGTCATACCTAAAAGTAAGGATATGATATACTTCATTGTTGATTTTTAGCGGACGAGCCCCAAGCCCCCCTTGCTTGTTCCCCACTACAGGGTCCGGCCTGTCCCCTTTTCTCGACGGTGTGCCACGAGTTTCCCTTAAGCAAATTTAAGCATTAAGCATATGCCAATTAAAAGAGACTGATCCAAAACAGATCAGCCCTCTTCAATATTACTCTATGCTTTTGTCCGATACTCAAGAATGTGCTTTTTCAAGGTTTCATCTTGTCCAAACAAGAAATACTTTTCCATACTCGGTGAATACTTCGAATTCGGAGCAATCCGGCCCACCGCTTCAGCAACCGCCCGGATCATAGCTGGTGATGCTCCACAACATAACCCGATGAATTAGGGTGTTCTTCAGCTACCTTTTTAGCAGAACGGATCGCTTGTCTGCTTAAACTTTCAACCAGATCCTCTTTCCCTATGATACGCATTTTCTCACGGTGAGCATTGTAGGTGAAGGCAACGATTACGTCGGAACCTGCGTTCATGAAATCACGATACGCTTGCTCGAGCGCTTGCGTGTTTTCCAAAGAGCAACCTCAGGAAAAAACGAACCAGCCTGAAGGTATCCACGACGTTCAAGCTCAAATAAATATCCTTCTCCGCAAATGACAGGTCCGGATTCCAAACGTTCCCTAAGTGTCCGTTTACTTCTTCTTCCTCCACTCAATATATTCACCTTTGTACTATTTTCTTGCTTGTGTATTCGATTCGTCAGTCGATAGTTGATTCTAGGTCGTCTTCATACCTTTCGTCATATTCCTCCAAGAGTTCATCTTTATACGTAGCAAGGATCAGTTAAGGCTCGTCCTTCCACTCCCAATGTTTCAAGCGTTCGTTCATAGACTACTTTCTGGAGATTGGGGTGATAACCGAGATACTTACACAAAATGAATTCCTGATCAACCGGCGTCAGATTTCGGATCGTCTTTTCCATGCTTTTCATCAAGATTCCAGTAAATAACAAATAGGGTACCACAAACACTTGCCTGTGACCGGATTGTCCGGCTAGCTTCAGTCCTTCTTCAAAACTAGGTTCTGTTGCGGCCAGGAATGATGTATCAACTCGTTTGAATGGAAATCTATCTTGCAACAAATCGGCAATTTCCCGTAAATCCCTTTTTACGTCCGGATCACTGCTTCCTCTTCCGACTAGAAGGACCATCGCATCATCAACCGGCTGACGCTGCTCATGAATCCGTTCGTTCAAAACATCGATGATCCCTGAATGAACACCGAACGGACGCCCGTAGGTGATATGTACACCCCGCCATCTCTTTTGCAATCGTTCCAGCTCCAGAGGGATATCTGTTTTTGCATGTCCTGCGGTAAGCAGCAGGACTGGAACAACCGCGATCCGAGTAGCGCCTCGTTCAATGCATCGTTGAAATCCTTCTTCAATCGTCGGGTGTGCCAATTCCAGAAAACTGATTTCCTGGATTTGTGCTGATTCGTGCTCCATACTTTGTTCCATGAATCGAGCGGCTTGGTTCCTTGCTTCCTCTATTCTGCTGCCATGTCCGATATATAGGATCGCTTGCATTTCTTCCCTCCATCTTCAAAAAGCGAGAGTTTCTAATTCATTTTCTGGATGGATTGATTGTTCAAACCAGTTGATTTTGTCCCGCAAACGGACGACCTCACCGACAATGATCATGCTTGGATTTTTGATTTCACTTTTCTCAACGATCTCGACAATGGAGTTTAATGTTCCTGTCACGGTCTGTTGTTCCTCAATGGTGCCCCAATGTACGAGAGCGACAGGGGTTGAAGCAGGGCGACCGTGCTTCAAAAGCTGTTCACAGATGTAGGGTAGATTCTTTACGCCCATATAAATGGCAAGTGTATCAATCCCTTTTGCAAGGCTTTCCCAACGGAGGTCATCCTCTTCTTTATCCTTTCGTCGATGGCCAGTTACAAATGCGAATGTCGAGCTATGTTCCCGGTGTGTGACAGGGATACCTGCATAGGCAGGAGCTGCGATTCCTGAGGTGATACCAGGAACGATTTCAAACTCGACCCCATGCTTCGCTAATTCTTCTGCTTCTTCTCCACCTCTGCCATACACGAATGGATCGCCGCCTTTTAACCTTGTGACCATTTTGCCTTTTTTCGCGTTTTTGACGAGAAAATGATTGATCGTTTCCTGCTTCATTAGATGATAATCTGGAAGTTTTCCGCAATAAATCAATTCCGCATCATCTTTTGCATAATTTAATAGTTCTTTGTTGATCAAGCGATCGTAAAGGATGACATCTGCTTCTTCAATACACTTCTTTCCTTTGACTGTAATCAATCCGGGATCCCCTGGACCAGCTCCCACTAGATAGACTTTACCCATTTCATCCTCCCCTTCTCTTGTTCAACTGCCTGTCAAAATCGTTTCTTGTCCATAAAGAACAAACCCGTTCCCTCTACGAATCTTCTTTTTCTCATATAGCGAAATATCGTCAATTTCAGGTAAACTCAAAAAATATTTTTCAAGTTCGACTTCCACAAGACGGAATGCCGCCTCATCATTTTCTGCTGCGATGATGACTGGAATCACATTCCCGTTCGACGATACTTCAAATCGGTATAAGTCCATTCATCAACCCTCCTTTTATGAAACATTCTCGGTTATATTTCCTAAAATACGATCCAATTCTTCCTGCAGCAGCTCTATTCCTTGGCGGCCGACGAAATCATAGAACGACTCCTCAGGAATCTTCGCTTCTTTAAAATAGAGAAGGAGCTCCTTTAGAACAACAGGAAGATGTTCGCCATCAATCTTGCCTTTCAACTTATCATTGAATTTTCCGCCATCATTCAATGTCCCGCCGACATAGATTTCAAATGCCTCGATCATGCCTTTTTCCTTCGATTTCATTTTGATCCCTTGCAACCCGATATCAGCGATTTGCCGTTGGCCACAGGAATTCGGACATCCAACCATATGAAGCCTGACCGGGACATCCAACCTCACCTGTTCATCGAGGTATTCAGCTATCCGACGCATCCGCTCTTTGGTTTCTACTAAAGCAAGGTTACAATATTCAATCCCCGTGCACGAAACGGAATAGGCAATGAAGCGTTTCGGTTCGATCGTAATCCTCTCAAATATCTTTTCTTGCAAGAGAGCATCGACTTTCTCATCTGGAATGTTCGGAATAATTACATTTTGGGAATTACAAGTCCGGATTTCGCCATTCCCATATTGTTTTGATATTTCAGCGATTTCAAATACCTCATCTGCATCCAGCCGGCCGACTGGAACGTTGAATCCGATATAGTTCAAGCCGTCCTGTTTTTGTTTGTGCACCCCATAAAAATATCCAGCGTTCCAATCTTTTTGGACGTCCTCTCCTTTTGAAGGCAACGGACCGGTTAGTTCAACTAGTTTTTCTTTGAATTGTTCAGTACCCCAATCCGCGACAAGGAATTTAAGGCGAGCGCGATGACGTTTCTCCCTATAACCGAAGTCCCTGAAGATTGTTGTGATGGCAATCGTGGTCTCTTTGACTTGCTCCGGCTGTATGAAGACATCTAGTGTTTCTGCAAGATAAGGCCTCGCCGCGAGCCCTCCGCCTACCTTTACATGAAATCCATGGACATCTTCGCCATCGATTTCTTTGATAGCCGGGGTGAAGGACAGGCAATTGATTTCTGCATTCGATGCATTATGGATGTTCGTACTGATCGAAACCTTGTATTTACGCGGCAGGTTCGAGAAATCCTGATTATGTTGGAAATACTCAAAAATGTCTCTTACAATCGGTTCTGTATCGAACAATTCATTCGGATCTATTCCAGCCAGCGGATTTCCGACGATATTACGCGTGATATCCCCGCAAGCTCCGGCAGAAGAAAGACCAGCCCGCTGTAGACGGTTGAAAATATCTGGGATGTTCTCGATTTCCAGCCAGTGAAACTGGATCGCCTGGCGTGTCGTGACATCGAATACCCCACGGCCATAGTCTTTACAAATCGATGCCAGGGCTTCTGCTTGTTCGTAATTCAATACACCTGACGGGACATTGACCCGCATCATGAAATAACCATCTTCTTTCGGTCGTTGTAGATACAGGCCTGCCCATTTGAATGAATCCCACGCTTCTTTAGGAATCGATTCGAAACCATTTTCAGCGTAATACGGGATATCATTAAAGATTTCAAGTCCGTCTTTCTCAAGCTTTTTCAATTCGTTTTTATTCAGCTTTTCATTGTCTGCCCAGATTTTTTCATATGCCAATGGAACATCCTCCTCTTAAAATAGGTTCTTTTCTTTTAAATACGTAATCACTTGATCGGCACATTCCTCAACTGAAAAGTTGTTTGTTTCAATGACCAATTCTGGTGACTCGGGTTCTTCATATGGCGAACTTACGCCCGTGAAATCAGGTATCTCTCCTTTGCGCGCCTTTTCATACAACCCCTTCGGATCACGTGTTTCGCACTCAGCCAATGGACATTTTACATAAACTTCAATGAATTCATCTGCTTCAACCATCTCACGCACCCGATTCCTGTCCTCCTTAAATGGGGAAATGAAAGCGGTGATGGCGAATTGACCACTATCGACAAATAATTTCGCGACCTCACCGATCCGCCTGATGTTTTCTTGCCTGTCCTCTACTGAAAAACCGAGTCCTTGGTTCAAACCATGGCGGATATTATCCCCATCCAGTACGTAACTCCTCAACCCTAAATCATGCAGCTTTCGGTCGACAGCGTTTGCCAATGTAGACTTCCCGGATCCAGAAAGACCTGTAAACCAGATGATACTGCTTGTTTGTTTATTCAAACGGCGTCGTTCGCTTTTCGATACAGCCGCTTCGTGCCATGTGATATTTTGAATTGCCACTTATCTCACTCCTTCAGTTGTTCAAGTTGTTACCTGTTCTCGTTTCAATCCTTTTATCAAGACTTCAGCCACTTCTGGGCGGCTGAACGTACTTGGTGGGGTCGATCCATTTCGAAGAAGCTCCCTCACCTTCGTACCAGACAACACGACATGATACTGCTTGTCATGTGGACATGTTTTGGTCGAAGCCATATTTTCGCATTTGGAACAATAAAAGCTGTGTTCGAAAAATAATGTTTCAATCCCTAACTCTTCTTTCGTAAAATGACTAAATATCCTTTGTGCATCGTAGGTTCCGTAATAATTCCCTACGCCAGCATGATCCCGTCCGACAATGAAATGAGTGCAGCCGAAATTCTTCCGGACGATTGCATGGAATATCGCTTCTCTCGGTCCTGCGTAACGCATGGCAGCTGGAAATACTGCTAAAAACACACGATCTTTTGGATAGTAATTTTTGAGGAGGACCTCATAGCTTTCCAGTCTGACATCGGCAGGGATGTCATCCGCTTTCGTTTCACCGACGAGCGGATTCAGGAATAAACCATCCACCGTTTCTAAAGCAGATTTCTGAATGTATTCATGTGCACGATGGACAGGATTCCGGGTTTGGAAACCGACCACCGTCTTCCAGCCAAGTTTTTCAAATTGTACGCGCGTTTGCTCTGGATCGAGATAATAATCTGTAAATCGATCTTTGACTGGACGATCGATGAGATGAATCGGTCCGCCGATGTATACATCAGGCCGCTCAAGTAACTTTTTCACGCCAGGATGGGCAGTTTCAGCTGTTTTGTAGACGTGAAGTGCCTCTCGTAGTTTATCCGGGACGTACTTTTCACGGACGGTGATCACTCCATATACTTTTCTCTCTTTCACAAGCTTGACCTGATCACCGATTTGGAATTGTGAGGCTTTTTCTTCTGTCACCGGCAGGGTGATTGGAATGCTCCAAGGCAGTCCATTGTCAAGTCTCAAATCATTGACGACACTTTCGTAATCATCTTCTCCTAAAAACCCTTCAAGTGGGCTGTATGCACCGGTTCCAATCAACTCAAGATCACTGAGTGCGGTTGCATCCAATTCGATTTCTTTTTCCAACGACTCGTAATCAAAGTATGGCTCGATGCGATTGATCAATTTCCCTCCATGTGGAATGCTTGTGCTCATGTTAAATTCCTCCTTGTTCATGTATGGTACGTTTCTCTGCTCTGATTGTTTTGATTAGACTCAGTGAACCGGCTGTTGCAATGAATACACTCCCAATGACACTGAGTGTGTAAAAATCACTATCCAATAAAACCTTGACCATCCCGTATGAAATGACTAGTGAGAAGACTGGCGAGACGACCCAAACTTTGACCATTTGCAAAATGATGTTCTTCTGGAGAAAAGAAAGACCATTCTTCACTGTCCCGATTCCGATGATCGCTGAAGTTGTGATTTGTGTCAGTGGAACAGGTATTCCGAAAATGGACGAAATGGTGACTAATGTTGCACCTGTTCCTGATATGGCACTCCCTTCAAGAAGTGTGAATTTCGTAATACGTTTTCCGTTTGTCTCCAATACCTTGCCTCCAAAAAGGATTGCTCCAAGGGCGATGAATCCTCCACCGATCAATGTCCCAAAAGAACTGGAGATCATCCCAGCTCCGACTAACGGACCAATTGCATTACCTACATTGTTCATACCGGCTGAAAAGGCTTCAAAAAAACCCGTCAGGACCAAAAGAACGGTCAACCATTTCTTCCACCTTCCCTCAAGAACAGCATTGTATCTATTTTGGATGGATCGGATCATTATTCCGATGATCCATGTAAATAGAAATGCAATGATCGGAATCAGGATCCATAACAGGACGACAGTCATTAAGCTTTTTACATAGAGTGATTGATACGCTAGTCCTACGCCTACGACCGATCCTACTGTGACTTCACTCGTTGACAACGGGATTCCGATCAGATTTGCGATACCTAATGAAATGGTTGCTGAAGCTAGAATAATGACAGCGATCTGCATTGTGATAGTGTCAGCAGGGATGATTCCAGAGCCAATTGTTTCAACAACTGCATCACCACCAATGACTGCTCCTAAAAAAACACCTGCTCCGCAAATGACCAAAGCTATGAATTTCTTGTTTACCGCACCCGACCCATAAGAGACACCCATTGATGCAGCAGCCCCGCTTGCCCCCATATTCATGGCGAAGAAGAAAGCGACTGAAAATGCGATCAGAATCATCAAATTTCCATCTCCATCATGATAAATGCAGACCGCATTCGGTCTTCTTCAAATTCGTCCATCTCCCTGACCGTAAATCAGCTGCATCTTGTGTCGGCAACGTACACTTCTCACATCCGATGCTTGGATATCCTTTATCGTGGAGGACATTGTAAGGGAGATCATGGTTATTGATGTATCGCCAGACATCTTTCCAGGACCAATGAATCAAGGGACATATTTTGATCGACTGGAACTTATCATCTTTATTGATGAACTCTGTAGCTCTCCGTGTAGGGGATTGATCCCTTCTCAACCCCGATATCCAAGCTTTGTATCCGGCTAAAGCCTCGGTGAGCGGAACGACCTTTCGGATGTGACAGCATTGGTTCGGATCATGTTCCCAAAGGTTACCTCCATATAATTCAGATTGTTCTTGTAAGGTCAGTTCAGGTCGTTTCATATCAATTTGCAGGTAAGGATAGCGGGCTTTCACCTTTTCAATCAACTCATACGTTTCAGTGAAGTGGAGTCCAGTATCCAGGAAAACGACTTTTGCATATGGATTTACTTGAGAAATCAGATCCACCAATACAATTCCTTCAGCCCCGAAGCTGCATGCATAAATAATGTCATCCTGATACTGCTCAAACGCCCACCGTAAAACCTCCCTGGCCCCTTTTGTTTCTTGATCGATTGGAACTTCAAGTTTGTTGTCAGCCCAAGTTTCGTAGGAAATCATTTGTCCCAATTTAACCCCTCCTATCTTTGTGTGAAAAAAAGAGGCAGCTCTAACCCTTTCGAAGGTTAAAGTTGCCTCTAGTTTGTCTAGTCAGCAGCCTTTTCTTTTAAGTGATATTACGAATTTCGCTTAAAGCATACACTTCAACATTAAAATTGAACAAAACCTTTTCTTACGTCGTAAAAATGAAAAAAGTCTTCCATTTGGAAGACTTTTAGGCTAATCGCTGTTTCACCTTATCTACCAAAATGGGGATCCATTTTGCTGGATTTAGCACCTTGCATACTTGCAGGTTGCCGGACATCATAGGGCCAGGTCCCTCCGTCACTCTTGATAAGATTTAATTTGTTTTCCATTCTAACGAGTTAAAAACTGAAAGTCAACAATCTTTTTATATAAATTTATCTATTTCAGTCTCTTATCCCTTGCACAGGGCTATTTTTAGGAAAATAAAATATTTTTACACATTAACAGGTTGTTTTGCTTCAAGTTCAAATGCTTCATGCAAGCACTCAATTGCTGAAATCATCGTGCTGTTATCGACGATGGTAGAGACTTTGATTTCTGATGTACTGACCATTTTAACCTTAATTTGCTTTGATGCAAGAACATTGAACATTTTAGCGGCAACCCCTGGATTAGAAATCATGCCTGATCCCACAATCGACACCTTCGCCAGATCCCCTTCATAGCTGATATGTTCATAATTCAATTCTGTCTGATATTTACTCAACACTTCCAACGCGTACTTCAATACTTGTGAATCCAATGAGAATGAAATATCCGTCGCTTCGTTGCCGTTCGTGTTCTGAATAATGATATCTACATTGATTTTATGATCAGAAAGAATGGTAAATAACGTTGATAAGGTCGATATATCATCGTGTAATCCATGGACCGTCACCTTTGTTACATGATCCTCAAATGCAATTCCCCGTACCGTAAGATTCCCTTCCATCGAAACGTCCTCCTCTATCATTGTTCCGGTTTCTTTTTCCATACTTGAACGAACCTCTAGTTTCACATTGTAATTTTTGGCGAATTCCACTGATCTAGGATGCAGCACTCCTGCACCAAGGTTCGCCATCTCAAGCATTTCATCATAAGAAATGGAGTCCAGCTTTCTTGCTTCTTTCACCACTCTTGGATCAGTCGTATATACACCCGTGACATCTGTATAAATCTCGCATTTTTCAGCTTTTAAAGAAGCAGCCAATGCCACTGCAGTCGTATCGGAGCCTCCTCTGCCAAGGGTGGCGATTTCATCGTCATCCGTCAGCCCCTGGAACCCAGCAACAATGACAATGTTTCCATTTGCCAAGTATCCATTGACTCGCTTTGTTTCGATATCAAGAATTCTTGCGTTCCCATGAGCGTTTTCCGTTTTGATCCCAGCTTGCCACCCTGTCAGTGAGACAGATTGATACCCTTTCTCTTGTAATGCCATTGCTAACAATGACATCGAAACCTGCTCTCCAGTCGAGACAAGCATATCAAGTTCTCTTTTTGAGGGATTATCAGAAATATCGTTCGCCATTTTAATCAATTGATCAGTGCTTTTTCCCATTGCTGAAACGACGACAACGACATCCTTACCCTGTTTGTAAGTTTCGATGACCCGATCAGCAACATTTTGAATCCGTTCAATTGATCCTACAGATGTACCACCAAATTTTTGTACAATTAATCCCATCTTTACATTCCTTTCGTTTGAAAAAGATAAAGAAACCTTGGCGAAGCCAAACCTGTGGCGACGGCTGAGCCATAGTTCCTCGAAAAAGCAAATGCTTTTCCTTCGTGCGGAGTGTTGCTTTCGAAGTGAACAGCTTGTGACTTATACTTAAGAAAGTATTTATACTTTCTTATAGTGTATAAAAGGATTGACTCACTAAAAGTGTGACGGACGTTTTTTCAAACCATTAATAAATGGTTGAACTAAATAAACAAATCGTCAGACTTGAGAGTCAATCCTCAAACGTCTGCCACACTTTATTCCCTTTACGTGAGATAGTTCTCCATACGACAGCAGGGATTCTATGTCGTATGACAGCCCTGTACTTGTTCAATACAGGTCCAGCCAAATGCTCGTTAAGTAAACATTTCGGCTTCGGCGAATTCCCCTTTCCTACACAATCATCAGAGCCCAACCTCTTCATGTAAAGTACTATTGGTTTTCGCGCCTCTACCATCACTTCAATGAAACATGTACTTGAAGTGTGGCCTTTAAATTTAATTGTTTGTAATTTTAACAGATGCATAACAATGAAACAAGGCTTTTTTCAGATTAATTATTTAAATAGAAAATTCATAAAAAAGACACATCTCATTTTCATGAAATGTGCCATACAGTTAAATTAATGCTATAGACAAGGTAGCTGTTGCTGTCTTCAGGTCTTTGTCAGTGGTTCATATGCTTTTTGTAAATCTTCTATATTTATTTTCTTCATCTGAAGCATAGCTTTCATGACCCGTTGTGACTTTTCAGGATCAGGGTCATTCAGCATTTCTCTCAAAACAGTAGGAACGATTTGCCATGATACCCCATACTTGTCTCTAAGCCAACCACATTGCTCTATTTCCCCACCAATGGATAGTTTTTCCCATAACCCATCCAATTCCTCCTGCGTCTCACAATCCACCAGAAATGAAATGGCAGGTGAGAAAGTAAAATGTGGTCCACCATTCAAAGCTACGAACGATTGACCCTCAATAAGGAACGTTACAGTCAATACACTTCCTTCAGGCCCTGGTCCTGCTTCGCCGTACCGAGTCACATTCACTATCTTTGAATCATCGAAAATCGACACATAAAAGTTTGCTGCTTCTTCAGCTTGATGATCGAACCACAAGTTTGGAGTGATTTTTGACAGAGAAATACCCAATTAATTACCTCCTTCAATTCATACTTTCAAATAAAAAATTCGATCCAGGTACGCAAAATCCTTCAACAATCTAACATTCATTGCAAAAACAGATTGCAAACCTGCACTTTCTGATTTAAAAATTGTATTCATTTACTATTTTCTTTGTAATCAGATCATAACCTTTTTTATTTGGATGGAGGGAATCACTGAAATACTCTGTCGACTTTTCTTGAAAAAGCTCATTTGTCGATATGAATTTTACCCTTGGGTATTCGTTGACGATCTCGTAACTGGTCATATTCCATTCTTCAATCACCTTCTCAATCTGTACCGAGTCAGGGAATGGATTATATAAGCCGAGAAATAGAATTGGCGCGTCTGGATTCTTGTCCCGGATGATACTTAGAATTTTTCTTATATTATTTCTATAATCGGCTTTTCCAACTTCCATCCGTTTTTCATAGATTGGCAGTAAGTTGTGTCCATTGCTTTTAAGTACATCATTTGTCCCGATGAAAATGATGAAATAATCTGCATCATCTAAGTTATTTTTTACTTGGGTATTTTTTATTTGGTATAGCAGACCATCTGATTGTTGGCCTGGAATTCCATAATTATGAACTGTAACCGCTCCTTCTTGGTTTTGCGAAAGGATCAGTTGCAGATTACTGACATAGCCGTTTCCTGTATGGTCTCCTACCCCATAGGTCAATGAGTCACCTAACGCGACTACCTCTTCATGTTTTCTCGTCTTTGCCTCCTGTTTTTGATTTACTGCAACGATACCAGCTATAGTTGAGATGATTATTACTGACCCAATGATATATACTAATATTTTTTTCATAGGCTCCTCCTAGGGCTTAACCTACCCTGGTAAAACCCTGTTTAAACTAATTGGTCCGGTATTGGACAACTTGAGGAGCTCATGATTAAAAGATTTTTACATTCTCTCATATTTTTTTAAAAGGGAGAATTTATACTGATTACTACAAAACAAATAAACTTCTGCTAATCAAAATAAAGGTTAATATTTCTTGTTTGTTCAGCATTGCCGCCACCAGAAAGGAATAATTGTCCCATAAAATCCATCATAAATTCGTTGTATTGTAGCTGCCCAGAATTTGAACGTCATGGCCATAGGTTTCCAGGATTGTTTTCGCTTTTGCCATATCTGGATCATGTACCCCTTTTTGGGTTTCGATGAAAAAGCGATATTCCCCCAGTCTCTTTTTAGTAGGACGAGATTCAATCCAGGACAAATTGATCGATAAGGATGAAAACACGTTCAGAATTGTAACCAGGACACCTGGACGCTCTTCGAATGGGGTAATGACCAACATAGCTTTATTTGAATGTTCAATCGTTTCTGGAATATTGGTAACAACTACAAATCGTGTATGATTTTCCGTATAATCTTGAATATTTTCTTTGATTATTTGTAATCCGAATGCTTTGGCGGACCATTCAGAGGCTATTGCTCCGAATTCCTTTTTACCTTCATCTTTGACAGCCTTTGCTGCAGCAGCGGTACTGTTTAAATGTCTGCTGGAAGCTCCAAGCGATTGTATATAATCCCTGCATTGAGCTAAAGCAGGAGGAATTGACCAGACTTCCTGGATTTGATTGATATTTGCTCCTTTTACACCAAGCAAGTGTAAAGCTACAGGTAAGATGACTTCACCATCAATAAAAAGATTGTTTCTCAACAATCCATCAATTGTAATATTGATCGTTCCTTCAATGGAATTCTCAATCGGGACGATCCCTTTATCGACTTCCTTCTCTTTAATGGCCTCCAATACATCGATAATAGAATCACACTTCAGCCATTCCACCCTATTAGAAGAAAAATATCGATAGGCGGCTTCCTCTGAAAATGTTCCTTTAGGTCCTAGGTAGGCGACTTTCATGTTATGGCTCCTTTTAATAAGTTGTAGATTAATTTCTTTACTCTAGCTTAAATTTAGCTGCAAATCAACTTCATAAGAAAAAATTATTCAAGGAGTGAACGAATAGAAAAAGCCCCCTTGTGGTTATCAGGGAGCGAATAATACTTATTCTATTTGAGTTTCCTTTCGATTTCACTATGTACCGATTCGATTTTTTCCGGAAGGACAAAGAGATATTCAATCAGACCTTCTAGCAATTCCATCAACAACATAGCTGTTTCATCATCAATCTCCCGTTCCAATTCAAGCATTTCATAAAAAGGACTTTCAGGATGGACCAAATGGCTGAGAGATTGAATAGGTTTACTTAAATCAACATGCTGAGGTAACTGCTCAAATTGTTGGGAAAGAGATTGTTCTTTTGTTTTTTCA
Source organism: Alkalihalobacillus sp. YIM B00296 (assembly GCF_020179385.1). Lineage (GTDB taxonomy): Bacteria > Bacillota > Bacilli > Bacillales > Fictibacillaceae > Pseudalkalibacillus. The sequence continues at coordinate 423,725 of NZ_JAIBLJ010000001.1, read as the reverse complement.
CCAAGATAGTTTTTTAGGACACTCTCGATGACTCGTTTTGACATGACTGCTGTTGCAGAGTTATCTTTTGCCTGACTGACATTTATGGCTGACACATAAGACCTGACAAGATCCTTCGGAATCTGTTTATTACCTTGGATTTCATCCAGACGGCCTTTTGATGCCATCGGGTCATAAATATAGATTTCGGCTTCTTGAACGCCTTGATCTGGCCTGTCATTTAACATGATTACAAATACAGATGGTTTCTTACATTCTGAACAAAGCCCCTCAGCAAACAATCCTGTTTTCTTAACCTGATAATAATTGGCCTTCAATGTAAAATTGCCTGTTTTACTACATTTCGGACAATGACTTTTAAGGGTCTTGGCAACCTTTAGATAACCATATTGGGTATAAGATAGAATGGACGCTGGCAATATTTTTCTCACTGTGAACCTCCTAGATACTCCAAAAGAAAATAATCTTAATTACTTACTTTTTCTATATATCGACATAAATTTCCTCTTAAAACTAACATAAAAATTATTATCTTCTGAAAATAATCCTGGTAGTTAGAAAGATATCCATGCTTATTTTTTAAAAAAACGAATAATAATAGACGCGTTTAGTAACGCGCCATATGTGTTGTTCGTTTTTTTATTCTGGTTTTTCTACCTTTTCTTTTGTTGAGGCAACTTCCTTTTTTGCATTTGATACAGCAACCTTATTGACCTCGTCTTTACTATTTTTAATGTTGATATATTGAGTTCTACCATTCGAATACATGTCTTCTCTCTTACGATCATACTTTTCTTTCGACAGCGTCATGATCGATTTCCCAGTGCGAGTGCTCTCCTTTTTCAAGAATAACAACACTCCACCTAAAAATCCTGTTAGAAAACATGAACTGGCGATTCCTAACAATTTGATGTTTCCGTTATTGTTTTTATCATTTCTCATCATTAATCAATACTCCTGTTGTAAAGTTTTTTTAGTGTTGCGTTTCTGTTTCCAATAATAACATAGTGAAATTGCACCGTATAATCCGCTTAAGTCTCGTTTACGGGTTATTTCCTTTCCTTCAGAGGTATTTTTCTTAACAGTGTTTGTTGCATCTACTAGTGATGAAGATAATTTTCTTGAAGTTTCACCGATATCTCCGACAATATAAAATAAAGGGCTTAAGGCACTCAATTTCTCATTTACATCTACAAGAGTGTCTTTGCTTGTATCAATCAACTCTCCCGTCTGCTTCGTCACTTGATCTAATTGACCAGGCAATTGTTGTACCGTATGATTAACACCCTTTATCACATCTGTTAAATTATGAAGGAACCGGGCGAGAAAAATAGTCATAACAACAAAGGCCAATCCAATGATCAGTACACCTATCCCTACTAAATCCATGTCATCCCTCTTTTCTCATTACCAATTTCTCTTTCTTTTTTCCATAAACGTGATAGGCTACATTTCCCCATTTTGCAATTTTTGTAATCTGACTGGATTATTCCGTTGGAGAAGAAAAACGATCAGTTGATCGATTGATCGTCTGATTTTTGAGGTTTAGTATTTCGCCTACATTCTGCAACGACTGAATCAACCCGGATGTAGAGTTAAGTTTGTGTTGAACATCATCAATGGTGAGACTTGTTTCCTGAACAAGAGGCTTCAATCCTTCTGCTATCCCTTCCAATTGTCCTTCCAGCTGTTCTACTGAATGATCTAAACTATTGACTGCATTCGTTACACTGTTCAATAGTCTCACTAAATAAATGACTATTGTTGCAAATGACAACGTAATCAGTAATACACCAATATAGATAAACAACGAATCTTACACCTCCTTGGAATCCCTTTACCCCAATCCTATATTAGAAAAACGTCCTTAGTTCGCATTAACTATTTTGAAAAAATCAAGATTAACATTATGATTCTAAGGGGAAGTAGATTGCAACGGCGAAAAGTATAGGTTTGGAGAGGTGTATTATGAGTATAAAAAATTATACAAAAGAAATTAAAGAGGAGTTTCAAAAAGATGATGTACCACTCTTAGCTGCTGCTCAAGCTTATCATTACTTATTATCGATTATTCCAATGTTGATATTGCTTTTGTCGATCGTCCCCTATTTAAATATCAGTTCATCTCAAATAATGAGTTTCATCAGTGAAGTATTGCCGGATGAAACTTCGTCGATTTTTAAGGAGAATATTGTCAGTGTGGTTGAAACACCAAGCGGGGGGTTGCTGACTATAGGGATCTTGGGGACGATCTGGTCTGCCTCTAACGGAATCAATGCTTTTATAAAAGCTTCCAACAAAGCTTATGAAGTCGAAGAAAACAGATCCTTCCTCAAAGTCAGGTTAATTTCGATCGCCCTTACATTCGGAATGATCATCGCCCTTGTAGTTTCCATAGTTCTTCCGGTGTTCGGCCAGGTGATTCTGAAAATGTTAAACACCTTCATTCCTATGCCAGAACACATCAAGCTAATACTTAGTATTTTAAGGTGGGTCATCAGTATCATCGTCATCACTAGTATTCTCATCGTCCTTTATCGTTTTGCCCCAAACAAAACGTTGCCTGCAAAAGAAATTTTACCTGGGGCTTGTCTAGCATCTATCTTGTGGTTACTCATATCACTCGTATTCTCATTTTATGTAAGTAATTTTGGCAACTATTCTGCAACCTATGGAAGTTTAGGCGGAATTATCGTCATGATGATCTGGTTCTTCTTGACAGGGTTGATTTTGATGATTGGAGCAGAAATCAATGTCGTCAATCATAGAAAAAAACGCCAACAGAGTCAAACTTCTCAACAGGGTGAGATGAATGTGACTCACTGATTCAACCTGGTACATAAAAGGCAGCCCAATAGCCTGATTATAATTGAAAGGGCTGTCTATGTGATATGGTACTCATGGACAGCCCCTTTTCTTCCTCTCTTAACTTACTTTTTTGACAGTAACGACTTCTTGATCGATCTTTTTGGATTTCACTAACTTAGAAATGAACCAGGCGAGTACTGAAGTCCAGATGCACGCACCAAACACCATCGAGGTCTTGTAAGGTAAAGCAAATCCTTCTGGTGCATAGAAAATATAGGTGCTGACAACAGCTGTCATGAATAATGCAGGGATACTACAAATCCAGTGAAATTTTTGATGTTTGATCAGGTACATAGCTCCAGTCCAAAGCATGACAGTTGCAACTACCTGATTGGACCAGCCTACGTATCGCCAGAGAAAGCTGTAGTCCATTTGTGTCAGTAAAAAGGTAGGGACTGCAACAGGTATGGCAAGTAAAACGTTCGTCCATCTACCATCCTTTTTGAGGATCGGCTTGATGAGATCACCAAGCATCATACGGGACGACCTTAAAGCTGTATCACCTGTTGTGATCGGCAGGATGATCACACCAAGGATGGCAAGGATCCCACCTAACGTACCTAGTGTTGTCGTACTGATTTCATTGACAACCCCGGCCGGTCCACCTGCAGCAAGAGCTTCTTGGAGACCACTGGTACTCCCGAAAAAAGCCATTCCGGCAGCAGCCCATATAAGAGTAATAATTCCTTCGCTTATCATTGCACCGTAAAAGACTTTCCGACCTTCACTTTCTTTTTTGAGTGTTCGTGAAAGAATCGGGCTTTGGGTACTATGGAAACCTGAAATAGCGCCACAAGAAATGGTCACCATCAGGAGGGGCCATATCGGCAGTTCTTCAGGGTGTAAATTGCTTAACGTCAAGTTTGGAATGGGATGTTCAAAAAAGAACAACCCCACACCAATCGAGAGGGCCATGAAAATGAGAATTCCCCCTAAGATCGGGTAGACACGTCCAATGATTTTATTGATAGGCAGCAATGTAGCGACCAAAAAATAAGCAAAGATGATAAGCAACGACACCATGAAACTGAGTGGTGTGATTTCAGCCATCAGCTGGGCAGGTCCCGCTGTAAAAGCGGCTGCTACAAGGACCATAAGACCAATCGAGAGCAAGTTGATCATGGACTGCACTGGTTTGCCTAGGTATTTACCGACAATCGTCGGAAATTGAGCCCCATTATGTCTAAGTGACAGCATACCTGAAAAATAATCATGTACAGCCCCCGCAAAAATACTGCCGATCACAATCCAGATGAACGCCACAGGTCCATACAGTGCACCTAAGATGGCGCCAAATATAGGGCCAAGGCCAGCGATGTTAAGCAGTTGGATGAGGCTCGCTTTCCACCAGCTCATCGGTGTATAGTCGAACCCGTCATTATTGGTGTATGCCGGTGTTTGGTTCTGGTCGTTGATACCAAAAATCCGTTCAACCACCTTTGCATAGAATAAATAACCTAGAAGTAGTAACAAGATGGATGCAAGAAATGTAACCATCGCGAAGCCTCCCTTCAAAATGAGTGATAGGGAGTATTTTATACGGATTTTTGTCGAATGACAACAGGTTTTCTGAAAATTTTCTTTATTAGCATGATTTTTTCTATTATGAAACGCTTACATTGATAAAGATGGGTTTTTCAAGAGAAATACATGGCTAAAACCGTTTCCCTGACTCTTACTTTAGGTCAGGTTTTTTTTGGATGAAAGCCATTGGTACTGATCACCTTATCTGGAAAATCGCCGTCGAAATAAAGTTCAAAAAGATGAGAGAGTGAACGGAATCTTGTTTTATTGCAATCGGTAATCAATTGTACATCTGCTAATATAGAATAGGGAAATAAAAATAGAAGGTTGGACATCTCCAACCTTCTTATATCAGTCTTCTTCTTTTTTCCGTTTCCAGGCATCAATGATCGGACCTTCTGTTGTTACATCAATGATATAGGAGCCATTGTTATACCTGTCAGCTGTACGAAGTTTTTCTGGATCGATGACTTCTTCTTTCCCTTTTCCAGCCTCAATCCAGACGAGGTCTGTTTGGTTTACGGGCACCGCCTTGATGATCCGGTGCGGGTTTGACTTAAGTTCACGCAGCATGACTACCCCACGTTTTGCTCTTGAAGTTCGCTCGAATTCACTTTCCAACCGCATCTTTTTAACCGCACCTCGATTTGTGACGATGACGATCTCTGTACGTTCTTCTTTCTCTTTTACAAATCCGCTTACGACAAAATCTTCGTCCTTAAGATTGATTGCTTTCACTCCAGCAGCACGCTGGCCTACAACACTGACTTCCTTTTCCTCATACCAAAGTCCATATCCTATGTTGGTGGCAAGAAAAATATCTTTATTACCATCTGTTATATAGACATCAACAAGCTCATCTTCCTTCTTCAGCTTCAATGCCATCAACGGCTTGGAATAACGCTGGGCTTTATAGTTCGAAAGTTCCGTCCTCTTGACCATCCCATATTTCGTAAAGAATAATAGATACTCGTCCGACTTGAATTCTTCGATAACCATTGCGTCTACAACACTTTCATCTTTATCAATCGAGACGATGTTTGTAACATGCTGTCCAGCATCTTTCCAGCGAATATCCGGTAATTCATGGACGGGGATATGGAGATAGTTTCCTTTATTTGTGAAAATGAGCATAGTATTCGTCGTATTTCCGTTAAAGATTTTCAAGACACGGTCGGTATCCTTCATCCCTGGCGGTTCACCGTTAGAAGCCGAATAGGATCGCGGGCTCGTACGCTTGACGTAACCCTCCTTCGTGACAGAAATCACGACATCTTCAGAAGGTATCATTACTTCAAGATTGATTTTGATCTCCTGAATTTCCGCTTCAATCACAGAACGACGTTTATCAGCATACGTCTTCTTCACCCGTGCCAGCTCTTTTTTGATGACCGAAAGCAATTTACGATCGCTGTTCAAGATTGTAAGGAGTTCTTTGATCTGCTTTTTAAGATCTTCTGCTTCTTTTTCCAACGTCTTGATATCAGTATTCGTCAATCGATAAAGCTGTAATGTGACGATTGCTTCCGCTTGTGCTTCGGTAAACGTATATTGTCCGATCAAATTGTTCTTCGCATCTTTCTTGTCTTTTGAGGCCCGGATTGTCGCGATGACTTCATCTAAAATCGAAATCGCTTTAATCAATCCTTCAACGACATGTTCACGATCTTGAGCCTTTTTCAATTCATACTTCGAACGGTTTGTCACCACTTCACGCTGGTGATGGATATACGCATCGATCAGTTTTTTAAGTCCCATCAATTGTGGAGTCCGATTGTGGATCGCGACCATATTAAAGTTATACGAAATCTGCAGGTCCGTATTTTTGAATAGGTAGTTCAATACCCCCTGCGAATCTGCTTCTTTCTTCAATTCCACAACGATACGTAAACCTGTTCGGTCTGTTTCATCACGGACTTCGGAAATGCCATCGACTTTTTTATCAATACGCAGCTCATCCATCCGTTTCACGAGATTGGATTTATTAACTTCATACGGAATTTCTGTGATCACGATCTGTTGGCGTCCACCTCGTTGATCCTCGATCTCTGTTTTTGCACGGATGACGATCTTACCTTTCCCTGTTTCATACGCTTGCTTTATGCCATCAACACCTTGGATTATACCCCCAGTCGGGAAGTCGGGTCCTTTGATGACAGTCATCAATTCATCGATCGTGCTTTCTGGTTTATCGATTTGCATTGTGACGGCGTCGATCACCTCTCCCAAATGGTGTGGAGGGATTTCGGTTGCATAACCGGAGGAAATTCCTGTAGACCCATTCACTAGCAAGCTTGGGAACAATGCTGGAAGAACGACAGGCTCTTCCTGGGTATCATCGAAGTTCGGTGTGAAGTCGACTGTCTTCTTATCAATGTCACGAAGCAATTCAGATGCAATCGGGGAAAGACGCGCCTCAGTATAACGCATTGCTGCAGGCGGGTCCCCGTCTATACTACCGTTGTTTCCGTGCATCTCCACTAGTACATTACGCACTTTCCAATCTTGGCTTAAACGCACCATTGCATCGTATACGGACGTATCGCCGTGTGGATGGTAGTTGCCGATGACATTTCCGACCGTTTTAGCTGATTTACGGAATGGCTTATCTGATACATTTCCATCCTGGTACATCGCATACAGGATCCGTCTCTGTACAGGCTTCAGTCCATCACGTGCATCAGGTAAAGCACGTTCTTGGATGATGTACTTGCTATAACGGCCAAAACGGTCACCGATGATATCTTCTAATGGTAAATCTAAGTATTTTTCTGCATTCGTCAAATCTTACTCCCCCTCAACAACTTCAAGGTTCTCGTTTTCTAAGATGTTCGTCTCTTCCTCCATACCAAATGCCACATTCGATTCGATCCATTTACGTCTCGGTTCGACTTTGTCACCCATCAGGACAGAAACACGACGTTCTGCACGCGCGATGTCTTCAATCTTCACTCTGATGAACGTACGCGTATCGGGGTTCATCGTCGTTTCCCACAATTGATCCGCATTCATCTCACCAAGACCTTTGTAGCGTTGGATGGTATATCCCTTTCCGACTTTCTTGATGGCCTGCTTCAAACCATCTTCGTCCCAGGCATATTCGATGGTTTCTTTTTTCCCTTTACCTTTACTCACTTTGTAAAGAGGTGGAAGTGCGATATAGACTTTTCCTGCTTCAATCATCGGTTTCATGTAACGATAAAAGAATGTCAACAAAAGGACTTGGATATGAGAACCATCTGTATCCGCATCCGTCATGATGATGACTTTGTCATAATTCGAGTCCTTGACCGTGAAATCTGCTCCGACTCCAGCCCCGATTGCATTAATGATCGTGTTGATTTCTTCATTTTTAAAAATATCCTGTAACTTCGCTTTTTCTGTATTGATGACTTTTCCTCTAAGCGGAAGGATCGCTTGAAAACGTCGATCGCGTCCTTGTTTGGCAGAACCACCTGCAGAATCACCCTCCACAAGATACAGTTCATTTTTACTGGCATTCCGTGATGAAGCCGGTGTCAGCTTTCCACTTAACATCGAGTCTTTTCGTTTATTTTTCTTCCCGTTGCGTGCATCTTCACGTGCTTTACGTGCAGCTTCACGGGCTTGCGCTGCTTTTACAGACTTACGGATCAGCATTTCACTGATTTTCGGGTTTTCTTCTAAGAAATAGTTGAGCTGTTCCGAAACGACCGCATCTACAGAAGATCGTGCATCACTTGTACCGAGCTTGCTTTTCGTTTGCCCTTCAAATTGTAGTTTTTCTTCCGGAATACGAACTGAAATGATCGCTGTCAGGCCTTCCCGTATATCTGAGCCATCCAAATTTTTGTCCTTTTCTTTTAAAAGGCCAGTCTTGCGGGCATATTCATTGAATATCCTTGTCATCGCAGTCTTTGACCCGGACTCATGGGTTCCCCCATCTTTCGTCCGGACATTGTTGACGAATGAAAGCATGTTTTCTGAATAACCGTCATTAAATTGGAATGCGAACTCGACATCAATCGCATTCTGGTACCCTTGAAATGAAACGACTGGATGAAGGGTATCCTTCTCTTCATTCAGGTAATCGACGAAAGCCTTGATTCCTGTATCGAATTGAAAGACAGCCTTTTCATTCTCATTATCACGTTGATCGATCAACTCGATTTTCATACCTTTTAAAAGGAAAGCAGCTTCACGAAGACGTTCACTCAACGTTTCATAATTGAAAGTCGTTGTTGAAAACACCGTCGGATCCGGCTTGAAATGGATGATTGTACCGGATTTCCTTGTTGATCCTATTTTTTCAAGTGTGGTAGCCGGTTTGCCGCCATTGACAAAACGCTGATTAAAAATGACTCCATCCCGGTGGATTGTGACTTCAAGCCACTCGGAGAGCGCGTTGACCACCGATGCCCCTACACCATGCAATCCGCCACTTGTCTTGTATCCACCTTGACCGAATTTTCCACCGGCATGGAGGACTGTCATAATGACCTCCGGCGTGGGCTTCCCCGTTTTATGCATACCAGTAGGCATACCTCGCCCCTCGTCTTTTACACTGATACTGTTGTCTTTATGTATTGTTACAGTGATGGCATTCCCATACCCCGCCAATGCTTCATCGACAGCATTATCTACGATTTCATATACGAGATGGTGTAACCCTCGACTGTCGGTACTGCCAATATACATACCAGGTCGTTTACGGACAGCCTCAAGGCCCTCCAATACATGGATTGCATCATCATTATATGAAAGTTGTTCTCTCGTAGCCAAAACCCTCGTGCCCCTTTCAAAACTCAGACAATCATTTTTTATTGTATTGTAATGTTACCAGAACATTTGTTCACATACAATCTCTATTATAGGTTGTTCATCAAAAATATCGGTATGTTTACTGAATATGTGAAGTTCTATGTCCCACAATGATTCATTATATCATACCGTTCAACTTGTCCCATTTAACGTATTACCATTCGTTTTTTCCGAAAATCATGATTTTATTCAAAAATGTCGGTGGAATTTAAGAAAAGCGCAAACGCCCTGATCAGCCACGAAGGTCACTTGAAGACCGGCGAGGAGGCTCGAACCAAACAAAGTTCGGTTATGCGTGGGTAAACACATTGATCTAAATCAATGTGTCGACCGCCACAGGAGGACTGAAGTGATCCAAGTGGTTGGGCGTTGGAACTAGACCATTCCTTCATCGAAACAAAATTCTTATACATTCTTATTAAGAAAATGAACCACCCTGGCTAGAGTGGTTCATATCGTTACATCACATCGTCGCGTGTTCCACTTTAATACAACGGTCCATGATGATCGTCGTATCCTTCCCCTTTAAAATCTCAACAACCTCTTCATTCAATAGGCCGAGCTGTGCCCAAAACACATCTGCGTCGATACCTTTCACTACCTCTGCAACCGCTGGAAGTTCTTCACTGCGCCTGAACACATTGACGATGTCGATGGGACCTTCAACATCTTTAAGCGAAGGATAAGCTTTAAGCCCCATAGCCTCATCGATCGTCGGGTTGACAGGGATGATCTCATACCCGTGATCTTGCATGTATTTAGAAACCTGGTAAGACGTCCTGTGAGGTTTATTGGAAAGACCTACAACAGCAATACGCTTCTTCGTTTTCAAAATTTCATTGATGGCAGCTTGATCTGGATTTTGGAAACTCATTTTGAATCCTCTCCTTTATCCTGTATCGTTATCTAATAACCTTTCACGAAACAACGCCATTTCAAACCTTCCACTTCATAAACTTCGCTTAAAATCCTTCAAAACCTTCTTTTAGATGTCTCACTTTTCGTTCAACAACATATATTGTTAATAAGAAAAAAAGTTGCCTTTAAGAAAAAGGAGGACGGCAAATGCCTACGAATATTAAAAAGAAGATATCCTGCTACACGATGATCTTAAACTTCTTTTCACTGATCGATAATCATGAACGGGATGAGATTTTACAAAAGCTTATGCAAAGAAATCCCCATTCCTAAGCCTTGTAGAAATGGGGATTTCCTGTCCTTTAGCTGATTTTATAGACTTCTTGATATTTATCTGTCAAATAAGTGATCAGATGTTGAGCGTTCAACCCTTCTCCTGTAACATCCTTGATTATTTCGATCGGCTTTTTCATTTTGCCATAATGGTGGACATTTTTCGTTAGCCATTCTTTGATCGGCAAGAGATTTCCATCTTTAAGATTCTGATTGAAATCAGGCAGATCACTAAGCATGGCATGTTTCAACTGGGCTGCATAGATATAGCCAAGTGCATACGATGGGAAGTAACCAAAATCTCCCCCAGACCAGTGTATATCTTGTAGGACACCTTCACCATCATTCTTCGGAAGAATGCCAAGGTATTCATCCATCTTTTCGTTCCAGATCCCCGGAAGATCCTTGACTTGAATTTGATTGCTGAATAGTCCTTTCTCGATTTCATACCGGATGATGATATGAAGTGGATAGGTCATTTCATCTGCTTCGATCCGGATCAAAGATGGACCAGCAACATTTATGGCACGGTAAAAGTCGTTCATGGATACTTGATCGAACTGCCCATTGGTATAAGACTTGAATGTTTCATAGTTGTTTTCCCAGAAAGATTGGTTACGGCCTACAAAGTTCTCCCAGAATAAGGATTGAGACTCATGAATCCCCATTGATGTCCCAGTGCATAAAAGTGTTCCGATAAGGTCCTTGCTGATATTCTGTTCATATAAAGCATGTCCACCCTCATGGATCGTGCCGAACACTGCGGTCCTGAAATCTGCTTCATCATATTTTGTCGTAACACGGACGTCTCCTGGATTCAATCCGATTGCGAAAGGATGATTCGTTTCATCCAGTCGGCCAGCATGAAAATCATAGCCCATCTGTTTCAGAACATGTTTGCTGAATTCCCTTTGTTTATCTGCAGGAAAATGTTCGAAAAGGAATGATGTTTCGGGTTGATGCTTCGAGTTGACGACATCCTGGGCGAGCGGCACGATCGCTTCCCGTAGTTGTTTGAAGACACGGTCGATGGTTTCTACATTGACACCAGGCTCATATAGATCAAGCAGCGTGTTATAAGGATGATCCTTATGTCCCCAGTAACTGACAAAATTCTTTTTGAATTGAACAAGTTTTTCTAAGTATGGTTGGAGTTTGGAGAAGTCAGATTCCGCTTTGGCATCTTCCCAAACATTCTCGGCTTTTGATTGGGTGATGACATATTCCTTATATTCTGCTTCAGGAATCTTTTCATTTCTTTCATATTCCTCTTTCGCTTCTTGCACTGCTTTTTTCGTTATTTCACCCAGGTTCGGGTACATTGAAGAATCGCCTAAAGTATCCAAGCATTCTTTCATTTCTTTTGAAGTCGATAATTTAAACACTTCAGAAGACAACATTCCGATCACTTCCGAACGTTGCTCAACCCCTCTTTTCGGTGCACCGGTCCTGAGATCCCATACCATTAATCCGATTGCTTCATTATAACTGGTTATTCGTTGTGTCAGGTCTTGGAATTTTCTCTCTAGATTATTTACGGTTGTGCTTGTCATCTATTTCATCCCCCTATAATGTAAAATGTTTGCAGCCATCCTATTTATTTGACGTCAAACTGAGAAAATCCTTTAATGTTTTTAAATATTGGCAGTTCATTTTTGTATTTAAGTACGGTACGTGAAATTTAATATGATGATACCTTTTAGAAAGATGATTTCCCAATTATTCAGATCATTCGCGATTTTTTTAAAGATATTTTCAATCAATCCAAGAAAAGCGCAACCGCCTGGTCAAGCCACAAAGGTCACTGGAAGTCCGACGAGGAGGTTGTCGCCGCCGCAGGAGGACTGAAGTGATCCAAGTGGTTGGGCGTTGGAGCTAGACATTCCATCTTCGGAAACAAAATTTTTATCCTTTCTTTAAGTGCAAAAAAGAACTGACCCGGTTCATAAGCTGAGTCAGTTTTCGTCCATTGTTCCATTCATTGAGGAATATTTGCTCATGTCCCGATGATAACCGGATTCAAAAGCAATCGCGTTTTCAAGTTGATCACGGATGCTTTCGCACACGCCTTCATAACACGGCTCATTCAAACCCTTCAAAGCATTCATCGCTTTGGTCACACGTTCGATATCATGATGACGTTCATACATTCAAAACCACCCACTCTTGTCTTTTACACCTAGTATGAGTGGATTCTCCAATTGTTAAACCTCTACATGTCTCCTCGGGGGCTTTTTACCGAAAAATTGATAATAATGACACTTCAAATCTCCATTATATAATTTACGTTTTTTTGAAGCCTTTTCACCATATAATGTTTCAAAGCCTTCGTGGGATGTGAGAATGTAGAGCGACCAAGTGTCCAAACGTCGGAACACCTCTCCAAGGCCCCTATATAAAGCTTCAACATAGTCCCTTTCATTCAATCGTTGACCATAAGGAGGATTGCCAATGGCATATCCATACTCCGCCTTCGAATGGAAGTCCTTCACTTGCATTTGTTTAAAACGGATTTCCCCTTCGAAACCAGCTTCAATTGCATTATTCTCTGATAGTTCAATCATTTTATGATCGATATCGGACCCCATGATGTCCACAGGCAGATCGAATTTCGCGAGATCATGCGCCTCTTCAACCGCTTCATACCATAATTTCTTGTCTAACCAGGACCATTTTTCAGAGGCAAATTCGCGGTTTAATCCGGGGGCGATGCTTTTTGCGATCATCGCTGCTTCAATCGGTATCGTTCCAGAGCCGCAGAATGGATCCAGGAACGGTCGATCCGGCTTCCAATTCGTCAATTGGATCAAGGCAGCCGCTAATGTTTCTTTCAATGGTGCTTCATTATGCAAATAACGGTAACCACGTTTATGGAGGCCTTCGCCGCTCGTATCGATCGTCAACGTAGCGATGTCTTTATGCAGAGCAACCTCCACTCGGTAAAATGCACCATTTTCAGGTAGCCATCCCTGGACGTCATAAGATTTTTTCATTTTTTCGACAATCGCTTTTTTCACAATTGCCTGGCAATCGGAAACGCTGAACAGCTTTGATTTTACAGAACGGCCGATGACCGGGAACTCTGCATCTTCCGGAAGGAAATCTTCCCAAGGGAGTGCCTTCGTCTGCTCGAATAATTCCTCAAAAGACAATGCTTTGAAAGAACCGATCTTCAGTTTGATACGATCGGCTGTCCTAAGCCATAGGTTCAGTCGTGGAACTGCACGTTCGTCTGCTTCCACGATGATTTTTCCGTTTTCTACTTGTACTTTCTCATAACCTAATTGACGCACTTCGTTTGCGACAATTGATTCCAAGCCCATAGCTGCAGTTGCAATCAACGTAATCGGTCTCATTTTTAATACTCCAATCTTTATGTATACTCTCCCCATTATACTGAATAGATTCAGACATTTCTAATCGTAATTTTTGTACAAGCTATCTTTAAATTCTTAGGAGAAATCTGCGACACTCTTGCAGGAAATGTGAGCCAGGCGATACCCGGAATCACTTCAAATTCCTGCGGCGGCGACAGCCTCCTCGTCAGTCTTCCAGTGACCTACGTGACGATGCGGGTTGCTTCGCTTTTCGTTCGCCCGTGGAAATGGAGTGACTTTCACAAAAATCAACCTATGTATTCAGGGTTTTGTAAGCAAAATAAAAAAGCCCTCCAAATGTGGGCTTTTGGTCATCTCGTTTTATAAGCCATGTTCTGTTCCCCGTACTCAATCAGAGCTTTGCTCCTCGTACGCAGGCGGCAATCATCTATCTCCAGATGTTCTCCAACATCTGCCCTTCTCTTCGTTCAATTTCTCCGAGAAGACTCCCCTACCATAATTTGGGTTTCTCGCTCGTGGGGTTTACCTCGTTCCACTCCGGCAGTTTCCTGCTGGACTTCGTCACTGTGGCACTTTCAAGGTATTCACACCATATCCGAAGACGTAGGTGCTTTCCCTGCCGTTAGTCCAGTCGTAACCAGACTACCCTGACTTATTGATTGATCAGGCACGAACACTACAGCCATCTCAGGCTGTGCGAGCATGGACTTTCCTCTATACTTCACTTTGAAGATGAAGTACAGCGATTACCCAAACGATATGACCTTTTCAGAGTCGAATCTCATTATATCGTATGTTTGGATACTTTTCAATGTCAATTATACCCAAATCAATCATAAAGCTTACTGCCGAAGACGTGTTTTTCTAAATTAGAAAGACGCTTCAGGATATCATAGTTGGTAATCCCTGCACCATTGCTTTGTGTTTTCGTCTGTTCACCCGAGCGCTGAAGCTCTTTTCTCAATTTCACGTTTTCTTCATTCAAACGGTCAATCTCTTTATGAAACTGCTCATAGTCCTTGATCACTATGTCTAAAAATTGATCCACTTCATCTTGATCATATCCGCGGAATCCTGTTTTGAAATCTTTTTCTAAAATTTCTTTAGATGTCAATTGTACTCGTTTATTATCCATAATAAATACGTCACCCCGTTAATGATTTCTATCATTCGTTTCATTTATAGTTGTTTTCTACACAACATTATACCAAGTTTTTGATAATATTCATCTAATATTAGGTTACCCAATCATCCTCATTTGATTGCTGTGATTCCTCGATATAATCATTTACATCGAAAAAGGAAATTGACAATATAGGATATTCGTTACCAAGTTCTACATATTTGTGCGCCGTTTTCAAATAAAATTCCGGTGAACCTGGTTGATCACCGTCATAAAGCACTAACAAACCATCCGTTTTTTCAATGATGAATTGATTTGCCGCCTTCAACTGCCCAGGATTTTCATAGGGGCTTTTCGAAATGCTGGCGACAAAATCAGCTTGGGAAAGAATTCGCTTATAGTACTCCTGAGTATTTTCTTTCCATCTTTGTTCCTGCTGTTGAAAAGGAGTCAAGACCGCCAGTTTCACATCAGGATAAGGAACCTTCAGCTCAATGACTGCCTCACCAGCCCATAATTCAACACCAAGTTGTCCACTGATGACAACCCATTCCAATCCCTCTTCGACTAAATGGGCTAGACGTTTTTTCAGTATACCTTTTATGTAAGGTACTGCTTCATGCTTGTTCGAAAAAATTCCTAATTCATGACCTTTATATCCAGTCACTGCTAGAACTTTGATCATCCAATGACTCCTTTAATGAATTCCTGATACCTGATGTCATTTAGGCTATTGAAACATAATCTTTCAACACGTACCAAAAATTGGACTCGATACAAGTGTATCACATTCCATAATCAAAATTTGTTGAAAAAATACAATATTTTATGAAAAAGTAATGTTTTTTAATATGGAGTTTTGTCAAAAAAAGTCCACTTCCTATTTTTTAACAATGCAGTTTCCATATAGATTGTTGTTTTACAATTTGGAAACATACTCGCTTTCCGCGAGAATCTCGCATATTTCCCGTTTTCCTTATCAGTATTCAATTAGTAACAAACTTTTAGAAAACAGCCTTTAACAAAGAAAAAAAGCGAACCGAATGATCTCGGTCCGCTTTAACGAATTACCAGTCCCAACCGCCTCCGTAGCCTCCACCATAGTGGTCGCCTCCAAAGCCCCCACCATAGCCACCGTGGTGACAACCGCATTTAGGGCGCGGTGGGACCATGCAATGCTTGTGTTGAGTCGTACAGCAAGATTTTTTACAATGCTTCTGCATATGCTTGTGCTGTATGATATTGTGGTGTACGTGTTCCTCGATCACTGGATGGATATGAGGCACGACTTTGTAATGGCAAAATTGCTTGACACACTTCTTCGGTGGATGGACCACCGGACACATCATTTGAGGTTTATGACAATGCATCTCATAGATTCTCCTTTATGATTTAGTAAAAGCTTTGTAATAATGTATGAGAGATCTATAAGACTTGTCTAAGACATTCGCCTTCTTTCATCGATATCCGCTAAAAATGGTCAAGCACCTAAGTTCATAATATACACTGTCAAGCCGATCACCAAAAAAAACAAGACAACAATAAGGTTACGCAATGTCGGAATCCCCCTAAATATGTAATTCTCCATCCCCTATTTTATGGCGATTCGACATTATTTACAATATTTCTATTACAAAAGACACAAAAATATCAAAAAAACCGTTATCACACGAAAAACATCGTTTTTTGCGCTTGCCCGGGGAATATTGGGTGTTTCTAACCCATTTAATTTCCCTACTATTGACCTACCCAATTTTCGATTCAATCCGAATGATCCGTTTATTGAATTGAGCCTGATCCTTTTCTTCCTGTTTCCGTAGTATCCGTTTCATGGATTTCCATGCCTCATAACCCTTTCTGGCGAAATACAAGGCTTTCTCAAAGTCCTTATATTTATGTTCGTAAATTTTCGAAAGTTCAATATAAGATTCCACATCTTCCTCTGTTTCTATGACCGATTCCCAGTAAAAAACCGCTTTATCGATATCCTTTCCCCTCTTATAAAGATTTGCCAGAGCTTTTTTTGCTTTTATACGTGCTGATGTATCAAGCAGACATTCATACCGTTGTTTCGCTTCAGCAAAATCACTGATTGCTTCATACCATTTTGCGATTTCATATCGTTCCGCAGTAGATAGGGAACCATGGCTCTGGTCTAACAAAACATTAGAAAGATGTGTATATAAGGAAATGAGTGTGAGAACATCCAATTCATTATGTCTGAACACTCCGTCGAGGATTGCAGGATCCTTTTCCCGCAAGTATTCGAAGTATAACATCGGGGCTAAGTAACCTGGAGTATCCTCAGTCCTCTCAATGTTCAACAGTTCTTTCTCCACAATTGAAAGCCGTAATGAATCATATGTTTTTTTCCAGACTCTTCGTGCGCCATGAAGCAAGTCAAAGTGGCCGAAAGGCGGAAGCTTCGGCACCAGATCCCTCACGAGGGTGTGCCGGGTTTTCACTTGCGGCCAGTCAAATGCTTTCCCATTATAGGTCACTAAATTGGACGTGTCCTGGACATCAGTCAAAAAGTGATGATACAAAGCCACTTCATTTCCTGGTTCCGGGAGGAAATACTGGCGCACTTGGATGTCATCTTCTATGATCCTTGCGACGCCAAGTAAAAAGATCGTATTACCAGCCCCACTGCCTAAGCCTGTCGTTTCTGTATCAAAAAAGAGGAGATCTCCCGCCTGTCTGCCTTCAGCGGATAGAGGATGGGATTGATTCCTATCGTTCCATCGCTTGATCACATCATGCAGGTCGTTAACTGTGTATTGTCCGATTTTATACCTTTTCGTGAAATTCTTTTCTCGAAGAATACAATGCTGATCTTCAAAACGTATCGCCTGGGCTTGTACTACCCCCCATTCTGGAGCGTCTCCCTCTGCTTTTTCTTTTATAGGCTTTATAGTTCTTTCAGAAGTCGAGTCCGTATCGACGTGTGTCAATTGTTTCTTAAAACGATTCAGTTTATTTTGAAGTGACATAATTGGAATCGTTCCTTCCCTCTTTCAAAAATTTCAGTGCGAGGCTTTTCACATCTCTATACTGCACTTCATTTCCCACACAAGATGGACATCCCTTCTCGCAAGGACAACGATCAATTACGTGTTCTGCTTCCCTCATTATTTCTAAAATATGGTCATATACATACTCACTGAGCCCGATACCTCCAGGATACCGATCATAAAAGAAAATCGTAGACAACTGCGAGTGGGAAGCTTTCACTTGTGGCACGACGTGCAGATCACTCACATCACACATGACAAATAATGGTGCGACATGGCGCAACACGCTCGAAAGTCCGACCAATCCTTCTTCAAGTTCCTGTTCAGAAAGACCTTCGATCATTTCTTCTGAAAAGCTTATCCACGACGCGGAAGTGTGAAGCTCTTCTTCTGGTAACGTGATCGGCCCAGAGCCGATGTTCTCGTGTGTGCCGAATTTGATTTTTTTAAAAATTGTCGCCATCGCATTCACGGTGACATCCCCAAAAGCGATCTGGGAATCCAGATACGACTTTTGCTTATCTTCCTCAAGTACTTTCAAGGAAACGGCCAAGTTTGCATCTGTATAATAATCCACATCCACCTCCCTGATATACGCTTTCTTTTCTTCATAATCCAACTTCTCGACTTGATATTGGATTCCTTGATGCAGATAGATCGCCTCTTCATGCAGTAACGTCATCGAACTGAACCGGTCCATTTCCCCGATGACCTTTACGTTTGCAACATCGGTCTGATCGATGATGACGACATTTTCTTGTGAGGCGGACCGTAAACTGATGTTATGTGCAGGGAAGGAATGGTTCATCCAATACCACCTGTTCCCCTGCTCATGGAGGATCCCTTCTTCGGTCAAGAAATACATGATGTCATTGATTTCTACACCTCCGAACGTTTCACCGTTTTTAAAAGGGAGTTCGTAAGCAGCACATTTAAGGTGGTCTACCAGGATAATCAAATTATCAGGATTAATCCTGGCCGTTTCTGGATTCCGATTGAAAAAATAATCAGGATTCTGGATAATGTATTGATCCAACGGGGTAGAGCTTGCAACAAGCACGACAACAGATTCATCCTGTCTTCGGCCAGCACGTCCTCCCTGCTGCCATGTGCTTGCAATTGTTCCTGGATAACCGTTCATGACACAGACTTGGAGCTGGCCGATATCCACTCCCAATTCCAAGGCGTTCGTGCTTACGACACCCATGATTTCTCCGGTTCGCAGCCCTTGTTCGATTTCTCTACGCTGCTTTGGCAGATAACCGCCGCGATAGCCGCGTATCGATTTATTCCCAATCTTTCGTTTGATCAATCCTTGCAAATATGTCAATAGGATTTCTACCCTGACCCTACTTCTTGCAAAAACGATCGTCTGGATTTCATTTTCTAAAAACAATGAAGCAAGCTTTTTCGATTCAAGTGTTGCACTCCTGCGAATGTTCAGCGGCTTGTTGACGATGGGAGGGTTATAGAAGACGAAATGCTTTTTCCCAACAGGGGCGCCATTATTATCGATCAAACGCACCTTATCTCCCGTCAATTTTTCAGCAAGTTCTTTCGGATTGGCAATTGTTGCAGAGGTACAGATGAAAGTCGGGTTGCTTCCATAATAGGCACACATTCTTTTCAATCTCCTTAAAACGTTGGCAAAATGACTTCCAAACACTCCCCTATACGTATGTAGTTCATCGATCACGATATACTTCAAATTTTCGAACAGGGAAACCCATTTGGTGTGATGAGGGAGGATTGCCGAATGCAGCATGTCCGGGTTTGTCATAACGACATGGCCCGCCTTACGTATGACCTGCCGGATATTCGAGGGGGTATCACCGTCATATGTATAGCTTTTTATATCGATGCCGATTTCTTCAATTAATTCGTTGATTTCGCTTTTTTGGTCCTGAGCCAAAGCTTTCGTCGGGAACAAATATAAGGCACGGCTGTTTTCATTCTCTGTAACTTGCTGAAGGACAGGGAGGTTATAGCATAATGTTTTTCCTGATGCCGTCGGAGTGACAGCAACAAAGCTATCATAAGACCGTGCCGCCTCAAAGGCAGAATATTGATGTGTATATAAAGAGGAAATCCCTCTATTTTCCAATGCCCTGCGAATTTTTGGGTGAATCTGGTCAGGGAAGGCGACTGACCGTCCCGCTCTTTCCGGTATCGTTTTCCAATGAGCAATATTGGCCGCAATCATTTCATTTTGATTCATGATTTTAAGGATTTCTTGTAAGCTCTTTCGAATTCTCATTCCGTTCACTCCATTCTCTTTTATTTTAGCGAATAAACGTTCGTAAGGAAAGGGGAACGTGTAACGTTTTCTTATAGTCGAATAACTTAAATATACCGTCCAGCGGATCTGAAATTAATAGCCAAGTACCTAAGTTGTACCATATCTAGGTTCTGTAAAACACATTACAGGGATATGGTGACAGTGGGTACTTGGCGAGGATTAGATTATTGTAGTTGAGCTAAAATGTTGTAAATATCTGTCATAGGTCGATCACTACTTCCCCTGCCAAAACGTCCAGCCCTCATCAGAGTTGATAATAGTTCCGGATTTTCGGAAAATGGATCGTTACGGTAGTGTATTCGCCTTCCGTTGATTGGACCGTTAGATCGTGACCTAGCTTAAATGCTAATTGCTTTGCAAGGTAAAGCCCCATGCCTGTCGATTTGGCATTGCTTCTTCCGGTTGAGCCTGTAAATCCTTTTTCAAAAACCCGAAGGATGTCTTCAGGTTTTATCCCGATCCCTGAATCCCGGATCATCAAACGTTTTTCTTGTCGATCCTCATCAAAGCTGAATGAAATTTCTCCACCCTCATCCGTATACATAAGCGAATTCGCTACAATCTGATCGAGGATGAAGGATAACCACTTACGATCGCTTTGGATGAAACAACGTCTATCAAATATAGTGAAGCTGATACGTTTATTGATAAAAAGTTTGGAATATTTTTTAACGCTGTCCTTCAAGATCGTACCCAGTTCGATTTCAGTTATGAAGTAATCCTTTGAAAAGGAATCGATTCGTGAATAGTAAAGCGCTTGCACAACGTATTTGTCGATTTTGTCAAGTTCATCTTCAAATTTATCTGTCAGGCAATTGACGCTTTTTCCTGCACTGTTTTCCAATAGAAGCCGGCTTGCTGCAATCGGAAGCTTGACTTCATGGATCCAGGACATGATGAAGTCCTGATGATCACGTTTTTCCTCATGTAACTTATGTATATAGGCTGTCTGCTCTTTATTCAGCTTTTTAAGCAGTTGAAAAATGAGCTTTTGTCCGTACTTTTTCGGTTCGGGAAATGCCGCAAGCACCTCCTCCTGCCCACGATTGATGAGCACTTCTAAATCTTTATAGAACGTCCGATGATAAAAATACCCTGTGGTGATGTAAAGGCTAGCGAATAAGAAGGAAACGGCATTGATGTATACAAGATTTCCAACAGCCTGCTCCGTGCTAAAGCTGACAAGCATCATCAATGAAACAAATACCATCAGACCAATATAAAATAGGATGAAAAACCGTTTATCGAGCAAATACTGGAATAAATTCATTGGATGATATAACCTTGTCCTTTCTTCGTTGTAATAAAGTCTTCCTTACCGAGACCAGTGAGCTTTTTGCGTAATCTGGTCATATTGACGGTCAGTGTATTGTCATCTACAAAATTTTCATCCTCCCAGAGGCTTCGCATGATCTTCTCCCTGCTGACGATCGTCCCTTTTTGCTGCATGAGAATTCTCAAGATGTTGAATTCGTTTTTTGTAAGTTCTGCTTTCTGATCCTCTACTAAAACATCACCGTCGTTGAAGTTGAGCACGATACCATTGTGTTCAATGACATTGGCGGCTATTTCGGTATAAGAGTATGTCCTCCGTAACAATGCATGGATCTTTGCGACCAAGACATCTTGATAGAATGGTTTTTGAATGTAATCATCTCCCCCCATGCTCATGGACATGACCATATCCATCGGTGTATCCCGTGAAGACAAAAAGATGATCGGAACCTTTGAAACCTCTCTTATTTGATTACACCAATAGAAACCATCATGGGAAGGAAGATTTATATCCAGCAAGACAAGATGAGGATCTTCTTCAATGTAGGTTTGCAGTACATTACTGAAATCGATCATTTTAACGACTTCGAATCCCCATTTTCCCAATGTTTCTCCAACCATATCACAGATTGTCTTGTCGTCTTCCACGATCATTATTTTCATTCCTTGATCCCCCAAAGCTTTATTTACCGTTTCATTCTATACACTGATTATCTAAAGTATATTCTTTTATAATGAAGATTGCATGATGGTGACAAAAAAGTAAGGTTGAATCGATTGGTTGTAAGCAGGTTCGATGGTACCATCTTAGATTCCATTATAGGATAAAGCTATGGAAAATAACGGCATCAATAAGCTGGAGGTTAATAGATGAAAATGGTAGTAGAAGTGAAAAGTGTTAAAAAAGTATATGGTGCGAAAGGGAATGTATTTACAGCACTCGATGGAATTGATTTGTCTGTCATGGAAGGTGAATTCATCGGTATCATGGGACCATCAGGCGCTGGTAAATCAACCTTGCTCAATGTAATCGCGACGATCGATCAGCCTACAAGCGGTGACATTTTCATCGACGGAACAAGTATCTTGACAATGAATGAAGATCAATTGGCATCGTTTCGTCGCGACAAGCTGGGTTTCCTATTCCAGGATTATAATTTGTTAGACACATTGTCTGTCAAGGAAAATATCGTACTCCCGCTAGCATTGGCGAAAGTGAATGTGAAAGAGGTAGAAAAAAGAGTGGATGATATCGCAGATACGTTTGGAATCCGTCCCATATTGGAAAAATATCCGTATCAAATTTCCGGCGGACAAAAACAACGGACAGCCGCTTCCAGGGCGATCATCACAAATCCTAGACTATTATTGGCCGATGAGCCGACTGGTGCACTCGATTCCAAATCCGCAACAGATTTATTGGAAAGCCTGAAGGAGTTGAATGAGCATCGACAGGCAACTGTTTTCATGGTCACCCATGATGCGTTTGCCGCGAGCTATTGTAAACGCGTGTTATTCATCAAGGATGGAAAGATATTCACCGAGCTCGTCAAAGGTACCTCACCCCGTAAAGAATTTTTCAATAAGGTGTTGGATGTCTTATCTGTCTTAGGGGGTGGTACGAGTGACACTGTTTAGTCTCGCGAAGAGAAATATCATCGGGAACTTCAAAAATTATATGCTCTATTTCCTATCAATGATATTCAGCGTCGTTATTTATCACACGTTCGTATCGTTACGCTATAGTTCAGAAATCGAAAAAAACATCGAGTCATTCCAAAGCATGCGTTCGGTCTTTCTGCAAGCTTCCATCATATTGATCGCATTTGTGGCCGTGTTCATCTGGTATTCAAATGCCTTCTTTACAAAAAAGCGAAAAAAGGAAGTAGGAATGTATTCCCTGCTTGGATTACGGAAAAAGACGATTGGAAAAATGATGTTTTATGAAAATCTGTTGATGGGGGCAGGTGCCGTTATTGCAGGCGTTCTCCTAGGTACCTTGCTTTCGAAAATGTTTACAATGCTTCTATTGAGACTGTTAGGGACTGATGTAGATGTTGGCTTTACCTTGTCCTTGGAAGCGATCGGCAATACGATTTTTGTATTCACCTGCATCATATTGATTACTTCGATTCAAGGGTATCGTTTAATCTACAACTTCAATTTAATTGAATTATTTCAAGCGGATAAAGAAGGGGAAGCTGTTCCGGAGGTGTCAATGATTGGGGTCATAATCGGGACCATCCTGCTTGTATTCGGTTATTGGATCGCTTTCCAACCAGTTGATTCAACCGGGCAAATTCTAAGGAACCTGTTACTCATCATGGGAAGTATCGTTACAGGAACGTATTTATTATTCCGGACAGCAATCGTCTATCTGTTGAAAAAAGCAAAAGAGCATAAATCAAGCTATTATAACGGGATCAATATAATCGGAACGTCACACTTGTTATATCGGATCAAAGGAAATGCCCGAATGCTGACCATGATTGCTTTACTTAGTGCGTTAACGTTAAGTGCCATCACTATCGGCATCAGCCAGTACTACAATTTTACAACGCACGCAAAACAACTCGAACCATTCAGTTATACCCATATTTCAAAAGGCGATATAGAGGAAGAGAAGATCAAAGAAATCATTTACGAGGATAAAAACCATCCCGTTCAAGCAGAAATGACTGTTCCTCTATTAAAAGTTCACAGTGACCCGTCTGATACGGATTTACCCGAATACCTAGAACAATTGATGGCAGAATTTCCTGAAGAAGACTTCATCAACTTGATTTCTGCCAAAACGTTCAATCAGGTATCAGCGGCGCTTGATCGTAACGAAAAAGTGACGCTTTCCGGAAATGAAGCTGCAATGATCAAGCCGAGGTATACACACGATTCCTTTTCTGATTATGAAGGACGTACGATTACATTAAAGCTACCTGAAGATGGGAAACAAGTGCGTTTTACACATTTGTTGGAGGGCAGGGTTTTAAGCTGGCGTTATCCAGACGCCTATATCGTGCTCAGTGATGAGCTGTACAGTGAAATGGAAAATCAGATTCAACCAGTGGCTTATAAAACATATCAGGTTGAGGATCAGAAAAATACTGAGCTTACATCCAATCAATTAAATCAATTGGGATTTAACGAGCTTCAACTTTCTACATTCTACAAGGTTTATAAAAGAGGATTGGAATCTGCAGGTCAGAATATTTTCACATTAGGATTTTTGGGACTTGTATTCCTTGCAGCAACTGGGTGTATGATCTATTTCAAGCAGTTGACGGAAGCCCATTCGGATAAAGGACGCTATGAAATATTACGGAAGATCGGTGTAAGGAAGAAGGAAGTGCTGACAACGATTTCAAAACAATCGTTGTTCATCTTTCTCCTCCCTTTAATCGTCGGCATCTCGCATAATTTAATGATTGTAAAAGTGTTATTAGGCATCAACCTGATCGGGGGGGATATTTCATTTCCGATCCTTAGCTCCATAGGCTTCTATATCGCGATCTACCTTGGGTATTATATTATGACAGTAAACACGTATTATAAAATTGTCAATCTGTAAGAAAAACGCAAGCACACAGATTAGCCACGAAAATCACTGAAAGCCCACCAAGGTGGCAGTTGCCGCCGCAAGTGGGCTGAAGTGATCCGAGTGGTTGGGGGCTTGATTAGACAGTACTTCTCGAAGTTATACAATTTATGAACATCTCTTGAATTGCACTTAACTATATAAAGTAGACAATATAAACGTAGTATATAATCAGAGAAAGCTGTAAAAATTTTTTGATTGTGCTATTAATTGGAACTCACCTTTTTCAAGGTGCAGAACTATGGAATAATATCACAAGGGAGCTAATTCGCTCGGTCAATTACTTAATGATTTTTTATAAAGTTCATGGAACGTCAAATTCTCCTTCATTGAATTGATTGCAGCATCTTGTTGTTTTTTAAACCTCTTCACTAAAGGTAAAAATAGTTTGAAGGATCTTCTGGCAAAGTTGCCGGCACTTTTCAATGTTTCACCAATCGACCAGAAAACCCCAGGTGCATCTTCTGACGAGTTGGATTGTCAGACGATCATTCCGCCTTTCTTCAACGCTTTCGATACATCCTTAAAAACTTTAGTGGTATACAATTCAACCGGATCAGGGAAATCAATGATGATGACATCATACGATTTTTTGTTATCTGAAAGGAATTGTTTCGCATCCTTTAAAATGGACTGTAGCACTTCCTTTAAACTCTATCAATTTTTATATCACTAAAACAATATATGGTAGAAATCAAAAAGAAGATTCTGCTCTTATCCTTTGCCAGCTAAAAAATTCAGGTATTTTTCATGACATATGTACAAGCCTTCACGACTCTAAATTCATAGATTATATAAAAACTGATAGAGTGGTGAATAGTTTATGAATACTGCAATGACAATCTCGGGAAGTGCTGGTGGGGTTGCAAGGTCTTTGCTAGCCATTTTGAATAAAGCAATTCAGGATAAACATGATCCCCTACACTCCTTCCTGAACAACTGCATGCTCCATTTAATCGATCGAAACCAAAAAACTACATCCTATTATTCAGAGTTGTGTCCAAATCTACGAGATCGGATCGAGATACATGAATTTGATTTGGGTGATAATTCAACATTTAACGAACACCTCGACAAAGTACGGCCAAAAATTGTGATCGACCTTTCATGGGCTGATACGCTAGAGATGCTGTCATGTTGTAATCGACACGGGATCTATTACATCAATTCTGCTTTGGAGAATACGATGATAGATGAAAACGAAGAACTGTACAAAGGCTTTCCGTTAGCAGAAAGACTAATCCATTTTGAAGCGGAAAAAGGACGGTTAAATAATACGACTGCAATCATCGGGTCTGGTATGAATCCGGGTGTCGTTCAATGGATGGCATTAGAATTGATGAAAATCAATGGAGCAGAGACCCCTTTGGGTTGTTACATCGTGGAAGAGGATACCTCCTTCTACTCCCTGTCATCTGATGTGAAAGAAGAGGTCGTGTACACTTCCTGGTCACCTGAATGCTTTCTTGATGAAGCGATCATGAGTTATCCCATGTTCATGAAACATGGGACCCCACTTTACTTATATAATCAACCGTACGAGCTTGAATTCAATGTTAGTTTGGGGCAAAAACAGTTCAATGGCTGCTTGATGCCTCATGAAGAAGTTTATACACTTGGTAAACAATTTAACATGGAAACCGGTTTTATTTATAAAATAAATGAACATACGACAAAAATAATCAGAAGAAACCTTTCTGATGTTGATAAGATTTGGGAACTGGAAATGGAGGTCCTCGATCCTTCAAAAGCTCCACTTGACGGGGAAGACTTTGTCGGCGTTCTTTTGGTTTACGATAAGAAAGAAATCTATATGTATAATGTCCAGGACAATAAGACCATCTATGAAATTTTTCAAACGAATGCTACCTATTTCCAAGTCGCTTGTGGAATATATGCTGGTACATGCTCACTACTGATTGACAATTTAAAAAGAGGCATCTATTATGTCGATGAATTGATACTTCAAACATCCTCTCGTTATGGAAAATATTTAAAACATTATATGAATGATTTCATCATCGGGGAAAATCCGAAATCAGAAGGGCTTCTGCTGGAACGGAAGAAAAATCAGGCATAAGCATTTAGTTGAGAGTAGCCGAGAGCACATTCGAATCTATTAATCTAGCATATGTTGATAGTATCATCCTTGAAAGGAGGGAACATTTCTGAATGCCTAAAAAACATCATAAGAAACACCATCACAAAAAACATGACCACAGAAAACATGATAACAAAAAAAGACATGACAATAAGAAGAAAGATTGTTGCTTTAAAATCACGAACATCTACATCAAGGACAGTAAAATCATCAAAGAGTATTTCACAGCTTCTCAAGGCGGTCAGATTGCCGGGAAATATGGAATCAACGCCAACCAGGGTGGTCAGATCAACGTCCGAGGCGGTCAAAACGCAAACCAGGCAGGTCAGGTAGCTAAAAAAGGCGGTAAGAACAAACTGAAGAAATATAAAGTCGATAGTCAGTAAATCAAAAAGTGATACGGGAGAGGCCTGATCCCCTCCAGTATTCAATTTTAAACCTCCTTCTACCTATTCATGCTCTTTTTCGATCAGATTGATCATTTGCAGGTTGTCTTCTCGTTTGTTATTTAGCCTTTCATCAACTGGGTTCTTTTGTTGATCATATTGCTTTTGTGCTTCGATCGTCCTTTTCGCATAGGGAACGGCTTCTAGCCGATCAATGGAAATTTCATCTCCGGTCTCAACACAAATACCGAATATACCTTCATCAATCCGTTGTAATGCTTCATTGATTTCATCTATCAACTGTTCATCATTTTGTGAAAGCGTTATTTCCCTTGCATGCTCGTATTCAGCCGTGCCGGCATTCCCCATATGATTCTCATTTCCCCTTACTTGATCGGTATCAAGGTTTTCTTCTCTATTTTTATTTCGTTGGAGAACTTCTTCTTTCATTCTCCGTAACTGGTTTTTGAAATCCTCGATTTGTTTTTGAGTTAGTGCCATGATTCCTCCTCCTTTTTCAGACTTTTCCCAATCATCCTTGAATATAAACACCGATGGTTGCGCCTTCCTGAAATAATGAAAAAGAGGCAATTTTAAACGCCTCTTTCATTATCATTTATTATTTCATTCAGGTGGGCAAAGCAATGGATAGTCTTGAGGTTATATTCACATTGTCAAAATCAATTCCCAATTGGACGGCAGTTTGCGCAATTTCAGGGCGGATACCTGATAAAGTTGTTTCGATTCCTAATAATTTTAATGAATGAAGCAATTGGAAAATTTCATGGGCGACCATCGTATCGACCATGTATACGCCAGATAGATCAATATAAAGATGTTCAATATTGCGATCGGAACATTGCTGCAAAGTACTGTCAAGGATCGTTTTAGCCCTATGGGTATCTATATCTCCTACGATTGGAAGTAAACCGACATTATGGGATAAGTCGATCACAGGAGAACTCAACTCATTGATCATCGCTTTTTGAGCACTTAACTGATCATTAAGATAATTGTTCTTTTCTTCCGTAAAACGAACCATCGCAATATCGAATTCCTTGATGATCATTTCTTTCCATAACTCAATTTGTTTATTGGCATACTTACCTGGATGGATTTCAACGAACTCGTTGATCAATTGGGTAAATTGTTTGCGGACACGTATGAATTCCCTCATGACATAGTGGGTTGGTGTTTCGATATGTTCCTTATCTCTCGCCGTTCTGATCACCCATTCTTCAAAATTATCAAAAAATTCCTCTTCTTCTTTATCAAAAATTTCGATCAGATTCAGGTGAAATTCATAATTTTGCTGTTTTAAATTTTGAATGATTTCAGGATCTGTAGAAGAATAAACGCCTATCGGATCACTCTTATCTAAAGTATTATACCAATCCTCTGTTAGCTGCTCCGCTTTATCAAGTAGAAATCTATGCAAGTCTTTATTTCTCTGCACCTCTTCATGACCTCCATTGTGGTGTTTATTATCTGTTTTTCCTCTATTTTTAAATAATCAAACCCTATGGACACTTTTTCTTTCCCTATTTCCTAAGGACTATTTTCAAAACGAATAATGAAATAACCTCTTGATGGGTAATGAATTCTGTTTTGAGTATTCGCTTATCTTAATCCTACAAATGATCCATTAAATCTATATAGTATTTTTTCAAGCATTCTTTTAATGAAACAGGCTCCACTATCCGTATGGATTTCCCGAAGCTGGCCAAATAAGGAATGATAAAATCCATTTCCTCAGGCTCATAAGTTCCTGATAAATACATCTCTTCATCTTCTTCTACCAGTTCCATGGAAGGGAGTTGTTGTTGAATGAATTTTTCAACGCCTGTTGCCGTAATCGAGCATTTAAATCGAATAGCATGTTTTGTTGGACTCCAAAGACGATGTGCGTTATGAATGGTAATATCTTTTAAATCCACATTATGTTCGTGACCTACTACATCTAATGATTGGATACGGTCACATCGGAAGACGCGATAAGCCCTTTTATCTAAATCATAAGCTTGGCAGTACCAATAGCCTCTCATCGCATAAATGGATATTGGCTGAATAGTACGGATTGTCGATCGTCTTGGTGTTGTGTAATGTATTTCCAAACCCATGTTCTCCACAGCAGCTAACAGGAGTTCTTCAAGATAGTCGCATTTATGAGTTTGTTCTGTATGAAAAAAAGCTACCCTTTTATGTAAGCTTTCAATCTGCTCTCGCTGCTTCGGTGTAACCTGGTTTATAAACTTCTCATTAATGGAACTGAAGGATACTTGAAAAGGACTGCTGGCAAAACTTTTCAAGGCTTGCATAGCAAAATATAACGCAAAGACTTCATGGCTTGTAAAAGAGATGGGTGGTAATGTCATCGAATTCAATAAACGATACCCGCCATATCGACCATATTCTGCATAAAGAGGGACGCCTATTTCCTCTAAAGACTCAATATCTCGTAGCGCTGTCCGTTTAGAAATTTGAAATTTTTTCATTAAATCTTTCAATGTAAACATTTGCTTCTGATTGATAAAGCGTAGCATCAGATTCAAGCGCTCACCTTTTTTCATAAAACCCTCCTTTTGGTGCCATTACTTGTCACCTTATTATTGTATACTGACAGTGTCATTCATACAAAGGAGGAAATAACATGGAATTAGAAGTCATTCCGTTTTTATCTTTAAATGGTCAAGGGGCTGAGGCAATTGCATTTTATGAACAATATTTAGGGGCAAAGGTATTATTTAAAAAAACCTATGAAGAAATGAAAGAGATGGATCCGCAGTTTAATTATGAAGACGGGCAGGGTGAGTATATTACGCATTCTGTTCTACAAATCGGGAATAACAAAATCATGATTGCAGAACTAGAAATGGATCCAACCCGTCCTTGGCAATTGAGTAACAGTTCATCATTATGTATTCAATCAAGAGATTTCTCAGCTATTGAATCAGTTTATCAAAAACTTGTTGAACATGAGAAAGTTGATATCTTAACCCCTTTTGCGAAAAATTCATTTAGCCCTGGATATGCCATTGTCCGGGATCCGTTTGGAATCGTTTTACAATTGACTGTAACTAAGCACAATTTTTAATTACCATATAACTTATCTTTAAAAGCCGGTCATTTATAATAAAGATCGGCCTTTTTTTTAGGTCTTACCGGCATACATATCTTATTTGTTTTTCTGTTTTTACTACCTGTTGAATCAGTTCTTAATGGAAAACACGTCCTCTCGCATACTTTTTCTGTTAATAACCCCGATTGTTCAATAAGAATAAATCCAATTCTTTTTACTTCTCCGATATTAACTTAAATAACGTGTTAACAATCCGATTATTACTCCAAGTACAACAGCAGGAAGAAACAATCTCATGAATTTCATTGCTATCGCTGTAAAGAGACAACCGATCAGAATCGGAAATGAAAGAACGAGTTGGCCCTCCACCGGAATGAGGATTTGTTTGACGATTAGTGCTGATATGATTCCGACTGGTACATAATTAAAATATAAACGCAAAGCAGGGCTCATTTCTCGTCCTGACATTACCACCACACCAATGATTCGTGTTACATAAGTAGAAACAGCCAGCAATCCGATTAGAATCCAATGGTTGAACATTCACGCCCTCCTCTTTAAATAGAGTCCTACCAGTGGTGCAAGAACGCCAGTAATGATGATTGTAAATTGATTACCTGGCGAGAAATGTTCAAGGCCAACAGCTATCACAATTGCAGCCAAAGCCGTCGCGATAACAGGTCTTCCTTTAAGACTAGGGATAAGAAGAGCTATAAAGGTGACCGGGAACGCCAAGTCCAACCCCCACTTTTGCGGATCTACTTGATTTCCGATGATTGCCCCAATGAACGAAGAGCAAGACCATGCAAAATAGAAAGTAGCCGTTACAACACCGAAATAAAGTGGGTCTGGCCCAAATTTTTTAAACCTTGAACTTCCCAAAACAAAAGGTTCATCTGACACTCCAAAAGATAAAAGCCATCTCCATTTTTTTGCAGGTGCAAGACCTTCTGCAAGGGCAGCACCATATAACAAATTGCGTAAATTCAACAAAACTGAGGTGATAAGCACACTGAGAACACTTGCACCAGCTATTAACATTGCGACAGCCACCATCTGTACAGATCCGGAAAACACCATTAAGGACATCGCTACAGTACTTAACAAAGTAAAATTAGCTTGATTGGCTAAAACACCATATGATAAACCATATGCCGCTATGGCAATTGCTAAAGGTAAAGATTCGATGAAACCTGTTCTTATTGTACTTTTTTTATCATCCACAACGAACCTCCCAAAAAAAAGTCGATGTTCTATTCAATAAATTGTGCGAGATGCCGGCGATTAAAGAATCAAGCTTGTGTTTATAAATGATATAGTATAATATATCATTAATTATATTTTAATTAACTTACATTGTAAATTATAATATTTGTATAGTTTACTTAAATATACCGACACCATGATGGAATGATCGTTTAAGGAGGAAATTGAAATGAAGTTGTCTTGGGAAGACGGAGATGCAGGTAAGTGTATTGGTGCAAACCTTCGGCAGTTCCGAAAAAATAAGGGGCTAAGTATTGAGTCATTGGCTAAGCAAATCGGCGTCAGCAAATTGACATTAATCAAGATTGAAAGTGGGGATGGCAATCCGACGCTGTCTGTGATTTGGAAGATAGCAAATGGTTTAAATGTACCTATAACTACACTTTTATCGATCGAATCAGATGTCTCGGTAGCTCGAAAGAAAGAGGGGCTACAACTAGCTAGTGCGAATGAAGCTTTGGTTGTCGAGCCACTATTTCATTCTCATGGTTCATTTGAGCTTTATCGTGGATACCTTCAACCAGACAGTGAGTATCTTTCTGAAGCACATCAGTCCGGCGTGATAGAATATGTTACAGTCATGTCGGGTCAATTAACAATAGAAATAGACGGGGATACGCATCACTTGGAAGAACACGATTCAATTCGTTTTATAGGGAATCGACCGCATAAGTATATCAACCCTACCGCTTCCTTATCAATCTTACATTTTGTCATTTCTTATCATATTCTTTAAATAAAAAATCAGTTGTTTAAGCTAATCTAATGCTCGGCCGGGCTTTGATTATATATAAAAACAAAATTGAAGAGCATTATATCCTGTTAATAATTTGTATATTTTGTTGATATATCTGGTGAATCCCAATCCTTATATATAGTAGCTATTTCAATATCTTTATTCTGTCTGCTTTTACTGGCGAGGGAAGTTAAATGGGATATGTAATTGATTATTTTGAAATATCTTCTTTTGTACCGATTGAACCATGTCCTGGTACTGAAACTTCAATATCAAGATTTTCAACCTTTTTTAAAATCTTAGTCCAATTGTTGTTAATAGTCATTGGGATGGCGATCATGTTCGAGGTAACCAAACATTTAAAGATGTTAGCATTATTTCGAGTCAAGTTACTTAGGAACTGTTTGTTTCATGCAAAGCCCCTGTTTTAATCATAAAAACCATATTAGGTCGGTCGATTTTCTTTTCTATCATAGTCCAAACCAGGTAAATGAATAGTGATATCCCAACAACAATCAACAAGCCATTCATCAATAGGTTCACATCTAGCTATTGAATCGTCTGTATTGGTTCATCAGATAGGTTATCTTTCCCCATATAATTTAGACTCCAGCATTTGTAATCAAGTACAAAAAAAGAGATGAACCCCTTATTATTATTCCGCCTACTAATGAGATCAGGTCTTTTTTCATATGAACGCCTCCCCTAAATTGTATTTATCTATTATTTACGAATTGTTATGTATATTCCAGAAAAGCCTGTTTTTATGAAATAACATTCCTTTCGCCCTTACGTATTTTTCTAGTATGCTCTTAGATCAAAACCATCAGATCCTCGATTACCTTTTAATTTCTAAACAAGATGAAATCACTCTTTCCAATCTAAAAAGGCAACCTCAAGCACATTTTCCACAACAATATGGAGAAATAAGAGCTTAAGACTGCCTCTACTCTATCTATTCAGTAAAACATTTTTATTTAAGCCTCACTTTTTCTTTCTTTTCAATCTGGATGACTTTACCATCCTGTACAATTAAGGTAACGGATCCAAATTTCATTGTTTCCAACATTTCATTTATCCTAGACATAACGTTATTAAATTCCTCTCTCTCCTTTGACACTTTCAACTCTCCTTTCTTCACATGAATTACCATGGTTGGAATTCCATCGAAAAATAAAAAAGTCCCTCAAATGAGAGACATGGTTTCATATACACCGTGTGGCTATGGGCCTTATCTCTCAAAATGGAATTCCATTTTGCTGGAATTAGCACCTTGCAATTGCAGGTTGCCGGGCGTCATTGGGCCAGTCCCTCCGCCACTCTTGATAAGTGATTCAACTTATTTTTTTGAATTGTACAGTAGTTCGGTAGGAATTGTCAACAATAAAATCAAAACTAGTCTTAAATGCCCAGGTTAAGAACTTTTTCAACATTACCCATCTTAAACACTGGGGTTTTTTGTCCATTTCGTTCCCCCTATATTCATTTAGCTGAGTTAACTCCGTTATACCCGGAACATCACTTCCTCGAACTCCTTGCTACCATGATTAAAAGTTATACTTTCTTCCGTATAAAAAAAAGACGCCTTTACTGTCGTCTCGTTCTTACGTCTATATTTGTTCATATGTATTAGCTGGTAAAGTCATTCCGTGAGATTCAATAACTTCATACCAGCGAGGTACCGTGCTCTCTAAAGTGGTGGATAGCGATATGCAATATATTTTGTGAGTTCCACTGTACAACCCAACTGATTGCGAAAAATAACTCAAACAACGAAAGCCCTGCCTCTCTTCCGTCCTTACGACTCCTCGGCCGCGCCAGTGTGATTCAGTTACCGTACGTGCTTTTAACTCCCTTCTACTCAAATTGTTTCCTTGTCTGAAAAAATAGATTAAATGGAGATCAAAAGAGGGGTTGAAAATGTGGATTAAACATTTTTTAGTGCACGCTTTATAGAGCACATAATACCCTTTATGATTCTTCTCATAAAGGAAGCTTAAACCAATTTTTCTTGGAAGGTCTTTTTTTGAGGACCCAGAAAATACAAAAAGGGTGGCGTACTAACGTATGCCACCCAATAAGACTCAAGTTTTAATACTTAGACTTTTTGTACGTTAGAAGCTTGTGGTCCGCGGTTACCTTCAACGATTTCGAATGAAACGTTTTGACCTTCTTCTAAAGTTTTGAATCCGTCACCTTCAATTGCAGAAAAGTGAACGAATACGTCGTTACCTTCTGAAATTTCGATGAAACCAAAACCTTTTTCTGCGTTAAACCATTTTACTGTACCAGTATTCATATACTGTACCTCCTGAAAATCTTACAAATTCACCAAAAGTTTACCGTTATATTTATCATTCTGACTGTATAAAAAAACCGCACCCGCATGACTGTGAGACAATTAAATTCGTCCACACAATTGCAGCTACGACTTCAATCTATCCACCATTTATATAACCAACTTTATCGGCGTTAATCATATAATAATTCATTTTTTGGAGATTGTCAATAAAATACTCATTTTACTGTTAAGGATTTTTACCTTACGTATAGTCATCATCAGAGGAACATGTTTAAAAAGGTAATGAATATAGTTTACAAAAGGAAAATTGTAGAGGTGATCATTTGAACAACAGCTATCCATTTCCGCAGTGGGATGAAAATATAGAATCTCCAAAACCAGTAATGGAGGTTTATGGTGATGGTGAATTGACAATTGATGCTGATGAGATATCGCTTACTATAGGAGTTATCACGGAAGATCATGATGTCAAAACAGCCTCTGCTGAAAATGCCAGAAGGTCCAACCAAGTTATGAATGCATTATTGAATTTAGGAATACCATCCAATCAAATTGAAACAGTGGTTTACACGATCCAACCGATCTACGCTTATGAAAATGGCCAATCGATCTTCAAGGGCTTTAGAGTGGAACATTTGTACAGAGTAATAATCAATGATGTTCGATTAGCTGGTAGCGTTTATGATACGGCGATCCGGAACGGAGCAAATTTCGCTAGGGACATCTCATTCGATGTTTCAAATCCTAAGGCTTTTTATTTAAAGGCTTTAACAATCGCCTACCAGGATGGTATTCGAAAAGCAGTAACACTCGCTCAACAAATGGGTGTACGGTTAAACCAGGTACCGATTAAAGTCGTCGAACTAAAAGAAAGAGAAGTTGTGCCTTTATATAAAACCCAATTGTTGCAATCTGCGGGGCCTACACCAATCCAACCCCAAAAAGTGACCATAACTGCACAAATGAAAATTTGGTTCTGCTATTCATTATAATGTTATTGTTCAATCGACACTCCTATACTAAAATAGAGATATGTTGACTATAGTCCGCTGTAATTTTATGGATTATAATGGGGGATTACACATGAAACTTGAACAAGCTGTTGGGCTAGTCATCCGTAAGCATCGGACTGTTGAGAAGATTTCACAATTCAAACTTGCTGAATTGACTGGCTACGATCGTTCTTTCATAAGCTTACTCGAAAGAGGTCGGCGGATGCCGACACTTAAAACGATATTCATTTTAGCAGAACACTTGGATATCCCAGCTCCACAGTTAGTTGAAGAAATTCAGCAGCTTGTCAATAGTGATATCATGGAATATTAGAGATGTAAAGGGACCGATAGAGAATTTTCTATGCGGTCCTATTGATTTGATGCTTATCCAATTCTTGCTCAAGACTCCCTATCAATATAAATCCGAACATTTTAAAGTCAGCTCGCAAAGACCAAAAAGGATGCCCGAATGTTGCAGGTTTATTTCCTTCAATAAAGAAATGACTGATCCATGCAAATGAATAAGCAAGGATCGGTGCAGCTAACATATACCAGAAATTCATAAAAAGGAACGAAACACAAATACATACAAAAACAAAACTCGTCCCGACAAAATGCCATGCTCTTGTAGCAGGTTTCGAATGCTGCTGTAGGTAGAACGGCCAAAATTCCTTGAAACTCTTAAATTCTTTTTTCATTATTATCCCCCCTCAAATTCATTTTAACAAATTATCAAACCCTGTCGTACATCGTCTATCGAACGTCACATTCGAATCGGCTTCACCGATCCGAGCACGTTCAGAGCGTTGTTCATCTCTTCTATAGATGGTTTTTCATCTTGATTCCTGGTTTCATATGCTTTCGGAAACTTTTCATGAAAGCCCGCCGCTGCATGTCTGAATCGTAACGGTCAGTACGGTACGTGAAATTTATGAAAAATGAATCAAAAAAGAACAGCCTTACAGCTGCCTCCTGATTGTACAGCGACGGTGCAGGATGTACTGACTTCGACGTTTATCACGCGTGTGAGCTTCGACCTGCAATGGCTGCCGGTGATTATTCATTATTTCTCCTTGTTTTTTGAGTTGTTAGGATAAATGTAAAGTTGTTGAGATAATTTCCGAGTTGTCAGGATAATTTCAAAGTTGTAAGATTTTCCCCTTTAGTTGTCGGGATAATGCTTTGCACCATAGCCCCTTATCCCGTTTAACATGTATTTTAGACGCTTTGATTCTATTTTCTTGGCCTATTCAGTCATTTTTAACTTTGTAAATCACAAGAAAGCGCAAATGCCCTATTTTGAGCCATCCTCTAATTCTTAGTTGAACCTGTTCCGTTCCCCTGTTTGTTCGTTTCTTTCAAAATTGGTTCTTCGTTTTCCCATTTATGAAGCTCTTTGTCAGAATGTTTCCGGATAAAGATTGTTGCTGCAATCGCCATCGACATAAAAATAAGCAACATGATCACGGATGGTATGTATTCGCTTTTATCCTCTGGAAAATACAAAAATTCCATCATAAGGCAAGCATCCTTTCTCCTGATCTTTCTATTATAACAAATGTCAACTTCAACATGTCATACTGGGGTTTTACAATTAAGTGAACATCAAAAATCAAACAAAAAGAAGCTGAGCTCTTTGCCCAACCTCCTCCAACTTCATAATTGAATTTCAATGGACTCGAGAATATATTCGATTGATTTTGTCATCGAAGTGAACCGTTTGTGCTTCGTATCTGTCTGAAATGCCTGTACAGCCGCAATCGTCATATTCTCGTATGTGTCGTTGATCTGGATCGGATAGACATATTTAGGCTTTTCTTCGATTGCCCATTTTACTGCCAAAGGCTTCCATTCGTCGGCAAGTATCTGCACTTCATCAGCAAATGGTTTCACTTCCCCATAGAAGTCGACTTCATATCCTTCTTTACAAGTTCTTTCCTCAAATTGACGATATGCCTGTTCATTGAGTTCACGCAGCCTTTGCGTCAACTGCTTCAAACGTCGCTTTTCCGTGTCCATTGTTTCACCTCTTCTGAACTTATCCTACCAGAGGGAGCTCAGAAATGCCATCAAGAGAATAACGTATTCACCAATAGCGATTCCACTATTCATTCAGAATCTTAAAACAGACTCACAAGCCAGTTCCTCTTTTTGGGTTTAGGCGGGCTGTATTCAGTTCGTATCTCGTTCGTCGCGGTGACTTGCAGGAGGAGCTGCTCCTCGAGATCAAGCATTTTTTCTTCAAGCTCAGTTAAACGGGTTGCCATCTGGTCCATATCTTTCCGATGCTGCATGACCTGGTAGGACAAGACTTCATCTGCCTTTTGAGAAACTTTTGACTCCAAGATGTTCAATTGATCCTGCAGCTGCTGAAAATAAACATCCAATTCTTTCAGCCCATTTGCTTTTTTCAATGGCATCTTATCATCAGAGCTTTTCTTCTGCAATTTGATATCACTCATCTGCAGACCTTGATTCAATTGCTTTTGGATTTCTTCCAGCTGCTCGACGTCCTCTGATCGGAATAAGTAGTGGCCGTGATCATTTTTCGGGCATGGAATATCAAAATACTTCACCCATCGCTGAATTGTCGTCGGATTGACACTAAGCTTCTTCGATACTGCTTTCGTTTTCACCAAGCTTTCCATATTTACGGACCTCCCGGGAATATTGTACCTGTATTATTCGATGGCCATTCCCCTTCCCCTCCAGGCTTGACAAAACTAGTTCCCTTTCGGCAAAGAAAGTGGTTTTTCCTTTCCACATCAAGGATTCGACAGCACTAGATCCTTTTGTATAGGAGGTGTTCCATATAACATACTAAGAGCAGGAGGTGACTTACTTGAGTAAAAGAAGAGAAGCATCAAAGGAAGACAAGTATGCAGCACAACCGAACAAAAAAACCGGTTACGGAGACAAAAAAATAGAAGGACCGAACCGTCCATCAACATGAACAACTGCTATCAAGGGCGACTCATCCTTTTCGAGTCGGCCCTTTTTATTGAATAGAATGTTTGAAGAAAGATTTCATTTTCGCTAAAACATGCAGCTCCATACGTTTATGTTCATACCAGTCATTAAGTTGGATCTGACTCGGCAGTCGGACATCCCGAAAGTATTTTACCGGATTCCGTTCTTTTAATGACCAATCCTTGGACTCCTTCCGATGATGACGGATCATTGGGAAAAGCAAACGCAGAGGGAAATGATGCCCTTTCCGTGTCTTCTGGACGAATAACCGTTCATAATCATATCGGCTACCAGAAGGCTCTGTCATTCTCGCAAAACGAATAAAGAATTCGGACATTTTTGGATCCGACAAGATCTTGAGGAGCCGTTTTCCATGATCAATCCGGTTGGACACATTACGGAAACCATGGACTGAGATACCGTATAGTTTACCTTCAAGAGTAGGAAACAAAACCGTGCTGAAATGGAACCGATCTTGAAGCCAATATGGGAAAGTGGCAAATACTTGACGTTTATATGCAATCTGTTCAAGTACAGGTCCTTCGATCACATGCTGCTCATTGATGATCAAAGCGATATCAAGCCTATTTTGATCATGACGGTCCCAAAAAAGTTCCCACTCTTCTACCATGAACCTTGATACCCCGAATTCCTTCAGTAAATGGAATAAAGGCATTCTCAATTGTTTGGATGTTTCATACAAGAGAAGTTGCGGATACGCATCTTCGAAAATCAACCAATTGGCTCGTTCATATGTATAAAATATCCATCTGCGATCCTTTTGCGGTATGATCACCCTGAACTCTTTCTGTTGTAGATCTGTCATATTCCATCCGGCATTCCTTGAAACCATGCTTGCAAGGAATGGCCAGAAAAAATCTTTGTTACGAAAATAGTAATTTTGATACGCTTTTGTC
Source organism: Alkalihalobacillus sp. YIM B00296 (assembly GCF_020179385.1). Lineage (GTDB taxonomy): Bacteria > Bacillota > Bacilli > Bacillales > Fictibacillaceae > Pseudalkalibacillus. The sequence continues at coordinate 383,949 of NZ_JAIBLJ010000001.1, read as the reverse complement.
CGTGATATGTTATCGACATTCAATCTTTCAGTTTCCCTCTTGATCTTCTGGATTATCTTCGTCTCTAGCGCTTTTTTTGCAAGCGCTTCCTTGTTTTTGGACTGTTCCATATGTTCACCCGTCCTGCGAACATTTGTTCGTTATAGCATGCCATTACACTCGACATTCTCCAATAATATGGTATATTCTTAATGATGCCCTACACCAGAGGATTTATTTTGAAACTTAATCTTTATTCTTTCGTCTAGAATGATGACGACACTGTAAGGTCTAGTAAGGAAGGTGAACTGATTGAACTTTCGCTATCCAAATCGAAAAAGCCGTTCCATCCAACAGCCCCTCAGCCCATCTGCTGGAAAGTTGAAATTGAACGATTCATATGCTAACAGGGGGATGACATTCGAAGAGGATATCAATCATACTAACGCCCATTATTTGCAAATCGGGAAATCGGTGATCCACAAGAAACCTACACCTGTTCAGATCGTTTCAGTGGATTATCCGAAAAGAAGCGCAGCAGTCATCAAGGAAGCCTATTTCAAGCAACCATCGACGACTGATTACAATGGGGTGTACCGGGGTAGATATATCGATTTTGAGGCAAAAGAAACAAGGAATAGAACCTCATTTCCATTAACGAATTTCCATCAGCATCAGATCGATCATATGAAAAGAGTCGTTGAACAGGAAGGAATCTGTTTCATCCTGGTAAGATTCAATGCTTCTCAACAAGATTATTTGATGGAAGTGGCGCACTTATTTCATTTTTGGGATCAGCAGGACAACGGAGGGAGAAAATCCATTCCAAAAACCTATTTTGAAGAAAAAGCACATTTGATTCAATTAGGTTACAACCCACGTACTGATTATTTGAAAATTGTCGATGGCTTGTTCTTTTCTACATCATAAAGGGATAGAAACAGACGGTTTGATACGAATAATTATTACGTCAGGTTACGTTTAGAAAGGTAGGAACAACAATGAGTGACAATAAATACAGCTCAAGACAGCAACGCCGTCAAGGGGCTGCTTCACAAGAAAAGAAAACACCCAATAGACAGAAGAAAAGCTTGCTGAAAAAGATCACGGCTCTTCTTCTCATATTTAGTTTGATAGGAGTAACAGCAGGTGCCATTGCAGTGTTTGCGGTCATCAGCCAATCGCCTGAACTTGATCCGAAAGCACTTGATACACCGGCATCTTCCAAGCTTTTTGATAAAGACGGAAATGAATTCGGCATGATGTTCAAGAATGAAAAACGGATCAAGGCTCCACTCGATGAAATACCTCAAGTCATGAAAGATGCAGTCATTGCAACAGAAGACGTCCGCTTCTATGATCATTTCGGTATTGATATCCGCCGGATCGGTGGGGCGGCAATCGCTAACGTTACAGGTGGTTTCGGCTCGCAGGGTGGAAGTACGATCACACAGCAGGTCATAAAGAATGCCTTATTGACCAACGATAAGAAAATGACACGTAAAATTAAAGAAGCTTATCTTGCCGTCAAGCTTGAACAACGCTATTCGAAAGATCAAATCCTCGAAATGTATCTGAACAAGATTTATTTTGGGGAAGGTGCTTATGGCATAGGAACAGCTGCTAAGGTCTATTTCAATAAAGAAATACAAGATTTAGAACTACACGAAGCTGCCCTATTAGCCGGAATGCCCAAAGCACCATCCTCATATAGCCCATTTGATCATCCTGAAAAAGCAGAAAAGCGACGTAATGTAGTCTTATCTCAAATGGCGAAATATGGTTTTATCACTGAAAAACAGAAAAAAGAGGCTTCATCCATTCCGGTTACAGATTATGTAAAAGAATCTAAACCGGAAGAAAAACAAAAATCATATGAAACCTTCAAAGCACAAGTCATTAAAGAAGCTGCAAAAATGGCTGGCTTCGAGGATCCAGGCGAAGTCTACACATCGGGGCTGGAAATCTATACAACACTTGACCCGAACGCACAAAACGCTGTTGAGGAAGCCCTTTATAGCGACAAAATCATCAAGGATGAGAACATTCAAGGTGGAATTGTTCTAACGGATACGAAAACTGGGGCAATCAGAGCGATCGGAAGCGGGCGCAAAAACACAGCTAGCTCATTCTATGCAACACAAATGGATCAACGCCAACCAGGCTCGTCAATAAAGCCGATTCTTGATTACGGTCCAGCGATCGAACATCTGAAATGGCCGACGTACAAAAAGTTAAGTGATGATAAACTTGTTGTTAACGGCCACGAATTCCACAACTGGGACAGGAAGCATCATGGCGATGTGACAATGCGCAGGGCATTGTATGATTCTTATAACCTTCCAGCGATCCGTACATGGCAGGAAGTGGGCCCTGACAAAACGAAAGAATTTGCATCTAAACTTGGGATCGAAGTGGATGATAAGCATTATAGCCCAGCTTATGCAATCGGTGGTTTCCATAAGAGTCCTTCACCGATGGAAATGGCAGCTGCGTATGCTGCATTCTCGAATAAAGGGGTCTATAACAAGCCATTCACTGTAACGAAAATCAAGTTCCCTGATGGCCGTGTGATTGAGCATAAAGCTGATCCAAAAGTAGCAATGGAAGAGTACACAGCATATATGGTCACCCATATGTTGAAAGATGTCATCACAAAAGGAACTGCAAAAGGGTATGTGAACTTGGATTTCCCTGTAGCTGGAAAAACCGGTACGACGAACTATCCTGCTGAATATGGAGAAGAATTCAAAGGCAAGACGAGAGATGCCTGGTTTGCTGGATATTCTTCTGAACTTTCTGCTGCGATATGGACCGGTTATAACAGTAGTAAGGATGATGAAGGAAACCCACAATATTTGACTAATGAAACAGATGATTACGCGAAATTGCTCTTCAATGATATTATGGCAAAAGCAAGTGCCGACTTGGAGAATTCTGATTGGAGCCGTCCTGACTCGGTCATTGAGGTCCCAATTGAAAAAGGGACAAATAAACGGGCAAGCGAATTCACTCCGAAGGATCAAATCATCAGGGAGCTTGCTGTAAAAGGTACAGAACTGCCGAATATCTCAAAAGAGTATGAAAAGCTTGAAGTTCCACAAGGGCTGAAAGCCGATTACGATGAAAAGAAACAAGAAGCGAAACTAACATGGAAATACCCTAAGAAATTCGTTGATAAAGGGATCACCTTCAAAGTTCTTTACTCGATCGATGGTGCTGGATTCCAGGAGCTTACCAAGCAGAAAGAAATGGAATTAGCCGTTCAGAACTTGTCTCCTGGTGCAAATTATACATTTGCCGTGGTAGCCGTCGATGAAGAAAAGAAAAAAGAAAGTGAACCTGCAACCGTCCAAGTCCAGACAACACAAGAGGACAGTAATGATGATCCCGCCCCCCCTCCTTCTGGCGATGACAATGGAAACGGGAATGGAAATGGGAACGGGAACGGAAATGGCGGAAATGGAGATGGGAATGGAGAGACACCACCTCCAGGAGATGATGAGGGCACCCCTCCTCCACCAGACGATAATCCTGATGATGGTGGAGATGGAGGCGGCGATGATTCTGGTCTTCCATTCGGTATCGGCACCCTCCCTCCTACATCTACTGATAAACAAGCTTCATAATAGATCTAGAAAAGGCCTGAGTGGAATTTTTCCACCCAGGCCTTTTCCTTCATCTCTTGATATTGAAGCGATCTTTTATAAGAGGCCATAATGGCGGATACGGAAAAGCAAGATTCCAAAAAGACATCCCGGCAATATCCAGCCTTTTAATCAAGTCAAATTTGGCAGACATACTCCTCAGGTCTTCAAACCAGACGATGTGTTCCTTTCCGTTTTCATCATAATACGTATAGTAAGGGGCCTGATCCTCTTCATCATACTGTATTTCCGTCTTCCTTGTATAGGCGAGCCTAGTAGCCTGGGGGACACTCAATGCTTTAGCAAATGGACCGCCCTCGACATACGGCAATGTCCAGTCGTATCCATATAAATTTATACCCATCAAAAGCTTCTCCTTCGGAATTTCTGTCAAAGCATATCTCAATACCTTTTCAACCTCTGGCAATGGACTAACGGGTAAAGGCGGACCTCCGCTCCATCCCCATTCGTAGGTCATGATGATGACATAATCGACGATTTCCCCATGTGCTTTATAATCATGTCCCTCATAAAGGACTCCTGGCTGATCAGCGCTTGTTTTAGGGGCTAAAGCTGTTGAAACAACATATCCTTGAGGTTTTAGTTTATTCGTCAATCTCCGTAAGAATCGATTATAGGGTTCTCTGTTTTGACGACCCAAGAACTCGAAATCGATGTTGACACCTTGAAATCCTTTGTTTTTCATCACTTGATCAATATTGTCTACAAGAGTATCCCGTATTTGTTCGTCTTGAAGGACTGCAGTCGCCAGTTCTGTGTCGAACTCGGCTCCTTCTTTGATATTCGTCACAGACATGATCGGTTTGACATTGTTGGCTTTTGCCGCTTCAATCAACGCTTCGTCGTTCTCTAGTGGTCGGATATTCCCTTTTTCGTCAACGTGATAACTGAATACCGATAGCCAGCTTAATGCATTTCCAGCCGTTCTCGCATGATCAACTGATTTTTCAAATGGTTCTGCATACGCATTGACAAGTGCTGTCGTTTTTGGTCTTTGAGGAATTCGGAGTACCTGGCCAGGATATAAGATATTCCCTTCGATTTGTGGATTGGCCCTTCTAAGTTCATCTACGGAAACACCTGTTTTATTTGCAATACTGAAAAAGGAATCACCAGGTTGCACAGTATACCGGTCCTGCGTCGGAATGAGCAGTGTTTGCCCGATTGCTAGCTGATCTGGAGCTTCCAATCCATTCAGATCAACGATTTGCTGCCACGGTATACCATACTGTTGAGAGATTCCCCAAAGAGATTGTCCTCTTCTCACAACATGGATCTGCATTCTAGTCCCTCCTGCTCGACATCATCATGCTATCATCCTATGTTGTCATTTCTTGTCCATATGCTGTTCTTTGTGCACAGGCATGACCCACTTCTTCTCAAGTTCGCAAAAAAGTTGGGCCAATTGGATGAATGATTGGTAGTGATCGGGATTTTCGGTGATGAATGAAAGACGCTCATTCATATTAACAGGCTGGATTGGGAAAAGTGAAAGGTCATCCTTCAAATGAGTCAGACGTTCAACCTTCTTTCCATTTACCCAAAAAACCAGAGTAATGAGCCATCCGATCCCTACAATCATCTTCGGGCGTGCAGCCCGGCGGCTTCGTTGAGAGAATGCTTTAGCTATATGTTCTTTTTCCACTTTCCAACGTTCAAAAAAACGGTGGATGTAACCTGCTCGATCGAATTCATAAAGGGGAGAATCCCTTTTTTTACTTAAAATATCAAGCAGGAAAGGGATTTCCGCCAGCTCATGTACCCCCAAAGTATCTTCATAGGTAATCTTCATTGAACTAAACCATAAGGGGTGATAGAAGGAGGCTGGGATCTGGATCGTTTTATCAGACATTCTGTTTTACTTTCTTCATTCTCTTTTGCCCTTCACGACATAAATAAAGAAGCGGACAAACGGTACATTGAGGATTCTGTGCTTTACAATGGTATCGACCGAAGAAAATAAGTCGGTGATGCGTATCAGACCATTCCTTCTTAGGGACCTTTCGCATCAACGTTTTTTCCACTTCAAGGACGCTATCCTTCCATCGACAGATTCCTAACCGTTTCGATACCCGTTCCACGTGTGTATCAACTGCGATAGCAGGTTCACCAAACGCCACGGAGACGATGACATTCGCCGTTTTCCTTCCGACACCTGGCAGCTTTATCAGTTCATCACGTTCTTGAGGTACTTCTCCCCCATGCTCATGGATGAGAATTTCAGAAAGTTTCCGGATGTTCTTAGCTTTATTGCGGAAAAGACCAATTGAACGTATATCGTTCTGCAATTCTTCCAATGGTACTGCCAAGTAATCTTCCGGGGTTTGATATTTTTCAAATAAGCCAGGGGTAACCTTATTGACGAGCGCATCCGTACATTGTGCAGATAACAGGACCGCAATCGTAAGTTCAAAAGGGTTCCTATGTTGTAGCTCGCAATGTGCTTCGGGGAACATATTTCCCATTTCATCCAATACTTCTCTGATTTGCTTTTTCGTTAACATGAGTGATCTCGTCCTTTACGATTGTTCAAGCCAATTATAGTATGGAAAATCCGTCTTTTCCGGATTTGAAGAGGTACTCCCGGTTTTCCTATACCTTTGCTGGCGGAATTTCTCACCGTATTGTTTCGCCTCATCTACCGACTTGATTCCGTTCTTTTTCCACTCGAATAAAATCCGATCAATATATCGGAAGTTCAACTTTCCTGACAATACTGATTCTTTCAAGGCTGCAATGATAAGCGACGGGTCATGCTTATCCTGGTCAAGCCACATCGTCAATGTCTCACACTCAATCGGCGATAACGGTCTGCCGAACTCCTTTTCCATGATTGTATAAATCTGCTGCTCATCTTCCTTATGCTTTTCATATTCTTCATCGATTTCATCTTCATCCAAGACTCTGATCAATTTCTCCCATAGAGGGCGTAGTGTATACGTTTCTGAATATATGTTTTCTACGGGGTCTTGTTGTTCTTCTATTTTCAACATCCCTTTTTGTATACAAGTCCGTAGGATCTGCATACATTTATGAGATGATACTGTCATCCTGGATGATAGTTGTTCAGGAGTGGGAAAAGAATTTCCCGTTTCGAGGAACGAATGCATATGTATCAATGCCATCACTTCTTCTTCATCAAGACCGATCCGTTTGTAATTCCGTAACAGGACACCTGGGATCGGGACTGATCCCATATCCATCCAATTTAAAAAACTCTCTCTTTTCATCACACACACCTCCTCTTCATTATATCAAATAAAATCGGATTAACTAATAATCGCGATCCGCAACCCTATTCGCCGGAAGCATTTTTAAAATGAAAGAAAGCACTAGTGGAATCTTAAGTCGTCATGCTCGCAAGCAAGACTGATTACACTCAGTGCTTTCAGGAAACAAAATCATAAAAGATCAAGGATATAACCGATTAAGCAAGCGTGGAAATGGAATAGACTCCCGGATATGCTCGATGCCAGATAACCAGGCAACGGTACGCTCTAGCCCCAGGCCAAACCCAGAGTGAGGCACACTTCCGTACTTGCGCAACTCTAAATACCACTTATATGCCTCATCTGACAGGTCATGTTCCTCATAACGTTTCTTCATCAGTTCGAGATCATCGATACGCTGACTTCCTCCGATGATTTCACCATAACCTTCAGGTGCAATCAAGTCTGCACACAAGACGACATCATCACGTTCAGGGTCAGGTTTCATATAGAAAGCCTTGATGTCTTTCGGATAATTCGTAATAAATACGGGTTGATCGAAGCTTTCTGCAATCGCCGTTTCATGAGGCGCTCCGAAATCTTCACCCCATTCGATATCATCAAAACCTTTTTCTTTAAGAAGCTTGATTGCATCATCATAAGATATACGCGGGAAAGGTGCTTTGATTTTTTCAAGGTTTTCAATGTTCCGACCAAGTGTTTCAAGCTCGATTCTACAATTTTCAAGCACACACTTTGCTAAGAATGCAACGTATTGTTCCTGAATTTCCAGGCTTTCTTCATGCCCGACGAACGCCATTTCCGGCTCGATCATCCAAAATTCGATTAAATGGCGGCGAGTTTTAGATTTTTCAGCACGGAAAGTCGGTCCGAAAGAGAACACACGGCCGAATGCCATTGCTGCAGCTTCCATATAAAGTTGTCCACTTTGAGATAAATATGCATCTTCATCAAAGTATTTCGTATGGAATAACGTAGTTGTTCCTTCTGCTGAACTGCCTGTCAAAATAGGCGGATCGATCTTTACGAACCCTTCCTTATTGAAAAATTCATATGTAGCACGAATGATTTCATTCCTGATCCGCATAATTCCATGCTGCTTTTTAGAACGTAACCATAAGTGACGGTTGTCCATCAAGAACTCGGTTCCGTGTTCTTTCGGTGTGATCGGGTAATCGACGGATTCGTGGATCACTTCCAATCCATAAACGACAAGCTCTACACCAGTAGGGGAACGGTCATCTTTTTGAACAGTTCCAGTCACATACAAGCTTGATTCCTGTGTAATGGATTTTGCTTGTAACCATACGTCTTCATCTACTTCTTTTTTTACGACGACACCTTGTACGAATCCTGTGCCGTCTCGTAATTGTAAAAATGCAATCTTTCCACTTGAGCGCTTATTGGCTAACCAAGCTCCGATCGTCACTTCTTTACCAATATGATCGCTTAATAATTGAATCGTGGTTTTCACTCTATTCCCTCCACCTACATTAACTCGGGTAGTACATTTTGGTTTGCTTTTCTTATTTTACATAAACAAGAGCCGATAAACAACCGGTCCTTATTTTTGATGTTTTTCCATAAAGTTCCTGATACGGGTTAAAGCATCCTCTAACACGGAAAGGGATGTCGCATAGGAAAGGCGTACATTGCCTGGCGCACCGAATCCGCTCCCAGGGACTAGTGCTACTTTTTCGTACTCGAGGATCGCTTCGACCCAGTCATCCACTTCCTTAAATCCTGTCAGCTCAAGTGCTTCCGTGACATTCGGGAATAGGTAGAACGCTCCTCTCGGCTTTTCACATTTGAATCCTGGAATCTGGATTAATTGCTCGTAGACTTTTTCGAGACGTTCCTCAAAAGCTTTCTTCATCTCTTCAACTGGTTCCTGGGTGCCGTCATATGCTGCGATGGCGGCATGCTGTGCGATTGAAGTCGGGTTTGATGTACTATGGCTTGCAAGATTCGTCATTGCTTGGATCACATCCCGGTTACCGACAGCATAGCCGATTCTCCAGCCTGTCATCGCATGTGATTTAGATACTCCATTGATGATGATCGTGTTTTCTTTCAACTCCGTAGAAAGCTGTGCAATCGAAACATGATGCTCCCCAAAATAAGTGAGTTTTTCGTAAATCTCATCTGAAACGATAAGGATGTCATGTTTGAGGCAGACTTCGCCGATCGCTTTCAATTCTTCTGATGAATAGATCGCTCCAGTAGGATTCGATGGCGAATTTACGATCACCGCTTTTGTCTTTTCACTGATGGCATCATCCAATTGTTCAGGTGTGATTTTAAAGCCGTTCTCCTCTTTACCTTCGACATGTACCGGAACGCCACCAGCAAGCTTCACTTGTTCAGGGTAGCTTACCCAGTATGGTGTTGGGACGATCACCTCATCCCCATCGTCAAGCAATACCTGGAACAATGTATAAAGGGCATGCTTCGCGCCAGTCGTCACAATCACTTCTCCAGGATCATAAGACAAGTCCTGATCCCGTTGTAGTTTCTCGATGATGCTTTCTTTCAGCTTCGGTAATCCTCCAGCAGGTGTATACCTTGTATACCCTTCATTCATGGCTTTCTGAGCATTTTCTATGATATGTTCAGGGGTGTTGAAATCGGGCTCTCCTGCTCCCAGGCCGATGACATCATGGCCTTCTGCCCTCAGGGCATGCGCTTTTGCTGTAATTGCTAGTGTGCTTGATGGTGTCAATGCTTTAACTCGCTTTGCTAATTTCATTCCAAACCCTCCATAAAGAATACTTGTGACAAGTTATATTTAAGATATTTTACAATTGAAACTATAATCGTTGGTTCATCGTGTAGGTCTTGAAAAAAGTGCCATCCGAATATCGTATGTAATGGAACGTATATCTGGTCGCACCTTTTTTATAGACAATTTCCCATACTGGGGTGAACGGGGAAGTTTCACGATATCTCTCCAAACCTAAACGGATTGATATCAAATCGTCCGGGTCCAGTTCTTGCTGTATATATTGCTTCACTTTCTGAACATTCCAACCATCTTCAGCTTTGATGGCTTTAGCTTTATTTTCCTTAGATAGCGGTATGAAGACGTAGCTGTCTTCCTCATCTATCTTAGCATGGATCACGTCGAATGCACCATGTGATCCATTATAATGCTCGATGTCATTCACTTCAGTGATATCAAACTGCTCCTTTGCCAAAGCAATACTTTTCTTTTGGCTTTTACCATGATCATTTAACACATAATAATAATAAGATATGCCTAGTGCTGTTGTCATAAGCAATAAGGCTCCCAATACGTAGAACGTTTTTTTCATTTGAATCCACCTAGGTACGATAGATGGTAAAGACCATCTTTTCTTGATCTTCTTTATCAAGCGCTAAACCGAACATCAAATCCTGATGCTTGAGGGTCCTGTTCAATGCATCCACGATTTTGTAAAGGTCAGTTGAAGATTGAACCTTCACAGTAGAAAGTATTTCTATTTTACTTTCCATCTTCATTACACTCCATCCAGTTATCAAGTATTATGCCATGTAACGTTGCTTCTTCCTGTTTTATCCTTAATAACTCTTTTGTTTAGGGACAAAATAAATGTATCAAGCAAGCAGTTCCTAAAACGACTGCATCACATAATTTCCTTCCCTGCACCTTTTTAGGGGCTGTCTTATAACCATAGTGCCAGACATCAAGTCAGACACTTATGTGACAGCCCTCTTTTTCTTGTCTCTTGTTTATTTTAACGATTCCATTGCCATTTTCAATACCTTTGGCAAACATTTTAAGGTCATTTATACGCAATTTCAGGTTTGGACAACGGTATTTGGGTGATTTCATACTCTTTTTGATTCGTTTTAACCATCACGATCCCCTGTTCATATGGCTTGAAAATTTCAGTCCACCGGTCTTCAAGCCGGAACATCACCTCATCGCTTGCTCTATAGCCTGAACGCTTAAAAATGACAGCAACCTCAGGACTGGTATGATCCAACAATTCCTCACTTGTGCCGAAATAATGACCAAAGCCGCCTATTTTGATCAATGAGGCATTTAATGCTCCATCCCGGATAATTGTTTTTTCAGCTACATCATTTGCAACGCCCATATAAAGGATATGGTTGGCACCGTATTGAAGATCCAACGCCATTCCGCCTATTTCATTTTCTTTATGTTTTTCTAAATATTTTACTGTGACAGAGATTTTATCTAACAATTTGAATTGGTCGCCTGTTTCCAACGGTTTGACCGTCCCGTCCTGAAGCTGGAAACGTTCTGTTAGATCATTGACAATATTTTGGGCTATGAATACCTGTGAAATCTCATATTCATCGGTAAGCCACTCCAGGTTTCCGGTAAATTGCTCCCCTTTATTCGTTATTATCAATGTATCGATTTGATCGACTTGAAAAATTTTCATCTGTTGTTTGAATTGGGCATCGCTTTGTTCACTTCCCGTATCGATCAGGATATTTTTACCCTCGCTTTCTTGTATGAGAGTTGCTTCCCCACTTTCAAGCTCAAGGAAAGAAATCGCGATATCGTCTTTTTTCAAGTTCAAATCGAGATTCTTTATTACATTTCCTTTCGTCTCCCCATCCATAAAAAATACCGGCTCATCTTTAACCGGATTGTTGGTGACCAAAAGAAGGACCAAGAACAAGCTGAAGATCATGATTAGCCGGATATACACAAATAATCCCTCCGTAAATACGGTAGTCTTGATTATAGTGTATGCCGGACAATTTAACTTAACCTATAAAGTATTCGAGATCATCCAACAGGTCATCCATCGATCCTTCCAGTACTGGTACATCAGGAAGTGAACTTAGAAACATTTTTCCATATTTTGCTGTAACGATGCGACGGTCGAACACAAATACTGCTCCATGATCGGAGGAAGAACGTACTAATCGTCCGAAGCCTTGTTTAAACCGGATGATCGCTTGAGGCAATGATAGCTCCATGAAAGGGCTCTTTCCCATTCTGCGAATTTGTTCACTTCGGGCTTCAACCACAGGGTTATCAGGTGGATTGAACGGTAGACGAACGATAACCAAACACGAGAGATCGTTTCCGGGAATATCAACACCTTCCCAAAAACTGCTCGTACCGAATAGGACAGCACGATCCAACTGCTTAAAATGCTTGGTCAGCCTTGCACGACTTCCACTGTCGATGCCCTGGCCGATCAGTGAGAAATCCTCCGGGTCAGCTAGTTCCTTAAAACGATGATAGGTCTTTTTCAACAAATCGTAGCTTGTGAACAGGACAAGCATCCTTCCATCTGTAACATAGGCGATCCTGTAAATATATGCTGCAATCGTACTTGCATAGGCTTCCGTACTCACATCTTTAATCATCGGCAAATCGGTTGGAACCATTATTTTCGCCTGGTTTCTATAATCGAACGGGGATTGCAGCTGAACAGTGGCAGCATCCTCCCCTATACCCAGTCTTCCCCTCACAAAATCAAAACGGTTGCGGATCGTCAATGTGGCAGAAGTCAAAATGACGCTCTTTTTCCTTTCAAAAAACTCTCTCGAAAGGCGATCCGAAATATCAATCGGTTGATTATAGATTGACACAGCATTCCTTGCTCCACCTGGATCAGTCTCTATCCAACAGACCTCATCTTCAATTGACGTAAGAAGCATATGGGCAAGAATATTCCTTTCCTCATCCAGCTTATTGAGAAGCCCGGTGTAATCGACAAGTGTTCCTTTTTGAAGGACATTCAAATGTTCTTCATGTTTCTGTACTTTTTTAATAAGTTCACGGCAATCACGAAGCAGATCATTGGTATGAAGCTGAACCCGTGCAAAAACTTCCTTCATCTCACCATACCAATCAGGATCAGCCTCCGATGTGGTAAAACGGAAGGAGATTTTACCGACTTCCGATTTTTTATGGCCTTGGGCAACCACATACGTTTTGATCATACTGAACAGCTGGTCGATCTCGAATTTCATATCTTTTAATCCATTGATGACCTTGCTTTTATCGTAATCGATGTCTACAGAATTCAATATTTCTTCAAGCTTGAGCCAAAGGTTTACAGTCTTTTCTTCTGAGGTTCCGAGTCTGTCTAGTACTCGATGAAATGAGAAATAGTCGGTTTGGAGGCCGAAGTGGTCACTCGCCACCTCGTCCAAGTGATGCGCTTCATCAATCACTACTTCCTGATAAGCTGGAATAAGCGCATGGTCATTCACTAGATCTGTAAAAAGCAAAGCGTGATTAGTGATGATAATGTCCGCATCATAGGCTTCCCTTTTCGAACGATGATAGAAGCACCTGGAAAACCAAGGGCATTTATGGTTCAGACAAGAATTGGCGTCACTTTTGACTTGGTGCCAGAATAACTGCCCGCCAGAAGGAAGGTTCAACTCCTCGATATCACCTTCATCGGTCGTTGTCAGCCAAACTAACAACTGGGCTTTTGCAAGCAGCACATCATAATTGTTGTCATAGATCTGATCCAGTTGTTGCTCGAATTTGCGTAAACATAAATAATGGTTCCGCCCCTTCAGGACGGTTGCATTGAAATCGAAAGGAACCATCTGCTTCAACAAGGGGATATCCCGGTCAAGAAGCTGTGCTTGAAGCTGTATCGTATGGGTACTGACGACCAGCGGCCTCCCTGTCTTTTTAGCATGTAGCAGAGCTGGAATCAAATATCCTAGGGATTTGCCTATCCCAGTACCCGCCTCGATCATAGCATGACGACTATCAGTGAGTGATTCACCGACCACATCCATCATTTCAAGCTGTCCATACCTTTTTTCATAATTGGGCAGGGATTCGGCAAACCGTTCTTGTATATCTTGATGGGTCAGTGATTCATCCACATATTCTTCCTCAAGTCCTCTTTCTTTCATTTGCCTTAGAATAAGTTGCCGATACACATCCAATCCAGGTACATCCTCTTCCAATTTTCCTAATTTGCGGTCGATACATTCTTGGACAAGGCCTGCTACATCACTGTGCAGCCCTTTAAGCAAAGGATGAAGTCGTTGCAATGTCAATAAAGGAAGGGTTTCAAGACGGTTCAGCAATTCAATCAACAATAATCCCGTCGCTTCTGCATCCGAGTCTGCCTTATGTGGTTGTAAATGTTCCAAGGCAAGAGAATCGGATAGCTGACTAAGTTTATAGGAATCCAAATTAGGCATAAGGATCCGAGATAGCTCTACAGTATCGATCAACATCCCTCTCCATTCAAAATACCCTGCATTTTCAAGTTCAGCATTCAAAAAGGACAGATCGAACTGGATATTATGAGCTACTAAACAAGCCCCATCCAAAAGCTTCAATAGTTCAGGAGCTACTTCTTCAAAAGTAGGTGCGTCTGCCACTGTAGATTGCTTAATGCCTGTCAATGAAGAGATGAATGAAGGAATCGGGATCCCTGGATTCAAGTATGAAGAATAACGGTCGATAATCGTGCCATTTTGGACAACAACAAGACCGATCTGTATGATCTTATCATTCTTTTTAGGAGAGTGCCCTGTCGTTTCAAAATCCAGGACAACATATTTTTGGTTCATGATCTCACCTCAGGATAGATGCAAACGAATTCCGCTGGCATCAGCTTACTGCTACAACCTCAAGTTGTACAAGAAAAGCGCAAACGCCCTGATCAGTCACAAAGGTCACTGGAAGTCCGACGAGGAGGCTGTCGCCGCCGCAGGAGGACTGAAGTGAGCCAAGTGGTTGGGCGTTGGAGCTATCGAAACAAAATTGTTATACTTTCTTGTCAAAGAAAAAGCGGGTGCTCATGCTTCATAAGCACTCCGCTTCAAAAAAACTCATTCTTATAACATTTTACGCCTTCATACTTATTCGTGCAATGAAAGAAAACTGATGTTAGGAAGGAAGGTGTACTCTAAGGGATTGGAGTGACTGGCAATGGAAAAGCAAGAAAGCCCTCTTGCAGAGAGCTTTTATAAAATGGTCGCTTCCGGTTCATTGGAAATACGTTCGATGATTGTATTGTTCTCATCCATAATCGCAACAGTCGGTTTATGAGTACGGGCTTCTTCTTCCGTCACCATGACATAATTCAGGATGATGACCACATCTCCCGTCTGGACTAATCGGGCAGCAGCGCCATTCAGGCAAACCGTACCGCTTCCTCTTTTTCCTGGAATGATATATGTTTCAAAGCGTGCACCATTATTATTGTTCACAATTTGCACCTTTTCATTTGGAAGCATGTCGACAGCATCCAAAATATCCTCATCGATTGTGATGCTCCCTACATAATTAAGATTCGCTTCTGTTACTCTTGCCCTATGGATTTTTCCTTTTAACATTGTGCGAAACATTGAATTTTCTTCCCCTTTCTTCTCTATCGGACGTCTTCCATAATGATGTTATCGATCAAACGTGCCCTTTCAAACTGATATGCCAAAGCGATGATCGTCTTCTGATCAAACCCTTCAACAGGTTGCAATTCAGGATACGATAGGATCTCAACATAATCGACCTTTCCATGTTCTAATCGTTCCAAGACCTTGTACAACCAATGTAGGACTTCATTGACCGTTTCACCCTTTTGGGCCTTTTCTTTTGCATCTCTAAGGGCTTCATATAATTGGGGAGCGATTCGCCGCTCATCATCCCTCAAGTTCACATTCCTGGAACTTTTCGCAAGCCCATCTTCTTCTCGTATCGTCGGACAAATAACAAGCTGTATCGGGAAAAAATAGGAATTGATCAAGTCATCGACGATTGCGACCTGTTGCGCATCTTTTTGACCGAAGTACGCCCGGTCAGGCTGGATGATATGGAACAATTTCGTCAAAACGGTCACGACACCATCGAAGTGACCTGGTCTCTTTTCACCGCAAAGCCTATTTGTCCTTTTCGTTACCATGAGTTTCGTACCGGCTTCATTTGGATATATCTCTGAACTGGAAGGATAGAACAACACATCGGAACCGTTACTTTTTGCAATTCCTTCATCCCTTTCAAAATCACGGGGATAACGTTCAAAATCTTCGTTCGGGCCGAATTGGGTTGGATTGACGAATATGCTGGTCACGACGATGTCACACTCTTGTTTTGCCCGATGCATGAGTGAGACATGGCCTTCATGCAGAAAACCCATTGTCGGCACAAAACCGACTTTGAAACCATTTTGTTTTTGCTCCTGGATGTAGGCTTGTATTTCTTCGATAGTCTTAAAAACGATCATACTTTTCCTCCGTATAAGGATGCCAGCTGCTCTTCTTTCATTGTAAAAGTGTGTTTCTCTTCAGGGAATTGCCGTTCCTTGACATCCTCAACGTAATTTTTTATAGAGAATCCGATTTGCCCGGATACATTCGTATACTGTTTTACAAATTTCGGAGCCCGATGTGAACCGTAACCGATCAGATCATGATACACCAGGACCTGCCCATCGGTCCCAATTCCTGCCCCAATCCCGATCGTTGGAATCGATAAACGTTTGCTTACCATTTCAGCCAGCTGTCTTGGCACACATTCGAGGACCAGCGCAAAAGCGCCAGCTTCTTCAATTGCCAACGCGTCTCCGATCAACTTCTCAGCTGCTTCGGCATCTTTACCTTGGACTTTGTAACCACCAAGGACGGCTACCGATTGCGGGGTCAACCCTAAATGGCCCATCACAGGGACTCCTGCCCCAGTAAGGCGACCGATGACCTCGATCACCTCTCCGGCACCTTCTACTTTTACGGCATCAGCGGAGGCTTCTTGCATCAGACGGGCTGCATTTTTCAAGGCGTCAGCGGTTGACGTATGATAACTCATAAACGGCATATCCGTAACGACAAAAGTTCCAGAAGCTCCTCTTTTGACTGCTTTCGTATGATGGATCATATCCTCCATCGTCACAGGTATGGTCGATTCGTAGCCAAGTACGACCATTCCAAGGGAATCCCCTACAAGGATCAAGTCGATATCCGCTTGTTCAGCGATTTGGGCTGAAGGATAATCATAACTTGTGAGCATTACGATCTTTTCATCTTGTTCCTTCATTTTCTTAAAATCACTAATCTGTTTCATACTTCTCCTCCTTTTAAATCAGAGGAAGATGAAAGTGAACTCTTTTCGCATAGGCTCAGTTTCATTTTGTTGATATTTCAGAAGAAATCAACATGAACAACAAAGCCATGGCATAAAAAAACCTTCTTTCAGACAAAAAGAAAGAAGGGAGTTAAAGCGCTTTCAAACTTTCATCCCTCTGTCCATGTCCTAGGTTCGGATCAAGGCAGAACCATAATCAATCACATATATTACACATTCCAGTAGTGCAGTTCGTTGATACGATACCGCCTATAAGTGTAGTATAGCAGATATTTTCTCTTCATGTTCTAAAATAAACCTTTTTAGGATTTCCGAGTGAGCTCGATATCTGCGGAGTAAACACGGTGTACGGTTCCTAAATCGTCTTCGACCAAAAGGACACCCTCTTCTGTGATTCCTTGTGCCTTGCCATCCAATTCACCCGTAATTGTACGGACCCGTATGCGTTTACCTAAACTTGCAGCAGAGCCTTCCCATAACAGTTTGATCGGTGAGAATCCGTGTTCCAGATAAAGGGCATACAGCTTTTCCATCTTTTCTAAAATAGAGCGGACCAGATGCGCTCTTTCGATTTCGGTTCCACTCGCTATTTTAAGCGATGTCGCGATATTGGAGATTTCATCTGGAAAAGCAGCTGTATTTACATTGATCCCGATTCCGATGATGACCGAATTCACCCGATCAGCCTCAGCCTGAAGTTCTGTCAGGATCCCAACCACTTTTTTTCCTTCGATCAATATGTCGTTGGGCCACTTGATCTGTGCATCTTCACCAGTTACTTGTTGAATGCCTTGCACTACACTGACAGCAGCTAGCAATGTAAGCTGAGGTGCTTTTTGAGGGGGAATGTTCGGCCTTAAAATGACACTCATCCAGATACCGCTTCCTTTCGGGGAATGCCAGGATCTGCCTAGTCGTCCTCTGCCGGATGTCTGTTCATCTGCTATGACGATCGTCCCTTCAGGAGCATCATTCAGTGCATGCTGATGAGCGATCTCCTGTGTGGAAGACACACTTTCTTCGTAATGGATCTCTTGACCAAGCTTTTCGGTATTCAATTGATGTTTGATCTCACCTGGCAGAAGATTGTTAGGCCGGGTTATGATTCGATACCCCTTCTTCTGTACGGCTTCTACTACATATCCCTCTTTCCTCAGTTCCTCGATATGCTTCCAGACAGCCGTTCTTGAGCATCCTAATATTTCACTTAACTTCTGGCCAGACTTATAACCTCCTGCATCGGAAAGGAGACCGATCAATTTCTCTCGTGTGGTTGTTGCCATTTTTCAATCCACTCCTTCACTCCTGAGGGGGTATTGTCGACTTTCCCTTCGATGACACACCGCTCTATTTTTTCAAGATATTCTGCGATCCACGGACCGGGCTTTTGTCTGAATAATCTTTGCAACTCATTCCCATTTATCGCCAGTTCCGCACGACTTTTAATCGGAAGCTGTGAGAATCGGGCTACTAGTTCGGATTCCTCTATTTCAACCAGCAGCCCAAGGAAACGTTTCACACGGATGGTTGCTTTCAAATCACTAAGACCATATTTATATAACGTATAAGCACATGTAAAATCGATATCACTGCGAACCAGTCTTACTATCCGATCC
This sequence comes from Alkalihalobacillus sp. YIM B00296, assembly GCF_020179385.1. Taxonomy (GTDB): domain Bacteria; phylum Bacillota; class Bacilli; order Bacillales; family Fictibacillaceae; genus Pseudalkalibacillus. The sequence continues at coordinate 365,405 of NZ_JAIBLJ010000001.1, read as the reverse complement.
ACCTTCGCCTTTTTTTGATTTGGAAGCTTCCATACAGAAACCCATTCAACAGGATCCTCAACCTGGTTACGTGCAAGGAACCCTGCCCATCGTTCTTCGACCGTCGTAAGCTCGCTCCAATGAAACCTCTCAGGCAGTACCTGCAATCCAAATGGACCTCTCGGCAGATGGCGGTCCACTTTTGTCTTTTTAAGCAACATCAGGGCTTTTTCGCAATAGGGTCCCCCCAGCATCTTTTCAAATTCATCCCGGATCCGTTCAACAGAGATCTTTTTAAGCAGGATAGCATTCTCTACAAGTGCTGAAAAAGTAGTTTCTTCGAATCTAAACCCAAGAATAGAGACGAATCGGATTCCCCGCATCATTCTGAGGGGATCTTCCTGGAATCTTTCCGCGGGGGTTCCTACGGCTTTCAAAATGCCCTGTTCGAGATCCTCTTTACCACCGAATGGGTCGATGATGCCCCCATCACGATCGAGTGCAAGGGAATTGATCGTAAAATCCCTTCTCGATAAATCCGCTTCGATCGATTCATGAAATTCGACTTCAGAGGGCCTCCTATGATCTATATAACGACCTTCTGAGCGGAATGTCGTCACTTCAAAAGATTGCTTGCCATGACGTACAAGAACTGTTCCATGTTCGATGCCCACTGGTACAGTTTTCGGAAAAATCCTTTGAACTTCTTCAGGCTTAGCGGAAGTAGCGATATCAATATCACCCGTTGGACGCCTCAACAGACGGTCACGGACTACACCACCGACGATGTAAGCTTTGAAGCCATGATTTTGTAATTTTTCGACCACTTGATTGGCAAGTTTGAAAGACATGAGCAACGTCTCCTAGACCCGGACGGATTTCAGACCGAGCGTTTTTGCATAGACTTCGAGATAATCATTCAATATCATTTTCGAATGGAAATTTTGATGTACGTGCTTGACGGCATTCCTTGACATTCTTGTTCGCAATTCGTCATTTTGCAGGATCTTCAATGTCTTCGAAGCGATCTGATCGATATTCCCTATTTCACATATATAACCAGTCACCCCTTCATCAATCACTTCCGGTATTCCACCAATGTTCGTACCAATGACAGGGACTCCGCAAGCCATCGCTTCAAGCAATACCAGACCAAAGCTTTCTTTTTCTGATAAAAGGAGTTTTACGTCACTGATCGAGAACAATTCTGCAATGTTTTCCTGTTTCCCAAGAATGAGAACATCATCTTGAAGACCAAGATCTTTGGACATTCGGCAAGCAACTGTCAATTCTGGTCCATCCCCGATCAGCAAAAGTTTTGCAGGAAGCTGTTCTCTGACTTTATGGAAGGTTTTGACGACATCCGGGACACGTTTCACCGACCTGAAATTCGAAACATGGATCAAGACCTTATCATCAGACTTTATCCCGTACTCTTTTCGTAGATCTAGATTATGCTTCCGTTTATACACGCCTTCGTCAATGAAATTATACACACAATCAATATCCTTTTCAGTACCCAAGAGGACCTTCGTCTGTTCGATGAGACTTCTTGATACCGCCGTTACCGAATCGGACTTTTCGATTCCGAATTTGATCAGTTCGCTCAAGCTTGGATCATGACCTAATACTGTAATGTCAGTTCCATGTAGAGTTGTCACGATCTTCAAGTCCTCTCCGACCATCTGCTTTGCCAGGTATGCACAAATGGCATGCGGTACCGCATAATGTACATGTAGAAGATCAAGTTTTTCACGTACTGCGATTTCAGCCATTTTACTAGCAAGTGTCAAATCGTAGGGAGGGTAACGGAATACGGAGTATTGATTGACTTCTACTTCATGGAAATGGACATTATGATAGAATTTCTCCAGACGGAACGGGATGCTTGATGTGATGAAGTGGATTTCATGCCCCTCTTTGGCAAGCATCTTACCGAGTTCAGTTGCGACAACTCCTGAACCACCTATTGTAGGGTAACAAGTGATGCCTATTTTCAGTTTTTTCATATTCAATCTCCTAACAAATCATTGATCAAGATAGGGCGTCTGGAGCGGAATCCCTCTGCATGGTTGACACCAGATTCTTTCCCGAAAAGTGCATCACGCGCTTCTACTGTGTCAAGATAGCCGTTGTTCAACGGAGTCGGCACTCCATCTCCGCTTGTCATGAATTGACTCTTATAAGCGTTAAGGCAATCCCTTTTCTTTTCGTAAACCTCGCTTACATCGACACTGAAATAAGGATGATCGTAACCGTTGATGAAATAATAATACAGTTTGTCGACTCGATGTGCCGACAATTCCCCTTCCACCTGATATTTTCGAATTCCTGCTGAAAAAACAGCTTCTTCAACCAATCGGCTGCAATTTCCGTGATCAGGGTGCCGATCGACCGGATAAGGCAGGAAAACTGCTTTCGGTTTGTAAATCCGGATCGTCCGGGCAACTTTTTGGATATGGGATTCAGTTAACCGTAACCCTCTGTCTGGAAGCTCGAGATTGATCCGTTCGTGAAGCCCCATCACTTCTGCTGCTTTCTCAGCCTCCTCCTGACGGAGTACTACATTCCCGTTTGAGGAGAGTTCCGCCAAAGTCAAATCACAAATACCTGTCTTATAACCTTTCCTGGCATGAAGGATCATTGTACCTGCCATTCCGATCTCTACATCATCTGGATGGGCTCCGAATGCAAGGATATCAAGGTTGGTAGTCATGCTCTTCCTTCCCCCCGTTCATGAATCATTTTACGCCAGTTGAAATCACCCCGTCTCAGCGCATGAATGAACAACTCTGCACTGGCCATATTCGAGGCCAGGGGGATTTGATAAACATCACACAAACGGATGAGTGCTGCGATATCCGGTTCATGGGGCTGAGCTGTCAATGGATCTTTGAAAAAGATGACGAGATCCATGGTATTATCTGCAATCTTGGCCCCGATCTGTTGATCACCGCCAAGAGGTCCTGATTTAAAGCGGTGGACACCAAGCCCTGTTGCTTCTGCAATTTTCAACCCTGTCGTCCCGGTTGCAAACAGGTTGTGTTTTTCTAGTACGGGTTTATAGGCAATCGTAAAATGGATCATATCTTGCTTTTTCTCATCATGAGCGATCAAGGCAATATTCATAACATTTCCTCTATTCCATCAAATTTTCCAGTCCATAGACGAGCACATCAAGTTTCATGACGGTTTCTACAGCCATTTTCACACCAGGCATGAACGCACTTCGATCAATTGTGTCATGTTTGATAGATAAGGTCTGACCGGTGGCACCCAGCAGGACTTCCTGATGTGCAACAAGACCTGGAAGACGAACACTATGGATTCGTAATCCATCATCGTCAGCTCCTCTAGCACCCTTCATCTCTTCTTGTTCATCTGGGTGTCCCTGAGTCTGCGATTTCCTTACTTCCTTGATCATTTGCGCCGTCTTCACAGCCGTACCTGATGGCGCATCCAGCTTTTGATCATGATGCTTTTCAATGATTTCGATGTCCGGCATGTATTTTGCAGCCATCTGTGCGAATTTCATCATCAGGATCGCACCAACAGCGAAGTTTGGAGCGATTACTGCACCAATCTCTTTCTCCTCCGCAATGCTGCTGAAATTTCGGATCTCTTCATCTGTAAAACCTGTCGTCCCGATGACCGGTCGAATCCCATTCTCCAGTGCTGCCTCCAAATGCTTTTTCCCAGACTCAGGCTTGGTCAAATCGATGAGTACATCTGCATCTACTTCGTTAATGCATGTAATGAAATCATCATACACAGGGATATCCAAATTCGGTTGATCCTCCAACTCACTCAGCTTCTTCCCTGTATTTTTCGTATCGACGACAGCTTGCAAGGTGAAGTGTTCAGTATTCGTCACCATTTTCACGGCTTCTTTTCCCATCTTCCCCCTTGGTCCTGCAATGATAATACGGATATTCTCTTGACTCATTCTTCTGCCTCCTCGATTCTAGTCCAACGATCTTTATCTCTTGTATTGAATTTCTCCATCACGATATGAAGTGCTTTGTCCAAATCAATATGTAAAGAGTTTGCAAAACAAATGATGACGAATAAAAGATCTCCCAACTCTTCTTCAATAGATTGTTCATGTTCTGTGGATTTCTTCGGTTTCTCACCATAGCGATGATTCACCTCACGGGAAAGTTCACCTAGTTCTTCCGTCATTCTTGCAAGCATTGCTAAAGGACTAAAGTAACCTTCCTTAAACTGTCCAATATAACCATCTACTGTTTCCTGCATTTCTTTCATCGTTCGTTCATCCATATCCACACCTCGTTTCATACTACTATTCATGTTAGCTAAATCAAAACCGTTTGACAAATGTTTAAGACATGGATAGATTGATTAAGGAATGATATTACGAGTAGAATTGATTCTCTTTTAAAGAAAAAGGATATGGATCTAGTATCTCCAGGCTTTTGCCTGAAAAACACCGATCAATTGAAAGGAGGCCTCCCATGCTGAAGATTAAGGCAAAGAATGTATTGTTCATTTTGTTAGGTTCAGCAATATTCGGTTTTGGAATCATTCATTTCAATATAGAAAACAATTTGGCAGAGGGCGGGTTTACAGGAATTACCCTTATTCTCTATAATCTCTTTGCTATCGATCCTGCAATCTCCAACCTTGTCTTGAACATTCCTTTGTTCTTAGTAGGTTGGAGGCTTCTAGGAAGAAATTCATTTATCTATACGATCATCGGAACTGTAGCAGTTTCATTTTTCTTCTGGCTTTTCCAATACCATTTCCGCTTATCTTTCCCGCTTCATGAAGATCTGACTTTAGCCGCCCTCTTCGCCGGCGTATTCATCGGGGTCGGTCTCGGAATCATCTTCCGTTATGGCGGTACGACAGGCGGTGTGGATATTATCGCGCGACTCGTAAATAAATATATTGGCTGGAGCTTTGGAAAGACAATGTTCCTTTTCGATGCTTTCGTCATATTGTCCGCTACGATTACTTATTTGAATTATAAGGAAGCGATGTATACTTTGGTGGCTGTGTTTGTAGGAGCGAGGGTGATCGACTTCATCCAGGATGGTGCATATGCTGCTAAGGCCGCAATGATCATTTCGGAGAAGAATACCGAAATCGCCAACCGCATCATTCAGGAGCTCGACCGCGGGGCAACAGTATTAAACGGAAGGGGAACGTTTACCGGCCATCAGAAAGAAGTATTATATTGTGTGATCGCACGCAATGAAATCTTCCGCTTACGAAACTTGATCCAGCAAATCGATCCACAAGCATTCGTGGCTGTCAACGATGTCCATGACGTACTCGGAGAAGGCTTCACACTCGACGAGAACAAAAACCCATTACATGATTGACCTGATCCAAGGATTTAGTGGACACCAGAGACCCTATTTGCTGAAAAGTATAGAAAAACTATTGCTTTTTAAACAAATAGCAAATTAGTTGTCCTCTAAAATCCATGTAAAATGGGGCAGTCCAATGGCGAGTAATTAACCTTTTCAACAACGCTCAAAGTGTTGTCAGCCGATGAAGGTCCGTTACTTATTGGACAGCCCCTTTTTTTAATCGTTCCAGAAAACAAAGAAGACCGCTGATAGATAAATGACTATCAAACGGATCTTCATAGTACTTGTTCATTCTAATCAGATTGGTTCATCCCTAGGAAAATGAGTACAAATCTTGCCAGCTCCAATACAGCGACCAGGGCTGACGCAACGTATGTCAAAGCGGCTGCATTCAAGACTTTCTTCGCTTGCCGTTCTTCATCATTTCGAATCACACCTAGATGTACGATCTGATTCATCGCCCGATTACTTGCATTGAACTCGACAGGCAAGGTGACCAGTTGGAATAATACAGCCCCCGCCATCAAAAGGATACCAGGTAGGATTAAGTTAGCGGCATTCATCAAAATCCCGATTATGATCAGAAAGTAGGATAGGTTTGAGCCAATCGAAGCTACAGGAACTAAAGCATGTCGTAATCTTAAAGGTGCGTATTGATCGGCATGTTGGATAGCATGTCCGACCTCATGAGCTGCAACTGCTGTTCCAGCGATAGAATGTCCATAATAATTATCTTCCGAAAGCCTGACCACTTTCGTCCTGGGATCATAGTGATCTGAGAGCTTTCCCCGTACAGGTTCAACTTTGACATCAAAAAGTCCGTTGTCATTGAGGATTTTCTGGGCTACTTCCGCTCCTGACATTCCATATGCAGAAGGCATCTGCGAATACTTGCGGTATACCTTTTTCACTCTGAACTGTGCCCAAAGCGGAATCGCAAGCAATAGCAGAAAGTATAATAAAAACATGGCAGGACCCACCTCTAATCATTTTTTTGTCATATACCCTATCGGAACCGGTTGTATTCCTTCTTCTTCGAAAACGTTTGGTATTCTTTCTTTTCTCCTGAATATTTTCTCCAACCTACATAAAATAATGTAGAAATAATTCCGCCGCCGACCGCGAAGATGAGCCAAAGAATCGAAGGATCAGCACTATCTTCTTTCGTTGTGTCAAAAGCATCAATCAATCCTGCTTCAATGACATGAATCTGCTGGATCTGATGATCGGTCGTTACGATCAAAGATCTATTTTCATCCAGGTAGGTGATATATGAATCAATGCGGCTCAATAACTCCTGCGGTAAATCGACGCTCAATGCCGCATGTATCTTCTCATATTCTGATAAAAATTGATTGAAATAAGCGTAAAAGCTTTGTAGGTCCTGATTGGCTGCTGCATCTTTCATTTGTTCCAGCGGACGCATCAATTCATTTTTTGTCGATTTCCAAAGCGGCTGGTGAGTAGAATGGACTGCATCTACCAACAGATGCAGCTGGACCAATGTATCTACCCGCTCTTCATGCGTCGCTGAAGTACTAGTCAAAACTTTGACAGATTCATCATAGCTCGTGGAAAAAACCCTGAGATTATGCATGGACAATTTCTTTTGTTGATCCGATAAACTGAGGTATTCATCTTCAAAGTAACGTAAAACCTCTTTGGCATCGGTATACTTTTCAGCTTTAGTCAATTGAAGTGCTTTATAAGACAAGTCGCTCAGCTTTTTCCAATGATCATTTCCGTCTTCAGCAGCGAATATCGTTGTAGGTAATTGAATGAGTAACATGATGAGCAGTGCAACCAATACCCCTCTCATAAAACTTGTCCCTCCTCTTAAGAAACTAACTCCTCATACTTTGTACAAGTGGAGATGGCGTTCTGATAAACACCAACTCGTCTTCATAGTTCATCTTATGAAGAATGGGACAAGAGTAGAACGCTATTCTACTTTCAAACGAGAAGTAGAACTAGACCGGATCGTCAATTGATAGACGATGATGATAGACAGGATACTGAGCCAGAAAGTATAGTAACCGATCTGGGTGGTATACATATCCAGCACGGAGTATGTCGGCTCCATATCAAAAAGATAATCTATCATTTCGTTATGAATGACCCAGACAGCAGCACTATAGATATGCCACCTTTTGATCCTATAAAAGGGTGTATACAAAAGCCCTTCAATCGCCATCCCGAGGTGTGAGAAAATCAACATGAAACTCACCCATGTCATAGACCCACTGACGTACCCTCCAACTAAATTCATAGCAACCGCCCAAATGCCATACTTGAACAGAGTGATAGCCGCCAGGGCTTCTAGTAATGGCCAGTTCCTTCCTAACAAAAACGCAATCAGCACAAATACGAAAAAAAGGCTTGCAGTCGGACTATCCGGGACAAACGGCAAGAAGTACCACGGGGTCGTTTTCAATTGCTCAGCATACCAGATATAGCCGTATATTGTACCTAATATATTGATGACCAATAGCATCCATAGAACGGATGGATGACGTAACAGCATTAAGACGTTAAACATTGGCGATCTCCTTAAAACGACCTGTATCTTCATGAATTACCGATTGAGATGTTTGAAAAAAGCTGACTTTTTCAAGTCAGCTTTAGGTCATTATTCGTTTTCGAGTCCCGCAATGAACTCGGAAAGCTCTTGTAATTCTTTATCAGAACCTTGGAACTGATCAGCCGGCATGCTTCCTTTACCGTTTTGCGCAATGTCAGCGATTTCTTCCGCTGAAAGCCCTGTTCCGATCAATGATGGTCCACTTCCACCCTGTAGGTTATTACCATGACAGCCTATACACGTCTGTTCCTGATAAACCTTATAACCAGGATCTTCCTTATCGATTTCCACTTCAACCGGCTTACCCTGTTCTTCAGCTTTTTCCCAGTCATGGTTCACAACTGATTCCCATGTCAAGAAGATGATTGAAATCAAGGCCAACAGCATCAAGCCAGTCGCTACAGGGCGCTTCTTAGGACGACGCTCCGGTCCGCGATCCAACCATGGAGCCAGCAATAGGGCTCCAAACGCCAATCCAGGCATGACGACCGTACCGATTAGAGTATAGTCCCCTGCTGCATATTTATATTTCAATAATTGGTATAAAAATAAGAAATACCAGTCTGGTAATGGAATGTAACTTGCATCCGTTGGATCCGCTTTACGCTCAAGTGGTGATTCGTGAACGACTGTCAGGATGAGATAGCCAATCAAGAATACGGATCCGACCATCCATTCTTTTAAAAGGAAGTTTGGCCAGAACGCTTCTGTTTTCCCAGGATACTCAGAGTAATCCTTCGGAATGTTAGGTTGGCGTTCTGCAGGGATACGGGAATCCCCGACAAACTTCATACCTTTGCCTCGATGCATCTTTCTCCCTCCTTATCCTATCACATCTTTTACAGTGGTCCAGAAATTCCTTGCTTTCGAATCATGATAAAGTGCGCTCCCATTAGGCCGAGAAGAGCACCAGGCAGGAAGAATACATGGATCGCAAAGAATCGAGTCAATGTTTGGGCACCGATGATGTGTGCATCTCCTGCTAACAGCGTTTTCATAGCCGGTCCTATCACAGGCACCGTCTGTGCGATCTCAAGTCCAACCTTTGTTGCAAATAGCGCTTTCATGTCCCAAGGTAATAGATATCCTGTGAATCCGAGTCCAAGCATGACGCCGAAAATCAATACGCCGACTACCCAGTTCAATTCACGAGGTTTTTTGTACGCACCCTGGAAGAAAACACGTAAAGTATGTAAGAACATCATTACGATTACAAGACTAGCACCCCAGTGGTGCATTCCACGGACAATAACGCCAAATGCGACTTCATTTTGCAAATAATGTACCGATTCATAGGCATTGATAATGTCCGGAACATAATACATCGTCAAAAACATTCCAGATAGAATTTGGATTACCGTAATGAAAAACGTCAATCCACCGAAACAGTAAACGAACGCTGAGAAATGGTGAGCAGGGTTGACATGCTCAGGCACTTCATGGTCTGCAATATCCCGCCACATAGGCGTAATATCAAGACGTTCATCTACCCAGTCATACATTTTTTGTAACATCAATTACGCCCCTTTCTACTGTGGTTCTGCTTGACCTAAATAAAGCTTCCCGTCCTTGACCTCTTTCTTATAAACATCAAGCGGTGCAAGCGGCGGCGTGCCCTTAACATTCGTCCCATCCTTCGTATAACGTCCACCATGACATGGACAATAGAATTGGTTTGGATGAGAAGGGTCTGTTCCCCAGTCTACTGTACAGCCAAGGTGCTTACAAATTGGTGATAATGCAACGATGTCACCGTTTTTGTCTTTAAACACCCATGCAGCTTGAGTGACTTCTGATTCATACCAGCCATCTTTTTGGTTTACTTTGAACGTAAATCTTTGTGGTTCTTCTGTGATTTCATTCTCTTCGACAACTGCTACCATATCTTGACCCGCACCCTGCTTCAAAACAGGATCGATCGCAAAACGTACCATCGGCAGGAGCATGCCCGCAGCCATGAATCCACCGACACCGGTTAAGGTATAGTTCAAAAATTGTCGTCTGGAGACCTCATCTTTGTTGGCCATTGGTTTCCCCCCTTACGCAGTAGACTAAGTCCAACCGGACAATTCATTATATTACACATATATTACTAGGACATTAACATGATAGCGTAACTTCACACCATCGTCAATAATATCATTGTCCATTTCAATCAATCTATTCGCCTTATAATGTGTTTTGCCACTTTTTTGTGACAATTTGAAGAATATGCTTGACTTGTTCAGATACAATCTCTCGCTGATATTCCTCATCCATATGTTCTAATGGGACTGGCGGTATGTTCACAAGACGGTCTCCCAGCTCCTCTGATCCTGTCCATCTAGCATCTGACGTAATGAAAACCGTGAAAGGCATCCCTTCATGTTCAAGTTCACTAGTAAGAGCAGATATCCGTTTCAGCACATCTTCATCAAGCTCACTGGCCAAGTATGTCATGGCTGGAAAAAGGAACACACGCCCTTTCAACTGACGCTCGATTTCCTCTGATAAGATCAATGGAAATTCACCTTTTAAAATGACATTCTTCTTTTGAGCCCCCCAAGTAATCGGGATCAACGGCACAATAGCTGTGTCCACATATTCTGAAGCTTGTAAATACATGTCCAGATCCTTTGAGCACCATTTCATTTTCGTCACATCCTTCTAAGTGCATTCCTACTCAGTTTACCATTATGGATCCGGCAAGGAAAAGATTAACCGTTGAACAATTTGTTACATGTGAAGAAAGTGCTTGCAAAAATAAAGGCGTTGTTAGTCACGCAGATCACTGGAAGACTGACGAGGAGGCTCGAACCAAACAAAGATTTGGTTCTGCGTGAGCTCCCCAATAGGATGTAACTCAATGTGTCGGCCGCTGCAGGAAGTTTGAAGTGATCCAAGTGACTGGTCGCTGAGCTAGACATCACTTCTCTGCATCCAAATTTTTTACAGGCTTAGCCTAATCCCGAAAGCCTCCTCGGATGTGCTGGCTTCGAGGTCCACCACAGGACGTGGTGGTTTTCAGTCGAAGATCATTTTAAGCGCGGGGTCTCGCATGGCTCGCTTTCCCGCTGGAGTATCGCCCGAATATTGCTTTAGAAAATTTACTTGAAAATTCAACATCACTATTTAACAAAGCCAAAATAAAAAACAAACCCGCAATTCCATAATGGAGCGGGTTTGTAATTATGGTGAGCAGCTACGCAATCGATTCAATCCGATTATCATAGCTTATTAAGTTCTTTAGTCAGCCGTTCAAAAGATTCGTAATCCTTGTGATCAAGCGCTTCATCGATTTGTGATTGAAGCGACTTCTTACGGAAATGGCTGAATGACTGATCAAGTATCATCTCTGCCCATAATCCATATTTCTTGTCTGGAACCATATTTTCTGGAATATGAGGATTTTCTTCCAGTACCGCTACATACTGTGGTGTACGGTAAGCCCCTTTGAACTTCAATTCGATATACACATCTTCATCCTGATTTAATCGGATATCGTGGAACGATTTTTCAGCGTCCGTTGTCAGGATATTCTGTTTATAGAATCGGAAAGGCACACCGTCCACACAGTTGGTGGACATGATGATCGCTTTCGGACAGTACTCAGCGTTTTCCACAAAATGAACGTTTTCCATCAGCGCCTCATCGCTCACTAAATAGTTAAGCAGCCATACGCATTCGCGTTTTTTCAGTTGATAGTGGTTTAAAAACCATTTTAGAAAATCCTTTTTTTCTAAGACGGTAACGGTGCTGCCCATTGCAATCCCTCCATCATTCCCATGTCATCTCGAGATCTTACAATTTCTTACAGCCAAACAGCTTTTACATAACTGATTTGATGATTATTTACTATGTTCTATCCTTATTGGATTAATTCCTTCTTTTTTATGAAATTTTTGTGTATTAGGAAGTTCTCGCCTTTAAATTTATGATCCATCCGACCAAAGCATACATCTCATAGATCCTGTAACCGGATAATTTCTTCCTCAAGATGAAGCCGATCAGGATCGATTGCCATGGATTTGCTGAATAATTCTTTCGCCCTGGTACGTTCGCCGATCTCAAGGGAATACCATCCGTAATCTTCAAGAAACTCTGGCTGGTCTTTGAGTTCAGTATATGCCTCGAGATACTTTTTTAATGCGTGTTCATCGTCTTCTAATTCTCGATAGGCGACTGCTGTTTTCCAGATGGCGGCAGGCGGAAGATCCCCATAACGTTCAACTTCCCCAGCCAGGTCTGTAACAGCTTCATACATCCCGCCCTGAAGATATTGTTCCATCAGGACAGAAATCGCATTCGTGTTCGAAGGGTTCAGGCTTATTGCGTGTTTCAACAATTCGATTCCTTTGTCCTGGTCATGTAATCGAAAGGCGAGCTTCCCTGCTTGTAGGTACAATTCATCGTTGAATTCATCCCACCGGATACCTTCCAAACAAGCTTCCATCGCCTCTTGCAAAGCACCTTCCCCCTCATAAGCCTGGGCCAAAGCAGGGTACAATGTTGTATATTGAGGATCAAGGTCTTTCAAATGGTTTAATGCTTGGATCGTTTTCTGATGTTCGCCGATCCGGCTTGCTGTCAATGCGTACCCGAACCAATCATCTGGATTTGACTCTTCTTGAAGTCCTTTTTCATAATAGGTCAAAGCCTCTTCAAATTGCCCGGATCCTGTCAGTGACTCTGCCATTCGTAAATGAATAGGTGCCTGATTGAAATCTTCATGTCCAGCTTTGATCAATTCCTCATAATAGATCCTGCTTCTATTAAAATTCCCTTGATGTAAATAAAATTCACCTAGGCCGAATGTTATAACTGGTTCATTTGGAGCGATCCGCTTTGCTGTCAGCAACTTCTGTTCTGCAACTTCAGACAGTCCTTGTCTTTCATATAGATCAGCCGAAAGTACCAGAGCCTCAAGATACCGCTCATTCTCAGATGTAATGGAGGAAAGCAATTGGAGTGCTTCCTCTTCTTGTTCCATTTCGATGTATAATTCTGCGGCAAATAATTTCAAATCTTCAACCTCTGGATAAAACGCGATCAATTCTTCAGCTACATCCGATGCTTCCTGTATAAAACCAAGTTCATTGTAAATTTGTGCGATTTCAAGGAGGGTTTCATGATCAGCGTTCTCTCTCAATTTTTTCAATAGGCTAAGCCCATTTTCAATTTCACCACGGTCTATCGCATCTATAGCTTCTTGTACCTTCGGCATGATCGGACATCCTTTCTTTCTATAACAAGTCGTTGGACATCGCTCGGAATATACCCGGCCGGATGATTTTCAATTCTCTTCCGGTTCCTGGTTCGAGGCGGAATTCCTCTCCGACTTTGATGATTGTTCCATTTTGTACGACAATTGCTGGATTATTACCTCCATCATACTTTAGTATTTCTTCCCCATCAACAGATATGTTCCCTTCGTAAATCAGATAATCTACATCACTCCCGGATATCCATGATCCCTTTTTGGGGTATATACCGAGTCCTTGTAATTGATCCTTTGACAATCGTTCTCCTTCTTCAGGGAAGGCATCGATTGTCGCAATTGATTTTTCTTTACAGAGCATCTTCCACTTCTCTTTCAATTGAATCAATCTTTTTTCATGGACGGGAAGTTGTGACCAATCGGCAAGGATAGGTATCGTATAGGGAAAATTCACATTCCTGATCCATTCCCAGATGACGGTGTCAAGATCTTCCTCCTGCTCAACAATCGCATTGATGAAAGGGAGTTTATGCTTTTGACAATTTCGTATAAGTGAAGGGGAGATTCGGGTCATTGGAAGCTGTACACCTATAACATAATCAATTGGTAAAATGGAGAGCTGTTTCCGGAGAGCTTCTAAGCGGTAATCGAATTCTTTAGTATATTTTAATGGAAACGCTGAAACTACCGAGGTACATCCTTTAGAGACAAGTTCTTCACAGTGATTGAGCAATGATTCTTCATCCATTCCACTTAAAGAAAAATTTCTCATGATATGCCCTGGCACCACATTCAAACCAGTAGAATTAACAGTATAACACTTCATTTTAAGAGGTCTTTCTGATACATAGCATATAACATTATTTCTAATATGGACATGTTTCTGACGAGGAACTTTATCTGTCGTCCAGACATTTTCTAAAATATATTCCATCCCTTCAGTCCCCTCCTCATTTTGAACAACGGTGTTTATAGACAGGCTATGAGGAGAGTGTTGAATTCAGAACATTCAGTGATTCATTTGAGAATAAAAAAGGACCAGTTACTTGTAGCAATCTACAAAGCAACTGGCGTAATTGTCCATTTTATATGGATAGGAGTGGAGAGAAACCATACTACAATTATTATAACAAGCTCTATTCAAAAATCAACATATTTTTTGAAAATTTATATAATTACATCAATTCAGATAAAATCAAGAAACTTTTTCCTTGTCCAGCCAATGGGATAGACATTGAATGATCCCTTCGTTCTGTTCTTTGCTACCTACAGTTATACGCACACATGTAGGGAACCCCAGTGCATTTCCGGAACGGACGATGTACCCATTCTTCAATAGATAATTGAACACTTCATCCCCCTGTTTCTTTTTGAAATCGATCAAGATGAAATTTCCTTGTGAAGGATAAAAGCTTAAATCATAGTTTTGACAAAAAACCTCATACTGCTCCATTCCTTCCCGATTCCTTTCACGACACATCTCAATAAAGTCCAAATGATCAAGGGCAGTGATAGCGGCCCTTTGTGCAACACGCGAAGTATTGAATGGTTCACGGACGGGATCTACAATTTTGATGAGATCCTCATGGGCGACTCCATAACCGATCCGTAGAGACGCTAATCCGAATGCTTTGGAAAAAGTCCGGAAGACGATCAAATTGGGAAATTCACGTTGAAGGGCAAGTGTATCAGGATAGTCCTCTGCCACAACGTACTCTTGATAGGCCTCATCACAGGCTACAATTACATCAGACGGTACTTTCTCTAAGAAGGAAACGAGTTCCCTTTCCGTCACGATTGTACCGGTAGGATTATTCGGGCTGCAAATCCAGACGATTTTCGTATTCCTATCAATCGCTTTATACATTTTATCTAAATCGTGTTTTCCTTCCTCTGTAAGAGGAACTTCAATGATTTCAGCACCCTCGATGACCGAATTATGTTTATATTGAGGAAATGTCGGGGCTGCCATCACCGTATTGGATTCTGGAGACAAGTATGTCCGGCAAAACATTTCCACCACTTCATCCGAACCATTCCCGAACAATATTTGTTGTGGTTTCACATTCAAATAATCTGCAAGCTTGGAACGTATTTCGGATGCGTAACCATCCGGATAGATCGATACGCTATTCAACTCATCCATCACTGCATCTTTAACCGCAGATGCACAACCAAAAGGATTTTCGTTCGATGCCAATTTGGTCACTGAAGTAAGACCGAGTTCCCTTTTGACCTCTTCAATCGGCTTACCTGGTTGATAAGCCTTCAGAGATAAGATTTGTTCCTTTGCTTTCATAAAAACACCCCTGTCCCGTTTCATTGTAAGCCTGTAGCTTGATATTTTGTCTCAACTTCTGGAAAGTTGGATCCTAGTTCGTAACGTTCCCTCTTACCCATGCCTTGAACGATGACAACTGATCGAGAACGAATTGGTCTTCAACCTTTTCAAGAGTTGCTTCTCCGCATTCCTTCAATAACACCATATGGATCTGTTGCCTGCTGTTTTTTTTGTCTTGCTTCATCCTCTCTAGTAATAAGCCGGATTTATTTAAGGTAGGGTGCCAAATAGCATAGCCTAACTGTTCTATCCATTGATAAAAACGTTTAGTCACGATCGTACTTTTCATGTTTGCTTCACTTAATTTGATCGCGTACAGCATGCCGATCATGACCGCTTCTCCATGTGAAATGCTTTGATATCTGCTTTCTGCTTCGATTGCATGGCCAAGGGTATGACCAAGATTCAAATAAGCCCGAATCCCGGCTTCACGCTCGTCCATCCCTACAATTTCCGCTTTCAGTTCAATTGCACGCTTGATGACTTTACCGAGCAGTTCTTCCTTTACTGGCAACGATTCTATATGCGAGGAAAGAAATTCATAGAATTCCGCATCCCTAATGAGGCCCAGCTTTACAATTTCAGCAAACCCTGAACGCCACTCTCTGGCCGGCAGGGTAGTAAGAAAATTGGTATCGAACAAGACCGCTTCAGGTTGATGGAAAGCCCCAATCAAATTCTTGCCTAATGAGTGGTTGATGCCTACCTTACCACCAACACTGCTGTCATGCGCCAAAAGAGTGGTCGGAATTTGGATGAACCGGATACCCCGCAAGTAAGTAGAAGCTATGAAACCAGCAAGGTCTCCGACCACTCCTCCTCCAAGGGCAATGATAAGAGCATTCCGGTCCAATTGGCACCGCAGTGCATAGGTGATCCCCTTTTCATATTCCCTTAGAGACTTGCTTGATTCACCTGCTGGTACGACCCACTTATACACTTGGAAGTCTTTAAGCTCCATCTTCACTTGATGCAAATAAAGAGGAGCGACATTACTGTCTGTTATGATCAAAATACTGCTGCATCTGGGAACAGATTCCTCTATTAGATGACCGAGTTTTGAAATAGCACCTTGCCCTACATGAACTGGATATTGTTTGCTTTGTGTTTTCACTTCAATGGTTTCCAATTTAAAACTCCTCTGACTAAGTCACATTGTTGTTCAAGGACTTTATTTTTTAGCATAAAAAAATGTCGCCACAGTTTCAAGTCCATATTGATTCGGATTGAAGATCTGTTCTGTACTTCCGACAAACAAAATCCCTCCAGGACGTAAAGCATTGCTGAAATTTTGATAAAGCTGACGCTTCGCATCTTCGGTAAAATAGATCATGACGTTCCTGCATATGATCAAATCGAAATCAGTCTTGAATGATTCAGCAAGCATGTTATGCTTTTCGTAATGGATATTGTCTTTTAGTACATCATTGACCTTATAACCAATTCCATCTTTTTCGAAATAATCCTTCTTCATCTTTTCTGGTACATCTTTCAAACTTTTTTCCAGGTAGTAACCAAGCTTTGCCCGTTTAATAGCCAATTCGTCGATGTCCGTTGCCAAGATCGAAAATTTCTGCGAAGGAATCTCTTCTCTCAATATCATAGCAAGAGTATAGGGTTCTTCTCCAGTAGAACATGCTGCACTCCAAGTATAAAGTGAATCTTTCCCTTTCAACAATTTTGGGATCAGTTCTTTTTGCAACTTATTCCACCTTGATGGGTTCCTGAAGAACTCTGAAACGTTGATCGTCATCCGGTCAAGAAATTCCTCTAGCAAGATATTGTTGTTTTTCATTGCATCATAATAATCCGTAAATGTGACAAATCCTTTTTTGTCTCTCAAGGCGATTAGTCGACGCTTCATCTGAGCTTCTTTATAAAGTGATAAATCAATACCCGTTTCTTGTTTGATTTGTGTGGAAAACAATCTATAATCTTGATCCATGCATATTTCTCCTCATTTGTGTTTTCTACTATATATATCGGTAAGAAGCTCGAATATTTATGAAAGAATCGGTCAAAAAGTAAAAAGTCGGAAAGTAAAAACAGATATGGTCATTAGAGGACATCTGTACCTATATTTGGGACATGAAGGAGAGATTCTTGAAATTGGCGGATATCTGTTCCGCTGAATTGGCTCTTGAAGTTCTTTTTTATTGGATTTTAACCTGGTGTCCTCTAAGCTAGCAATGTATAGGTGAACCAGGCCCTTTTAGACGTAAAAAAACCAGCCGATCAGTTTCGACTGGTTTTTTCTTGCTCTTATACCCACTTGGCAATTGTCTTGTCGTAACTTACTAGTTCTTCTTCGTTGAAAAACAAGTTGATCTCTCTTTCAGCGCTTTCAGGAGAGTCTGAACCATGAATGATATTTTGGCCAACCTGAACAGCAAAGTCTCCACGGATCGTCCCAGGGGCCGCGTCAGAAGGATTCGTCTTACCCATCATGTTACGTGCAGTCGCGATTACATTTTCACCCTCCCAAACCATTGCAAAAACCGGGCCGGAAGTGATGAAGTCGACAAGTTCGCCAAAGAAAGGACGCTCTTTATGTTCTCCATAATGGTTCTGAGCCAATTCTTCAGAAATCTGCATAAGCTTCGCTCCTGCCAATTTGAATCCTTTTTTCTCGAAACGGCTTACGATTTCTCCAATAAGGTTACGTTGAACGCCATCAGGCTTTACCATCAAAAAAGTTTTTTCCATGATTACTTACCCCTAACTTATGTATAATTTCGGACATCCTGTTGTCCGAAATGATTTTAACAAATTTTAAGCGGTTTCACAACTTTTAATAATTTCTGCGGCCAATATATTCAGCGATTTGTTTCAAAGAGCGTTTGGCTCGGTTATCTGGCAGTTGGTGGAGTGCTTTGTAAGCCTTTTTCAAATAACGGTCAGAGATTCCCTTCGAGTTTTCGATCGCACCCATCGCCTTAATATCACGGATCAATTTTTCCATTACATTCTGAGGAATCGGTTGATTATCAAAAACGGATTGCAGTCGTGCTTTGAAATCAGGGTCCCTCATAGCAAAAAATACCGGCAACGTAATATTCCCTTGTTGAAGATCCCCTCCCGCTGGTTTGCCCAGCTGTTTTTCAGTTGAAGTGAAATCCAAGATGTCATCTGTAATCTGGAAAGCCATGCCTACGTTATAGCCGAACTGTTTAAGCTGCCGCTGGACATGTAATTCTGCATCCCCTGCAAGTGCACCTAATTCACAGCTTACAGAAATCAATAATGCTGTCTTACGTTTGATCCTTCTGAAGTAGTCCCTGATATTTTGATCGAGATCATATTGTTCCCTGATCTGCTCGATTTCCCCGAGGCACATTTCCGTAATCGCTTCTGACAGCACCTTGTGTGCCTCCAGTTTGTTCAAGTGAGTGATATACTCCAAGGATCGCGCGAAGATATAATCGCCCGTATACATGGCAACACGGTTATCCCACTGGGCTTTGATCGTTGATTTGCCGCGACGCAGTGAGGCATCATCAATGACATCATCATGGACGAGGGATGCCATATGGATGAGTTCCAACGCTACAGCAGCCCTTTTGACGCGATCGACATCATACTTGCCGAATTGAGCAGACAACAACACAAAAACAGGGCGGATCCTCTTTCCCCCTGCTTTCAATAATTGTATTGATGCATCTTGAAGAATCGAATGTTGTGCCTCGATGGTCTTTTCAAGGTCATTTTCAATTGTCGAAAGGTCGTTCCGCAAATGAGAATAGATTGTTGTTAATTTCATAACTTCACCTTAGCCCTGATGTTCTTGTAAATCCTCGGGTTTATAACCAATATGGGTTGCAGCTACTCCCCCTGAGTAAGAAATGATTTCAACTTTTTCAAATCCAGCCTTTTCGAATTTTGCTGCTAATTCCTTTCTGCCTGGGAATTCTTTTGCCGATTCTTGCAGCCAGGAATATTGTTGATAGCTTTTTGCAAAAATACGACCCAATGCAGGCATCAGATATCTAAAATATCCATAATAAAGTTGTCGGAATACTGGAATCGTCGGTTGAGAGGTTTCTAGACAGACAACTTTTCCGCCGGGTTTTACTACACGATACATTTCCCTCAACACTTGGTTTAGATCAGGAACATTACGCAACCCGAAACCGATCGTTACATAATCGAAGGTATTATTTTCGTATGGCAGATCCATCGCATTCCCATGCTTCAACTGGATATTGGGCAGGCCCTCCTTCTTGACCTTCTCTTCACCGACTAACAACATATTTTTACTGAAGTCAAGTCCGTATGCGGTACCACCTGGACCGATCACTTTTGCCATCGCAATTGTCCAATCCCCTGTTCCGCAGCAAACATCCAAAGTAGTCGAATTCTTTTGGACATCCATTTTTTTCATCGTATCACGACGCCAAGCGATATGACGTTGGAAGCTGATGATCGAGTTCATTTTGTCATAATGACTGGATATCGATTCAAATACATGGTGCACACGCTGTTCTTTTGTTCCATGTTGCACTTGATCACCCTTCTTCTGCATATTTCTTCACTCTGAAACCTGACTGTTCGATGTACTGTTCGATACGATTCTCTAACATCAGATGCATGACAGGCTCCTCCGCCCACAATTTTTCTAAACGAATTTTCGAATGCAGGATATAGGAATCGATAACTTCAAGAATTTGATTCTTCAAAGAGAGCCAACCGCCTTTTGAACGGTTGAATTGATTCATGATTTTCGCCACTAAAGGTGTATACGTATTGTTTTGGATGCTCTTTCTTTCCATCAACATCCGTTTCATGAAGGTGAACTCGTCCGCTATCCCCTTCCAAAGAGGAAGATGGAAGTGTTCAGCAGTTTTAAGCAATAACGACGATTCGATCCGGTGGATATTTTCCATTGAATTTTCAATCGATTGATTCTCGTTCTTGTAGTATTGCATTTTGTTTTCATTGATTTCTTGAATCGCCTGTGCAAGTGTCCGGATCATTGAAAGATCTTTTATTTCAGATAATAGATAATAGTATAGGCTACTATAGTAATCGCCTGCTAAAACTGTCAATTGACGATTCTTCTTGTCATACTCACCAGTCAAATCATGGGAGTTGATCTTTTCATGTGTATCTAATGCAACCTGGACGAGCATGGTAGATACAGCGTAATACTCCAGCTCGATCTCACTTAACTCTTTATCCTTCAGCATGATATACGTTAAAAGAAGCTTGTCCTCGTCTATGACAGGTTCATCGATGAAACGCATAAGATATGGATGCTGTAGTTTTTGGTTGATTTGAAGCAGCAGTTCCGAAATTTTCCGACCTATATCATTGTTATTCATTGATTTAAGCCCCCACCAATTCATGAATCATATAGAAAGAACGGATTCAAGAAATCTCTCGTAATTAATATGTATGTATTACTGACCATATCGTACTGATTATTATACCATAAAACCCCTTGTATCATGCGATTGTCTTTCGGGATGATGTCAAGGGTCAGTGATCATGCTTCAATCACATAGATCTTTCTTTTGTCGGTAAGATCATTATGTATAAGAAGATGGATCGAGTGCCGGTGTTTTGATCTGAAGGTTACACTGACACTCAAAGTACCTCTATTAACTATTTTTCAGTCTTGATCCGTACTCATCTCACCGTGTCTTGTCTGGATGACAGCTTTGCCCCTCACTTTTACGGCAGATGTATGCTCAGTGAATTGGGCTATCATCACTTCATTCTTATCCAATTTTTCAGAATGGTGGAAACGTGTATCAGAACCTCTTGTCAAACCGATTACGCTTACACCATTTTCCTTTGCTCTTATGACAAAAAATTCGTTTTCTGACGTTGCCATTATGCTCCCTCCTCCTTTAGGACTTGATCAAGCCCATCACTTCAGCACGGGCTGCATGATCTTTTTCAAATATCCCGCGTACTGCAGATGTGATCGTTTGTGAACCAGGCTTTTTGACGCCGCGCATGGTCATGCACATATGTTCCGCTTCAATGATGACCATCACTCCATGTGGTTGAAGTGAATGTAGTAAAGAATCTGCAATCGTTGAAGTGATCCGTTCTTGGAGTTGCGGACGTTTCGTCACTGCTTCTACTGCTCTCGCCAATTTACTGAGACCTGTAACCTTCCCGCCCTTCGGAATATAGGCGACATGTGCTTTACCGAAGAAAGGTACGAGATGGTGTTCACACATGGAGTAAAATGGGATATCCTTTACCAAGACCAATTCTTCGTGGTCTTCGCCAAAAACCGTTTTGAAATGTTCGGCAGGATCCTGTGTCAGTCCTTGGAAAACCTCTTCGTACATTCTTGCAACTCGTTTTGGTGTATCGAGAAGTCCCTCACGTTCAGGATCTTCTCCTATTGCTTCAAGTATCATTTTTACTGCTGTTTCTATTTTTTCGTGATCCATTTCTATTCTCCTTCATCCAATACATTGTCAAACAGATAATAGCATAATAGCCTCTTAATAAGCAAAAAGAAGAGTCGATTGAATCGACTCTTCTTTAACGCCCTATGTACATATTACTTTACAGCGTCTTTAAGGGCTTTACCTGGTTTGAATGCAGGCACCTTGCTAGCAGGGATTTCAATTTCTTCTCCTGTTTGCGGGTTACGACCTTTACGAGCAGCACGCTCACGAACTTCGAAGTTACCGAAACCGATGAGTTGAACTTTGTCCCCACCTTTTAACGATTCTTCAATCGCTTCAAATACAGCATCAACTGTTTTAGAAACGTCTTTCTTAGAAAGTTGGGTTTGCTCAGATACTGAATTGATAAGATCTGTCTTGTTCACAACGACTCACCTCCTCTCAAATGGTTATGTTACAAATAATCGAGATTTTTAGTCATTATAACCAATTATTCAAAGAACTAACAGCGTGAATACGTTGACATGCCTTATATTAAACGAAAATCTTGAGGAATTCAATGTTTTTTCTAGATATTTGTATAAATGACTGTAAATTATAAACATTTTTACAGATTACTTGATAAAATAACGTCAAACCGCTCAACAACGCATCCTATCAACGTGTTCTAAAATCATAACATTCTTCTATTCAAGAGTTCAAAGATTTTCTTCATTTATTCAGTAAAAAAGTAGAATAAAGGGTCTTGTTTTACTTCATGGTGATATTTGCGAAATTCACTCCGGAAAAGCGCAAACGCCCTGATCAGCCACGAAGGTCACTGGAAGTCCGACGAGGAGGAACAAAGTTCGGTTCTGCGTGTGTAAACACTTCGAACTTAATTAATGTGTCGACCGCCGCAGGAAGTTTGAAGTGATCCAAAGTGACTGGTCGCTGAACCAGACATCACTTCTCTGAATTAGCCTATTTCCGCAAGCCTCCTCACTTGCACAGGATGTGCCGGCTTCAACATTCACCACAGGACGTGGTGGTTTTAAGTCGAAGATCCCTAAATTATAGGTTGCTGCGGGGTCCCGCTTGGTTCGCTTTTCCCGCCAAAGTGTCGCGAATTTCACTTTAGAAAATTTCATGCAAAAATTTAACAAAGTCATTCTTTTAAAGAAATCTCGGGCTTTGCCAATCCTTTGCAAAGGTCGAAAATTGTTCTTTCACTATAAGAAATCAACATTAACCTTTGACAATACCAAAATAAAAAAGACTCCTCGTATTGGAGTCTTCAGGATTAAAGGATGATCGCGATCAGTCCGCCGGATCCTTCATTGATGATTCTCTCTAATGTTTCCTTGAGTTTATACCGCGCATTTTCAGGCATTAACGAGATTTTGGCCTGAATTCCTTCTCTAACGATCGAGTTGAGCGATCGACCGAATATATCGGAATTCCAGATCGATAATGGATCATCTTCAAAATCTTGCATCAAGTAACGGACAAGTTCTTCACTTTGTTTTTCTGTTCCGATGATCGGCGCAAATTCAGATTCTACATCTACCTTGATCATGTGGATCGATGGTGCAACAGCTTTCAACCTGACACCGAACCTCGACCCCTGGCGGATAATTTCTGGTTCATCCAAACTCATATCAGAAAGGGCTGGGGCAGCAATCCCATAACCTGTTTGTTTTACCATCCGAAGTGCATCGGATATCTGATCGTACTCAGACTTCGCATGAGCGAATTCTTGCATCAGCTGAAGCAGATGATCCTTTCCTCTGATTTCAACTCCGACCACATCTTTTAATATTTGGTCATACAAGTCGTCTGGCGCATATAGATCGATTTCTGCAATCCCCTGGCCCATCTCGATTCCGGCGAGTCTTGCTTCATCGATGAATTCGAAATCGGTGAAGTTTCCTACGACACGGTCGACATCACGTAATCGCTTGATATCTTTAACGGTTTCGCGGACAGACTCTTCATAGCTGTGCCTCAACCAGTGTTCATTGTTCAATACCATTACCCAGCTTGGTAGGTTGACATTGACCTCAAGGACCGGAAATTCATATAATACTTCTCTCAACACATTGTTAATATCATGCTCTGTCATACTTTCCACACTTAATGACAATACTGGGATATCATGCTCTTCTGCTAATTGTCTTCTTAGCTTCTCCGTCTCCGGGTGATGTGGATGTACTGAATTGATTACCATGATGAATGGTTTTCCTACTTCTTTAAGCTCGTCGACGATTCTTTGCTCGGAATCCACATAATCATAACGGGGTATTTCGCCGATTGAGCCATCTGTCGTTACAACCACACCCAGTGTAGAGTGTTCCTGTATTACTTTCCTCGTTCCGATCTCAGCTGCTTCGTGGAACGGAATCGGCTCTTCATACCATGGTGTATGGATCATTCGAGGACCATTTTCATCCTCGTACCCTTTTGCGCTAGGCACTGCATAGCCGACGCTATCAACTAGGCGTATGTTCACTTCCAAGCCCTCATCCACTTCAATCTTCACTGCATTGTTCGGGACGAATTTAGGCTCTGTCGTCATGATGGTTTTGCCCGCAGCGCTTTGTGGCAGCTCATCTTGGGCACGTGCTTTATCTGCTTCACTTTCAATGTTAGGCAGGACGACAAGTTCCATGAACTTCTTGATGAAAGTCGATTTACCGGTTCGAACAGCCCCCACTACACCCAAATAAATATCGCCGCCAGTCCGTTCTGCGATATCTTTAAAGATATCTACTTTTTCCATTAGTTCCCCTCCCCATTCCAGAGTAGTGTTTGGGTAGTTATAGACAATATATGTCTATGATGTTGTCCACTGAATATGACTGATTCAACATTAATTTCAAAAATATCATTGTAAAAGATCAATATTTACCTCTTACAAATTGTACGATTTTAAGATTTTCTTTTTTACCGGTGTGGATGGTACTCCCTGTTGAATCGCTTATTCCTTTGACGTACAAGAAAAGCGCAAACGCCCTGCTCAGCCACGAAGGTCACTGGAAGACCGACGAGGAGGCTGTCGCCGCCACAGGAGGACTGAAGTAATCCAAGTGGTTGGGCGTTGGAGCTGGAAAATCAATCGAAACAAAATCTTTATACTTTCTTATCTTTCAAAAAAAAATCCCTCCTTTTCTACACTTTATTGGTAGAAAGAAGGGAACATACCTATTTCAGTAAAAAAATAGGTTCACCATCTTCGACTGTATATGGTACAGAAAACGCCGGGACAAAAGGAGAGTCCTCAACAAGTATATCTCTGATGTCGTCTCCGTTTTTATAGTTGTGCTCCTTTTCTTCAAGAGCCTGATAAAGATCCATCGAGTAATCGATATATACATTATTCTTGTTATCGACAATCAATGGAAGATGATTGCCTGTGAATGGACTTTTTACAGTAGGTTGTTTTTTATAACCTAACTCTTCATGCTTCAAAGTATACCTTTCGTTTGCCAGAACTTTATCATATGGTGGATACTTATGTTTTTGGATATAGAGTCTCAATTTCGTCTTAAAATCTTTCACCTGTTCTACAGTTTCTAAATCGACAAGCTTGACTTTCGGATCTTTTTCCACATCCCAAAGGACATATTGATAGACTCCACCATTTTCATATGAATTGCCTGGTGGCTCTGACAAATAACGAGGTACTAGTTTTCCGAAGTTGATAGGATATTTAACATATATGGGTGTATTCTGATCTCGGTTCTCTATCGGGAGGACCCCAGTTGCTTTCCGGTATTCAATAACTGCATTCTGGACGTTTTCCAGTTGATCTTCATATGGTACACGATTTTGTCCCAAACGCTCTTCAGGATAAAGACATCCTGTAAGAAGTGTGATCAGTATGCCTACCATCATCAAACGGACTAAAAGCTTCATTGTATCACCTATTTTTCACTATGCTGTGTATGTATGCCATTGTTCAACATCATTCTTATACTGGAACCGGACCACTGAAAACGACAAACAGGATGAGGATGCCGGCAGTAATCATGCAAACATACGCGAATAACGTGACGATCAATTTGAATATCCCGTTCAATTTCATACGACTGAACGTAATCGAAATCACAGCGAAGAACATCAACCCGATCGCTCCGAGTGCTATCCACATCTTCAATAAACCTTCAGACATCTCGATACCTCCTTGATACCGCTATAATTATAGCACATTCTCTTTCTTGTCCATATATATAAGTGAAAACAATCGGCGGTGTTCGTAGCATTATATATGAACTCACGTCACTCCTGTAAGAATGCGAGCCAAGCGAGACTCCGTAGTGAGGAACTAGCGGGTCTTAAGGACGCCCGGGCAAAAACAAAAAACAGGTAAATGGACATCCGATCAATCTATTCACTTTCTTTGTTAATCTGGCCATCTCTCAGGATAATCTGTTCACTTCTCCAACTAATTCTATTCACTTCCATGATTAATCTGTTTATTCCTTGATTTAGAACTTTTCAACTGATTTCTCACCGCTGCGATTGGACTTATGGAAATCGGGAATGAATTTCGAATTAATGAAGAATACTGGAGTAAAATATAAAAGCTGAAGAAAAGGCGCCCCTTTCTTCAGCATGACTAAATAACTATTCCCACTGCAGCTCAAACTGGCCATTCCATGCTAGTTTATGCAAGATTTATGGATACTGTTTCGCTCAATCGCCTAATTTTTACATTTATCTTTTAGTGAACATTTTCGCGATCGAGGTCATGTCCAGAGGGATATTATTATTAATGATCGCTTTCACAATTTGATCTTCTTTTTCTTTTGAAACAGGGACACCTGCCATACGAGATACCTGTGAAACCAATTGTCTGATTGTTCTCTCATCATGTAAATTAGCACCTTGCACTGAATCTGCTAATTTGAAAATATCTTCTTTTTTCACACCCGTTTTTTTCTCAATGTCATCCATGAAATTTCTGTCCATCGAAGTCCTCCTCACACGTAACATTCACAATATCCTATGCGAGATGGAAAACTTCGTGAGCTTTATTCTGGATTAATTTTCATATAAGGTATATCGTTCAGAAACGAGAGAACTTAAATCTTCTGATTCATGGGTACGGCTTCGTCTCATCAACGAATCAACCGCTTCTTTCGGAGTCCTGGAATCGAAAAGTACTTGATACAATTCATTTGTAATCGGCATTTCAACGCCTTCCTTTTGGGCAAGTTGATAAGCCGCTTTCGTTGTCCTGACCCCTTCAACGACCATGCCCATGTTTTCAAGGACCTCTTCAAGGGAATTTCCCTTTCCAAGCAGATTTCCTGCACGCCAGTTACGGCTGTGTACACTGGTACATGTTACGACAAGGTCCCCGATACCTGTAAGACCCGCAAACGTTAACGGTTTAGCCCCCAGGCAGGTCCCAAGTCTTGCAATTTCCGCTAAACCTCGAGTCAATAACGCCGCTTTAGCATTATCTCCATAGCCAAGCCCGTCAGAAAGGCCTGCACCAAGGGCGATAATGTTTTTCAATGAACCTCCGAGTTCAACACCAACAATATCAGGATTCGTATAAACACGGAAATTCGGGTTAATAAACAAGTCTTGAATCTCTTCAGCAACCTCTTTGTTTTTTGAAGAGACAGTGACAGTCGTAGGTTGTCTTAAGCTCACTTCTTCAGCGTGACTTGGTCCAGAAAGTACAACTACTGCTTTACGCAGCGTTTCTGGAATTTCGTCTTCAATGATTTCTGACACTCTGAATAATGTATCAGGTTCAATACCTTTGCTTGCATGTACGAGTGTAACTGGCTCAGTGATAATCCCTTTCAACTGTCCCAGTACTTCCCGAATCACTTTTGTAGGCGTAACAAGGAGTATCGTATCTGTATCCTCGACTGCTTCTCGCAAGTCATTTGTTGCCACCAGGTTTTCAGGGAGTTCTATGTTAGGCAGGTATTTGTTGTTCGTATGTTTTATATTGATTTCTTCCACCTGCTCAGATCTTCGTGCCCAAATACGAACATCATGTTCATTATCAGCTAGTACTAATGCTAGGGCAGTCCCCCAGCTCCCCGCTCCAATAACAGCAACTTTTTTCATCAACTGGTCACTTCCTTCTTTTGTCCAAGTTTACTTTCGGTTCCTTTTATCAAACGTTGGATATTTTGTCTATGGCGCCATAAAGATAGGAATCCGATCATGGTAGCCAATATAATATAATTCGTATTGTAGGTACCAAATATCATGGTGAGGACCGGAGTTAAAAACATGAAAATAAGTGAGCCTAAGGAAACATATCTTGTAATAGCGATGATAAGGATAGCAACAATACCAGAAATAAGGGCTGGAATGAAAACGAGTATAGCAAAAACACCGATTGTCGTCGCAACACCCTTACCACCGCGGAAACCATAATAGATCGGCCAGTTATGTCCAATGATGGCAAAGAATCCAGCGATAAAGGCAATCCATCCCTCAACACCGACCAGATAACTTAATAATACGGCCACGATCCCTTTTGAAGCATCAAGCAAGAGAACCGTGATGGCAGGTCCCCATCCAAGTAACCTTAATGTGTTGGTCGCCCCTGCATTCCCACTTCCTTGCGTACGGATGTCTATCCTCTTTATTTTTTTTGCAATCAGATAACTGAAGCTTATTGATCCAATCAAATAACCAATGAGACTGACCACGATTATGCTAACGAGTTCCATAGGTTCCTCCTATTCATTTTTTCGACGTGCTATGATACGAATTGGAGTTCCTTTAAATCCAAATGCTTCACGGATACGATTATCAATGAACCTTTTGTAAGAGAAATGAAGCAGCTCTGGATCGTTGACAAATAAAACAAATGTCGGCGGTCTTGTCGCTACCTGAGTAACGTAGTTGATTTTCAGGCGTCTTCCTTTATCTGTAGGAGTAGGGTTCATCATGACCGCATCCATGACTACATCGTTCAGTACGTTCGTCTTGACACGCATCGCATGGTTCTCCGCAACAGTATCGATCATCGGCAAAAGTGTGTGCAGGCGTTGCTTCGTCTGTGCTGATACAAATAAGATTGGTGCATAATCGAGAAACAAGAAATGGTCCCTGATTTTTTGTTCGAAATCCCTTAGTGTCTTATCATCTTTTTCAATCGCATCCCACTTGTTCACTACGATTACGACGGCACGGCCTGCTTCATGAGCGTATCCAGCGATTTTCTTGTCTTGTTCGATGATCCCCTCTTCAGCATTTAATACAACCAGGACCACATCCGAACGATCAATCGCTTTCAGTGCTCTTAATACACTATACTTTTCTGTAGACTCATACACTTTCCCTTTTTTACGCATACCAGCTGTATCGATAATCACATATTCCTGACCATCTCTTGTGAATGATGCATCAATGGCATCCCTTGTCGTCCCAGCAATGTCACTGACGATTGCACGTTCCTTTCCGACAATCGCATTCACCAGTGAAGATTTCCCGACATTCGGCCGCCCGATCAGTGAAAACTTGATTGTAGATTCATCATAATCATCTATATCTTCCTTCGGAAAATGCTTGATGACTTCATCGAGCATGTCACCAAGCCCGAGACCATGTGCTCCAGAAATAGCGACTGGTTCACCAAAACCAAGTGAATAGAATTCATATACCTCGCTCATCCGTTCAGGGTTATCGATTTTGTTCACTGCTAACACGACAGGTTTTTTTGAGCGGAACAAGATTTGAGCGACTTCTTCATCAGCAGCAGTAATCCCTTCGCGTCCGTTGACCATGAAAATGATGACATCAGCTTCGTCTATAGCGATTTCAGCTTGTTGCCGCATTTGTTTCAAAAGGGGTTCATCACCAAGATCTATTCCTCCGGTATCGATCACATTGAATTCTGTATTCAACCACTCCGCTGAGCTGTAAATCCGATCTCGTGTCACACCAGGTTTATCTTCAACAATTGCTAAACGATCTCCAATAATGCGGTTGAATATCGTAGACTTCCCGACGTTCGGCCTTCCTACGACTGCTACGACCGGTTTTCGCATAAAATCACTTCCTTTTCTATAGTGCAGCAAACTGCACGTATATTCCGTTTTTGTATGTATTTAGGCTTTTTGATGTATTGCCCCCTTTATGGAAAGTGGTGGCTTTCGACAAAATCAGAACTCATTTATTTTAGCAAAAAACAGTTACTTTCACAAGATTAGAAAATTCATGTAAAGAGCCTGTCCTTATTGAGCATTTTGTTTCACATGTTTGACAGGCCTGTCGATCCTCAATCTGATTCTGCCTGCAAAATCCTCGTAAATTGTCCACAGGAAGACAATCAGACACGACAAACTTAATATATCAAGAAAGATAAAAGATCCGATGATATATTCAGGGGCAAGGTCGTTAAATAATAAAACATAGGCCATTTCACCATGGGCATAGCCTGTAATGAGTACGGGCAACCTGCTTTGGAGACCTTTAGTCATGAATATTACGACCAGAGAAAGAGGAACCGCGATGAAAAAATTCAAATCTACAAAAATCCAAACTGGATCATAAACGACGATGAAGTGCATTCCTACATAACACAAAGAAATAAGGATACTTACAAAGATGGAGTACCCAAGTTCGGTAAGGTTGTTCATCCCCAGGTATGCATAACTGATAAAGATTATGATAAAAAGTGTGGAGTTCACAAGTTGACCATCGATGTTCAAAGTAATGCCCGAGCAATAGATCAATGCTAGCAGCAATGCTGATAAGAAAAACCTTTGTTGTGTTTTTGAAATCAGAAAAGTGGTTATCGTCCAACCCATCCATGTAAACCAGTAAAATAATATTCCTTCCATACAAAGCTCCCAACCTTACTTACAGTCTTTATTCAAAGTATGGAAAAAAGAGCTCTTTTCTAAACCTTCCGAAGTGAAGGACTGTATGGAATAATGCATTCTTAAAATATTAACGTTAATCATTAAGCGACACTCAATACACTCTGCGGGATAAGCGAACCAGGTGAAACCCTGCAGTTTGTATGCAGAGAAGTGATGTCCAGCTCCATCGACCAGTCATTTGGATCACTTCAAACTTCCTGCGGCGGCGACAGCCTCCTCGTCAGTTTTCCAGTGACCTACGTGACTAAAACGGGTCGTTTCCGCTTTTCTCCAACCCACGGAAAGGGAGTGAATCTCGCAATTATTAAAAATGAAGAATTACAAAGGCAAAATAAAGGGCTGATCCGGCGCTTCTGCTCGAAGGATCGGATCAGCCCATTCTTTATTTTATTTGTACTTTTTAAGTTGATCGCCAATCATATCTCCAAGGGAGAAACCAGTATTGCCATCTGTTTCCTTGTTATACTCTGGATCGATTTTAGATGGGCGGTTTTCTTCCTCTAATGTCGCCCTGATGCTTAGGGAAACACGTTTTTCATTAGGATTGACGTCCAGTACTTTAACCTTGACTTTATCGCCTTGTTCAAGAACCTCACTTGGTGTTCCAATATGCTTATTCGCAATTTCGGAAATGTGGACAAGTCCTTCTACACCAGGAGCCACTTCAACAAACGCACCGAAAGAGACGAGACGCTTGACTGTTCCATCCACCACCTGACCTTTTTCAAGAACTTCACTTACATTGTCCCAAGGTCCAGGGAGCGTTTCTTTGATGGAGAGTGAAATACGCTCATTATCGCGGTCTACAGAAAGTACTTTCACTTTCACTGTGTCGCCTTCCTTGACGACCTCAGATGGAGTTTCCACACGATGATGCGCCAATTGTGAAATATGGACAAGCCCATCGATTCCACCTATATCAACGAAAGCACCGAAGTCAGTTAGTCGTTGGACTGTTCCTTCCAATACTTGCCCTGCTTCTAATGATTGGAGCACATCTTGTTTTTTCGATTCTTCCTGCTCTTCTAAAACCGCACGGTGAGACAAGATGAGTTTATTATTTTCTTCCTCAAGTTCTACGATCTTCACTTCTAAAGTCTTACCTTTATAAGAAGAGAAATCCTCTACAAAGTGTTTTTCAACAAGAGAAGCCGGAATGAAACCTCGGACGCCAAGGTCTACCACCAGACCACCTTTTACGACATCAGCAATCTCGACCTCTAATGTTTTATTTTCTTCCTTCGCTTCTTTCAACTCAGACCATGCTTTTTCAGCAGAGATCGCGCGTTTGGAAAGAACGAGCTCTTCCTCTGTAAGTTTGATCACCTTAAGAGTCAATGTATCTCCATCAGATAAGACATCACTAACTTTTTCGACATGCAAGCTTGAAAGCTCACTGATCGGCAGGATTCCATCCAACTTATACCCTGTATCGATCAATGCATGTTTTTCCTCAACCTTTGTAACCGTACCTTCTACGATATCACCAAGTTCCAAAGGTTTAATCTCTGAAAGTTCTTGATTCATTTCATCAGTCATTGGCTTTACCTCCTTAAGTGTCTAAACGAAGAGAAAAATATATTAGACCCTCCACATTGTGAAAGAGTATGTATAAGGTTCATTTCCCTTTTCTCTAACTTCTTATAAATAGCGTTTTTTGTCAAGTAACTAAACTCCGATATTCCTCACTTATTCGCTTCGTGTAACTTCCGTATTTCTTCCATGATTTTTTCTGTTGCGACCTTTGCGGAAGCCTTATGTTCTTTCAATTCAGAAAAATCAATCGGTGCCCCATAGACGATTTTCACTTCCTTGAACAATTTGTATGGGCCTATGATCGCACATGGAACGACTTTCGCCTCCGTTTTCAATGCAAAGAATCCAGCACCTGCAAGACCATCTGCGATGGAACCAGTTTTACTACGTGTCCCTTCTGGAAACAACCCGACAGCTTTTCCATTACGCAATAATTCCAAACCTCGTCTTAAAGCTTGTTTATCACTCATCCCTCTTCGAACAGGGAATGCGTGGATACTCGGTAGGATGCTCTTCAATACAGGGACATCAAAGAGTTCTGCTTTCGCCATGAAGTGGACTGTGCGTCCGGATGAACAACCGACAAGAGGAGGGTCCAGATAGCTGATGTGATTCGTACAAATCAGGACCCCATCCTCCTTGGGTACGTTCTCAAGACCGATCACGTTCAATTTATATCCTGCAAAGAAAACACCATTGAAAAAATTACGCCCTAAATTATATAGATTCACCCATCATCAAACCCTTTCGTTTTCATGCACGATCTGAAGGATCGCTGCTACGACATCATCAATCGACATCGTTGTCGTATCCAGTTCAACCGCATCTTCCGCTTTCATCAATGGTGAAGCTTCACGTTTAGAGTCTATTTCATCTCTATGTTCGATCTCACGTTTAATCTGTGCAAGATCTGAAGGAATCCCTTTTGACACATTCTCTTCATGCCTTCTCTTCGCTCTTTCCTCAACTGATGCAATCAGGAAGATTTTCACTTGGGCATCTGGAATTACGTGTGTTCCTATATCACGGCCATCCATGACGACAGAATGTTCCCGGCTTAATTCTTGTTGGCGTTTTACCATTTCTATACGGACTGCCGGGTGCTTTGAAACTTCAGAGACATTTTTCGTAACCTCTGAAGTTCTGATTTCTTCCGTCACATCTTCTCCATCCAAGACGACGAACTGTTTATCCGATTTTTTTTGAAGATCGATCGTTGTCGTCTTCAGGATTTCTTCCAGTGCACTCTCATCACTGACGTCAATATCATTGCGAAGTGCTTTCAAAGTTATGGAACGATACATCGCACCTGTATCGATATAAACAAACGATAATATGTCGGCCACTTTTTTGGCGACTGTGCTTTTTCCTGCCCCTGCAGGTCCATCAATGGCAATTCTTATCAAGTTACTCATAGTTCCTCCTGCTACCTTTGACAAATCTAATTTTAAAATGATTCGAGACAGATCGGCATTTTTCTGCCCATTTCACAGAGAAACTTGGCCCTTTTGAGGAAACCATAAGGTTCCAGGTGCCAAGTTCGATGGTAACAATATACCTCAAAATTCCGATGATCCCCTTAGGTCAATTTTCAACCCTTTCATCATACCATAGGAAATTTGAGCGGTCTATCGTTTCAACGGTCTCTCCGTTGCTTCCATTTGTAATTCCTTCATATTCATATAAACGATTGAAATAAGTGCCAAAGTCCCAATTGAATATAAGATATTGAGTAACAATAAGAAAAATCATCTGACAAATGATCAACTTGATCACTATACGTTCAATCAACTTCATCGGTTAATCGCATCCTCAGTATGTTCTTATCTCTATCGTTTCCAAAACAAGGCTTCTCTTATACGAAAGATTGGATTCCCTGGTTATAATAACCCTTTTTTCTTCAACATTAATTGCTCATCGAAACAAAAACGCAACATATTTCGTTTATCTTGCTCGGAAATCCTGAGGAACTGGAGAGGCGCTTTATCCCTTTTTCCATTTTCTCCTTTAATGATACGGATGACTTTTGCTTTATGGTTTATGTATTTATGTTGTTCTTTTAAGGGTAACACCATCCAGCAATCCACTTCCATTCCGGCTTTCAATTGATGGCGCTCTGGCATAATGACTGCACATCCGCCTGCGCTCACATCAGAAGTAATGGCAACGAAAGGCTGAAATTGGAACTCTGTCGGATGGATTGATGCATCTATTGCCGTTTCAACTCGGACCAACTCCCGTCTCTGGATCTTCTCCAAATTGGTTTCCCCAGGAAAAGATAAGATGAGCAACGGTATTTGTTCTTTTTTTCGATCGATCATTTCAGTATGAAACGTGTATGTGATTTTATCTTTTGTTGTATAATGGGCATAAAATTTTGTTCCAACCATGAAAAATTCCGATTTGTTTGTATGAGTGTTAGATGGATAAGTTACAAGTAGATGATCCTCCCTGATATCTTCAATTTTACATTGGAATTATTGCGGTTCCTGCCCCGGTTTCCGGATTTCAAAAAAAAGGGTATAACCGATTTTAAAATGTTATATCCCCCCTCGCCCTTTTATTCTTTAGGTCGATTATCTCATTTTAACAAGAAAAGGAAAAGCAAAATTTGCTTTTCCTCGATTCTTGTTCACTTATAGATAAGGAATTTTGGCAGCAAGACGTTATTCAACGTAGTAGCTGACTAGGAATAAAGTATAAGCGCAGCTACATCTCCGACTTTCGTCTTACCTTAAATCGCCAATGGCAAGTTTTTTTACCTACATACTGTTGACCGGTGTATTAGGATCATCCAGTTTTTTTACCCTTTCTTCCATACCTGTGTTCGCGTTGATGAAGATTCGGAACGTCTCATTACCCATTGTAGCTAGGAATTCATAGCATTGAACCTCTTCGCCAAGGTCATTCGTGATGATTCCCTGGTGTGTTTCCATGATTTTAAGCTTAGGATTCAGCTTCCCTTGTGCTTCTTTCTGGGAAATAGCCGGAGTAGTGATTTTCCGATCTTTTTCACCGATCAGATAGTTCATCCCTTCATAACCAATGATATCACCGTTATCAAGGGCAACTTTGATTGTAACTGTCTGTGGATAGATTCGTACATCATCCTGCTTTTTCACATACGTGTAGATTCCGATGTTTTCATATTGGTCACTTGTGGACATTTCCATCTTATCCATCGCATGCTTGTTCAAGAACTCTTCCGCTTTTTCCCTTCCCTGATATAAGCTGATCTTAGCATCTTCAACATTTCGATCTTCTAGTATCCATGTTGGATGACCGCCTTTTTTGGTCATTTCCAAATAAATATTGGAATCGCTTTTTGGTTCATTGACCGAAATACGATAGGCCTCATAAGGAGATCCTTTACCATTTTCCTCTACAATCACTTTAGAGTTCTTGTCCAGTTTGAGGAACTTGATAGCTAGGTTCTTAGCCTCTTGTTTCGTAATTTCCTTACCGCTTAAAGCTTTATATTTATTATCTTCAAATTCGCTGATCTTCGTCATTTCTGGTCCCCAGTTCACTTCTGAGTAACCTTCGACAGATTTGTCGACAGTTTTGAGACCATTGATGACTGTGTTGTCCATTGGGTCATTTTCTGTGGCAAGCGCCAATTCAACGTCCATCCATCTTAGGTTTTCCTTCATGACAGTAGCTTGCACATTCCGTAGCTCGTTCTTGATTTCGGTTGCGTTTTTGTGCAGTTGTCCAAGTGTAGCATATTCATCTTTTGAAAGTGGGTCCTTCTCCAAATCCCTTATTGCGATCCGGTAGCTGAACTCACCGATTTTCGTAAGGAATTCTTCTGTTTTGTTGAATGGCAACAGTGCTAACGGTAATTGACCTACATCATTATGTGCTTCGGAGGTCAATCGCCATACTTCTGCAAGTGAAGGAGAAATCTGCTGACGGGAATTCATTGCCAGCGTCGTCCCGATTTTTTCCTCCAAAGCATCTATATGGAAATTCAAATCATGGAATGCTCTTTGGTAGTTATTTTCAGCGTTTATAAGAATGGCGTTCTTTTCTTGATGTTCCTTATATCCCCAATACCCAGTACCAATTACGGCAATTGCCAGTATAGTTATAAGAATCGTTCTGATCATGTCTCTTCACCTCCGTTATTTCGCAAAGATATGCTTTCCGATTTGGGTAACCTGTGAACGCGTCCATATCCAGCCGGATGTTGCCGTATCAGGGTTGAAATAGTAGATACATCCATTTGAAGGATCCCATCCATTGATTGCGTCAAGAACTGCTTTTTTGGCCTGCTCATTCGGTGTCAGCCAAATTTGGCCATCTGCTACAGCGGTAAATGCACGGGGTTCAAATATGACGCCTGATATCGTATTCGGAAAGGAAGTGCTTTCGATACGGTTTAGAATAACAGCAGCTACAGCCACCTGTCCTACATACGGCTCTCCACGGGCCTCACCATAGACTGCATTCGCCATCAGCTGAATATCATTCTCTGAATAACCGCTCGGTACGTTTTTCCCTTGTTTCGGCTTTTGTTGTTTAGGTTGTGCTTTTCCACCTTGGCCAGATGGTTTCTTAGCAGGAGCTTTCCCTTTCTGTGTCTGTTTTTCTAAAGGTGTACCACCGTAATGTGTGAACTTCTTCCCTTTTTGGATATTCCTTTTTACAAACCCTTCATGGTACTCTGAAGCATTCGCGAGTTTCAACTTTGTCGTGGCACCGGCAAGTCCATCCACCTTCAACCCGAACTCATACTGGAAGTTTCGAAGTGCCCAGTATGTACCCCAACCAAATACCCCATCAATCTTCCCATTATAAAACCCTAAATATTGCAATCTCGATTGGAGCTCGATTACATCTTCACCCGTTGCACCATGCTGGATTACTTGAGCAGTGAACGCGCCTGTTTCTTCAACATGAACAGCGCTCAACAACGGAATGACCAATAGTATCAATGATAAGCATACTTTTACGAACAAATTTCCACTTTTCATCATTACAGCCTCCTGTTGCATCCTGTATAACTTTTCAATGTTCGTAGTTTCTGTCAATGAAGTGATTTTATACAAGAGAAAAATGAATAGAAAAAACCTGGTCATCAAGTGGACGACCAGGCTCATATGAATAAGAATTTAATTTACTGCTCTATGATTTTGTTCATAATTTTCCTGTGAAACACCTTGTGCATACTTGATTTTTCTCAAACCTAACCACCATAGGAAAATCATGAAAGGCAGCATGAAAACCATCCATTTTTGCATCAGTGATAATAGGATATAATCATAAAACCCATGAAAGAAGATCGGTACTAATAATGAAGATATTAAAAATAACCTTTTGGAATACACGTTTTGCGACGATTTACCTCTTGAAAGATAATATCCCATAATCACACCGAATAATGCATGACTGGGGACGGGCAATAACGCTCTGAGCATTGCTGTTTCTATTCCATTCGCCAACAAATACAATACATTTTCAGCGGTGGCAAACCCTAAGGAAATCGAGACACCATAGATAATACCATCATAAGGATCATTGAAATCGATATGTTGATATGCCGCAAAATAAAGAAGAAACCATTTGAAAAATTCCTCCAAGAAACCTGAAACGAAAAATGCATCCATCCAACCTGCTACTTGCATCTCTTCATAAATGCCAAACTGCAGGACCATCACTGGGAAAACGAGAAGGACACCAATGGCGAATGTTCGCAATACCATCAGGATCGGCTCAGGTTTATATTTTTCTTTCAAATAGAAAAATGACAGCAAGGCGACACCTGGGGCGATCCCTGCAGATATGATTGTAAACATTTATATCGTCCCGTTTCCAATCCATTTTTTTCTATGGTATCACGAACTGCCATGATTTTGTTATATTAAATATAGTTCTTGGAAGAAACGCTGTTAACTCTATGCTTAGACGGATGATTACAAGCATGGTATGTTATGTTTCTAACAATATATTTAGGAATGAGGTTGAGATTCATGAAAGAAATTCTTGTAATTCATACGGGTGGGACAATCGCGATGAGTGAGGATAAAGAAACCGGGAAAGTCATTCCTGGAGATGTCAATCCCCTTCACGAAACCTATGCACTCCTTTCCCAAATTGCAAAGGTTACGATGGATGATTTCTTAAATCTTCCGTCTCCACATATCACACCAGAGCATATGATCAAGCTGTCGAACTATATACACATGAAAATCGAACAAAAAAACTTCGACGGTGTCGTGATCACACACGGAACGGATACATTGGAAGAAACAGCCTATCTCCTTGACCTGCTTCATGATGGTGAGACTCCGATCATTATGACAGGTGCTATGCGGTCCAGTAACGAGTTAGGTTCAGATGGCCCCCATAATCTCATCACATCGGTAAGGGCGGCTGCGAGTGATGATGCGAAAGGTAAAGGGGTATTGGTTGTATTCAATGATGAGATCCATGCTGCTAAGTATGCGACGAAAACCCATACGAGCAATATTGCAACGTTCCAGAGTCCTCAATCAGGTCCGATCGGCATCATTACAAAACGAGGTGTATTGTTCCATCATAACCTCGCTCACCGTGAGCATTATGACACGTCAAGCCTTTCAATGAATGTCGTCTTGTTAAAGGCTTATGCGGGCATGCAAAAGGAGCTGCTGCAGGCTGTTCGTACCACGGAAATTGATGGGCTTGTCATCGAAGCACTGGGACAAGGGAATCTCCCCCCTGACCTGATGGAGGAGATTGGTCATTTCATTGATAATCAGATTCCAATTGTGATGGTTTCCCGTTGTTTCAATGGAATCGTCCAAGACATCTATAGTTATGAAGGTGGGGGACGTAAGCTGAAAGACCGCGGTGTGATATTGACCAACGGATTGAATGGACCTAAAGCTCGCTTGAAACTGTTGGTGACATTAGAAATGAACTATAATATTGAACAATTGAGGAAAGCATTTTCATCGAATTGATCGAAAAGCAAAAACGCCCTGCTGACACTGGAAGACCGACGAGGAGGCTGTCGCTGCCGCAGGAAGACTGAAGTGAGCCAAGTGGTTGGGTGTTGGAGCTGGACATCAAGAAAAGCGAAACCGCCCTGTTCAGCCACGAAGGTCACTGGAAGTCCGACGAGGAGGCTCGAACCAAACAAGGTTCGGTTCTGCGTGGGTAAATCCTTCGATCTAAATCCAATGTGTCACTGCCGCTAGAGGTCTGAAGTGAGCCAAGTGGTTGGGGGTTGGAGCTGGACATCTAGAAAGGGACTAGACCATTTCAGGTCAGTCCCTATTTTCGATCCTTTTCAATAATTCTTTTGCAATTAACCCTCCGTGGAATCGACCATTTTCAATGAAAATCTCATTTGCATTATTACCTGCCGCAATTACACCTGAAATGAAAATGCCGTATACGTTTGTTTCCATCGTTTCAGGATTGAACAGCGGTCTACCGGTTTCCCCCTCAATCCCCACTCCCATTTTCGCCAAGAACGTATGATCAGGATGATAGCCTGTCATGGCAAAGACAAAATCATTCTGAATCTCTTTCAACCCGCCATTGTTCTCATATACAAGGGACTTTTCTTTAATTTCGATGACCCTTGTATTGAACTCCATCTTCACTTTTTCGTTCCTGACCAACGATTCGAACTCAGGAAGAATCCACGGTTTAATACTACCGGAATACTCAGAACCTCTATATAAGACAGTTACCCGAGCTCCAACCTTTTCCAGTTCAAGGGCAGCGTCAACAGCTGAATTTTTCCCGCCAATGACAGCAACATCACGATCAAAAAATGGATGTGCCTCTTTAAAGTAATGAAATACTTTTTCAAGATCTTCTCCGGGTACACCCATGTAATTCGGATGATCATAATATCCTGTCGCAATGATCACATAAGGTGTCTCATAGGTCTGCTCATCTATATTCTGTTTCTTAGAACGTACGATAAATAAGCCGTCTTCCCGTTTATCTACACTCATGACTTCTTCAAAAGCATGGACGGTGAGCTTTTTCCTTTTCACGACTTCCCGATAATAAGATAATGCCTGGTTCCGTTTAGGTTTCCGTTGTTCGATGACAAATGGTACGTTTCCGATTTCCAGCTTTTCACTCGAACTGAAAAACTGCTGGTGAGTAGGATAACGATAGATTGAATTGACAATGTTCCCTTTTTCAATGACGATTGGTTTCAGGCCGATCTCCTCTAATGCAATCGCTGCAGAAAGGCCGCAGGGACCACCGCCGACTATAATAGCGTCAGCTTGCATGGTTTCTTTCACTCCTAATGACAACTTCACTCTATACTATTCTTCATCCTCAAGCTGTTAAGCAAAATAACTGAACTCTATGTTGTTATCTGCGAAATACCCTCCCTTTCCACGGGAGTGTCACAAATTTCGCTTAAAAGATTTTTCTGAGGAAATTAATTTTCAAATCATGTACAAACAAAAATCCCCTTATCATACATATTGATGATAGGGGATATTATCGTTTGTTTCAACTGAATTGCATTAGATCCATCCTCGGAAACGGGATGCTTCTGCCATTTTACGGACACCGATCATATAGGCCGCTAGTCTCATGTTCACTTTTCGGTTCGTTGCAGTCGTCAATATATTATTGAAAGCTTTGACCATGACTATCTCAAGCTTTTCTTCCACTTCTTCTTCAGTCCAATAATATCCTTGGTTGTTTTGGACCCATTCAAAATAGGAGACCGTGACACCCCCTGCACTAGCAAGTACATCCGGTACAAGAAGAATATCACGCTCAGTAAGTATATTGGTAGCTTCGATCGTTGTAGGGCCATTCGCCGCTTCTACGACAATCGATGCTTTGATGTTGTGAGCGTTGTGTTTGGTTATTTGGTTTTCAATTGCTGCAGGAACGAGAATGTCGCAATCCAATTCAAGGAGTTCCTGGTTTGTGATCGTATCTTTAAATAATTTTGTCACTGTACCAAAACTATCACGACGGTCCAGCAAATAATCGATATCTAATCCGTCAGGATCATGCAATCCGCCATAAGCATCTGAAATACCGATGACTTTTGCACCTGCATCATACATGAACTTCGCTAAGAAACTCCCTGCATTACCAAACCCTTGGATGACCACTCTCGCGCCTTCAATGTTGATTCCTTTTTTCTTAGCGGCTTCACGGATACAGATTGTAACACCTTTAGCCGTAGCTGATTCACGTCCGTGTGACCCACCGAGCACCAATGGTTTCCCTGTTATGAACCCTGGAGAGTCAAATTCACGGATCCGGCTGTATTCATCCATCATCCAGGCCATGATCTGTGAGTTCGTAAATACGTCAGGTGCTGGAATATCCTTCGTCGGTCCAACGATCTGACTTATTGCACGTACATAACCGCGACTCAAGCGTTCCAATTCGCGGAAAGACATATCGCGCGGATCACATATGATTCCGCCTTTCCCTCCACCATAAGGCAAGTCCACAATTCCAGCTTTCAAACTC
This sequence comes from Alkalihalobacillus sp. YIM B00296, assembly GCF_020179385.1. Taxonomy (GTDB): domain Bacteria; phylum Bacillota; class Bacilli; order Bacillales; family Fictibacillaceae; genus Pseudalkalibacillus. The sequence continues at coordinate 323,750 of NZ_JAIBLJ010000001.1, read as the reverse complement.
ATCCAGATGGAAAGAGCTTTTACTTCTGTTTCGGTAACATTGGGATGGAATCGGACTCCACCCTTTGTCGGTCCAACTGCATCATTGTGTTGGGCACGATAACCCGTGAATATTTTTATAGAACCGTCATCCATCCTAACTGGAATCCGTACGGTCATCAGACGGACTGGTTCTTTAAGAAGCTCGTATACTTCCTCTGGGTAACCCAGCTTATCTAATGCATCATTAATTACAGTTTGTGTTGATACCAAAACATTGTCTTGTCCATTTTTTTCTTGTTCATTATCTGAAGTATTGTTGGCAGACATGGTTTACCTCCCGTGATAATACCAATATAAAGTATGATTTCAATTTCTCAATGCATAGTATACACTCTACTAAGCGTAATGAGAAGTAATATCTATAAGTTTTCCCGTTATATTTTGAAACCGCTTTCTCCATAGTCTGTTGCTTTTTTATTAGCAATACCCTGAATTAGAAAAAATAAGCTATACAGCATCTATTTATTTCCAATCCTGATGTATTGGAGCAGCTATTCATTGAAATAAAGAAAAGCGAAAACACCCTGGTTAACCACGAAGGTTATTGGAAGTCCGACGAGGAGGCTTTCGCCGCCGCAGTAGAACTGAAGTGATCCAAGTGGTTGGGCGGTGGTGCTAGACATTTCTTCACCGTAACCAAAATTTTTATGCTTTCTTATCTTTTTAAAGGGCTTGGCACAATTCATATCGGCCAGCCCTTACGTTTTATACACTATTTTTTTAGAAAGTATTTGTTGATTTGTTCCATTGCATTTGCTTCCATGATCAATTTTCCATATTCTCTTACACGCCATTTGGTGATTGTAGAAGGACTTCCGAATTCAGATAAAAGTGCTACGAACATATCGAAGTCAAGTAACTCATATTCTTCTTCTTCGAACGACATATAATAATGTCCGTTATAATAAGTAATTTCTCCACCGGTGATCCCTAACTGGTAGACTCTTGAAGCAAGTGCAACTATATCATCGAAGCCTTTAAACTCGTATATGATATCATCACTTATGTCCATTGTCACTTGTAGTTCCAAGTACTCGTCATCGTAGTCTTCGTCCTCACTTGTTGCTTGCCCCTTCGTTACAATGACCACCATTCCTTGAGCAGGCAAAGAAAACACTTCAACGGCGATTGGACCATCTGCTTTAAACCCTAGTTCGTCATCTGCTTCCAGCATCATATCCCTGAATAATTCATGGACCTTAGGCAGGTCCTGCCACATTTCTTCTTTAGAAATGCCGCGCTCGTCTAGATCATCCAAAGTTAAAAACACTTTTATTTTATTATATGTTATACGCTCCAGTCGCATATATGGTCCTCCTCAACAGCAAATACTCCACCTTTCTCTACACTATATGATGGTGCATACAGAAGGTTCTTAGTGGTCAGGTAGTTCCGTAAAGTTCTTGATCTGCCGCTTGGACGAATTCCTTGAATTCTAGAAACAGCTTATTTACTTTTCCGATAAAAGGTAAGTACATGGGTTTCAGCTGGAGCACAGAGCCTTAAAGGAAGCTTTGTGTACCCGTATCCATTACTTATGAATACCTTAGTCTGCCAATGGTCTTTAAAGCCGCCTCTTTCTGCAATTCCCCATTTGAATAAACGGATCTGGCCTCCATGAGTATGGCCACACATTACGAATCCGATTTCATGTTCCTTCAGGATTTTTCCGACAATTGAAGGATTGTGACTAGCGAGAATCTTATAGCTTGTCTCCCTTTCATCGGCATCAACAAGAGCCAATTCCAACTGATCCCGTTCCATAGTTGGATCATCTGTGCCTATAAGCGTAATAGTCTCTGCTCCTGCTTCGAAACGTGCACAAGTATTGTCAAGAATAATGACTCCTTTTTCTTTGAGAAGCACATCCAACTTACGAAAATCCCCCTCATAATCATTATTCCCCCATACGAAATAATTAGGTGCAATCTTTGAAAGTTGGTCTAAATTTCTTGACACACGCTCGAATGGCACCCCTTTTTCCATTAGATCCCCGCCAATGATGACGAGGTCAATCGAATCGTTAATTTGTTCCAGTAATTTATCCTCAATTTCCCTAGTATGGATATCTGAAATAAAAAAAACCTTTAAGCCATTGAAACTTTCAGGAAAATTATCTAGATAGAGCTCGTGGGTCCTCACGACGTTCTGATGTGCTTCACGCCACATATAAGCAAGCAATATCAGTCCTGAAGCCACCAATAAAGCTAAAATAATGATCATTCTGCACCTTCCTGTCCCCGTTCGATCACATTACGTTGAGATAACGAAATAATACCATAAATAACGGAACAAGGTAACAATATAAAAATGAGCATCTGGTTCATATGGAAGAGAGATAACATACTCACCAGGACGATGGCACAGTAAAGAATACCTGCCACCAAAGATTGGGCTCTTGGGTGTTTGAAATCGGTAATGACCGTTTTGATCATGATGCCATATGCTATAACACCGATCAGTGTCAAAAAAGCTGAAACGACAAAACGAAATGGATTTAAAATCAAACTCGAAACCCACTGCATAAATTCATCATACGACGTAGTCGGGATATCATTCACGACAGTATACAAAGATAAATAACCGATCAATAATGCGATGATTCGTTTAAACACAAAAATCCCTCCCCTATACCGTATGAAAAGGGAAGGAATTTCATGTTTTCAATCTTCCTTTATATCAAGGACTCGAAAACCGGATGCTTCAAGTTTCCTTATGAATTTATCAATGTTCTGCTGTTTTTCGACTTTCATAACGATCCTTCTGACAAACTTATCCGTTTCGTCAAAGGTTGCAAGCGAAATGATGTTTTCATGAAATTGCCTGGCTATCTCTGCAAGCCTGGCAATCCGGGCCTTCTGCTTCAGAGGAGGAAAACGAAATACGGACACCCTTACGCTTCATACCGAAAGCACTTTGGAACTGTTCAAGGGTATCATATCGCGTAATGACACCTTTCAGATCACCAGATTCATCAACAACAGCTATAAGTGGACGATCCTTGACTGACAAAAGGATCTTCTCAAAAATTTCTTCTTCATTGATGAAATCATCCTTGTAATCAGCGATGTCACCAGCCACAGTTGAACTGAGGAATTTCTCCTTTTCTATACCGGATTCAAAGAATACCTTATAGATCCTGTTCAACGTGATGATACCTGTATAGTCGTTCCCTGTGACGACAGGCATCCCATCGATCTGATACTGATCCAACTTATGTAAGACATCTTTCAGAGTATCTGTACTTTGCACAACGTATGTTTTTATTTTTGGTATCATGATACTTTTAACAAACATCTAATCCCCCCTGACTAAATTGATGATACCTTAATCTTTTCGATACTCATTTAGGTAATTCCTACTAGGTGTTTTAAAATTTATTTTTTTCAGAATATTAAAACAAATGAGGTTGAAAATTATGTAAATTTCCTTTAAGATTAAACTAAGAATTTGAGTATAAGAAAATTCAAAAAATTAAAAGTTAGGAGAGGACACATCATGACCATATCCAAGTTTACGAATAAATCTCTCGTCCTAGATCAGGATTTGGAATACAGCCAGAAGATCGGACTCCCAGTTGAAGTGTTTTGCATGAAAGAGTATGAAACAGTTGCATTTGGCAGAATTCAACTGATCACAAAAGATCATGTGCAGATAAATGACCAGCTATTTTGCAGAAGCGAAAATGCATTCTTCGGATGTCCTTGTCCCATGTAGGGTTATTTGTGATATAAGTTGATATCATGTTCACGTTTCAGCCAATCGAATACCTCATGTCTATGTTTCCATGGAACTGGTTTCTCCCACAGTTCTTCTCCTCGTTCTATTGTTGCTATCCTTAATTCTTCGTACTCGTTTTCAGCCTTGGTATGCTTTTTCTTGTAATGGATCATTTGGATCACACAAAATACACCTGCAACCAAGAGAATGAATAGCAGCTTATCCTTTGTAAGATCACTCATTACATCCCGATTCGTCAAAAACATCCGTTCCAATGCTGGAAGCTTGTAAAAGTAAGTATATACAATGCTGAAGAAAAGGATTACAAATAACGATAAAGACCACTTCAATAAGAGCTGCTCAAAACGTTTTTCCTTTGTTCTTCGTTCAATCAAATTTTTGACCACTTCCAACGTCACTTCTGAAATGAGATATTGTTTAAACTTCCAATACTGTAAACCATCCATTTAGATTCCCTCCTATTCAAAACTATGCTAGGAGGGAATGCGGTATACATCCGTTCACCTGAATGTTTTTTCATTTGATGATATTGATTAGACGGACTGTGCCTTTCTTCATTTCTTGATCCATGTTCAAATCCGAGAAAAGAAATGACGATTCCACGTGTAATCCATAAATGAAGTTTACCTTGGCTGATCTTCTTTTTTTGCTGTGCTCTTGACCTTGAATGTTTTTCGCTTCTTGGAGGCAGATTCATAATATCCACCTCATGACTGTGTAAAGGCGGATTAGCGACATCACTCACTTTTTCCCGTAATGACGAGGCTTGATCTTGCAGGTCCAACTTGATATCCTCCTTTTCAGTACATTTTCAACCCCTCAATCCAGCTCACCTTCCATAACCATCGTCGATCCTTTTATCCTTTGTTGAACGGACAGAGAGAAAGTTATACCGGATGATCAATCCTAAGAGAAAATCAATTCCAATATGAATGAAGATGGGGATCAATAAATTTTCTGTAATAATGAATATAGCGCCTAACAAAAAACTTAACAGTATGGCAAACAATAATAATACAGGTTTTGTAATATAGCGAATATGCATGAGAGCGAATAACAAGCTAGCTGGAACATATCCGATATTCGTCTGTAAGACACCCCGGAATAATAGCTCTTCACAAAGTCCGATGATACCCGTGACCAGAATTAGATGCAGCAGGGATATATGAGAAAAGATCCTCTCATTGATTCCGCCATCATCGATCAAACGCCTGGGAGCTTTTTTCCATAAAATCAGATCCACCGATACAACAAGTATGATGACAGGAGTCGACCAGACGATGATCCTGAGCCAATCTGGTTGCAAAAGTACGATCCAATCTGCGAAATCTTGTTGAAAGAAAAAAGATAATATCACAGTCAATAAGAGAAAAATCCCCTGGGTCAAGTATAAATTAAGGTAAAGTTCCCGCTGTGATAATGATTGGATGAGTTCTTTCTGATTCAATCGTTTAAACATCAACGTTCTCCTGATGAAAGATTAGAGCAAGTTCCTCTTCCCATGATTTCATTTCTGGTCGGGGTGATTTCTCTTTAGAGGATTCGTAAGGTTCCAGGGATAATCCGCAAACATGACAACAGTTCAATGGACGTTTGTCCAGTTTTTCTGAAAAAGCCCCCAATATCGATTCTCTTTTGCATTTCTCCGAGAGAATCCATTTTTTCATATATCGGATTCGTTCTCGTTTTTCTTTAATCCTCTTTTCAATGAATTCCACTAATTGATTTTTCCAAGATTGGAAATCCCTCTTCTCCTCCCTAAAGAACTTTTTAACGTGAAAGTGCATGAAACGTTCAGCTGTTTCGGAGAGATTCAAGCTGGTTATGGATTGTTCGAATAACGCCTGGTCAAGCTTGTCCACATCAACCATGATGCTAAAATGATCTATATCTTGTTTTGTAGGTAATTCTGCAGTGATGAGACGTTCTGGAATAAAATCATCATCCTCATGATAAAGCATCAAGGCAAGGCTTACTTCTCCATCTCTTCCTGCACGTCCAATTTCCTGCAAATATGATTCTATATTCGAAGGAAAATGGTAATGTATAATGAATCGAATATCCGGTTTGTTGATCCCCATCCCGAATGCATTCGTACAACAAATGACATCCAGCTCATCATAAATGAATTGTTTCTGGGTCAATAGCCGATCATCATTTTCCATTCCACCGTGATAATAAGCCGTTTTCTCGACTCCATTCCGCTTCAATACCTCTGTGATCGTTTCAGTGGCCATACGGCTTGAAGTGTAAATGATGCCGGGACCTTTCAACGTTTGTACATAGCGGATCAGGATATCCATTTTTTCGATAGCCGTCTCTGCAATTTCACTTTGGAAGGCGATGTTTGGACGATCAACAGAATAGATGTGCATTTCCGGTCTGTCCAGATTCAAGAGCTTAATGATATCTTTCCTTACATTTACAGTTGCTGTTGCGGTCAATGCTAATATCGGCGGCCTGCCAATCCTATTACAAACTTCACCCAGCTTCAGATAATCCGTTCTGAATTCATGACCCCATTGGGATATACAATGTGCTTCATCCACTACAAATAGAGCGACCTTCATTCTTGAGAGAGTGCCGGATAGCATATCTGTCTGCAGGGTTTCTGGGGATACATAGAGGATTTTATACCTTGTGAGATCACGTAATATTTTCATCCGCACATGATAGGGCATCCCGCTATGGAACGTACAGACCCTTTTCTCACCTTGACGTCTTAACTGCTCTACCTGATCTTCCATCAAAGAAATAAGCGGTGATACGACGACCACAATACCTTCCAAAAGATAAGCCGGCAGCTGGTAACAGATTGATTTCCCCGATCCGGTCGGAAGCATCGCAAACACATCGTTTCCGTGGAAAACATCCTCGATTATTTCTCTTTGTCCTTGACGAAAGGAACGAAAACCGAATTTTTCAGATAAGATGTGATCGATCGACAATACTATCCCTCCTTTTCCATGTGATGGCTGACTTCATATTTAGCAAGGGTCAACCGGATTTGAAAGTAATCAATATCCTCACCGAGTGCCTGTTTTATTTCTTTCAGTCTTTTCGTACCCAAAATTCTTGAAACTTCTAATATACGCTTCTGATCCGATTCCGTTATGTATCTGTCGATATCCATCTCCGGAACATGGATCGCGAGTTCCACAAGATGGTCTTCGATTGTACTAGGTTTTAATTTGCGGATGGCGGCCACTTCTTCTAATTGGAGCCCTTTGTTGATTAATTGATACGTTTTTCTAGTAGATCCAGTAAGAGCATGAGACTGCTTTATATCTCTAAGGAAAATATAGAGAACGGGATATGACTTCTGGCCATCTAGTATCTTATCAACCATAAAATGAAGGGCTGATTGAAAACGGATATGACATTCCATCGGATCCAACTGTAATCTTTCAGACACTTGTAAAGCGGTTTGACCGATTCTGCCTGACCTCGTCAATCGTAGGACAACATTTTCTGCATCTATCTCTTCCATCTTTTGGAGTAGGGTCATAAGTTCATTGAAAAGCAAGGATGATGCCATTGTACGGCTCTCCTTATCTCTCGGAAAGAAGTGTTTGACCCATTGCAATGTGTCAGGATCATTTTGTATCGGATGGAAATGGTGATCTTCATGTAAGGTATGGGAGAGTGTCTGGGCAAACAGCGTCAAGCGTCTCCAGAATACGATACTGAGGTCTCCATAACGCCAACCATCCAAGGATGGCGGTAGGGGTCGTCGTTCCATTTGTTCTTGGAGCTTTATCCTACCTGATTCCGACAAGCGAGGATAGGTGCCATCATTTAACTCAATCAAGCCATCATGGTGGAGTTCGTTTATCTTTTCCTGAAAATCATGGAATTTGTATCCTTTTAATATTCCGAATAAATGTGATAAATGAAACAACCTGCCATCTTGCACGGTCTGGGATGATTTTTTGCCGTTGAACAAATGAAACAGCCCTGATGTGGTCCTCTCACCGTCCATCCGAGAAATCCCCAACAGTAAAATTGAATCCAAATAGTTCATGCCCTGTTCACCCCCTGTCTCTTTGTCCCTATTGTATCAAAGGGAGTTCAAATTGGGGCCATTTCAGGAAAATTGGCTTATGCGGTCGTTAAACACTTTCAAAACCTTATTTGATAAGGATTCTCAATGAATTTAAATGTTGAAATCTCAATCTAACAGTTTTACAATAGTATCAAGGATAGAAAAATGGATTCATTTGGAGAATATGAACTGTTTTTTGAAATGATAATAAGATAGGTAATGAAAGAACAGATTCATAAATTTCTAGGAGGGTAATTTCGATATGCCAAAGTACACAATTGTTGACAAAGAAACATGTATTGCTTGCGGAGCTTGTGGGGCTGCTGCACCTGACATCTATGATTACGATGATGAAGGTATCGCATTTGTTACATTAGATGATAATCAGGGAATCGTGGAAATCCCAGATATTCTTCATGAAGATATGCAGGACGCCTTCGAAGGTTGCCCGACTGATTCAATTAAAATCGCGGATGAGCCTTTCGATGGGGATGCACTCAAATTCGAATAAAAATTTTCAGAAAGACGTCTTCTTTTCCGGAAGGCGTCTTTCTTAAATCCTTTTACATATTAATAAAAGTGATAATTATTGTCAGTTACTATAAAGCTCCCATTTGAGAGATGAAACAAACTGCTTTTTTGTGTGTCTCTCAGTTTTCAAATGAATCTTGAATTGCTATAATAGGGTATTGTAAGTTGTACATATTCTAAGGAGGTACTATAAAATGGCAAAAGTAGTCGACGCATTTATTGAAATTCCGACTGGAAGTCAGAACAAATATGAATACGATAAAGAGAAAGGTGTATTCAAGCTTGACCGTGTCCTTTTTTCTCCGATGTTCTACCCTGCTGAATACGGCTATCTTGAAAATACACTCGCCCTTGATGGGGACCCGCTAGATATCCTCGTACTCGTGACGAATCCAACTTTCCCTGGCTGCGTAATCGAATCCCGCGTCATCGGATTCCTGAACATGATTGACAGCGGAGAAGAGGATGCCAAGCTTTTAGCAGTTCCAGTTGAAGACCCACGTTTTGACCATGTACAGTCGCTTGAAGACGTTCCAGAGCATACACTTAAAGAAATCTCTCATTTCTTCGAACGCTATAAAGACCTACAAGGTAAGAAGACAGAGATCGGTTCCTGGGAAGGCCCTGAAAAAGCTGCTCAATTAGTAGAAGAATGCTTAAAACGCTATCAGGAACAAAAATAAATGTTTAGATTTAAAGACCTGCGAAATATCCGTGGGTCTTTTTTAAAGAACTTATCCCATAGAATTTCATAAAATTTCATGTAAACGCTACCATTGTTAATCCCTCACTGTTTTACTTTTCGCAATACTTCAAAATTGGACAGATTTCAGTTGACATACCTTGTGAACAGTAGGAGAATCAGAAATTAATAATAGAAGGATGAGGTGAAGAGTTTGTTTCAAATCGTTATAAGTGATCCAATAAGCAGAGCGGGCTTAGAACCGCTTGTGAATACTGCAGGAATGAATCTTATTGAAAAAAACATTCATGAAGTACCCTCCAAAAAGGAAATCGACGCAATTCTAGTACGTAGTGGTACCAAGATTACACGGGAACTCATCGATGAAATGCCTAATCTTAAAATTATTGCCCGTGCTGGTGTTGGTATTGACAACATCGATTTGGATGCTGCAACCGAACAAGGAATTGTCGTCGTAAACGCCCCGAACGGGAACACGATCTCCACTGCTGAACATACCTTTGCCATGATGCTTTCTCTGATGCGTCATATCCCCCAGGCAAACCGGTCTTTACGGAACCTGGAGTGGAAGCGTTCTGCTTTTACGGGACATGAAATAAACGGGAAGACCCTTGGTATTATCGGAATGGGTAAAATCGGATCTGAAATTGCTAAGAGGGCTCTATCCTTCGGGATGGATATCCATGTATTCGACCCATTCCTCACAAAAGAACGAGCGAAAAAGCTACAGGTAGAACTTGTTTCGTTGGATCAGTTACTGCAAACAGCAGAGATCGTTACAGTCCATACCCCATTGAATGAAGATACAAAGAATCTGATTAACAAAGACTCAATCAAAACAATGAAAAGAGGGGCTTATATACTTAATTGCGCACGCGGTGGGATCATTGATGAGAAAGCTCTTGTCGAGGCGTTGGAAGAAGGACATATTGCTGGAGCTGCACTGGATGTGTTTTCAGAAGAGCCATGTGCCAATGAATCACTCCTTTTACATCCGAATGTAATTGCAACCCCCCATATTGCCGCATCTACGGCCGAAGCGCAATTCAATGTTGCGAAACAAGTAAGTGAGGATGTATGTAATGTACTCGAAGGACGGCCAGCACGAAATGCATTGAATTATCCTGCCATTTCACGTGATGTACATGACTTCATCTATCCATTCATTGAACTGGCAAATCGTTTAGGGACGTTTTTGTCACATTGTATAAAAACGCCGATAAAGGAAATTCAATTGACCTATTCAGGAGAACTGACTGATCATGAGACACTTCCGGTTACGAGGAGCTTATTGTCAGGTTTCCTCAATTCTAGAGTCGATCAACCTGTCAATATCGTCAATGCCAACCTGATTGCCAAACAACGGGGGATCACATACGGTGAAACAATGGCCTCGGAAACTTTCGGCTACTCTAGTCTGGTTGATGTGAAAGTAAAAGGCGAGAACCAGATGGTATCCATCCAGGGGACATTGCTTCCTGGGCTTGGGGGCAGAGTCGTCAATCTGAATGGCTTTGATATTGATTTCACTCCGAAAGGGCACCTCATCTTCATCACCCATAATGACAAGCCTGGAGTGATCGGCAAGGTCGGGGAAGTACTCGGAAGACATGGAATGAATATTGCAACGATGCAGGTGGGACGAAAAGAAGTGAGCGGGGGTGCTGCAATGGTTCTGACATTTGACGAACCCCTTAACAACGAGACAATCAAGGATTTACAAGAAAACACTGGTATAACAGCGCTTCTTACGATGTCGTTGGACTAAAGGAAAGCGCAATCGCCCTGGGCAACCACGATGTCACTGGAAGTCCGACGAGAAGGCTCGAACCAAACAAGGTTAGGTTCTGCGTGGGTAACTTCTTAAGTAGTACTTCAATGTGTTGCCGCCGCAGGAGGTCTGAAGTGTCCAAGTGGCTGGGCGATGGAGCTAGACATCACTTCACCACAACGAAAAGGGTTGGCTCTTTATTGAGAGCCAACCCTTTTTATACTGCCTAAAAGTTGCTTGTTACGGCCAAGATCGTGATTAATAAGGTCAAACCACACTATTCAACACCTCGTAAGGTAGCAACTATTTTAATAGTACTTCTTCCCGCTTTCCTTTATTAAATGTCATCAAATGGGTATATCCTGCTTCCTTAGCAAATTGGACTGCACGTCCATATGCAAATCCGACATGTTCAGGAAAATGTGCGTCCGAGGATAAGACGATTGGAATTCCTTTTTGATGACACATTTTCAGCAGATCTTCGTGAGGGTACATTTGTTTAACCGGTTTACGCAAACCAGCCGTACTGATCTCAATACAAGTCTTCGATTCCTTCAACGCATCAGTTGCACGCTCGTATTGCTCGAGGAGGAAATCATTATCTTCTGGTACGTAGTTGAATATTTTCACAAGGTCGATGTGGCCTAGAATATCGAACATATTTGATTGGGCTAGTGTGACAACCTGATCAAAGTAACGACGGTAAACATCAAACAGATCCCTTCGATCCCATTCTTCTTTATATTCAGATAGGTCGATGCCAAAATCATCGATCCAATGAATCGAACCGATAACATAATCAAAATCATATTGATCGATGAATCGCTTCATTTCTTCGTGCTTACCAGGTGTATAATCCATTTCGATCGACATTTTCACATCTATATCCCGATTCCACGCTTGTCGGAACAGAGCTACATAGTCTTCCATATCGTAATAACGCCTTGCTTCAACCCACGGGTTAGAAAGGATATCTGCAGTTTGATAAAAATGATAAGCATGTTCGGATATACCGAAATGATCGATCCCTTCCTCCACCGCTTTATCTGTGAACTTCGTAAGATAATCCAGAGTCAATGTCCCTTTTTCTAAATGGTTGTGATAATCTGTCCGCATCTTCTTTTGTTCTCCTCTCCTATTGTGTCGATAATCAGGTTTTCTCCTTCGAAATATATAACTTTTGTCCTACGATGATCAAATTCGTATGGAGATTGTTCAATCCCATCAGTTTATTTACTGAAACATCATACTTTTGCGAGATACCCCATAAAGTATCTCCTTCGGTAATCGTGATCGCGACTTCTTCATTTTTTTCGAAATGTGGCGCATTGACATTGGCTGCCCTTTGTTCATCTGTGAGAAAAGCAAGAGGATCTACTGCGTTGGTTTTATGTATATTCCATTCTTCCAGATGCACTTCAAAATGCAGATGGTCACCTCTAGATTCACCGGTGTTGCCGATCAGGCCGATGATTGAACCTTTCTCTACCTTCTCTCCTGCTTCAGAGAGGCGTTCACTCATATGGGCATACACGGTTTCCATCCCATTCGGATGCTTGACAAAAATGACATTTCCATAAGAATCGGAATAATAGGATTTCGTTATCATCCCTTTTTCCACAACGCGTATCTCTTTTCCTTTTCTAGCAGCTATATCGACACCGAAATGAGTTCCTTCTCTTGTACCGAAATGGTCAGTCAACACACCTTCGACCGGCCAGTCCCATTTTATTTCCTGCTTGACCTTCGTTGGACTCTTAGCAGATACGATATCAGAATTCACCATATATGACAAAACATAAAACATTACCAAGAACAACATTAGGACTTTCTTCATATCAAACCTCCACAGTCTATCATCCAGTGCTGGAAAAGCCAAGGGCACGATCATATCGTATGGAGGTAAGCATTTTTTTATAACATGACCGATAAAAATATTACACAAGCAGCGGGTTCATTGCAATCTTCCGTGTGTCTGTTACCTATGGAACAAGATTTATCGTCATTTTCCATTCTCGTTCTTATTTTTTTGTGGAATGAAGAATGAAAATGTCGTACCTTCATCAATTTTACTATGGACAGAAATTTTTCCACCGTGGGCGTCAATGATGTTCTTGACGATTGCAAGTCCCAGACCAGTACCCGAACGTCCTCTAGTCCGTGCTTTATCCGCTTTATAAAAGCGTTCAAAGACGAATGGGAGATCCTCCTTAGGAATACCTGAACCTGTATCCTTGATCTCAATGTTCAGCCCACTGGGAAGGTTCGTAACCTCAACCGTTACCGTACCGCCTTTTTTGGTATGTCTTAATGCATTGTCTATCAGGTTCGTCATCACTTGTTCCAATCGATCGGCGTCGGCCTCAATATCTATAGCTGTTCCTGGCAGCTTCAATTTAATGTCGATCTCTCTTTCCCTGGCCAGCCCTTGGAATTTATGGACAACCCTTGTAAAAAATTCCCTGACATCGATTTCCATCAACTTGAGGGATACATGCCCTGCTTCCATCCGGGCAAGATCGAGCAATTCATTGACCAAGCGTCCCATTCTAAGGGATTCATCATAAATGATCTGAGCGATATCCTTCTTTTCTTGCTCAGTGCCGGCTATATCATCAATTATAGCTTCACTATAGCCCTGCAGCATTGAAATAGGAGTCCTCAGTTCGTGGGAGACATTGGCTATGAAATCCTTCCGCAACTTATCATGTTGGCGTTCTTCCGTCATATCCCGGAATACCGCGACAGCTCCCCGGACATTTGATTGATTGTAAAGCGGCGTCATCAAGACGACCCAGCTTCTCCCTTGAAGATCGATTTCAGTCATTTGTTCACGTTCAAGGCTTACGACATTCCGGAATAGGTCATTGATCTGTTCAGGAACTTCCTCGCCTACCCGTTCTTCCATGCCCTGCTCATAGTACCAGGCTTGGATGAACCGTTCTGCAGGAGGATTAGTAACGAGAATCTTCCCTTTACGATCGAATGTAATGACCCCGTCTGCCATACTACTTAAGATACTAGACAACTGCTCCTTCTCTTGACTTAGCGCATTGATGTTATTTTTCAAATTACGCCCCATTCGATTAAATGACAGTGCCAGTTCACCAATCTCGTCATGAGTCAGGATCGGAACCTTCGTATCGAACTTACCTTGTGTTACCTCTAAGGCTGCTTCCCTCATCCTCCTAAGAGGGGAGGTGATCCTTGTTGATAAAAAGAAGGCAAAAATCGTAGTAAGTATGATTGCAATCCCTGCTGATAAGAAGATGATCTGCTTCGCTTTTTGATTTGTCTCTTCGATCAACTCCAATGATTGATAGATGAACACCGCACCTTGTTCATTATCGGAAAGTTGGACAGGTTTACCGACGATCAGGATTTCATTGTGTTCTGTCTGATCCTCTTTTTGAATAGGAAAATCCCCTTGGACACTCACTGTTTCACCATTTTTAAGCACTCTGGATAATTTCGGGTCTTCACGGAACAGCGAGTAAGGGAGTTGGGATAGATCAGTTTGCTCAGAAGAATGGGAATACTGAGTACGATCACTGAGGATGACAATGTTGCTTGAGTGTGCATCGACTAGGCTGGATATCGTATCCTTTGCCTCATCAAATCGTTGATCACTTTGGATGATTTCCACCAGTGAATCTTCCAATTGGGAAAGTTGTTTCTTCGCATTATCGACAATGAAATTCTCGAAGAATTGCATCAACAGTACGGTTAAGATGAAGAGGACCACGGAAACAAGCAGAAGGATGGTGCCCCAAAGCTTTCCTACTACACTTCTCCAAATCATTCTTTTTCTTCTACCTCAAATTTATAACCTACACCCCAAACAGTTGAAATCATCGAAGCTGCGTCGGGAGAGACTCTATTTAATTTTTCACGGAGACGTTTTACGTGTGTATCAACCGTCCGAAGGTCACCGAAGAACTCATAATTCCAGACATCCTTCAACAATTGCTCTCTGGAATACACTTTGTCAGGTGTCTTCGCTAAATATAAGAGCAGTTCATATTCTTTCGGTGTCAAACTGATCTCTTTCCCATCAGCTGTCACACGGTGGGCATCATTATCGATCGTCAAATGAGGAAATACGATGACGTCTTTGCTGACAGTGTCTGTATGTAGATACTTCGTTGCGGTAGAACGCCGTAACAGCGCTTTCACCCGTAAGACCACTTCTCTTGGGCTGAACGGCTTGACCACATAGTCATCTGCCCCTGCTTCAAAACCTTGCACACGATTCGATTCTTCGCCTTTAGCCGTCAGCATGATGATTGGGGTAGCTTTTTCATTCCTTAGCTTTTCACAAACCTCGATTCCGTCCATCTCTGGCAGCATCAGATCGAGGAGGATGATATCAAATTCAGCTTCACTCGCCTCCTGTAAAGCAGTTTCTCCGTCTTCAGCCTCGACAACCTCGAAATTTTCACGCTCTAAATACATCCTCAGTAATTTTCGAATTCGTTCTTCATCATCAACGACTAGTACTCTTTGTTCTTTTTCCATTGTCCTCATACCTCCTACTTCTTCCATACTACATATTCTTTCCAACTCTTAAGAAAACCTCCACTGAACGTGAAGGTTTTCTGTTATGCATAGGAATGCAAGCCTACAATTACAATATTGACTGCTATCAAGTTGAACATGATGATGACGAAGCCTAGTACACATAACCATGCTGATTTTTCACCATGCCAGTCCCTAGCAAGCCTCAAGTGGAGATAAGCAGCATAAAAGAGAAATGTAATCAAAGCCCATACTTCCTTTGGATCCCATCCCCAGAATCGTGTCCAGGCTGCCTGTGCCCAAATCATCGCGAAAATCAATGCACCCAAGGTAAAGACCGGAAATCCGATCGCAATAGAGCGATAGCTGATCTCGTCAACCAATTGTGTATTGATATTTTTCATTAAAGGTTTTAATGCTGCTCCTAAGCGCTTTCTTAAGGAAAGCCTTAATAATAGATAGAGAATGAGTCCAGAAAATAATGACCAGATGAACGTATTCAGCTTCTTCGGTGCATCTACACCTTCCATCCATGCAGGCGCTTCAAACAGGGGTCCGAATGCACCTTCTGTCAGCTTCACTCCATCATGCGGACTAGCAATCGCTGGCATGTGATAGACAAGTTCTGCTTGGTTACCACTCTCGTTCACCCATTCAAAACTCGCTTGATAGTTTGCAGCTCCAAAACCTATGGAGACGAGAATGAAGCCAAGTGTACTGAGCAAGGTGTATAGGACGAATTCCAACCAGCCTGTCTTCATCGAGCCTTTGCTTTGATCGATCGTAGCAACAAGGTAAATCAAACCGGCAACGAAGCTTATCGCTAAAATCCCTTCCCCTAAAGCTGCTGTCGTTACATGAATTTTCAACCAATTACTTTGAAGAGCAGGAATTAATGGTTCTATCTCTCTTGGGAACATACTCGCATATGCAATCACAAGAAGTGCGACTGGCATTGCGAATACACCCAGTACATTCAACCGATAGATGGCATAGATGATAATGAAACCGAATACCATCATCATACCGAAAAATGTCGTGAATTCAAAAAGGTTGCTGACAGGGGCATGACCTGCTGCAATCCATCGAGTGATGAAGTATCCCAACTGGCATATAAATCCGATGATGGATAGGATATAGCCCCATTTCCCCCATTTATTCGATTTCGTGCCATCTTTTTCTTTAACCGTCAAGGAAACGACAAAAAGGATGGTCGCGGTAAAGTAAATGAAAAATGCTATATATAATAGACTACTGCTTAACTGAGCCATGGGTCTTCCTCCCTTCTAAGCTTTTTTCGACTCTTCCTGTTGGTCGACAAGCTGCTTCATATTGAGTTTTACCGTTATGTCATCTAGTTCACGTCGAATACCGTGCCAGTTTTTATTCGTGTGGGCTGCCATCCATACATCTTCTTCTTTCACTTTCACCCATACACGGCGATGATTCCAATACAGCCCTTGAACGACTCCAATCATGAAGATGATACCGCCGATCAAAATGATTGGCAATGTGTAATCCTTCTTCACAGTCAGCCCGGTTGTGAACTCTGTATCTATACCATCGAAAGCGACTTTGTATTGGTTATCACCAGAAGGATCGAGATTTTGTCGGATGCCGATGAAAGCAACTTCTCCTTCCGGTGTTTCAGGGGTGAACATTTTGAATATGAAAGCCGGATTGTTCGGTATATTTGTTTTCGTAGCCGGCTTTTTCGTTTCTTTATCAAAGTAAAAATCTGGATAATAGCCTTCTAATTCCACACGGTTGCCATCCCCGAGATCGAAATCATCTTTCGGGTTCAATAGATCTACAGAAAATGACCCGACCGCTTCTTCCGTTTCAGCGTTTTGCAACTCGAAATGCATATATCTCATTTCCTGTCGATAGTCTACTTGATAGAGGGAATAACCATCAAATTCAAGCGGTTTATTAACCTGGATCGAATAATCTTTTACTTCAGAGAGATCTGGCTTTGCACCAGGCAACTTCTCATCAGCTTTATATAGAGTAACATCACTTTGATAGTTTTTAGGCACCGGCTGCTGTACCCGATTCAAAGCTTCCGAAAACCTTTCTTCCTTTTTATCGTAGACTTCGAAAGTGAATTTATCATGCTTTAAATAATACTCTTGATCCGTGCCTTTGATCGCTTTCGTTTCACCCTCACGGATCCACATATCTTCATCCAAATACAGCCCTGGTACTATTCTAAGCATGGAGCCCAGTAAGAAGATGATCAACCCAACATGGTTTACATATGGACCCCACCTGGAAAAACGCCCTTTCTCTGCTAGGATACTATTACCCTCTCTACGGATACGATAGCGCTTTTCCTTCAGTCGGAAAAGGATTTCTTCCATGAATTGCTCTTCATCTTCAGGTCGTTTCGAGACAGCGAACATTCGTTGCTTTTTTAAAAAGTTATCATGTTTCGCAACCCGCTGGTTTCGCAGGGAACGAAAAAGCGGCACACCACGGTCGATACTTGCAACCGTAATCGAAACGCCGATCAAACCTAGCAAAAGTACAAACCACCAAGAACTATAAAGGTTATGGAAACCTAATATATAATAGATTTCCCCAAGCATACCATACTCTTCCTCATAATATGCTGCCGGATTGGCTGTAGGCGGTATATACATCTGTTGCGGAAAAATCGTTCCGATTGCAGAAGCAATCAGGGTGATGACGATTAGCCATACCCCGACTTTTACACTCGAGAAGAAGTTCCATATCTTGTCGACAGCATTCGTATTATAGGTTTGCGAACGTCGTGCTGTCCCTTCATATCTCATGTTCAAAAGCTTTTCCGGTGATTCCTCTTGAATCGGCTTACCACAAGCTTCACAAATGATCGTACCGTAGGGATTCAGATGGCCGCAATCGCACTTAATCTTATCCATTTGAACACCCCATTATGGCTTGATTTTTTCCATATAGTTACGCACTAGCGTATCATTCAGCTCTCCCGTGATTTTATCGACCACTTTGCCTTCCGGGCTGATCAAGTACGTTGCTGGCAAGTTCCCGACACCATACTCATCTACTACTTCACGTTGTTGGTCTAATAAGATAGGGAAAGTCAGATTCTTTCGTTTCGCGAATTTTTCTACCGTAAACTTCGGTTCAGCGATATCTACAGCCAGGACGACTACACCCTGGTCTTTATATTTG
This sequence comes from Alkalihalobacillus sp. YIM B00296, assembly GCF_020179385.1. GTDB lineage: Bacteria > Bacillota > Bacilli > Bacillales > Fictibacillaceae > Pseudalkalibacillus. Next base: position 305,223 of record NZ_JAIBLJ010000001.1, on the reverse strand, counting down.
TCATACTGCCGTTGGATGGCAGGCATTTCTTTTTCACATGGTGGACAATATGTACCCCAGAAATTCAAGAAAACGCCCTTCCCTTTATAATCCTTAAGCTCTACTTGATTACCTTCCAAATCTTCGAGGGCAAAGTTCGGAGCTGTGTCTCCGGCTTTGACAGGTTCCTTTTTATCATTGAAAACGGTGTTATAGAGTGTATATCCGAGGGCTAGGGCAATGACAACCAATATGACAGAACGCATGATTAATCGTTGTCGTTTTTTCATAATGGCGACCGCTCCAATCTAATCTTCTACCCTTCCTACTATAACGTTTATTTGTCCAGTATTCATGGGTTTTATTTGACGTTTATGTGACAGCTAGATTCCGTAATTGCTTCACTTCATGAGGTGTCATTGTACGGGAGTCCCCTGGATTCAATCCTCTGAGATCAAGGTTTCCGTACCCTTCACGTTTCAGTTTTTGGACAGGATATCCAAGGGTCTCGAACATCCTTCTCACCTGGCGGTTCCTGCCTTCGCGGATCGTCAATTCAATGATTGCCGTCTGTTTCCTTTTTTCTAAGCTTTTCATTTTGACTTTTGCAGGTGCCGTCTTGCCATCGTCGAGCATAATCCCATTCGCCAGTTTGCGCAGCTCAAGCTTAGAAGGGATCCCTTTCACTTTAGCTACATATCTTTTTTCAACATGGTATTTCGGGTGCATCAACGCATTGGCAAAGTCACCGTCATTCGTCAGTATAAGCAAACCAGAAGTGTCATAATCAAGGCGACCTACAGGAAATATCCTTTGTTCGATATCAGGGAAGTAATCTGTAACGACTTTACGCCCCTTCTCATCCTTTACGCTAGAAATGACACCAGTCGGTTTATAAAACAAAAAATAGACAGGTTCTTCTTTATCAATCGGTACCCCGTTCACTTCAATTTCGTCAGAGGGAGACACTTTCGTCCCTAATTCCTTAATGATGTTACCGTTAACCTTCACTTGCCCATCCAAAATCAGCTTCTCGGCTTTACGTCGGGAAGTGATGCCGGCTTGCGCAATGATTTTTTGTAATCGTTCCATGATTTCACCTCACCCTCAATCATACTCTTCGAAAATTGAATTCTCAAGTTTCGGAACAGTAGTACACTGTTTTTCTATGTGCAGCATTCCTTAAAAACTAGACTCCTTAGAGCCGTATATGTTTCCATTAAGAAAAGGACTGATGTGACTCAGTCCTTAATGGTGGCTGGAAATATGAATGTAGACACTTTACTGCATGACTGACAAAGTCGCTAGATTGAACTCCCGAAAACGATAGTAACAACGATGATCGCAACAATGATCCCGACAAGGTCAGCCAATAAGCCGACCTTCAGGGCATCCCCCATCCTTTTGATCCCGACGGCGCCAAAGTAGACGGTAAGGATATAGAGGGTCGTATCGGTGCTTCCTTGCATGGTAGAAGCCAGGCGCCCGATGAAAGAATCTGGCCCATATGTGGAAATCAGATCTGTTGTCATGGCAAGAGCGCCTGTCCCAGAAATAGGCCTGATTAAAGCTAGCGGCACGATTTCAGGGGGAACACCGATCGCGGTCAAGAATGGTTTGATTGAGTCGATCATGAAAGCGAGAGCACCCGAGGCTCGGAAAACTGTTATGGCAACAAGCATTCCGACCAAATAAGGGATGATGGAAATCGCGATCGAAAAGCCTTCTCTACCTCCTTCTACAAACTCTTCATAGGTGGATACTCTTTTAAAAGTCGCATATAGAAGGACAAACCCGATAAGACATGGAAGGATCCAAATGGATATTGTTGAGATAAGCCCCATTTATGATCGCCTCTTTCTTTGGCGTCTATGAAAAAAATAGCGGTCGATCATGATCGCTGCAAATGTTGAACATGCTGTGGCAGCCAGCGTTGTTCCTACGATATCAGTTGGAGACATGGAGTCATAATTCATCCGTATAGCTACGACCGTCGTCGGGATGATGGTCAAACTTGATGTGTTGATCGCAAGGAACGTAATCATCGATCTGCTCGCATCATCCCGATCACCATTCAATTTCTTCATTTGTTCCATCGCTTTTATCCCCATAGGGGTTGCAGCATTCCCGAGCCCGAATAGGTTTGCAACCATATTTGACAAAATGTATCCCATCGCAGGATGGTCAGGCGGGATTTCCGGGAAAAGACGTTTGACCACCGGGCGGAACAAACCCGAAAGTTTTTCCAACAACCCCGCTTTTTTTGCAATATTCATCAGCCCTAACCAGAAGACTAGGATACTGATCAAGCCTAAACTTATCGTCACAGCTTCCTGTGCACTTTTGAATAATACTTTGTTCACTTCCTCCATCGTCCCGTTGATTGCAGCATAGAGGATCCCAAAAACGAACATGAACACCCAGATCAGGTTAACCATACGGCACCGTTATCACGAAAAACTTTGTGACGACGTTCTTGATCGTCCCCCAAAATGTTTCCTCTTCCAATTCCCTGTATGTTCCTGCAATAAATAACGGGAGTTGGCCAATGGCTTTATCATCTAAAAAAATCGTCAGCTGTCCGACGGGACTCGGAGGTTTTTTCCATTCACCGTTTTCAGGTGGTTTCATCAATGTTATCTCATTTTTGACAAGTTCACGTTCTTCTTCAGTCAACGGATAATAAAACGTCCTGGCAGCTTCCACCTTATTCTTATATGCTTCGTTTTCCAACCCGGCGATTGTCCCTTTTTGTACGATGGACACTAGATCAAACGTATCAAATGCCCAATTGAAAAGGTTCATATGGTCGTTCCAATCGTCGCCATCATTCAAGGTGACTGCAATCAATTCGAGGTCATCCTTTTTAGCGGTTGATACGAGGGTCCTCTTAGCACGCTTCGTATAGCCTGTCTTACCACCGGTGGAATATTCGTACATCCGTAACAATTTGTTTTTGTTCTTGAAAATCCGATCCCACTTTTCTCCATCCTGCGGGGCTCTATGCGTCTTTGTTCCAGAAATTTTCCTATACTGCCCGTTTTTCATTGCATATCTCGTCAACAGCGCCATATCATAGGCAGTCGAATAATGATTTTCATGATCGTCAAGACCATGCGGGTTAGAAAAATATGTATCTCTCATCCCGATCTCAGTGGCTTTTTCGTTCATCATATAAATGAATCCTTCTAAACTGCCACCAACATGTTCGGCTATTGCAACAGCTGCATCATTTCCAGATCTCAGCATCAGACCATAAACGAGATCTTCCAAAACGATTTTTTCACCTTTTCTCAAATAGATGGACGAACCTTCGGCTTGAAGAGGACGCTCACTCACTGTGACCGTTTCCTCCATTTTGCCAGACTCGATAGCCAGGATGGCCGTCATGATTTTCGTAATGCTTGCAATCCTCATTTTCTGATGTTCATTTTTTCCGTACAATACTCGCCCTGATTCCTGCTCCATCAATATGGCACCCTGTGCATACACACCCGGTCCTTCCGCCACAGCGATCTTTTGTAACGGTATACTAATCAATATGGTTAAGGCTAATCCAATTAGGATTCCTGCTCTAATTTTTGCAACAATCATAACATCCCGTCCCTTGGTCAGTTTGTACAAGTTTATGCTGTAAATGACGGTATATGAAAAAAATTAAGTTTACATATTAATGTTATGATCTACTTTTCTGAAGGTTTTTCATCATGTTTTCCATCCTGGGGGAAAAATCGTGGGGTATTTGCAAATTGATCGGAGTAGTCTGATTGTATGGAAAGAGCCTCCTCTTCAGCCGGAATCCGGACAAATCGTAAAAGTAATGCATTCAGTACCGTAAAAATGATAGCGGTCCAATAAGCATTGAACATAAGAGGGATGAATAATATTTCCATCGCGACGACAACGTAGTTAGGGTGTCTTAAATAACGGAAAGGACCTCTCTTCACCACTTTCGCTCCTGGAAGAATGATGATTTTTGTGTTCCAGAAAATACCTAATGAACGGATCGTCCAGACTCTGAATGCCTGTAAGACTATGAACAACACAAACAATAGCGGGAAGAAAAACGAAACTCCGAAGCCTCTTACATAGGATTCGGATACCAATGAAATAAAAAATCCGGTATGTAGAAGAACGATCCATTTGTAATGGTCTTCAGCGAACTCCTTTGCTCCTCTAGCTTTCATTTCTTTTTCATTTCGTTTCGCTACCTTCAGTTCGTAAAGACGTTGACCGATCATGAATGAAAAAACGAGCAAGAAAATCATCTTTCATCCCCTCTCGATTTATTTTACCCATTCCATTAAGACGACCTCAGAACTGAAGCCCGGTCCTAATGCAATTAGCAGTCCTTTTTCTCCAACCGGTATCTTTTTCTTTAAAAAACGATTCAATACATAGAGGACCGTGACGGATGACATATTCCCATAACGTTTCAATACTTCCAAAGAGTCCTGGAGCATAGAAGGCGGAAGGTCCAACGATTTCATATATGCATTCAAAACCTTTATCCCACCAGGGTGTGCGATGATATGTTTGATATCTTCCAACTCGAGGTTTTGATCGATCAAAAATTGATGAATCGTCGGATAGAACCAGCTATCAACAATGTGCGGAATATCTTTCGAAAAGATGACATAAAGCCCCTCATCCTTGATATCCCATCCCATCACCTCTTCTGAATCCGGCATTAAAGTGGATTGGCTTGCTAAAGTGCGTGGCAAGGCGTTCTCCAGTGACAATTCATTCTCTTTCACTTCATCCCCCACCATCAATACAACTGCAACACCATCTGCAAAAAGGGAAGTCCCGACCAGATTACTTTTTGAATAATCTTCCTTCTGGAATGTCAAACTACAAAGCTCTGCACAAATAAGCAGAACCTTCGCTTTAGGATAGGCTAGACAATAATCATGAGCCCGTGCAAGTCCTGAAGCTCCACCAGCACAGCCTAACCCCCAGATAGGGATCCGTTTCGTATGTGGGGAAAAAGGAAGTTCGTTCATAATTCTCGCTTCAATGCTCGGAGTCGAAAAACCAGTCGTTGAAACAAAAAAGATCGCTTCAATTTCATTGTATGGAATTTGTTTGTTCCTATTAGCAATACAATCTTCAATCGCTTTTACGCTGTACTCTACTGACTTCTCAATATATATATCATTTTTTGCTTGTAGGGAATGGTCGGCCTTGTACCACTGTACATCATTTACAAAATTCCTCGTGCCGATTTGTCCATTTTCAAACACACGCAATAATCGATCGATATGAGTGAAATGATCGCTGAATAACTCCCTGGCGAATTCGACTGTATCTTCTTGATCCATTGTATGTTCCGGATCACAGGTTCCGACAGATAATATGTATGGCATTTGTCCCCACTTCCTAAGCGCTTATTTTTATCAGTTTGTACTTATCCTAACAAAATATGTGAAACCGGTACAATCGTCTAGTCCGCCTAATAGACGAATGCATATAGTATGGGTGAATGGCTTATAAAGGAATAGGGGGACATCGGAATGTCAGGTGGATTTGGTAAGGGATTCATCTTACTTGTTGTTTTGTTCGTGTTATTGGTGATTATCGGAGTTACCGTTCACTCAGGATATCACGGCTAAACTATACATCGGAACGAAAGAGGCTGGGCCATGCATGGAGATGCATAGATCAGCCTCTTTTGATATGTATATAACCATAGAAGGTGATTGTTTGAGTTAAAAGAAGGATTGGATGGTCCCTGAACACCATCATGATTTTTCATCCCTTTTGTCCATTCGACTCCAGCCGACCTTCTACCATAATGTTCTTGACCATTTTCTTGAGTGCTTCTGGCTCTTTCCCTTTAAATAAAGATGCGAACTGTACTTCATCATTTATGTAGACACGATGCCGTTTTGCATATTCTGGATAAGCTTGAAGGGCTAGCAATGCCACAGCCTCGCGTAAATGGATGAGCCGTCCTTCTACTTCAAAGAGTTCTTCTGTTTTAAAACTCGAAAATTCGGATATCTTTTCATCAAAATACCTTACATATAATACAGTTAAGGTTTTTTCACTTTTACCATCCAGGAAGGTCACTTCAGAGCGATTGAAAAACTCTTCAGGCGAGTTCGATTTAGACTTTTCCAGCTCTTTTCCTGCTATTGAAGTAATAATCACGGTTATTCCCCCTTGTGTTTCGGTTCCATTACGGATTCGAAATTCTCAAAAAACAAATCTGCTTCGTCGTCGATGGAGTCATCTTCATATTGTTCCGGTAATTTTGGAAGGTCTTCTTTTGACTTCATCCCAAAGTATTCAAGAAACTCTTTCGTTGTACCATATAGAATCGCCCGCCCGGTTCCTTCTGCTCTTCCCACTTCTTTCACTAGATGCTTCGCTGACAAGGTTTGGAGAGGTTTTTCCGTCTTCACTCCACGGATGTCTTCGATTTCAGCCCTTGTGATCGGCTGTTTATAAGCGACGATAGCAAGAGTTTCGAGAGCCGCTTGGGACAGTGAGCTTGTTGTAGGTGATTCGACGAATCTTTCATAGTATGTAATATGTTTTGCTTTTGTCGTAAATTGATAAGCGCCTGCAATTTCAACGATTTCAATTCCACGCTCTTCAGCCTGGTAATCTGTCATCATTTCCTGAATAAGTTCTTCGGCTTCTGAAGTCTCAATTTGAAGAATATCAGCAGCTTGCTTTCCTTCCAACCCTTCATCCCCGACAACAAAAAGCAGACCTTCGATCACAGCTTTTTGCTCAATTCTTGTCGTCAACTAATATCCTCCTCCATCAAGTCAATTACAATTTCATTAAAGTTCTCACTCTGTTTACAACGTATTTGCCTTGTTTTCATCAATTCCAGGATCGCCAAAAAGGTTACTACCATATGGTCTTTACTTGGATATGGAAAGAGGTTTTGGAACGTCTGTCTCCCTTTTCGGAAACGCAGTTCAGAAACAATCTCCCTCATGCGCTTGTCAATCGGAATATCCTGGCGGTCGATTTTGGTTTGGGGTGTCTTCTTTGTTCTTTTTTTATCAAAAAGGGATTGAAAAGCACCTACTATATCATATATTATCATATTCGAAACTGGATTGGCTGGTTCTTGTTTTGATTCGATATGCTCAAGATTGCTCGGTGGTTTTGAAAATGTCAGGCTCCTCTTACTCTCGTGTTCTCTTAAATAGGAGGCTGCTTCCTTATATTTGCGATACTCGATGAGTCGACGGACAAGCTCATCTCGAGGGTCTTTCTCCATATCCATTTCAAGCTGATGGACATAATCCTCATCTTCATGCTTTGGCAGCAAGGTTTTGCTCTTGATTGCAATAAGTGTCGCCGCCATGACAAGATACTCACTAGCAACATCCAGTTGAAGGTCCTGCATCGTATGTATGTATTCCAGGTATTGTTCCGTAATCTTAGCAACTGGAATATCATAAATATCAATTTCATATCGGTTGATCAAATGAAGCAATAAATCCAGTGGACCTTCGAATGCATCCAGTCGAACGTTATATTGGGTCATTGAATTCACCATTCTCACATCTAATAGGTAATGAATCATACTTAAAAGCAAAATCGTTTCCAAGTATGAAATATGACGATATTATAGCATACAGCAGGTATCCCCACAATTTTGTCTTTTTCCGTAAGCAAAATGAAAGAACCCCGGTTTATATGCTAAACTGAAACTACCTGACTATGGAGGTATCATTCATGTATCCAAAGCCTTATGTAGATTTTTTAGTCCATTTTCATGGATTGCGTGATTACTTCGAGTGTCATGAAATTCTAGAAGAACATTGGAAATCGGTTCCGAAAAACGAACCAAAGAACCACTGGGTGGGTCTCATACAGATTGCCGTATCCCTTTACCATCACAGAAGGAAGAATTATCCTGGAGCCTTACGGATGATGCAGAGCGCGGTCCGGATCATCGAATCAGAGCAGCCTGAAATCGAAGCTTTAGGATTAGATTCTGAACTACTGCAAGCCATTTTACAAAAAAGGGTCGAAGAAATCGAAAATAAACAACCATATGAAAGCTTCAACCTGCCGATCAAAGATCAATTATTAATCATTCTTTGTAAACAAGAATGTGAAAAAGTCGGTTGTAGTTACGGTCTTCCCAGCGATTTGACAAATGATTTCCTACTCCATAAACATACCCTTCGAGATCGTCAAGAAGTCATCAATGAACGATTAGTACAAAAAAATTTAAGAAAAAAGAAACGGGAAGGTTGATCCTTCCCGTTTCCGATTAGTCGTTTTCCAATTTGACTTGCTCTTCACATTTTTCTAAGAAGGAGCATGTTTCTTCGTTTGCAGTCAGTTGATAGTCATCCTTCAGGATTTTTTTCAGAGCATCGACCATCTTTTTTCCGATACCTTGATGACGATGTGAAGGATTGACACTTACATGCTGAAGTTCAGCTGTCCCATCTTTCATCTTCAAACCGATGACCCCGATGATATCCTCCCCTTCTTTCCAAAGGAACAATTGATGCTCAGGTTCGGTTTCATATTGCTTTACCGTTTGTTGCAGTTTTTTGACGTCTTTCTGGTTCGGCATAAAAGACAGAAGACCCATTGCAATTTTTTCATAAGTTCGTTTATAACGAATTAGCATAAATTCTCCCTCATTATCGAATTAACTTCCCAACAAGTGACAACATCAAGAGGAAAGCAACGATGATACATATAATAATAAGAATTCGTTCTTGCTTTTTATTCTTTGGATTCGTCAACATTCTCATCCTCTTCCCGCCATAAACCTTAAAACCTTTGGGGGACAATGCCTATTATAAAGAAAAGTCGAGCGATGTACAAAGTCAAATTCATATCTATTATAGTCGATAAAAGTTCACTTTGCGAATTTTGGTATTATCCTAGAATGATCCCTCTATCCTTGTCATGATAAAAATTCGATGATTCAGAGTTTGTTTTACGTTTTATTTATCGAAAGAACGGCACAGGTTACCCATTTCAATCGCTGATACAGCTGCTTCCCAACCTTTATTACCAGCTTTCGTACCTGCGCGTTCAACTGCCTGTTCGATTGAATCCGTCGTCAAAACTCCGAAAATCACAGGTGTTCCGGAATTCAATGAAAGGCTTGAGACCCCTTTCGCCACTTCGCTACAAACATAATCAAAGTGAGGTGTAGAGCCTCTAATGACAGTCCCCAACGTGATGACAGCATCATATTTGTCTGATTCAACCATTTTTTTGGCGATCAAAGGAATTTCAAATGCCCCCGGGACCCAAGCCACATCAATGTCTTGTTCTTTGATACCATGCCGCTTCAAAGCATCCTCTGCACCTGACAATAACTTCCCTGTAATGAATTCATTAAATCGACCAACAACAATTCCGACTTTCAATCCTGTTCCTATTAAGTTCCCTTCAAAAATTGTTCCCATAATTAGAGCCTCCTGATTTGTCCAAATTAATGCGTTTGAATGCAAGCAAAAGATTGACTTGTAATGCTTGTCTGTTAAAAGTGGAGCATATGCCCAAGCTTACTATGTTTTGTTCTCAAGTATTTTTCGTTTTCAACCCGATGCGGCATCTGAATCGGCACGCGATCGACCACTTCAAGACCATACCCGCTCAGTCCCTTGATTTTACGAGGATTATTCGTCAGAAGTTTCATTTTTGTAATTCCGAGATCTCTTAATATTTGAGCTCCAATACCATAATCCCGAAGATCCGGGGCGAAGCCGAGTTTTTCATTCGCCTCTACGGTATCCAATCCCTCTTCTTGAAGCTTATATGCTTTCATCTTATTTAGGAGGCCGATACCACGTCCCTCTTGCCTCATGTAAAGGAGGACACCATTGCCCTCTTCTTCGATTTGGGTCAATGCGGCATGGAGTTGCGGACCACAGTCACATCGATACGAACCGAATACATCTCCTGTCAGACATTCCGAATGTACCCGTACCAAGGTTGGATCATCAGGGATGATTTCACCTTTCACTAAAGCTACATGTTCATTTTGATCAAGAATGTTCGAATAGCCTATTGCTCGGAATTCACCGAAACCGGTAGGCAATTTTATCTCGATCTCTTTTTTGACCAATTTATCTTTACGATTCCGATATTGGATCAGATCCTTGATCGTTATCATTTTCAAATCATATTCATCTGCAATTTTACGTAGCTGTGGTACACGTGCCATCGTACCATCTTCATTCATGATTTCACAAATGACACCGGCTGGTTCCCCTCCCGAAAGTCTGGCAAGATCAATGGCAGCTTCTGTATGTCCCGCCCTTCTTAGTACTCCACCCTGCTTTGCGATCAACGGAAAGACATGCCCAGGTCGTTTAAAATCTGCTGGGACAGCATTCGGGTCTAACAATGCTTTCATCGTAACGGCGCGTTCTTGGGCTGAAATCCCTGTGGTAGCTGACTTATGGTCTATACTTACGGTAAAAGCTGTGCCGTGGGGATCCGTATTTTGATTCACCATCGGGTTGAGGTCCAGTTTTTGTGCGAGCTCTTCTGTAATCGGTGTACAAACAAGACCACGTCCATGGGTAACCATGAAGTTCACAACCTCAGGCGTGACACGATCTGCCAGTGCAATGAAGTCACCTTCATTCTCACGGTCTTCATCATCACAAACGATGACGATTTTTCCTTGCATCAATTCATATATTGCTTCTTCAATTGGATCGAACATTTGCTATCACCATCCTCTATTGATCAAAATCCATGTTCCGATAGAAATTCTTCAGTCAATCGACTTGATTGTGTTTCTTTTGTTCTTTTTTGTATTAAGTTATCCATATATTTGACTAACATGTCACATTCGATATTGACAAGATCCCCTTCATCTTTACTACCTAGGACTGATTCTTCAACAGTATGTGGAATGAGTGATAGGGTAAATGTAGAACCTGTCACTCCAAAGATTGTAAGACTTGTCCCATCAACTGCAACAGAACCTTTGTTCATAAAATAAAGTTGAAGTTCCTTTGGTGCTTTGATTTCATAGTAGATGGCGTTTTGTTTCCTGGTCTTCCGGACAATTTCTCCGACCCCATCAATATGGCCAGATACGAAATGTCCTCCAAACCTTCCGCCAGCTGCCATCGCACGTTCTAAGTTGACGCCATCCCCTGTTCTCAACGATTTCAAGTTGGTGTGACGCAGTGTTTCCGGCATTACATCGACACTGAAAGAAGAAGATTCGAATGATGTGACAGTCAAGCAAATTCCGTTTACGGAAATACTGTCACCAAGATGCACATCCTTAAGGACTTTCCTAGCTTCGATCCGGATGACATAACCTTCAGCAGATTCTTTAACCGATTGTATTTTTCCAATCTCTTCGATGATTCCCGTAAACATCAAGATCTCCCCTTCGGTATTGAAACAATTTTCAAGTCTTTTCCGATTTTTTCATATGAAACCATTTCAAGCTCCATCGCATCTGATACCCTCTCAATCCCTTCTCCCCCTATGATTGAAGGGCTGGAATGTCCACCGATCAATATCGGTGCGAGATAAGTAACGATTTGTTGGAAGGCTTTTTCTTTTATAAAACTTGCATGGACGGTTCCACCGCCTTCTACCAAGATGGAAGTGATCCTTTCTTGTACGAGGCGCTCCAACAAGGCATGGATATTTATTTTTTCTTCAGGCATCTTTAAAATTCGAACATGATCATTCTGAAGGGCTTGAATCCCTGTTCCTGAAACTTGACTACCTGTTATGATCCATGTGGGTGCTTCCCGATCGTTCAATACCTTCGATTGCTTCGGGATTCGTAAATGAGTATCCATTACGAGGCGAATCGGATTTTTCCCTCCTGATGGAAGTCGCGTTGTTAGTGAAGGATCATCCTTTATGATCGTATCGATCCCGACCAAGATCGCATCATGTTCATGTCGATAACGATGGACATCCAATCTCGCTTCAGGACCGGTAATCCATTTGCTATGGCCTGTTTTCGTCGCAATCTTGCCATCCATGCTCGAAGCCGATTTTAAAGTGACGAATGGCAGGTTCGTCCTCATGAAATGATTGAAAATCGTATTCAGAGCAACCGCGCTCTGTTCATTCAAACCGACATGTACATCCAGACCGGCCTCTTTAAGTCTCTCTATGCCCCTTCCAGCTACCAACGGATTCGGATCTGTTGTTGCAATATATATTGTCTGGATCCCTTGTTCGATGACAAGATCGGCGCACGGGGGTGTTTTTCCATGGTGGCTGCAAGGCTCTAATGTGACATACATCGTTGCCCCTTTTGCCTTGTCACCAGCCATTTGTAACGCATGGACTTCAGCATGGCCTTCGCCTGCTTTCAAATGTGCACCTAAACCAACGATTTCCCCGTTCTTTACGACGACAGCGCCAACCTTAGGATTAGGGGCAGTTTGGCCGGTGGTTTGTTTCGCCATTTCAATGGCTAAATTCATATAACGGGCGTGTTCCATCGTATCTCCTCTTTTCACCATTGCCGATAAGATGTTTCTCTTAGTTAAATACACTTGTGATTTTCGCGAAATTCACTCCCTTTCAGAGGGGTATCCGCAAGCATCCACATCCGTTCCACGGTACCTCGCTGTTGAGCTTCGCATGACCTGCTTTTTCCTGCATACGTGAAGCGATTTTCGCTGGAACTTTCTATAATGCCAAAAATAAAAAACCCCAAAGATGCATTTAAGCATGTTCGGGGTTTTGAGAGCATTGGAAATAAACCTCGACTTCAAAAGACTGAACGATTGTTCAGAAAAGACGAGTGAGAATAAAAGTAGACCGTCCATATTCAAGAAACCTGTAGATGGCAAGTTTCCTTTTCAAAAAAGCCATAACAAATCAGGCCCAGGCAGCCGAGCATTCACGGTTACTTTGAGTATCTTATCTACTTCCTGTATAAATTCCTTCTCCCATCCAGACTATACTGTCGGCTTCGGAGTTGCACCGAATCCACCGTTACGAAAGCAACGGGTCACGGACTGAAAAGCTTATGCTTTATCACCGCCGGTTGGGAATTTCACCCTACCCCGAAGGAAATGTTTTTTATTGTACTTACATGTTACTCTTAATTCGGCACTTTAGCAAGGAAAAGGTTAGATTTCAATGATACGAAGCATTTTCCTCATTTTTATGTACTACTATGTGGACACAAAATTCCTTTTTAGCTCTCTATTGTGTATGATGCTCTCATGCGGACAATAAGTTCATCTTTTAGCTAATGTCTGTATGATGCTTCCATAGACAGATTTCCGCATTTTCATAGCCATTAAAAAAGATCGACCCTTCATCAGAGTCGATCCATTACATTCTATTCTTCCCAGACTTTAACTTCTTTCATGACATCACCATTTCTCGTTCTTAAGACAGCGTCTAGACCTTCTGTCACCTGGCCGAAAACGGTATGTACACCGTCTAAATGTGGCTGGCTTTCATGGACAATGAAGAATTGGCTTCCGCCTGTATTCTTTCCAGCGTGTGCCATTGAAAGTGTGCCAGGCTTATGTTTATGCGGATTCCCTTCTGTTTCACAATCGATCGTGTATCCAGGCCCCCCAGTCCCTGTTCCAGATGGGCATCCGCCCTGTGATACGAATCCAGGGATGACACGATGGAAAGTAAGTCCATTATAAAAACCTTCGTTGGCAAGTTTTTCAAAGTTTGCTACTGTGTTTGGTGCTTCCTCTGGATAAAAGTCGATCAAGACTTTTTCGCCATTTTCAAATTCAATGCTTCCTTTTTTCATTTAACATCCTCCTCTGCGAACAAGTAGTTCTATTGTATGTCTTTTAAAAAGTGAAGTAAAGGGAAAAACCCCTGGTGCCAGGGGTTAATAACTTGATACAAGTGTTTTTTTCAATGGTCTGTCCAGATGGATCAGATCTTTATAGGACTCTCTTTCAACTACCAATTGCGCCTCTTCATTTTCAACAAAGACGACAGCTGGTCTTGGCAGGCGATTATAATTGTTTGCCATCGCGTAACCGTAAGCTCCCGTACAGAACATCGCTAAAATATCTCCCTGGGAGGTTTTAGGAAGCTGAATGTCATGGATCAACATGTCGCCGGATTCACAGCATCTTCCTGCAATGGATACTGTTTGCATGTTTTTTTGCAATAGGCGGTTTGCAATGACAGCTTCATATTTCGCCTGATAAAGGGCAGGACGAATATTATCCGTCATCCCACCATCTACAGAGACATAATTTCGGACACCGGGGATTCTTTTTTCGGACCCGATCGTGTAGAGCGTTGTGCCAGCTTCGCCAACCAGTGAACGTCCCGGTTCGATCCAAATCTCCGGCATGTTGAGATTATGGTCTCCAACTTGTTTTTCCACTTCATCGATCAAGACGTTGATTACCTTCTCAATCGAGATTGAGGTTTCTTCAGAGGTATGCGCAATGCCAAAACCTCCGCCAAGATTTACGACTTCCGCTTCAAAACCTTTTGAACTTTTCCATTCTGCCAGCCGCTCGAACACCTTTTGGACAGCCATGACGAAACCATCCGCTTCAAAAATTTGTGAGCCGATATGACAATGGACACCTAGAACTTCCATATGTTCAGAAGCCAAACATTCATGCAGTGCCTGATCCGCTTGTTTACTGACGATATCGAATCCGAACTTGGAGTCTTCTTGACCTGTCAGGATGTAATCATGTGTGTGAGCTTCAATTCCAGGTGTAATCCTCAAAAGTACAGAGGTGACCTTGTTCAATTGCTGACCTACCTGCTTTATAAGGTCAAGCTCATAAAAGTTATCGACCACAATGCACCCTACACCTTCCTGGACAGCCATCTGAAGTTCTTCAAAACTCTTATTATTCCCATGAAAGTGAATCTTTTCAGTTGGAAATCCAGCTTGAAGCGCTGTATAAAGTTCTCCGCCTGATACAACATCAAGGCAAAGTCCTTCCTCATCCACTAATTGAAACATCGCAACACTAGCAAAAGCTTTACTTGCGTAGGCAACTTTTGCTTCAACGTTCCTCTCTTGGAAAGATGAGCAGAATGCCTGGGCTTGTTTTCTGATTTTTGCAACATCATAAACGTAAAGAGGGGTGCCGAATTCCTTTGCCATTTCGGTCGTATCTACCCCACCGATTTCCAAATGTCCTAGTTTGTTCATTGTTCCGGTTCCTAAAAATGCCATTAATCAAATTCTCCCCTCTCTATTTGGAGAAAGCGTATTAACTGATAATAATACTAAAAACCAGCCTATGCAACGGTACATTAAACTGGTTTTTCACCCGTACCCTCATCAGTTGGAATAGCTCTCCACTACGTTTTGTAGTGACAGTCCGTTACTTATTCAGCAACGGCCCAGCAGGCCTAATTGGGATTAAGCATGCTTCGGCAAATTGACCTTTAATTGTTCTTCATCGCCCCCCTGGCTACGAACAACTACTCATTCTCTCTGCGCCTCTACCCCATTACGTTAAATGAGGCAATTATTAAATTAAGAACTACTGTAGCATAAATGTGCGATTGAATCAACATTTAAATTTCATGCATCAGATTGTTTTTTATTCTGCTGTGGACGGACAATACTTGGCCGAACCTTTGATAAAGGGACAGCGACCCTTACCAACACTTGTAGCATAGCTTGTGGATTGAATGGAATGAAAGGCCATAGATATGGTGTATTCAAATTTTTTATACTGCACATGTATAACAAAACGGCGGTACAACCTATCATGATTCCAGGGACCCCGAAAAGGAATACGAGTGTAATCAATATCAGCCTTACGATCTTATTGGCGATACTCAACTCATAACTCGGAGTTGAAAATGAGCCGATCGCTGCTAGAGCCACATATAAAATGACTTCGGAAACGAATAATCCAACATCGATCGCGATCTGCCCGATCAGTACTGCTGCGATCAATCCCATTGCTGTCGAAAGTGCGGATGGTGTATGGATTGCAGCCATCCTAAGGACATCGATACCCATTTCAGCAAAAATGATCTGAAGATAGATCGGGATATTAGACTTTTTGTTCGGTCCGATAAAATCAATATTCTCTGGAAGTAATTCACCATGGAGCACAAACAGTAACCAGAGTGGCAGTAAAAATATCGATGCCAACATCCCCGCAAACCGGACCCATCTTAAAAATGCACCGATCATAGGTGTCTGGCGATATTCTTCGGCATGCTGGACGTGATGGAAAAATGTCGTTGGTGTGATGATGACACTTGGGGACGTATCCACGAATACAAGGACATGCCCTTCCAATAGATGGGTTGCAGCAACATCAGGCCGTTCAGTATACCTTACGAGTGGATACGGATTCCAGCCTTGCTTCACCAAAAATTCTTCAACAGTCTTATCAGCCATCGGGATTCCATCGATACGGATCGATTTCAGTTCTCCTCGGATTGTTTCAATTAAACCAGGGTCTGCTACATCTTCCAAATAGGAGATACAAACATCTGTTTTCGAGCGGTCTCCCACCTGCATGATTTCGTTTCGTAAACGTTCATCCCTCAGACGTCTTCGTGTCAAAGCCGTATTTTCCACGATGTTTTCTGTATACCCATCACGGGCTCCACGGACAACTTTTTCGACATCAGGCTCTTGTGGAGAACGACCCGGGTAATTTCTTACATCAACGATAAATCCTTCGTTTTGGCCATCGATCAAAACGGCAATCAGCCCTGAAAGGACTCGGTCGATTACTTCGTCCAAATTCTTAGCTGTAGAAACTTGTTGATGCGCGAGGTGATTTTTAATGACATCTTTCGTTTTTGCGCTCGTCCGATATTCATGGTCTACTTCAAGCAGTTCTTTCAAGAGCATGATGATGAACTCACTGTCGCATAGGCCTGTACAATAATAGATGTGGACTTCTTTATTTAAGATGTTCATTTTGCGAACACCTACATCGAAGCTTTTTCCAATTCCCATCTTATCTTTAAGGAACTTTTCATTCTCGGCGATTTTTTTATGAATCGGTGTTTCCTCTTTCTTTGGATGCATTCCGGGCACTCCTTTCTAAGATGAGTTGGACCGCTTGCCTTGTAATCGGAGCTCCTCTTTCAGCAGTATCGATGCCTGACATTTTTCCGATATCCCCCACACCGACGATAAATGGAATATCCAGTTCATCTAGAACATAAACCGTATCACCATCCAAACGGCCCAATTCCATATCTGGAAGTCCGCTTTTATCCACACCATAAGCGGATAATTCACCAAATCGGTCGATGCTTACATCCACATGGGTCCATTCTGCCAGGTGTGTTTTCGATGCGACGGCAATCGCCCCGACTACGTCGATGTCTGGATGATTCGCAACATCCCGCATTGCCTTTTCTCCTGGGCCCTCACCCCGATATCCGCAATCATCAAACATGACCAGGACTGGATCATAGGGTGTGGACAGGATCATGGCCACCATTTCGTCACCCGTGATCCTGGTTGGATTCCCCCAAGATTGGGAAATACAACGGCCGCCTATATCCTTTGCGACTTGCTCTACTGCTTTCAATGCGTATAAATCTCCGTCAGTGATCATGATGACTCGTTTTTTCATATCCAATCATCCTTTAGGTTTAAAAAGGACCGCCACGATAAAACCAAAAAGTATGGCTGAGGAGATCCCAGCAGAGGTCAGCTGGAAGATCCCCATCGCAATTCCAATAAATCCGTGTTCCTCAGCTTCTGCCATCGCACCATGAAGCAGAGAGTGTCCGAAGCTTGTAATTGGAACAGTAGCACCTGCTCCCGCAAACTGGATCAATTTATCGTATAAACCAAAACCATCAAGTGCTGCTCCTGCCACAACGAAGCTTGAAGTGACATGAGCTGGTGTCAATTTGAAGATATCCATCAGTAATTGACCGACTACACAGATAAGTCCCCCGACGACAAAAGCTATAAAATATTCGACCATCAAACACCACCTCCATCAGCAACTTCTATTACAACACCATGGGCGATCGTAGGGATTGTTTCCTTTTGCTGGACCATCATTGGATTCATCAAAGCTCCTGTTGCGATGACAAAGATTCGCTTCAGCTTTCCTTCTTTCATTTCTTTTAGAAGGTGTCCATACGTAACGACAGCTGAACAGGCACAACCGCTGCCTCCAGCAAAAACAGGCTGATCAGGTCGATAGACTAATAAGCCACAGTCTTGATGATTGGAGGACAAATCGTAGTTCTTTTCTCGCAAAAGTTCAAGCAGAATCGGCGATCCTACAGCTGACAAATCACCAGTTACGATCAAATCATAATCACTAGGCGACCGGCCGGTATCTTCAAAATGGGTTGCAATCGTATCTGCTGCTGCCGGTGCCATCGCTGAACCCATATCAAAAGGATCGGTTATCCCTAGATCCAACACCCTGCCAATGGTAGCCATTTTGATTTGGTATGGTGACGGTTTTGAACTGATGATAGAAGCCCCTGCACCTGTAACCGTGTAAGTCGCTGTGTCAGGTTTTTGCCCCCCATATTCGGTGGGGTAGCGAAATTGCCTTTCGGCTGTCGCGTTATGACTGCTTACCGCAGTAAGTACTGTGTTAGCAAAATCACCATCAATCAACGCGGAAGCCAATGCCAGCGTCTCCATCGATGTCGAACAAGCCCCAAACATCCCTAAGTAAGGAATCTGGTTTTTACGAGCTGTGTAGTTTGCAATGATGGTCTGATTGATGAGGTCACCGGATAAAAATAAATCCATCTCATCGGGGGTTTTCCCAGCATTTTTCATGCAAGCATCGATTGCTTGCTCCATCAAATGGCGTTCAGCAAGTTCCCAATTCTCTTGTCCACAATGAAGATCCCCGAATGTGATATCATACGTTTCACCAAGCGGACCAGCCGCTTCCTCAGGACCGACTGCGGTTCCTGTAGCATTGATGTATAAGGGTTTTGAATATGTCCAAGTTTGTTTACCTGTAAGCTTCATTGTTGTTGATCCTCCTAATGCGTCATAATACCATCTGGAACAAATATCGAATCATACCGATTATATAGGCAGCGACAGCACCGAATACAATTACTGCGCCTGCCAATTTGAAAAGGTTTGTTGCGACTCCCAATACGAGTCCTTCACTTTTATGTTCAAGCGCAGCACTCGTCACAGCGTTTGCGAAGCCGGTTACAGGGACGATTGAGCCTGCCCCGGCAAATTGCCCAAGCTTGTCGTAGACCCCGATTCCCGTGAGCAAAGAGGCGACAAGGATCAGAGTTGCTACTGTAGGGTTTCCGGCAGTTTTCTCTGTGAAATTGAAAAAGGTGATGTAAAAATTAGTGATTCCTTGTCCAATCGCACATATCAATCCTCCGATCAAAAAAGCCTTTAGACAATTCACAAAATAAGGTGGTGTCGGTTGTAGTGGTTTGATCTTTTCTTTATATGCTTGTTGTTCGGGTGACAATTCGTTCTTACCCATGTGTAACAGCTCCTTTATACCTCTAAATTTATAGATGAACGAAGAAAATCCAGTGAAACAGTGATCCTATCACTTTTCCAAATAATATTGCCATCAACAAGATGAGGACTTGTTCTTTGAAACCAACACGCTTCATCAGAATCGGCAGGACATTCAGTACTTCTGTCAAAGCAGCAGCCAGCATTCCAATAAAAGTACCGCTTGCCAGACCGATTGGGATAAGCAGCCATTGGCTAGAGGAAATGGTGTAATCCCTCAATCCGTACCAACTCGAAAACAACACGCCGATAATGATGCTTATTTCATAACTTCTGATCTGTGAGTTGGTTTTCGTAATCTGCATTAAACGGGGAATGATGCCAAATACCGTTAAAATAGCAACGAATCCTGCTCCCACCGCAAGTCCCGCGCCTAAGCCTATTAACATGACAGTGATGATTTTAATCGTCATGAGCTTTCTTCTCGTTCTCTTTATTCTCATTCATGATGACGTATTGGTCCAAATCTTGTTGATAGTTGAACATTTCTACTTCAAGTGGGCTTGGTTCTTCATTGAAACGTTTCTTGAAAATGTGGTTGAAAAAAAGGACCATCCCTAACCCAAGCCCTATAGAATAAGGTACTTGTAAAAGGAGCGGATAGTCATTTCTTCGTCCAGTCACCAAATAATAAATCTTTTGATGGACCTGCTGCATACTGACATCCTCATGAAAATTCATGATCGCAAGTGCAGCACCGATGAATAAGAGGATCCAGACAATCACAAAATAAACACCAGTAATTTTTGGTCTCTTGTACTGGACTTCAATGATTGTTTGCGGTGTACCGACCGTTTGAATATCCAATAACGGAAATTTCTTTCTGATCGTCTTCAACACTTCCATAAGATCTACGATGACGATTGTTTTATCTTGCACTGTTATTTTATGGACAATCATATGGCCAATTTCTTGAATGACATCTTCAGGGCCGACGAGTTGAGCTAAGTCTTTGATCCGTATCGTCTGTCCAGGTGAACAAAGAAGCCTATGCCGCATACGTAAATAAACCGCTTCAACTTCCAAAGAAAGTCCTCCCTTATGCCAATTCGTTTATGTGTAGTATGTTTCTTCCAAACCCCTCTCATTCTGTCCACCCAATCTATCCAGTAATTACCTGTTCAATTGATGGGACCCACGGTTTTTAAACCTTCATCCGGAAATCTTCAGAGTGATATACTCGTTGTTAGTACGTTTATGTAGGATGTTAGCGTAATTAAATGGATTTCAAAAAGCAGAGTAAATAGGAGGATTTTTCAACACTTTCCTGAATGAACTAACGCGTTAAATAAATTTTTGAGGAGAGAATTGAAGAAATTAGGAAAAACTTGTTGAGGACTATAGTCAACATTCTAAAAAACCCGACACCTTTTTAAGAAAAGCGCAAACGCCCTGACCAGCCACGAAGGTCACTGGAAGTCCGACGAGGACGCTGTCTTTCAATAGAAAAACCCAGATAGACGATTCATTCGTCCATCTGGGTTTTCATATCTTGTAGGATCTTCTTTTCAAGCCTTGAAACCTGTACTTGGGATATGCCAAGCCGGGTTGCAACCTCTGACTGTGTCTGATCTTTATAGTAGCGCAGATAGACAATCAGCCTTTCCCGTTCATTCAAAGTTTGGATTGCTTCCTTCAATGCGATCTGGTCGAACCACTTCGAATCACCTTGATCCGATATTTGATCAAGCAATGTAATTGGATCACCATCATTTTCATACACGGTTTCGTGGATCGATGATGGGGCGCGTACAGCTTCTTGGGCCATCACCACTTCCTCAGCACTGATCCCAAGCTTTGTTGCGATTTCATTTACGGTTGGATTGCGGCCGAGGTCTTTCGAAAGTTCATCTCGCGTCTTACGGACTTTATTCCCGAGTTCCTTCAGCGAGCGACTGACTTTAACTGTGCCATCATCACGGATGAACCGTTGTATTTCTCCGATGATCATCGGAACTGCATAGGTGGAGAATTTTACGTCATAACTAAGATCGAATTTATCTACAGATTTAAGCAGACCGATACTTCCGATCTGAAAAAGGTCATCCGGCTCGTACCCCCTGTTCAAAAAGCGTTGTACAACAGACCAGACCAATCTCATATTTTTCTCGACAATGGTATCTCTGGCTGTCTGATCGCCTTCTTGACTTCGTCGGATCAATTCTTTCATTTCCTTGTCATTGAGGTACCTATTCTTTTTGTCTTGTTTGACGTCCAAATCCATGGCTCAGCTCCTTAATTACAAAGCGCTTTGTGATTTGTCAAATACTTCTTCAAGCGAATCGTGGTGCCGAAGGATTTTTCTGTTTCGATTTCAATTTGGTCCATGAAATTTTCCATGATCGTAAAGCCCATCCCGGATCTTTCTAATTCAGGCTTTGTTGTGAATAAGGGCTGTCGTGCTTCATCCAAGTCATCGATTCCGACCCCTTCATCACGGATCGTCAATTCGACAAAGCCCTCATCGAGGATGCATTCAATGTATACCATACCGTCTGCATTGTTATCGTATCCATGAATGATCGCATTCGTAACAGCTTCAGAAACGACGGTTTTTATTTCAGTCAACTCATCTACGGTCGGATCAAGCTGTGCGATGAAGGATGCAACTGTGACCCTGGCAAATGATTCATTTTCACTACGTGCAGAGAATTCCATCTTCATGACATTTTTCATTACGCCACCCCCAGCGTGTGCAAAGCTTTTTGTTCACTATCTTCAAGACGAATGATCTTGAACATGCCTGACATTTCAAACAGTCTTTTGACAGAAGGGGAGATTGAACATACGACCATTTCTCCATCTTGACTTTTGATCAATTTATAACGTCCAAGGATTACGCCTAACCCCGAACTATCCATAAATGACAAAGCTTCCAAATTCAATACGATATCGTGGATATTATTTTCCTTGATCGTTTGATCAACCTCTGTACGTAACTGTTCTGCTGTATGATGGTCCAATTCGCCGGCTAATCGAATACACAGTACACGATCTTTGACTTCGAGTTTCACACTAAGACTCACTAACCTCTCCTCCTTCATCTCGGTAGTGAGTCATTTCTATATGGCGATGATGGAATCCTCCTCACTGACAAAACTAGTGTTGAATCGATTTATAATCTGTTAATATGCGAAAATTTACGGAGTTTGTGAAAACTTGCCTACCGTTCGCTTGAACAGTCCCCACCAATTTGCAGCTTCTACATTTTCAGATGCAACCAATGGAGATTCAGTTACCATTTTTCCGTTGTTTTTGACAACTAGCGTTCCAAGACGTTCACCTTTTTCGATCGGCATTTTCACCTGTTTGTTGATTTTGATTTCTGTTGTCAGCTTCATCTTTTTCTCACCTTTCTTCATTAAAAGGGAGATCGGTTCTGAAGTCGCCATTTGTACAGTCTTGGATACACCTTTTTGGACCGGGATCTTATCGATCATCTGGTGTCTTTCGTAGATTCGTTCAGTTTCATAGTTCGCAAATGCATAATCAAGCATTTGTGTCACTTGGGTATTCCGTTCTTTTGTCGTCGGGGAACCCATAACGACAGCAATGACTCGCATATCGTCTTTTTTAGCGGTCGCTGTCAAACAATATTTCGCTTCATTCGTATAACCTGTTTTGAGTCCATCGACACCAGGATAGAATTTGACCAGCTTGTTGGTATTGACTAACCAGAATTTTTTATCGGTATTCTGGCGTAGATAATCCTCATACATACCTGTGTATTTCGTGATCTGCTCATACTTCAAAAGATCCTTTGCCATCAATGCCATATCTCTTGCTGTACTATAATGATCCTCCTCTGGGAGGCCTGTCGCATTCTTGAATCTGGTGTTCTTCAGGCCAAGCTCCTTCGCTTTATCATTCATCATTTTGACGAAAGCCTCATTCGTCCCTGCGATGAATTCGCCAAGAGCCACTGAAGCATCATTTCCAGAAGCCAAAGCAACACCTTTAAGCATCTCTTCGACAGTCATCACTTCGCCTGCTTCAAGAAAAATCTGTGAACCACCCATGGATGCTGCATATTCACTTGTTCTTACTTTATCTTTCAGATTGATTTTGCCTTTATGTAAAGCTTCCATTACGAGAATCATGGTCATGATCTTCGTCATACTTGCCGGAGGAAGCTTTTCATCAGCATTTTTATCAAATAGAACGGTTCCTGTATCTCTTTCAATCAAAATTGCAGATGAGGCTTTATCTGCTAGAGAATTGACTGTAACATGATTTTCGTTAGCAAATGCAGCCGGTGTTAGGACTGAGACCCCCATCACTGCCGCTATCATAGATAAAAAAAAGCGTTTCATAGACATAATCCCTCCATTCTTAGTATTCTTATATTTTCCAATTTTGGGCAGTTTATACTATATGAAAGAATTTGGTGAAGTGGGGAAAGAAAAATTTAATTTGCAAGACGGAATGGTAAATTTGCAAAATAAAATTTTTGCAAAACAAAAGAATCGTTAGAGGATCACAACTAAAAAAAGCCGCCCGTAAACTTCAATCGGTTTACGAACAGCTTTCGTGAATTTACATGATTTCTTTATAAACAAGAGGGGGAGCTGCCACTTTTACAGAAGAAATCGTGTATGCACCGTCCAATTTCTTCAATACTTCGTCGACAGTTTCTTGGTTACTGTGCAAGGTCGCGATTGTCTCTCCCGATTCCACTTCATCGCCAACTTTTTTATGAAGGACGATGCCTACGGCAAGATCGATTTCAGATTCTTTCGTAGCACGGCCTGCACCTAACAGCATAGCTGCAATCCCGACTTCATTCGCCTTAATTTCAGATACATATCCGTCTTTTTCAGCAATAAAAGGAATTTCATGTTTAGCTGTCGGTAATTTGCTCAGGTCATCAATGACAGTTTCATCTCCACCCTGCGCCCTCAAGAATGTCTTGAACGTATCTATCGCCTCTCCATTCTTCATTACATCAAGCAGCATTTGCCGAGCTTCTTCCTTCGTATCGGCTTTCTTTGCAAGCATGACCATGAAGGAACCGAGTGTCAAACACAGTTCTTCAAGGTCTTCAGGACCTTCACCACGTAACGTGTCGACTGCTTCTTTCACTTCGAGTGCATTTCCGATAGCAAAGCCGAGTGGCTGGCTCATATCTGAGATGACCGCCATCGTGTTACGGCCGACATTCTTACCGATCTTCACCATCGCCCGAGCGAGTTCTTCCGCCTTTTCCACTTCTGTCATGAATGCTCCTGCACCTGTTTTGACATCCAATACGATAGCATCGGCGCCTGCAGCTATTTTCTTGCTCATGATGGAGCTTGCAATCAACGGAATCGAGTTCACTGTAGCAGTCACATCACGCAGTCCATAAAGCTTTTTATCCGCAGGTGTCAAATTTCCGCTCTGACCGATGACTGCAATTTTATTTTTATTGACGAGTTCGATAAATTCATCCTTATCGATTTCAACATGGAAGCCTGGTACCGCTTCGAGCTTATCGATCGTTCCCCCTGTATGCCCAAGACCGCGACCAGACATTTTCGCTACTGGGACCCCTACGGCCGCTACAAGAGGTGCAAGCACAAGGGTCGTCGTATCACCTACACCCCCAGTCGAATGTTTATCGACTTTGATTCCTTCAATAGCAGAGAGATCGATTTTGTCTCCAGAGTCTACCATTGCCTTCGTAAAATTTGCACGTTCTTCTTCCGTCATATCATTAAAATAGATCGCCATTGCTAAAGCAGACATCTGATAGTCTGGGATATTTCCATTCGTATAACCTTCAATGATGAATTCGATTTCATCTTTCGCCAATTCAAGACCGTTCCGTTTCTTTTCAATCAGATCTACCATTCTCATGCTATATCAGTCCTTGTTTTAAACTTTTTCAATTACCGATCGCAGTAATTGCTTGAATTTCGGTTTCGTGCGGTTTGCTACCTTCACTACCTGTTCGTGTGTAAGGGGTTCCAGTTCCTCAGCGATCGCCATGTCAGTGATGCAAGAGATCCCTAACGTTTTCATATCCATGTGTCGTGCAACAATCACTTCCGGGACTGTAGACATACCAACAGTATCCGAACCCAGAGTACGCAACATCTTCAACTCTGCTCGAGTCATATAGGCTGGTCCGCTGATGGAAGCGTAAACGCCTTGTTTGAGGATGATTCCCTCTTCATTTGCAACTGACTTCACCAATTCGATCATTTCCGGTGTATAAGCTGTGCCCATATCTGGGAATCGTGGTCCTAGTTCATTCTCGTTCGGACCGATAAGTGGATTGGCTCCAGTCAAATTCAAGTGATCTTCAATGATCATTAAGTCACCGGCTTCAAAGTCTGGATTCATTCCGCCACAGGCATTCGTAACAATCATCTGTCCAACGCCAAGTCCCTTCATGACCCGGACTGGAAAAGTGACCTCCTTTAACGAATACCCCTCATAAAAATGGAAACGACCTTGCATCGCTACGACTGTCTTTCCGTTCATTGTTCCAATGACAAGCTTTCCGGCGTGACCTTCTACTGTTGAAACAGGGAAATGTGGAATCTCACTGTAATCGATTTTTGCCGCCTCTTCGATTTCTTCAGCAAAATCTCCAAGACCGGACCCTAAAATCAATCCAATCGTTGGTTTGTGTTCTGTTTTATCCGTAATATACTTGACTGCCTCTCGTATTTTCGTCCCTAGTTCCGACATCTTCATCTCCCCTTATATCTTCTTTACAATCTGTTGTACAAGATCCATGAAGTTTGCTTTGACTTTTTCAGTCGTTTCGATCACTTCATCATGAGTGAGCGGTTGATCAAGGATACCTGCAGCCATATTTGATATACAGGAGATCCCAAGTACCTCCATACCGCCATGTCGGGCTACAATCACCTCAGGTACCGTTGACATGCCGACGGCGTCTCCACCCATAATACGAAGCATCCTAACTTCAGCGGGAGTTTCATAAGATGGTCCGGAATTAGCGATATAGACACCCTCTTGAATGGATATGTTCAATTTCTCAGCCGCATGCTTCGCTATGCCTTGAAGATGTTCAGAGTATGCATCGGACATATCAGGGAAACGGACACCCAGCGCATCATCGTTAGTCCCGATCAATGGATGGTTTCCGATATTATTGATATGATCCGTAATGATCATCAAATCTCCTGTTTCAAAGGATTCATTGATCCCTCCAGCAGCGTTGGTTACAATCAACGATTCCACACCGATTTCTTTCATCACACGTACAGGAAACGTCACTTTCTCCATCGGATATCCTTCGTAATAATGGAAGCGCCCTTTCATTGCTACGACCGTTTTCCCTTCAATGGTACCGATGATCAGCTCTCCAGCATGCCCTTCAACAGTCGATACAGGAAAGGATGGGATTTTTGAATAGGGGACCGAAACCGGATTCTCGATTTTGTCTGCTAAAACGCCAAGTCCCGATCCTAGGATCAATCCGATCGTCGGCTTGACATCTGTTTTGTCTTTGATATATTTTGCTGCTTGTTGAATTGAATTTGTCAATGTCATGAGAACCTCCAATTATAAATCTTTTAAAAAGCTCTTTCCGAATGGTGGAGCTTTAATTTCAAAATTATCCGCAATCGTTGCGCCCACATCTGCGAATGTCTCACGCAAAGGAAGCTCTTTTCCTTCTTCAATATTCTTATTGTACGCGAAGAGCGGCACAAATTCTCTCGTATGGTCCGTACCATGATGGACCGGATCGTTCCCGTGGTCAGCCGTGATCAGCAACAGATCGTCTTCTTTTAGCTTTCCAAGCAATTCAGGCAGACGGGCGTCGAACTCCTCCAACGCTTCACCATAACCGATCGGATCCCTTCGGTGACCGAATTTTGCATCGAAATCAACCAGATTCAAAAAACTGATTCCAGTAAAATTTTGATCAGCAATTTTTACAATCTGATCCATTCCATCCCTATTCGATGTGGTCCGAACTGTCTCAGTCACCCCTTCACCATCATAGATATCTGAGATTTTACCAATCGCGATGACATCAAATTCCTCATCCTTCATCTCATTCATGACGGTACGACCGAAAGGCTTCAGTGCATAGTCGTGCCGGTTTGCCGTCCGCTCGAACGCACCAGGCTCACCAATGAAAGGACGTGCGATGATACGACCGACCATATACTTTTCGTCCAGTGTCAATTCCCGCGCGATTTTACATATCTCATACAACTCTTCGATTGGAACAACGTCTTCATGAGCTGCAATCTGAAGGACCGAGTCCGCAGATGTATAAACGATCAACGCCCCTGTTTCCATATGTTCTTTTCCTAGCTCCACCAGAATTTCGGTCCCTGAAGCTGGTTTGTTTCCGATGATTTTTCGACCTGTTTTTTCTTCTAGTTCATTAAGAAGTTCTTGAGGAAATCCATCCGGGAATGTCTTGAATGGCTGCTCGATATGGAGGCCCATAATCTCCCAATGGCCTGTCATCGTGTCCTTTCCATTAGAGGCTTCTTGCATTTTTCCGTAATGTGCTGCAGGCTTATCAGCTTTCTCAATACCTTGGATCTCACGGATGTTACTAAGGCCAAGCTTCGCCATGTTCGGCATTTTCAGGCCATTCATTTTTTCAGCGATGTGCCCTAATGTATCCGCCCCTTTATCATTGAATCTCGCTGCATCTGGTGCTTCACCGATTCCAACCGAATCCATGACGATCAAAAATACCCGTTTGAATTTCGAGTCCGTCATAACATTTTCCTCCCTGATCTACGCTATTTTATACCATTTCCATTGGAAAGTTTTATCAAACAACAACAGATAAAGGTCAGAAGTCTGACCTCTTAAAGAAACTGAAAGTACCCACTAAGGGCACTTTTAAAAGTGTATCATGTTTTAAAAGCGTTTTCACGTATTTTTATCTATTTTTAAGCTCTTGGATGATAGGTTGAATAGATGTCTTTCAATCGTGATTTCGTTACATGTGTATAAATCTGTGTCGTAGAGATGTCAACATGACCTAGTAACTCCTGTACCGCTCTTAAATCGGCACCATTTTCAAGCAAATGCGTTGCAAACGAATGTCTTAATGTATGAGGAGTCAATTCTTTCTGAATATTCGCTGCTTGAGACAGTTTCTTCAAGATTTTCCAAAAGCCTTGTCTCGTAAGCCGGTTTCCATGATGGTTCAAAAACAATGCATCCGTAGTCTTTTTTTTCAGCAGCTTTCCCCGTCCCTTTTCGATATAGGCGGTCAAAGCTTCTGTCGCCATCCTCCCCACCGGAATGATACGCTCCTTGTCCCCTTTTCCGAGGCATCTTACAAATCCCATTGTCAAATGGACATCTGATAGATTCAAATGTATAAGCTCAGAGACACGAATACCTGTCGCATATAATAGTTCTATCATCGCACGGTCTCTTATACCATACGCTGAATTGCTTTCTGGCGCTTCCATCAAATTCTCTACTTCTTGTGAAGATAAAATCTTCGGTAATTTTCGCTCCGTTTTCGGTGTTTCAATATGTACAGATGGGTCCTGTCCTGTGACCCTTTCACGGATAAGAAATTGGTGAAACGATCGTATAGAAGCGATCGTCCTCGCAATCGTCGATGACGCTCGTCCTGAATCTTTCAGGTGGTATAAATACGTCACGATATCGTTTCTGCGTACTTGATTTAAGTCCTTATGATCCAATTCCTTCTGTAGAAAGGCCGTATATTGTTTCAAATCCCGCTGGTACGATTGCAGTGTATTTTCAGAGAGTCCACGTTCAACGGTCAAATAATGCAGATAATCCTGAACCTCGTCCTTCATGAGCAAACGCTCCTTATTCCCCGATTTCATAAAATAGATGTAGCCTTTCAATCCAATCAAATCCATCCTCTTCATCCGAATAAGCCTGGAACACTTTAACTGCTCGTCCTTCAGGCTCATCATATCGATGGAAATCTTGATATTGTCCATTCAACCATAAAAGGCCATAGTAAAATAAAAGTGTACAGCATGCAAAAGCAAGAAATACCTTGCATGAGTTCCACAATAAACGAATGAGTGAAACCATCGTATTGCCTCCCAGTTTGTCCTTCTTACAGGATATGCCTGTAAACCGGCAGAATATACGTCAAAACTGGGATTGTAACAAGAAAACAAGGCAAAACCAAACCTCCACTACATAACGATATAATGAAAAGAAAACTGACCCTCTGCTATGATTCTTTGCGGGTCAGTCCTTTCCATGCAAAATTGTATTTCAGCGGGTCTATTCTTTATTTCGTCGTCACTTCTTTTTCATTTTCAACATCTGCTTTATCATGGCATCGATGGCAGATTCCATGGAAGGTCAGCCGATGATCTTTTATTTTGAAATTCCAATCCTTTTCGACCACTTGTTCCACTTCACCAAGCAGGTCTTCCTGAATCTCATCAACTGCTCCACATTCAATGCATACTAAATGATGATGGAAGTGGGCTGCCCCTTCTTTGCGAAGGTCATACCTGGAAACACCATCCCCAAAATTGATTTTATCGACAATTTTCAATTCCGTAAGCAGTTCCAACGTTCGGTATACAGTAGCCAATCCGATCTCTGGTGCTTTATCCTTGACGAGTAGATACACGTCTTCGGCGCTTAAATGGTCTTCTTCACGCTCAAGTAGTACGCGGACTGTCGCCTCACGCTGGGGGGTAAGTTTATAGCTCTGTGAATGGAGCTGTTTTTTGATACGGTTGATACGATTTTCCAAGACGACCCCTCCCACACTCTATGTATATCCTTATTATAATCACGGGTATAGGGGGTGTCAAATTATAATTATTTTAAATTGGGTATTAGAATTATTATTACTTAATAAAGTCGTTAATTGAAAATACCGATTGTCGCTTTAATTAATGTTGGGGATAGGAATGCTTCAATGAAAGACGCACTTGCCCCTAGAATCATGATAATGATCACCGTGGCCGTGTATCTTAATAACAATGGCATCAATGGCGTCTTCAGTCTGTTTGAGAATTGGGCTTTGATCAGGGTTAAGGAGATAGCGACCGCTGCAGTAGTCAGCAAAATGAAAGCGGGAATCAGAATCAAGTTTTGAGGCATGACTGAAACGAAAGACAACAGGAATCCTTGCCAGCCCATTTGGTTGACCAGAAAACCGACAGTAAATCCGACAACCATCCCCTTTAAAAATAATAATACAAGGATGACCGGCACCCCGATGATCGATAGCCCTAAAAGCCAGATCAATCCCATATATTTTGTATAATGAAAGAAGCTTTGTGTGAACATTGCAGAGGCACTTGCCACTTCCCCACCCGAAACTTGTCCAAAAAAGCGGTTCAGATAATGAAATAAATCTTCTTTCTGCATCAAACTCAAGCTATTGACAATGACTGCACCGAAAACAATCCCCATCATGAGTAAAACGGTAGTAAATGTATATAAGGAAGAATGTTCTTGTAAATGTTGCGAAAACGTTCGTTTCATACTATAAGTACCCCGATGCTCCATCCTATTTCCTCCCTCATGATCTCTTACTTTCAATTTATGAAAGGAAATCATAGTGTATGACCGGGTTCTGTTTATTTATAGATTTCTTTAATCAATCTTCCCATAACGTCCACCACCACCCTCTTTCATGCTCAAGTTCCCAGACCTTGAATCTACGATTTTATCTACAAGTTGTACTGGCAGGACCTTGAAGAGATTTTCATCTGAAACAAAATGGATGACCTCCATATCTGTTCCGAACCTTTCTCTTAATTTCTTCAGCATCCTTGGCCCGATACCGGGAATGAACTCGAGAGGTACATGATGGGTATAAGGTGGTCTACTAGTTGAGATGGAGTTCCGTTTGGAAGAATCCGACAATTCGTTAATCCGATTGGAGACCCCTTTGACTATACGTCCTTTTTCACAATGCGGACATGTTATGCCTCCCCCAGAAGTGATCAACGTACCGCATTTTGCACAGCAGGTCCGAAAGTATTTTCCAAGTTGTGGATGGAGTCCGTAATTGCCAGTTATGTTTCTCCCATCCAATCCTTTCAGTGCTAGAGAAAATTCCTTGAACGAAAGCTCTTTAACCTCGAGTGACTGGTATTCCCGCCCGATCTTTTCCAGTGAATGTGCATCAGAGTTTGATAGGAAAGGATAACCTTCTAACTCTCCAACTTGGCCAGCCATACGGGTATCACAACTTAAACCTAATTCGATTGCATCGATCTCTTCAGGTTGGAAGACTTCCACCAAACTTTTTTCAACACCTTTTCCATACAAGCTTTTAAAAGGAGTGAATGCGTGAGCGATAACAAACAATCCTTCCAGTTCTTTCGTCTTCTTTTGCAATTCAGCAGCTTCACCATAAAAACGTTGCGAGGAAAGATTACGATTTGTTATCCGTTCTCCCAACCAATTGCTGAAATGTTTCATGCTCCTTAAATAAGGTAAAAAGACTAATACGTGGATGGGGCCACGGCAGTTTTCATCATAGATTTCAATTTCTGAACCTAGTATTAAACAACCGTTTTCTTGTATCAACCCTCCATCACGATGCTCAGTCAACTCGCCTTTTTCCATCATTTGTTCCAGTTCATGGATGACCTCTGGCACATGGCAATCGATGATCCCGACCATCTGGATCCCTTTATCACGGAACGACGTCTCCAAAACATTAGGGAGCGTCAAATTTTTAGAAGCTGATATTTTTACCGGGTTGCCGGATAATGTATTTCCTAAATGGATATGGAAGTCTGCAAAGATTCGTTCCATTTAAGATTCAGCATCCTTAAGCTGTAAGTATTGGATGGCAAAAACTGTTTTTGCATCATATATGTCTTGAGTTTTAACAAGTTCAATCGCTTCTTCCAGGGTCACTTCCATTCTCTCGACAAACTCATCTTGATCCAACTGGACTTCACCCTGTTCTAACTGATCAGTATAAAAAATATGAATGAGTTCATCAGCAAAACCTGGAGATGTATAGAATGATTGGAGATATGTCAGCTCTTTGCTCCGATAACCTGTTTCCTCTTCCAATTCGCGGTGTGCACATACTTCGGGGTCTTCACCCTTTTCAAGCTTTCCTGCAGGTATCTCGATGATTTCCCGGTTCAACGGCTTCCGGTACTGACGGACAAGGACGATTTTATTCTCTGATGTAATCGCCAAAATGGCTACTGCTCCTGGGTGCTTTACGACTTCCCTTTGGCTTGTCTTTCCGTCAGGGAGTTCGACCTCTTCAAGGTGGAGATCGATAATTCTACCGTTATATATGACCTTAGAATTGATTGTTTTTTCTTCTAACTTTTTCATATCACATTACTCCTTGTGCTAAATCTACCTTTCCATACATAAAGTCTATCATATGCGATTATCCTAATCCTAATCGTGAGAGACGAAGGGAGTCAAATTCATGAAGGTTTATTTGCAGCCAAACAGTGTGACATTAGTCGGGAAAGCATGGCAAGTGCGCTACATGTTGAAAAAATATATGGCGGAATACAACACGGTCCAGGATTGGATCGAAGGGCGTCATAAGAAACAGGTATGAGACAACACCTTCGCTTAGGTGTTGTCTCACTTCTATATTAAGAATTGACTAAAAAATCCGCGTTACCACCGATATATTTTGAAAACGCACCAATATTTTTCTAATCTGCACCGATAATTTTGAGATCTGCACCGATATATTCGATTGGACTGAGTCAGACAGATACATCCAGATCAAGAAAGATGTTTTCTGCCTCCATCTCGTGGTAATGTACTAATCAGGAGGTGCTTTTAATGAGATTAAACAGACTTGGATCTTCAGAATTACAAGTATCAGAACTCGGACTAGGATGCATGTCACTAGGATCTGATGAAAAAGAAGCGACAGAGATCATCCACAAAGCACTCGAGAAAGGCATTACATTGATTGACACCGCTGATCTTTACGATTTTGGGAAAAACGAAAAATTAGTAGGTAAAGCCTTGAAAGGAAAACGGGAGCAATGTGTATTGGCAACAAAGGTGGGAAACCGTTGGGACCACGTTGAAGAAGGCTGGGAATGGGCACCAAGTAAAGATTACATAAAAACAGCTGTCAAGCGTTCCTTGCAGAGATTGGATACGGATTACATCGACTTGTATCAGCTTCACGGCGGTACGATCAATGATCCGATCGATGAAATCATCGAGGCATTCGAGGATTTAAAAGCAGAAGGATTGATCCGTGAGTATGGAATATCTTCCATCCGCCCCAATGTGATCAAAGAATACCTTAAACGTTCCAATATTGTCAGTATCATGATGCAGTACAGTCTATTGGATCGCAGACCTGAAGAATGGTTGAACATGATCCAGGCCCATGATGTATCTGTCATCGCTAGGGGACCGCTTGCAAAAGGGAACCTTACTGACCGGATTTTTACAGGCAAAGCTTCAGAAAAAGGATTCCTCGACTACGAACCTTCTGAAATCAGTGATCTTATGACAAAGGTGAAAGATATATCCGATGGCAGGAAGCTTTCTCACCTCGCACTCCGGTATCCGTTGCATCATCCTTCTGTCGTAACGACAATTCCTGGAGCCAGCTCGGTCGAACAGGTGGATGATAATACGAAAGCTGCTAATGTTGTCCTGAATGATGAGGAAATCAGTCTGTTCAAACAATGGACGAAGCAAACATACTATGATAAACATCGTGACTAGAGAATGAAAACTTAACTTTTAATTTAGTACGACTGACATATATATTTGTGAAAAAGAACCTCGAGACATGACTCGAGGTTCTTTTATCATATATTTTCGTTTTCAATGACCATTGCGATTCCTTGGCCGCCACCGATACAAAGACTTGCGACCCCGAATCGTTTGTTTTGAAGCTGTAGTTCATAAGCAAGCGATAACAATAGTCTTGATCCGCTAGCACCGACTGGATGTCCAAGTGCAACAGCACCACCGTTCACATTGGTCTTTTCACGATCCAGATCAAGTTCCTTTTCAACTGCCAAATATTGAGCAGCAAAGGCTTCATTAACCTCAAACAAATCAATCTGATCAATGGATAGACCAGCACGTTCCAGGGCAATCTTGATAGCTGGAACCGGGCCGATCCCCATGATTGATGGATCGACGCCGCATACAGCCCACGAACGGATTTTTGAAAGAGGAGCCATACCTTTCTTTTTCACGAAGGGTTCAGTTGCGATGATCAACGAAACAGCTCCATCGTTAATTCCACTGGAGTTACCCGCTGTAACGGAGCCGCCTTTTTTAAAGGTCGGTTTCAGTGT
Source organism: Alkalihalobacillus sp. YIM B00296 (assembly GCF_020179385.1). Lineage (GTDB taxonomy): Bacteria > Bacillota > Bacilli > Bacillales > Fictibacillaceae > Pseudalkalibacillus. The sequence continues at coordinate 270,585 of NZ_JAIBLJ010000001.1, read as the reverse complement.
CGCCAATCCTTCTACAGAAGTTGTAGACCTAACATGCTCATCAGTCTCTACAGTCCGTACATCTTTACGCTCTTGCACTTCAACATAGACGATTTCTCGCTTGAAACGGCCTGACTTGATTGCCTCGGATGCACGTTGATGGCTGATGGTCGAAAATTCATCTTGCTCTTGCCTTGATATGCCGTACTGCTCTGAAAGGTTCTCTGCGGTGATCCCCATCCCATTTCCAATCGCTTCATCCCTTAAGGTCATTAGCAACATATCCTCGAATTGAACATTCCCCAGCTTAGGGGGGCCGAATCGATTTGTAAATGATACGTGGGGACTCATCGACATGTTGTCTACCCCACCTACAAGAGCTGCGTTCCCTTCATTCAAAAGCAAGGAATGCACACCAGAGATGACAGACTGCAAGCCTGATCCACAAAGACGGTTTACAAGCATGGCTGGCGTCCTGACAGGAACCCCAGATCCAGTAGCGATATGACGGGCTACATATGGCGCATTTGTACTGCTATGGATCACATTCCCATAAATGACCTGATCGATTTCATCCGGAGATACTTGTGAACGTTTCATCGCTTCCTTCGCTGTGGCTATACCTAACTCTGTAGGACCTATATTTGCGAATGACTTACCGAATGATGTGAAAGCCGTTCTAGCCCCCTCTAAAATGTAAATATCGTCCATTCCGTTCACCTTCCCCCTTAGGTAATCCTTAAATGAATACCAGTCCTATCGATATGAATAATCCACTGACTAGCATTGCGATGACACAGAAGCCCATGATATCCTTGGCAGATAGTCCAGCGATCGCGAGCGCAGGAAGTGCCCAGAAAGGTTGGATCATATTCGTCCATGCATCTCCCCAAGCTACCGCCATTGCCGTCTTCGCGGCACCGATACCAAGCTCCTCACCAGCCATCAGCATGATCGGAGCTTGAACTGCCCATTGGCCTCCACCTGATGGAACGAAGAAGTTCACGATCCCCGCGCTTAAGAATGCAAAGAATGGAAAAGTAAGTTCATTTGAAATGTTCACGAACCATTGTGACATTTCAGCAGCTAATCCACTTGCCACCATCATCCCCATGATCCCTGCATAAAAAGGGAATTGAATGATGATTCCGCCAGCACCTTTGACAGCTTCAGATACACTATTGATGAATCTTCTAGGCGTCCCATGCAATAAGATCCCAAAGAAAAGGAAAATGAAGTTGACGATATCCAAGTTCAGGCTGAATCCATTTGTCGTAAAATAATAAACCATGAAAGCCAAGCCCAATACACCGATGACCATGGACAGGATCCAACTATTTTCCAACTTTTCTGCAGGGGTATTCGCCTCTACTGCAGCAGCCTCGACATTCTTATCTTCTAAAATAGAACGATCGATGTAGAACTGGTTATCTTTCTGGTTCATCATCAACCTGTTTACAATCGGCAATGTAATAAACAAGGCAATTACGATGAAGATATTGAACGGTGCAAATATCGTTTCTGAGGTAGAAATGACACCGATGATATCACTTGTAAAATGGTCTGGCGTTGCAATCGTCAAAGGAATCGATCCAGAAAAACCACCATGCCAGACTAAAAAGCCGCTATATGCACTGGCGATCAATAACCGATAATCTACTTTTTCCACTTTTTTTGCCAGTTCTTTAGCGAATAGTGCACCGATGACAAGCCCGAACCCCCAGTTGATCCAGCTAGCAGCAAGGGATACGAGTGTAACGAATATGATTGCCTGCCCTGGTTTCGAAACGAGAGAGGCCAACTTCCGCAGCCCTTTTTTAAATAAAGGGCTGCTAGCTAAGACGTATCCCGTTACAAGAATCAGGACCATTTGCATAGCAAAAGTCAACAGGTTCCAGAATCCTTCCCCCCAGAAGGTGACCATTTCTACCGGAGTGCTTCTTGTTATGATCATCCCCATCACAAAAACGACTAGTGTAAGGATGGCCACGAATAAGAATGGATCTGGTAGATATCGTTGCATGATCCGATTTGAAAGTGCTGTTAACCTCTTCACTTAGTTCCCCCCTTCTTGGCACAAATAAAATTAAAATGCATTTGTTCTTACGTCATTTGCAATGATCAAGGCCGGTTCAGTCGATTCTTGGATTTCTTCAGGAGTGAATCCTTCAGCTATCTCTACAAGCTTGAGACCTTCAGGCGTGACATCGATGACGGCCCGATCTGTGATGATACGGTCCACTACACCACTCCCCGTCAGCGGCAACGAGCATTTATTGAGGATTTTCGGCTGTCCGCTTTTATTGACATGATCCATAATGACGATGATCCTCTTGGCACCATGTACGAGGTCCATCGCTCCTCCCATACCTTTGATCATCTTTCCTGGAATCATCCAATTTGCAAGGTCGCCATTCCCTGAAACCTCCATACCTCCTAAAATGGCAATATCGATATGGCCACCGCGTATCATACCGAATGACTCTGAGCTATCAAAATAAGACGCACCTTTTGTCGCAGTCACTGTCTCTTTCCCTGCATTGATCAAGTCAGGATCAACTTCATCTTCAGTTGGATAACGCCCGATCCCAAGCAGACCGTTTTCGGATTGAAGAACAACCTGTTTATTATCTGAAATATAATTCGCCACTAAAGTCGGCATCCCGATGCCAAGGTTGACGTAGAATCCATCCTCAATTTCCTTTTCTGCTCTTATTGCTATACGCTCACGAACAAGTGCTTTATCTACTTTTGTCATTGTTATTTCCTCCTCTGCAGTTATTTCGTAACGGTCAGGCGTTCAATTTTCTTCTGCTGCTCACCAACGATCAATTTCTGAACATAGATGCTTGGTGTGTGGATTCGATCTGGATCCAATTCACCGATCTCATACAATTCCTCCACCTCTGCAATCGTGATATTACCAGCTGCAGCAATCATAGGGTTGAAGTTCCGGGCAGTCTTGTTATAAATGAGGTTCCCCATTTTGTCTGCTTTCTGCGCTCGGACCAGGCTGACATCTGCTGTCATTCCATATTCCAACAGATAATCTTTACCGTTAAAATTACGAACTTCCCTACCCTCAGCTAACGGAGTACCTACTGCCGCTGGCGTATAGAAGGCGGGGATGCCCGCACCGCCCGCACGGATCCGCTCAGCAAGCGTACCCTGGGGAATCAGTTCGACTTCAATTTCCCCAGACAGAACCTGACGTTCGAATTCTTTGTTTTCACCGACATAAGAGCCTACCATTTTCTTGATCTGTTTGTTCTTTAGAAGCAGGCCAAGCCCCCAATCATCGACTCCACAGTTATTGGAGATCACGGTCAAATCTTTGACACCGCTTTCAACAAGTGCAAGAATCAAGTTCTCTGGAATCCCGACAAGTCCAAAGCCCCCGACCATAATTGTATCTCCATCTTTAATAACCTTCACTGCTTCTAAAAATGATGTTTCAACTGGTTTCATATTTTTTTCATCTCCTTTTTAAGCTTCATTTTCTATGATTGTCGCGACTCCCTGGCCGCCGCCGATACATAAAGTCGCAAGCCCATATTGTTCATTCCTTCGTTTCAATTCATGGATCAATGTTACGAGAACACGAGTTCCACTAGCCCCGATCGGGTGTCCGAGTGCTATCGCCCCACCGTTTACATTGAGGATATCCTTATTGAGACCCAAATCTTTCCCTACTGCTAAAGATTGGGCTGCGAAAGCTTCATTCGCTTCAATTAGATTCATAGCATCGATTGTCAGGTTCGCTCTTTCCAACGCCTTTCTCGTTGCTGGAACAGGACCGATACCCATGATGCTTGGATCAACACCAGCGGATGCATTGGCACGGATGACCGCCAATGGTTTCAAACCAAGCTCCTCTGCTTTTTGACGGCTCATGACAATTACGGCTGCTGCCCCATCATTGATTCCAGAAGCATTTCCTGCAGTCACCATGCCATCCTTTTTGAAGGCAGATCGAAGTTTCGCTAATTTTTCCGCTGTTGATTTCTTCGGGTGTTCATCTGTGTCAAAAACGATTGGATCTCCCTTTCGCTGAGAGATTTCGACAGGAACAATTTCCTCTTTAAAACGTCCGCTTTCAATTGCATTCGCAGCTTTTTCCTGGCTCCATGCTGCAAATTCATCAAGCTCCTCACGCTTCAAGCCATGTGTTTCACATAAATTCTCTGCCGTGATTCCCATGTGGTAGTCATTGAAAGCACACCAAAGACCGTCATGGATCATTGAATCGACAACTTTCTGGTCCCCCATTTTATATCCGTCACGTGCTCCTTTTAAGAGATAGGGAGCTTGGCTCATATTTTCCATTCCCCCGGCAACTACAATATCCGAATCCCCTAAAAGGATCGATTGAACAGCTAGATGGACTGTTTTCAAACCGGACCCGCATACTTTATTGATCGTCATCGATGAAGTCGTATCAGCAAGCCCTGCTTTCATAGCTGCTTGTCTTGCGGGGTTTTGGCCAAGTCCAGCCTGGAGGACATTCCCCATGATCACTTCATCAACTTCAGATATCCCTGCACGTCTCAAAGCCTCTTTTATCACGATTCCACCGAGTTCTGTGGCAGATATTGATTTCAAACTTCCACTAAAACCCCCGATCGGTGTCCTGACCGCGCTAACTATGACAGCTTCTCTCTCCATCCCTTTGTTGCCTCCTTAAATTTGTTGTTATCTGTCTTACCCTGTCTATTTCTCAGTCATTTCCGAATTCTCCTTCTTATCAAACAATATTTCTCCGAAAGAAGGTAAATACTTGCCCTTTAAAATTTCTTCACGTTACAATGAAAGATAATGTATATAAAACGCTTACATATGTTGTTAAATGGAGGTCTCGCTATGAACTTGCCTGAGAAAGTCACAATCATTGAAGTTGGACCGAGGGATGGTTTGCAGAATGAAAAAAATCAAGTCCCTACAGATGCAAAAATAACGTTTATAAAAGACCTGAAAAACGCTGGGATTACTGAAATCGAATTGACCTCATTCGTGTCCCCGAAGTGGGTCCCCCAAATGCGTGATGCAAAAGAGGTCATAGACGCTTGCCTTGACGATAAGCGTAACTTTGTGCTTGCACCGAACCGGAAAGGGGTCGAAAGGCTTTATGAAACGGAGGGAAAGGATGTCGCTGTATTCGTAGGTGTCAGTTCTTCTTTCAATAAAAAGAACATCAACAAGACAACCGGGGAAAGCATGGCTGATTTGAAACCGATTCTCGCTGAGTTGAAGCAGAAAGGATATTTTGTTCGGGCATGCATTTCCACATCCTTCTACTGCCCATATGATGGGAAGGTCGATCCCAAAGATGTCATTGCCCTATGTACGCAATTTGCAGACTTTGGTGTAGATGAGTTAAGTGTAGCTGATACGATCGGAATGGCAAATCCACTCGAAAGCTATCAATTATTCAATGAATTGCACAGACAATTAGGAGACAGGGTCCTGCTGACTGCACACTTCCATGATACAAGAGGCATGGCTTTAGCAAATATTTATGCTTGCCTTCAGGCTGGGATTACGAGATTCGATACCTCCGCTGGAGGATTGGGGGGATGCCCATTCGCTCCTGGTGCTACAGGGAATGTCGCCACTGAAGATGTCGTTTTCATGCTCCATCAGATGGGGATCGGAACGGGGATTGACCTAAAAGCGCTCCACAAAGCGATCCAAGGAATTTCCGAACATGTAACAAGGAACATTGAAACCAAGTATTATAATTTAGCAGAGAAAAAGGCTTCCCACACATAATCAACTTTAGGAGCTAGCCTTAGCAGTCTTTTTATTGACAAGAAAAGCGCAAACGCCCTGATGAGCCACGAAGGTCACTGGAAGTCCGACGAGGAGGCTCGAACCAAACAAAGTTCGGTTCTGCGTGGGTAAACACTTCGACCTAAATCAATGTGTCGCCGCCGGACGAGGACTGAAGTGATCCAAGTGGTTCGGCGTTGGAACTAGACATTCCTTTATTGCACAAAAATTTTATATTTTCTCGTCTTGATAAAAAAGTGAAATGTGGCCTCATTACCGGAGAGGCCACATTTTTTATTATTCGGATATGAAGTTTTCACCTAAGGCGGCATTCAGCATCATAAGGAGTTTTTTTATGTTAGTTGCGATTTTTCTGGATCTTGGTATAATAATTCCGTTTTGTGTCGTGATTCTCTATGATCTGCTCCGCTTCAGCGAAACCTATTCCTTTATTGATTAGAAGCAACAAAACGACGATCGATTTTATCTTTCAGTTTCCATGCAAGTTTGTTAGTAGTCGAGAAAGAGCCCAATTCCAAAAACGCTTTCCGGTGACCAACCGAGACGATCGATAATGTTCGCTTTTGCGGTTGAAAATGGTACCCCTCACCTGAACCAATGTACCCTTTGAGATTCTCAGCCAACACTTCTCCTTGTCGTGCAGCCGAATCAGTAGTTCTAGGTAGGTTTGGATGATCACGGATTGTCACACCTTTTCCAGCTCCAAATATAAACGGAAATTCTTTGACCTGAAGAGTATCCTCAACAAGCAAATATCCTTGATCATCTGTAGGAAGCTTGGAACTATTATATATTTTCGGTGGTACCAAGCCTGTCATCCATAATAGACAATCATACGTTATTGTTCGCTTATCTGTGGTAATCGTTCCTTCACTGACGTCGACCACCCGTTCATTTTCCAGGACCTGGACGCCTGTGTCTCGCAACATTCCTTTTAATATCTGTGATCCTTTCTTCCTGTTCTGTTCGTAGCTATTTTCTGAACTGATTAAAATTACTTCTCCCTCAACTTCATGTTTCTGTTTCCACGCTTGGATCGCAAAGCTCATTTCAATGCTTGGCGTTCCCCCTCCAACTATTGCTACCGTCCCTTTTTTTCTCTCATGGTGTTGAAAACGTCGGATGTGATGCTTTCGATCGTATAGAACGATCTTCTCTTGTTCTGGAAGTAGTTCATTTCCCTTCCGCCGTGTACCGATATCAAAGGATAAGACATCGAAAGACAATATATCTCCTTTATCCGTAAGGACCCTTTTCTGTTTCACATCAATAGAAAGCGCGGTCCCATGAATCAGTTGGATTCCCGCCTTCTCTGTAAGCTCTGCTAAATCGATCTGAAGGTCCTCCAACTGGTAAATCCCTTCCACAAACCCAGCAAACATATCAGAGTAATAAAAGGTGTTAGTCGGATTGAGCAGGAAGACTTCACAATCCTGTAAAGAGTTTCTTTTCAGTTTTCTCAATAAAGAAAGGTGGGCTTGACCAGCACCGATCAATAAAAGTTTTTTTGACATCAAATTCTCCTCAATCAACAATTCGGTCAGATTCCCTATCAAAGGTCGCTTTACCGAGGTTCATCCATGGGCCCCACCTGAGCTGCGACTATAAAACCGAATGTTTTTGATCCAGCAATATTCCAAGTACTTTGAATAACCATTCTTCGCCTTTCACTCTTGATCAAATCTCACAGCTAACAGGGAGGACAATTTTTTTCTGAATAGAATCGGCAGTACTGTCAAAACGACTAGGCTTACGATTGAAAAGATGATCAATTCATTTTCCCCAGTATACGTACTGCTACCGATACCACAATAGATACCTGCCCCTGGAACTAGCCCAAGCAAGGTGGCAAAAAAATAATGGGAGAAACGGATATTCGATACCGCACTAAGATATGTAACCAAGTCAAAATGCAAAAATGGCAGTAGACGGAGGATTAATAAGAAGATGAACCCTTTTCTATCAATTTGTTGGCGTAAAGCATCATATTTCTCAGTAGAGGGCACTGCACCATATGTGATTCCTAATTTACGAATTGCAAATAACGAGAGGATCGCTCCCAGACACGCTCCGATGACTGTCAATAGGACCCCAAACCAAAAGCCGAAAGCTAATCCTCCGACTATGGCTAACAAAGAGGCCGGAAACAAAACAAGCGGTCGTACGGTAAACATGATAAGATAAATGCCTGGTGCTATCCAACCGAAAGACATTACCCAATTACGTATTTTCCAGGGTGGGATTTCCAAAAAAGCTTGGTTCAACCATATAAAAAATCCAATGATGATGATGAATATCGTGCCTTTACGTATCCATTTTCGTTTGTCCATCTTTTGCCCTCTTTTTGTAAGGCTGTTTTCGTATAGGTTGTTGTTTTAGAATTTGGAAATATCCACGCTTTCCGCGTTAATCTGCAAGCCTCCTTACTTGCAAACGGATGTGCTGGCTTCGACGTTCACCACAGGACGTGGTGGTTTTTAGTCGAAGATCCTTTTATTTTGTGGGCCGCTGCGGAGTCTCGCTTAGCTTGCTTTCCCGCAGGAGTCTCGCATATTTCCGGTTTTCATTTCCTTATCAGAATTCAATTAGCAACAAGTTTCAAGAAAACAGCCTTTTGTAAAATCCTTAGTCCATATGATAATAGAACCCTTCCCTTTCATTATGTCCCCTGAAACCTGGATGTTATCACTCATCCTGAAATACAACAAATTACTTATAGACTTCACGTACATAGAAAAATTTTAATTCACAAAACTTAGAAATAGCCATATATATCTGTAATGAGCTCATTTAAGGTTACGATTATGTGAAACTGTGGTATTCTAATAATAGGACAACATATACTAATAAAAACCGCAGGTGCTCCCAACACCTGCGGATAGATAGTGCAATAGATTTCCCTCAAAGGGGGGCTATTGAGATGGATAACCACCCTGTACAGGTTCCAAACTCAAGGGTGGTTATTTTCTTTTATCAGGAAAAGACAACAACGTAACGACGAACAGTCCGAATGTGATCATCAGACTAATTGCTTCGAACGTTGTCAAGGGCTGCACCCCCTTCCTACACTGCTTGAAACAGTTGCTGGGGATAAGCCTTCCACCCTCGAGTATCCTCTACTGCACCATTACTATTATACCACGGTTCCATCATTTTCCTCATCGTCAATTTGAGCTAAATTACTTCAAAAATTTTGGCTATGCTATACTCATTGTTGATTCCCGGCAATTCGCTCCCATTTCCGCGTGCGATCCACAGGCCTCTTCGCTTTTCAACTTGGCGAAATAAAAATTTAGATTGTTTTTCTTCAACCCCCACAGGCATATCTAATGACCCGAAACTTATTACCACAACCCCCTTAAATTATTATGGAAGGACACTTCGGATGTAGCATCCCCTGCATTCAAAGTGTCCTTTTTGTTATTCTCTATTCTTATCTTTTAAAGAAAAAAGGCACCCTATCGAAGGGCACCTCCATGAATCATGCACTGATCTGTTTATTAAGTTCAGTCTTGATCTGTTGTCTCGCACGGTATAATCTCGATTTGACGGTTCCGATCGGCAATTGGAGCCGCTCAGAAATCTCTTCTTCTTTCAAGCCATCTTCGTATTTCAGGAGAAACGCATCCCGCAAAGCTGGTTTAAGCTGCGCAACTTTTTGTTCGATTTCTCTCTCCATCCATACACGCTCTACGATCTGTTCGACAGCATTCTTTTCCTGGACATGTTCATTTACAATATAAATGACGTCTTCTACCAGTATTGTACCTGATCTTTTTTCTTTACGGATTAGATCGATCGCTGTCCTTGATGCAATTGTCGAGAGCCAAGAACCTATTTTTTCAATATCCAATATCGAATCGATTTTTTTGAAAGCTTTAATGAATGTTTCTTGTACGATATCTTCCGCCAAGTATTTGTCGTGGGTAATCATGACAGCTACCTTGAACACTTTATGCCTGAACATTTCATATATAAGATTCAAATCAATTTCTTGTCTCTGCACTTGGATTTGGGCCTCCATTATTTCACCTCAGCTTTCTCATAATGTTCTTTCACAAATTCCGGAACATCATTGTTTTGGAAACTTAGTAATTCAGCTGCTTCAGAATTCTTGAATTTGAACACAATGAAGTATTCATTACCAGGGTCAGCCCAATTTGAATTCTCCAAGCTGACCTGTATTCTTTCTTTCGAAGTGATCTTCAAAGCATTAGGAGATTCAATGACCTGCTTAGTTGCTTCAGCATCATCCCTTTTGAAATCGATGTCTTTAGATGGAGCGATGACAGCATATTCGATCTCTTCAGGGTCAAGTAAAACCTCGTCTAGTAAATTTTCTTCCTCAAGCCACTTTTTAAATTGCTCATATGACGATTCGAATTGTAAATGCACTTCATTTTGATCACCGACGCTCGAAAGGTAAATATTGATGGAAGGTACAAAAGGACCCTTACTACGCTCCTCTTCATAAGGGGCTTCTTTCACATCTGTTTTCAAAGCTTCCAAGGCGGTCGCGATCTTCTCTGGCTCATGGATGATGACCTGTCCTTCTCTTGAATCCACAGCAATCCTTGTGACTTCTTCACTTGCAATATGGAATATCCGATTTGTTTTTTCTTTGAATTCATTTGCTTCATAAATCGGCCTCATATATGTCAGCAGTTCTTCGGTTTCCGGAACTCGATATTCTCTTATCACTTTCTCACCGTTCTTCATTTCATAAGCGATGAAGAATACGCGGGTATAATGGTATGAGCGTGAATAAGACTGTTTGTTTTCTACAAGAAACTCATGTAATTGTATGACTGAATTGATGTTCTCTTTTTTAGTCAAAGTTGGTTGATTGTACTCGGGACCATTGTTAGAAGACCCCCCATCCTTAAGTTTATACTGCCAAACTCCCTGACCAATGAAGACTTGCTCTACTTCGTTCAATTCAGGAATTCTATTTTCATACCCCGTAAGGTCAAACCGGAAAGCCACAATGGCAATGGCCACTAGTACGGCAAACAATAAATAACCTTTGAGATGGGTGAAGACCCGCCAAGTCTTCTGTAGAAGCATCTCTGCAATGAGGTAACCGATAATGCTTCCCAATACATACCCGACGATCAGCCATACAAATGAGTGCTGGGTTTCTCTGAAATACATCCCACCCAATAACATGACACAGAAAGTCACACTGTATTTGAAGAATGGTTTCAACGACTTAAAGACAAAAGCTTGGGAAACCCCTTCCAGATGTCTTTTTTTATAGACCACCATTCCAGCGCTATAAAAGACAAAGATCATGATCAGATAGAGGATGATGTCCAACCAACTGAATACTTCACCACCCTGTTCCGCGACATAGGTGAAAAATGAGGTGATTGGAGAATAGCGGATCATTTGGCTGCTTAGATAGTACTCTGGTGAAAATCCATACAGGAAGTAGGTCGTGTTCATGAAAATCAGTATTGTAAAGCCGACTGGCAGCAGTAAAAGGATATAAGTAAGAACGCCTTGGAGAGCTGACATACCCGTCATCGCGCCTACGAACACACCTGAAACAAAAATCAGAAGAGATACTAGTAGGATTAATCCCATCCAACTCCATATGTCTTTCATTGAATAATAATTTTCCAAATCCATTGTTCCGTTCATGATCATAAGGACCGAACCGGTGACCAATACCGGTAGGACTAGATAAATAACCCCCATCCCGATATAGACGTTATAAAGGCGGGTTCTTTTGATCGGAAGGCTATGCATGAAGTCCGATGCATTCTTCACTTGTAAAAAACGGATTAGAAAGATAGCAAGCAAGACAGGCACGATATAGACCAATATAAGCTGAATTTCACCGTTATAGTCGAAAAGATTTTCATGATTGGCGTAATAATCAGATGGATCATCACTGCTCCATATCATCAAAATCCGCATCGGCAATGTCAACAAGAGACCTACAAGATAGATGAGCGCGATCCATCCGACACTATGGAAGCTTTGGATCATCATTTCTTTACTAAACCAGGACGTTTTTGATTGCATACCCGACATCCCCCATTTCATATATGAAGATTTCCTCTAGTGAAAGCGGCAGAAGATCGAAGACGACCGGTTTGTACTTTTCGAAATGAGTTGTAACGTCATCTGCTTGACCTCTTACGATACAGAGCATCACACTTCCGCGTTCTTCTTTATAAAGTAATTGGACCCCATCGAACAACTCTTCTGGCGTTTTTCCTTTAAAGGCTATTTGGATCTTCTGAGTATCCGATTTCAAATCGTCGAGTTCTTTTTCAAGCAAAAATTTTCCTTTATGTAGAACCCCGACATGATCACAAATGTCTTCAATCTCTCTTAAGTTATGAGAAGAAATAAGGACTGTCATTTCTCTTTCTGCGACATCCTGCAAAATCAGATTTTTCACCTTTTTCCGCATGACAGGGTCAAGCCCGTCAATCGGTTCATCCAAAACCAGCAAATCCGGCATCGTCGACATTGATAACCAGAACGCTACCTGCCGTTGCATCCCTTTTGAAAACTTGTGGATTTTCTTATCCAATCCGATATCGAATACTTCCCTCAATTGTTGGAAACGTTCCTCGTTCCATTCCGAGTAGATGCTTTTGTAAAAGTTCGCCATCTGTTGGATGGTGTATTGCGAAAAGAAATACAACGTATCCGGTATGAAAATCATCCTTTCTTTCATTTTCGTATTTTCAAAAATCGGCTCTTCATTGACCATCACTCTTCCTTCATCTTCACGTAAAATGCCTGCTACGATACGTAATAACGTCGTCTTCCCTGCACCATTCGAGCCGAGTAACCCATAAATCGATCCCTTTTTTACCGTAAAGGAAACGTCTGATAAGGCTTCAATTTCATCCAACCTTTTTTCTACATTATGAACTTGAATCATCTTGTTCCCCTCCCCCAATCGATTTCTCTATATCTGAAATATAAGCTTGGAGCTCTTCTGCTTTCATACCAAGATAAAGTGCTTCCGATACCAGCTTTTTAAAATCGGATTTCACCTTTTCCAGCTTTTCGGTGTTTATGGCATGTTTTGTCTCACTAACGAAGTTTCCTTTTCCTTTGATAGTATAAATGTAACCTTGTGACTCAAGTTCCCGGTACGCTTTTTGAATCGTGTTCGGATTGATCGTCAACTGCTGTGCAAGCACTCTTACAGACGGAAGCTGCTCATCTGTCTTCATCACATCATTGATGATGAGTACTTTGAATCTTTCGACCAATTGCTCGTAAATCGGCTTGCGGCTTCGAACATCGAGATCAAACATCGACACCCTCCCATCTGCTAAAACTGTACTAAGTGTATTAACTGTATTATTATTAATGGTACAGTTGTCATTATATACGAACTTTTCTGCTTTGAAAAGAAAAATTTACAAAGTGAAAAGAAATTCAAATCAAGTAGGGCAATTCTTTGAAAAGAACCGCTCTCGAATTGAGAACGGCTTTGTATAAGGGGGTTCAGAACGACTGTTTTAATTGATCAGTCCAGGAGTTTCTTTGATATAGGATATACACCTATGCTTTGTACAACCAAAGAGATGAGGACTACGGCAAATGTAAGGGAAATGATGAATTCTGTACTCTGGCCGCCTTTTGATTGGAGGCTCAATAGTAAAAATACAGACATGGACCCTTTCATTCCAGCCCAGCTAAGAAGCAGTGATTCTTTTCCAGTGATCTTCTTCCGCCAAAAAGGAAAGATTCTAGTCGTACCCGTGATTATAATGAATCTCACTACTATCGAGATAACAAAAATGAAGAAAGCCATGCCCCAGAACTCACCCAAAAACGGTCCAAGGACTCCCGAAAATGATCCCCTTTTAGCGTGCGATCAAATTCATAGGAAAGTGTCATCCCGGCGAATACGGTAGCCAATACGCCTGAAAAACCAAAATGCTCGGCAATATTAAAGATACCGTATGCAAGGATAACGCTAAGCATCACCTGGTAATCTTCATGGTGGGTAACATGGACTGCTTTGCTGAACAGCCAGCCGAACGCCAAACCGACAACAATACCACCGAGGGAAACCATCAGAAATTCACTCAGAAAACTAGTAATCGAAAAAGACTTGTCTTTCAGGAAGATTGCTGTAACGACAGAGAAGATCACGATACTGGTTCCATCATTTATCATCGATTCACCTTCAAGGACATCAGCCATCATCTCATCTCCTGAAGATTTATGGAGAATCGAGACTACAGAGACAGGATCTGTCGGTGTCAATATAGCAGCCGCCAAGATGGCACCAAGGAATGAGAGCGATCCCCCTATTCCGCTGACAACATAAATCAATGTCCCTAAAAGAAGTACAGTGAGCATAATTCCGATCGTAGCTAGAAAGCTGATGACCCCCCCATTTCTTTTCAAAGCCGAAAAGGGAAAACGATAGGCAGCAGTAAACAGCAATCCAGGTAAAAAAATATGATAGATCGTATCTTTTGAAACTTGGATTGATGAAAAATAAGGAATGAAAAAAAGCCCGATTCCAAGAAGCGTTAAAACCGTCGGTACAGGAAAACCTTCCTTTTTTTTATCAATTGTAAAGACGAGATAGCCTATGAATAAAAGAATGATGTATAGAGAAACCACCATTTCTTCCCCCCATCTGCTTTTGTTTTTATTGACCAAATTCTTTGGATCATTTTTATATTCATCTTTTGCAATTACTGAAATACTTGATCAAGTATCTGTTAATACTATTCCTAGATCGTTTGATCGTTAAACCACCTCTCAAGTGTCAGTCGCTCTGTCTACAAAAAAACAGTTGAAGGAGCCATCGGAATGGAAGCTCATTCTCAAAAAAGGCATAAAACGTATTGCAACAGTGAGTATGACGTATTGAAAAGAGTCATTCTCTGTGAACCTCATTACATGAGGATCCGTGATGTCATCAATGAAACTCAAAAAAAGTTCAAGGATGAAGGCATACATATCGATTGCGCAGTCGAACAACATAACCATTTCATTAAAACCTTACAGAACCATGGGGTGGAGGTAATCCTGCTCCCTTATCATGAAAAATTCCCTGAACAAGTGTTTACACGGGATATTGGCTTTACATTGGGGCAGACCCTTTTTGTTTCCAGGATGGGAAGTAATATAAGAAGAGGAGAGGAAAATGTGGTCAAACAATGGTTGGACGATGAGGAACTGCCTTATTTCAAAATCGGTGAAGATAAAATCGAAGGCGGAGATGTCCTCATTGACAGGGAGTCCATTTATGTAGGTTTAAGTAACCGCACAGATCAAAGAGCAGTCGACCATTTAAAGAGCGTATTGACCCAATACGATGTGATCGCCATTCCATTTACAGAAAAATATCTGCATCTTGATTGTATCTTCAATGTCATTTCTCCTGAAGTTGCTTTGATCTTCCCATCTGCCCTGAATAAAAAAGAGGTCGACTTTATCGCTTCTCGTTATGAATTGATAGAAGTAACCTGTGAAGAACAATTCACACTCGGGACGAATGTATTGGCGATCGGAAATAAAAAAATCTTAAGCCTCCCGGTCAACCAAAAAGTAAACGGAAAGTTACGTGAGAAAGGTTTTGAGGTAATAGAGGTGGATATCTCTGAAATCATCAAATCTGGGGGATCTTTCCGTTGCTGTACACTTCCAATATTGCGTGCCGAATAATTCGATTACAAAGGGCTGTCCTAAAACCATTCGTATCAGACACTTATGGACAACCCCTTATTAATGAATTCATTCAACTAAGTAGAAAGGATCATTCTTCGTTTTGCGGATCGGAAGTATGGATTTCTTTCGGGTGAGAGGTTGTGGCTTTAGGTACTTTCCGCGGCTCATAATTGATTACCTCGGAAGAATAAAGTTGTACGACTATGCTTCCACCATATCGTTTAGCACGTAACAGGATCGGTTGGTTGTATTTATTCTGAAAACGGAAATCGGGTCCATACCAGCTTACTGTTGCATCACGTCCTGAAGGTACGTAGGGAACCCGTTTACTGTGGGAGTACCGTTCCACGATTTTGAGCCCGGCCCTGTCAACCGCATTGAATAAAGTTGAAGAAACCTGGCATATTCCTCCCCCTATTCCCTCGGACAGTTCACCCCTTACAATGATAGGGGCACGCATATAGCCCTTTCCCTGTGTTCGCTTCCCTACAACTTTGTTGAACGAGAAAGTCTCACCAGGATAGATAACGTGATTATCAATCGCTTCTGCGGCAAGCGTTATATTGTGGGACCGGTTCTCATTTTTGGAATTGAAGTATGTTACGTATTGACCGATCTGCTGCACACGGATATGAGCAAGCAATTCACTGTCGACTCTTGGGTAAATGTCCATCTCTGGGACTTCTATTTCAGATGAACCCTCCCCATAGAAATAGGTATAAAACTGCTCCCTGAACATTTGTCGATCAAGCCGGTAACCCACCTCTCCAGGAATGATTCGCCCTAGATCATCAAGCTTTGCATTTACAGGAGCACGGTAAATTTGTTGATCAAGTTTTTTGATGAATCGATTGTATTTTTCGATGTCAAGCATCGGAGTATTGGGAATGTATATTGAAAAGTCTTCCCGGTTGACGACTGCAATGGTCTCTTCCTGCTGTGTCACCGTTAAACTGTCAGGCTGCTCGATAGGCTGTACAAATGTCAAAAGGGCAGCCATCCAAATATATATCATAGTATTACCTCCCATCATTAGTATGAACTTGATTCTATCCTTTAATGTAATGTTCTCCCTTTGAATGGCTGCCTCCATAGTGCGCTACAAGAAATTTTGACATCCAGAAAAATATGATGTAAATTACATAATAGACGAACATTTCATTTTGTTTATAGTTAAAACATTCGTATTTAGGGGTGTGAAGGATGGAAAATGTGTTTGATTATGAGGATATTCAATTGATTCCCGCAAAATGTGTAGTGAATAGCCGATCCGAGTGTGATACATCAGTAAGGTTAGGGAATCATACATTCAAATTGCCTGTTGTGCCTGCAAATATGCAGACGATCATAGATGAGAGGATCGCCATTTCCTTAGCAGAGAATGGATACTTCTATATAATGCATCGTTTTCAACCAGAGGAGCGACTAACCTTTATTGAAAAGATGAAATCACGTGGATTGATCACTTCCATCAGTGTGGGTGTCAAAGAGGAAGAGTATAGATTTATTTTACAACTAGCAAATGAACAACTTACACCTGATTTCATTACGATCGATATTGCACACGGTCACTCCAATGCTGTAATCGAGATGATTCAGCATATCAAAAAACACCTGCCACAGAGCTTCGTCATTGCAGGTAACGTCGGAACCCCAGAGGCCGTAAGGGAATTGGAACATGCTGGTGCCGATGCGACAAAAGTCGGTATTGGGCCAGGAAAGGTATGTATCACGAAAATCAAAACCGGATTCGGGACTGGTGGTTGGCAATTGGCTGCGTTACGTTGGTGTGCAAAAGCCGCAAGCAAACCGATCATCGCTGACGGCGGAATCCGTACCCATGGGGATATTGCAAAATCCATACGATTTGGCGCTTCTATGGTCATGATCGGTTCTTTGTTCGCTGGGCATGAAGAATCTCCCGGAAAAACGGTTGAGAAAGATGGAAAGCTCTATAAAGAATACTTTGGTTCTGCTTCTGAATTCCAAAAAGGTGAAAAGAAGAATGTAGAAGGCAAGAAAATGTATGTGGAACACAAAGGGTCTTTGAAAGATACGTTGATCGAAATGGAGCAAGATCTGCAATCTGCCATTTCATATGCAGGAGGAAACAAGCTGGAAGCAATCCGTAATGTGGATTATGTCGTTGTAAAGAATTCCATTTTTAACGGCGATAAGATTTATTAAAAAGGTTGAGTTTTTCTTTTGGCTTTATTAAATTAGTCTTCCTTCAAGAAAAGCGCAAATGCCCTGACCAGCCACGAAGGTCACTGGAAGTCCGACGAGGAGGCTGTCGCCGCCACAGGAGGGCTGAAGTGATCCAAGTGGTTGGGCGTTGGAGCTAGACATCACTTCATCGAATTTATACCTTCTTATCCTTTTAAAAAGGGGCTGCCCATAGGTGTCTGACTCTCACCGTTCCGAACAACATTTTGAGAAAAAGTAAGCTTTGATACAAAACGTTGTGTTGGTAGTGTCTGACACGAATGTTTTGGGCAGCCCCTTTCCATTCATAAGTAACGGATATCAAGAATGTCCTTCAATTTCAGATCATGGCGGTCGCCGAATTCATCGACGATTCGCAGTTCTTTCCTGACAGGATCAGCGTAATGGATGTCGCCGACGAGAATACGGTATCTTTCCCTTTCAAAATAGACGAAAGACAATGTCTGGTTGAAAGCCATCGCTTCGTGGATGATTTCATTCATTTCCTCAAGCTTCTGTTCATCGAGTTCCGGCCTTTTCTGTATCCGATCCTCTTCCTTCCAATCCCTGAGCAGCTTCACATGCTCCGGAAGCATCATTGCTGTCCATTTGATGTTGCCGCGGTCACAAATCCCCATTTAGCTGACACTCCTTTCTACGCTTTATGCCCACCGACAAGACGACTGCGATGTCTTGCGGTCCCGGCTGGTGTATACGATACTGCGCGTAAAAGGGAGTCCCCACCATATTTTTCACGGATCTGATCCATCGTGTATCCGAGAACACGCTTTTTCGGACGATCGAGCTCGAACAAGGAAAGCTGCATCTCATCATCCGGACAAACGTTTGAAAGCGTGATCGAAAGTTTACGGACAGTTTCTCCAGTATAAAATTCATCAAATAACTCAAGGCAGACACGATAAATGTCCATCGTGATGTTCGTCGGCTCTGCAATCGTCCGTGAGCGATGGAAGCCGCCGTCAGCTTCATCTTTACTGTAGCCGACTCCAAGGTTGATCGTACGTCCTGCCTTGCGGGCAGTCCTCGCCCGTCTGCCGACTTCTTCACACATTTCCAAGATGACGTGCTGCACTTCTTTACGATCCTTATAATCGCGTAGTAAAATCTGGCCTTTTCCATAGCTGATCTGGCCTTGCATGATCGGAGCACCAATGTCTGAGAGATCGATCCCCCATGCATGATAATAAAGCTGATTGCCCATAACCCCGAATTTCTTCTCGAGCATTTTCAACGGATAGTGCGCAAGCTGCCCGACGGACATGATTCCCATCCGGTTCAGGGTGCGCTGTAAACGCGGACCGATCCCCCACATGTTACTGAGCGGGGAAACCTTCCAGAGCTTCCGTTCCACGTCATCATACGTCCATTCCGCAATCCCCGCCTTCTTCGCTTCAAGATCGAGACAAATTTTCGAGAGCAGCATGTTCGGTCCTATACCGATGGCACATGGGAGGCCGTACTTTTCCCAAATTTCTTCTCGGATCCGGCGCGCAACCTCCCACCCATCTCCCCAGAGGCGTTCGGTCCCATCCATCTGGAGGAAGCTTTCGTCAACACTATACGTATGGATGGAATCCTTCGGGACATATCGGTTGAACAGACGTGTCAAATCAGTCGAACGTCTTAGGTACAAATGCATTTGTGCATTGACGACATGGATCCGCGGATCATCGGGTACCTCGAACAATCGACTTCCCGTGCGGATCCCGAATTCCTTTTTCATCATCGGGGATGCAGCCAGCACAACACTGCCTTTCCGCTCCGTATCTCCTACAACGACAAGATGACATGTCAAGGGATCGAGCCCCATTTCCACTGCACTGCAGCTTGCAAAAAAGCTTTTCATATCAATACAAAGGATCGTTCGTTTTTCAAAGTTCGAATAATCAATCTCCATCCTCAGTCACTCCCAATAAGAACATTTGTTCTATATCTTATGCCTTATTGTAAGGGAATATACGTTCTCTTTCCACTGGAAATTTCCACCGTAGTCCTGCTTTTCTGCCAATGACGACCGTTAAATAGGGTCACAGTCCTAGAAATACCGATATATTTTGAGTTTGCACCGATAAAATTTTGATTTGCACCGATATTTTTTCAATCCGCTACGATATATTCTGAAACTGCATCGATTAAATTCCGACGCGAAAAACAGTCATTTCATATCCTTGATTGAAACAGGCAGTGAACCGCTCACCTTATCCAGCCCGAATAAAGTACGTACAGCCAACCGTAAGGCAGGGGGCGTAAACTCATAGGTCGCTACAGAGACATCTGTCCCTGGAAAATGCCCGAGATCATATGGACTTCTCATCGCAATATGGATGACAGGTTTGTCATGGTTCAACATATCGAGCATCAACCTCTGCTGACCTTCGAAGCGTGTAGCTGAAAGTGTCCCAACAATGATCGTATCCGCACTGTTCGCAAGGACCTTGATAAAATCGATTTCACTTTGCTCTGGAAGTTGTGGAACTGAGACCACTTTTGCTGTCGGATTGATCTCTTTAACCAATTTCCCAAGCGCATTTTCAGAAAAGCGCTCATCTTCAACCTGGGTAAGATAACTATTTTCTGGATAGACGACGAGGATACGGTGACCATGTTCTTTTGATAACGGAAGGGTTCCTTTTTTATGTTCAAGTACGGTAATGCCTTTCCTCATGACATCCTCTGCTATTTTTTCGTGTGCCCCTTTGGTCGAAAACTCTTCCAGTTCAACATTCCATTCCAACGTACGCTTCAGCTTCACCACACGCTCATAGGCTTCATCTATCGTTTTTTCTTCGATTTCACCAGAAATGACAGCTTGGTAAACGCGCTCGATCGCTTCATGCTGTAAAGATGGTAAATGGGAGATCATGATGAGGTCGACCCCAGCTTTGATCGCTTCGACCGCTCCTTGAGCAGTCCCTATTCCATCCGCGATCGCCTTCATTTCCATACAATCGGTCGTAATCACCCCATCAAACCCCAGTTCATCCCGCAAAAGCCCTGTCATCACAGCTTTCGACATCGTTGCTGGCCGATTTTCCTCAGGCTCGATTGACGGAAAGTAGACATGGGAGGACATCACCGTATCGGCGCCATTGACTATGCTCTCTTTAAATGGAAGCAGCTCTACATGTCGTAACCGATCAAGGTCATGCGGGATGACAGGCAATGCAAGATGGGAATCAACTGTCGTATCACCATGCCCCGGAAAATGTTTCAAGGTAGTGATCACGCCGGAAGATTGCATCCCTTTCATCAACTGCTTTCCAAATTCAGCCACCATTTCAGGTTTTTCTCCGAACGATCGGACGTCGATGACAGGATTGTTCGGGTTGTTATTGACGTCGACTACAGGAGAGAGGTTCCAGTTGATCCCTAAATCGATCAGTTCCTCCCCTGATGCTTTTCCAATTTCATATGCAAGCTCCGGGTCCCCTGTTGCACCGATAAGCATTGCCCCAGGGAATACCGTGGTCCCCTCCCCTAAACGCCGTACAACCCCATTCTCCTGGTCAATACAGATGAACAACGGCTGTTGATGACCAGCATTTTTCGCCGTGGCTTGCAAAGTGGTTGTCAGTTGCTGGATCTCATCAGGCGTTCCAATATTCCGACCAAACAGGATGATGCCGCCGACATGGTGATTTTCAATCAAGTCTTTGATTTCATCTGAAAGCTTGGATGGATGCTCCGCTTTGAAGCCAAACACCATCAATTGTCCGATTTTCTGCCTTAAATCCATTATTGTTTCACCCCGCCCATTAATATCCTTTTACAAAATAAAGCTGGAATCATTCTCAGCTGCTTTTGCGCATCTTCCGCTGATGGAACTACCGGATAAAGTTTCGGTGGACTCAATTCTACATAGTTTACGGTTCTTCCATCATTTCATTCTGACAACTTGGTAATTGAAGCGATGTTGCAAATACCCAATTAAGAGGAGCAATGAAACGATTGCCCTGAAAATGAGTATGATATAAATAAGCAGTCTAATGATTTTTCAGAGTCGGAAGTGCCGTATCACTCTGCCCGAGCCAATTGACAGGCTCAATCATCTTAGTGAAGCAGTATTAAAAGTAAGTGGCCGACTCCTCGGTCACTTTTATTTTTCACTTTTGTCCAGTCTTTTTCAAACAAATTGAATTATATATCAATAAAAAAATACACTGCCTCTTTAAGGAAGCAGTGCAAAAAGTCAACCCATGATATTATAACCTGAATCCACGTAGACGATTTCCCCAGAGACACCTCTTGAAAGGTGGCACATCAAAGCCAGCGTCATATCGCCGACCTCTTCCTGGGTGACATTTCTTTTAAGTGGAGAGTTTTCCTCGATTTCATGAAGAATCTGGTTGAATGACGGGATGCCTTTAGCAGCGAGTGTACGGACTGCTCCCGCTGAAATGGCATTGACCCTGATGTTATGTTTTCCTAAATCAAAAGCTAGATATTTTACGGAGGATTCGAGGGCAGCTTTCGCAATACCCATCACATTGTACCCTTCGACTACACGCTCTGCACCTAAATAACTCATTGCGATAATCGATCCACCCTCAGTCATAAGAGGTTTGGCTGCTTTCGCTACAGCGATCAAGGAATAAGCGCTCGTGTCCTGGGCAAATGCATAACCCTCTCTGGATGTATCGATGAAATCCCCCTTCAGATCTTCGGCATGGGCAAAAGCGATGGAATGTAGGACCCCATGGATTGTGCCCACTTCCTCTCCAATTTTCGTAAAAGCTGTCTGGATACTTTCATCGCTGTTCACATCACATTCGACGATCAGCTTAGCTTCGTGGTTATCTTTTTCAAGGATTTTGTTCAATTTTTCTAGTGAACGTTCTTTCCGATATGTAAAAATCAAGTTTGCTCCCGCTTTGTAGAGGGACTTTGCAACACCCCATGCAAGGCTCCGTTCATTCGCGACCCCCATGATTACAATATTCTTGTCTTTTAATTTAAGTAAATCTTCCATGATGTCCTCCAAATGAAAATTTATATCTAGTGTTAGTACCAGTTACCAAGCTGATTATAACATAAGTGTTATAGCATGATACAAGTATTTCATTTACAGGGGCTGTTATGGCTCGTAAAGTATGCTGGACCTAACTTGCCTGTCTTTGAATCGTACTTGTGGTCAGTCATTTCAACATTACCTGGAATGTAAAATCGAGGTCTTTTCGTGATTTCACAGGAATCATGAGCCACAACCTGCTCCAAAGGCATGGGATTGCCTGGTTTTCTTTAACTGACTGATCCAAAACACGCCTACGAGACACAATAATCCACTTGTTAACCAGTACAAGACGTTGATTCCTGTCCACTCCAGAATCAAGTAACTCAATTGCGATTAACGCTACCAAACCGAATGTATTGGTGACCGTTTCGATCCCGACTAAATCTGCAAGTACCCCTCCGGCGAGCATTCCAACTAAACCACCTAACCCCCACAATCCGTTATATAGTCCGACCAGGTGGCCTCTGGTGTTGTCTGTTGAAGTGTCAATGACTGTAAGGTATCCCCCTAGACGAAGAAATGCCCATGCAACGCCCCACAAGCTCCCTCATCATGAATAAGAGCCAAAAGCTCTGCAGCCAACCATACGAAAAGGTTGTCAACATCGCTAAAATCACAGCAAGAAGAACTCCTGTCCGTTTATTTATCCTTAAATAACACCAACCGACCAACGGATTGATCGGAAGGCGGATGAAACGGTTGATTGAGAGCAGGATTCCGACTTGCCAGAGGGATGTCAGTCCGAAGTCATGCCAATACAGCGGTAAAACAATGAAAAGCATTGCATCCCCCAGGACACAAACTGCAGTGATGAGAGCGATTATGACAACTGGTTTTCTATTCATAAGATTCCCCGTATGTATTTGATTAATATTTCCATCTTACTAGCTAAAAGGGGAAAATAACATACTAAACATTCAAATTAACAAAAAGGGAATGAACGCATATAAGAGTACAAGAATACAAAAGGACGCTGCACTCCAGAATCCTACTGCAGGGACAAAACCTTCTTCCCCTTTTACTTTTGCGAAAAGAGCAAGAAGAAGGGTGAACAGGCTCACTAATAAGATCAATTCTCTTGACAGTGAATAGCTGAACAGTGCAAATAACACCAGAATACAATTTATACCTAACAGAATGATAGCTGATAAACTTAATGGATTTATAATTTTCATGATGACCTCCTCTAAAATACTACTTTACATCCTTCGTCTGCCTGTTTTGTTTTCAATACCCAAAAAGACAAACATTTAAGATAAAATTTTTAAAACAATCTAATTAAAAAGTACCTCTCCGGAGAGAAAGGTACTGAAAAAATCATCCATTGTTCACACATTTTTCATATTGGAGATATTCCTTCCAAGGTTCAAACCCAAAGGACATATAGAATTCATCCAACTCTGTCCAGTCGATGACCAGGTGTCTGCACCCCCGCTCAATCGCTGTGTTGATTGCTTTTTGCACAATCACTGCACCATACCCATTCTTCCGGTACTCTTCCTTTATTCCTAATGGACCGATACCGCCAAGCTTTTCTTCAAACAGTCCATACCAATATATATTGGGGCCGATGACAGGACTATTCAAATCATTAAGACGAACAAAACCTATGATTTCATCCCCATACCTTGCTGCTATGAAATGGCTGCCATCTCCGCCCCGGTTGAAATACTCCAGTGCCTCGTATTCCCACCTCCCTGGAAACGCGTCCTCCATGAATAAGAGAAATGGAACCTCTTCATCCTTTGAAACGGAGGATAAGGAAATATTTGTTACATTGATTTCTTCCGCTTGAGAGGGAGCGATCCTGTAAAAGTCTTTGACCTCATTGACCTTACTATATTTCCTATTTTCAAGCCATTGCCCCATGTTTGAGACAACAGATGGAACACCTGGAAAGTAATGATGGATATCCCTGCCGATCAAGACCTTATTAACTCCAAGGTCGGATAATGCTCGTTCTGCTTTTTCAAGCAACTGACTACCGATACCATGATTCCTGAATTCTTTCTGAACGAGCAAAGCTTGGATCCATCCAACCTCAGTGGGCAATAGATTCTCCTGTTCTTTCGTATACTTCGTTGTGACAAAACCGATGACTCGATCCTCTGCAACTACATACCAGGAACCACCTGAAAATAAATGTGGGCAATCTATGCTATTTTGAATGAACAACCTTCTTGAAATCGGAAAATGGCCTGCAAGCTCTGCGTTCCACAGTTCACAGAACGCTTCTACAGGCAAATCCCCTTCATCCCATCGAACAAATTTCACCGGTATCCCTCCTTCAAAAAACATGTCCCAGGGTAGACATCAGCCATCTCTAATAAAGAGGCATTGGGAGATGGGGATCTCATTGCAACTCTGTTTTCTCGAACCACATCTTCCGCTCCCAACCTTTCATCTGGATGCCTGTGAGGTCTGGTTCATATCCGAATTCGTTATTGAGTTATCCTGCCAGTTACATTGTATTTGCCAATGTGTAGATATATGTCTGAACCTCTCACGACTAAAGTCGCGAGGTTCTAGGGTACTGTCCTCACTTCGTTCGGATGACGTTCGACAAGCGAACGTATACACCGACCACTGATAATGTTTCCCTAGACTTTCATGGGCAAAGCAACTATTCTCGCCATTATCGCCCTTGGGCTCGATTCAAAACCCTTTATATCTTGTTTTACAAGCCGATACTGCTAAGCTGTTTCTTGCTCAATTTCTTGATTCGTTTCATTTCCGTCTGATGTTGTTTAAAGAAGTTGTTCCATGTTTTCGTTTGCTCGTTCAATATCTACTTCGCGCAGATTGTCTTTCGTATTCATGATTAAGAAGGCACTGTATAGGTCACGCTGTACGTCACCTTGTTCAAAGTGATTCCAACGTTTTGAGAGTTTTTTCTTCACATAGGTTTGGTTGAAATGTTCAAACTGACTCGCTTTACTTTCACGGTGTCGATTTTCTTCAGTTTTAAGTCAAAGTATTTCAGCTTATTGTCGATAATTGTGAGAAGCATAGCTGGCGCACGATTCGCTAACGATTTACCAAATCGTTTCTTTCGGTTAAATCGTCCTGTCTTTTCGCTAATCTTTGTCTTCTTCGATTTTGCTTGTAATCCTTTAAAATTCATTGTTTCTACACGAACGTCCAAGCCTAACGAAAGAATATGATTCGCTAATGCGTTGTGTGATTGTTTTCGTTTATCTGCAATTTGTCGTTGAACTTCAGCTAGCGCATTCCGAGTTTTCTTGTAGTTTTCGCTTTGAATCCATTTCTCTCGATTACTCTTATTAATAGTGCCATTTTCATTGTATTTGTTTGGATTATTTGCTCGGTGTTGGCGGTCTAACTTTCGTTGAAGTTTGCGTTTTTTACGTTCATCTACGGAGAGTCCTTCTACCAATTCAACGAGTTTGACTTCTTTTTCAGAAGCAATCGCTAACGTTGATGGACCAATATCCAAGCCAACACGCTCGTTTTCGTTGATTCCGTTTCTTTGGCTGAAAACTTCTAAAGCGAATTGAACAAAGTAACGATTTTTACCACGAATCACTTTCTTAATGAGACGGCAATATTTGATTTTATCTTGGAGCGCAAGACGTGCATATTCGTCATTATCTTTCAAAATGACTGGCAAGGTTAAACCAATCCATTCCATACGATTGTCTTTAGGGAAATAGCGGAATCCTGTCTTGTTTGTCTTTTCTTCTAATGAGAAGAATTGTCCCATAGGACAAAAACGTACTTTCTTGCCATTCCCATACATGACCTTTTCAACTGCTTGAAAAGCCCGTTCGGCAATATTTTGCGTCATTTGGGAACCCATATTTTTCTTAAATTTTTGCCCCATAGCTTGAATGTTTAAATCGAATTTCCGAACGCCATACTGCTCCTTAAACTGATTAAGGAGTTGCTTACGGTCATTGCCTTTCGGCATACGAACTGTTTTCCAGTATTCAGGGTTTCGAGTTATGTATTTATATCTACGCCATGCTTCACCTAGACTATTTCGACCAATATTGAGCCGTTTTTCTAAGATGTGTTCTTGCCACAATTCGACTTTTAAGACGTACCCACGTCCATGATAGACTAAAAAATCACCTCAACATTATTTTAACAGACGTTGAGGTAAAATGACTTCCTTATCAGTAATTGACTTAATCTGTTTAAGTAATATATGGTGGCTATTGACGTGGCAGTAGCCACACCCTTTGCCGAACGCCATTCATCCCATGAATAAAATCACGGGTGTTCTGGCGTGACTTGCGCCATAAAAGCGGATGCCTAGATCCTGGACATCCAACAACAACAGATCGATCTTTTCCAGCTCATTTTTATCATGAATCCAATCTCCAATTCCGTATCATCCTTGTACCCTCCTAGAGAACGAATCATGCAATTGATCTACAAATTCCTCAGGGCAGGGTCCATGCATCACTTGATAGCTTTCAATTACAGAACCAACTACTGGAGGGCATTCCGGCAAAATCAACTGGATACCTCCAGGCAGGTGTTTTTGTAATAAAGGCAGCAGGAGATCGCTGCTTTTGAAAACACTGCCAGTCAGGACGACCTTCGGCTTGGCCACATTTTTAAAATACCGTTCAATCAAGTGTAAAATCCTTACTGCCATGTCTTCAGCACATTGGTTGACTATTTCTACCGCTTTCCTGTCCTGTAACCGTGCTGCAGCAAAAACATCCTCACAAACAGAAGCGATCCGTCTCCTGCTTTCACTTGTACCATAGATCAACGAAATGAGCTCCGGAGGGGATTTGACTTTGAACCTTTTGAGGACAAGCTCAGTGAGCAACGTCGGGCTGATAAATCCATCGTGTGCTTCAAAGACCTTTTGAAGGGCCAACCTGCCGATGCCGAATCCACTCCCCGTATGATCCAATAAGTAACCCCATCCACCTGAACGGACAACGTTTTTATCGGGCGTCACACCGAATGTGATTGAACCAGTGCCAGCAATGTTGACAATACCAGGATCTCCGTTTGTTCCTGAATAGAGGGCTGTCAAAGCGTCATGGCAAAGTTGCACACTTGTTTCCTCAGGAAACTTCGATTTCAATAATTGGTGTAATTCACCTTTCAAGTGACTGTTTTCTGTCCCGGCGATCCCTGCACATACACTTTTGACCCGAGAAAATTTCTCGGGATCCTCACTTATAAATCGTCTAAATAGCTCATCCAGTGTGTTTCCGATTTCCTCCAAAGCCACAGATATCGGATTACTCGGTCCTCCCGTATGATATGCGATAAGTTCTCCTTTATCATCCACCAGTGCAGCAGTTGTCTTGGATCCACCACCATCAATCCCTAGAAAATACATGATCATCCTCCTGTTCATTTTTCATTTCAATAGAAAAATGATATCGATCAGCCCGAAAGACCGTTTTTACCGTTTCGAACGGAACGCCGTTACTCAAATAAGTTGTCCGGTTCACGATCAATACTGGACTACCTGGACTGATGTCCAATAGGAACCCGTCTTTTTCACCCACGATAGCCGCTTCGATTTGTTGTTCGGCACGGTGGATCTCAAGTTTCAATTCTTTCCTTACAAAATCATAGATCGATCCACCTGTATCTTCCTCAGAAAGGTTGGCAAACAGTTTATAACTCAGATAAGCTGTTTCGATAGCCACTGGTTCTTCGTTTGCAAATCGGATCCGTTCGAGCTGGATCACTTTTTTTTCATCCTGGCAAGCTAGTTTGTTCAGGATATGTTCTGGTGGATTGGATATCGTCTTAAAAGAGACCACTTTCGTCGAAGGTTCAAGACCACGCCTTCTCATATCTTCTGAAAAACTGACAATCCCTTTCAGTTGATAGCCGATTTTAGGTGCAGCTACAAAAGTCCCTTTCCCCCTCTCGCGATACAAGATCCCCTTATTCACCAGATTGTTGATCGCCTGCCTGACTGTCATCCGACTGATCTGGAATTTCTCGGACAACTCGCGTTCTGAAGGGATGAGGTCGCCAGAATGGTATCCACCATTTTTAATTTCAGTGGTCAAATAACGTTCTACCTGTGTGTACAGTGGCAGAGAGGAATGTTTATTGATCATGATCTAACCCTCCTCAATCTCTAGAGCATCTTTCGTAACAACCAATGTGACGGATGGATGCTGATTCAAAACAGTAACAGGCCATTTCTCATCTACATCCCTTCTCAATAGCGCATTGACAGATTCAGCTTTTTCCTCTCCTGACGCCAACAAAAGAATCGATCTGCTTTTCATGATTGTTGATATACCGACTGTGAGCGCTCGGGTCGGCACTTCTTCTTCATGTTCAAAGAATCTTGCATTCGCTTGTCTCGTACTCTCCGTCAACTCGACCACATGTGTTTTTGATTCAAATGGTGTCCCTGGCTCATTAAATCCGATATGTCCATTCCGTCCGACACCTAGAAGTTGGAGGTCGATACCGCCAACCTTTTCTATTGCCTCTTCATACCTGATGCACTCCTCCTGTAAATCATCGCTTAAGCCATATGGAACCAAAGCATGTTCGGGAGACAGATCGAGTGGTTCATATAGATGGGTGTATATATAATGCCAATAGCTTTCTTCATGTTCACGAGCTAAACCGACATATTCATCCAGGTTTACGGTCGTGATTTTAGATAAATCAAGACTGGCTGCCAACACTTTATCGACGAGCTTATCATAAGTACCTGCAGGTGTCCCGCCAGTTGCGACACCCAACACAAGCTCAGGATTTCGTTTAATCTCATTGAAGAGAATGGCAGAAGCCTTTTCACTCATTTCCTGTTTATCATCCACGACGATTACATTCATTTCCTCAACCCCTTGTGTATGCTATTTCTCCACGGCAAATCGTCATTTTCAGCTTACCATCCCGATCAAGTATAATCAGATCGGCATCTTTCCCGATAGCAATAGACCCTTTCCGGTCATAAATTCCATATTGCTTCGCGGGATTGATTGATGACATGAATACGAGTGCTGCATGGTCTGCATCAGCATACAATCTCATCTTTTCATAAGCTTCTTGCATCGTCAGGACACTTCCGGCTAAAGTTCCGTCCTGTAAGGTCGCTTGTCCATCCCGTACCTGTACCTCTTGACCGCCAAGATCATAGGTACCATTTCCTAAACATTTTGCCCTCATCGCATCCGTGATCATCAATAGTCCTTCCTTGCCCTTTATCTCATAGGCTAACCGGACCATATCAGGTACGCAATGCAAGCCGTCCACAATGATTTCTGCAAATGTGTCTGACCTTAAAAAAGCTCCCCCAACAACGCCGGGCTCACGATGATGCATGGCTCGCATGCCATTATAGAGATGGGTGAATTGATTCGCTCCTGCTTCAATGGCCTTTTTAACATCTTCATAAACAGCATCACTATGACCGATTGATACAACAATTCCATTTCCTGTTAGTTCTTTTATGAAAGGGATGGCACCTTTTATTTCAGGCGCCATTGTAACAACCTTTATGTTCCCCCCTGATAATCGATTCCAATGATTGAAAGAGTCGAGATGCGGCCTCTTGATGTATTTTGGGTTTTGTGCGCCTCTTTTTTTCTCAGAAATGAATGGACCCTCCAAATGAATCCCGAGCACTTCTGCTTTTCCAGTTTCATTTTTTGTAGACAAATACCTGAGAACGGACGTCACTGCCTGCTCGACTTCATGATCCGGGGCTGTCATCGTTGTCGGGAGAAAGCTGGTTGTCCCTTCAGAAGGAAGGATTTTTGCCATTTCATCGATCGCTTTTACAGTACCATCCATGACATCATGCCCATTTGCCCCATGGATATGCCCGTCAATCCGACCAGGTAAAACAAGATCTTGATCGTCAAGTTGGATACACGGCTTCGGAATTTCCTTATCGCTCAATTCTTTGATCTTGCCTGTATCGATATGTATTTTAGTTGGTTGTAAACCTTGTTCTCCTATAAAAACCCGGCCCCCAACAATTGTCTGAATCGCCATCAACTTCACCTCTTTCATCCAGTATATAAAAATACTGGTACAGTTGTCTAGACCAGAGAGAGCCATCACTGGGATAAGGAGTTCAAATAAGGGGCCAATTCCCTGACTTTGCGGACTGGTTTTGCAAAACTCCCGAGTTGTCTTGCAAATTCCACTAGTTGTCTTGCAAATCAAAGCATCCATTTTGCAAAATTGGAAAAAGGCCTACCGAGCATAAGCCCAATAGACCTTCCTGAAGATTCATTCAAAATTACGCAGTCCTGGCACTTTCATAATAACCACGATTGCAAAAATAATGATCAGTGATGCGCCAGTCAGTATGACCGAGGTGATATCGACACCGAGCGAGAGAACACCTGACGTTATCGCAAACGATACCGGGACAAGTCCGAGTGATGCCATGGAAAGCAAGCTCATCACACGACCGATCATCTCTTGTTTCACAACCGACTGGATAGCGGCGATGATTGGAATATTGATCACCGAGAACGTGCTCCCTAACAAGGCAATCAGCACCAGACTCTGCCATAAAACATCGGTAAAACTGAATAGTGCGAAAAACAAGCCTGATCCCAAAACAGCATAGATGACGACAAGACCTCTTTTCCTTTGGATGTTCAAGATACCGATGAGTATAGAACCTACTAGCATCCCTCCTGCAAAAGACCCCTCAAGATAACTGAAGTCGAGGGAATTACCACCAATGACATTCTTCACAAATAACGGCAATCCCATTTGCAGCGGCCCAACCATGAATAGATTGATGAAGACCGCAAACAACAAAAGTGAACATAAGAATGCTGATTGCTTAACATAATTGATCCCTTCTTTAATGGAAGAGAGCAAATTTGATGGGGATTGCTTATCTGATGTTCCTTCCTTCTTCTTGATCCGGATCAGGAAAACAGCGATACTTGCAATCACCAATAATACAGCAGTGATGGAGAAGGCCAGTACATAGCTCCCCAATGCGATGATTGCTCCAGCGAGCATCGGTCCTATAATGAAGGAAGACTGGCTTGTCATTTGAATGACGGAATTCGCTCTCGTCAGTTGCTGCTTATCAATCAATGATGGTAAAAGGCCGCTGTTTGCTGGCCAGAAGAACGCATCCAGTACCCCGAAAACAAGGGCGAACATAACGAAAGACCAAATCGATACATCTCCTAGCAGAAGCCATACTACAAGGGCTAAAGCTACAATTGCACGGAGGATGTCTGATAAAAACATGATGACATTTTTATTGAACCTGTCAGCAACCGCTCCACCCAATATCATGAATACCACCCTAGGAATACTTGACGCGATGAATACCAGCCCAAGAGATGCCTGTAGATTCATCACTTCAACGACATACCAGGATTGGGAGAACATGAAGATGGATAGACCGAAGCTGGAACAGAGTTCTGCAATCCATAACCATAAAAAATTTCTGTTTTTCCATATCGCTGTGGATTCTTCCCCTTGTGTCCTTGTTTCAACAACTGCTTCCATACTATCGCCTCCAACTAATCGACTCACTACCATTTTCTTCTAACGGCCAAAATGTTTGTACTGTCTCGAGGAGGTTTTTGGACTCAGTCTCAAGGCTGAATTTTCAGATACGTGGACACCATCTGTCCATATAAACGGACCATTCGTTTATGCTCTGCATCGTCCTTATGGAAAAGCAAATGCAATACGATGCCATCCATCATGGACCAGAAAAGCTTCGAAAACTCATCGGTATTGACATCTTTTCGGAATTCACCTGTCTCTATTCCTTCTTCTACGATATCCTGTATGAGAGTGGTGAACATTTTAACCCTCTCATCAAACAGGCTTTCTTTATCATTTTTTGAAATATAGATCCAAAACTCGAACTGGACGGCGATCGTGTTGAAGTCCTCCTTTTCTATCGTCCCGCTCAATAAATGCCGGAAAAGGTATTCAAATTTAGCTGAGGCGCTGTTTTGTTCAACAAGCTGTTTTTTTATCTCAAAGAACTTTTCGGTACGCCTTTCGTTCAACCTGTAAAAGATCTCCTCTTTGCTGGAGAAGTACAGATAGATCGACCCTTTACTCGTTCCAGAAGCTTTTGCGATGTCATCGACCGTCGTGTCATTGTAACCCTTTTCTGCAAAGCAATGCGCTGAAGCGTCTAAGATGGCTGCTATCTTTTCTTCTTTATATTTTTTTGATACTTTCGGCATTTACCTTTGTTGACTCCTTTATGACTTTTCTCATACAAACCTGTTGGACCATAGTTGAAAACCCCCGATTTTTGACTGCTTCATATTGGGGTTTCGCCTCTCTGGAGAGGTTGATGACCAAACGTTTACACGCCTCCTGCGGCTCTAAGGATTTATATAACATCGTGTCGACCAGGGTCACTAGATCATGAAAGTCAGGGTGGACACCAAGCTGGTACAGTACGATTGAAGCTAAGCATCCATCTGATTTCAAATTCCGTTTGGACAGCGTATAACCCACCTGCCTGCCTTCATATGAAACGATCATCGCTTCTCCATGGACCACACTTTGCCATTGGGTCTGCCAGGGACCTCCTTGATGATAAAAAGGTAAATGACTTACGTTTTCAGGTGAGTTCCATTCAAATTGATATTGATGATCCAATGCAAAGTCTTCAAAATTTGCTTGTAACCGCCCATCTTGTTGTATAAATTCAACATGGTCGTTAACTTCATAACCCAACGATTCATAAAGTTTGATAGCACCTGTGTTCTCGCTGATTGCCTCAAGCGTGGCAATATCGACATCTCTCTTTTTATAAATTTCCATTACGGATTCCATCATCTGTTTTCCGATCCCCGTTCTGCGATACTCCGGGGCTACACCTGTTCCACCGTTATAACCGATTGTTTTTCCATCAATTGTCCTGAATCCGTTCAACACAATACCAGCTGGAACTCCATTCACATATGCAATGACTGAGTCTTCAGCTGACAAACCTTCTTGAACCATCCGTTGTAAAAAACGATCCACAGACATCGTCATATCGGTGAAATACCCTTTGAAACCCGAATTCCAGGCTTCAATGACATCTTCTAATGGGCAGGATATAAGTCGTTTGATTTCAATCATTCTTTGTTCCTCCTCGTATAAAACTGACCAGTTAGTTTTTTATTTCTTTGGTATGGAAACAAAATAGTTCCAAAATCAAGAAATGATTCACTCGAGAATTTCGTAAGAAGAAATATGGGAAGGATTGATATAAAGCGAAGGATGGATTTCAACCAATTCATCACGGACAGCATCATCTTCTGTCATGACCATTGAATGGAAATCGTATTTTTCCATTTGAAGGACATATTCTTTACCACTATTCATCACAACTTTAATTCTCATCCTAAATTCCTCCTCTTTATCACTTCTATAACTATATTCGCAGGAGATCGATTCATTTCCTTCTATACTGATGATCTGCCAAAAAATATTGTTGACTGGCAGTCTATACTGCTCTATCGTAAATGCAGGGCGGTGAATGACATGGAGAAAAAACTGGTCAAAAAAATGATCGATCGGTGTTTACTGGATTATATCGGCGATTTGGAGTTTTCACCCATCTCTGAGTTGGAATATGATGCACTGATTGAAGACATAATTTCTGAGGTGCACAACCAACCGCATGAAGATGTATTCGCTATTGTACATGACAAGGTCTATTCTTACCTGGCGACTAGCCAATAAACGGACATGCGAATGTTCCCATGGGTTTACTTGTTGAACCAGAAAAAGACTGCTCTCTAACATGATGTGAGAAGCAGCCATTTTCCCTATTTTTGACGGAACGCTTTTTTCCCTACCTTTTCCATTAATGTGGGCATGAGCTGATACATCTTGCTTCCTGCTTCCATCCAACCAGGAAGATTGATTTCTCTTACCGGCTTCTCAATTGCACCGACAATCTTGCTTGCCACCTCTGATGGTCGAAGCATCCATTTCCCTAAATTTTTCTCGTATTGACCGGATTGGTCTGCAATCTTTAAGAAGTTGGTCTTAATAGGACCTGGATTGACGGTCGTCACCTGGATGCCGAAGTCTTTCACTTCCATCCGTAAACTGTTAGAAAAACCTAGAACAGCATGTTTTGTCGCTGCATAAACACTTCCTTTCACCGTAGCAATTTTGGCTGCTTGGGAAGCGACATTGATGATTTGCCCCCTGTTCCGCTCGATCATTCCAGGTAAAACCGCTTTGGTGCATGCCATCATACCTAAGACATTCGTGTTGAACATCCCCTCGATATCTTCCATTTTTGCATCTTGAAAATAATCGAAGACACCGAATCCAGCATTATTTATAAGAACATCAATCGCTCCAACTTCTTGGTACATCTGGTTAAATACCGAATCGACGTGGGTTTTGTCTTGAACATCCAGTTGAAAAGTATGCGCAGTCGTTTTATAATCGTTCTTAATTTCATTATGTAGGTGTTCAAGCTTATCGAACGATCGAGCCATCAATACAGGAGTCCAACCTTTGGATGCAATCATTCTTGCCATTTCTGCTCCAATTCCACTCGAGGCGCCCGTGATGACGACGATCTTACCATTGCTCATTTATACAACCTCCTTCGCTTGGAAATAAAGGACACCATTTTTCTCTGTTATTTGTACCAGTTCCTTACTGTCCAGCAAATCCAGGTGTCCGAGCGTTTCCGACATGGTAAGACCTAGTTCTTTTAAAAATAGGGAGGGGAAGATCTTCTGACAGATTTCAAAACCCGTCAACGGCCGATCGATAATCAGGTTCAAAATATCTTTTGCACGCTCTTCTTGTTGCATCAATCGTTCTTTTATCAGGTCTTTCGTATGAATAACTGGTTTCCCATGGCCCGGATACACGGTGTCCACTTTCAAATCTAACAGTTTCCTTAGTGAATTCCTGTATTGAAGCAAGGTTTTCGGCCGCTCTTGAACACCGATGGGCGGAGGTTCGATCAATGCATTAGAGGAAATGTGCTGGATGAGATTGTCACCACCGATCATGATGCCATCTTCTTCCCTTAGCAAGGATAAGTGCCCTTGAGCATGGCCAGGTGTCTCGATCACAATCCATCCTGGTAAACCTGCAATTCGATCACCTTCTTTTATAACGGTATGTATGTTGATAGAACATGAGTAGGCCAGATAACCGCGAATCCGTTTCATTGCTTTTTCATGAAATTTTTCAATACCCATTTCTTTATAAATTTTCAAATAGAACGCGTCATGATGATCGAGGAATTCAGGGTCCTGACGTAACCAGGGCTTATTGTATGCTAATCCAATAAACGTGGTCCCATTGTCTTTCAAGTAGTCTGATAGACCTACATGATCAGGATGATGATGTGTGAGCACCACCTGTTCGATTTCAGATACGCCGAAACCTAATTTATTGATCTGGGTAAGAAAAGCTTCCCATGCCTCCTTCGTCTTCGGGCCGGTATCGACGAGTGTAAGTTTTTCATCCTCTATCAGATATACATTAACATCACCAACCGCAAATGGAGTCGGTAACGTAATGCAGTGAATATTCGATGTTTGATTCAAAGTAAAAACGCCTCCATATATTAGGACTGAATCAAGCAGTTTAAAAATTGAAATACTATTTTAAACTTGATTGTACTCTCGGAAAGATAGAGTGCTTTCATTTTAGCAGAAGGGAGAATCATTTAAAAATGATCACAATCAATCGCATCACCTTTGTTGGCGCAGGATCAATGGCAGAATCAATCATAAAAGGGCTGATTTCTAAAAAAATGATTCCCTCTCAAAATATCATTGCAACCAACCGGACCGATGATGAACGGTTGGAATGCCTGGAAGAGAAATACGGTATCCAGATTTCTTATGAGGACGAACGTATTTTGACAGATACGGATCTCATCATCCTGGCGATGAAACCGAAAGACGCACAATCGGGTCTTGAACGCATTCGTCCTTACGTAAAAGAATCCCATATCATCGCTTCTGTCATGGCCGGAATTACGACAGGCTTCATCGAAGAGGTTCTTGACGGCCCTTATCCTGTCATTCGGACGATGCCGAATACTTCATCAGAGATCGGCTTGTCTACCACAACTTTATGTATGGGTAAAAACACAACGATCATACATGCTCAAGCTGTCGAAGAGCTTTTTAAAGCCATCGGCTCAGTAACCATCGTCCAAGAACGCGACATGGACGCAACTACTGCTCTGGCCGGAAGTGGGCCTGCCTTTCTATACTATATTGCGGAAGCCATGAAACAAGCCGCCCAATCGCTTGAAATGGATGAAGATAAAGCGAGAGAATTGATTGCCGACACAATGATAGGGGCAGGCCAAATGATGAAAGAATCGTCGCTTGACCTTGATCAGCTCCGGATCAACATTACAAGTCCTGGCGGTACGACTGCAGCTGGTTTGGATGCCTTGATGGAACACCATGTTGATGAGGCGTTCAAACGCTGTATCTTGGAAGCAGCCAAGCGCTCCAAAGAGCTTCAAAGACATTTTTCCTCGATAGAGAAAAATCCAGCCAAGTATTAAGCTTAGGAAAAAGAGCCCTTTTGGGCCCTTTTTCCATTTGGTTCTGTTATACGTAATTGTCATTTGTATACGGATGATCCACAAAGCCTACTATTTAAGCAATTTATGGATGGCAACACTGAGCATATCAGGGAAAGCCCCAAATGAGTAGTCGATATTCAATCGTTCTGTCCAACGATGAGGATCTCGACCTAAAGGACCTAGATTCATAACTGGAATTTTAAGCTGCTTCAGCTCATCAAGCGGGAAATGATAGCCGTTTTCATAAAGCGGCATATTGCGGAATAAGGGTACGAGCCCTTCCACCGGTTGTGAGAGACTAGTAAAACTCAAGTCGGACAATCCTGCAAAGTAATGCTGGTTCTTCAAAACAACATTATGTTTTGTTTCCGCATATTCGATCATCTCCCCTACCACTTGCTTGATACGGGAATTCTCCCGCGAGGATACAGCAGGGTAAAACGGCGGACTGTAAAACAAAACGATCATCGGACCTTCTTCTTTACAAAGTGAAGCAAGGTCGAAAACGAGCCGGGTTGACAGGTCTCGATCCCCTATCGTTCTGAAATTCCCTGCGATATAGGCTTGGCGGCGGACAATTTCCGCTTCTCCATATTGTTCAATCGCTTTTTCGAGTAACTCTTGATACGTGTAAACGGAAATCTTGCTGTCGATCGGCTCGAATTGTTCCCATTTGTTGAAAGCAGCGGCTCTATCATGCAGCTGCTTTTCTATACGTCCAGCTACTTTGTGTGCAAGGGACAACAAGTCCTTGTTGATTTCATGTACGGTACGTTCCATCACCATCATGTTAAAAAGTGTGACAGCTACATGGGGGATTTGGACTGAATATTCCTCTTTCAAATCCTTTTGCATCAAGTTGGTTGGAGGTGGTGTAACCTCTCCGTCGATCATTTCACAAAATGCCGTGTTAAGCTCCATTTCACGCGTCAACTCGGCCGCCATGTAATTGGCGTTGATACCCGAAAATGGTTCTCCGACATGTGTCTCCATGCCGAAGCACAAAAAGCCTGGTAACAGCTTGCCTACTGAACCAGTATAAACATACTGATTCGTATCTCCTGGATACCTTGTGAAAACCGGCTCTGAGTTCAAGCATGCTTTATAGTGCAGACCGTGTGTCTGGGACATCTCAAGAAGAACTTCGACAGCTTCCATCATTCCTGTAGAGTTCGCTTCTTCATCCGGCACGGAAAGAAACAGGATGTTTCCATCAAATTCGCCGAGGCTCGCTCTTTCCATCATCGCCATTTGGAGAGCCAAACCTGCCTTCATATCCATCGTCCCTCTTCCAAACAACCATTCACCAGTCTTCAGATCGTCCTGAACTGTAGGCGGAAGGTCATTCTTGATTGACATGTACTCGGCTGTCAGATCTTTTGGCCGAAAAGCAAGGTTTTTATATTCTCCATAATCTTCAATATCAACGACATCCATATGGTTAATCAGTATCACTGTATCAGAACTGTTTCCATTTCGGATCAATCCTGTGACAAACTTACGACCATCACTTGTCGGATGGATTTGCAGATCCAAGGGGTTGTCCTTGAAATAAGGAAGGTCATTCAGCTTCATATGGATGTATTCACTGATTGCAATTTCAGCATCAGATCCCGTAATACTTGGAAACTCTACTAAATGACAAAGCAATTCTTTCAGGCTTTCTTTATCCTGCCATTTCTTCATAGATGTTCACTCCCATGCAACACTGTTTTTTTGTCGAATTTGGTACTTATATAGAAGTTGTTTCGGTATTCTAGATTGAAATCCTTTATCCTATTCATACTTTAATTGTGATTAATGTACCACGAAAAGCAAAATCTAAAGGAATCGGATATACTAATAAAGTAAACTTTGGAGAAGCCGCCACTTCCCAAAAGGCTGAGCCATAGTTCCATTTACTCTGAAGAAAGCAATATATACTTATAAAAATAGAACTATGTTAAACTGATTGTCAATAAGAAACACAAACCGAAAAGTCTTCTACCAAGGAGCGATCACCATTGACTTATATATATGCGCACCGTGGAGCAAGTAAATACGCACCTGAGAATACCATGTCATCCTTCAAGAAAGCACTTGAAATGAAAGCAGACGGTATTGAGCTTGATGTCCAGCTTACAAAAGATAAAGTTCCAGTCATCATCCATGATGAGACTGTTAAACGGACAACCGATGGCAAAGGATTTGTCAGCGAATTTACTTATAAACAATTACAAAACCTTGATGCGGGGAAATGGTTTTCAAAACAATTCATAGGAGAACGGATCCCTTCTTTGGAAGAGTTTCTCATCTGGATGAAGCAGACAAAGCTCTTTTTGAATATCGAATTGAAAAATACAATCATGCCCTATTTTGGCATGGAAGAAATCGTTCACAAGCTTGTGGATCAACACAAATTGAGGCATCGGGTCGTCTATTCATCCTTCAATCACTACAGCTTACAGGAACTGAAAAAGATCGATCCGACTGTAGAGATTGCACCCCTTTATTCTTCAGGTTTATACCAACCATGGAATTACGTCAATAGTCTGTCGACTGATTGTGTGCATCCGCATTGGAAGACCTTGCATCCTGCCATTTTGAAAGGGTTCAGGGAATGCAAGATAAAAGTAAGGCCTTATACGGTGAATGATCCGAAAAAGATGAGATGGTT
The DNA here is from genome assembly GCF_020179385.1 of Alkalihalobacillus sp. YIM B00296. GTDB lineage: Bacteria > Bacillota > Bacilli > Bacillales > Fictibacillaceae > Pseudalkalibacillus. The sequence continues at coordinate 230,748 of NZ_JAIBLJ010000001.1, read as the reverse complement.
ATTTGATCAGAAGGTGGAAGCACTCATAACCGATGTGCCTGATATCGCTCGATCCGTACTTGACGGATCCCTTGTAGTCAAACCATCCGTAATCGGAAATGTTTTCCATAAGATCAACCCGAAGAGTTACCTTTGAAGCAGGCTGACGATTAAGTCGCCTGCTTTTTTAGTCAAGCAAATTCAATCAACCTTGCTGCCCATTATGATAAACTATCTTTTAAAAAGAGAGATTGGAGTTGGAAGTATGGCTGTAAAATTGTTTGAACCTATTACATTTCAAACCATGGCCTTGAAAAACCGGATTGTCATGTCTCCAATGTGCATGTATTCTTGTCATGCACAAGATGGGAAAGTGACGACATGGCATACGACGCACTACACGACCCGTGCAGTAGGACAGGTGGGACTAATCTTCGTAGAAGCCACAGCAGTAAATCCACAAGGACGAATTTCCATGGAGGATTTAGGCATTTGGAATGATGGACACGTGGAAGGTCTTGCAAACCTAGTTGATCTTGTTCATGAACAAGATTCCAAAATCGGTATCCAGCTTGCTCATGCAGGACGTAAAGCGATTGTCGAAGGACCGATCTATTCTTCCTCCCCAGTTCCTTTTAAAGATGACATGGAAGTCCCGACGGAAATGACCGTCGATAAGATCAAGGAAACGGTGGAAGATTTCCGTCAAGCTGCCAGGAGGAGTAGGGAAGCCGGTTTTGATGTCATTGAAATACATGGAGCCCATGGGTATCTGATCAATCAGTTCCTATCCCCACTAATCAATAAACGGACCGATGAATATGGCGGCACGAAGGAGAAACGGTTCAATATCTTGCGTGAGATCATCACTGCTGTGAAATCTGAATGGAACGGACCGATCTTTGTACGAATTTCTGCCAATGATTACAATACTGCAGGATACTCAGTCGAGGATTACATAGATTATGCACACTGGATGAAGGAGCTTGGCATCGATCTCATTGATTGCAGTTCGGGTGGTGTCGTCCCCGCTAAGATCAAGCCTTATCCAGGGTATCAAGTCCAGTATGCTGAGAAGATTCGAACTGAAGCATCGATTGCAACTGGAGCTGTCGGTATGATCACTTCTCCATTGCATGCGGAAGAAATATTACAGAACGGGCGGGCAGATCTTATCTTTTTAGCACGGGAACTGTTACGGGATCCTTATTGGCCTAGGAGAGCGGCTCAAGAATTGAACGTGGAACTGAATCCGCCGAAGCAATATTTACGTGGTTGGTAAAAAGATTAGCTGACATGAGTATGTGTATCAGTAATAATATAATTGAGTGGACATTTGGTTCCCTATTTGTAAGCAAGGCGTCTGATTGTATACTGATTTTCAGAAATAAAGTCTCTGGTGTCCTCAAAAAAGAAAAGCGCAAACGCCCTGATCAGCCACGAAGGTCACTGGAATTCCGACGAGGAGGCTCGAACCAAACAAAGTTCGGTTCTGCGTGGGTAAACACTTCGACCTAAATCAATGTGTCGACCGCCGCAGGAGGTCTGAAGTGAGCCAAGGGGGTGGGCGTTGGAGCTAGACATCACTTCATCAAAACAAAGTTATTATACTTTGTTATCTTTCAAAAAGAGGCTGTCCCGAAACAATCGTGTCAAACACTTATGGGACAGTCCCTTTTCCTATTGTTTATCTTTTTCAAACGAGCGGTGTTTCTTTTTAACCCAATCCATCATCTTAGAAATCGACTTGCGGTATTCTTCGGCTTCCTTATTCAAAACGTCCTGTTCGCCGTACCTGACTTTTTGATAGATCCGATCGATTTTACCTTGTAATTCCTTTGGTGCATTGATCCGTTCCATCCATTCAGAGACTGATTCATGTGCGTAACGACCAAACGTGTATTTACCCATTTTCTTTTCCAACTTGAATAACTGTTTTCGTATGGGATTGGAAGGTGGTTTCGACCTTTTGAACCGAACATGGGCGCTATGTTCTGCTTCACCAATTTTTCCTGATTCCATCGTTGCTGTGACTGCCGAGTAATTCATCAATTTGATTTTATTCTTATAAAATTTATAACCGAGCCATGCCACAAGGATGAGGCTAAGCAAAATGAGCATGTTGATGAGCAGGTCTGGCGGCTCCGTTAACGTTATATCCCCTTGCTGCACTTCCACTGAATCATCTTGACCCTCTCCTCCTTCATTTTCTATGGCCTTAGGATCTATAACGGAAGCAAACCAAGTGAAAAATGCATTAAGAGGCAGGTAAAAGATACCCGATAAAACAGCAGTGACCACCTTTAATATAAAGAAAGCAGTTGCTTTGATCACCGGGAAGAATACAGCAATGACCACAGAAACCAGGAAAAAGCTTGAAATCAAGTAGACTAAGAATCGTATAAGCTTTTTATTTCCAGGCTGAAGGGTCAGGGTCATCATTCTGTTCAACCGGACGAATGCGAACAAACAAAACTGTACGATTGAAATCCAAAGCACAAAAAACATTTGGTCGTTGGTCTGGTATAGAAAAAAGAATGACATCGCTCCGATCATGGTAGAAACGAAGATCGGGAACTCTTGTTTCAGGTCAGGATCAGTGTAATGCTTGGAAAAACGGAAAGCAGTGACTGCCCCGAGGATTGCTAAATAAAACATTTCCCCTTCTAAACCGCTGAAGAAACCAATCGTCCAGACCACGGGAATCGATAACAGAACCTTTCCACTCGTAAGCTGTAGTCTTGAATAGACCAATTCATAAAGTATCCCGCTACCAATCATAACGACCACTGTAGGGAAAAATACATTATCTTTATATGGAGCATATAACCAAATCGTAACCAACAAGACGAGAAGGATATCCATGGAATAATTCAACCATCGGGATCTGATGGAAGCCCATATACTCATGAAATCGATCTCCTCGCCGTATACCTATCCAGCTTTGATGTATCTTCATCAATGATGACTTTATGTAGATTGATCCCTTGCCTGATCCATTGATTATATAACGTTGAATCCGTTTGATCATCACCAATTAGAATGACTACCGTAGAGTCAATCTGTTGTCTATTGAATAGGGATAGGACTCTGAACATCGGCATTTTGATGCTGTTGATATTCACTCTTGCCAAAAGCTCTAACGCTTTTACCAGATGAGGTTTCCCTTCCCCCATCTCCAAGTGTAAATAAGGGAGTCTTCCCATCGCTTTGATATTGATGTAGATTTCAAACGGGATATGGTGCTGTACGGCATATTGGCATAAATAAGCCGTATAGCTGATCTGTCTTTCCAATAGTTCGGATTCGCCAACACGTCCAACTTCCTTAGGATTAAGGATCACATTCAAAAATATTGTCCATGATTGGGAAACGGTCTTTTCATGAAGCTTTGTCTGCATCTCTGCCATTCTTGCGGAAGCTTTCCAATGGATCCTTTGGAACGAATCACCTGGTAGATAATCACGAGTACCGACAACCAGGGTATGGTCTTCATACAATGAGGTCGGGATCGGCCGAGTACCGTGCTGCAATTTGAACAGATCTTCTACACCTGATACTGGAAGAAGCGTAGGATAAACGATGAATTCTGTCTGGACCAGACGATCATTGATCATTTTAACTGATTCTAAGCTGAATAGATCGGATACATGAAATTCGAAGCTCAAAATTTTGGCTACACCACGTTTAAGTCCTTTAACATTGAATACAATACTCTTTTCCTCTTTAGGGAAATAGGAAACCGGCAAGATATATTCGTTTGCATTTCTTCGTTCCTCACTCGGTTTTACATTTGTTAATTCCACATCATTAGTCATTAAAAGCCTTACCTTTGCATTGAACACTGGCAATCTGCTATGGTTGAACATCGTTAGTTTCCATGGAGCTTCATCCCCCGGAAACATCCGTATTTTTTCTTTAGGGTTCGGATAAAAGATCTTTCTTGTAAGTACATCCATATAAAAAATAGATAAATGGGAACTCAATCCTATCAATATCCCTGCCCAAAACATCAGATACGATTTGCCGTATAAGGCAAAAATAATCAGGAGGACTGAAAGGACTTGAAGGACCCTCTGACTTCGATCCGGATCCTTTATTTTATTCCAGATCATTGGTTGACCGCTCCAGATTCTACTGGTACCTCGACAACATCCAAAATGTCCGTGACTACTTGTATTTGTGTCTTCCGCAGTTCCCCCTCCATCGATAAAACGAGGCGGTGTGCCAAAATGAATGGTGCAAGCTTCTTACAATCCTCCGGGATGACATAATCTCTTCCATTGAGCCATGAATAGGCTTGCAATGCTCTCATGAAGGCTAACGTTCCACGTGGGCTTACCCCTACCTCGATATTTTTCGATTTTCGGGTTTCAAGGATGATTCTTAGTATGTACTCCTCAATTTCCTCGGATAATCGAACTTCTTTAATCATCTTCTGCATGAAAAACAATCTCTTCTGTAGTAAAAACCGGCTTTAACTTTTCAATCGGCTCTTCATTCCGATAAGCTCTCATCATTTGTCGTTCCTCCTGTAAAGAGGGGTAACCGACATTCAATTTCAGGAGGAATCGGTCCATTTGCGCTTCAGGCAATGGGAAAGTTCCATGTGATTCGATCGGATTCTGTGTAGCTAATACGATAAAAGGATCGGGGAGAGCATTCGTAATGCCATCAATCGTTACCTGTCTTTCTTCCATCACTTCCAGTAGACTCGATTGTGTCCTTGGAGTAGCACGGTTGATTTCATCCGCTAGGAGGACATTCGTCATCACAGGACCGAATCTTGTTTCGAATTCTCGTGATTTCGGGTTAAGGTATTGAATCCCCGTTACATCTGATGGCAATACATCTGGTGTAAATTGAACCCTGCCGAACGAGCCTGCAATCGATTTTGCGATGCTTTTCGCAAGCATCGTCTTACCGGTACCTGGGACGTCTTCTATCAATACATGTCCTCTCGCCAATAAAGCTACGAGGATAAATTCAACGCTTTCTTCCTTGCCGATTAATACTTTCCCGATCGACTCCTTCATTTCTTCCAGTTTCATTTTCATTTCCATGACTGACATCCCCCTTTTTCTCTATACCTTTTCGAATTGATTGTTCCCCATACCTTCTATTTATACGTTCCAGCGTTTCGAAAAGTTGCTCATCTTTCGTATGTTCTTTATATGAAAACAAGTCCAATTGTCTGGTGGCATTGCTTTTATCAATGACCTGGGTCGCCGTGATCCCTAACAACCGGACAGGTCGTTCATCCCAATGTTCCTTGAACAGGTTATTTGAGATTTTGAATAATTCTTCTTTCTGTTGGATTGGATTGGAAAATGTCTGGCTCCGGGTGATTGTTTTGCGGTCAGCATATCGAATGGTGAGTTGGATCGAGGTGGTAACGACTTTCTTTCGCTTCAATCGTTGTTCGAGTGACTGTGAAAGTTGTTTAAGGACATTTGCAGCTTCATCAATTTGTACTATGTCTTCAGGTAAAGTCGTGGACGTACCGACTGATTTGAATTCATTTGAAGCCTCCGGATCTACAGGTCGATCATCAATCCCTTTTGATCGGTTCCAGAGCTTTTCTCCATTCTTGCCAAGATGTAATTTGACTTCCTGAAGATCCCTGGATGCAAGATCGCCAATCGTATATATGTTCACCTTATGGAATTTTTCCATCGTTTTCTTTCCTACACCATGCATCTCTTCAATCGGTAAAGGCCAAAGTTTTCCAGGTAATTCTCTTTTTCTTAATATCGTAATTCCGAGGGGTTTCTTCATGTCAGATGCCATTTTTGCCAAAAACTTATTCGGTGCGATTCCAATACTGCATGGTAAATGCAGTTCATTCACCAACCGGTTCTGAATTTCCTCCGCCATTTCGATTGGTGAATGATCGGAATACCGTTCTGTAACATCCATATATCCTTCATCAATTGAAATCGGTTCGATGAGATCTGTATACTCGGATAACAAATTGAACATTTTCCGGGATGCTGTACGATATCGTTCAAAAGATGGCGGCATAACAATCAGGCTTGGGCATTTTTGTTTCGCCTCCCAAACCGTCATCGTTGTGTGCACACCTTGTGCTCTCGCCTCATAACTGCTTGTAACAACAATCCCTCTCCGCTCCTCGATATTGCCTGCTATAGCAAGGGGTTTCCCACGTAAATCCGGGTTAAGAGCGCATTCTACGGACGCGTAGAAACTGTTCATATCAACATGGAAGATTATCCTGGCTGTTTTTGTCTTTTTCAACATGAACCTCCTCACCTCGTCACAAAACGTCAAACCCATTATCGCGGGAATATTTTGAATATTACATAAAATTATGATAAAATGAAGCTATAAAAGAGGGGAGGTCAATTTGTATGTACAATCGAATTCGACATTATTCAAGTACACCTTACCCAGATGTCCAGTCGAAGGTTTTGGATTCTTTAGAACACCTGAGAGTTTTCCACCAACGCTCCCCCACGATTTATGAGCTTTCCATCCACATCGGTATATCAGTTGAATTGATCATTGAAGCAATGGATTTCAGTAGTCATTACACTGAAGAATACGATCGAAGTTCGATCCACTTGATCCATTAACTTCGATTCTGTAAAGCTTTTGCAGTCTGTTCTGTCCACTCGATGAACTCACTTCCATGGAAATGTTTATTCAATTCCCGATGAAATATCAACAATTCTTCAACAAACGTTTTATTTTCGTGTGAATCTTCCCTGAAGTTTTCAAGATACTCATACAATTTATAAGAAAATTGCGTGGATTCTTCGTATTTTTCCTGGCCTTTGTCCGTCAATACAGCGTAAGATACCCTGCGGTCAGAGCTCTTTTTGATGAGTGTGATAAGGCCTTTTTGTTTGAGACGTGTAATGACTTGCATGACCGTTGATACATCCCATAATCCAATCGTTGCGATTTTCGTTATGGTTGCTTCTTTCTCTAAGTGTACGATCCAAAGCACATGTTGTTCTGCCTGTGTAACCCCGATGCTTCTCGCTGATTTCTGCCACTCTTCCTCTAGGACTTTATAGGTTCCTCTCAAATAATTCATCATGATATGTAGATTAGGTATATTCACTACCAGCGCCTCGCTTTCTCTATTCTATTTCATAGGCATTAAAAGGTAGTTTTATATTAACATATATTGTAAGAGCCGACACCTTTCAATGCTTATCTTACAAAATTCGCTGCTTAAGACCTGAATTTGCCTAGAACTATGGAAGGATATACGATAAAGCATTAACTAGGATAAAGTAAGCTTAATACATGTTTAGATGCTCCATAGTACCCCGTCACTTTCTTCAGAAGAAAAAAAGAAGCTGACCGGAGAAGGCTCTGCCCCTGTCCAGTCAACCATTATATCGATTCATTACTTTGAACTACCTGCCTCTTCTATTATTCTGACGACTAATTCAGCTGTTTTAACAAGTTCTTCAACCGGCATACGTTCGTTCGTAGTGTGAATCTCCTCATATCCCACAGATAAATTTACCGTTGGAATACCGAAACCAGCAATAATATTGGCGTCACTTCCGCCGCCGCTTTGTTGAAGCTCTGGTTTTCTTCCTACTTTTTCAACGGCCTGTTTCGCTACCTCAACGACATGGTCCCCATGATCAAATCTAAACCCTGGATACATGATGATTATTTTCACGTGTGCTTTTCCGCCCATTGCCTCGGCTGTGCTTTCGAACGCATTCTTCATCTTCTGGGCCTGAGATTCCATTTTTTCAGGATTCAATGACCGAGCTTCAGCTAAAATATCGACATGATCGATGACGATGTTCGTATTGGTGCCTGCACCGCCTTCAAACCTTCCGATATTCGCAGTCGTTTCCTCATCAATACGACCGAGAGGCATTTTTGCGATCGCCCTTGCAGCAATCGTGATCGCAGACACTCCTTTTTCTGGAGCAACTCCTGCATGTGCAGTTTTACCTTTAATCTTTGCCTTTATTTTGGCCTGGGTAGGTGCAGCAACGATGATATTCCCGACTTTTCCATCGGAATCAAGCGCAAATCCGTACTTAGCATCAATATGTGCTGGGTCAAGCTCCTTCGCTCCTACAAGTCCAGATTCTTCTCCGACTGTAATGATGAATTGGATCTGACCATGAGGGATATCCTGTTCCTTCAGTACTCTGATCGCTTCGAACATCGCTGCCAACCCTGTCTTGTCATCTGCACCGAGGATTGTTGTCCCATCACTCTTGATATATCCATCTTCAACGGATGGTTTTACACCTTTCCCTGGAAGGACCGTGTCCATATGGGAAGTAAAATAGATCGAGTCGGCTTTTTCGTTTGTAGCTGGTAACGTGCAAATCAGATTTCCAGCTCCATGGCCTGTCTTTTCTTTTGATTCATCTTCAAATACTTCCAAGCCTAGATCAGAAAATTTCTTTTTAAGCACGTTTGAAATTTTTTCTTCATGTTTTGTTTCAGAGTCGATTTGAACCAACTCTAAAAACTCTTCGACGAGGCGGTCTTGATTTATCATGCTTTTCTCCTTTCAGTTATCTTGAAGTCCCTTGTTTTGTATTCTGCCTAATTTTCCAATTATTCATAGCGGAATGTTCCCATGCTTTTTGTAAGGGCGGTTCACTTTTTTGTTTCGCAGCATATGTAAGGACTGGGTGAGCTTGATTCGGGTTTCTCTAGGGTCGATGACATCATCTACCATCCCCCTGGCTGCAGCGACGTAAGGATTCGCAAACTTCTCGCGGTATTCTGCGATTTTTTCCTGTCTTGTCTGCTCAGGATTTTCACTATTGTTGATTTCGCGTGCAAATATGATGTTCGCTGCTCCTTCAGGTCCCATGACTGCAATTTCCGCATTCGGCCAAGCGAACACAAGATCTGCTCCGATCGACTTGCTGTTCAGGGCCACATAAGCTCCACCATATGCTTTTCGGGTGATCACGGTAATCTTCGGTACAGTAGCTTCTGAATAGGCATATAGAATCTTAGCACCATGTCTTATGATACCGCCATGTTCCTGTTTGATACCAGGAAAAAACCCTGTGACATCCTCAAATGTGATCAATGGGATATTGAAGCTGTCACAAAAACGGATGAACCGTGCGACTTTGTCAGAGGAATCGATATCCAAACCTCCAGCCATCACCTTGGGTTGGTTACAGATCAATCCGATCGCTTCCCCGTTTATTCGACCGAACCCAACAACGACATTTTTCGCAAACTCTTTGTGCACTTCCATGAATGAGTCTTCATCTACAACTTCAAGGATGACATTTCTTACATCATAAGGGCGGATCGTCTCGAAGGGAACAGCATCGGCAAGGTTTTCACGGTAGTCGGTTTCGTTTTCAACTTGCTTTGGTTCAGGCTTTTCTTCACTGTTTTGAGGCAGATATTCGAGCAGTCGTCGCACTTGATTCAACACTTCTTCTTCAGTCCGTGCTGTAAAATGGGCATTACCGCTCTTCGTCCCATGAACTTTTGCGCCACCTAAATCTTCCGAACTGATTTTTTCACCTGTCACAGTTTCAATCACTTTCGGTCCAGTGATGAACATTTGGCTCGTTTTTTCGACCATGAAGACGAAATCGGTAATTGCAGGGGAATAGACGGCACCTCCAGCACATGGTCCTAAGATGACAGAAATTTGTGGGATGACCCCTGAATAAATGGCGTTCCTATAGAAAATCTGGCCATAGCCATCTAAAGAAACGACCCCCTCCTGTATTCGGGCGCCTCCTGAATCATTCAGACCGATGCAAGGAGCGCCGTTTTCTGCCGCTAGATCCATCACTTTCGCTATTTTTTGCGCATGCATTTCCCCGAGCGCTCCTCCAAATACGGTAAAGTCCTGTGCGAAAAGATAGACGGATCGACCGTGGATCGTTCCATATCCTGTTACGACCCCTTCTCCTGGTGCATGGTTTTTATCCATGCCGAAATCCGAACTGCGATGTTCTATAAATGGGTTGATTTCTACGAAACTCCCTTTATCCAGAAGAAGATCGATCCGTTCTCTTGCGGTCAGCTTCCCTTTTTCATGCTGCTTTTCAATTCGTTCATCTCCGCCGCCCATCTCAACCTTGCGTCGTCGATCATAAAGCTCATTGATTTTATCATAGATGTCCATTCCTACAAACGCTCCTTCGATGGTTTCTCACATAACTCATAAAGTACACCATTTGTTGATTTCGGATGCATGAATGCAATGGAAGCCCCACCGGCACCGGGCTTAGGGGCATTATGAATCATCCGGATCCCTTTTTTCTTAATTTCGTCTATTCGTTCTTGGATGTTCCCTACTCCTAAAGCTACATGATGAATCCCAGACCCGCGTTTTTCTAAAAAGGAGTGGATGGGACTTGATTGTGAAATCGGTTCCAACAACTCTAACTTGACGTTACCAGCATCAATAAACGCCACTTTCACGGATTCTGAAGCAACCTCTTCAATACCCACTAGCTTCAGTTGCAGTATATCTAAATAAAAAGGCAATGACTCATCGAGGGACTGGACAGCAATACCTATGTGATCGACCTTTTCAATCAGATCCACAGGGTTTTCAAGAGAAATCCCATCACGTTGGCACACGACTTTTTCAATGTATTTAGCAGTTTCAATGGAAGGTGTTCCTGGCGTAAAGATTTTTTTAATACCTTGCTCCTCTAGAAACGGAATGTCTTCCCATGGAATCACCCCTCCACCGATGACGATGATATCACCCGCCCCTTGCGCTTTCAAACCTTTTACAATTTCAGGGAAAAGTTCATTATGGGCACCCGATAGACAAGATAAACCAATTGCATCGACATCTTCCTGTACAGCGGATGCGACAATCTGCTCCGGCGTCTGTCTCAAACCAGTGTAAATAACCTCCATGCCATAATCCCGCAAAGCCTGTGATATGATCAAAGCTCCACGGTCATGCCCATCGAGACCCGGCTTTGCGATCAATACACGAATTTTCTTTTTCATCTCCACTACCTCCGTATCCCTGCTTATCATTCATTTGTGCAGGTTTAGTCACAGTTGTGCACCTGTATCAAATCCCTGTATACTCTCCGAATTCTTCACGTAAAACCCCGCAAATCTCACCAATCGTACAATAGGTGCGAACACATTCCACAATATGAGGCATGAGGTTTTCAGAGGCTTGAGCAGCCCTACGCAGACTTTCTAACTGAGCGCTCGCTCGTTGTTGGTCCCGCTTAGACCTTACTTTCCCCAATTTTCTCACCTGATTGGCACTTAATTCCGGGTCTAACCGGTGAAGTTCAGGCTTCGGCTCATCATCCAATTGGTATGCATTCATGCCGACGACAATCTGATCGCCTTTTTCGATAGCCTTTTGTGTTTCATAAGCGGTGTGGTGTATTTCACGCTGCATATATCCTTGTTCGACAGCAGATACAGCACCACCTAATTCCTTGATTTTATCTAAATAACGATGCGCTTCTTTCTCCAATTCGTCTGTCAAAGTTTCTACAAAGTATGACCCAGCAAGCGGGTCAACTGTATCCGCTACTCCGCTTTCATTAGCAAGGATCTGTTGCGTCCTTAAGGCAATTCTAGCAGATTCTTCAGTCGGAAGCGCGAGAGCTTCATCCCGTGAGTTCGTATGCAAGCTTTGTGTACCGCCAAGAATCGCAGAGAGTGCTTGCACAGTGACACGGACGATATTGTTATCTGGTTGCTGGGCTGTAAGCGTCGATCCGCCTGTCTGGGTATGGAACCGCAGTTGCCAGCTTTTCGGATTCTTCGCATGGTAGGTTTCCTTCATGATTTTAGCCCACATTCTCCGTGCAGCCCGGAATTTTGCGATTTCTTCAAAGAACACATTATGTGCATTGAAGAAGAATGCTAGACGAGGCGCAAACTGGTCGATATCCAATCCAGTCTCGAGAGCTGCTTCAACATACGCCTTCCCATTCGCAATAGTGAAGGCTAATTCCTGAGCTGCCGTCGCCCCAGCCTCACGTATGTGATAGCCTGAAATACTGATCGTGTTCCACCTCGGTACGTTTTCCGTACAATAGGCGAAGATATCCGTAATCAATCTCATGGAAGGCTTAGGTGGGAAAATATAGGTGCCTCTAGCAATATATTCTTTTAAGATATCATTCTGGATCGTGCCCGAGATTTTGTCCGGCGATACTCCCTGCTTTTCAGCCACCACGATGTACATAGCCAGGAGTACAGCAGCAGGGGCATTGATCGTCATGGAGGTACTTACTTTATCTAACGGGATACCTTTCAACAAAGCTTCCATGTCTTCCAGAGAGTCGATTGCAACCCCGACTTTACCAACCTCTCCTTTTGACATGGAATGATCCGAATCGTAGCCGATCTGGGTTGGAAGGTCGAATGCGACTGACAAACCTGTCTGTCCCTGGTCAAGAAGGTAACGGAACCTCTTATTCGTTTCTTCGGCCGAACCGAAGCCTGCATATTGGCGCATCGTCCAATGCCTTGCACGATACATCGTCGGTTGAATTCCTCTTGTATAAGGGAATTGCCCTGGAAGACCTAGCTTCTCCATATATGTTGAATCTAATTGTTCAGGCAGATATAAACGCTCAATTTCAATATTGGAAGTAGTTTGGAACGTTTCCTTCCGTTCTGGAAAGCGATCCATCAACTTTCTTGTCGTCTCTTGCCACTCTTTAAACAATTGCTCAAAATCATTTTCATGTTCCATTCTAGAAGCCTCCTTTTGCATACATGTCTACCACCTATCTCTCTTCTCTATGAAAGCGGTTAACTCCTGCATTTTCACGAAAAAACTCGATATGCTTTGTTCTTGTACCGCAATCTGTTTGTCTGTACAATAAGATGTAAGAATCGTAGGAGGTATAATCGATGCGCAATAAATGGATGAAAATCATGATTTATTTGATGATCATCGCCATGTTTATCTCACTTCTTGCAAATGTGGCATTCATGTTTTAATACGGATAAAAAGAGAAGAAAAGGGCAATGATGATTGAATGTGGAGAAGTTCATAAAGAAATGCGCAAGCGCCGGGGTTAATCACGAATGTCACTGGAAGTCAGACGTGGAGGCTCGAACCAAACCAAGTTCGGTTCTGCGTGGGTAACTTCTTAAGTAGTACTTCAATGTGTCGACCGCCGAAGGTCTGAAGTGAACCAAGGGGTTGGGCGATGTACTTCACTGTACAAGAATCTTATACTTTCTTATCTCATAAAAAAACTTGGCAATACCAAACCCTCTGCTCAGGCTGAGCGTTAGTCACCCATTATTAAAGAAAGTATATTATACTTTCTTTAAAGGTAAAAGGAAGGTGAGGAATAATGTCTGAAAACTTCCAGGAGTTGAAAAACATATTTTCCAGAACTGAGGATGCACTGAAAGTTTTCATGGGTATCCTTGAACCGACAATCGAAAATGCTAAAGATGAACATGAACGACTTTATTTCCATCATATTTATGAAGAAGAAGAACATCGTCAGGATCGTTTAGCGATGGTGAATCCAAAGCTCGATTATTTTATCAGTAATCCCGAGGCTTCTCATTCATCCAATCATGAATTCATAAGGCTTTTGCAAGATATCAGTCTTGAAAAATTCGGCCTTCATAATTTCTTAGAGCATTTGGATCTCGCGTTGTTCCAATTCAAAGATACAGAGCACGAAACAAGCTTGAAAAGCTTACGTGATATGACTTATGAAGATTATCAAATGATCAAGGCGATGCTGAATGATTTGAATGAGCAGTTTGAAGGAGTCGTAAGCACCCAAGCATCGATTCCGACTGATGAAAAGGAAGATAAAGCCGGACATTTGAAAGTGGACCTGTACACAGACCAGTCTTCACAACAGGATACGAGGAAAACATCACCAGAAGTAACACGCTACAAAAAAGGACTTACAATAGGAAGCCTTAAAGGGAGGTAAATAGAATGAACAAAGTTGATGTATTTGCAGATTCGCCATTAAGTGATCGCGATTGGAAGCAATTGGACACGACGATTATGGACAGTATCAAACGACAGCTAATCGGCAGACGATTCATCGATATCTATGGCCCTCTAGGCCAAGGGGTACAAACGGTGACGAACGATGTGTATGAGGATAAAGAAATCGGCTCAATGGGCTATCACGGTGAGAACCTCCAGCTTTCTGAACCGACAAAACGTGTCAACCTCACTATTCCGTTGCTTTATAAAGACTTCATCCTCTATTGGCGTGATATCGAACAAGCGAAAACTCTAGACATCCCAGTCGACTTTTCTGCGGCTGCAAACGCTGCGGCACAATCCGCTCTTCTTGAAGATGATATGATCTTCAACGGTGCAAAGAGATTCGATCTAGAAGGTTTAATGAATGTAAAAGGTCGGTTGACTCACATTCGTGAAGATTGGATGAAATCAGGTAATGCGTTCACCGATGTCGTCGAGGCGAGGAACAAACTTTTGAAAATGGGACATAGCGGCCCGTACGCTTTGGTGCTATCCCCTTCCCTTTATGCGTTGATCCATCGTGTCCATGAAGGAACGCACGTATTGGAAATCGAACATATCCGTGAATTGGTGACGGATGGGATCTATCAGTCACCGGTAATCAAAGAAGATTCTGGGGTGTTGATCACAACAGGCCGAGAAAACCTTGATCTTGCAATTGCAGAAGATTTTGATTCTGCTTTCATGGATACTGAACATATGAACTACCTTTTCCGTGTATATGAAAGTTCAGTACTTCGGATCAAGCGCCCTTCGGCGATTTGCACACTTGATTCCCCACCAAAAAAGTAGAATCCTGAATGGGATTCTACTTTTTTACTAAGCGATTTTGAATGTACTCTTAAGCGGCTGTTTCTTCAAGTGGGTCAGTTCCGAATCCCGGTCGATTGCATCTTCACCAATATCATTGATGATGGTCGCAACCTCTTCTTCAAATATCGGTGTACAAGCACCTTGGTTGATTTCGCATAATCGTTTCAAATATTCGATCCGTTGTTTTGTTTTAAGTTCTTTATAGTGGCTGTTTTTCAATTCCTGAATCGGACAGTGCTGACAGGATGCCATCATACTGATTTCCTTGACGTTCACAATGTATTTCTCACCATCATCGGTTACGAATCCGACCGAATAAAATGTTGAACCGGAAAAATCGATGTTTGTGATGACTGGATATGTAAATTCTTCCCCAGTACTCAAACGTATACGACTTGCTTCAATTGCTCCACCAATTTTCCGTTCATTTGTCAAAAGTGTATGCATATCAGTGAAGCCATTTACATCGTAACCCATTTGAAAAGCCTCCTATAAGTAATCATGATAATCATTCTCAACGGTAAGTACTTTCATTTTAAGTGAAAATGATTCTCAGGTCAATACCCTTTTTGGGCGAAAATATTTACTATTTTAGAATGGAGGATCTTTTTAATATGAAAAAGTCTTTGACAATCGGTTCTTTGAAGGGATATTACACGAAATCGAAAGAAGCAGGTAACAGAAAAATTCTCGAGAAGGAGTCCTCTGAAGCCGTTTTAGAACAACAAAAAAACCTGGATGCAAACAAAATTTATCTTATTCAACAAGGAAGGGCTTATTCTGTACATCCTGAACCGGATATGACTTTACTGGATTCGGCCCTGAAACAAGGGAATGAACTTGATTTCAAATGTAAAAAAGGGACTTGCGGAAGATGCAAAGTCCTTCTATTGAAGGGGGACTCTTCCCTGTCCGAGCCTAACGAACAGGAAAAGAAAAAGCTTGACGGCCAAGTTACTCAAGGACTCCGTCTCGCTTGCCAGAGCCGGTTGAAGTAAGGGCTTTCAATTACTGCAAGACACCCTGATCACTAGCGACCTCTTCAAACGATTTATTAGTGTCGACGATAAGAACTTTCGTACCGAGTGGAACATGGTCATACAGCCAGCGGATGTCATCTTCATAAAACCGGACGCAGCCTGCTGTAATGAAGCGGCCAATTGCTTTCGGGGTATTCGTACCATGCAGACCATAAATCCGACCATCCGTATCCTCGGCATCAAACCCGATCCAACGTGAACCTAATGGGTTATCTGGATCCCCGCCAGGTATGTCCTTTTTACGATAATAGGGATCGACCGCTTTCACGATGATTGTGAATACTCCTTCAGGTGTCAGCTCTTTTGATTTTCCTGTTGCGACTCTCCCCACCTTTTCGATTTCACCATCGTGGACGTAAGCAAATGTATTATTCGACTTATTGACGATCACATAAGGATCCCCAGGCAGTGGATTTTCTCCCAACGGCCATATTGGGGACACTACGAAAATAAATGATGCTAGAAACAGCGATAATTGTCCCATACCATGATCCTCCCTTGCAAACCGTTTTCATTAGTTTGCCGTGAGGGGCAGTGGAATACTCACTTATCTCTAGCTTTGAAATATCTTTTCAGAATCAAATATTGTTCCATCTCCAGCAAAAAATAATGGAGGGAAGATCTTGTCTCAAACTCATCCCGATCCTTAGGTAAGTCCGCGTTTCTGAAAACTTGCCTCATTCTTTCAAGCTCATCAAGAAATTGTTGGGCAGTATTCCCCGGGTGGATTGCACCTGCTAAATCATCCAGAAAGTCCGCAATCCGAAAGCTTTGGGCGTAGGTACGATCCAGTGATGAAATGACTGGCATGACTCGCCCCAGGATTTCATACTGTTTCTCTCTCATTTTAAAATAATTGTAGTACTGGTTTTCATGTCTCGTCAGATGGTTTTCGACATCCCGGAAGGCGAGACTTTTGGCCTCTTTTATAAGCCTGTCTACAGTGACAATTTCCTTTCCATCCCAGTCACTGTCCCCTTCCCTCAAAAATCTTGAATATTCTTTAAGGATCCTTTCGAAATTCTTTTCCACTTCCTCTTGATATTTCTTGAGTTGTCGTTCCATACTCGGCATGTACAAATTCATGATCAAGGCCATACCGATTCCGATGACGATGATGGCTAACTCATTCAATACGATCGATATGGAGAAATCCTTGATGACAAGAAAATGAAGGATGATGACCGCACTCGTTACGACACCTTCTTTTAGTTTGAGTGCTACGAGCGTAGGTATGAAAACCAATAAAAGTAAACCGAGCGCGAGAGGATTATAGGCAATCCCTTCAAAAAAGATGAAGGCAAAGCCGATCCCGAGCACACAAGATGCAAACCGTTCCCAGGAACTAATGATTGATTTCTTTTTCGTAACTTTAATACAGAGAATCGCAAGGATACCTGCAGATACGTAAAATTCCAGCTGGAAAGCCTGGGCAATCAAAATGGCTAGAGGTGCAGCAACCGCAGTTTTCAACGTACGGTATCCAATCGGAAAAGTCACAATCTTAGCCCCCTTTCTTCTGTGTATGTTGGTTTTGATCAGTCATGTAAAAGAAGACATGCTAGAATAAGAACAATTCCTATTGTAAACCATACCCTGGTTTTCGTGAAATAAAGATACCCATGTGGAAAAAATCAAGCTAACATTCAGGATTGAAGGCGCTGAGGTCAAGGCGGTATTTTCTCTGTTTTTTCATTCCAGTGCTAGTGAGGTTGCAGAGGTAAGTAAATATTTTGTGATACTACTTGATGGTAGTAACAAGAAGCTCTTGATAAGCTGATTCGTAAACACTTCATTTACCAGTAGCGCATAATCTCTCATGACTGATAAATGTCCATCAATCGAAATAGTCCCGCAAACATTCCATTTCCCCCGTAATCGAATCATCGGTATGTAGGAACACTTTTTACAAAGAACAACTTTAATCAGTTCATCATATGTAAGATTGAATTTATCCAAAACATTCATTTTTAATTCGGTATGTCCTTTTAATAACATATCAAAAATATTAATGATATGTTGTTTCGATAGTACAGTTTTGGAATATATTTTTTCTAACTGAGAAATAAAATCTGGTAAGTTCTCGATATGAATAGGCTGAAGCAGAGGATTTAGATGTAGATTTCAATATTGTATTTGGGTTACTGTTTTACGACTAAGGTTTCAATCGGGGGAATTTTGACACTATGTTTATGTAACCACTTAGTAAGCTGCTCTTTTTGGTTCCACACTTGGTTAATTGGACTAGGAAACCTTTCTTCTACTCCTTTATTATTAATACGAATTAGTTGATTGAATTTCTCATCAAATAAAAGAATTCCGGATATATTTTTCACTTCAATGATAACCATTATGTTTGCTGAGATAAGCAAAATGTCTAGTTGGAGTATTTATCGTTAGAGGTTAACCGAAGATCGTGAAATATGAAGTAATTTTCATTAGAAAGAAAACCAAGATAATGTTAAAGCATTTTTTCACTTTTGTAACCAGCTTTACTTTTATAAAGACTATCTTCAATAATTGACCACATTGGATGCTCATGATACATCCTTCTATTTAATGCATCTAATTGCTGAAGATATATAGGTAGCTCTTTCTTTTTTACAATCAAGCAATCACACTCCTCTTAATTTATAAAATGAATTCTCTAAAAGATAGAGGATTTCCTTTTTAAGAAATCGCATATTCTTAACGACGAACTATTGCTTTTTAACGACAAAAATGAACAGTTTAACGACGAAAGCAGGGTATTTAACGACGAAGAGGCATATTTCGACATTTTCCGCATCATATAAACACCCTCCTAAAAAACAAAAAACCCCGTTTATGCGGAGTTTGCGGTTTAAATTCAATATGGCGCGCCCACCAGGATTCGAACCCAGAATACGAGAGCCGAAATCTCGTGTGATATCCATTTCACTATGGACGCATATTAATCGACAGGACTTTAGTTTACGACATTTCGTCTTTCCTGTCAAGATTTTGTCTCCTAAAAGGAAATGTCACCGGCAATGAACCGGTGACACTTATCTTAACAATGCGCTTTGAACGCGTCTTGCAGCTTGTGGACTACTTCGATCGGTTCAGATCCTTCAATTTCATGTCGCTCTACCATTGTCATCAGCTTCCCATCCTTCAGCAGAGCGAAAGACGGAGAGGACGGTGGGTATCCTGTAAAATAAGATCTTGCCTTTTCAGTTGCTGCTTTATCCTGACCTGCGAATACCGTAACTGTATGGTCAGGCTTTGTTTCACTTTTATGCAATGCGTAAGCAGCAGCAGGCCGAGCGATTCCACCAGCACAACCACAAACCGAGTTCACTAGGACAAGCGTAGTACCTTCTTTACTGAATGCAGCCTCCACTTCTTCAGGAGTCGTCAATTCTGCAAATCCTGCTTCTTTTGCTTCATTCCGTGCAGTGACGACGACATCATTCATGAACATGTTGAAATTCATATTCAAAACCAATCACACCTTTCCGTAATCCTGTTACATTCTATTCTATTCGAAAAATGGTAGGTATCGCAAATTATCAGATTTCCTATATGAATCGAATCAAAAAAAAAGCAAGCACATGGCTCGCTTTTGAAAGGGGGTTAGGGGGTATAGAGGTGTTGTGCTACTTATTTACCCCATTCCCATAATTTAAAACTTTTTTCCATAAATTTTAATCGTTATCCAGCGCTTTTTCCAATGTCTGTAAATTCTCTTCCATGATACTGAAGTAATCTTCGTCTGCCTCTATCTGGTCTTCAGTCAGTGATTCCAGGTTGCTCAGATAAAGGACATCCGCGCCCACTTCTTTTTGGATCATTTCTGCGATCCTGGAGCTGATATTTTTTTCTAAGATGATATAAGAAATATTATTTTCACGTGCGTACTGGATAATCTTCTGTGTTTCTTTTTGGGATGGTTCATGGGATGGCGATATGCCGGCCACAGAGGTTTGCTCAAGTCCGTAGCGATCTTCCCAGTTTCCATAGGCACTATGCGCAACTATGAACTCTTTACGATCTGAATTCTCAGCAATCTCCTTGAACTTCCCGTCCAACTCCTCCAAATCTTTTTTCAACACATCAAAATTTTTCTCGAATTCTTCTTTCTTTTCAGGATGTTGATTGATCATCTCGTCCTTTATCCTATGGGACATCTCAATGGCATATACAGGGTCCAGCCACAAATGTGGATCGATCTCACCCGACTCATGATCCCCATGCTCATGGGCATCTTCCTCGTGACCATCCTCATGACCTTCTCCATGCTCTTCGTCATGCTCTGAGTTTTCCTCCGTAATATGAGCAGATGCATTCAGGAAAGTGACATCTTGTTTTTCCAAAGACTTTTTCGCTTTGTTGATGAATCCCTCGAAACCTGCTCCATTATAGATAAGTAAATCAGCTTCGGAAACCTTTACTAATTCTTTTGTCGTAGGCTCATAAGTATGGCCATCTGAACCTGGCGGGATGATCGATTCAACTTTTACCGAATCGCCGCCGATCCTCTCTGCAAAGTATTGTAATGGATATATGGATGTATAGATTGTAAAGTCAGCACCCTGATCCGCTTCTCCGTCCGACTCGCTTTGTCCGCAACCTGAAAGGATAAGGGCGAATGTAAGTAAAAATGTAAGTATTCGCAATGCTGTTGCTCCTTTCGTAATGATACCGATTCTTTTTAGAAACAATACTATTATATCGTAACCATTACGATTTTCAAGGATTTTATCTCATTTCTAGTATTAAAAACACGATAATAGAAATAGAAAAAACGTGCTGCGGCGCTCCGTTGCACGTTTTCCTCTCAAATTAATTAATAAATCGATGTATTTTCTTTACTGATATTTTCAACGATTTCCTTGACTCGGGATAGGAAACGCCCACAAACCAGTCCATCAAGGACTCGGTGGTCGAGTGACATACAAAGGTTGACCATGTCGCGGACAGCAATCATGCCATTATCCATTACGACTGGTCGCTTCACGATTGATTCTACAGAAAGAATCGCCGCTTGAGGATAGTTAATGATTGGTGTAGATTGGATCGAACCGAATGATCCCGTGTTATTGACTGTGAAAGTTCCACCTTTCATGTCATCGCCGGAAAGTTTGCCGCTACGAACTTTGGATGCTAGTTCATTGACATCTTTAGCAATACCCTTCAGACTCTTCTCATCCGCATTCTTGATGACAGGAACGAATAAGGAATCTTCTGTAGCGACTGCGATTGAAATATTGATCGCCTTCTTCTGGACGATCTTGTCACCAGCCCACATTGAATTGATCATCGGGAACTCTTTGAGTGCTTCGACGACTGCTTTGATAAAGAAAGGAAGGAAAGTGATATTGTATCCTTCTTTCTGTTTAAAGTCACCCTTCACACTGTTCCGATATTCTACAAGATTTGTTACGTCTACTTCCATCATCATCCATGCGTGAGGTGCTTCATGCTTACTACGGACCATATTATCAGCGATTGCACGACGGACACCGCTTACTGGAATTTCGACATCGCCTTCTTCAACTGGGATGTTCATAGGTTTCGCAGCTGGCTTAGCTGCTGTAGGTTGTTGAGCAGTCTCTTGTGCTTTCTCAGGAGCAGGTGCTGCTTCTTCCTTCGGCTTATCTCCATCTTTAGGAATTTCACCAGAATCAATCAGCTTCTGTAGGTCCTTACGGGTGATACGGCCTCCGCGACCTGTACCTTCTACTTGCTCAAGGTCGATATCATTCTCTTGCGCTAACCTTAGTACTGCAGGAGAATATCTAGCTTTACCGTCCTTCGGTTGTGTCGGCTTCGCTGTTTTCGGAGCTGTTTCAGCTAGTTGTTCTTCAGCTGTAGAGTCCTCGACTGGATCGACTTCTGTCGGTGCATCTTCTTTTTGTTCTGCGCCTACTCCACCTTCTGTTTCAATGTAACAGACGAGCTCACCTACTTCGATCGTATCTCCTTCATCAACTACAAGTTCTTTGATCGTTCCTGTATAGGATGAAGGGATTTCAGCGTTTACTTTATCTGTCATGACTTCTGCAATCGGATCGTATTTTTTAACTTCGTCTCCAACTTGAACGAGCCACTTACTGATCGTTCCTTCTGTAACACTCTCACCAAGCTGGGGCATGGATATTTTTTCTGTTGCCATTTTTGTTTCCCTCCTTGGAGATTAAAATTCCGCTAAATCACGCATAGCTTTTTCAACTTTATCAGGGTTGATCATGAAGTATTTTTCCATTGTCGGCGCATAAGGCATAGCCGGCACATCAGGCCCTGCCAAGCGTTGGATCGGAGCATCGAGGTCGAATAAACAATGCTCGCCGATGATTCCCGATACTTCACTGATGATGCTTCCTTCTTTATTGTCTTCAGTCACTAACAATACTTTACCTGTCTTGGATGCTGCTTCTATGATTGCCTCTTTATCAAGTGGATAAACCGTACGCAGGTCAAGAACGTGTGCTGAAATACCGTCTTTTTCAAGCTTTTCAGCAGCTTGTAGAGCGAAATGTACAGAAAGACCATACGTAATGACAGTGATGTCATCACCTTCACGCTTCACATCAGCCTTACCGATCGGCAGTGTGTAATCCTCTTCTGGCACTTCCCCTTTGATCAGGCGGTAAGCACGCTTATGTTCAAAGAAAAGCACAGGATCGTCATCACGGATGGCAGCTTTCAACAGACCTTTTACATCATAAGGTGTAGAAGGCATTACAATCTTAAGGCCAGGCACATTTGAAAAAAGGGCTTCTACAGATTGGGAATGATAAAGAGCTCCGTGAACGCCTCCACCATAAGGTGCACGGATCGTGATAGGGCAGTGCCAATCATTGTTTGAACGATAACGGATTTTAGCTGCTTCAGAAACAATCTGGTTGACAGCAGGCATGATGAAGTCAGCGAACTGCATTTCAGCAACTGGGCGCATACCGTACATCGCTGCTCCGATTCCTACACCGGCAATGGCAGATTCGGCCAATGGTGTATCAATTACACGATCTTCACCGAACTGCTCATAAAGACCTGCCGTTGCACGGAACACACCTCCGCGTACGCCGACGTCCTCCCCAAGTACGAATACTTTGTTGTCACGTTCCATTTCTTCACGCAAAGCTTGTGTTACAGCTTCTATATATGAAATTACTGGCATTTGTTCGTCCCCCTATTCCGCATACACATATTTGAGCGCACTTTCAGGATCTGCATACGGTGCTTCTTCGGCATAATCCGTCGCTTCATCCACTTCTTTATCAATGCGATCAGAGATCTCTTTGGCTTTTTCTTCATCCAGGACTCCGATTTCCTCTAAATACTTTTTAAAAGTGATGAGGGAATCCTTTTGTTTTGCTTCTTCTACTTCTTCACGCTCACGATATGCACGGTCATCATCATCACTTGAATGAGGTGTCAAACGGTAAGATACCGTCTCGATCAATGAAGGTCCTTCTCCGCGACGTCCACGCTCAACAGCTTCCTTCACAGCTTCATATACCGCCAGTGGATCGTTCCCATCCACTGTTACACCTGGCATACCATAACCGATTGCACGGTCAGATACTTTTTCACAAGCAAGCTGCTTGGAAATAGGCACAGAAATCGCGTATTTATTGTTTTCACACATAAAAATGACAGGAAGCTTATGTACGCCCGCAAAGTTTGCAGACTCATGGAAGTCACCTTGGTTAGATGAACCTTCACCAAAAGTGGTTAATGTCACAAGATCCTTTCCTTCCATCTTACCTGCAAGCGCAATACCAACAGCATGCCCAACTTGAGTTGTTACTGGAGAAGAACCTGTAACAATATTATTCTTCTTTTGGCCAAAGTGACCTGGCATTTGCCGGCCGCCTGAGTTCGGATCTTCAGCTTTAGCGAAGCCTGAAAGCATCAGGTCACGTGCAGTCATACCGAACCAAAGTACCACACCCATATCTCTGTAGTATGGCAGCGCATAATCCTTTTCTTTATCGAGTGCCATAGCTGCCCCTACTTGCGCAGCCTCTTGGCCTTGACAAGAAATGACGAAAGGAATTTTTCCTGCACGGTTCAATAGCCACATTCTTTCGTCGATTTTTCTAGCCATCAACATCGTTTCATACATTTTGATAACTTGTTCATCGGATAAACCTAGTTTTTCATGACGATTTTCGGCCATCACATTGCCCTCCTTAAGATACCTTTATCTACTTAGTTATGAATCGCGTTACCATCAACCGCTAATGCAGCTTCGCCGATCACCTCTGATAATGTCGGATGCGGGTGGACTGAATGTGCGATTTCCCAAGGTGTTGCATCTAGAACCTTCGCAAGCCCTGCTTCCGAGATCATATCAGTGACATGAGGTCCTATCATATGGACACCAAGTAAGTCATTTGTTTCTTTATCAGCAATCAATTTTACAAACCCATCAGTTTGACCATAAACGAGTGCTTTACCGATTCCTTTGAATAAAAACTTGCCAATTTTGACATCATATCCTTGTTCTTTCGCTTCGTCCTCTGTCAACCCCACACTTGCCATTTCAGGATTCGAGTAGATACATTTGGGGATCATCGTGTAATCGATCGGTTGAGGGGCGTTATCTGCCATATGCTCGACAGCCACGATACCTTCATGAGATGCAACATGCGCGAGTTGAAGCCCGCCGATTACATCTCCGATTGCATAGATGTGTGAATCTTTCGTCTGATAGAATTCGTTCGTTTGGATTGCTCCTTTTTCAACTTGGATCTCCGTATTTTGCAGACCGATGTCTTCTACATTCGGCTGGCGTCCGACTGATACCAACAATTTATCTGCAGAGAAGGATTTCTCTTCTCCCTTATATTCCGCTTTGATCGTTACCCCTTCGCCTTTTTCAAGTGTTTCTGGCAGTACTTTGGCTCCGGTGACGATTTTTACGCCTTTCTTTTTCAAAATGCGTGTCGCCTCTTTAGAGATTTCCTTATCCTCTGTCGGGACGATACGATCAGCGTACTCTAGAACGGTTACGTCAAGGCCGAAGTCTATGAACATAGAAGCCCATTCGATTCCGATGACGCCCCCTCCGACAATGATGATGGAAGATGGAAGCTCTTGAAGTTCCAATGCTTCATCCGAAGTGATGACCAGTTCACCATCGATATCAAGTCCTGGTAATGTTCTGGGACGTGATCCAGTTGAGACGAGGAGGTTTTTAGGTATCAGGATGACATTCTCCTCGCCATTGTTGTACTCAACTGAAACAGCACCAGGCATCGGAGAAAAGATCGATGGCCCTAAAATGCGTCCATGCCCCTCATAAACATCGATTTTTCCTTTTTTCATAAGGTGTTGGACACCCTTATGAAGCTGATCCACAATTCCCTGTTTCCTTTGCTGGACACGTTCGAAATTCAAGGCTACATCTTTCGCGATCACACCGAACTCTTCACCTTTTTTAGCAGTCGCAAAAACTTCCGCACTTCTTAATAACGCTTTGCTTGGGATGCACCCTTTATGAAGGCATGTCCCACCCAATTTTCCTTTTTCAACGATAGCGACAGATAATCCAAGCTGGGAAGCTCGAATTGCTGCTACATATCCGCCAGTTCCTCCACCGAGGATGACGAGATCATAATTCTCAGCCATGATTCATTCCCCTTTCAGTTAAATACCTTGTTCAATTAGTTCATTCGGATATTCTTTCGTATCTTCCTCGCCACGTAGGACGCGCAAACCACCTTCAGCCAAAGCTTGGAGTTCATTTTCGCCTGGGTGTACGATCACATCACTGATCCATTCAATCCGTTCCGTGATTTCATTCACAAAATCCTTACCGTATGCGAGACCGCCTGTAAGCACGATTGCATCGACCTTTCCATGCAATACCGCACTCGCTGCACCGATTTCCTTTGCCACTTGATAAGCCATAGCTTTATAGATCAACTTGGCTTTTTCATCGCCAGCTTCAATTCTCTTTTCGATTTCCACAGCATCATTCGTGCCAAGGTAGCCAACAAAGCCTGCGTTTCCGACAAGTTTTTTCATTATTTCTTCAGCATAATATTCTCCTGAAAAGCACATGGAAACAAGATCACCAACCGGTACTGTCCCTGCCCTCTCAGGAGAAAATGGTCCTTCACCATGCAAACCATTGTTTACGTCAATGACTCTTCCTTCTTTGTGTACTCCGACCGTAATTCCTCCGCCCATGTGCGTAACGATCAAGCGAAGATTTTCATAAGATCGGTCTAACTGTTTCGCTACTCTTCGTGCGACTGCTTTTTGGTTTAGAGCATGGAAAATACTTTTTCTTTGTATTTCAGGAACACCTGAGACTCTAGCAAGTGGTGCTAATTCATCAACCACTACAGGATCGACAATATAAGAGGGAATATTCAATCCACGAGCGATCTCGTATGCGATGATGCCACCTAAATTCGAAGCATGTTCTCCTGAATAACCTTTTCGAAGGTCCTCAAGCATCAAGTCATTCACATTATAAGTACCGCCTTCAATCGGACGGAGAAGGCCGCCTCGTCCTACGACAGCACTTAACTTCGAAATATTGATACCTTCGTGGTCCAATGTTTCCAGAATGACGTTTTTGCGGAATTCATATTGATCGATGATATGGTCGAATTCATTGATCACTTCGCTATCATGGCGAATGGTCTTTTCGAACACAGAATTTTCATCATCAAATATTCCGATTTTTGTAGATGTTGAACCTGGGTTGATTACAAGTAATCGATATTCTCTTTGTTGCAAAACGGAACCCTCCATTGATGACTCTTAAAAAACGATTTTTTTATAATTAGGCCCAGTTATTCTTCATTGTTGATTATTATAGGGCGAATCCGCAAGCATCCTGATTGTCCACACTATGGGGTCTTGTCTGGGTCCTTTTCTCCGCAGGGGCTTAAGAATCAACATTGAATTTAAAAGAGCTAAAAGTCATTGACCGATGCGTTGGGATAAAATATGTCTGCTGTTTAGTAAGAATTGGCTTCTAGAATTCTTGTTTCGTTCGATACGTTCTTCTGCAAGACGGTCTGCAGCCATATATGTAGGGATGGCATCCCGCTTTGAAATTTCAAATACCCTTGCAATGTTGTCATAGATCGTTTCAACCTTTTTCATCGCCCGATTATGGTTATATCCATATAACTCATCTGCAAC
This sequence comes from Alkalihalobacillus sp. YIM B00296, assembly GCF_020179385.1. Taxonomy (GTDB): domain Bacteria; phylum Bacillota; class Bacilli; order Bacillales; family Fictibacillaceae; genus Pseudalkalibacillus. The sequence continues at coordinate 203,808 of NZ_JAIBLJ010000001.1, read as the reverse complement.
GTTGATTACACCGCCAGCATTGATCACGTAGTCCGGAGCATACGCAATACCCATTTCATGAATCGCATCTCCATGTTTCGTATCCTTCAGCTGGTTGTTTGCTGCACCAGCAATGACTTTCGCCTTCAATTGTGAAATTGTTTCATCATTCACAGTCGCTCCAAGTGCACATGGCGCATAGATGTCACATTCAACAGAATAGATATCATCTGGATCTACAGCTTTTGCCCCGAAATCATCTACTGCACGCTGTACTGCTTCCTTATGGATATCTGTAACGATCAGTTGAGCACCTTCCTCATGTAGATGCTTACAAAGATTATAAGCCACATTGCCGACACCTTGGACCGCAACTACCTTCCCTTCGAGTGAATCTGTACCGAATGCTTCTTTAGCAGCAGCCTTCATTCCTCTATAAACACCATACGCTGTTACCGGTGACGGATTACCCGAGGAACCGAATGCAGGTGATACTCCGGTTACGAATTCTGTTTCTTGACGGATAAGATCCATGTCTGCAACAGTTGTACCGACGTCTTCTGCAGTTATGTAACGTCCATTCAAGCCTTGGATATAACGACCGAACGCGCGGAACATTTCTTCGTTTTTATCTGTTCGAGGGTCACCGATGATGACTGTTTTTCCTCCGCCTAGGTTCAATCCAGCTGCGGAATTTTTATATGTCATACCTTTTGCAAGTCGAAGAGCATCTTCAATCGCTGCCTCTTCTGTTTCGTATGTCCACATTCTTGTACCACCGAGCGCAGGACCCAGCGTCGTATCATGGATACAGATGATTGCCTTTAAACCGGATTGCTTATCCTGGCAAATCACCAATTGTTCGTAATCATAAGTCTCCATATATTTGAAAATTTCCATGTTCATCTTCCTCCTTGAAATCGATCTATTGTTTGACGGACCGTAAGCGCCTGTGTAAAAAGCAGCAACCACTAAATTGAACGTACTGCCAGCGCAATCGAATACAACTTACTCTCTGCAGTATCAGCCCTGGATGTCAATACAATCGGGGCTTTTGCACCAGCAATGACAGCACCGACTTTAGCGCGGGCAAAATAAATCAATGATTTGTATAGCGCATTTCCAGTCTCGATATTAGGAACTAGAAGGATATCCGCTTGTCCAGCGACTTGCCCTCCTATCCCTTTATGTTCTGCAGCTTCCATAGAAACGGCATTATCGAGAGCAAGTGGGCCATCCACAACACAATTCTTAATTTGCCCCCTGTTATTCATTTGGGTAAGAGCTGCTGCATCAAGTGTCGCTTCCATCGATGGATTGACGACTTCTACGGCAGTGATCGGGGCAACCTTTGGATTTTCCACACCTATTCTGACCGCCACACCTACTGCATTCTGGACGATTTCTGCTTTTTGCTGTAAATCAGGCGTAATATTCATAGCAGCATCCGTAACGAATATCAAACGGTCATACCCAGTCACTTCGAAGGCTGCAACATGTGAAAGTACTTTCCCGGTTCTTAGCCCATACTCTTTATTCAGAACCGCCTTAAGGATACGAGCTGTCGAAACCATCCCCTTCATCAACACATCCGCTTCACCATTGCTGACAGCTTGGACTGCTCTTGCGGCTGCTTCATCTAGATCACCGCATGGAATCACCTTCAGACGCTCAGATACATTTAATCCTAAGGTTTGAAGGAGAGACATCGTCTTATCTTCATCACCGAATAATCGAAAAGAAGCGATTTGTTTATCTAACGCCATTTTGACTGCCTCGATAACCTCGTGATCCTCTGCAGCGGCTACCGCAACGATTTTCTTTGGCAATTGGGTTGCTTCTTCGATGAGTTTTTCTAAATGCATGACCTGAGTTCAACCCTTTCTAAAACATAATCTTTTTCCACCGTATAATCATTGCAAGATTCATGCCAACTTTTTCATTCCTTGGTATGATAGCGTTATCAGGAATTCATTTATGCAAGTTTTTTCGTAGTATGAAAAATTTTGCATGCCGTTTTATTCAATGTCGTACTTATCGATTTTGTAATAAAGATTTCGCAATGACACATCGAGCGTTTTTGCAGTCTTCGTCTTATTACCGTTACATTCTTTAAGCGTTTTCTGAATCAACCCTTTTTCAAATTGATCCACTTGCTCTTGCAACGGTTGGTCGGAATGTGAAGCTTGTGAATCTGAACTAGGTTCTACTCCAGTATCCAATGAAGGTATCGATGTGACATCAATCCATGATTCATGGAAGGAGAGATGAATGATCGCTCTCCCTAAAATATTTTCTAGCTCACGGACGTTTCCAGGCCAATGGAATTTACAAAGGTACTCGATTCCCTTCTCTGTAATCCCTTCAATGTTCCTTCCATAATCTTGATTCAATTTCCTTATCAAATGATCACACAGTTTACCGATATCTTCTTTACGTTCTCTTAAAGGAGGAATGAAGATTGGAAGCCGATTGATCCGATAATATAAATCTTCCCGAAAAGAGCCCTCGATTATTCTTTTTTCCAGGTTTACATTTGTTGCAGCGATCACACGCACTTTGATCGGGATAGGCTTGGTGCCACCCACTCGGATGATTTCATTTTCTTGGAGTACCCGTAAAAGCTTGGCCTGAGTATCACTTGATAACTCTCCGATTTCATCCAGAAAAATACTTCCTCCGTTAGCTTCTTCAAAAAGCCCTCTTTTACCGCCTTTTTTCGCCCCCGAAAATGCACCTTCCTCATAGCCGAACAGTTCACTTTCAAGCAGCGATTCAGAAATAGCCGCACAATTCACACGTACAAACTTATTGTATTTCAAGCTGCTCCCATTATGGATAGCATGTGCAAACAATTCTTTACCGGTTCCTGACTCTCCTCGCAATAGCACAGTTGCCGGTGTGGAAGCACCCAATTTTGCCTGATCGATCGCAAAATTCATTTCTTTAGAATCACCGATGATATCTGAAAAGGTATATTTCGCTTCAAGAGTACGTATGATTTGTCTGGCTCTTTGCAACTCTGCTGTCAATGACTGGATTTCAGAAATGTCATGAATGACACCGACACTCCCTTTCAATTTGCCATCAACAATGACGGGTGCAACGTTCACCACTACATCCCTACGTTTTGGCCCTACCTTAAGACGTACACCTCGGACTGGTTTGCGGGTCCGCAAAACTTTCATATGCATACTTTCTCCCTCGGAAATATCAGTAGTCGCCGGTTTTCCATAGATATCTTCGGATTTCAGACCGGTCAATCTCGTATATGCTGGGTTGACCATAAGACCTTTTCCTTCCTCATCGACTACCGTTATCGCTTCTTGGGAGGAATGTATGATTGCTTCCAGCATTGTCTGCACACTCTTCAAACTTGTGACTTCTTCTGCCATTTCTACAACTTCGGTAATATCTTTGAAAACAGCAAATGCTCCAATGATATTTCCATCGTCGTCTATCATCGGCGTGCGAGTCGTGATGATTTTACTTCCATTGCTTAGTACTTGCTCTTTATTTACTTCGGTTTTACCGATGTCGAGGATCCGAGGCAATTCACTGGAAGGAATGATTTCTGTAATTTCTTTTCCTATTACTTCTTCGACTGTGAGACCTGTCATGATCTCTGCACTTTTATTCATGATGATGATCCTGCGGTTATTGTCTATGGCTATGACACCATCATGCGATGAACTTAATACAAGATCCTGTTGTCTTGATTGCCTTGATATTTGATTGATCAGATTTTCCTGTTCTTCAATCAAATTTGAAACCAGGATCGCAACTGAGGGAGGGATGATCACCCATTGGCGATCTTTCACTTCCCTTAGAGAGGTGAAGGTTTCTTCATCCCCAGTCGTTTCGATGACTACATCTACAGGTTCGTCCATGTATTCTTTCCAATTCGTCCCGGTCGCAATATTCTTTTCTTGCGCTAAGCGGATGCCGGGAGCATCTTCATTTTGATCAATGACAGCCATCAAGTTCAGCGCTTGGGACTTTTCGATGATCTTGACGAGTGCAGTTCCTACTTTATAAGCACCAATGATGATTACATTTTTCATTATTTAACACCTATTTTTACCATGCAATTTTTTTCACACCCTCATTTTACCCTTTGTTTTACACATTCGCAAACACATATAGACAGGTAACGATAAAATCGGTACAATGAGTAGCGACAGAAAAGGATGATTGAAATGACAAGAATAATCGCACTCTTGATATTAGTGGTACCTGGGATTGCCGGTGTAGTCGGAATAAAATTGATACGTGATTCCTTGTTCGGGATTGTGCATCCGATTTTCCCTAACTTTATCATCGAATTGATGGCTGGTATCCTTATGTTCTTGGTCGGCTTTGGATTTGTAGGAGGATTTATTTTTTATAGAGACAGGAAACGAAACAAAGTCCAACAAAGGTTCCGGAATAGAGGGAGGAATTGAACATGGAACTGTTCAGTGTCGCTTTTTTCGAAGAGAATTTCAAAACCTTTGTAGAGCAGAATAAAGATGTGTTTTCTAAACAACAAGCAATGAACAGTTATTATGTATCGATGGTGTCGACTATCATCAACGATAACATCAACAAGAATTCAGAGCTTGTAAAACGTATTCGAAATTTGAATACCGCCTATCAAAATTGTCGCTCATAAGAGTTTCCAAAAAACACAATAAAAAGACACCACTTATTGAAAATCAATATAATGGTGTCTTTCGTTTATTATTAGTGCATTTTTCCTCTATCTATGTTTTTGCAGCGACAAAACAATCTCAGTTTTTGGCAGAGCCAGATTCCTTACCCTTTCAGCCAGCCTTATGTTCAATACGTAATTTGTCAGCAACCATTGCTATAAATTCGCTATTTGTATTAAAGGAAGGTTGATTTAGAAAGAGTAAAATACTGATATACCAAGGTTTTCAAATTTTAAATTTATCGTTTTTACCTCTATTTGTTAGTTCTGCTAACTACTATTTAGTGGTCAACTGCACTAGGAGTTTAAATAGAATATACCACAAGAAATTGGTAGATTTCAACAATAGGTTACCATGCAATATTTTCAAAACAATAACCGCCTTTTCAGACGGCTCTCTTCCCTACTCATCTTCATGAAAAACCTGTTCCCAATCAATATCTACATCATCAACTTTTAATTCGATAGTGTGACCATGTGACTTACTTTCTGTTACTGGCAAAGTAGCAGTATCTACCACATCAAAAATTTCCTCATCATTATGTTCTTTTTTAGTTACATTTTTAACCTTCATCATTTTAAATTTCCCCTTTAAAAGTTATTTTTTCTTACAGTTTCACTACCTGTAACAGTTGGTAAGACTATAACGTGTAATTTTGACCAGTTGTATATAACATTGAGAATGAATTGGATTTAAAGATGGGGGATATATGGTTAAGGGTTGATGAGGAATAAATAAAGAAATGTACTGATAGAGAGGGAATCTATTTTTGGACACAAAAAACAAAACACTGGCATCATTTTTACCAGTGTTTTTTATGAACTCTAGTTCACTTTCTACTCGGACTTTACATTAACATTAAAGATTGATTTATAAGTTCCAATTAAAAGGATACTTAAAAATATAAGTATATATAAAGTCTTTTCTGTAAAAACGGATACACCATCTAAGTTTAGTGTAATGAGAATCCCTAAAAAAACGAGACTACAATATGCCCAAAATGTGCCTTTTTGTATTTTTGTTGGGTAAAAAAGCAAAAGGGGTTCCGTAATTGCAAAGATTAAGACCACAATTCGAGAATAGAAAAAAGGTGCATAAAAAAAGAAGGAAATTAAAATACCAATTGTTACAATAGCGTTGATGATAAGAGACCATTTGGTGTACGGCATTAATATTACATCCTCCTAGAGTTGGTTTTGTTCATATCATAACATATTAAAAAGCATTTTTTCCGATATTATACTTCGGAGACCAACGTGTTACCCCATCCTCGTTGGTTGACTTATATATTACATAACCAGCACTTGTTGAAGTAGGCTCATCAAGTCTGTATACATACTTTGTAACCGTAAAATGTTCAATACTTTCGAAGAATTCAATACCAATACCGAGAAATGCTAAAGCCTTGGCTGCTTTTGAAGGTATTTGTGCATAAGCAGCACCTAAACCAGTAAGAGCAGCCAAGGCAGCATAATCTGGGGTTGTGTCAGCTGGGTCATAGTGGGCACTATAGGTGCTAATATCATATGTATAGGCCGTACCTCCACTTTCGTCATAGTAAGCTTTTGTACCTATTTCTGGCGTTGCTCCACTTGCTTGGTTACCAAATGGGACTAAAACCAGTGAAGTCGCAATTACCCCAGTCAATGCAAATGTTGCTACTTTCTTAAACATAAAATCTCCCCTTTTTTATAGTTTTGTAAAATATAAGTCTATTCTAACAAGGTTGCAGTTACAGAAGAAGTTCAAGTTGAGAAGCGTACGACTGAGGAAGTAATTGAAACTACAGAAGAAGAAATTGAAGGGTATGTCCTAATTAAACTAATATTGAAGGATCAAATTGAGTCGAACAGAGTTTTTTATCGTGACAATAAAAGTTATTTTAATGTATTGTTAGATGATAATATCCGTAAATGGGTATGTAGATTAGGATTTAATTCTACAAATAAATATATCCAACTTAATGATGAAAATAAAACATCATTCAAAATAGAATCTGTAGATGACATTATGAGTTACAAAGAAGATATTTTGAAAGTCGCAAAACAATATGCATAACGATGATAATAAAAGCCACCCATATCAAAATGAGTGGCTTTTGTTATTTTTAATATCTTCTTCACTCAGCAGTGATTTATGTTTACGTTCAGGTTTGATGTTGGCAATATTCTTTACAGGATTAATTTTGATTTCTCGTTCACTGTAAAGAAAATTAAAGAACACTTTGATGTTATTTAAATAATTAGCAACCGTAGTAGAGGAAATTGGCTTATTATAATCGTGTCTGTGATCAGGATGATTAATATTTTTAGATGCTGCATTTCCAATTACCGTGTAATTTCCTCTCTCCCTCAAATTTTTAATATGTACAGTCTAATATGACCTGACTTCACTTTTTGAATGTCTATGATCTTCAATCATTTTCTAAGTAATTCCCAAACAATTTTAATGTCTGTTCATAGCTCCCTAATGTTTTTTTAGAAAGATTTTTTGAGTCACAATACAACATGAAATTATCTAGACGAAATTCAAAAGCAGACAATAAAAAACACCTCCAAATGTTGAAATTTCTCAACAAATAGAGGCGTATTATTTACGATAGTCAAATTAAAAATTTATTGGTACGAAAACCTATTTATTGGTCAGTGGTGTCAGTTAGGTAATAGGAGTCAAATTCCTCTAACCCCTTCTCCTGCCAGATTCCTTACCCTTTCAACCGGCCTTATGTTCAATACGCAATTTGTCAGCCACCATTGCTATAAATTCGCTGTTTGTCGGTTTCGCTTTCGACATACTCACCGTGTACCCGAAGAGATTGGAAATCGAATCAATGTTCCCTCTGCTCCAAGCAACTTCAATAGCATGGCGGATTGCACGCTCAACACGGGAAGCAGTAGTATTGAATTTCTTCGCGATATCAGGATAAAGGACTTTCGTAATGGAGCCGAGCAGTTCAATGTCGTTATAAACCATAGTGATCGCTTCACGGAGGTACATATATCCTTTGATATGCGCAGGAACCCCGATTTCATGGATAATGCTCGCATCAAGGTTTTTCGGCTTATACTCTTTCGAAAATGAACGGGAGGTTGTAGTGGAAGAATTTTTGATAAAGGACTTTTTCGATCCGCTGATTTGACGGATCTGGTTCGTCAAGCTTTCCATATCAAATGGCTTCAAAATAAAATAGGAAGCTCCAAGTTCAACAGCTTTTGTCGTTACATCTTCTTGTCCAAAGGCAGTCAACATGATGACGTTCGGTTTTGTGCTCAAATTCAAGTCATGCATATTTTCAAGAACGGCCAATCCATCTAAATGAGGCATAATGATATCAAGAACCAATACATCAGGCGTTTCTTCTTCCAGTAACTCAAGACATTCTTTTCCATTGTAAGCTACACCAACCACTTCCATGTCTTCCTGTGCTGAAATATATTCATCAAGAAGACCAACAAGTTCCCTGTTATCATCCGCTAAACATACTTTAATTTTTTGCAACGCTGTTCCTCCTCATAACTAAATCATTTTCATGATTCTCTCTTTCAACTTCTTATGTATGATTTCCACACACAAATCACATATCCTTTAATAATTTTAAATTTTTATCGAAAAATATTCTATACTTAATCATACTTTATTTTTCTTTGATTTTCGACCTTATTTAGCATTTGACACCTCATATTTAAGTGTTCCATGTCGAATTTTCTTTATTTCATTATATCAGATGCCGTTGTTTATTCCGAGAAAAAGTTAAAACACCTAGGATTAATCACTTTTTTCTCCCTTTATATCCATCAGATAAAAATGTTATTTCACATGCAGAATGTGGCGGTTTCCAATTTATCCAATCAAATTTCACTCTAATTTGTCATAACAATAACTCGTTTCATGCAACAAAAAAAGCGCAAACGCCCTGGTTAACCACGAAGGTCACTGGAAGTCCGACGAGGAGGCTGTGGCCGCCGCAGGAGGTCTGAAGTGATCCAAGTGGTTGGGCGGTGGAGCTAGACATTACTTCATCACAAAATTTTTATACTTTCTTATCTTGCAAAAAAAAGGCGAGCATTCAACTCGCCACTTTATCGCCATTTCTATTTTCTTCATAAATATTGATTCCCGCTTCTTGCAGCATCCATTCAATATGAACACCATATCCTGAAGTCGGATCATTAACAAATACATGCGTTACTGCTCCAATTATTTTTCCATCCTGGATAATTGGACTTCCACTCATCCCCTGTACAATTCCTCCAGTTGCATCCAATAAGTCCGGATCTGTGATTTTGACCACCATACCTTTTGTAGCCGGAAATTTTTGAGGAACTGAGCTTACGATTTCCACGTCGTATTTTTTTACTTCCTCACCTTTGACTACCGTCAATATTTCAGCATGGCCTTCTTTTACTTCATGTGATAACTTGATCGGCATTGCTTTATCCATAATGCCATTCCGAATCGGATCCTTCAGTTTGCCGAATATACCGTATTGTGTGTTTTTGTAGATTGAGCCTAGAATCTTTTCATCGTTGTTAAAGCGGGCAAGTTTCTCCCCAGGTCTCCCGTGTGATCCTTTCTCAATCGAAGTGACCGTTGATTCGATGATCTGTCCATCATTTACGACGATCGGTTTTTTCGTATCCATATCTGAAATGACATGTCCTAAAGCACCATATTTACCGCTTTCTGGGTGATAAAACGTCATTGTACCTACTCCCGCGGCTGAATCGCGGATATATAGGCCGATTCGATATGTTTCATCAGAGCCGTTTTTTACGGGTGTCAATTTTTTGTGGATTGTTTGTTTATCTCTCTTAATGGTCATATCAAGTGATTGGCCAGTTTCTCCACTTCTTTTTACGAAAGGGCCAACATCACTTAATTTTTGGATGGTTTTCCCATTGATTGCTGTAATCATATCTCCAACCTGGATTCCAGCTTTTTCACCAGGTGAAACATCTCCATTTGAGGTGCCGACCAAATGATGTCCTACCACTAATACCCCTACGGTATTCAATCGGACACCGATATTTTGACCACCAGGAATGATTTTGAATTCAGGAAGTACTTTTACATTCACTTTCTTGACAGGTATATTTGATACCTCCATCGTGACTTCAGTGTCTCCATCCTGGTTTGCCTCTATGGAAAAGGAGTGAGGGTTGTTTTCAACACTTCCAAGCGACAAAATCGTTTCATCCTGATCGGACGAATGAACCGTAGCATTTGAATGTTTCTGATCTATCGTCAATCTCTCTCCCTGGAATACGGTTAAATCAGTTGGGATACTGAGATAGTCCTGAATGGGTTTTAAGAAACCCAAGCTTATGAGGAATCCAAGGAGAAGAATGCCGACTATTTGTCTGATTTTGATTCTTTTCATCCAGTCACTCTCCTCATTCCTTACCCTACAACTTTTTGGGTTGCATTTATAATTTGACCTTTAGAGAGTGTTTCTATAACTATAAGTTACAAGAAAAAGCTACCCTTAAATGGATAGCTTTTCATGAAGTGATTTTCGCTTCGTCCGCAAACTGGATCATTTCTTTTGCATGTCGTTTTGTAAGGTCTGTCACTTCCACTCCAGAAATCATCCGTGCGATTTCTTTTACCTTATTATCAAACGACAAAGGTTTGACAATCGTCAATGTGCGATTGCCTTTGATACTTTTTTTGATGTAAAGATGCCGATCAGCCATTGCAGCAACTTGTGGGAGATGGGTGATACAAAGGACCTGTGAACCTGTTGAAAGCTTTTGGATTTTTTCAGCAATTGCTTGTGCAACACGGCCACTGACTCCAGTATCGACTTCGTCGAAAATGATGGAGGCGACTTCTTGCTGATTGGAGAAGATCGCTTTCAATGCAAGTATGATTCTGGATAGTTCTCCCCCAGACGCAATTTTCACCAGTGGCTTTAATGGTTCTCCTGGATTCGTTGAAATAAGGAATTCGACTTCATCCATTCCGCTTTTCGAGAAACTGATTTTGTTTCCATCTATATCCGCTGAGACGTTTGAAACCCCAGAAACCAATTCGAATGAAACCTTGAAGATTGTCTTCTCCATGTAAAGATCTTTCAATTGCTGATGAATTTTCTTCTCAAGTCTTTCAGAAGCTTTTTTTCTTAGCGTGCTCAATTGTTTTGCTTCTAAGTATAGATCTTTCCCGATTTCTTTAAGTTCTTCTTCCAATTGTCTGATCCGATCATCCTTGTTTGTAAAGGTATCGAGTTCTTCTTCTATTCGGGAACTATACTCTAAAATTTCTTCAACAGAATTTCCATATTTCCGCTTCAATGAATTGATTTCATGCAGACGCTCTTCAATAACGTCCAATCGGCCAGGATCAAATTCCATCGATTCGACGTAATTTCTGAGTTGGTGTGCGCTGTCTTCCAATGTATAATAGGCACTCGTCACAGCTTCTTGGATCGGCTTCAACTCTGGATCATAATCTGAAACATCTTCCAAGTGGCTCATAGCGAGTCCTAATACATCGATGCCTTTTTGCTCCCCATATAATGCTTGATATGCATCAGTAACAGACTGGTATAACCGCTCGAAATTACTCAAACGCTGCTTTTCCTCTTGTAATTCTTCATCTTCCTTGGGTTGTAGTTTCGCCTGCTCAATCTCTTCCAATTGATATTGGATCAGATCAATACGGTGCACCATTTCTTGCTCATTTTCAGTCAAGTTCTTCAGGTGTTTCTGTACCTCTATGTAACGTTTGTACAATTGCTGATATTCCTGTATTGTCCGTTTCATATCAACCGAATTGTATTGATCCAACAAACTTAAATGTTTATCACTTTGCAGTAATAACTGGTGTTCATGCTGACCATGGATATCAATGAGTGATTGACCTACTTCACGAAGGATTGCGAGTGTCACCAACTTCCCGTTTACACGACAAATGCTTTTACCTGAACTTGTCATATCGCGTTTCAGGACGACCATTCCATCGCTTACTTCAATCCCAAGCCCTTGTGCTTTCTCGATTACAGAATGGTTTTCAGGAATATAAAAGAGGCCTTCAATTTCTGCACGGTCAGTACCATGGCGCACGTACTCTGATGATCCGCGCCCGCCGATCAACAATCCGATGGCGTCAATAATGATTGATTTCCCTGCGCCTGTCTCCCCTGTTAAAACAGTAAGCCCGTCGTCAAAGGGAACCGTCACTTCATCAATAATCGCAAAATTCCTAATTGAAATTTCAGTAAGCATATTTCCCCTCCCACCGTTACAACATATCCAAAAACTGTCGTGTAATATCAGGGCTATCCTTAGCAGATCGACAAATGATCAATATCGTATCATCACCGCAGATTGTACCCATGATTTCTTCCCAATCAAGATTGTCAATCAAAGCACCTACTGCGTTCGCATTACCAGGTAATGTCTTCATGACAATAAGGTGGTCTGTATGGTCGATATTGATGAAACTGTCGGTCAATGTACGTTTCAGCTTTTGCAGGGGGTTGAACCTTTGATCAGCTGGCAGACTGTACTTATATCGTCCATCCTGCATTGGGACTTTTACAAGATGTAATTCTTTAATATCACGCGATACAGTAGCTTGTGTAACATTGAATCCTGCATTCTTCAACCTATCTACAAGTTCATCCTGTGTATCAATATCAAAATTTGTTATAATTTCCCTTATTTTTATATGCCTTTGTCCTTTATTCATCTCAATCACTCCACAAATTTGTACAAACATGTATATGCTTATCATATATGAAGTAGCTAAAATTGTACATCTTTTATGAATAAACATGAATATTGCTGTATATTGTTTTGTTCCCAATTAGACTAAAATATATACTTTCAATTTTTCCTCCAAGAAAAAAAGGGATGCCCTGAGGTTTTGTATAGCTACAACCTCTGATGGGTCATTCCCCTTGATGGATTTGATTGGTTAAATACTCGATCGTTTCTGCATCCGATGAAGTCGGAAGTGAATAGCTTTGTGTATAGGTCTCATGTCCTTTCCCTGTTATAACCACCCAATCACGGGAACTGGTTATTTCAAGTGCATATTTGATCGCCTCTGTACGATCCGGAATGATGATCCCTTTTTGATTGCCGTATACTTGATCCAAATTCTCCAGTGTTTTAATCATTTCGTTTTCAGACACATCGTTAAGGTCATCAAAGGTCAGGATATAATGATCACTATGTTCTGATGCGATTCTGAGCATGTCTCCTCTTTTATCTGTATCTGCATTTCCCCGGAAACCAAATACATGGATGACTTTATCAGCCCCATAATCATTTGCCGCCTTTAAACAATGCAAGATTGCATTTGCTGTATGAGCATAATCAATGACCACAGTGGCATCATTATGGTACTTATAAACATTGAATCGACCTGGAACTCCCGGAAATGTGACTAGTGATGATAAGATTTTTTCTCTAGTCAGATCAAATTGGGATGCACCAGCATAAGCCATCACAGCATTGTACAGGTTGTGCAATCCCGGCATATTGGAATCAAGCTGAAAACTGGAATATCTGTCTGTGATTTGTAAGCTCGAATGTTTGATCTCTTCGATGTGTAAATCAGCTTTTGAAGATTGTCCGATTGTGTAAACCTCATCATTATTTTGCCTTACTACCTTTTCTAGCTTATCACCCCATGGATCATCTATATTTATGATCGCCTTGCCATCTTCTTTCATTTTAAAGAAGAGACTCGCCTTTGTTTCAAAATAACGTTCCATTGTACCATGGTAATTCAAGTGATCATGAGATAGATTTGTAAAAAGGCAATAATTGAATGTCAAACCTTCTAAACGATGTTGGGATAACCCATGAGAAGAAACCTCCAAAATCACTACTTGATCATTGCTTTTATAAAGCAGTTCGTTCAATTTCAACACACTCGGCGTCGTATTACATGTATCAATCCCTTCTCCATTGATAATATTTTTTATTGTGCCAAATAAACTGCAGGAAATCCCATTTGATTCTAGAACATGTTTCAAAAGATAGCTTGTTGTCGTCTTTCCGTTCGTTCCAGTAATTCCGATCATGATTTTATCTTTTGCAGGATTATCATAAAACTTGTTAGAGATTGCTCCAAGCGCTAATCTGCTATTTTTCACTTTTATATATGGTATAGGAAGTCCTGTAAGATCAGCTTCCCCTATTACAGCTGAAGCCCCTTTTTGGACCGCATCGTTTATAAATGAATGGCCATCTGTTTTTTCCCCTTTAATGGCAACAAATAAAAAGCCTTGTTCAACATCCAGTGAATTGTCGGTTATCCTTTTTATTCGAATAGGAGGAAGGTTTCTATATTGTGCATCATCAACTAAACATTCTACTAAGTCCTGTAAATCCATCCGGCTTTTTGCTCCTTAATACTTTTTGGCTTTTATTTACCCTGAAAGTGGGATTTTCATCCGAAAAAGCGGAAATTTATTAGTATTCTCTCTCATTCGTGTGTGATCATTCGTTTTTTCCAGAGGCAAAATGAAAACCCCTTGCATAAACATTCGCAAGGCTTATGTGTTTTGGGTCAATAAAGAGACTTAACAGGACTAAAAACAGATAAAGAGCTAAACCTACATCCACCTTACCGATGTTTTTGGTCAGCTCTTTTTTGTTAATCTTTTTTCGATACATGCGCTTCATTTACTACAGTTTCCGTATTACCAGTCCATTTTATTTCCGAAGACTCATTCATCTCAGGCTTTCTCAGATGAAGTAGAAATTCTATATTTCCTTCTCCACCGCGGATTGGTGAATACGTACAATCTAAAACATGATATCCCGTTTCATGACTGAATTTGATCATTCGCTCGATAACTGCCTGATGGATTTTGCGATCGCGTACAATCCCCTTTTTTCCGACTTCTTCACGTCCCGCTTCGAATTGGGGCTTGATCAAAGCAACGACTTCTCCATTATGGACAAGGATCTCTTTCAATACAGGCAGAATAAGCTTCAATGATATAAACGAAACATCAATCGTGGCGACATGCGGCAAGCCATTATCAAAATCTTCAGGTTTCGAATATCTGAAATTGGTCCTTTCCATCACTCGTACACGCGAATCACTGCGAAGCTTCCAATCCAATTGATTGTAACCAACATCGACTGCATACACGAACTGCGCCCCATTTTGCAGCGCACAGTCGGTAAATCCCCCTGTCGATGATCCGATATCAATCATGATTTTGTCCTTTACATCAAATTGAAAGGTTTGCAACGCCTTTTCCAATTTCAATCCGCCTCTGCTTACATAAGGAAGTGGATTTCCCTTCAATTCGATAGGTGTGGATATATCAACCTTTTGACCAGGCTTGTCCATACGCTCTTGTTCTGAATAGACAAGTCCAGCCATGATTGCTCTTTTGGCCTTTTCTCTCGTTTCGATCAAACCTCGTTCCACGAGAATCACATCAAGCCGTTCTTTCTTTTTCATACTTAATATGCCCTTTGCTGTTTCTTCGGAATCAGCCTCGATACGCGTTCGATGACCCCTTCTGGTGTCAATTCGATTTCTTCAAGCAATTGAGACACGCTGCCATGCTCAATGAATCGATCTGGAATACCCATACGGTCAATGACTGCATCGTGTATACCAAGGTCATGAATGAATTCCAGTACAGCACTTCCAAATCCACCTTGGAGGATCCCTTCTTCTATTGTCAGAATCGGAATATGCTTTGTTACAAGTTCAGTAATCATGCCGTTATCCAATGGCTTAATAGAACGGGCATTGACGACAATCGCTGAAATCCCCAGTGTCTTCAGTTTCTCTGCTGCTTTTAGAGCTACAGGAATCATCGTTCCGACTGCAAGGATTGCAATATCTTTCCCATCCTTCATAACTTCCCATGTACCAATTTCGATCTTTTTCAATTCCTTGTCCATCGGAACACCGAGGCCCGCTCCTCTTGGGAACCTGACTGCGATAGGTCCCTCATCATATTCCGTAGCTGTATAAACCATGTGCTGTAATTCATTCTCATCTTTCGGATTAAGGACAATCATGTTTGGTAAGTGGCGTAAAAACGCAATATCAAATACACCCTGATGTGTTTCACCATCTGAACCTACTAATCCGGAGCGATCCACTGCAAAGACGACATTCAGGTTTTGGCGGCAAACATCATGGACAAGTTGGTCATAGGCACGCTGTAGGAAAGTGGAATAGATCGAAAGGACCGGTTTCATCCCCTGGGTAGCAAGGCCACCTGCCATCGTCGTAGCATGCTGTTCTGCAATACCAACATCATAAAGCCGATCTGGAAACTCCTCACCGAACACTTCTAACTTGGATCCAACTGTCATAGCCGGAGTCAATACGACGAGTCGTTCATCTCTACGAGCTATGGTCCTTAGTGTTTCAGAAACGACCTTGCTGTACCCTGGTCCAGCTACAGCCGGTTTGATGAAATCTCCTGACTCGATCTTGTAAGGTCCAGGGCCGTGCCAAGTTCCGACCGCATCCGTTTCGGCAGGCTTATATCCTTTTCCTTTCTGTGTCAAGACATGTACCAATACAGGGCCTTTGGTCTTTTTGGCGTACTTGATGTTTTCCATCAGGTCATCCATATTATGTCCATCCACTGGTCCCAGGTAGGTAAAACCTAATTCCTCGAAGAAAATCCCTGATACAAGCAAGTATTTAAGGCAATCTTTCAATCGCTCTGCAGTCGAAGCAAGGCGCCCACCTGCAGGAACTTTTTTGATCAATGCTTCGAATTCTTCTTTTACCCGTTTATATTTCCCTGCCGTCCTTAAACGGCCCAAAACGTTGTGAAGTGCGCCGACATTCGGGGCAATCGACATTTCATTATCATTTAAGATGACGATCAGATCTTTTTGTTCGTGGCCGATATGGTTCAAGGCTTCCAAGGCCATACCACCTGTCAAAGCCCCATCCCCAATTACTGCGATGATATCTTCATCAGTCCCTTTTAAATCCCGTGCTGAAGCCATTCCCATAGCAGCAGAAAGGGACGTGGAACTATGTCCGGTCTCCCATACATCATGATCACTTTCAGAGCGTTTCGGAAAACCGCACAATCCTTTATATTGTTTCAGCGTATCGAACTGCGCCGCTCTTCCTGTCAAAATTTTATGGACATACGCTTGATGTCCTACATCCCAAATGAATTTATCCTTCGGGCTTTCAAACAGTTTATGCAGGACTAAAGTCAACTCAACTACCCCTAAATTAGGACCTAGATGCCCGCCTGTTTTTGAAATCTTTTCGATTAAAAAAGTGCGAATGGTCGAGGCCAACTCTTCAAGTTGTTCTCTATCTAGTTTTTTCAAAAATTTAGGATCTTTGATTGATTCCAAATTCATGGAACATCCTCACTTTCCTTTTGTATTGCGCTTAAATTTAGTTCCGGCGGGCTGAGAGATCAATTGCTTTAACTTTAATCTTTCCTCAAAGAAATAGATTACTCGTCCTACCTGAAAAATAATGGAAGTGGAAAAATGAATGGCAAATGATTTACCAAATGCCTTCCCTCCAACAGTAAGCGCAGCAACTACGCTAGTAAATACGATTGATACGATATATTGAAAAGCAGTCGCGTCATCCCCGCCAAAGGCATCCGTCAACTGTACGATGACTACGGCAGAAGCCGTACCGCTTATTATACCAGATATGTCCCCAATGACATCGTTGCAAAAGCTTGCAACCCGATCGGCGTTACGACTAATGGCGATCGCTTGTCGTGCGCCTTTTACTTTCTCTGACGCCATTGCGTGGAAAGGGACTTCATCTGCAGCTGTAGCAGCCACTCCTATAATATCAAATATAACGCCTATTAGCACAATCATAAATACAATAATCATGCCGGCTGCCCAATTGACGCCTTCTAGGGACAAGGTTGAAACAACTGAAAAAATAGCCGCTAACACGAGCGTGATAACGGCGATTCCAGTACTCCATTTTAGAGATTTATCGAAAACTTTATTCATGGGTACTCCTTTTGAATATATCTTCATGGATAACACGTGATTAGTTATCCAGTTGTTTAGAATTTCATTATATGTATTGTGGAGTGGTCATTCAAAGGATAAACACTGCGGCTTAGGTCCAGTAGGTTTTCCCAGAGAGGTACCAATGCGTTGCCACACTGGAGGTTTCCCTTTAATCCTCCCTTGACGTTGTCGCCAATCGCCAGACTAGATTACCACTTAGTCCGCACTATAATCCCCTTTGAACGTCACATGGAACAGTCTAGGAGTTTTCCTCAACAGTCTTTACCATTCCCTAGCCTCTTTCGCAGAGTCGATTTCATATGGTATAGAATACTCTTCAGCGGCCAACCGAAGATTTTTCCTCTCCCATAATCCCCTCAAACTCCACTCAAGGCAGGCTACGCTGCTCAACAGTAGTTTCTAGCGACCGAAAAAACCGTTGAATCAGGTTTATAACCCCAGTTCGCAATAAGGTATTAGCACACAAATCGCAAAGTTGAGGTCCTCCGCGGCAAAAGGGTCAACGCCCACATGCCATTGTGGATCGCCCTTCAGCCTTAACTCCCAGTGTAGACCCAAAGCTGGGCGCTTCGAGCCTATACAAGGAACTTCATCGATGTGCCCTTTGGCGGATTTTTAGGCCCGCCCTCAGAAATGGGAGACTGACTAGAATACTGCACCACTCCTCATGTAATTATAATATACCACAGGAATGGTTATGTCTCAATATTTCTAGTGATCCCTGCTGATCATATAGTCTGTGAAATGCTCTAACCATTCATGTTTGATGCCTGCTTTATATAAGTGTTGCTTTGCATAATCCACTTCCCTGAACAACTGGTCTTTCGCCCCAGGAATGGTCAATAGGTGCGGGTATGTACTCTTGTTGTTTTGCACATCGCTGCCAATTGGCTTTCCAATTTTTGCTTCATCACCTTCTACATCCAAAATATCATCTTGGATCTGAAAAGCAAGTCCAAGGTGATGGGCGAATTGGATAAGATGATCCAGTTGCCGTCGTTCCCCTCCTGCGATCCGAGCACCTGCATAAATAGCGTAACCCAAGAGTGCTCCTGTTTTTTTACGGTGGATCTGTTCTAAATCTTCTAAAGATAGCGATTTTCCTTCTCCTTCAAGATCTGCTGCCTGGCCATCAACCATTCCCTCTGGACCCGCAGCTTTGGAAAGGTTCATGATCAAATCAACCTTCAATTCATCATTTAATAGTCCGGAACCGGTAATCACTTCGAATGCATAAGTCAGTAAAGCATCCCCCGCAAGTATTGCCATCGCTTCCCCATAAATTTTATGATTGGTAAGGTTGCCTCTTCTGAAATCATCATCGTCCATTGCCGGTAAATCATCATGGATGAGGGAATAGGTATGGATCATTTCGACAGCACAAGCAGTATCCAGACCTATCCTGCTATCCTTTTCAAAAGCTTCGATCGTCATCAGCAATAAGGTGGGACGAAGCCGTTTGCCGCCAGCTAATATCGAATACAGCATCGCCTCTTTTAAGCTTGTATCCCCTTGAAGCCTATCAACCTTCCATGGTAAGGTTTCATCAATTAGATTTTTCTTTTGTTGAAGGAGTTGCAAGAAAGTATTTTTATCCAACCTCAGTCTTCCTCCTGTATCGTAAAGGGTTCTGTTTCCCCATTTTCCTTCAATAACTCATCCATCTGCTTTTCAACATCCTGTAACTTATTATGGCATCGCTTTGAAAGCTTCATCCCTTCTTGAAATAGACGAATGGACTCTTCAAGAGGTACGTCACCTTCTTCTAATTTGCCGACGATTTCTTCGAGTTCCACCATCGCTTCTTCAAAGCTCTGGTCTTTTTTCTCTTCCATCAATTCTCACTCTCCTCAAGTCCCCATACTTGGCAATCCAATTTCCCATCCTTCAAGCGGACAGTGACTTGATCACCTGGTTGTACTTGTTTCACGCTTTTAATAAGATTTTCGGTTCCCTGGTCATAAGCCAGGCTATAACCTCTTTCCATAATACTTAATGGGCTTAAAGCGTTCAGCTTCCCGATTTTGTTTTGAAAATCCGAGCTATTATGATCCAATATGTTTCGCATTTCCTTTTTCAACATTCTGATCAATACTTGATGCTTGTCCTTTGAAAGGTTAAATCGTCTTTCAGGATGGTTACGTTCTAAACGGCTTTTAAGCTGATCGATTTGTTCAGCTTTCCGGTCGAAGGTTCTTGAACTTGTTTTTTGAAGACGTTCCATGATCCGGTCAAGGTCTTGTTCTTTCTGTTTAACGAGTTGAAGCGGGTATCTGAAAGCATAAGACTTTTGATGATGAGCCAGTTGGTTCCGCAATCTTTTTACATGCTCCGTTATAGCTCTTGTCAATCTTAGCTGTCGCTGCGTTACTCTTTCTTGCAATTCATCAATATGAGGTACCGCCATTTCAGCAGCTGCTGTCGGAGTAGCGGCTCGAATATCAGCTACAAAATCAGCAATCGTAAAGTCTGTTTCGTGACCTACCGCAGAGATAATCGGAATGATGGAATGGAAAATACTACGGGCGACGATTTCCTCATTGAAAGCCCATAACTCTTCAATGGAACCACCGCCACGGCCGACAATCAACACATCCCAGTTCCCTTGTTCATTAGCAAAATCAATAGCTCTTGAAATGCTCGGTGCAGCATTCGGACCTTGAACCAGCACAGGCATAACAGTTACCTTTGCAATTGGAAAGCGCCGTTTGATTGTGGTTAATACATCTCGGACTGCTGCTCCTGTAGGAGAAGTAATAACCCCTATCCGTTTAGGGGTTGCTGGGATCTTCTTTTTTCGTTCAGGTGCAAAAAGCCCTTCCTTTTCAAGCTTCTTTTTCAACTCTTCGAACGCCAGAAACAAATTGCCGATTCCATCAGGCTGCATTTCTTTTACATAAAGTTGATACTGCCCATGCGGTTCATAGACGGATACTTCCCCTCGGATCAGAACCTTCATCCCTTCTTCAGGACGAAATTTCAAGAAACGGTTGTTCCCGGCAAACATAACGGAGTTGATCCGGCTGTTTTGATCTTTTACAGTAAAATACATATGCCCGCGGCTATGGTGTTTTACATTTGACAGCTCGCCTCTAAGCCAAACGTCTTGGAGCTTTCCATCCATATCGAATTTACGTTTTATATAGCGGGTAAGCTCAGTGATGCTTATATATGGATCCTGTTGCATTAAAGCACACCTTCTATTTGATGACTCCACTTCGCCGATAGGACCGTATTTTGAAGGAGCATCGTGATCGTCATCGGACCTACACCCTTCGGAACTGGAGTAATATAGGATGCAACCTGCTTAGCCTCTTCAAAATTGACGTCCCCTGTCAATTTACCATCATCTTTACGGTTGACTCCAACATCAATCACTACAGCACCTGTTTTGATGTAGTCTTTTCCAACAAAGTGCATCTTTCCTACAGCAACGATTAATATGTCTGCCTGCCTTGTGATCTCTTTCATATTGGCTGTTCTGGAATGACAATATGTAACAGTAGCATTTTCATTTAGGAACAGTTGTCCAACGGGCTTTCCTACAATATTGCTTCGTCCGATCACGACGACATGTTTTCCTTCAATGGGAATACCTTTTGCCTTCACCATTTCGATGATTCCGTAAGGTGTACATGGCAAGAACGCGCGTTGTCCAGTCATCATCCTGCCGATATTGATCGGATGGAAACCATCTACATCCTTCTCTGGCGAAATGGCTTCGATGATTGCTGTTTCCGAGATATGCTCAGGTAAAGGCAACTGAACGAGGATCCCATGACATTTATCATCGTTGTTATATTGGTTGATGATTTCCAGGAGCTTGTCTTCTGAGGTATCCTCAGAAAGTTCAATAAGCTTACCATCTATACCTACTTGCTTACATGCTTTCGTTTTCCCTCTAACGTAGGATAAAGAAGCAGGATTATCACCGACGATAATAACCACTAAACCAGGGATGATCCCCTCACTTCTCAGTTTTTGTACTTCCTCTTTCATTTCATTCCTTTTTGCTTCTGCAATTTCATTTCCCTTTATAAGCTCTGCAACCATCAATATCCCCTCCTCTATTGGATCGTTTTGCTTATTTTTGAAAGTACGGCATTCACAAAGCGACCGGATTCGTCCCCTCCGAATGTTTTTGCAAGGTTAATCGCCTCGTTGAAGGTAACCTTGATCGGAATGTCATCAATATATAACATTTCATAGACGGCTAGCCGCAGTACAGTACGGTCGACGTTTCCGATTCGTTCGAAGCTCCAGTTTTCGAGATGTTCCTTAATGAGTGTATCAATTTCTTCCTTATGATCTGTTGTCCCTTCGACTAACTGGACAAGGAATTCATCTCGTTCTTGATCTTCCTCAAGAACGTGGCCAATCGCTTCAGAACGGTCTAACTGGCTCACATCTATTTGAAATAAAGACTGTAAAGCCTTTTCCCTTGCATTCCTTCTTTTCATATTGTGATACTTCCTTTCATTTCTTCTCTATCTGATGATAGCATAGAGACCGTTACCTTTACAGCATACACATTTTTAATACGTTATAATCGAAAAAACTGACTCAAAACGGGCAGACTTCTCTCGTTTTCCAATAGGTGGTGATACGAGGAGTCTACTGCTTGTTTTGAGCCAGTTTACCGATCAGTATTCTTGATCTTCTTCCATTGCTGGATTCACTTTACCTTCAAATTGCACACCGACCACATGTACATCGATACGATTTGGTTCTAAAGCTGTCATCGTATGGAGTGTGTGTCTGATGTTTTCTTGGATCTTTTCAGCTGTATCTGGAATCGATACACCGAAACTCATCGTTACAAAAACATCAATGTTGATTCCTTCTTCAGAAAGCTCGACCTTTACACCCTTACCAAGTGATTTTTTGCCGAAACGTTCAACTACCCCGGAAGCAAAGTTCCCACGCATTGCGGAAACTCCTTCTACTTCCGTAGCAGCAAGACTAGAGATCACTTCAATCACTTCTGGTGAGATTTCAACCTTGCCTAAATTCGCATCCTTTTCTTCCATTTCAAATGTTTGATATTCGTTCATACTACTCACCTCCATTTGAAGTCCGCTTTGATGATTTTGATGTTAAATCATAGTTTTCTAAAAATTTGGTATTGAATTCACCACTATTGAACTTTTCATGATCGAGTAAGCGCAGGTGGAATGGAATGGTTGTATCAACACCGTCAATGACAAACTCACTCAACGCACGTTTCATTCGGCGGATCGCTTCTTCCCGTGTGTTCCCATAAGTAATGACTTTCGCAATCATCGAATCGTAATAAGGTGGAATGAAATAACCTGGGTAAGCGGCTGAATCGACACGAACACCTAGCCCGCCTGGCGGCAAATACATTTCGATCCTTCCAGCAGAAGGCATAAAGTTTTTATCCGGATTCTCAGCATTAATCCGGCATTCGATCGACCAGCCTTCAAACTTGATGTCATCCTGGCTATAAGATAACCGCTCACCACTTGCAACCCGAATTTGTTCTTTGATCAAATCGATGCCTGTGACCATTTCTGTAACAGGATGCTCTACTTGGATCCTTGTATTCATTTCCATGAAGTAGAAATCACCGGTGTTGTGCTCAAAAATGAATTCTACCGTTCCCGCTCCAGAATAATTCACAGCTTGGGCTGCCCGCACTGCAGCTTTTCCCATTTCCTCCCTTTTTTCAGGATCGAGGGCTGGAGATGGGGTTTCTTCTAACAGTTTCTGCAAACGACGCTGAATCGAGCAGTCACGTTCACCCAAGTGTATTACATTTCCATGGTTGTCACCAAGCACTTGGATTTCAACATGGCGGAAATCTTCAATGTATTTTTCAATATACACACCTGGATTTCCGAAAGCTGATGCAGCTTCTTGTTGAGTCATGTTGATCCCTTTTACCAGCTCTTGCTCAGTACGGGCGACACGGATTCCTTTACCTCCGCCGCCGGCCGTTGCCTTGATGATGACAGGGTATCCCATTTCCTCTGCTAATTTTATCGCTTCCTCTTTGGTTTCAATGATCCCTTCAGAACCTGGAACAATCGGAACTCCAGCTTCCTTCATCGTCGATCTGGCAACATCCTTCGTCCCCATTCGACTGATCGCTTCCGGGCTCGGTCCAATGAAAGTAATATTACATTCAGCACAAATTTCAGCAAAATCAGCATTCTCAGCCAAGAATCCATAACCAGGGTGTATGGCATCAGCACCAGTCAATGTTGCAACACTCATGATGTTTGTAAAGTTCAAATAACTTTCCTTCGCCAGTATGGGGCCGATACAATAGGCTTCATCTGCTAAACGTACATGCAATGATTCCTTATCGCCCTCAGAATATACAGCGATTGTTTCAATGTTCATTTCCTTACAAGCTCTGATGATCCGGACAGCAATTTCTCCTCGGTTCGCTATGAGTACTTTTTTTATCATTGATATCACCTTACTGTTTTTTCACAAGGAATAATGGTTGTCCATACTCGACCAGCTGTCCATTTTCTACGAGTATTTCAACTATTTCCCCATTCACTTCCGCCTCGATTTCATTAAAGAGCTTCATTGCTTCGATAATACAAACGATCGAGTCATTGGATACTTTGTCGCCTGTCTTAACGTATGAATCTTCATCTGGTGTCGGAGATGCATAAAATGTACCGACCATAGGGGATTCAATCTTATGTAGTGATTCATCCATTTCTTTTCCAGGCTTTTCATCTTCGCTCTTTGGTTCAGTCTTTTCTTCTACTGTTTGCGGCTTCTGTTGTGGTACTTCCGCTTGAACGGGTGCCTGAGTTACTGCTTGAGGTGTTTGTTGTACTTCCGGCTGTTCCCCTGCACCTTTCTTCATGGTGATCTTTGCACCTTCTTGTTCATATTCGAATTCATTAATAGAAGATTGATCGATCAATTTGATCAATTCACGAATTTCTTGAATTTTGAGCATGATTTCCACTCCTTCAGTGTGTCTACTATTCTTAATCATTATAGCATAATTCAATCTTTCTAAAACTTACCACCTTACTATGTGAGCTGGTACTAATTCGTTTATATCATAACACACTCCATTTGGGGAGGGTACCGATTATATTTTTTAGTCGTATCGTACCGAAAAGAAAGCGCGGCTGATTAATATATAGGGTATTTGTTCCTTTATTTGATCATAAGGAAACTGAAATTTGATTTTTTACCTCTTTTCTGTCACGTTACGAGCCCTTGTATCCGATAAATTATTTAAAACCCTTCAAATAGGAAGAAGGCAGCCCTGAGGACTGCCTTCCTACTATGACTGATTAGTTCTTTGCGACTTGGAATTGGACCGCTACATGTTTGTTTCCAAGTTGTTCTTGAGCCTTGCGCATGATTGCGTTCGCTTCACTTTTACTTAATTCTTCATTAGCCCGTACAATGATCTGAACTTCCGCATCCATCGTATTGACGAGGACATCTTCATAGCCCATTCCCTTGATCAACGTTTCGAGGGTATCTTCTTTCATCGCTAGTTCTTGTAATTTTTCCAACTGACCAAGGGCCTGTGATTGGACTTCGGCTGAAACACTGGTAGAAGCAAGGACCTCATTGTATTTGTCTTGAAGCTCAGAGCGCTTGTCTTCGATTTTCATTCGGAGTTCTGTAAACATCTCATCGCTGTCAACCTCTGTCACGACCGATTCGCCATTCGCTTCTTGAGCGCCTTCTTTCTTATCCTCATTCTGAGCAGCAAAATCTGTCGGAGATTGTTCTGGCGTAGTGATGTAATAGACGGATAAAACGATAATCAAGCTCAACATTGTCAATAACCAAACCGTTTGTTTTTTCAATAACATATATTATTCCCCCTTCTGCTTTTTCGGTCCAACACTCACTTTATGACTGGGTACGTCAAGCACCCTCGAGACCGCTTCGATAATCCAACTTTTCACTTTCATGTTTTGTGCCCCATCAGCTAAAATAAGTACGCCTCTCACCTCCGGCTTTTCGGTAGTGACTACAATCGGCTGTTCGCCGTTTTCACCTTGGATGATGATGACTTTTTCCTCCGTCTGAAGGTTTGTGGATTTACGCTTTCCCCCATGTTGGTCAGTTTCATCAGTGGTGGAATCTTGTTTTGAGGTATCCTTTTCGTATATTGTTTTTGAAGTCGAATCAAGAAAGACCATTACACTGGTATCTTGAACTCCCATCATTTCATCGAGGATTTCCTTCAATTGGTTCCCGTAATGTTCTTCCATCTCTCTTATCGATGAAGAATCGTCTGATTTTTTTATTGAGAATGTCGACTTGGATTCCTCGTCATCTTCTGTTGAGTTCATAGTTGGAGTCGCATCTGGTGTATTTATCAGGTTTTGGATGAGCATCATGGCAATCCCGAAGCCGAGGATAAGTAAAATGTATTGGGATTTACGGTTCAGCTTCATGCCATCTTTGTTGGATTTCAGAATCGATTTCAGCCATTCATTCTGTTTTTTCTTATCAGACATTTTGCATTACGATCCTCCTTCCTCTACAAGAACGATTTGCTCAGGTGACACTTCCCACTCTTTGGAAAGAAAAGCCTTGATCTCTTTCAATTCAGACGATTCCTCGTCAGGCTCTTTGATTTCTGCTGTATCGATCTCCACCTTTTGGATGGTTTCAATCGCATCTTCATCACTCGATTCACTTTCCAAAGTGGCACGGATGAGCCACTGACTCTTTTCTGGACCAGCTTGGGATTTTTCCTGTATCACCACATCCTTTAACCTTTTCTCATATTGGTCTGCCAGCTTATCTTCTACTTTTTGTCGTAGTAGGACATCCATTTGTTCTAAAATATATGCATCTTGTGAGGCTTGTATTTCACTTTTCTTGTTTTCTATCAAATTTTTCATCTCTCCATCGTTTATCACAGTTTCACTTAATCCCAATGATGCCAGTTCTTGATTGAGATCTACGGAAAACATCTTGATCATTGGATTCAGGATGGCGATGATCAAGAGCAACCCGATGACGACTTTCACATATTTTTGAAACGCATTAGAGGGCAGCAGTAATTCAAGGATGGTCGCCAACAGGATGATCAGAATGATGTTAGTCACCCATTCATTAATAAATGACACTTGGATTCCTCCTCCGCTCACCTCATCATCAGTGTGAGATTTCCAGCTGCAATCATCATCGTTACCGCCAGGAAAAACATGAAACAAACGATGGACAGCGCTGCAAAAATGAACATGACATTCTTGCTGATGATCGTTAAACATTGGATGATCGGGCCACCACCCAACGGTTGTAAAACCGCAGCGGCAATTTGGTAGATCAATACGAGAGATAGGATTTTCAGCGCAGGAAACGCACAAAGCAGGATCAAAATGACGACTCCTGCAATTCCGATCGTGTTTTTCAATAATAACGACGCGCTTAAGACGGTGTCTGTGGCGTCCGTGAACATCCGACCGATGACAGGGATGAAGTTCCCAGTTATGAATTTAGCGGTCCGGATCGCCACTCCGTCGGCAACCGCAGCAGTTGCCCCCTGTACACTTATGACTCCTAAAAAAACAGTAAAAAACACAAGCATGGTACCTATCGCTATACCGCGTAACAAATTAGCGAGCTGGGTCACTTTATAATGATCGGTCAGAGTACTAACGATACTGAGCAATGCTGAAAGGAGCAGGAGAGGGAGGACGAAATGCTGGATCAACAACCCGCTCGTATTCACAAGGAAAATGATGAAGGGATGGAAAAAAGCGACCGATGCAATACTTCCTGTTGTTGCCATCAAAGCCAGTAATAAAGGAATAAGTGCGATGATGAAGGAATTCATGTTTTTGATCGCATCAATGGTATAGTCAGCTGCAACATGAAAGCTATTAAGTGCAATGACGATCAACACCATGTAAACAATCCCATAAGCGACTTTACTTACAGCCTGGTTTTCAAAGGCGTTCTGCATCGTCTGAAGGAGCATGCTGAAAACCGTCAACATGATCAACATCCCTAGAAGTTTCCCATTTGTCAGGATTTCATGAAATAGATATTTAAGAAGACCAATCGCCCATTCTTTCAATGAAAAATCTTGATCGCTTTGGATAAACTCTAGAATACTGCCCTTTTGGCTTTCCGGTAAAAACCCGCCATATTCACTTCTGATTTTGTTCCAGTATTCACGAATATCATCGAGATGTTCGTCTTCCACCTTCAAACTCATTTTGATCTGTTCTTTATCACCCGTTTGCGCATTTGCATGATTGAAAGGTTGTCCTGCATATATAAAAAAAATGACAGCCATAACGATCCCGAACACTACTTTTATCTTTGAGTTTATTGGCATGTCATTCACTCCTAACTTGGTAGGAACTCGATAATCGTTTCTATCAAAACAGTAAGGATCGGGATCGCCATTACAAGAATCAGGACCTTACCAGCCAATTCAATTTTCGCAGCAATCGATCCTTGACCCGCGTCCCGAGTGATCTGAGCTCCAAATTCAGCGATATAGGCAATACCGATGATCTTCAAAATCGTTTCGACATACACCATGTTCAGATTGGCGTTGGTTGCAAGACGCTCCAACATCAGGATCACAGCTTGTATTTTTCCTATTAAAAACAAGAAAACAGCCGCACCGGCAAAAAGAATCACGAGGAAAGAAAAAGCAGGCTTCTGTTCCTTAATGACAATCGTGAGAAATGTAGCGATCAAGCAGAACCCTACAATCTGGATGATCTCAATTGGAAACCCCTCCTCATCCCTGGAAGAGGAACACACCTCTTATTTGTTGGAACAGATCGTCTAACAATGTAATGACGATAAAGAGGACAAGAACAAATCCTATCAATGTAATCCAGTGGGCAATGTCTTCTTTTCCCATCTGTTTCAACACGGTATGTAACATGGCGATCACAATACCTATCCCAGCAATTTGAAAAATAGTATTAACATCGTAAGGCATCCTGCTTTCTCCTCTCTAGCTAAATCAGCAAAATGACAATCAATAACCCTACTAAAACCCCAAGACTCTTGACCATATTTTCATAGCGGCGCTGTATATCCTCAGCTTCTTTCTCTTCCCGCTCAAGATGTACGATCGTAAGCCGGATCTGCTTCTGTTGATGATCGCGGTCATGCCGGCCTAATGTGGCTCCAAACTGCTTCAAAACTTCTATTTCACCTTTTTGGAAGGCAGTATGCTTTTTTATGATTTCAAGGCTCTCCTCCCATGCTTCTTGAACAGTGCACCTTCCCGTATACAAACGGCCGGCTACTTCTTCAAAGAAAAGGGAGAGCGGTGCTTTCATTTGTTTGGAAAGATTCATGCTTGCTTCATAGATGGGAGTCAATCCATAAACGATCTCAGCTTCAAGTGATTGAAGAGCAACCTTCAATTGTCTCAATTGTTTCGGTCGCTCTTGGAGACGCTTAGCCCATTCGAATCCTGCCCAAGTGGTTGCCAGAATGATACAGACAGCTCCAATCACATTCATGTAGCGGTTCGTTCCTGTTCATAGTTGATCACCTTGAATCTACTATCTAAGACTCGTTTGATTCGACTTGGGCTATTGGTTTGAGACATTTCTATAAAACGGTCGAACAATTGAATGTGTAACAGCGTGTTGATCGTAGGTCGTTTCAAGACATCTTCGATACTGTATCCATGTGCTGTCATGATCATCTGCACCCCTGCATTCATAGCTTCTAAAATGGCTTCAGAATCTTCCTGCCTGCCAATCTCATCAACGATGATGACTTCAGGACTGAGGCTTCTGATCATCATCATGACCCCTTCTGCCTTCGGACACGAATCAAGCACATCGATCCTCGATCCAAAGTCATGTTGCGGAACACCCTTGATGCAGCCAGCTATTTCAGAACGCTCATCCACGATCCCAACTTTTGATGTTGGAATGTTCCGTTTTGGCATACCTGTGCTTGCAACTCTGGCCAAGTCCCTCAAAAGCGTTGTTTTACCAGATTGCGGCGGTCCGATGATCAAGGTATTCAACCACCTTTTTCTGAAAAGAAAAGGTGCGACCGGCTCTGCAATCCCTATTTTTTGCCGAGCAACCCGGATATTGAAAGAACTGACGTCTTTAATAGCTTTGACTTGTCCTTTTTCTGTAATGACCTTGCCGGCAAGACCAACACGATGGCCGCCTTTTATCGTGATATAACCCCTTTTCAGTTCTTCTTCAAAGGCATATAAAGAAAATTGGCTCAACTTGTTCATGAGTTGGATTCCATCTTGAAATGTAACAATATACGGATCCCCTAGTCTTGTTTTCGGATATACCGGTTTCCCCCCACAAATAATCTCAAGCGGTCGGTTGATCCGAACTCTCACTTCCTCAACTGACTCCTCTGGATTTTTGATCGGAGAACATAGGAGATCCCTTAATGAATCTGGCAGCATATCAAGAATTTCTTCCATGGTACATCCCCATTTCTTTATATGGGCTTGTTCTCAATGTATGGCTGAACAAGCTCTTTTATGACACTGGTAAATGCAGAACACTCATTTCAAAATTCCTATTAAAATTAGGAGCACACCGATCCCAATGAGAGCTAACTTACTGAATGATAGATCCCCTGCGAGTCCCATCAGACCTAGCGCCATCGTAAAAATGAAGATCACAGGGCCCACAAAGGCCAAAGAGGCATTTATCAGGACCGCTTTCTGTATTGAATTGAAATGGATCATCAGGAAAACAGCCGTAAGTTCGAAGGTGGCAGACAATAGTCTCAAACCAGCCATATTAATTACAGTAGGGTCAAAATGATCAATGAGATACTTCATAACTTCCTCCACTTTTTGTACAACCTATGTTCTGAAGTATAAAAGTAGACTAGTGAACTGGATCTTTTTATATGGGGAAATATAAGCTGAGAGCATACACAAGATCATTTCCTTGTTTATCATGATCTTTATAGGAATTTTTAAAATTATGTAACAGAATTATAAAATTGCACAAGAAAAGCGCAAACGCCCTGACCAGCCACGAAGGACGCTGGAGGTCCGACGAGGAGGCTCGAACCAAACAAAGTTCGGTTCTGCGTGGGTAAACACTTCGACCTAAATCAATGTGTTGCCGCCACAGGAGGACTGAAGTGATCCAAGTGGTTGGGCGTTGGAGCTAGACATCAAGAAAAGCACAAATGCTCTGATCAGCCACGAAGGTCGCTGGAAGTCTGACGAGGAGGCTCGAACCAAACAAAGTTCGGTTCTGCGTAGGTAAACACTCCGAACTAAATCAATGTGTCGACCGCCGCAGGAGGACAGAAGTGATCCAAGTGGTTGGGCGTTAGAGCTAGACATCAAGAAAAGCACAAATGCTCTGATCAGCCACGAAGGTCGCTGGAAGTCCGACGAGGAGGCTCGAACCAAACAAAGTTCGGTTCTGCGTAGGTAAACACTCCGAACTAAATCAATGTGTCGACCGCCGCAGGAGGACTGAAGTGATCCAAGTGGTTGGGCGTTAGAGCTAGACCACTTCATCGAAACAAAATTTTTATACTTTCTTATCTTTTAAAAAAAGACAGACCCGAACCAAGATTGGTACGGGTCTGTCTTTTCGATATTATATAAATCATGCTCTAGACACATATTCTCCAGAACGGGTGTCGATGATCAGTACGTCTCCTTCGTTGATGAAAAAAGGGACTTGAACAGTTAGGCCGGTTTGAAGAGTAGCAGGCTTCGTACCACCAGATGCCGTATCTCCTTTAATGCCAGGTTCAGTTTCTGTCACTTCAAGTTCTACAGTGTTCGGCAGTTCAACACCGATTGTCTCTCCTTGATACATTTGTACCTGTACTGTCATGTTTTCAAGAAGGTACTTTAGCTCTTCTTCAATTTGGGCTGTTTGAAGTTCAAGCTGCTCGTACGTTTCGTTATCCATGAACGTATGCACATCACCTGAGGAATAAAGATATTGCATACGGCGGTTGTCGATGTGTGCCTTCGCTACTTTTTCTCCACCACGGAAAGTTTTCTCCTGGATTGCCCCAGTACGCAGGTTGCGAAGTTTTGAACGTACGAAAGCAGCCCCTTTACCAGGTTTTACATGTTGGAAGTCAAGGACTGTCCAGATCCCTCCGTCTACCTCTATTGTTAATCCTGTTTTAAAATCGTTGACTGAAATCATATTGTTTCCTCCTGTTTTTACTCACCAATGATGAATAATTCTTTTGATGAGGTTGATAATTTTTCACAGCCTGTTTCCGTAATGACGACATCGTCCTCAATTCGGACACCGCCCAGCCCGGACACATAGATGCCCGGTTCAACCGTTACTACCATGCCAGGCTCCAAAACTGTATCAACTTTAAAGGAAAGACCTGGACCTTCATGGACATCCAAACCGATTCCATGTCCAGTTGAATGGCCAAAGTTTTCACCATAACCTTTTTCCTTGATATAATCTCTTGTCAATGCATCTGCTTCTTTACCAGTCATTCCCGGTTTCAATCCTTCTAATCCTTTCAACTGAGCGTCAAGGACAATTTGATGGATCTGCTTCATTTTTTCACTCGGTTCACCGACTGCGATGGTACGTGTAATATCTGAGCAGTACCCTTTATAAAGCGCTCCGAAATCCAATGTAACCATATCACCTTTTTCAATAACCTTTTCCGTTGCCACACCGTGCGGCAGGGATGAACGTTCTCCGGATGCTACAATGATATCAAATGAAGATGAGGTTGCACCATTTTTCCTCATGAAAAATTCCAGCTCATTTGAAACGTCAATCTCTCGCATACCAGGTTTAATGAATGTCAAGATATGTTCAAATGTTTTGTCAGCAAGATTGGCTGCTTCTTTTAAAATCTGTAATTCCTCTTCATCTTTTATCAAACGGAGCTTTTCAATCATGCCTGAAACAGCAACGAAGCTGCAATCAACCTTATCACTATATGTCTGATGTGCCGCATATGTAAGGTGGTCTTGTTCGAATCCCAGTTTTGATATTCCCATTTTCTTCGCTTGCATGGCGACTTCATCAGGAATCAGAGCGGTATGTTTGACGATTTCGTAACCCTTCGCTTGCACATTTGCTTGATCGATGTAACGGAAGTCCGTGATCAACTTCGCCTCTCGATCCGAAATGAGCACAACTCCTGAAGAACCTGTAAATTGGCTGATGTACCGACGATTGCTTGCACTTGTGATTAACATTCCGTCAATTCCATATTCATTGAACAATGCTCTTAAACGTTCAATTCGATTCAATATTATTCCCCCTTTAAATAGTGTAACAGCCCTTTAAAAGCCAGTTCATACCCAATACTGCCGAAACCGGAGATCTGCCCGATCGTAACCTCTGAAATGACAGACGTATGTCTGAACGATTCACGTGCATATATATTAGATAAATGAACTTCTATTGCAGGAATGTCAATACTTACAAGTGCATCCCTGATTGCATAGCTATAATGTGTGAATGCTCCCGCGTTGAGAATTAATCCAGTATATTGATCGCCAGCTTCATGGATCCAATCGATAAGATCACCTTCATGATTGGATTGACGAGCATCAATGTCACATCCGGTATCCTTGGCAGCAGATTCGAGCGAGGCCATGATCTGTTCCAACGTCTCGCGTCCGTAAATATCAGGTTCTCTTTTACCTAACCGATTAAGGTTTGGACCATTCAATACCATGATTTTCATTATGTACTTCTCCCCTTTTATTTATAGGAGTGCATATACAAAAAAACAGAATGTTCCATGGAACATTCTATCATAGGTCATTGTTTTTGAATAGTTCAATGCCCTTCCTGCCGCGCTTTGGTCAGCTCATCATACTCGAATGAAATCGAGAAACCGATAAACAATCCATATAACACATATAAACATAAAGTGGTCGTCACTGTATTCGTCCCTAATTCCTGAATCGGCTCTAAACCTGGAAAAATCGGCCGTAATAAGTAAAAGACGATCCCCCAGAGTATGATTCCATAAATCACTCCCGTAATCATATGCTTGAACTTTGCAAGCAGGATTTTATACGCCACCGCCACTAACATAGATAAAAAGGCGATAACGAAAATCCCGATCCAATTCCCTAATGCTTGATCTTTCCAATCTGCAACTACCCAGGGGGTTAAAACCAGGGCAGGCTTTATTTTCGTAAAGTTCAATAGATACAATAGATAACCAATCAGACTCCAGAATAACCCACCTATGAATCCGATGGTCAAAACCCTTCCAGTAAAGGAAACTTGTTTTTCCTTTTGATTCTGTTCTAAAGGTTCTCTGTGATCAGTTTCTTCCTGACCATTACGTTCAGACTCCATTCTTGCACCTCCAAAGTTACCCTTCAGTCACAACATGATGAAAAATCAAATGAAAAAATCCAGTTTAAATGTGTTAAATAAATGGAAAAGGGAACATATATACTAAAAAACAAAGCCCACCCTACTTATATAAAAATTTTTTCAGCGGGCTCTTACTGATAATATGTTCCATTTACCAGTAAGTTATAAGCCTGGATAAATTTGAAAATTGAATAACAAGGAGTCCACACATATAGCGGTTTCACAGACTATCATGTAGAATAGAGTTAGAATGGTAATGCATAGATAGGTTGGTGGATATATGTCTAAACATAAAACTCCAGCATATGGCGGCCAAGCCGTAATGGAAGGTGTCATGTTCGCTGGAAAACACACATACGTAACAGCAATTCGGAGGAAAGACGACTCAATCGAGTACTTCGAAGTTAAAAAGAAGCATCGCCCCGTTCTTAACTCTCTAAAAAAAATACCATTGATCAGAGGGTTTGTGGCAATCATTGAAGCTAGCGCGAACGGTGTGAAGCATTTGAATTTCTCTACAGATCGATACGATGTCGTACCAGAGGATGATGAGCAGGTCCTGGCTGAAAATAAACCGTCCAGATTGACTTTGATTCTTGGAACAGCCTTGATCGGTGTCCTCTCATTCCTTTTCGGTAAATTTTTGTTCACTTTGCTCCCGGCTATTGCGGCTGAAGCATTTCGACCGATACCTATATTTTCAGGACATGTCGGACAGAATATTATTGAAGGTTTTCTTAAATTGATCTTATTGCTTTCTTATTTATACTTCATATCGATGGCACCATTAGTTAAAAGGGTATTCCAATATCATGGTGCTGAACATAAAGTAATAAACGCATATGAAAACAAATTGCCTTTGACAGTCGAAAATGTGCAAGCGCAATCGAGATTACACTATCGATGCGGCAGCAGTTTCATATTGTTCACCGTAGCGATCGGGGTCTTCATTTATTTATTTGTACCATCAGAACCATTATGGCTGCGGTTGATTTCTAGGGTGTCACTGATTCCAATTGTATTAGGCGTTTCTTATGAAGTGCTTCAAGGTACAAATAAATTGAGAAACATCCCTGTACTACGTTACCTTGGTTATCCTGGCCTATGGCTCCAGCTATTGACCACTAAGGAACCGACTGATAAACAGACCGAGGTAGCCATCGCATCATTCAATGAGATGCTTGAACGAGATGGACGTTATGAAAAAGCGGCCACTGGAAAGACTGCTAAAGTCGTTTAATTTTTTAAGGAGGTGAGTCTTGTTGTTTCGAAAGTTCAACGTATTGGTCATGTTGATACTTGGTCTTGCAGCATTCGGCTTTGTGATAACCTTAATCACCAACCCGATGTACCTTGTACGAATGGTGCTGATTGCCGCTGCAGTCGGTGGGATCTTTTACTTCTTGTATAAACGATTTCTTGCAAAACGATTTGGTGGTGGTGGCGGTGGCGGTAAAGATGTCAATAAATACAAGCAGGCGGCTCGCTATTCCGCACAGAAATATCAGAATCAACCAGGGAAATCGATGAAAAAACCGTCGAAGGTAAAGCCAAGTCCAAAGACAAAATCCTCCTTATCGAAAATGAAGAAACGAACAAATGATCATAACTTCAAAGTAATAGAAGGAAAAAAAGGGAAGAAAAAAAATCGAGCATTATAAGATGCTCGATTTTTTTGTTGAAAGACTTGTTTTTGGTCGATAATGACGCCAATTCCTTAAAAACTTCTCCGTACTTTCTATCCCGAAATTGGTTAATTCATCAATCACTTTTGAAGAGAGGTCAAAATTAATCATTGAAATTTGTTTTACAGGGATAAAAACGATATCAGCGCTGTGTGCTGTCGAAATGTGCCTAGCATCATGGGCATCCATCATCGTATCGAACAGCCCATGAAATAAAGAAATTGCATTCTTGACATTATTCGGTTTTTGCGCGAACTGTGAAGGCTTCAACTGAAAGCCGAGTGTCGGCCGCGTGATCTCCGAATTCCCATCCTGGAATAACCAAATCGGAAAATTACTTAATACTCCACCATCCACGATGATGTTCTTCTTACCCGTTGCGTCATACAATTTCATCGGATCGAAAAAATAAGGAATACTCGCACTCATCCTGACAGCTTTTGAAATTTTGAAGCGTTCCGGTAAAATACCATATCGTTCTAAATCATCCGGCAAAACGATAAGACGCCCATTCGTAATATCAGAAGCGATGATTTTCAGGGAGCCTTCAGGAAGATCACCGAAAGTTTTTATTCTCTTGGCAGTAAGTACCTCTTCCACCCACAGCTCCAACCGCTTCCCTTTATAGAGACCCAATTTCCAGTACAACATTAGCCATTTTGTGAAAGGAAAAGCTACAGACAGCCTTCTTGGATCAAGAAATTCTCTAATATCCACTTCATGGAGTAACGACTTGATTTCATCTGCTTTATATCCTGCTGCCACTAGCGCCGCGAAAATAGCCCCAGCACTCGTCCCGGCTGTTCTGTTAAATGTGATACCTTTCCGCTCCGCTGCTTTCAAGGCTCCAATAAATGCGATCGCTCTTACACCACCGCCTGAGAATACGCCATCTACATCCATCGTTTCACCCCTCTCCATTTTATATATGACTGAATAGATGAGAGAATTCATCCATCCAGCATCGAAGGAGTGAGGTTGAAAAAATTAAGCTGTTTTCTAAAAATGGTTGCTAATTGAATGCTGATAAGGAGATAAAAACTGGAAATATGGGAGACTCTTGCGGGAAAGCAAGCTAATCGGGCTTGCCGAAGCAGGCTAATTCAGAGAAATGATGTCTAGCTCAACGCCCAGTCACTTGAATCACTTCAGACTTCCTGTGGGGGTCGACAGCCTCCTCGTCGGACTTCCAGTGCCCTTCGGGACGTTTGCGCTTTTCTTGATGTCTAGCTCCAACGTCCAACCACTTGGATCACTTCAGTCCTCCTGTGGCGGTCGACACATTGATTTAGTTCGAAGTATTTACCCGCGGAAAGCGATTATCATTTCAAATTGTAAAACAACCATCTATACGAAAACAGCCCAAAATAAAAAACAACCACAACACAAGGTCATGATTGTTCCTGTTCTTCTTCATTTTTACGTTGAATTTCCCGTAGCCCATCAATCCGGGACGTATCTTCATCGAAATATTGTACCAAATCCCCGATGCGGTCAATTGCATTCCAGCTCAAATGATGTTCAATTCCTTCAACATCTTCGTAAATGTTTTCTTGATCCACTCCGATGACTTTCAGGAAATCTTCCAAAAGTTCATGTCGATATACAAGACGTTTTCCAAGTTTCTTACCATTCGGTGTCAGTACGAACCCACGATATTTTTCATAAACGACATATTTGCCTTTATCAAGTTTCTGTACCATTTTCGTAACCGATGATGGGTGAACTTCCAGTGCTTCTGCAATATCTGAAACCCTTGCGTATCCTTTTTCATCAATCAATTGGTATATACGTTCAATATAATCCTCCATACTTGGAGTTGGCATGTTCTTCCCCTCCAATACCGCTGATTTTGTAGGTTATACAAAATCAAAGCATACTAAAAGGATACAATAATAATTTACAAGTGACAAGCATTCTCGGTGTCTTGATTGAGTCAAGCAATTGTGGGAGCTTGTCTTAAGTGAAGTACTCGATCCGGGCTTCCGGAAAGTATTGATGGATGTAATTTTCGATCGTCTCCCTCAACTCTTGGGCCTCATCCTTTTGATATACATACTTACCTATACCATACCGACCCCATTTGTACTTCCGCTTTTCTTCATCCATTTCAAGCTTACTTTTCGGGTATCGTTTTTGGATGACTTTTTTCGCAGGCTTGGTGAAGCGGTGTTGAATCAACTCAAACGTGATGTTCGAAAAATGTTTACTCGGAATTGTGTTGTTGATTTCATCGAACATTTCCTTATACCCTTCTTGCCAATCGTCGTGTAGATATAGCGGAGCTACGACAAAACCTAAAGGATAACCCGCTTCAACGACTTTTTTAGCTGCTTCTAACCGTTTTCTTAATGAAGAGGTTGCCATTTCAAAATTTTTGATTACCCATTGGCTGTTCACACTGAAACGAAACCTTGTATTTTCGTTATGGGATGCATCTAGAAGATGATCAACATGTTGATATTTCGTCGTGAATCTTAGACTTCCGAGTTCCGTCTGACCGATGAATTCAATCGTTTTTCTCAATGAGTGTGTTAAATGATCAATCCCGACAATGTCCGATTTACACGATGCTTCGAACCTTGTTATTTCTGGTTTATGCTCATCGATATATTTCTGTGCCTGTTGAAAAATTTCATCAAGGTTGACGTATGTGCGGATGTACGGTTTGCTCCCTAATGTCATCTGTAAGTAGCAATAATGGCAATGACCTATACAGCCTGTCGCGAGAGGAATCGCATATTCGGCTGATGGTTTTTTCCGTATTCCGATGACAAGAGTGGATTTGGCATTCTTGTACTTTTGGAGTTCATTATTACCGGGCAGGTTGCGCACCTGGTTATGGGAAGTGGTCTCACGGATTTCGAGCCCCATTTTCTCGAATTTATCTTTAAGAATCCGGCCTTGTTCGAATTCGAGAGCTTTCGGTTCGATATACACTAATTGCGGAACGAAGGGTTTCAAGTAAATCACCTCCCCCTTATTATGGTCAAGACCGTTTATTTCCACCTATGTATTAAATGGCAATCCATCAGCAGGAAAAAAGAAGTAAGCATGTGTAACCGTTCGTGATCACAAACTACATTAAAGCTTCAAATCAGGAGGTAATCGTCTTGAAAAGGTTATCAACAGTGGTCTTATGCGTCCTAGTAGGTTTCTTAATCCCTGAGACAGCAATCGGGGAAACGCACTCCTTCTTAAAAGCAGCATTCATAAGAGATGGGGATCTTTGGATAAAAGAAGGCAATGATGAAAAACAGGTGACAAAAGGGAAAAGAGTAGCAAGTCCTCGATGGTCATCTGATGGAAAATGGCTAGCTTATTTCGAAGAGAATCAAGATAAGAAAAAGGTTTGGTTGTACAATCTACATTCTGAGAAAAAGGAATCAGTTTTTATAGGCGAACCTTCCAACATACAGTGGGCTCCTAACCAGAACAGTCTCGCGTTTCAGGAAGGTGAACGCTTGTATGTGAAAAATGTATTCAGCGAGAAAACTAAAAGGATAGCTTCTGAAGTCGGAAATTACTCATGGCTGCCGGATGGGAAAGGTTTCTTAACTTCGACCAATTCAGAACTCACTCCTGATGGCTGGACGGATATTGATTTCAACCAAATCACATTGAAGGACAGTCAGATCGAAAAATCACCTTTCTTCACGTTACCTGCCCATTCACTCGAAAGTGAAGACTTTGGGATTGGGACAAGTATCTTCAAATGGTCCCCAGATGGAAAATGGATTTCTTTTATAAAATATCCGACAGCTTCATTATCAGCAGATTCCAACCTTTTGTATGTGCTCTCTTCTGATGGAAAACACTTGATCAAACTCGACCAAATGCTGAATGAACCAAACTGGTTCCATTGGGCTCCAAGACGTAATCTGTTAGCATATATCGGCGGAATCAATCGCATGTCGATTATGAATAAGTTCTTAAAAGTAAAAGAGCTTCCGACGGCAAGTATGGGAACACTGACACCGGATGGATATGTGGATAGAGATTTCACCTGGCATAATGATGTTGTGATTACGGTTGCCCGTTCAAAGGAAAGTGAATGGTCAAATAATCCAACAGAACGGCCATTGCCGACTTTGTATCAGATTGACTTGGAAAGCAAAGAGCAAAAAAAGATCACTAGCCCTGAAGAAGGTTATGGTGATTTCAATCCATACTATGTACCTGAGTCAAACCAACTCGCATGGGTCCGTAACAACCGCGAGAAAAGCGACGTATGGATAGCTGATGGGAACGGAAGAAATTCAAAGGTGTGGATTACAAATATTGACCAAGGAGAGGACTTTTATGAAAAGTGGGATTGGAGCAAGGTAGTGAGCATTTATGCACCTAAAAATGTAAAAATGGGCTGACTCAAAACATCAATAAGAATACAACCATTCAATTCACTTACTCGTTCGTAAGTAAAAAAAAGAGAGTAACCTCAATAGATTACTGGGTCACTCTCATCAATTATTCAACTTAAATTCCGCATTTCAATTGTGCGTTACAGTTTGTACAAGTGTTACATCCGCCGATTTCTTTTACTTTGCCTTTACGGCAGACTGGACATGTGTTTCCTACTTCATTTCCAATCGTGACATCTGTTGAGCGAAGGTCAGAGATCGTATCCACAAGTACGACTTTCTTCTTTTCTTCTGTCTTTGTTACAACAGAATCATCATCGAACGTATTTTCTTCAGCTTTCAACGTCAATACCTGCGAGTCACGGCTGCCATCGACATAGACAGTACCGCCTTTCGCACCGCCATTATACAAACGCTCGTAAACCGCTTGTACTTGCTCTACTGCATAACCTTTCGGTGCATTGACGGTTTTACTGATTGAACTGTCAATCCAGTTTTGGATGACACATTGGGTATCAGCATGTGCTTCTGGCTTCAGATCCATTGCGGAAATGAACCAATCCGGCAACTTTTCAGCATCCGCTTCAGGATTTCGTGACAAGTATTCGTTCACGATATCTGCCTTCACCTCAATGAACTTACCTAGTCGTCCACTTCTGAAATAAGAGAATGAGAAGTAAGGCTCTAATCCTGTACTAACTCCGACCATAGTACCAGTACTTCCAGTAGGAGCTACAGTCAACAAGTGTGAATTACGAATTCCATGTTCCAAAATACCCTCGCGGATATCTTCTGGCATCTTCTTCATATACCCTGTATTGATGAAGGCTTGCCGTAATTCTTTCGTTTCTTCTTCTGTCTTACCAACTAAAAATGGAAAGCTTCCTTTTTCTTTTGCTAATTCAATTGATTCACGATATGCAGTCGTTGCAATCGTTTCGAAAATTTCATCA
Source organism: Alkalihalobacillus sp. YIM B00296 (assembly GCF_020179385.1). GTDB lineage: Bacteria > Bacillota > Bacilli > Bacillales > Fictibacillaceae > Pseudalkalibacillus. Next base: position 162,855 of record NZ_JAIBLJ010000001.1, on the reverse strand, counting down.
ATCAGTTTGTTTCCTTCTTCTGATCCGTAAACCGTTTCGCAATAGATGAGGAGATCGTGAAGACCCATGACACCTAGTCCAACACGTCGCTCTCCAAGAGCTTGTTCACGGTTCTTTTCTAAGAAATATGGGGTAGCGTCGATTACATTATCTTGCATTCGGACACCAGTTTTAACTGTTTGCTTCAACTTATCAAAATCAACACGTTTAGATTTTTTGTCTGCAACATTAGCCAAGTTGACTGCAGCCAGGTTACAGACAGAATATGGTGCGAGTGGTTGTTCCAATTTTGTTATCCTACCGGCTTTTTATCCGATAGTTCTACACCTTCTTTTTCGGTGCAGTTCGGCATATCTTTTCAAAAATGAACTTTCATCATTGTTGCGGCCTCGTGGATCGATTATATTCTGCTTCCGCAGGTTCACGATCTATGCTCTGCCCCTGACTAAGTTTTTACACTCAGCCTTCGGTTCGGATTCCCAGTTAAAAGGAAGTTTTAAAACGACGAAGATAATCCCTTAAAAATAAATTAAATTCAAAACCTGTTTTTTGTGTTTTCAAGCTATTACAGTCAATACAAACTAAATTAATATTAGAAATAGTATGTTCTCCCCCTCTTGATAAGGGAATATCATGATCAAATACTATCTCCTTAGGTTGTAAATTAATTTTACAGAAAGTACAGAATGGCTTATCTATATAAAGTTTAATAATCTTCTTATAACAAATGGGCTCACTATTTTTAATAACTTTTCCAGCTTTACCAGTTCTCCGCCCATTTGGATCATTTAAACTATTAGCTCTATGCCTAAGATAATATTCCACATTTTGCATTCTTTCTGCTCTTGCTTTCTTTCTACATGATTTACATTGTTTACGATAACCATCAATACTGTCATTTCTTTTTGCAAAATGCTTTACATGTTTTTCAACTTTACACAATACACAGGTTTTTTGTTTCATATTCTTCGTCCCTTTAACATATCTCAGGGTTCCCGCTTCATTCCGCAATTTTTTACGTGAGGCAAATCAAGCTACTCTACCACACGGATTCGTTGCTACTACTTTCTGTCCGTACGCTTTTGCATTGGTCATGTCGTTGGCATTGTCGATAAAGAAGATTCCTGGTTCTGCCGAGTAAGTTGCACAGATATTGATCAGGTTCCAAAGCTCTCTCGCTTTGATCCGTTTATAGACTCGAATGCCGTACCCTTCAGCTTCCCATTCTCGAACATCTCCATATTCGTGCCATGTGTTGTTGTACTCGAGCATTTCTTCAAATGTGTAATTCTCCACATCTGGGAATCGAAGTTCGTACTCTGTATCATTTTCAACAGCTTCCATGAATTCTTTGGTTACGCATACCGAAATGTTTGCACCGGTCAAAAATTCCGAGTTATGAACACTGTACGTACCACCGGTTTGAAGCTTTTCTTCAGCTTCTTTAATGGCTTTTTCGGTAAAACCTCCGTGTCCAGGGATGGCTTTATAATTCACGATGCTTTGATACATATCACGTTCTGTTTCAGTCAACGGTATAAATTTAAGTTTATCCAACGCTAACTGCCTGATTGTTTCATCTTCTGTATTTTCAACAAGGAACCTAAGGATTCTAGGGTTTTGCATTTTCGAAATGATGAATTCGATAATGTCTGGGTGCCACGTTTATACCGTCCTTTTCAGGATACTTGAACTCTGCACAATGCAGACGGTCTAGACTATATCATCACCCTCAGCATCATCTGTTAGGGGCCGGGCACTTCGAAGATCTTATAGATCCCCTACTCTACTTCCTTGACAATTTAATTGTCAGGTTTCGATAGTCGTTGAACCTTCACCTGAATAGGTGCTTGGCTGCTGATTATCCAATCCAAACAATTTTCAGCATTCACGCTCACCGTTCCCGGTCACGTTGTAGCTTGAATGGCTCTAAGGACTTTTCAGCAATTCACCCGATTTCCTAGTCACTCATTGTCTGAATGACGCGGACTAGAGCATTGACAAATTGCATTTCTTTACCATAGGTTTTTTCATGACATTTTTTACATAGGGTAATACCGTTATTGATATCAAATTGTAAATTGGGGAAATTACGTTTTGGATAGATGTGATGTGCAGCAATATTCCGAGAATCAGAGTTGCAATCAGGCATTTTACATCTATATCCATCTCTTTTGTATACTTTAAGACGCCAGTTTTTATAAGCTGCAGAATCAGTAATATCCTTGGTCTCAACCCTGTTTATGAATAAATACTTTCTGAAACAGTTTTGGGAACAAAAATGAATAGTAGATTTTTTATAAGAAGAATGGCGTATAGAAACGTTCTTTTTACAGTAATTGCACTTAATTGATATACGCTTTTTCACTCTGAGTACTTTTAATTAAAGCGATTGATTTGGGAGTGTGTTTTTTACCTCTTCGTGGAAGTCCCTTATCTATATCCTGATGAGTCCTTATGTCCCATCCAAAATGATGTATTCTATCAAGTATAGTGGTGTAACTCACTCCACATTGTTTGGCAATTACTGTATAACCCTTCTGTTTAATGATGTATTCATTATATAACCATTCTTCATTGTCAAATTGCTCTGAACCTAATTTCAACTGTTTTTTCTTAATCCGTAACGTCTTAATGCCCCTTTTATTTGATATTTTGTCTTTCCAGTAAGCTCTACTAATTCAGATATTGTCATATTTTCCAATCAATATTTCTTTTCTAAAAAACCTTTGGTAAGATCCATCCATAAACCACCTCAATATGGGTATTTATGACTGAATCTATACAATTTGTATACCGTTTTTTTAATCCGCTAGCATGATCATCTGCGCACCTCTGCGCGATCCACCTTGTTCAACAAGGTGTGTAAGCTTCGCAATATCATCGAGCCACGACACCGATCCGGATGACTTTCCGTTTACGCCTTTTGCGAGTGTGTTCCTCGGTCTGAGCGTCGATCCGTTCGTTCCGACTCCACCACCCCGGCTCATGATTTCCATCACTTGCTTCCGGTGGTCTGAAATTCCTTCTCTTGAATCTTGGACGAATGGCATGACATAACAGTTGAAGTACGTTACGTCTGTAGCTGCACCTGCACCGTATAGGACACGGCCTGCAGGAACAAAGTTCAAATTCACAAGTTCATGATAGAACTTCTCGAATGATTCCTGTTTCTTCTCTTCTGCCTTTTCTACGGAAGCAAGTCCTGTCGCATTTCGTTTTGCGATCTGCTCATAATAGATTTCTAATGGCTTATCGATCGTATCAAGAGGTCTTTTTACGATTCCTGTCTCCATTTCACCCGGCTTGTCGAGGACGCCACGGTAATCTTGATCCACCTTTACCTCTGCCATTTTCTGTTCACGGTCTATGGAAACGATATATCCCAAACCTCTTGCAGGAAACTTCGGATCATCTTTAACAGTCAAGATGACGAAATCTCCTTCTCGTAATGTCCTTTTCTCCGTATCCTTGAACGAATACCGATCCAACATCACCAATCTTGATACCCCTTTGTGAGTCGTATGCATGTCCGGTGTGATCGGATGCACTTGCTCGAATTTAGCAATGTCTTCATTCAACCGTTCAATGTTGATATGATGTCGTTGCTCCCCTGTTACAATCGCCATCCAGGATCCTCCTTTTGATATGTTTTTTTAATTTCTATTCTTTTAAGTAGTTTAATTTCAGGTTACCCAAATGATAGCATAGTGAAACCTAAAACATCAATATATAGTGTACATTATATTAAAATAATACAATATATTGTGTCGCCTAGAACGAATCATGTTAATCTTGTCAAAAGCAAAAACATACTAAAAATGTAGAATATCGGCGAAAAGTGCGCAATTCACCCCTAAGACATTCAAAGAAGAGAAATTTGCCAAGTTGCGGGATAGAGTTTTTTTTGATTCTTAGATGAGCATTGAACTTTGCAAATATCCTTCTTTTTTCTAGAAAAAAATTTAAAAACTGCGACCGTTTTGGTCACAGTTTTGAGTTAACGTCTAAATGTCCACTCATCATTCGCATAACGTCTTTTAATGATTTCATCTATATATTGATTTTGTTCATCAGTCAATTCTAACGGCATAAATTCCACATCAAGGCCTTCTTCAAATCCAGTCTTAAAAGCCTTCTTAGATTCCTCGATGGTCACCCTTTCTGGACGGAGATCATTAATCGCTACAGCTTTCTTACTGAACGCTTTTTGCATCCGTTCTCTTACTCTTTCATTTGCAAATTTAAAGCAATCGAAGAGTTTGTCTTCATCGATATCAAGTAATATCGATCCATGCTGTAAAATGACACCCTTTTGTCTTGTTTGTGCACTTCCGGCTACTTTCCTTCCTTCAACCACGAGCTCATACCATGATGGCGCATCAAAGCAAACCGCTGAACGAGGGTTTTTCAGCCCAGCCTTTTCTTCCTCTGTTTTGGGAACCGCAAAGTGAGCCTCTAATCCCAGGTTACGGAAACCGCCTAAAATCCCTTCAGATATCACCCGATATGCTTCAGTTACTGATTGAGGCATTTTCGCATGTTCTTCTGAAACGATGACACTGTAAGTCAATTCCTTATCGTGAAGTACAGCTCTTCCCCCGGTTGGCCGGCGGACGAATCCATATCCATGTCTTTTTACTGCATCAAGATTGATTTCCTTCTCTGCTTTTTGAAAATAACCGACTGATAGCGTAGCAGGATTCCATTCATAGAACCGGACTACTGGATGGATTTTTCCTTTGCTATGCCAATCCAGAAGGGCTTCATCCAATGCCATATTATAAGCTGGTGAGCATGTACCAGAATCAATGAAATGCCATTTTTCCTTCATCTTTATGTACGCCTCTTTCCGTAAACCATACTAAACATTTACCGTTCATAGTTTAACAGAAATACATACGGGCATCCAGTCTGAGATATTGCCAAAAAAATGGCTTAAATCACTATGAGTTTTCAGCCATTTAGACCATACCGTTGGAAGTTTATAGTTGCAAACAAACTTAAATACTCATCCTTATCTCAATACCTCAGATTGTGCACTATTGGGATCAACTTGTTTCCAGAATGGATAACCTTCTGTATCTCCAGGTACCGTTAATGCAAAAGCTCCGACTCTATTTCCGAGCTTGACTGCTTCTTGATGGGTCCATCCCCTGATCAAGCCGGATAAGAAACCAGCTGCGAACCCATCACCGGCCCCTGCTGTGTCGACAATTTTTTCAACCTTATAACCCGGGATATGGCGACGCTCATTTTGGGTGGCGTAATAGGCCCCATCTTCCCCTAATTTGATTACGACGGTTTCAGGGCCAGACCTCAATAGAACAGAAGCAATCTTTTCAGGGTCCGATTCACCTGTCAAAAGTTCCCCTTCCTCGATCCCAGGTAATAAGATATCCACCTTTTCAGCTATTTCCGATAATACCTGTTTTGCTTCGGCTTTTGACCAGAGTTTCAACCGGACATTCGGATCAAAAACAACTTTCTGAGCGTTGAGTCTTGCGATTTCTATTGCATGAAAAACCGTTTCCTTACAAGAACTGCTCAGAGCGGGTGTGATTCCTGTAAGATGCAGGTATTTCGCCTCCTTTATGTACCCCGGATCCAAGTCTTCCGGTGTCATCGTGCTTGCTGCTGAGTTCTTTCTATAATAATAGATTTTAGGATCCTGATTCGGCACTAGCTCCTTGAAGAAAACTGCTGTTGGAGCGTGATCATCAAATAAGACGCGGGAAGTATCAACCCCTTCTCCTCGAATGAAATTTCTTACATATCGTCCGAATTCGTCATTCCCCAGTCTGCTGATCCAACCTGTCTGGTGACCGAGGCGAGACAGCGCAATCGCCACATTTGTTTCTGCCCCACCGATCGTCTTGCGGAATCCGCCGGCAAAACGTAAAGGTCCTTCCATATCTGGAGTAAAAAGCACCATGCTTTCTCCTAAAGTAACAACATCCATCTTCTTCTCCCCCTTCTAAAATATTCATTTCAATTCACATCAATCTCTCTTTCATCCAGTCGAATGCAAATCTACCATCTACTTCGTGAGCCCCATCGTGGAGATGAAATGAAAATCTTTCGGCCTTCCTGTTTCCAAGCAGCCGATCATACTCTCCTGCAACACTCAGGATCGCTTCGGTTGCACTTTGAACAGGGAAAATCAGATCATTTTTTCCTGACTCTATGAATAAAGCCCTTGGTGCTATCAAGCTTAATATTTGAGGCAGTTCAGCATGGTTTAAAATCCCCGGAAGATAATTATCCACACAATGTTGGATAGGGAAGATGCTTCCTTCGTAGGTATTGCCGCAACTGCATAAAACAGTCGCTTTTACACGCAGTTCGATAGCGGATGTATATCCAGCAATAAGCTCACCGCCCGAAAAGCCGATTGCACCAATCCTGTCAGGTTCTACATCTTCAAATCCACTTATGAGATCCATTGTTCTTATGGCTTCTTCAACCCTCAATCCAGTAAGAGTCCTTCCAGTCATTAAAAGTATTGAAGCCATCGTTTCACAAGACTTACCCTTCGATGACTTTCTATCCCTCGCGAGCAATCGTGACCCCATCCCAATGATCTCTGGAGCAAAAACCTTCAATCCTTTTTTAACCAAATGTACAGCGAACTGTTGGGCCGTAAGATCCTTTGAAGGTAAATCATTCTCCTTCTGAGTAATTCCAACGATTTCCTTATGGCCGCCGACTCCATGACCATGTAACGCTAATACAGCGGGATATTTACCGGATTGCTTTCGGGGGTCAGAATATACATCGATGTATTCAATCCTGATAATGATTCGAATACAGCCCTTTCTCGGATATACTCGGCAAATTCGTTTTTTTCGGTAATTTCTAAAGTACTTACAGGATCGTCGTTGGCGAAGTCGGAAAAATCTCCAAGCGCCTCTTTCAAAGCATCCTTGATCAAAAGTTTTTGTTTAGATGGATCATGGCATTCAGGTCTTTTATGAACGGAAGCCTGTATAACAGATTGGAAAAAATGATCTGGAGAAAGGTTCATCTTCTTTTCTGTCCTTTCATAACCTAGGATTCCAAAAAAAGCGCAAACACCCTGATCAGCCACGAAAGTCACTAGAAGTCCGACGAGGAGGCTGTTGCCGCCGCAGGAGGACTGAAGTGATCCAGTGGTTGGGCGTTGGAGCTAGACATTCCTTCATCAAAACAAAATTTCTTCCTTTTAAAAATCCGAAACACTTTCAATCCCCGACATCTACCTTATTTCTTCCATACTTACCCCTTCCATATCGGTAAACGTATAGTTTTCACCCGCCATTGCCCAAATGAAAGTATAATTGTTCGTACCGACACCAGAATGGATCGACCACGGTGGAGATAAAACGACTTGCTCATTCTTGACGACGATATGTCTCGTCTCTTCAGGTTTCCCCATGAAATGGAATACTCGGGAGTCCTCATCCATATCAAAATACAAATAGGCTTCCATACGGCGATCATGAAGGTGTGGGGGCATCGTATTCCACATGTTATTCGGCTGGAGAAGCGTCATCCCCATCATCAGCTGGCAGCTCTTGATCCCATTTGCATGGATATACTGATAGATCGTTCGGTTGTTCGAGTCGCTGTCGGACCCTAAATGGTTCGGGGTAGCTTCGGAGATCGCCAGTTTTTGAGTCGGGTAATTTTTATGGGCTGTGGCGGAAACGATATAAAAACGGGCCGGCTTTGCTGCGTCCAAGGATTCGAATGTCACCTCTTCATTTCCGAGACCCACATAAAGACAATCTCTTTTATTCAATTCATGGATTTCCCCGTTGACTGTCACCCTTCCGACACCTTCTGAAATATTGATAATGCCGGCTTCTCTGCGTTCAAGGAAGTAATCGGTCTTCAACAGGTCCTCCACTTCAAGCTTAAGTGGATTTACTGTAGGGATCGCACCACCAGTGATCAATCTGTCATAATGGGAATAGACGAAATTGATTTTTCCATCAACGAAGAGATTCTCCACCAGAAATTCTTTTCTGATCCTTTCAGTATCATATTGCTTGACATCTGTAGGGTTTGTAGCGTATCTGATGTCCATTTTCCATTTCTCCTTTCTGAATTACGAGCTCATCCATCCACCATCTACACAAAGTATATGTCCATTCACATAGTCGGAAGCACTTGATGCAAGGTAAATGACCGCCCCTTTCAAATCCTCTGGAGTCCCCCATCTTCCTTGAGGAATCCGTGAAGTGATGTAAGCATTCCTTGCTTTGTTTTCTCTGATCGGTACGGTGTTATCAGTCGCCATATAACCAGGGGCGATCGCATTGACATTGATTCCTTTTCCTGACCATTCATTTGCAAATGATTTTGTCAATCCAGCTATTGCGTGTTTACTTGCTGTATAAGCTGGTACTTTCAATCCACCTTGAAAACTTAGCATCGAGGCGATATTGATGATTTTTCCTCTACCGTTTTCGAGCATATGCTTCCCGATTTCCCTGCTCAACTGGAACACGGCATGTTGATTGATATCGATTACCTTGAACCAATCTTCATCTGAAAAATCCTCCAAATCGGAACGACGGATGATTCCAGCATTATTGACCAAAACGTCTACATGCCCATTGATTTTTATCGCCTCAGCAGCTAATTCTACTGCAGCATCTTTCGCTGATAAATCCTTCATGATTTGATGGAATTTTCCTCCGCCTTCTTCTATTTTGCTTTTGGTTTCGTCTAAATTCCTGGTCCCTACACCGATCACTTCGGCTCCTGCTTCAGCAAGTCCGAGTGCCATTCCTTGTCCTAAACCCCGGCTTGCTCCTGTGACAAGTGCTGTATTACCTTCTAATGAGAATAAGGATTTCATCGTTTCAAAGAATACCTCCTTCAAGTGATATACAGGGCAGATCAGCCCAATGGTGCTTTATTCCGCAGCATGCCTTCAACAGTGGTTTGCATACCTTCACGAAGGATCTGTTCCATATATGCTGCAATCGTTTCATTCAAATTACTGATTTCATTTAAATTTTCATCCCAAATCGATTCATTTTCAAAAAGGGATTGCACAAATTCAAAAATGGTTGTTTTCCCAGTGCCATGAAGTTCCCATTGTCGGACCAATTCTTCAACGACCAATTCATTTTCCCGCATCGTATATTCAATCTCATTACGTCGACCGATCAATCCCTTCCTTTCACGCCGTACCGGCTTGTAATAGACCAATAAAGCAGCAAAGGAAAGGGCAATCGCTTGGGGTATTTCACCCTTTTGTTCAACATATCTTTTCAGACTAGGTAACAGTCTTGACTTGAATTTATTGATAGAGTTCATTGCGATATCGGTTAAATAATGCTTGTTATATGGATTCAGGAAACGTTCCTTGACAGATTCGGAGAATTCCTTTTTTTCTTCCATACTCATTGGTACCGTAGGGATGATCTCTTCAAATCCTTTTTCAACGAACTTTCCCAGCACCTGATCCTCCATAACTTCCAATACTGTGTCTGCTCCATATAGAAATCCTGTCGCCGCCATTAATGTATGAGGACCGTTCAGAAGTCTGACCTTCATTTCACGATGCTGTTGGATACCTTCCCATTTTATGTTCAACCCAGCCTGATCGAAGGGGAGTTTCTCTTTCACTTGCTCATCGGCATCGATCGCAAACATATGATAGGGTTCTCCGACTGTCAGCATCCGATCCTCATAACCTAGTTGACTATGGAATTCCACTATCGAATCCCTTGGATAGCCTGTAACGATCCGATCTACAAGGGTATCACAAAAGGTGTTACACTTCTTAACCCATTTTGAAAATTCAGCAGGGAGATCCCAATCATTCGCATATTCAAGTACTAGATTTTTCAGTTTTTGACCATTATCTTCAATCAATTCACAGGGGATAATAATCAGACCGGCATCTGAATTCCCTGAAAACTTTTCAAACCTATGAAATAACAGTGCCGTTAGCTTACCTGGATAGGATAAAGGTGCTTTGTTTTTCGTATACGATTCTCGTAAATAGGTGATTCCCGCTTCTGTTGTATTGGAAAAAATGAACTCCAAATCCTTTGATTCAGCCACCTCAATGACTTTCTCCCACTCCTCATAAGGATTTATCCCTCTTGAAATGACAGAAATGATTTCACTATCATTGACGACTCTGCCATTCTGTACGCCCTTCAAAACAACGGTATAAAGGCAATCTTGATTGATCAGTTTAGGCAGGACTTTACCATGTGGGGTCGGTTGGACGGCCACGATCGATCCATTGAATAACCCTTGTTTGTTCATCTGGTGGATCATCCAATCGATAAATGCACGAAGGAAATTTCCTTCCCCAATCTGCAAAACCTTGTCTGGGAACTTCTTTGGTTCGAAGTATTTAACTTGCGCTGAAAAATCCGCTCCAGATAGAGACTTGTCCAATTTTTTCATCCATGCACCTCCTCTAAGTTGCAACGGTTATAGAATGACACCATCTTTAAAAATAGAAATCTCTTTGAAACCATGTTTTTCATTGTTCGTCCTTTGCTTTCCTGAAGCTAGTTCGATGATATACTCAAAAAGCTCATCCGTAAGCTTTTCCTTATCCTTGCCTCCCAGAAGCTCGCCTGCATCGAAATCGATCCAGTTTTTCTTTTTGCGGGCTAAAGCTGAATTTGTCGAAATCTTCACAGTCGGTACCGGCCCTCCAAACGGAGTCCCTCTCCCTGTCGTGAACAATACGATATGGGCACCTGCTGCAGCCAACGCCGTCACAGATACCAGGTCATTGCCAGGTCCCTGAAGAAGGTTAAGTCCGCCGGATTTCATCCTGCCTCCATAAGGGAGAACATCGATGACTTCACCGAATCCTCCTTTTTGGACATTGCCAAGCGACTTTTCTTCAAGTGTTGTAATCCCGCCTTTCTTATTTCCAGGCGATGGATTTTCATAGACATTCTGTCCGTGCTTTATGAAATAGTTTTTAAAATCATTCACGAGGTCAACGATCATCTGGAAGACGGTTTCGTCCTTCGCCCGCTCCATCAGAATCGCCTCTGCACCAAACATCTCCGGCACCTCGGTCAGCACTGTTGATCCCCCTTTGGAAATCAACTTATCTGAAAATGCACCGACCAAGGGATTTCCGGTGATTCCTGAAAAACCATCGGACCCCCCGCATTTCAGCCCGACCTTCAGCTTAGAAATATGCATAGGTTCCCGAGTGTACGTCTTTACGTGTAGGACAAGCTCTTCTATGAGGGATAACGAATCTTCAATTTCATCTTCAGTTTGTTGTACCTCTAGGAATTTCACTCGATTTTCGTCATAGTCTCCAATAACCTTTTTGAATTCTTCAATATAATTGTTTTCACACCCTAGTCCCATGACGAGGACACCTGCTGCATTTGGATGATGGACAAGATTGCTCAATATTTTCTGTGTATTGTGGAGATCATCACCAAGCTGTGAACACCCGAATAGATGAGGGTAGTGGAACACGCCATCAAGATTTTCATCTTGATGCTGTTCATTGGCCATCTTCGCAACTATTTCGGCTGTTTTATTAATGCAACCGACTGTGTTGATGATCCAGATTTCATTACGGATACCCACATCGCCATTTGGGCGAACGTATCCAAGAAAGGTTCTGTCAGAATCTGGTTTTCCGATCACTTTATCCTTCGTTGGTTCATAGATGTATTCTAATGTCCCATCCAAATTGGTCACCACATTATGTGTATGGACCCATTCCCCCTGTGTGATCTTCCTTTTTGCCCGCCCAATCGGGTATCCGAACTTGAGAACGTTTTCATTTTCGTCGATCGTCCATCTTGCTATTTTATGTCCAGCCGGAACATCTTCTTTTAATTTTATTGATTCGCCTTTTACTGTAATAATGTCACCCGCATTGAAATCCTCCAGCACGACTAGTACATTATCCCGTTGATTGATCACGATATTTGAAGATTTCACTTAAAGCCCCCTCGAAATCATCTTGAAATAAAATAACAACGTTGTTATTATTATTATATTGCCACTATTTTCAATTGTCAATTAATAAAACGTTATAGCAGGATTCCACTTTTTTGTTAAAATATCCGAGAAAAAGTATAATTAGATCAAAGGCAATGCTTTTTTCCTTTCTATACTGGTTTGGAAATAATTAATTCGGAGGTAATCATGGGAGTCACGATCAAAGATATTGCCAAATCTGCTGGTGTCAGCTATTCGACTGTCTCGAAAGCTTTGCGTGACAGTCCGTTGGTGAAAGAGCCGACTAAAAAAAGGATCATCCAAATTGCGAACCAGTTAGGATACCAACCGAATGTAGCTGCTCGGAGCTTAGTTTCTAAGAAATCATTTACGATCGGTATCGTTTGGCCGACCATTGAACGTGCTGCACATTCAGCACTGATTACAAGTATAAATAAACGGCTTGAGCATCATGGATATACCACCTTGATTTCAATCAACGAAACGAGAACAGCCATCGATATATTCAATCGATATAGGGTTGATGCAATCCTGGTTTTCGATGACGGGCCTGAACGATACTCTTCACCATCCTCCGTCCCGATCGTCACTTATGGTATTGCGGAAGACCCGTTATATCCTACAGTTGATGTAAATAGAAAAAAAGCGATTTTTTATGCTGTGGATTATCTTTGCCGGCTCGGTCATAAGAAGATCTGCTATATCGGCGATCTTAAAAAGAGGGACCATCTCCAAAAAGAAAAAGTAGAAGGATTTAAACAAGCTGTGCTTGATTGTAAACTCGAAACTTTCTCAGGACAAATGATCCCAGTCAATGGTTTAGAACAATATGACGGATATGTCGCTGCAAAAGATCTATTACGAAGCGAAGTAATACCATCTGCAATCGTAATCGGAAGTCACGATTTGACGAGAGGAATCCTTCAGGCGATCCATGAATCTGAGTTATCGGTTCCGGAAGACATATCGATTATCAGCTATGATAATATCCCTGAAATGAATAACCTGGTCATCCCTTTTTCAACTGTAGGAGTACCCTTGGAAACCATTACTAAAAAATTGACAGAAGTCCTTATGGATACGATCAACAATAAAAATAAAGATAAAGAAATGAGCCGGGTGATTTATCTTGAACCCAAACTTCATATTTCACAATCATGCCGTCCTATCAATTAGAAAAGAGTGGCCAATTCCTTTATTAGTGGTGTCAATGGATTTTCCGTCATCTTAAGGATCATTATTCTTTTTGGCTGCTCGCTTTCCTCGGGCGAAGAAGAGCAGAAGCAATCCGCTTAGTCACCAAGGTCACTGGAAGTCCGACGAGGAGGCTGTCGCCGCCACAGGAGGACTAAAGTGTCCAAGTGGTTGGACGTTGGAGCTAGACATCACTTCCCTGAATTAGCCTAATTCGTTCAGCCTGCCTTAGCTTGCTTTCCCGCAGAAATATCGCATATTTCCAGTTTTCATCTCCTTATCAGCATTCAATCATTTTTAAGAAAACAGCCTTCTTTTTAAAAGGAGGATTTTCATGTCTATGTCATATCAACCCTTACCTCTTCAATACTCTCAAAACATTTGAATGCAAGCCACATGTTTAAGTGAGCGAAGATCGTAAAGCCGAAAATCGGTATGAAACCGGGAAAAGAAATGAAAAAGTAATAAGTCGATAGGACGCAAACAAGCATAAGGATCAAGTTTCTAGGACGTAAGAACGCGATCATCAAAGCCTGCTTGAAGTATTGGAACAATTTGAGATCATAGTGGACATATACGGGCAGGATATACATTAATAGGATGATATGGACCAGTCCCAGCATCATCATGAAATAATTCATCACCGTATAGATACCGCCTTCGAACTGACGGAAAAAATGCATGTCGAAATACCATAGTAATCCAAAGACCGTCAATACTCCGGCTAAGCCATTCGCCCGAAAGAATTCCTTCCGAAAGGTATGCCAAAAAAGTCTCACCACATGAATCTCCCCTTCTCCTTCTGCAGCTTTACGGGAAATTACATACATGGCAACTGTGCTCGGAGCAATACCGAAAATGACACCGCCGAGAAAAGTGCAGCCGATCCACATAAGATTCAATACCGCAAAATGTGTGACCCATTTGCAAAAGGTCATGACCCCATTAAGTAAACGTCCCATTTCCATTCAATACACTCCTTAATAATGATGACCGGTCTGTTTGGTCCCTCAGCTTTCCACTGGATACTGAGAAATCAACTCTTTGATTTTTACTGGACGGTTTTCTTTTACAGACTTCCAAACCGCTTCACCCATCGTTACTGCATAAGCGCCATCTTCACTTCCTGAAAGTATCCGATATCCTCGATGTGGGTCCTCACCCAGGAAGATATCTTCCAGGATTACAGGATCACCCCCTCCATGCCCTCCCTCTCTTTTGACAACCTGGATCGTTTCCTTTGAGCCGAAAAGAGGAAAGTAATCGATCGTCTGCTCCGGAATGGGAAACGGTACCCTTGTAGGAGCATGGAATTCTGTCGTTTCCACCCTTCCCTTTGTTCCATTGATTGCGAGACGATAGCCTTCATAAGGTAAAGAGAAGTTGATTGAATAGCTTAGCAAAGCACCTTCATCGTATCTGACCGTTGCAGTATAGGTGTCTTCGATATCAATTTCAGAATCGAAGACACATTGGTCTGGACGATAACCTGTATAGGTTTCTTTCCTTTTTTCGTCGGAACCGATATGGTCATCCTTGACGAACATGCTGTTGCTCCGCGAATTCCACCTTGAATAGTAGGCACATTCTTGTTTCACCTCACAGGTTTTACAGTATCGACCATCCTCTACAGAAGGATTATGCTCACTGAACGGACCATAATAGTTCAGGGCACCGAAGGCAAAGACTTCGACAGGCTTTTGATCAAGCCACCAATTGACCAGATCGAAATGGTGGGAACTTTTGTGGATCGAAAGTCCACCTGAATACTCCCTTTTTCGGTTCCAGCGCTGAAAATAGCTGGACCCGTGATACGTATCAATATACCAATTCAAATCAATGGATGTGACCCTGCCAACCTTCCCATTGAGGATGAGCTCTTTGATTTTCGTGTGATATGGACTATAGCGGTAGTTGAACGTCACTGTAACAGTCCCTTTGCTTTTCGCTTCAGCTTCCATCACTACTTTGCTGTCTGCTGCAGTCGTCGTCATCGGTTTCTCAGTAATTACATCCAAATCGTGTTCCAGTGCTTGGACGATATACTTTACATGGGTGTCATCCCTGCTTGCCACAATAACGACATCAGGTTTGGTTTCCCTAACCATAACCTCGAAATCCTCTTCCCCAAATTCCTTCACATGATTGATCGAACCGACTTCCATCTTGCAGACTTTGAATCGTTTCGGATCGTTGTCTAGCAGTGCAACCAGTTCATTAGTGGAAGCAAATGTCTCTACCATCGGTTTTATGAACATGCCGATCGCACGCTTACTTACACCGCATATCGCTATTTTTCTCATTTCCACAACTCCAGTTCCGTTTCTCCATTTTTTGATGATCAGAATCAAAGTTCTGGTAAAAGATCTTGCATTTCAATACTTGCAAGCACGAAAGATCCTACACCGTGCAGATCATTATCTGTCCGTGGTCGCTCCACGTAATGTTGATAATCGCCGACACCTGTTCCAATACAGATTTCAGGCATGACGAACAATCCTTCTGAATCAAATTTCATTTGCTTCAAAAGTCCTCGATACCCTTTGACCGCATATTCTTTAAGTTCAGGATCGACAAAACCGCCCTTAACAGCCCGAGCAATCGTATAAACAAACAACGCAGAGCATGAAGTTTCCAGCCAATTATCTTCGTCATCCATTCTATCGACCACCTGATACCACATGCCCGTTTGGGGATCCTGGTACTTTATCAAACTATGAACCAAATCACTCAACGCTTTTTCTATTTCAGACCGGTTTTCATGTGAATCTGGCAAGAAATCAAGGATTTCGTTGAACGTTATGCCATACCAGCCGATCGCTCGACCCCAGAACTCAGGTGATTTCCCCGTTTCGGAATCTGCCCACGGCTGTTTCCGGCTTTCGTCCCAGGCATGGTGATAGAGTCCTGTCACATCATCTTTCGTATGTTTCCGCATCAAGCGTTCTTGCTCCAAAACCATATCGAGCAAGGCTGGTTCGTTGTATTCCTTGTCATAGTTCATTGCGAAAACGCCGCCCATATACAATCCATCCAACCACATCTGATAGGGATAGTGGTCTTTATGCCAGAAACCGCCATCAGATGTCCGGTTCAAGGTCGGGAACATGTTTTTCAGCTTCGCAGCTGCTGTTTTATATCGCGGATCTCCGGTTTCCTTATCTAGTTGAAATAACAAAAGCCCTGCTTGGATTGCATCCAGTTCTTTACGGTTCCATAAAAAGTTTCCATTTTCATCAATGTTATGATCAACATAAGCTTTGATGTAATCGAAATAATGATCCCCGTCAATCTTCTCACGCAATTGCAGCATGCTGACAAGAAAGACACCCTGATGATAATGCCACCGTCCATCCGGCGGAAGTTCCGAAGGTTCGTACGTATTCATCAGGGAATCACAGGCTGCTTTCGCCCATTCAAGTGGAGACTTCAACTGCGCTTTTTTTTCATTTACATTTGTTGTAACCATAATCCATTCTCCTTTTATTAAGATTTCAATCCACTCGTACTGATACCGTCAACGATATAACGCTGGAAAAAAAAGAAAATGATGAAAATCGGCACAATACTGAGTGAAGACATCGCAAACATGGCACCCCAGTTGGTTACAGAGTTTGGATCCGAGAAAAGTTTCAACGCCAGTGATACTGGATATTTTTCTGGCGTAGATAGATAAATTAATGGCCCCATGAAATCATCCCAGCGCCAATAGAAAGAAAAGATCGCAGATGTCATCATCGCTGGTACGATCAACGGTACGATTATCCGGAAAAAGATGCTGAAGTTGTTGCAGCCATCAATTTTAGCTGCTTCATCCAATTCCATCGGGATTGTGCGGATAAATTGCATGATCAGGAATATAAAAAACGGAATACCGAAGAAAGTTGGCAGGATCAATGGTAAGTAAGTATCAATCCACCCAAATTTATTGAACATGATATATTGCGGGATCATGACCATTTCGAAGGGCAGCATCATCGTCAGCATCATACATACGAACCAGATCGTCTTTCCTGCAAATTTGATTCTCGCAAATCCATAAGCGATGACAGCTGAAGATGCTATGCTTCCTATCGTAGCTATTATCGAAATGATAGCGGAATTGATGAAGAAGGTTGAGAAGGAAATACCTCCGAAGCCTTTCCAACCTAGGATATAATTTTCAAAATGGAGCCCATCAGGAATTAAGGAATGGGCATCGACAAATACACTGGAGCTTTCTTTCAAAGAACTGCTGAACATCCAGACCAATGGATAGATCATGATTAATGTGAAGATGATCATGATCGTATGCTGGATTATTTTTTTCGTTTTCTTGCTGTTCATTTATTTGATCCCCTTCCCATTTATTTGTTTTCAGACTCATAATGGACCCAATGTGGTGAACTCTTGAAAATAATTGCAGTAAAAATGGCGATGATCACCAGCATCACCCATGCCATAGCAGATGCATAGCCCATATCGAAGTATTCAAATGCCCGCCGGTACATGTATAGAACATAGAGTAATGTACTGTTCACGGGTCCTCCATTCGTTACGACGAAGCTGGGTGTGAATGCCATAAATCCTTGGATGACTTGCATGATTGTATTGAAAAGTATGACAGGGGTCAAAAGCGGGAGTGTAATGATGAAAAATTGTTTGATCGGCCCTGCACCATCTACACTAGACGCTTCATAGTAGGTTTTCGGTATATTTCTCAATCCTGCTAAAAAAATCAACATGGAAGACCCGAATTGCCATCCATATAAAATGATAAGTGTCCAAATCGCTGTATCTGGGTCACCTAACCATGAATGTGTCGGCAATCCAATAGAAGCGAGGACTGAGTTTACGGCTCCATCATTTCCAAATAATTGACGCCACATGATGGAGATTGCGATACTTCCCCCGACAATGGACGGCAAATATAGAAGTGTGCGGTACAAACCGACCATTTCGACAACCTTGTTTAAGGCCAAAGCAACAAGAAGTGCAAATACGAGCCGGATCGGAACCGCCACTCCAGCATAGAAGAACGTTACTTTCATAACCTTCCAAAATGTAGGATCATCCTTGAACATACGGACATAGTTATCGAAACCGATCCAATTCGGTGTCCCTAATAAATCATAATCCGTAAAAGATAGATAAAAGGAGTAGAGGATCGGGAATATTGTTAAGGAGAAAAATCCGATTAGAAATGGAGATATGAATAGATAACCTGTTACATTATGATTATCTGATTTCACTTTTCTTCTAGGTTTTACGAAATTCACTTTCTTCTTCAAATCTGGATTCGTCGAGACTTCCTCTAATGGAGCTGGACTGTGTTCAGATTTTTTAGGTATCATCGCCCTCATCTCTTTCTGAATAATATTTATCAAATGATTTTGTAACAAAGAGCAAATGAATATAAATCTTTGTTAATGAAAATGGCCCTGATAGCCTCTTTCAGGACCATTCTCCTTCCTATTCATCATCTCCCTAAAATACTCGTTGCTTTTTCCCTAAATTGTTTTGCACCTTGTCCAGGTGTCAACTCCCCATACATGACTAACTCATCCACTTCTGATAACGCCGCCAATACTTCTGTAGATTGTGGAGGATAGTTCGAATCGATAGGGGAACTGTTTTCTGTCACCAATTCGATGTAATCGAATACTTTTTGATCCGTTTCATTCAAATCCGAAGACATTTCAGAACGGATTTCCTCTTTTATTGGTACACCACGGTCTGAGCCGCCGATTTCATAAACGTCAATGTTATTTGTAAAAAAGTTGATGAACTTTGCAGCTTCCTCTTTA
This sequence comes from Alkalihalobacillus sp. YIM B00296, assembly GCF_020179385.1. Classification (GTDB taxonomy): domain Bacteria; phylum Bacillota; class Bacilli; order Bacillales; family Fictibacillaceae; genus Pseudalkalibacillus. The sequence goes on along the minus strand of NZ_JAIBLJ010000001.1, from coordinate 143,911 downwards.
TGTTCAGAATTTTCACTGATCGACCACAGCATTGCTGGTTTCAAATACATACCTTGCGTGTTGTTGGAACCAGGCAATAAAGTCATCCCAAGCTCCTGTTCACCAGCAGCGCTGGTTAGTGCGGTGGCCTGATTAGACCATCTGAAATCAAATGGTGCCTCACCATGGACAATCAACTCATCCTCTACACCTTTGATCTGCTGGATCGTGTCATATCCCGGGGCTACTCCGTCGTCAACCAACTCTTTATTAAGGGTAAAGTAGTCTTCTAGCAGCTTATCATCCGTATAACCTAAGTCTGTCTCATCATCATTGAACAGCTTGTACCCTTTTTCCCTTAAGTAATATTCAAACAAGTTCTTAGGTTCCATCAGACGTGTACCAAACTTGCCTGTTTCATCGTGAACTTTTCTGGCAGCATCGATATAGTCTTCCCATGTCCAATTTTCATTTGGTACTTCCACACCAGCTTCATCAAGCAAGGTTTTGTTATAAAATGCAGTCAAAGCGTTTGTACCAGTAGGAATTCCTAAAAGCTTTCCATCTTTCATTCCAGATTCCATTACCGTATCACTGACACCCTCAACATCGATTGTCCCATCTTCAACAAATCCAGAAAGGTCAGCCAACAAACCTTTATCAGCATATTGGTTTAAATATTCACCAAAGTTTTGTTGCATGATATCAGGCAGGTCATTCCCCGCAGCTTGTGCGGCCATCTTTTCGAAGTAGCCATCAAACCCGGTAAATTCAGGTTCAATCTTAATGTCTGGATACTCTTCTTCAAATTTCTTGATGATCTCCTGTGTCTGGTCATGCCTACTTTGCGAGCCCCACCAAGTCATCCGCAGCGTCACTTGGTCCCCATCTGCACTGTCAGCCTCAGAAGTTGTGTCTGAACAAGCTGACAAAAGTGCCGAAAGAACAAGTATCATACATAAAAATATGTATTTTTTCATTTACACCGTACCTCCCTTTATTATTTTGTAAGCGCTTTCTATAGCTTGATTCCATCTTAAAATACCTACTCTTCTAAATAAATAAAATTTTCAGACATTTATGTTTAAAAAACAGTTTTCTGTCTTTTCCGCCATGTTTCACAAAACAAAAACCAAACAAAAAGAAAAGTATCAAACTTCTCCAAGAGAGCTCTTGATACTAAATGGACAACTTTTTAATTTATCATTGGTTTACTTAAATGATAATCTGATGGGGTAACCCCAGTATATTTCTTGAATACTTGCCCGAAGTATCGAGGATTATTCCCGAAGCCTACTGCTTCTGCAACCTCAAAAACCTTCCAGTTATCCGATTGTTCGATTATTTCGATTGCTTTTTCGATCCTGCGATTGATCAAGTAATTCGAAAACCGTTCCCCGGTTTCTTTTTTGAATAATTTACCTAGATAATCTGAGTTCATATACAATACATTGTTTGCGATTTTTGATAGTGAAAGCTCTGCATTTGATAGATTTTCATCCACATATTCTATTACACGATTGATCTGTTGACTGTGGTTTTGTCTTGTTTTTTTGAAATGATTTTCTGTGATTTCAATCGCCACATTTTCGATGAATATTTTTATTTCTTCAAAGGTCGAGAATTTATGAAATTGAATAGCCTGCTTGAATAAAGCATCCATTTTTCCCCTGTTTGTCTGACGAATGATAGCCAAGAACAACTCTAGACAGTGGGATTTGACTAATCCCGCTTCATACATTTCATTTTGTATGTTTTTAAAAAATTCATCTAAATATTTTTGAACTCCCTTTAAATTACCGCTTCGGACCATGAAGATTACATCTTCATGATCATATTGCAATTCATTGGTGGCGTCTATATTCTCGATATCGCTAGCTGTAATGATGCTTCCCTCTGTTAAATAAAACCGCTGTGTCAAACAGTTCAATGCTTCATTATACATTGTCCTTAATCGGGTGATAGAACCGGGATTACTAATGGCAGCAGTATTCGATTTACCATATATCTCTTTGAATGTACTGGATGTCTGCTTCAGCTTAGCAACTAATTCAGCAGGTGGCCGATCTTCCGTCAGGATTACGATTTTCTCACCTATTGTTGTAGACAATGGTATCATCCGATTTTCTCTGATGTTTTCAGTTATCATCTCTTTCAAGGCAAATAAATGTTCATACTCGTATTTGTTGTCAATCGTCAACACAATCAACTTGAATTCATCTACTGTTGTATCCACGCCGAATAATTGACTGTAATATCGCCAATCTTGTACCCCGTATTTTTTGTTCGTGATATACTCTTTCAAGAATTGCTCTTTCGCCTTAGGAAGTACCCTTTTCAGATTGGTCCGCATTTTTTCTAAAAAGGCATCTTTTTGTTCCTTATCTTTAAGTTCTGCAACGACTTGTTTCAAGGCTTCTTCAATTTTCTTTTCATTACTAGGCTTCAGCAGGTAATGCTTCACATTGCATTCCATTGCAGTTTTGGCAAATTGGAATTCGTCATATCCAGAGAGGACAATAAATTTGATATCCGGGTGAACCCTATATACATTTTGAATTAATTCCACTCCGTTCATGCCAGGCATTTTGATATCCGTAATGACGATATCAGGTGCATCTTTTGTAATCATTTCGTAGGCCATCTTTCCATTAGAAGCCTTGAAATGAAGAGATGTTTCACAGCTTTCCCAGTCAACCAGAGTTGCGATTCCCTCCAAAATATTGACTTCATCATCGACTATCAAAACTTTATACAAAGTGCCTCACCCCAACAAATAAGGTAATCGTATTTTGACCTTTGTCCCTTTACCAACTTTACTTTCAATCTTAATACCGTATTTTTCACCGAACATCATCTTTATACGTTCATTAATGTTGTTCAACCCGATACCAGAGCTTTTCGACCGAATTTCCCCTCGATAAATTCCTTCCAATTTATTCTCTTCAATACCAGGACCGTTGTCTTCTACCACAATAAGTAAATCATCTTCGTCAGTAGTAATGTCGACAATGATGCGACATTCGGTGATCATCTCTTCTAGACCGTGCTGAATGGCATTTTCGACAATCGGCTGGATCGACAATTTTGGAATTTTACTATCTTCAAGCTCTGAGCTACTTTTCAAGGTGAAATTGAGACGTTGATCATACCTGTATTTTTGAATCGTAATATAGTTTTTTACGATTTCGAGTTCTTCTTTTATCGTAATCGTAGCGGCCTTTTTACTAATAATATTTCGCATCATATTCCCCAGTGCCTCAGCCATCACTGAAATCTTTTCCTGTTGGTTGATTTTTGCCAGCCAATTAATCGAATCAAGTGTATTGTATAGGAAATGCGGATTGATTTGAGCTTGTAAAGCTTTATATTCAGTTTCTTTGATGATCAATTGCTTGGTGTAGTTTTCTTTGATCAATTCATTGATCTTATCGAGCATTAGACGGAAATTCACATGTAATTGACCTACTTCATCATCATAATATTTAGCCGGTATTTCAAAAGGCTCTTCAAAATCTCCACTCTGTACATGTTTCATCCGTAAAGACAATTCTTCCAAAGGCTTAGATATATTATCTGCAGCTCGTCTGCTTAAAATGATTGTCAGTGTAAGCATGAACAAAAAGCAGATGATCATGATGCTTCTGATCGTCTCTGTCTGCCTCGTTATACTATCGAATGGAAGCAGGTGATAATATGTCAAATCTGAAAATCGTGAATGCTTGAATGCTACTAAGTAGTCATTCCCGTTTATTTTAGTCGTTCTGTAACCGTTTACATTCTCCTCTTTAGGCAAATCAGATATCTTGATATTCATGTTTTCATTCTGGAAAAAAATATCCTCACCATTCGTGATAATGAAATTTTGGTTTGGAGAGAAATTTAATGTGCGATCGATGAACTCTTTCATATCGAGTGTGATTACCAAAATGCCTAAATGCTCCAGACTTACATTTTCCTTTTTCCGGATTAATCGGGCAGCGGCGATGGTATTTTCTTCTTCAATTCTTGTCCAGAAATTGGAACCCGCTGATTCATAGACCAATCGATTCAATCTGGTTGGGTCTGCCTCGATACTCGTATTGAAACCAGTGGTGTATTTATTCCCATAAATATCAATCAGTTGCATGGAGGAAATGTATCTTTCTGCAGACGCAAAAATCAATAATCGTTCTAGTAAACTCGTTTTCGTCCGATAATCCTCGATTCCAATGATGTTGCTGTTGATCCTATCCATATACCGCTGGACAAGCTCATCAGTACTCACCTGAAAGGAAAGGCTTTCCACTTTTTTCAATTCCTTATCAAGAACTGTTGAAGACAATTGAAGCATGTCTGCTGACTCTTCGTATATCCTCTTTTCATAGATTGTCGTGAAATAATGATAGGTGACGATCCCAATCAAGCAGAAAATCAGCAGGAGAAGTAAGGAAATGGAGAAAATCTTGTTTTTAATTTTGAATTTCCTGTAGAAGGGTGTTACATTCATATTATCCTCCCTTCTCCATACTAGTTTTCTCAATTATACCACTCTTCCACAGCAACCGACTTGAAAGATTCCCCCATCAAGTCTTAACCTGTTCTCATTTTGTCTTCAACATGACGGCTGTCACGGACCATCCGGATCACGATGAATAAAATAAGCCCAAAACCAGCCAATTCACCTATCGATGCAGCGATTGAACCACTTATTCCATTCCAGTCAGGAAACTTACTGACCAATACCCATAAAATAAAGATTACTGTTAATAAATTCACACCCTGGGCGATGAGCATCCTTCTCGTCTTTCGGTAAAGCATGAGGTACCCATTCAAAAAATCGACCCATGGGAACACAATGGTTTTAATTATGAAGAATTTCAATACAGTAAGTGTAGCAATGGCAAGGTCACCTTCAGCCCCCATGACTCCTGCCATAAACCACATGCCGGTCGGGGTGTAGCAGAGAATCACAAGCAACAATGTAGGGAGGAGACTGATAATGATCATAAACCGGATCACTTTCAACCTGTTTTTTTGATACATTTGCAATACTAGTTGATGAGTATACATGAAAAAGCTCAACATCATCTGAGTAATGCTATAAGCTAACGCGAAAGAAGCGATACCCAATTCGATATCTTCTGAATTTGCCAGGAAAACATAGATGATCGGAACCAAAATCGTTTGGATTATGAAATAGAAAACCAAAGGGAAATAAAAATTGAAAATCTCAATTTTCTGTAATTCAGATACCTTTTGTCGAAAACGCTGTTTTAAAATTTCATGTCCTTTCCAAACACTGATGATACACTCGATCAACATTCCAGTCAGGAAGATGATAGCCCCACTTACACTGGTGACATAATCGAATACGACGAACAAGTAAGCCGTAACAAGCATGGCGCAAAGTCTTACGATGACCCCGATTGTGAGCCATTTCGTTTCAAGATGGTTGATGATGACACCTTGATATAGGCCACGGATTCCAGAAAATATGATGACGAACGCAATCACCTTGAAGGTCAATGAGATGGTACCGACCATGTTTGCATTCGCATTGAACAAATTGATGTACACCCAGTCTCCAAGCCTGCTGAAAGCCATGAGCATACTGAATCCAATGACCAGGCTCATCACTAGAACCAAAAAAGCTGAAAGTAATTGAAATGATCTTCTATCCTTGACTAATGCAGAGCACGTTTGGCGGAAGACGATAATCGGTCGTTCAATGATCCCGAAAAGGGAAAAGGCCACCGCATAACAGGCGATGATAAAAGCTGCATTTTCACCCCTGCTTAAAGTACCGTTGATGATGACATGAGTAATGGCCGTAAGACTTGCTGAAAAACCTAGAGGGATGAAGAACGCCGCTAATTGCTTATAGGAATATTGATCATTCACATCACTTTTCAATCAAAACCCTTCCTTCAGCATTTTCGATATACATCTTCCGAATTAACGGTGATTACTTTTCATGCAGCCACCTATGATCAGGGTCTTCATATGGATTCAATTGACGGCCAGATTCCCCTGCCATGAACCAAAGGTAATAGACTTCATACCCTCCTGCTCCTCCGACAGGGTGATAACCAACGTCAATCGCAAAACTGTCACCATGGCGAATCCGGTAGGCAGTATCGATCGAGCCATCCTTCGTATAATGGAACTGCACTCCGAATCCTTGTTCAGGTTTGGTTTGATAATGATAGATTTCTTCAAGATTCGGTTCTTCAGGAGAAAATTCACCGTCATGCTTATGTGGAGGATAACCTGACCACTCACCCGGATGATTGATCGTTTCTCCCAGGATCATACGATGGACACGACCATTGGCATTATCGGCAATGATATCATACACTTTCCGATTCCATTGCTTTTCACCTCGTTCATGTAAAACCACCTCATCTGGAAATACGGCGAAAGCATCATATTTTTCTTCGGCTTTGACTTTGCAGACAGCTATTTGGACATCTGTTGTTGCCTGTACTTCATAAAAGGATTGGCATGGCACATAGACTGTTGTTGCCTTCCCATCAAAAACACTTTGTCTTCCCCCAAGTTTTTCCCAAGAATGTTCTTCTGCAGTAATGTCTACTTGACCGGATAATATGACCAGTGCATGCTCATGACCGTCTGTCTCAGCCTTATAGGAGTCACCTGCTTCCAATACAAGTTTTCCAAAAGCAAGGTATTCCAGGCGTTCATAATCATCAGCAAATATGTCGATATATCCTTTTTGGTCGTTCGCTTTTACAAATCGTCCCATTCAATAATCCTCTCCTTTATAACAACGTTGTTATTTACTAGTTTAATAAATTCATACTATTTTTACAACTCATTTTGATTGTAAAAAGAATGAAAAAGGAGCTGATACTCGCTAAATCAGCTCCACTATACACTATTTTTTTCACAGTGATGAAAGCATTTCCATTAAAAGGAGTACCAGAGTCCAAGTTTCCGGTCAACTCGATTTCATGTTCACCATTAACTAATAACTCAGCTAGTTCTTCCCGTGAGAACATCACTTCGTATAGGGGATGCTCCTCATCCTCAGTATCCGTGATGATATTCGCCTTTTTCTTCTTTACAGGGGCAAGTGCACATAGCCATCAAGCTAAGGCAAACCATTCCCCCAAGACAAAAAAATGTTATTCTTTCGGTCACCGTCTATTCGTGAAAATAATAATCTTAGACAATTATTGAAACAATTTAGTTTTGGTCTAGATTTTATGAATAAATTCACAGGGTCATCCTCTTGATCATATAATATTTGACTGATCATTACAAAATATCTAAAATAGTATTCATAGTAGCTGTTGTTTTGAGAGGAGAGTGTAGGTTTGAGGCTTTCATCGAAGTAAAACTTACTGAATTAAGAAAGGATGAATTGTATGAGTGGAAGACCTCGAGAATTTAAAGATATGACAGTGATTGACGCCGCAATGGATGTATTCTGGGTCAAAGGTTTTGAGGCATGTTCAACGGAGGAACTATGTAAACGTACAGGTCTTGGTCGGGGGAGTCTGTACAACGCTTTCGGAAGCAAACATAGTCTGTATAAGCATGCTTTACTGCGGTATTCCGAAATAGGGCTCCAAGCAAATTTAGAAATATTGGAACGTCCTGGTCCAATTAAAGACCGATTGCGTGCGTTGATGGAGACGGTAATCGATATAGATTTAAATGATCCGGATCGTAGAGGTTGCCTAGCGATAAATGCTGCAATTGAGCGCGGAGGGAACGATCCTGAGATTGCACAAGAAGTTAGTCGGCAATTTGCACGTTTTGAAGAAGCTTTGTGTCACGTTATGGAGCTCGGCCAACACTCGGGTGAAATCTCTTCCAAGCGTCCTGCATTGGAACTTGCCAGATTTTTCAGAAGCAGCTATTACGGAATGCGTGTGCTTAGCAAAGTCGAACAGGATCGCGATGCGTTATTAGATGTTGTGGAGGGTACACTTGCTGCACTATTAACACCGTATTCGTAGTACCTTAGCTCTCCTTCCTGTTCAATTACTTCTTAGCATTTGGGTACTTGCGTTTTATTTTGTAACGATCGTTAAAAAATGCTTTTTATAAGAATAGGAGTTGTGTTGCCATTCGCTATCTACAAGTTTGGTTTTGTTGTGGAGGTACACTTAACGACACTACGAACCGTATTCGCGGTACCTTAACCCTCCCTCCTGTTCAATTACTTTTTAATATTTGGGTAACTTGCGCCTTATTTTGTACTGACCGTTAAAAAATACCTTTTATAAGAATAGGAGTTGTGTTGCCATTCGCTATCTACAAGTTTGGTTTTGTTGTGGAGGTACACTTAACGGCACTATGAACACAGTATTCGCAGTACCTTAGCTCTCCTCACTGTTCAATTACTTCTTAGTATTTTGGTAACTTACGCCTAATTTTGTACTGATCGTTAAATAATTAAAAGGAGTGTTTTCTATGCCAATTGCTATCTATATGTTAGGCCTGTTGATATTTGCTATGACCACTTCCGAGTTTATGGTGAGTGGGATGATGCCATCTCTTGCAAATGAATTTGGAGTATCGATTGCAGACATCGGATATCTCATCTCTGCCTATGCTGCAGGTATGGTTATTGGTGGTCCATTGTTGACTATTGGGCTGCTAAAGGTACCACGCAAGCAAGCTCTTGTGACAATTGCCTTTGTCTTCCTTGCAGGACAAACGATTGGTGCCTTGGCCTTCAACTACGAGATTATGATGGTAGCACGGATCATTACGGGGATTACTTCCGGGGCAGGTTTTGCCGTTTCAATTTCCATTTGTGTTAATTTTGTTGAACCACATTTACGAGGACGTGCCTCTTCCATTGTTCTTGGCGGTTTAATGGTAGCTACCGTGATCGGATTACCGGTTGCAACACTAATAAGCCAACACTTCGGTTGGCGTGCTAGTTTCTGGGCAGTTGTTTTCTTGGTGCTTTTGTCAGGCTTGGTCGTACAATGGATTGTTCCTTCGTTACCTAAACCTGAATCAGTCAGTCTTCGTAGTGAATTAACTGCTTTCAAAAAACCTAGACTGTGGGCTGCCTTTGCTACTAGTGGATTAATCATTGCAGCTACTTTTGCAGCGTTTAGCTATTTTACACCTATCTTTACAGAACTGACGGGCTTTTCTCCCGCGATGGTGCCTGTGATTACGACAATCTATGGAGCAGCAACTGTGATTGGTAATATGATAACGGGAAGGCTAGCCGATAAATTCACCATGCAGACTTTGTTTGTAGGACTTCTGTTACTATCTGCTTCACTATTCATTTTTGCACTCTTTGCCCACAATCCGATTATTACTATCATTGTCGTTATCGTAATTGGCTTTGTAGGAGTTCCAATGAACCCAGCCATGGCGACTCGCGTGATGAGGACAGCCAATACCGGAACAATGGTCAACTCGATTCACGGTTCTATCATCAGCCTTGGCGTCGTTGTTGGTTCCACTTTCGGTGGGCTTACCATTGACGCTGGATTCGGTCTGATTTCTACCTTATGGGTTGGTGCGTTACTAGCGATTCTTGGTCTACTTTCCTTGTTGCCTTTTTTACGCGGTGAAGGTCAAGCGCAACATGTGTCTGAAAGGGTATAAAATAGAACAGTCGGCTCCTTAGTGTAGAGGGAGTCGACTAAATTGTTTCAATATGTGCCTTACGTATATTTTTCCAGTAATGGTACAGTAACCACTAGATGGAAAGGATGGTGGTCTTCTATGTCTCCTGAGGTTTCAGACGAACTAACTCTCTATTCACAGGAATTACAACGATCTTTTTCTCCACAAGTTCTCCAACAATTGGCCAAAGAGGTCGGTTTTGTTCAAAGAACGAGTAAGTACCAAGCCAAAATTTAATAGCGTTGTGCGTGTGGATAAGCCAAAAAGTAGCGAGTACTTCCCTGACACAGTTATGTAGTTGTCTAGAATCTTCAACTGGAGTCTTGATAAGTCCTGTACCGTTTGTAAGCAAGTGGAACCATAAGTTCGATCATTTTGTTTACCTGGCCCTGAGTGAACGTGCAGTACCGGCTTACAGATCAGCCGGCTTGTAAAATTATCATCATTCAAATTCCAGAGGACTGCCCAGGACGGGCCAGAAGATCATACTGGGTGGAAAACCAAGCATTAAAAGAGAAAAAGAAATGTACCCGATGTTATTCTCTGCAATCACGACCTTTATTCTTTACGTTGGCAAATTGAACAGATTTCAAAGTGAATGAATATGCGAAAAGCCCGAAGATCTTCATTTGCCTGGAGGATAACCGATTTCGTACCAGCTTCCTGTAAGACATGATCTGAATTGACTTCCTCACCATCAATCAGCAATGTGTACTTTCCCTCACTTAGTTCTTCATATACATAACCGTTTTCATAGTTTCCGACCACGACCAGCCCGAGTGGATCAAAAGTGTCACCCGGGTAGTATTCTGTTTTGGCTGGGTAATATTTGATAACCATTTCACTTAATACCAAGTCACGGATTATCAGCTCAATTGTCTTTTCGACACCGCCATAGTGAATCGTAAGCGTATTCGTTCCAGCCATTGAACTGTCGAAGCCTGTTACGAAATAATCGCCATCAGTCAAAGTTTCTTCACTCCCGTCCGGATAGACCGCTTTGACATTAATTCCAGATAAGTCAAGACTTTCCCCAATCAAGTATTCTGTTTTCATTTCATCTGTATCAACCTGCAGATCACTTAACTCTTCGGAGTGGATATCCAAGATTGTATCACTGAATGTGATCGTTCCGTACCTGGCGACATAATAACCGACATACAGATCCCCATCCAGCTCTTCAGGTAATGAAACAGTCTCGCTTTCCCCATTGGAGGTGACCATGAATGTGTTTCCTGATTTCCGGATCGATAGTTCATAGGCTTCCCCTGTGGCTGGAGGAGTGATATCAGGAAAAACACCTAACTTTTTCAGACCGCCCTGATTATAAAACCCTCTTACAGCGTCATCCAATGCTCCCACTGCCACATAATCTGCTGAACTCTTGCTGCTATCACCGTTCTCCCCGATTCCATTACGAACCATCAGACCGAACGAACGCTGGCTCTCCGGGCTGTATGCATCAGCATGTGCGGTTGTTTTAAGTTCAAAGTTCTCATCAGCCGAGACTTTTTTATACTGAAAAGACAGCCCTTCTTTACTCGATGCAATTTTTCCTCCAGATACACCCATTGTGACAGATCCATCGTCATTGATAATTGGCGGAGGGTTTTTCTCCGCACTGGTATTCGAACCAAATGCACTAAACTTCCAATCTTCCGAACTTGTCCCTTGTACAAACGAAGTTGGATTCAGACTTGAAAATACCAATAGAAACGTTGTGACGATTACAAAAATCCTTTTCTTCCTCATAAAATCCTCTTTTCCTTTCTTTGATTTTTTCAGTATCAAGACACTGTGATAACACCGAGCATTCTGTCTATGTAATAAAACCCGTAAATAACAACGTTGTTATTTACGTTAACTTTTGTCTTGATATTTGTCCATCCTACTATGAAACCCTTTCGATCCTTAACTTAGATAATCCATTAGAATTGGATAACTTTGTTTTGCGAATACGAAAATTCCTGTATATAATGGACATGGTATCATTTTAGATAGTGGTAGAAAGTTTTAAGGGGGAAAATGAAATGGAATGGATTTTTTGGGCACTTCCAGCAGCTATCATCGCGTATATGATCGTCGCTGGCCTCTTACAACGTAGACATCTGAAAACGTTGACAGAAGAAGAATTCCGCAGTGGCTATCGAAAAGCACAGCTGATAGATGTACGGGAACAAAAAGAATATGATAATGGACATATCCTCGGAGCACGGAATATCCCATTGTCGCAGCTCCGGATGCGCTATAAAGAGATCCGTAATGATCAGCCTGTATATATGTATTGTGAAAGCGGAATGCGTACTGTCCGTGCCGCAGCTGTCTTAAGGAAGAAAGGCATTAAAGACTTGTACAGCCTTAAGGGCGGGTTCAAGAAATGGAACGGAAAAGTGAAAAAGGGAAAATAGATTTTTGTTTGGCAAAAGGACTGCATTGTACAGATTTTGATGTACAACTTGCAGTCCTTTTTTAAAGTGATAAGGGGTGGGAGAAGTTTTTTACCATTTTTCCAATGGATTCATCAAGGTTGTTTATCAAAAAGCACGTTCACATGATTTTCGTGTACCCCCATTCATGAGCATCGATGGAATTGCTCGGTTTTGAAAGACAATTGCACCGTTTTAAAGAAAAATTGCACGACTTTGAAAAACAATTGCGCCGTTTTAAAGAATTATTGCACACTCTGGAAAATGTATTACACCTCGTCAAACTCAATTGCATCGCAAAGAAGGGATTTGCACGATTACGCGATAACTGAATTTGAAAACCCTCATCAGTCATTCGATGAGGGTTTTAATATTGCTTTTCTATTGTTTCTCATAACGGAGTATCGGTTTACGGGCTGCTGTTGTCTCATCCATACGTTTGATAACTGTATTATGAGGTGCTTGTTGGACGACTTCAGGTGATTCTTCCGCTTCTTTCGTAATCTGGATCATCGCATCGATGAATTCGTCCAACGTTTCCTTCGATTCGGTTTCTGTTGGTTCGATCATCATACATTCCTCAACATTCAGCGGGAAGTAGATCGTCGGCGGGTGGTACCCGAAATCGAGTAAGCGTTTCGCCATATCCAATGTTCTTACCCCTAGTTTCTTCTGACGCTTGCCGGAAATGACAAATTCATGTTTACAATGCTGTTCATACGGAAGCACAAAATGCGGTGCGAGCTTACGCATCATATAATTTGCATTCAAGACAGCGTAATCACTGACCTTTTTCAATCCTTCACGGCCCATCGTCTGGATATACGTATAGGCACGGACATTAATTCCAAAGTTTCCGTAGAACGGTTTCACTCGCCCTATTGAATCAGGCCGGTCATAGTCGAACACGTACCCATCTTCTGTTTTGGCAAGTATAGGCTTAGGCAAGAATGGGATCAGATCTTTCTTAACCCCGACCGGGCCTGACCCAGGACCTCCCCCACCATGCGGACCAGTAAACGTCTTATGAAGGTTCAAGTGAACAACGTCAAATCCCATGTCGCCAGGACGGGTTCTTCCCATGATCGCATTCATGTTCGCTCCATCATAATAGAGCTTCCCTCCTGCTTTATGGATAATACGTGCCATATCAAGAATATGCTCTTCGAAAAGACCCAGTGTATTCGGATTCGTCAGCATCAATGCTGCCGTATCATCTCCGACCACACGTTTCAAGTCTTCCAGATCGACTAACCCATTCTCATCGGATTTAACTGTAACCGAGTCGAACCCTGCAACCGTTGCAGACGCTGGATTCGTTCCATGTGCTGAATCAGGAACGATGACCTTGGTACGGTGATGATCCCCATTCTTTTCATGATACGCTCTGATCATCATCAAGCCAGTCCATTCCCCATGTGCACCAGCAGCGGGTTGAAGGGTGACTTCATCCATACCTGTGATTTCTTCCAGAGATGTTTGCAAGTCGTACAGCATTTCCATTGCCCCTTGGACTGTGTTTTCGTCCTGATAAGGATGAATGTGTGCAAAACCTGGAATACGAGCAACATCTTCATTGATTTTCGGATTATATTTCATCGTACATGACCCAAGTGGATAGAAACCTGAATCAACACCGTGGTTGCGTTTTGATAGAGCTGTGTAATGGCGCATGATCTGAAGTTCGGATACTTCTGGCAATTCTGGCTCCTCATCCCGGATATATTCAGAATCGATCAGTTCTTCAATGGGAGTTTCAGGTACATCAAGAGCTGATAAGCTATATCCTACACGTCCTGGTTTAGACAGTTCAAAAATGAGTGCTTGATCCTTTTCGTGGCTCATTGGACTCCCCCCAATTCTTTTACAAATGTATCGATTTCTTGTTTTGTCCGTTGTTCTGTTATAGCGATCAACATGTGCTGATCGAGATCAGGATAATATTGGCGGAGATCATAACCACCGACGAATCCTTTTTCAAGAAGCGCTTTGTTCACTTCTTTTACAGGCTTTGAGACTTTGACGACAAGCTCATTGAAGAATGCCCCTTTAAAATGAACTTCGACGCCGTTTTCTTCAAGCTTTTTCTTTGCATAGTGTGCTTTTTGAAGATTTTGAATAGCAATCTCTTTAATGCCTTTTTTGCCAAGAGCCGTCATGGCCACTGAAGCAGCTAGAGCATTCAATGCTTGGTTCGAACAGATATTGGAGGTCGCCTTGTCACGGCGGATATGCTGTTCACGTGCTTGAAGTGTAAGAACGAAACCACGTTGTCCTTCTTCATCAGTTGTTTGTCCGATTAATCGGCCTGGTACTTTACGCATCAACTTCTTCGTCGTTGCGAAATAACCACAGTGAGGTCCTCCGAAAGCTGCAGGAATACCGAATGGTTGAGCATCCCCGATTACGATATCTGCACCGAATTTTCCTGGCGGCTTGAGTGCCCCAAGTGATAACGGGTTGCTGGAAACGACGAACATCGTTTTTTCTTGATGGACGAGTTCCTCAATTTCCTTCAGGGGTTCGATTTGGCCAAAAAAGTTAGGATATTGGACGATGACACAAGCTGTATCAGCATCGACCGCTGCTTTCAAGTCTTCCAGATCAGTCGTGCCATTCGCTGCTTCTACTTCCACTACCTCGAGGTTCGGGCCTTTCGCATACGTATGAAGGACACTCAACGCTTCTGGATGGACACTTTTCGAAACGACGACCTTCTTTTTACGAGTGTGCGCAGCACTTAAGAAAGCTGCCTCTGCCAGAGCAGTCTGTCCATCATACATAGAGGAGTTGGCAACTTCCATTCCCGTCAACTCACAAATCATCGTCTGGAATTCAAAAATCGCCTGAAGTTCACCTTGTGAAATTTCTGGTTGGTATGGTGTGTATGCCGTATAAAATTCCGAACGTGAAATCACATGATTGACGATCGACGGGATGTAATGGTCATATACCCCTGCTCCCAAGAAGGAGGTATAGTCCTTCGTATTTACATTCTTCGCCGCAAGCTGCGACATCTTTTTAAAAAGGTCATTTTCCGGAATGGCCTCCGTGATGTTCAAATCCCCTTTAAATCGTACATTCTCAGGGATATCGCCGAACAATTCATCGATCGAATCGATGCCGATTTCTGCTAACATTTCTTTTTCGTCTTGCTCTGTCATTGGTAGATAACGAAATTTCACCTTTATTCCCCCTCTTCCTTAACGTTTATAGAAAGGTGCTTTTACGACTTCTGCTTTCAGGCGTCGTTTACGGACTTGGACTTCTACTTCGGTGCCGAGTTCCGTATACTTCGAGTCGATCAAAGCTAACCCAAGATTTTTACCAAGTGTAGGAGATTGCGTACCAGTCGTGACCTCTCCGATTTTCTCATCATTTTTGAAAACCTCATAATTGGTCCGCGGAATACCTTTATCTATCATTTCAATTCCGACCAACTTGTGTTTCAAACCATCTTCTTTCTGTTTGCGCAAAGCATCTTTTCCGATGAAATCGGGCTCTTTGTTCAATTTGACTGCAAAACCGATCCCTGCTTCCAGCGGAGAAATCTTAGCAGTCAACTCTTGGCCGTATAATGCGAGTCTCGCCTCAAAGCGTAATGTATCACGGGCACCTAACCCAATTGGAAGAACACCATCTTCTTTACCCGCTTCTAAAATGGCTTTCCATAAATGTGCAGCATCTTTATTATCGGTATAGACTTCAAAACCATCTTCTCCAGTGTATCCTGTCCGCGAAACCAGCGCTTTCTTTCCATCGATTTCTACGTCTTCTGCAAACTTGAAGAAACCGATTCCGGAAAGGTCGTATTCAGTAAGCTTCTGCAAGACTTCTTCTGCTACTGGACCCTGTAGGGCTAATTGAGCAATATCATCCGAAATATTCTGAATTTCTATATTTCCTTTTTTATTCTTTATAAGCCAGTCATAATCTTTTTCAATGTTTGCAGCATTTACAACTAGAAGATAATCACCTTCACCACGCTTATAGACTAGAAGATCATCTACCGTCCCACCATCCTCATAGCACATGGCGGTATACTGGGCGCCACCATTCTTCAGCTTGGATACATCGTTCGTCATCACATATTGAAGAAAAGCTTCCGCTTCTCTACCTTTAACCGTGATTTCCCCCATGTGAGAAACATCAAATAATCCAGCTTTCGTACGTACCGTTTCGTGTTCTTCTTTAATACTCGAAAATTGGACTGGCAATTCCCAACCACCAAAATCGATTACTTTTGCTCCATATTCTTTGTATAATTCAAACAAAGGTGTTCGCTTTAAAGATGACATCAGCATCTCTCCTTCAATTTAAAATTTTTATTCAGCTGCTGGATCAGTCTCTGTTCTTCTAAGTTAAATTAACGAAGCAGAAACGAGTAATTCGAGGCACACAGGTTTTAAGGTCCGTATCCTGATAATGAAACCGGGTAAAACCCGTCACGTCCTGTGACAACGGTAGTACTAGCAGTCCGTGCGTCGAAAATTCGCTGTTTATCATTTGGATACTTTTTGAACTTCCTCTAAAAAAAAGAGAGGACAAAGAAGGCTTTTAATAACACAAGCCCTCTCTGTCCTCGTACCTGAAAGTTTGATCACAGAACTCCTGGTCCTGCGACTTTCCCCTTTGGTGGCTCCAAAAGCGGAGCACTCTCCAGAGTTGCGTCAAACAAGAGTCCGTTTGCCTGAGAGATTCACGTTTGCTTGCTCCTTCGGCGCTACCTTGAAGGGTAGACTCTCCCCTTGTTCTCACTCGCAAATATATGATTGAACATACGAATTCCACACACCATAAAGACTAAATCGGTAACAGCTATTATATTTCTCAGTTCGCTTGTTCATACTAAGTATGAATCTAGTTATATCTTATCATCGAAGAACGTATAATCGCAATTATCTTTTCTATGGAAACGTTACTATTTTTGATATTGACGAACATTATGGCATAAATCATGGTAATTCGTTCGAGAATCAATCTAATTTTACATTCGGAAAGGGTTTTTGTCTATGACTTTTAAAATCCAGCATGATCAATCCTGGAGTACCGATTTCATTAAGCGCCTGGATGAAGATGGTCCATGGGCAAATTGGGAACTTTACAAGCTTGCATTAGAGGCAGAAGAGAGTTTGATAATACCCGATTTTCTCGGCCTGCAGGCACCGAAGCATATCCCCCATGTCCAAATACTTCCTCATCAGCTGGAGGTTACCCGAAAAGTCATTGAGGATATGAATGGAAAAGGGATTTTGGCAGATGAAGTAGGTCTGGGAAAAACGATCGAAGCCGGTTTGATAATGAAAGAATACATGATTCGTGGTTTAGCAAAGAAAATCTTAATTCTCGTACCCGCTTCCCTTGTTTTGCAATGGACCCATGAATTGAACACGAAGTTCCTCATCCCTGCTGTCCCCCAAAAGAAAGCTTATGTCTGGGAGCAATATGATGTGGTCGTTTCATCAATCGATACAGCGAAGAGAAGCCCCCACCGTGAAATTGTTTTAGACCAGGATTATGATTTGATCATCATCGATGAAGCACACAAATTGAAAAATAAAAAGACGAAAAATTATGATTTCGTGCAGCATTTAAAGAAAAAGTACTGTCTTCTTCTAACTGCAACGCCGATCCAGAACCGGATCCAGGAGGTCTTCAACCTTGTTTCATTATTAAAGCCTGGTCATCTGGGGAATGAAGAGTATTTTGATGAAGCCTATAGATCAGGACGGTATGATGTTCAAAATGAAGAAAAGCTCAAGCAGTTGATCAATAAAGTGATGGTTCGTACCAGGCGTGAGGATACTGGTTTGAAATGGCCGAAACGTATCGTAAAGACTGTTCCGATTACGCTTTCACCTACAGAACGTAAACTCTATGAATCCATTACACAAGCTCGCTCAAATACCGCTTATGAACAACACCATGCTTTTTCAACGATTACCCTTCAACGGGAAGTCTGCAGCAGCCGTGAAGCGGTTTTCTTAACGTTGAAAGCGATGGCTGAAAAAGAAGGTATCAGTGAGAGTGCAAGGGAGACAGCAATCTCCTTAATGTATGAAATCGAAAATGTCGATCGGAACTCAAAAGCCGAGAAAGCGCTGGAAATCATCCAATCCATTGATGGAAAAGTGATCATCTTCACTGAATACCGGGCTACTCAACTTTATCTGCAATGGTACCTTCAACAGCATGGCATCAAATCTGTACCTTTCCGTGGAGGTTTTAAACGAAATAAGAAAGATTGGATGACACAACTATTCAAAAATCACGCGAAAGTGTTGATTGCCACAGAAGCAGGGGGTGAAGGGATCAATCTTCAATTTTGTCAGCATATCATCAATTATGATTTGCCTTGGAATCCGATGCGGATCGAGCAAAGGATTGGAAGGATTCACAGAATCGGCCAGGAGCATGACGTGCACATTTACAATTTTGCAACAGAAAACACAATTGAAGAACATATCCTCCGCCTTTTATATGAAAAAATCAATCTATTTGAAAATGTGATAGGTGATTTGGATGAAATCCTTTCCCGTGTGGGGATGAAAAACATTGAACAACATATACGGGATATTTTTTACGAGTCTGATACCGAAGGAGAAATTAGGGTGAAAATGGACAATTTAACTTCGTTGTTGACTTATCCGAATGATGAGGGGGATGCATATGCTTCAGAAGGACATTCATGATTTTCTGGACCGCTATTTTACTGCAAATGAATGTGAAATGCTCGAGCAGGGCAATGACCTTCTTCATGTCCAATTGACGATCGAACTTGATAAACTGTTGATGAACCGACCTTTTTATTGGCATTATCAGGAGCTGACAGGTGCAGAACCCAACCCTATGAAACTGAAGCTTCAAACAAAGCAGTCTGAAGAAGATTCAGACGGGGAGTTCGTCCATTTTGGCTCACCGAGGTTACATCAGATTTTCCAATCGACTCGACAGCTCGGCTCTTATATCCGGCTTTACGAAAACGTCCAGCAAAATGAAAATGCCTATGTGCCACTTGTGCCTTGGCTCGGTTTGAACATAAAAGTATCCTATCAATGTGACAGGAAGAAGGATTTCCTTCATTCTATAGGTCTGAATCTGATCAACGGAATGATGGTCAGTGAATTCCAGGGCTTGTTAGAATCAAAGCCTTTGACACCAAAAATCCCTGACTATTGCTATACAATGAGCACTTTGATCAGACCTGGCAGCGGAATCAAACGTATTGAACAGTATATTGAGCAGGTCATACAAGACGATGACCCGCAATGGTCGATTGATGCAAGGAAACGATGGCAGGAAGATGAGGAGCTGCTGGACCATTTCTATCAGGATATTGAAGAGCTTCCAGAGAGCTATCATGTCGAAAAGCAGGCACTGAAGGAACTGTATGAGCCAAAGGTTGTGATACAAATCATAAATGGCGGAATGTTCTATCTATCTAATCATACATTGATGAATTTGAATTGATATAAAAATGAGGGATGCACCGTTTATAGTACATCCCTCATTTTTCATTTCCGTCTGATTAACATTGAAATGGCCATCGGTAACAAACCAAACCATTTTACTGACAATGGAGGTTTCTGTTCTTTTCGTTCCTTCTTCTTCTCCACCCGGTCTTTCTTGGGCTGGTCAACATACCTTACAAATTGTTGCGTCAGAAATTTTACGAAATCATTCGTCGACACAGGAATCACCCGTTTTTATTACACATTCTAGTCAATCTCTACGGATTTTATCCATGTAAAAATTTCATCTGCAATTTGTTCGATCGTTTTGCCATCTGTCAGGATCGTCAAATCAGCATCTTCGTAATATGGTTGTCTTTTTTCAGCTAATTTCTCAATATCGCTTCTAGACTTCCCTTTGGCAAGTGGTCGGCCGTCCTGTTGTGACAGCCGCTCGAATATGGTGTCGACAGTAGCTTCCAAATAGATGACATATCCGTTTTCATTCATATGATTCCGGTTTTCTTTCCTTAAAACAACCCCTCCGCCTGTTGTGACGATGATATCAGAGGTCGGTAATTCCTGTAGCGCACTTTGTTCTTCATCCCGAAAGTAAATTTCCCCTTTTCGTTCAAATATTGAGGGGATATCCCATGCTAGCTTCTCTTCAATGTAGTTGTCCAAATCAATGACCTGTATTTCCATTTTCTCAGCTAACGCTTTGCCTACAGATGTTTTCCCTGCTGCCATGAATCCAGTAAGATAAATTGCTCTCACTATACCACCACCCATTTGATAACTTCTTTGTTAACATAATTATAATACATTAAACCAGATCCTTTTCCAGTCTCGTCTAATTGTACATCAAAACTGACCATGTAAACTTCCTCTGATATTTGTGTAACCTTGTAGTATACCGTTCCATCCTGGTAAATGATTGATCCATGATCACCTGCCAGGGTGCTTCCGGATTGCAGCCCGTTGAAAACCTCGCCCCGAGCCAACTCCAAGGTTACATTCACTTTAAACCAGACATGGTGTTTCTGTAGAAATTGCCTTTCACTATCCAAGATCTTGATATTGAAAAGCGTTACTGAAACCAGGAGCAAAGAAATGATGATAGAGAAAGCAGTGATATAACCGCTTCCTTATTCATTGGTTCCTCCATTGATTGGCATAAGGTTGGACAAGGATCGTCTTATGTTCGTATTCCTGGTCAAGTGAATGGATCAGCAGTTGGACTGAATATTGGGTATGTATGACTTTGAAATCATTCACTTTTTGTAAAATGATTTCAAACCCCTTTCCATTCACCTTCCGTACAATACGCTCACCATTTTTTTCGTACGTTACTTCGTTGCCATCTGATTGTAATAAATATAATCGATTCCATCGGCTTTCTGCATGGACCGAACCCTGGATTTCTTTATCAGCCTGTTCAAAAAACAAACTGATTTCTTGGTAATGCAGTGTTTTTAGGCTTGTTGAAAATATCGCAGAAAACATCAAGGGAGTCAAGGCTGCCAATGTGAGAAAAATACTTAAGGACAAGATCATTTATCGCTAAATGTGCCGTCGCGTCATCCCTTATTTCCCCGATCATGATGACATCCGGGTCATGACGCAATATCGACTTGAATCCATCAAAATAGGTCACACCTGCTGGCTCATTGATTTCAATTTGCAGCAAACTGTCCATTCTTTTTTCAATAGGGTCTTCCAACGTAATGTATCTGTCGCTTCAGTTGATGTTGGGATTCTTTCAACAAGGAGTATAGGAGTGTCGTTTTTCCCGATCCAGTAGGCCCGGCGAACAAAAGCAGACCTTGTGGTTTTGAGAGGAGTTTGAAGATATTTTTGATGGAACCGGGGAATATGGAAAGGTTCGTATAGGTGTTTAAATCATCTTGAGGTAAAAAACGTTGGCTAAGGCTTCATTATAAGCGGATGGTAAGGTTGATAATCTCAAGTGGATATTACCATTGATAGGCAGGTAATGGTGGATGGAGCCGTTCTGTGGCTTCCGTCTTTCTCCGATATCCATGCCAGCTAAGTATTTGAAGTGGGAAATCAACCGTTCACTTTGCTTCAATGCCATCTCTTCAAGGGTGAATTGACGTTGATCGACTCACGCTTGAATGGTTGCAGACCGACGCTTCGGGATCACATGTATGTCGGATGCATGCATAGATAGTGCTTGTAAGACTAGTTTTTCACTCTTCGTTTCGACGCTAATTTCTATAAAACCACCTTCTTTCGGGAAGTATATGAATAATTCCTACAGATAAAAAAATTATCCTTTTTTTAAATTCAAATTCCTGTATATTTTTTCGCATTGCCATTATACTATATATAGCTTTGAAAAAATTAGAGTGTCGACACAAAATTGACATAGCAAATGTAATTTACTTTTTTGATTCATTTGATTTATAATACTAAAAGAGTCCATTTAATTTTGGATGGAGAATCGTTTAACCGCACTTATCTATCCGTTATGATCATTGCTGCAAAGGAGGATTACATATGGCAAGAATGTACCGCATGATGGGATTTTGGACGGCAGTCATCGCTGTAATGGCTTATATAGGTGACATGCCGGCATTTTCCCTTCTGTTCGTAGGACAAACGGTAATGTTTGTTGCACTTGGATACCTTAACTTATCAGAAAGAATGTATATTTATATTTTCGGTGCCTACCTGACAGTCTTCTTTATCGGTTTCACATACTGGACCACTTTCATGATGACACCTGGTTCAGGCGGACATTAATCAAGAAAAGTGGAAACGCCCTGACCAACCACGTAGGTCACTTGAAGTCCGACGAGGAGGCTCGAACCAAACAAAGTTCGGTTCTGCGTGGGTAAACACTTCGACCTAAATCAATGTGTCGACCTCCGAAGGGGAACTGAAGTGATCCAAGTGTTTGGGCGTTGGATTCATCGAGACAAAATTTTTATACTTCCTTATCTTTCAGAGCAAAAAAAAGATGGACCCTCCAGTCCATCTTTTTTAACGCCCTTTTTCTTGAACGATTACATGAAATGCATCGCTGATTCCGCCTGGAGTTACAAAGGAACGGATTGCACGATTCAATCTATTTTCTTCTGAAAATGGATTACGATTGTCATGTTCGACCAAATGATTGAACAAGCCGTTCTCCAGTAAAAACTCCCTCTGTTTCCCTACATATTGTTTCTGAAGACCCAGTTCTTTCCCTTTTTTAATCAGGGCATCCAACTGGATATGGGTCGTCAAATCCATCTGTCCAGGGTATGAAAGTGGATTCTCAATCAGTTGATGATCCTTGTACCCCCTAAGGCTTCCATTACGAAGTGCAGGCTCCAATAGTTCATCGTTATTATACCCATAATCCACCGTGACTAATAAACCCGATTTAAGGAGCTTTGCAATATCAGATAGCCACTTCATCATCTTCAACGGAACATCGAATCGGTGTTTTACTGGAAGCTCAATACCGCTCCACTCCAACCATTGCAAGAGCTCGTTGTTAACAGCTGGATCCAGTACTTCCTGTAAGGTATTCCACTTATCGAGCGTAAGCTTAACTTCATGAATGGCATCTTTTCGTTTCTCAACAACATGAACAGGGAAAGCATCCAACAGTTCATTTGAAAAAATGATTCCTCTAAATCCAGTGTTGTCTTGTTGGAACGTAGAAAGGGATGAATAATATTTGATGTTTTCATGGTCAGACAGGTTCATCTGGGCTGTTTTCAGATGGTCTTGACTTACGTCAATGAAGGAAAATATTACTTCGCGATATCGAACTGGTTTCGTTCTTTTCAGATAGTCGAGAACTTGTTTTGTGAATGTCCCATTTCCGCCCCCTATTTCACAAATATGAAAC
The DNA here is from genome assembly GCF_020179385.1 of Alkalihalobacillus sp. YIM B00296. GTDB lineage: Bacteria > Bacillota > Bacilli > Bacillales > Fictibacillaceae > Pseudalkalibacillus. Next base: position 120,575 of record NZ_JAIBLJ010000001.1, on the reverse strand, counting down.
GGAAGCTCATGATCTCCACAATAATTATCGAAGTAATCGGCAAACACCCAGGCAAATACAGGATGTATTGAGCTGGACGTGTAAAAATCCCCCTCTTTCCCGATTTTTGTATCTTCTTTTTGGTAATACCCGGCCTGATGGTAAAGGACAGCCTCCATATAATCGGCATAGCTTATTCTTTGGTCCTCAGTCGATTGGATCCTCTCATACAGAGCCTCTTCAATCGTCAATTGCTCTTTCTTCATAACGAAAAGCCATTCAAGAATGGGTTCGAATCCATTTCTTCACCAATCGTTGTAGAAGGACCGTGTCCTGAAAGTACGAGTGTCTCCTCATCCAATGATAGTAATTGATTGTGGATGCTTTTCAGAAGGAGCTTATGATTACCTCCGGGCAGATCCGTTCGCCCGATACTGCCCTTAAATAACGCATCTCCACTTACAACTAAATCACTTTCTTTAAAATAAAACGACACACTTCCTGGTGAATGTCCAGGAGTATGTAGAACTTGGCACGTAAAGGCACCTGCTTCAAGGTATTGCCCGCCTTTCAATACATGTTCCGCCTTGTTCATGGCGATTGACTGGACCATCGGGAAAAAACTTGAACCATTCAGATCAGGGTCCCCTAACCATTCAAGTTCCTCTTTATGGAGATATACTGGGGCCTTCCATCTGGATCGGACCTCATCCAATGCCCCGATATGATCAAAATGAGCATGCGTCAGGAGAATGGCCACCGGTTTCAAACCTAACCTTTCTACTTCCTGAATTATCCGCTCCGCCTCACTTCCTGGGTCGATGATCAATGCTTCCCTTTGCCCATTCCACAGTAAATAGCAATTTGCCTGTACAGGACCGACCGTAAGTTGTTTCCATTCCATTCTTATCGCCTCCATTGCTAATCTTCTTCATTTATTCTACACTATAAGAAATTCATAACTGAAGGATGTATTCCATTCTACAATACCAATTCTATTGTTATAAGGAAAGTGAGGGAACTATGCAAATTGTCTATGGCGTTGAACATCGGGACTTAAAGGGTCACTCCTCAGGTTTTTCCAGCCAATTTGTACGTAAGATTGCTGATACGGCTAATATCCTTGATCGTGATGACCGCTTATGTATTGTCCACACTGAATTTGAAAAACAAGCGTTACAAGCTCTATTTGAACAAGAAAATCTGTTTGAAGAGGCATTTGAGCTATATCCGCTTCAGTCACCAGCACAGTCATTCAATACGGATTATGGTTTCGTTTCATCCTCGAATCACACATACCTGTATAAGGAAATGGCTGTCCCTTTTCGAATAGATCACGGCAATGAAGAAGAAATCAAGATGGCTATGCTTCAAATGGAAGAACATATAATCGCAATCGATGAATCTGTAAACCCCTTCATCTATTTTGCAGATCGACAACAGGGAGACCTCATCAAACAAATCGCTTCAGCTTATCAAGTGTCCGTCACACTTTTGTAACCGAATGGAATCTCGACAAGTAATTGAAAAACAGGTACAATAGGGTAGGCAATCATTCTATTACATAGATTGTTTTCGGTAGAATAGGTTATAGTAAAACTAACAAACAATAATATAAGGGGGGGAAAGTTTATGGCATTGGCAATCATCTTTGGCCTTGTAACCCTTTTCGCACTCTGGGCGTTATTCAGAGAATTAAAAAGGAAAAATATCTTTGCATTAGGTTTTGCCTTCTTGACTGTTGCAGTGTTCGGATGGTTTACGGTGATGACCGTAATCGATATCTTCCATACTGGTGGTTGGGGCGGCGGACACTAATCCGTCTACATGAAGAAAAGATTGACCAAAAGAGGTCAATCTTTTTTCATTGGTATTATAATTTTTGATCTACGGATTCTACTTTGTCTCCCATACTCACTTGCTTGTCGCGTCGGTCATCTAAGCGGATGTTCGTTGAAACACGTTCAACGCCATTTTTGAATGGTACTTCGTGAATTTGTTGGATCACATCGAATAAATCAGAAAGCTCCCCTTCAATCAAGGTACTCATCGGCGTCAACTTATAAGTGATCTTGTCAGAATTCTTTTCAAGGACCTTTTGCACTTCCGCTACCTCTTCACTCATACTCGGGGTTTTCGTTCCTAGCGGTACTACTGTTACATCAATTATTGCCATTGTAACCCTCCTCTAAGAATTTAGATCGATCAGTTGCATTTTATCATTAAAATAAAATCTGTAAAGTAATAAGGTCACCATCATCGCACAAACTGCAACAGAAACAAAAATACTCAGTGAGATGACGATTTGATACCGGACAGCATCGAGCGGGGAAACCCCGCCTAGGATCAACCCAGTCATCATACCAGGTAATTGGACTAAACCGATCGTTTTCAATCCGTCGATATTTGGGATCAAAGCCGCTTTCAGTGTTTTCCTTATGATTTGTAAAGATGCTTGATTCGGGGTTGCGCCTAGTGATAGGGCTGCTAATATCCTTCCTTTCTCTTCACTGAATTGATGCTGTAAACGCTCTAATGCTAGGCCAATTGCAATCATACTATTGCCGATCACCATTCCGCTGATCGGAATCACTTTCTCAGCAGAAAAAGGGATGTATCCGAACAATAACCATAAAGAAAGGATAAATACTTCTGTCAACGAAATGACCATCAATACAACAGGGAATACGTAGGGGATGTTCCTTCCTTTCCTGGAAGCGTTTATCGCAGCTACAATGACCATCACTGTAACCCATAAACCGATTCCTTGCCAGCTAGGCAAATCAAATAGAAAGGTCAATACGTACCCGATGATGAAAAGCTGTGCTACTCCACGAATGGATGACCATATGATTGTTTTCGACAGGTCCAGCGAGAACCAGTAAGAAAGGGAAACTGGAATGAAGACGAAAACGATGATGAATAATAACGATAAGTTCGATATTTCATTACCTTCCATCATAACCCTACTCCTTTAAAAACTGCTCAAAATGATTTGTCTCAGGATGTTCGAATATTTCAGAAGTCAACCCACTCTCAAGTAGTCTTCCTTCCTCAATATACAAGGTTTGTTCTCCCATGCGTTCTGCCTGCTTAAGGTTATGAGTGACCATCAAGACCGAGATTTCTTTTTCATCCCTTAAACGGATCAACAGCTCTTCTATATGTTCTGTCGTCTTTATATCCAACGCACTTGTCGCTTCATCGAGGAGCAGGACAGAAGGCTTATTAGCAAACGTCCTCGCTATAGCGACGCGCTGCTGCTCTCCCCCTGATAATGATGTAACGTACCGGGATTTGAAGGATTGAGGGAGATCAACTAGATCAAGTAGGCGGTTTACATCGCAATCTTCCACTTCTCCACGTAGTTTTGGACCATATTGAATGTTTTCTTCTGCAGTTCCATCAAAGAGATAAGCAGATTGAAAAACCATCCCGATCTCACATCTTAACTGGGTGACGGGTATATCCTTGATGTTTCGACCTAAATAATAAATTTCCCCTGATGTTGGTTCTTCCAGACGGTTCAATAAAAATAACAAGCTGCTTTTTCCTGCTCCCGAAGGACCCACAATTGTCGTAATCTGTTTACGTCTAAGCTCGAATGAAATGTCTTTCAAGCGATCTGTAGATACATCTTTACAAGTGATGATCGATTGATTCTTGTCCATATACCTCCGACTCCAATATCTTATATTGTCTAATAGTCTTTACCTTAAACGTAGTCTTTACAAACCACAAGGGGAAATGTTTTATAAAAATGCTGAGTCTTATTCAATATGCGTTATTTTGATAGCCTGTTTCTTATTTTTGAAAAAGTAAAAACCACACTAGCAAGTGTGATTTTTACATATATAAGCTTGCAAGCATGATTCCTAAAGTTTCTTGATAGATCTCGTCATACTGGCTTAATGGAAGGGGATTGACCCCTTCACCTAGTTCGATAGTATATCCTGGGCGGTGCCATTCCTTAATAAACCAGTCTTTATAACCTGCATAACTATCTAAATACCGAACCGCTTTATAACCGCTTACCCGTTCAAATTCATTCACAATTGTCTCAGTGTAAGGGGGTTCCACCCCTTCATATCCCCAATAGATTTCTTCTCCCTGTGTATGAAAAGCGATGACCCGGTCAAAATCCTCATTACGAGTCAGCTCTGCCATAGCAATTGTTTCTGGTTCACTTAAAGGTCTTTCTCCTGGATAGTCTCTCGGTGCAGGGGATTGTGGCTTCCTAGGTTTTTCTACCTCCCATTTTGCGGGGAACTGGTTGTTCAAATCTATTCCTCTTATATTCGCCTTCCACCTTGAAAAATCTGTATTTCCTTGATTCAGTTCAAGCACAAATTCTCTGTAATACTCACTGTCCGGGGGGCCATTAAGAACAAGATCCACACCATCAGGATTGACCATAGGGACAATCGATAAAGTTACCCCATCATAAAAAGGTGACATGTTTAATCCCCGTATCATCCATTGGTTCGTCAAAGCTAACAAATAGTCATTCAAGAAATTCATTATGACTGCTGTTGTGATCCATTCTTGAGCATGAAACGCCCCATTCATATGGACTTTCTTTTCTCCGTTGCCAATTTGGATATCAGGAATTGATTTCCCGAGTACTGACTTGCCAATCGATTTTACCCGGATAAAAGGATAAGCCTTTTTTAAAGAACTCAAGTTTTTCTGCATCGTTGCCCAATCATATTTCGTTTTAGGATTCACATATGGAGTGACTACCCTAACAGGCACGTTAATGATTTGTCCAATTTGAAGATTGCTTGGAGAAGTGCTTGGATTCATGATTGTGAGGGTATCAAGTGCCAGCTTTCTTCTTTGTGAAATCTTATAAAAGGTATCTCCTTTTTGGATCGTGTATTTTTCCGTTCTATATGCAGGTATTTCTATCTCTGATCCTACCTGTAGACTAGATGGATTGAGCTTTCGGTTTGAATCGATTACAAGCCGGAGTGGTACATTGAACAATTTAGCAAGATACCAAAGTGTATCTCCTTTACGTACGCTCACCTTCATTTTAACTTCCCTCCAAATAACCATTCTCCCACCATATATATGGTTTGGATATTCAGTTATGAATCATTTTATGTATGATTACAGGAAGGATCGGCAGGGCATGAGGCTGATTTTTATTTTGATTTTTTCACTGCAGGAAAGTATAACATACTTTCTTCAGCAAAAAGCTAACCTTGCGATAACTCCTGGAAAGGCGAACAAGCGGAACCCCAGCGAGGAAAGGGTGAGGAGTCCTGTGGATCGCATGTGGAAGGGGAGTGTATTTCGTAAAAATCAACATTAAAGATGCGACAGAGCATACAAAAAACCGTGCCAACATTTGGTTGACACGGTCTCTGTAATATCTATTCTTCTTTGATTGTTCCTGTTTTCGGATCGAAGAAACGTAGCAAGTCTCCATAAACGATACGGTCAGAGTAATCAAGCTCTTTCTTCGCTTTTTCCATAAATGGCTCACAAGCTGTTTTCTCTACTTCTTCACCAGACTCTTTATCATAACAAGTGTTATCTGTATATACGTGATCTTTAGTGATAAAGCTTCCATCACGTAATACTGTAAAGTCTTGACGTTCTTTGGAGAACAAATCAGATCCGAATTGGATTGTATTCTTTGTTTCTTTTCCTAGCAGATGCATAATTGTTGGTCTTAGGTCAACCTGACCACCGACTGTATCCATTACTTTACCATTTCCATCACCAGGAATGTGAATATACATCGGTACACGTTGAAGCTGTGTCGATTCAAATGGTGTAATTTCCTTACCGAGATATTCTCCCATAGCTTTATTATGGTTTTCTGAGATTCCATAATGATCTCCGTAAAGAATAAATACGGTATCTTCGTACATACCCTCATTCTTTAGACTATCGAAGAACATCTTAACGGCTTCATCTGTATAACGAGCCGTTGTAAAATAACGGTTTACCGTACCATCGTTAGACGACCACTCTGGAATGAATTCGTCTTCCTGTTCCAAAGTGAATGGGAAGTGGTTTGTCAACGTGATGAACTTCGTGTAATAAGGTTCAGGTAATTCTTTCATATGATCCACTGATTGTTGGAAGAAGAATTCATCCTTCATACCCCAACCAACTGATTCTTCAGGTTTTATATCGTAATCCGTCGCTGAGTAAAACTTATCATAACCAAGCGAGTTGTACATGATATCGCGATTCCAGAAACTTTTGTTGTTCGCATGGAAGTTTGCCGTATGGTAACCATCTTCTTTTAAAAGTTCTGGTGTAGCTTGATATTCATTTTGTGAATGAGTGAAGAAAACTGCTCCACTTGGTAAAGGATACATAGAGTTGTCTAATAAGAATTCAGAATCAGATGTTTTTCCTTGTCCTGTCTGATGATAGAAGTTAGGAAAATAGTACGTGTCTTCATCCTTTTTCAATTCATTAAGGAATGGAGTAATTTCTTTTCCTTCTAAATTGTTATCAATTACAAAGTTCTGCATTGACTCTAATGTAATGATAACGACATTTTTATCTTTTGCAGCTCCGAACATATCTGGATCCGGGCTTTTATAATCAGCTTTAACATAGTTTTCAATATCAGCGATTTCACTGCCATCAGCTAAGGCACGTTGCGCTTTCGCTTTTGACTGGATGATCGCATCATATGCATGGTAATTGTATGCTCCGATATTCTTAATCAACATTTCACGGTCAAAAGAACGTGTCAATAATTGTGGGCGCTCCGTCTCAGCGATTCCAACATTGACGATGAAAATGATCAAACTTGTCGCAAACACAAGCCCAATTTTCTTCGATGACAGTTTTGGCGATTCAATTTTGCGTAATTTCATGTAAACTGCAAGAACAATAATATCCGCGAATAATAAAAGGTCATATGGATAAATTAACGACGTAATACTGCTCCCCAGGTCACCCATGTTACTTGTTTGGAATAATACCGGAATTGTAATGAAATCATTGAAGAACCGGTAGTAGACCATATTTGCGAATAAAATGAATGACGCTACCAAATTCAATAGTAGAACCATGATATTACGAGCTTTTCCTGAGAAAAAGAGGGCAATACCTAGAATGAATACTACTGAACTAAGCGGATTGATCAAAAGAATGATTTCTTGAACAGCATTTTCTATTTTCAGATCAAACGAAATTTTATATACCAGATACGATTTCAACCATAGTAAAACACCTGTGATGATGATAATCTGATATTTTGATAGGGTGTTTTTCAGCATCGTACAGTTACCTCCTTGACTTTATGACTCATTATCTCTCTTGTTTGAAAAATTATAGTTTTCTTAATTGTTTTTTTCTCCATTCGCTTTTCGCATGATTGTTATAATACTCCCTTTTAAATTTTTTTTCAAGAGAAATTTATCATTTTTCAATAATTTGTAAATTATATTACACCTACGTTAAGTTAACTATCCCCTGTTGAAAATACCGTTAAACCTATAGACGATCAAATAAGAAAAAAGTTTTAAGTTTGTATGCAATTTGAAGTAACTTCACACTTTGTTCATACTTTTTATGTAATGGCTTCGGGAGTTTATGACTAAATCGGCAACATGTCATTACATTTTGCCTATAATCAATGATTCAAGACAAGCCATTATATGAAAAAAAAGAGTCAAAAATGACTCTCTTGTAGATTTGTATAGTATTCGATTATTCCAAGTACTTTACGTGGATATGAATATCAATTACTGTTTCTTAAGGTCAAAAGGCGAGCAGAACCGATGACCCCTGCATCATTTCCTAAGCTGGCAATTGCAAAATAAGCACCTTCATGTACTCTAGGCAGTGCATACTTCCCGAATACTTTTTTCAAAGGAGCCATCAGATGGTCACCAGCTCGTGATACACCACCCCCAATGACTATCCGTGAAGGATTGATTACATTCGCCATGTTTGCAATCGCAAGTCCGAGATGCTGGGTTATGGTCTTAACCACTTCATTAGCCCATTCATCACCTTCGGCTGCACATGCAAACACATCTTCAGCCGTAACTCTTCCCTTCTCAATCCACTTTTTATAAAGCATACTATTAGGGTTTTCTCCCAGACCTTCAGTAGCGATTCTTGAGATTCCAGTGGCAGATGCGATCGTCTCGAGACAGCCTGTCTTTCCACAGTTACATGGTGCGCCATCATCAACAATCGACGTTATATGGCCGATTTCACCAGCCATCCCATTCGCTCCATGCAGAATGATTCCATTTGAAATGATACCACCCCCAATTCCAGTACCTAATGTGATACAAATCAAGTCAGATGCTTGTTTTCCTGCTCCTTTCCACATTTCGCCGAGTGCAGCTGTATTAGCATCATTGTCCACCACTACCATAAGACCGGTCTTAGACTCTAAGTCATCTTTAAGAGGGTAGTTTTTCCACCCGAGATTTACTGCATGGTAAATGAAACCGTTTTCCATATTGATAAAGCCTGGCGCTCCAATTCCGATCCCATATATATCCTTCAGTTTCCATCCACCGTTTTCCCTCTTCTCTTTAATCGAATCTGTAATATTTTGTGATATATTTCTACCATTATTGCTTGTATCCGTAGGGATTTCCCATTTATCTACAATGTTACCCTGTTGATCCACGATAGCCATTTTGATCGTTGTCCCACCTAAATCGATTCCGATTGACACAGTTTCCGTCATATAACTCATCCCTTAGTTCAATTTATTCTGTTCACTTTTTATGATTAGGATCGCTTTTCTATAATCCTCGGTGCTGATCATCCCATTTTGGTATAATTCTTGTATTTCAGAAACATACATTTCCAAGTCAGCGCTGCGGTTGCCAGTATATATAAATGTACCGAAGCGCTTCAAGAATTGTTGGACGTCCAATGTCGTTTTCATAATAAATTCACCCAATCGTATTATATCATTATTATTGATTTTAAAAAGGCAGGAGAATACGATGGATAGTAGACAAAATAATAGGGAAGCAGTAGCTGCTTCCCTAACGATCGGGATCTTTCGGATGTAATACTGTCGGCCTTCGATTCTTGAGTGGAATCGGAGAACGGATCAGTACATCCCTGAAGCCTTTATATGAAAATGGAAGGAAAGGCCAAAGATAAGGTATGTGGAACGACTTGAGCCGTGAAAGTAAAATGATCCATAATGTGGTTCCTATCATATAGCCGGGCAGGGCGAATAGGGCTGTCAAAATCAAAAGCATCAACCGTGTCAATCGATTCGCAAGGCTGAGTTCATATGAAGGGGTTGCAAATGAACCGATCGCTGCGATTGAAATATACAAAATGACTTCATTGAGGAACAATCCAACCTCAACTGCTACTTGGCCAATAAGTATTGCTGCAACTAGCCCTAAAGCAGTCGCTAAGGATGATGGGATATGGACAGTTGCCATCCTCATGATATCCAAACCAATTTCAATAAAGATGAGTTGGACGAACAGAGGTACATCCCCTGCTTCTTCCGGACCGATAAAAGCGAGCTGGGCAGGCATCATCTCAGGACTGATCGAAAACAAATACCAAAGAGGAAGAGAAAATATCGACAATAAAACTGCGAAAAATCTTACAAATCTGAGATATGCCCCGACGACAGGTTTTTGTCGATATTCCTCCATATGTTGCAAATGATGCCAAAAAGTTGCTGGGGTTATCAAGACACTCGGGGAACCATCGACAAAAACGAGCACATGACCTTCATAAAGATGGACTGCAGCAGTATCAGGCCGTTCCGTATACCTTACTAATGGATAGGGATTCCAATGCTGTCCACATACAAATTCCTCAATGGTCTTTTCCGCCATTGGAAGCCCGTCGGTATCGATCTTTGAAATTGAATCTTTAATCTTTTCAACAATTTTCTCATCGGCGATATCTTCTATATAGGAAATACAGACGTCTGTCTGTGATCTTCTTCCGATCTTCATATATTCCATACGTAAGGTACGGTCACGAACCCGTCTCCTTGTTAAAGAGGTATTAAAGACGATCGTCTCTACAAATCCATCCCGAGATCCACGTACAACCCTTTCCAAATCAGGTTCCGATGGCCCTCGGACCGGATAGGTCCTTGCATCGATCACGATCACAGTGTCTACCCCTTCAACGATCAATAGACTTGGTCCCCCTAGTGAGAAATCAATCGCTTTTTCAAGATCCGCTTGTTCTTCTATCTCCATGTAGGGAAGATGTGTACGCATCAATTTCGTCAAAGGATCGGGGTCAAGGTCCTTAGGATCAAGTTTTGATAGCAGCTTCATCAAATAGTGCATGATATCATCTTTAACAAATCCATCAATCATGAAAAGACTCATGCGTTTTCCGGCATATTCCAGTTCAAGATGGATCTGATCGAAGCTTTTGCCAATTCCGAGTTCTTCTTTAATATAAGTAATGGTTGCATCGTAATCTTTGATCTGTGGAACTTTTTTATCTCGTGTCATTTTCCCCATCCTTTCAATTACCATCATTAACCATTCATAATATTTACATACTTGGACAGGGATTTATTGTGAAAAAAGGAAAAAGCACTGATGAGCTCAGTGCTTTTTTGTTAGATTTTGTTTAATTTTAATGTTGACATAGAATATTGCATTTAGAGAAATTCACAACACTCCAGCGGGAAAGCGAGCCAGGCGAAACCCTCCTCGTCAGTTTTCCAGTGACCTACGTGACTAAGCGGGTCGCTTCCGCTTTTCGCGTTGTCCAGCTCAGCTACCAGTCACTTGGATCACTTTAAGCGCCTTTCTTTTAAGAATTCATATCAGACTTCAGATAGTGATAGATCAACCGGGCTGTATGTAACAGTGACGTTTCATGGGTACGTTCGAATGCGTGAGATGCATCGATTCCCGGACCGATAAGACCATGTTTCAAATCGAACCCCGCTCTGATTGCAGCAGAAGCGTCGGATCCATAATAAGGATAAATGTCCATTCTGTATTCAATATGATTCTCTTTTGAAAGGTTCTCAAGGTGCTTTCTCAATTCTAGATGATACGGCCCACTAGAGTCTTTTGCACAAATGGATACGGTGAATTCATCTGTTGCCTGCCCATCTCCAATCGCCCCCATATCAACTGCCAGATATTCTTCTGTTTCACTCGGAATGTTAGAGTTACCCCCATAGCCGATTTCTTCATTATTGGAGATCAAGAAATGGGTCGTAAATGGAAGCTTTGTGCCCTCTTCTTTTAAAAGTTTGATGACATGCATCAATAATGCCACACTGGCTTTATCATCAAGATGTCGCGATTTGATAAAGCCGCTCTCTGTAATTTCGACACGAGGATCGAACGACACAAAGTCCCCTACTGATATCCCTAACTCTTTAACATCCTGTTCTGATTCCACTCGTTCATCTATACGGACTTCTATATTATTTTCATCACGTTTGGCATCGCCTGCTTCTTTGTACACATGTACCGAAGTTTGGTGCATGAGGATTGTGCCCGTAAAACGTTGGTTATCAGCCGTCTCGATTTGACAGTATTCCCCTTCTACATGATTCCACCTGAAACCACCAATCATCGTTAATTTCAACCTTCCGTTCGGTTTGATTTCTTTGACCATCGCACCAAGTGTATCGACATGTGCTGTCAAAAATCGATGACGATTGTCATTTTCTCCAGGTAGAGTGACGAGTAATCCGCCTTTATGATTTCGTTTCGTTTCCAAACCAAGTTTGTTGAAATATTCATCTACATGCCTGATGACTTGTTCCGTATTACCTGATGGGCTTGGAATTGATACCAAACCATTGATCAATTCCATTATTTCTTCCGTATTGACTTTTTGACTCATATTTTCCGTCCCCCTCAAAACTATTTCCTTCTAAACTTCCGGACAAGTTCATATTTTATATGGATAGGATGTCCATGGGGGTTTAAAAGGTATGAAAAAACAAGTGCTCATCTTTCTTATTCTAGGGATGATTACGGCAACGTCCCTCTATATGTATAATAACCAAACTTCCAAAGTAAAGGAAAGCATTATCTATTTTCCAATCGACCCTTCAGTGTCTTTTGCTTCCGCAGAAACAGAAGTCATCCTTCTTGAGGAAAAGGATGAAGACGAATATGAAATCAGATGGAAAGTGAATTCTTCTCTCGGTACTAAAGCTTATTTAAGGCAAGACATATCCTTACTGTATGAAGATGGGATGTTAAAAGATACGTTGTCTAAATGGGAAGAAAACACCGATACACTTCAACAGAGAAAAGTTGTCACGAATGAAGACAGCGGTCACTTTGAGGCGATCAGCTTCCATCATGCTGAATTACATTACCCGAATGACGTAATCAAAAGCGCACAAACCATGAGCTATGATCAACTCTATGTCATCGATACTCCGCTCCAGCCGCTGGAGTCATTCAAAACTCCTGAAAACGAGGAGGACCTCAACAATAAAAAGATGTTGGATCATGCCACGAATCAACAGCTTAAGGTTGTTTGGCATAACTTAATACGTTACTTCAATGTGCCTATCGAAAATTATTATGTACTTCCCTTGACCAAACTTTATGATTATTCATTGCTGCCTTTACCAGGCCTATCTAAAGAAAAAACCGACCAAGTGATCGGCGGCTTGTGGGAAGGAATCTATAAGAATTATTTTCTAGGGATCAAATTGCCAAACGGACAAACCGAATCACCAATCGGCAGTAGTTTGCCACTTATTTTGATCAGTAAGGATATGAGTCATTTGATGTTCCTGACAGAATCAAAATCAGGAGAAAACGTTCAACTAATTCAATATATCAACCCTTGATGTATTAAATAAGAAGATATGAAATGCTGAGAGCAAGATAACAAGCATCTGCTAAAACATGTCTTGCACGATTTTATCACGAACACCGGGTATTCTTAAAAATCCACGGATTGCCAGTGTTCGTAAAAGCCTCATACCAAGAATCAAATTTAACAACTTGTAGCGATTCTGATACATAAGGAATGCAGCAACTGCTAGGATCATCCATTTCATTAAACCGTATCTCATCATCCAAACCACCTTTCCTCTATACTATCTGATATTGGCAAAGGAATTATGCAACTTTTTTGCAAGTAAAACATCCCTAATTGAGTTGTTTAATCAATTGTAAAAAAGGGCAGTCCCATTAGTGTCCGGCTTTCTTCGTTCCTAACAACATTTTTAGAGAAATGCGTGGTGTTGATACCAAATGTTGTTTGTGAAAGTCTGACACGATTGTTTTGGGAGTGCCCCTTCATCTTTATCCCCGTATGATTTGAAGCTCTTTCGGAAATCTAGTCAGTGTCTCATATCCTGTTGAAGTGACAAGGACATCATCTTCAATCCGAACACCGCCAATATCAGGTAAATAAATTCCTGGTTCTATCGTGTAGGTCATACCTTCTTTTAATAGATTGTCATTATTTTCACTCATTGATGGATATTCATGTACATCGATGCCGATCCCATGTCCGATCCTGTGAGGGAAAAAGTCACCGTAACCTGCAATCGTGATGATTTCCCTCGCTTTTTTATCAAGATCACCAAGACGAGTACCTGGCTTCGAGATTTCTAATGTCTCAAGCTGGGCTTTCAAGACGGTATCATAAATCTCCTTTTGTTTATCACTGACCTCCTGAAAAACGACCGTCCTCGTTATATCCGAACAATAGCCATCCAATACTACCCCAAGGTCGAACAAGACAAAATCCGCTTTCTTAAGTTTTCGACCACCGGGATTTCCATGAGGCTGCCCCGATTTTTCACCGAAAAGAACCATTGTTGAAAAAGACATTTCACGAATCCCTTTTTTCTTCAATTCATATTCAATCGTCGCAAGGACTTCCATTTCTGTGCATCCTTCTCGTAATACGCCAATACCTGTTTCAACACCAAAATCAGCTAATACAGCAGCTTTACGGAGGATTTCCAGTTCTTTTTCATCTTTTATAAGCCTTAGTTCATGGAGCTTTTCCTCTGCACCCGTAAAAGTTACAGATGGGTAAATATTCATGATTTGCTCTGCACGCTCATAAGAAAGTGTTTCTTTTTCTATGGCCACATGATCTGCAGTAGTTATGCCTCTTGTTTTAAGGGCTGATCGGATCATTTCCCAAGGATTATCTGCATCGCCATGTCCGATGATCTCATATTCCCACCCTGCATCTCTTGCTTGAGATACTTCCATACCAGGACAAACCAGGAACGGTTCGAGTTTTGGAAAGATGAATAGACCCAATAATCTTTCATGGGGTTCACAGTTGAAATTCGAGAGATAGAATACATTGGCAGAGGAATGAACAAATCCGAAGGTTTGCTCTGTTTCTTGCAGCCAATTTGAAAATTGCTGTAAACGATGATTCATTGTATACCACAACCTTTTTGATATTATTCTATTGAAACATACCGCTATGTATATCGTTAGTCAACAAAGACACCCCCTTATTGACGTATGCTGGCAGAGATATAAGGGGGCACCATTGCATTGTAGAGTCATAATCAACATAATAATGCCTACTACGATATCACCCATTTGATTTGTATGATGGCTGCTGCCAGGTTAGGTATTCCGAATACTAGGATGCAATATGCACACTTGTTTCGATTGTGTCTTTGATACTTCGTTTCGGTGTTGTAATTTGCCCTTAGCTGAGTTCCACTGATAAAAGCACCTAAAAGGATTCCGCTTAAAAGGACAGATATGAGTCCGACTGTACCGCAAAATTTGTATACAAGAGCCGGGTCACCCACTACTATACTCGTGATGACTGCAATGACCAATAACAGCAGACCCGCACATAAAGACTTTTTCACATCTGCTCCTCCCCCATTTCGTGAAAACTCACCATGACTGATCATTACTCTTTCTCCATTTCCTCTTCCAATACCTTTTCAATTTCTTCATCGGAAACGACTTCTTCAGCATATTCGTTAATTTCAAGATAATTCATGACCGTGTCCAGTTTAGATTTGATCAATGATAGGCTATACATGACGTACAGGATGATAAAGAGTGGCAATAGATACAATATATACCCGAATAAAATCTCCATAAGATCAGCCCTCTCTTTAAATTAGGATTTCTTACTTCGCCTCACCTCTATACTTGATTTTATGTTTTCAATGATCGAAAGTATTACTTTAAGAGCCGACATCCCTTGGTATCAACTGGACTTTAGATAGGCATGGCGACAGCCTCCTCGTTGACTTCCAGTGACCAGCGTGGCTGATCAGGGCGTTTACGCTTTTCTGATTTTAACCTTCCTTAAATAAAAAAACTGCTTGGATCAAAGTTCCAAGCAGCGCAAGATTATATCCTCTATCTATGTCTCACATCTTTTCCAACACCGATTCCTGTATAGCCGAGCAGAATTGTAAACAGGGGCGATAGAAAAAGGAAGAATACATACGGCAAATAACTGATTACGTCGACCCCTAGAGTCGATGCAAAAAATGCCCCGCTCACACCCCATGGAATCAATGGGTTGACGAGTGTTCCAGCATCTTCTAACGTCCTCGATAAATTCCTCAAATCAATTTGCTGTCTTTCAAAATGAGGTCTGAACGATTGCCCGGGGATCAAAATCGATAAATATTGTTCACCAGTCAGTACATTTACTCCGATGGAAGAGAGAGCCGTAGTTGCAATTGTGTTGCCCCGGCTTTTGATCTTTGTTTCCAGCAGATTCACGAATGCTTCAAGCATGCCTAAGGCTCGGACTAACCCGCCTAATGCTAAGGCTATCCAAATGAGTGAAATGGACCACATCATAGACTGGATTCCCCCACGATTGACGATTTCATCGACTGTTTGGTCACCTGTCTGCATCTGGAATCCATTCTGCAGCATATCAATGATGGCAGAACCAGACATTTGCCCCTGAACAAGCAGTATGGTGAGAATTCCTGTAATGACCCCGATCATTAGTGCTGGAATAGTAGGGAACCTTATAAGGGCTAATATAATGACCACAAGAGGAGAAAGTAAAGTCCACCCACTGATGTTAAAAGTTTGCGAAAGATTCTCTTGGACATTCTCTATCGAAGTCAAGGCTCCCTCACTTGTTCCTGAACCCATGATAACAAAAATAACGATTGTAACGAGTAATGCTGGGATCGTCGTCCACATCAAATGTTTGATGTGGTTGAATAATGAAACTCCAGCAACTGCAGGGGCAAAATTCGTTGTATCTGAGAGCGGAGACATTTTGTCACCAAAGCATGCCCCGCAAATGATGGCTCCAGCTGCAAGACCAGGATGGACACCTAGACTTGCAGAAAGACCCATCAAGGCGACACCGACCGTACCGATCGTCGTAAAAGAACTTCCTGTAAAACTTGAAACGATAATCGTGACGAGCAAAGCACCTATTGTAAAGAATTGTGGTGAAATAATGCCGGTTCCATAGAATAGCATTGTCGGTACAGTCCCGCTCATCATCCAAGTCCCGATCAACATGCCGATCACCATCAATATGAGAACCGGTTTGATTCCAACGATAATCCCATCTATCAACCCTTTTTCCATCTGATCCCACGTGTAGCCGGATCCTTTTGCAAGAATGGCAATAGACACAAGGGAAAGAAGAAGAGGGATATGGGGTTCAGTTTTTAAAATCAGCATGGCGTATAAAATAATGCCTGCTAGCAAAATAAATGAAATTAGTGAGAAAGTTAAGCTTTTCTTAGATGTCATCTTTCTGGTCCTTTCTTCATTTTGAATCTTTCTTTAGATTAACCAATAATCAAAAAAAGCTGTCGACTTGGCCACAGGGGCGAATTTATCGCGGTACCACCCTGCTTGACGTGTTCAACAGCATCAACTCTTCAGTGATAAAGGTTATGAAACCTATAAGCTCCACGAATGTAATTTCGTTCAGCCCCTTCCTTAGCTTGCACCAATCGCTAAGTCTCTGATGTTTGAAGAAGACCAACTACTATGTTCGTTTCAATACTTTTATGCTTTTGTGCGTTCAAGTGTAAATGTCTTTCTACTATAAAACCTTTTCCATTAGACGTCAAGGATTTTTCACAACATAATAAGAAAAGCGGTAAGGCCCTGATTAGCCACGCAGGTCACTGGAAGTCCGACGAGGAGGCTGTTGCTGCCACAGGAGGACTGAAGTGATCCAAGCGGCTGGGCGTTGGAGCTAGACATTACTTCATTGGAAAACAAAGTTATTATACTTTCCTATCTTTTTTAAAAAACACTTTTCCATGATCTTGTAAAAGTGTTTCAACGGAATATTTCTGTATAATCTGAAGGTCTATTCACATTTTTGAAACATGCGATCATTTCTTCCGATTCGTAGGAAACGTAAGCACAAACTATACGATCAAGTAAATCGGTTAACCGTCTTTTTTCGTTTTCCAACAGACAAGATATGTAGGGGAGACTCGTTGATGAATATAAAGCAGCTAAGGGCTGAACATGATTGTCCGTACATGGGATCACATTGCATTCAGATTTTAAGAAGGCGTGTACACATACCAGCTGCTGATAGATTCGTCGCTCCATGAGGGGCATATCACATGCAAGGACTAGATAGTGAGAGGCTTCATAAGCTTTCATCCCACTATAGATACCAGCAAGCGGACCCTCACCCTTGACCTTCGGTTCATCCATGATGATTGTAATACCTTTGTGTTCTGGCCCTATGGATTCTTTTATGGAAGGGTGGACAACGAGCACGAGATGTTCAACGATTGGTTCAAGCACGTCCATCGCTTTTTTATAAAAAGGGGTGCCGTCAACCGATTCCAAGGCTTTCGGTTTTCCATACCGTCTTGACTCTCCACCTGCCAACACAATCCCTACATACGTCGTTGCCATATGATCCCTCCCTTTAAGTTTCTATAATTTCATCTGGCAGAACCAATCGATTAACAGGTTGATCAAACGGCTCTGTAGGAACCCTTGCTGTCATTTGCACTGGATGCAAAAGCGAGACGGTGGGACCATTGTATCGCTTCAAATAACGATCGAAATAGCCACCGCCAAACCCGATCCGATAACCGTTCAAATCATATAATAAACCCGGGACGATCAATAAATCGATTTTAACAGGTTCTACTCTTTCTGTCTTTGACACGATAGGCTCTTTAAGTCCGAAATAAACAATTTCAAGATGATCAAATGAGGTCAGCTTCCTAAAATCCATCGTGTGATCATAGGAATTACATTTTGGTACAGCTATAGTTTTTTTTTGTTCCCAGGCTTTTTCAATGATCGGATATGTATTGATTTCATTTCCTCTTGAAACAGTGACCCCTATTGTAGTGGCCATGTTCCATATTTCAAGCTGAAATAATCGTTCCCTGATCTTTTCTTCATTGATTTCCTTTACGGATTTAGAGAGTGCAGATAATTTTATCTGGGTAGATTTTCTGAGCTCGTTCTTCTCCTCCATCATCATTCATCCACCTTACTTGAAAAAATAGTTTGAAGTACTAGCTTGATATAGAAAAAACAGCAGGAATTCCTGCTGTTTTACTTCGTTTCACGGTGTAAAGTGTGACGCTTCAATCGTGGGCTGTATTTTTTAAGCTCCATACGATTAGGGTTTGTACGTTTGTTTTTAGAAGTGATGTAGTTACGGTCACCAGTTTCTGTGCAAGCTAATGTTACTTGTACGCGCATTTCGTTTCCCTCCAAACTATCTACAATGTTCCAAGCGTATGAAACGATCATCTTGAGATGACCGATCGCTTTACATATTTTTTTAATCGCTAAATGACACCTTTAGTATCATACCAAAATTTTTCACAACAATCAAGACAAAATGAAGGGATCCCCATGCCACACACGTGGTAGACGCGGCTTACATCTGTTGGAAAGTCTTTATTTTATGGATGAAAGATTCGGATGTCCGTCGAGCAAACTCCAAATCTGGCGCTTGGGAATATACCGTGAATGTAGGATCTACGATGTCTGGCAGTATCAAGGTCCATCCACCGTTCGGATGGTATACTTTAATGCCATCTACAAGATCAGTCATTTGATCGCGTGTTTCTTCCATCAACCTTAGCATCACTCTGCCTTTTACCCTTGAAGGACATTTAACCTGTTCGCGGATCAACTTGGTGTTAGGAAGCATTTTGACAAGTTGAGATAAAGGCTTCTGTTGGTTGGCCATCATATTCAGTATAGAAGTGAGGGCAAGGATTGCATCGTATTGGACATTCAGGACTGTCCCTCCTATTTTCATGATGGGACGAGCATCAGCCTTCGTACGGACTAATTTCCCACGCGCAATACAAAATACGCTATATTTTTACTTATTTTTCTTTCGATTGGACCAAAGAGTAAAGATGATCAGTAGAAATTGTCAATTTTAATAGGAATTTAGGATTAGATTTAGTAAAAAAGCTACCTCATCGACAAAGTCTGTGATATAAAAGTATGTGAGATCATTATTTATAGGGGGCGCAAGATGGAATTCACAATATTGGCACTATTGGTTGCTGGAATAGTCTTAATCGTTCTATCGTTTTTCAAACAGAATCGGACTCAACAGATTGAGACCCAACTTGAAAACGTATCGATTCAATTGATGAAAGAACTTTATCAAATCAATAAAAAGATCAAAGTTCTAGAAAAAGAAATGATGATCACAGATAGAAGAGAGATTAAATAGCATGATGAACAGTGGTTTAAGAGGGTTTGGTGCAGGGCTGATTGTTGCTTCTGGCATCCTGGCACTAGTTTATTTCCAGGGAACAGATAATTTGGATTCCGAAGCCAATGCAGAATCAACTGAAGAAATTACATATGCAGAAGTAAACACATTCCTTGAAAAAGAAGGTCTTGTAGCGATCGATCAGGGAAAGCTAGATCAGCTGGAAGGTAATCAAAATGCTGAAGATGAAAAGACGTCAGAAGAAGCTCCAGCAGAAAAACCTGAGGAGGAACCTGTTGTCAACACGACAGTGGTGATTTCAAAAGGAACGTCTACTGGGCAGGTCACAGATTACTTAGAGAGTGAAAAAATCATAAAAAGCAGTGGTGAATTGTTAAATTATCTCCGTTCCAACAACTTGGAAAACAAAGTGAGATTCGGAAACTATAAAGTGAACAGCAAGATGACTATAGCTGAAATCGCAGAGGTCATCACTTCACCATAAAGAAAACTTGGCTCAGCCTCAGACGGCTGAGCCTTAGTTGTTCTTATATTGAAGAAAGTATTTTATGCTTTCTTTAAATGTAATAAAAGGGACTGCCCCATAAGTCTTTGTTCAGACATCTGGGGTACAGTCCCTTTCTGTTATTCATTTAAGTCATAATGTTTACCTTTTACGAGGTAAACGATGCTTTCAGCGATGTTCGTTGCATGATCTGCAGTACGCTCTATATAACGGCAAACAAAGCTTAACTGGATGATCTGGTTTGTTGAATCTGGATACTCTTTCATCATACCAAGAATCTCCTGGATCAATTGCCCATATTTTTCATCGATGTAATCATCCTTATCCGCCATTCTCTTCGCAAGCACAATATCCTCTTCTTTATATGCTTGGATGGCTTCAGTCAGCATTTCCTTAGCCGTTTCTGCCAAAGCAGGGATATCTATGAGCGGTTTAATCAATGGTTCATTTCCAATGCGGATAACTGATTTTGCGATATTTACTGCAAAATCTGCTATCCGTTCTACATCAGAAGAAATTTTGATGGATACGATGATACGACGGAGGTCGCTTGCAACTGGCGCTTGTTTTGCGATTAGGAGAATCGCCTTATCATTGATTTCTTCTTCAAGATCATTGATTCGGTAATCATTATCAATAATACGCAATGCTTGATCGATATCTTGATTTTTCAGCGCGTCAATCGCTTCCTCCAATGCATTCTCTGCCAGCTGACCTAATTGAACCAACATTTCTCTCAATTCATCCAGCTGGGTTTGGAAACTTTCCCTCACAACCATTCAACACACTCCCCTATCCGAATCGACCTGTGATATAGTCTTCGGTTCTTTTATCTTCTGGATTGGAAAACAATGCATCCGTGTCTGAGAATTCCACAACTTCACCAGTCAAGAAAAATGCAGTCTTGTCGGAAATCCTTGCTGCTTGTTGCATGTTATGGGTGACGATGACAATACTGTAGTCTTTCTTCAATTCTTGCACCAATTCCTCCACTTTTAAAGTTGAAATCGGATCAAGTGCAGAGGTAGGTTCATCCATTAAAATGACATCCGGTTCGATTGCAAGGCAACGAGCAATACAGATACGTTGCTGTTGTCCACCAGAAAGGCCGTATGCATTTTCATTCAAACGATCTTTCACTTCATCCCAAATCGCAGCTCCCCGCAAGCTTTTTTCAACAATCTGATCGAGTATCTTCTTGTTGCGTATGCCATGGATACGTGGTCCATAGGCAATATTATCGTAAATGGATTTCGGGAACGGATTCGGCTTCTGAAAGACCATACCTACTTGAGTCCTTAATTCTTCCACACGATATTTAGGTTGGAAAATATTTTTCTCACGATACTTGATCGCACCGGATATTTTTACGATAGGAACCATTTCTACCATACGATTTAATGTTTTAATAAAAGTCGATTTTCCGCAACCGGATGGTCCGATAATTGCTGTCACTTCATTTTCAGGAATCGAGAGGTTAATTTCTTTTAATGCGTGATCGTCTCCATACCAGAGATTCAAATCTTTTGTCTCAAAAACATTCTTTTTGTTGCTGGCATTGCTGGTTGATTGATTCTTTTCTATTTTTCGTTTGTTGTTCTTTTTTTCTATAGTAAGAGTGGTCATTGATAATCCCTCCACATTTATAATCTTCTTTGATATTTGTTCCGTATAATGATCGCTATTGAATTCATTAAGAATAGAAGCATAAGCAGCACGACAATTGCTCCCGCAGCCAAGTTTGCATACTCCTTAGTCAGTGCAGAATCTATTGTCCAATAATAGATCTGTAACGGCATGACAGTGAATTTATCAAAAATACTATCCGGAAATGGAATCAGCAAAGCTGGGATTCCAAGAACAACGAGTGGAGCCGTTTCACCAATGGCACGGGATAACGATAAGATGACACCGGTCAGTATTCCTGGGAGTGATGCAGGCAAGACAACATTCTTTACCGTTTGCCACTTGGTAGCTCCCATACCATAAGAGGCTTCCCTTAAATATTGTGGGACAGCACGGATAGACTCTTGACTAGCCACTACCACGATCGGAAGAACCAGCAGGGACATCGTCAATCCACCGGCTAACACTACATTTCCTAAGCTAAAGCCTTTTACAAACACAGTGAGACCTAATAAACCGAAGACGATGGAAGGAACACCAGCCAGGTTGGCAATATTGGTTTGTATAAATGATGGAATACGCCCTTTTTTTGCGTATTCCTCTAAATAAATCGCAGTTCCAACCCCAAGAAACATGGTTAGTGGGGCAACGACTAACATCAACCAGAAAGATCCTAAAAGCGGACCCATCACCCCAGCATTTTCGGCAAAGGTAGATAATTTACCAGTCAGGAATTGGAGATCGATCCATTGGATTCCCTGTGAAAACACACGATAAATCAACACAACTAGCACGATCAAGCCAAACATCGTCGATAAAAAGAACAATGACTTGGCTAATTTATTGGTTGTAAGGCGTAAGTTCATTCTCTTTTGTACTTGAGCCGTATCGACATATTTCATAATCAATATTCCTCCCTGAACCTACGAGAAACATACTGTGCAATCAAGTTCATAATTAGTGTAAAGACAAATAACGTCATAGCAACAGCATATAAACTGTAATATAGAGTAGAACCTGCTGGTGCCTCTCCACCGGTAACTTCAACAATATACGCCGTCATCGTCTGCATGGACTGAGTGACATCGAAGGTGAAGTTTTTTGAACTCCCACTTGCGATCGTTACGATCATGGTTTCACCAATCGCACGTGATATAGCTAGTACAAACGATGCAACGATACCGGAGATCGCAGCAGGAATGACGATTTTGAAAGTAATCTCAAGCCTTGTAGCTCCAAGTGCTGATGCACCTTGCCTCATTTCTGATGGTACAGAACTCATTGCGTCCTCTGAAAGTGACGCTACCATCGGAATGATCATTACCCCCATCACGATACCAGGACTTAAAATATTGGTTGGTTCCAAACCCGGTATGATCGACCGCAATAAAGGCGTAACAAATGTAAAGGCGAAAAAACCATATACGATAGTTGGAATACCCGCAAGGATTTCTAATAAAGGTTTAAACGTCCTTCTTATCCTATCTGAAGCATATTCACTTAAATATACGGCTGTCATAAGGCCGATCGGTATCGCAACAATCATAGCAATGACCGTAGAAATCAAGGTACCGGTCAATAACGGTAAAACGCCAAACTGTGCATCTGCACCTAAAGGTTTTAATTTCGTTCCAGTAAAGAAATCAAGAAATGGGACTTGTTTGAAAAAAGCGATCGTCTCGACTAATAAGGTAGACAAAATACCTACCGTAGTAAGAATGGATATGATTGCAATTGCTAATAGAATTTTCGGAATGATCTTCTCCCATATTCTTGTAAAGTTCATTGTCTTTCTGTTCTCTTGGATCATTTCGTTGATATTCAATTTCTTTTCCAATTTAGGACCCCTCTCACTCTAGACATTTCTATATATTAGGGAATTTCATTGTCTCTTTATATAAACAAACCAAGAAGATGAGAAGTGCAACGACCCCTCATCCCCATATTTTCCAATTAAGTGAATAGTTTATTTTTGTAATTCTTTTAGCTCATCTACTGTTTTTTTGTATTCTTCATCACTTAATGGGGCGAATCCAGTTTCCTTAGCAGTTTCACCAGCATTTTCCATAGCGTAGATCGCAAAGTCTAATACTTGTGGTTTTTCTTTAGCCTGATCTTCGTTCAAGTATGTGAATACTGGTCGTGTAAACGGACCATATTCACCATCTTCCTTGATTGTGTCGATGGAAGGTTCGACTGGTCCATCACCGAAATCGATTTTAACTGCCTTCACTTTGTCACTGTTACTTTCGTAATAACCGTAACCGAAGTATGCGATCGCATTTTTATCTTTTGAAACCATATCTACAAGTGTTGAGTATTCTTGTTGAAGACTCACATCATCTCTTAAAGGTTGCTCTCCCAGGATTTTTTCGTAGAAGAATTCATACGTACCATGATTTTCATTTGGGCCATAAGCCTTGATTGGTTTATCAGGGAAGTCTGAGCGTACATCAGACCATTTCTTTTTATTTCCGCTAGCAAGGAAAATGTCAATTACTTCTTCTTGCGTTAGGTCGTCAATCCAATCATTATCTTTGTTGACTACAATCGTGATTCCATCTAATGCAAGCTTTAATTCTTTATAGTTCATGTCAAGCTCTTCAGCTTTTGTTTTTTCTTCGTCTTTAATTTGACGTGAAGCATTACTGAGATCCGTACCATTTTCAGCTAAAAACTTTTTGAATCCAGCACTTGAACCGGCACGTCCTACTTCAACAGAGACGTTTTCTTGTTCATTTACCATATAATTCTCTGCTAATTTCGCCATCAATGGATAAACTGTTCCAGATCCGTCTACAACTACACTACCTTCGAGTTCTTCATCGCCGTTTGCAGATCCGCTTCCATCACCATTTCCACATGCTGTCGCAACGATGAGTAAAGCTGCCAGCATCATGAAGAACGTGCTTCGTTTAAAAGCTTTCATTTTGAAATCCCCCTGGTTTTGTATTAGTTAATGGAGGTATTTATGAGAAAAGTATGGTTCTCTTAACCTCCTATGGGCGAATGCCCTACATTGCCTATAGTAACTTGGACTTATTAAGCATGTATAAACGAATTGTTAAGGTTTTGTAAATACGTGTCGAATCATGTATATTTTTTTGCAAAAGGATGTTTTTCTAAAAGCTTGTTGCTAATTGAATGCTGATGAGAGATGAAAACTGGAAATATACGAGACTCCTGCGGGAATGTAAGCTTAAGCGAGACCCCACAAGCGAGCCACACTTTAAAAGGATCTTCAACTAAAAACCACCACGTCATGTGGTGAACGTCGAAGCCAGCACATCCGTGTGCAAGTGAGAGGCTTACAGAATAGGCTAATTCAGGGAAGTGATGTCTAACTCCAACGTCCAACCACTTTTGGATCACTTCAGACTTCCTGTGGCGGTTCGACACATTGTTTTAGTTCGAAGGTTTACCCACGCAGAACCGAACTTTGTTTGGTTTGAGCCTCCTTGTCTGCCTTCCGACCTACGTGACTAAGCAGGCTGCTTTCGCTTTTCTTTCGCCTTCGCCCGCGGAAAGCGAGTATATTTCCAAATTGTTAAACAACCATCTATACGAAAACAACCTTGTAAAAAGAAAAAGGATCACCCTGGCATACATCCAACCAGCTTATCACGATATTTGATAAACGGTTCAGAACGTATATAGAGTAATCCTTACTGTTCATTATTAATATGGGTTTTAATTATTGTTTCTTGTCAGGTTGTTCAATGATCTCTTTCTTATGCCCCTCTTTTTTAATGTCAAAATATGCATCCAAGATTGCCCGGCCGATCTTATTGTTGATTCCGCCTTCTTCAGCATATGGACTGACAACGACAAATGCGACTTCTGGATTATCATATGGTGCATAACCGACTAGTGAGAGCAGGTAAGAATCACCATCATATTGAGCTGTACCTGTTTTACCAGCAGCTTCGTATCCTTCCGTATTTTCAAAGTAAGAACTCGCTGTACCTTTTGTGGTATTCATGACCATATAAAAGCCTTTTTGGACCCTTTCGATCCATTCTGGCTTCATATCAATACGGTTTAATATATTTGGTTGATATTCATAAACCGTATCCCCTTGTTCATCAGCGCTAATACCTGGTTTTTTGATTTCCTTTAATAGATGGGGTTGCATACGATAGCCGCCATTGGCAATTGTCGAGATATACTGGACCATTTGCATCGGTGTATACGTATCAAACTGTCCAATCCCCATATCCATCAAGTTA
Source organism: Alkalihalobacillus sp. YIM B00296 (assembly GCF_020179385.1). Lineage (GTDB taxonomy): Bacteria > Bacillota > Bacilli > Bacillales > Fictibacillaceae > Pseudalkalibacillus. The sequence continues at coordinate 94,613 of NZ_JAIBLJ010000001.1, read as the reverse complement.
CCAAGTGCTTGAGATCCTCCGTTATAGCCATCATCTTCATATGGTAGATCGATCCCTGTAGGAACTCCTAAACCGAATTGATTAAAGTAATATCGCATCGTCTCAAAAGCTTCCTGACGATTATTGAAACCCCTCTTGTTCTTAAAATCATAACCAGCGATCCTCATTGCAATACGGAACATATAAACGTTGGAAGATTGCTGCAAGGCTTCAACATCGTTCAAAAACCCCATATTCCGGTAGGATTTTTTGATCGGTGTGCCCGGTAATTCCAGGGGGGTATCATATAATACTGTACCGGGTTCAATTACACCCGTTTGATAACCTGTCAAAACGGTAGCTCCTTTTACTGTAGAACCCATCGGATACTGATTGTAAACATTCCCGAACGGGGCATCCTTGAACTTACCATCTTCTAATACTTTACCAACCATAGAGTAGATTTCACCTGTATGAGGGTTAGCCATAATTACGTAAGAACTGTTTAATTTATTGTTGGCTGCATATTTTTGCCGGGCATCCAAGATTTCACGTTCTACGATCTTTTCGACTTTCTTTTGAAGTTCCATATCGAAAGTCAGAATGATATCCTGGCCTCTTGAGCCCTGATCCTCTATTGGCTTGCCAATTGGATTTCCAGATTTATCAGTAACATAGTTGATTTTCGTTTTCGTTCCTCGAAGGACGGATTCATATTGTTCCTCAAGAAAGCTGGTCCCTACTAAGTCGTTACGGTCGTTCCCCTCTAATACATAGCCGTCGATCAATTCACTTGGAATTTGGCCAACCTTTCCAAAGATCGATTTAAGTACTCCCTCGTAGGGATAAGTTCTTTGCGCATCCGGTTTGATATCGATCGTTCCATCGAACTCCTCTAGATGCTCGCTGACCACTGCGATTTCCTTTTGAGGCACGTCGACTTTTACACGCTGTGGTGTCAGGGAATAGCCTCTTATCATTTCACGCCAAATTGCCGCGATTTCTTCATCTTCTTTTGAAAGGTTCAGTTCATCTGCTTCAAGGCGATCGATGACGAGGAGATATTGTTCTTTATCATCAAGTTCATCCATTTCTTTTTTTGTGAGAAGCTTTTTATAAATTTTACGCTGATCAGCTTTGTAGGATAAATAAAAGTCCTTCTTATCCCTTTCTGTCAGGTCATCTGTGTCCTTTTCAATATATCCGGATAATTTTTCTGCTATTTTATACATCTCATCTGGCTTCATATTATCTGTTCGAGTAAATGTAATCGAAAACACTGGTTCGTTATCTACTACTACTCGGCCATACCGATCATACATCTTACCGCGTGGTGCATCCAATTTTGCGGTTACATTCTCTTGCCGTTCTGCTTCAGCTTTGAAAGAATCACCATGGACGATCTGAACGACACCTAATCTCAAAATCAGGGCAGTAAACAATAAAAAAACCGCTAAAAACAGTATGTTCAAGCGAAAAGGAACGTGGCTTCTCTTTTTTTTCTTCGCCTCCATATCCTCTCTCCTTTTATGTAAAATAGACACCTCGAAAGGTGCCTTTATATGACAGGAAACGCCATTATATTGTAACGCAGTTTTATATTAAAAAAAAGATTAACTTATACATTTGATCCTTTTTCGTTCGATAGTACGACTGGTTCTTCTGGGATCGGGTTCAAATTGATTTTCCGGACAAATAAATAGATGAGTGAATGGCCCATTCCGATGATCGGGATTAGATAGGGTATGCTTTTTTGCTCATCAAATAATGCAATAGTAATAATAAACAGTACAATTGAAGTGATTCTTCCATAGTTGAGATATAATTCCCGTACGACAATGTACTCGATACGCATTTCCCTAGCATTCCAGCTTCGACCTATTACATCGTATGTCAAGGAGACATAAGGTACCAGCAGGATTGGATAAGCGATGGATATGATCACCCCATATGTCAGCAGTTTTGCGAATGTCAACTCGAAGATGATCAAGGCTAAAGCGGCGTATAAGATGATCCCCCCTACTAATATCGCTTTTTTCCGGTAAGAAGCCTTTATATAACGTGTAGCCATATAATATGCTAAAAAAGATACAGCAGAGTTGATCAAACCGTATGTCCCCAACGCCAGTTCACTATTTGTGGTGATGAATACCCATACGACGATGACAAAGACGAAGGTCCCTTCACGTAAACCTTGAAAGAAATGGGCATACAGGATACGGTTCCAATTCGGATTTTTTTTCCGCTCTTTAATGATCCGCACAAAAGAATAGATCCCTTTCGCAGTCCGACGATTAAGCATGAAACTCATGATGACTGCCGCAAAAAACAGGCCTAACGATATCGCAAAAATGGTTTTATAACCGATCATCTTATCCATCCTCGTAATGATCCAACCGGCTAGAAAAGGTCCGACCATCCCCGCAAAAGAAGTAAGCAGCCCTAGAAATCCATTAAAAAAATCTCTCGTATCAGGCTCTGTGATTTCAAACGTTAGAACATTGAACGCAAGCCAATAAAACCCCATTCCAATGCCAAGCACCCCCCCGAGGAGGATAAGGAAATCCTCTGCCCTTGCACCGAGCAACAAGACGGTTAAGTAAAATATCGATAAACTGATAACCCCTAATCTCAAGACAATAACACGATCGATCCGTTTAGCTAACCGTCCAGCAAATATGAATGTGATGGGTTGAAAGATCACAATAGATAGGTTATATATTGCTATATCAATGAATTTACCCGACTGTTTCCAAAGAAAAACATTGACGAATGTATTTGATAAAGCAATGCTCAATGCATATAAACCGCCGATAATCAAAAGAAACATCAAATCTTTTGTTACTTCAATATTGCCGATCATTTTTTGTAATGCCTTCATAAGAACGACTCCCCTTTACTCACATTCCTAGTTTTCCTTAAACCGACTACGTTATTCTTAATTAAGGATTTGGATAAAGTCGGAAATCATTGTGTAAACACAACTGTCTATGGCGAAGATGTAAAAAAGAAGGAGGGATGACCATATACGAATTTCACATTTTTGGTTCAAAAGATTGTTCTCGGACAGATATAGAACATATGATTCAGGAAATAGTGATGAATTATGCCAAAGAGAAAAAATGTGACTATTTCGAACAACAAGCGGGCTGGGAAGTAATTTATCGCGTCGCAAATGAGACAGTCACTGTATTTTACAATGGCGATCAGTATGTACTGGGTTCAGAGGAAGATTTTGAAGATGGGAATGTATTGCTGGATGAGGTCATCGGAATGTGTCTGAAGGAAAATCATTGGATCAAGTTAGTTCATTTGTCCAATATCCTACGCCACAAAAATTAAAGGATATATGTTCCGTTAATTGTGACAGAAAAGGGGTGTTTTTGAGAATTTGAGGACAACTGTTCCGTTACCCGGGAATAAGGCTTGTGATTTTAAATGAATTTGAGTCAATAAGGTCTCTGGTGTCCTTTAACATTTTTATGAAACCAAAAGAACACCCCGCCTGCAATACAGGTCGGGGTGTGTGTGTCTAGTAGTTTAAATTTACTTAGCTTCTTGGAAACGTTTTTCAACTTCATCCCAATTGACAACATTCCAGAATGCCGCAATATAATCAGGACGACGATTTTGATAGTTAAGGTAGTAAGCGTGCTCCCAAACATCAAGTCCAAGGATTGGTGTCTTACCATCCATTAATGGAGTGTCTTGGTTCGGTGTGCTTGTCACTTCAAGCTCACCATTGTTGACAACAAGCCATGCCCAGCCTGATCCAAAACGACCAGTTGCTGCAGCAGTAAATTCATCTTGGAACTTTTCGAAGCTTCCAAATTTAGAATTGATGGCATCCGCTACTTCCCCTGCAGGAGTTCCTCCACCATTCGGGCTTAAAAGTTGCCAGAACAATGTGTGGTTGGCATGTCCTCCACCATTATTACGTACAGCCGTTCGAATGTTTTCAGGAACAGCGTCTAAATTGCTGACAAGTGAATCAATCCTTTTATCTTGTAGATCTGCATGTCCATCAAGTGCATCATTCAGCTTTGTTACATACGTGTTATGGTGTTTACCATGGTGGATTTTCATTGTTTCTTCGTCGATGTGTGGTTCTAAAGCGTTGAACTCATATGGTAATGCTGGTAGTTCATATTTTGCCAATTGAATCTCCTCCTTTAAAAGTATGTAGTTCAAAGCACGAAAACTGTGCCTTACATCTAACAATATCAAATTTACCCAGGGGATTCAATTTTAAAACACTGAGAAGTGGAGGTAGTTTGAATTTCCAGAGGATGAAGAGGTCAGCCTCACTAAATACTGTTGTGATTACTAACCTAAAAATAGAAAATGGCTCATTTTATGGAATGGTATGATTATCTAGTGAGAAGTGTATACATACGGCCTTTTGCAAAAGATTGCTGGATAGTTTGAATCATCCACATGAGAAAGCGTGAGCCGAAGTATGTACAAAAATTAGAGGTCAAATTACAAAAAGTTAAAATTACCAACAAAAATGGGAAAATACTTACATAAATTGAAATTTATCTACAAAAACCTTTATAAAATACAAAAAACTTCTTGTCTTCAAGAAGTTTGAAATATGGTGGCTCGAGACGGAATCGAACCGCCGACACGAGGATTTTCAGTCCTCTGCTCTACCGACTGAGCTATCGAGCCATATACAGTTATGTTCATTGAATGTAGGGCTATTCGACGTTGTGCAATGAATTTAAATTGGTTGCGGGGATAGGATTTGAACCTATGACCTTCGGGTTATGAGCCCGACGAGCTACCAGACTGCTCCACCCCGCGACGATAATACAATAAAAATAAAAGTTATGCTATAAAATAAAAATGGAGGAGGTAGAGGGATTCGAACCCCCGCGGGCTGTTACACCCCTGGCGGTTTTCAAGACCGCTCCCTTCAGCCAGACTTGGGTATACCTCCATATGGTGAGTGGTGGACCCTGTAGGACTCGAACCTACGACCAATCGGTTATGAGCCGACTGCTCTGACCAACTGAGCTAAGGGTCCATGATTATGTACTTGTAAACAGGGTTGATGGGGCGGCTGATGGGAATTGAACCCACGAATGCCGGAACCACAATCCGGTGCGTTAACCACTTCGCCACAACCGCCATGCGTTTTGTTTATGGTAGCGGCGGAGGGAATCGAACCCCCGACCTCACGGGTATGAACCGTACGCTCTAGCCAGCTGAGCTACACCGCCATGGCTCCACAGGCAGGACTCGAACCTGCGACCGATCGGTTAACAGCCGATAGCTCTACCACTGAGCTACTGTGGAATAAAATAATTTTAACGACAAGATTTAGCATAACATTTCTTGTGTCAGATGTCAATGTTTTTTCTCATCTTTCGACAAAAGGAAAACAGGGACAAGAAATAATATATCATGTTCTGCCCCTGTATGCAATAAGTATTACAAGACTTTCATTAGGAAATAAATGACCATTCCACTTTGAATGATGAATTTCACGGCACCACCGCCAATAAAACCTAACAAAGAACCGATACCTACTCGGACAGCCTGTTTTAAGTCGCCTTTTTGGTGTATCCATTCTCCTACAATCGCCCCGACAAAAGGACCAATCAGAATTCCAATGATTGGAATGATAAAAGGACCGACAATAATACCGATTGTACTTCCCCATATAGCGTGTTTACTTCCGCCCCTTTTTTTCACCCCGAAATAATTACTCGCATAATCAGTGGCAAATAAAAGAAGGATGAGAATTCCTTGAATGATCCAAAACCAAAGACCTAAAGAGTCAAAACTGAACAACCATCCATAGACAAGAAAGCCAGCGATAAGAAAAAGAGAGGCCGGTAAAACCGGATAAATAAGCCCAATGAAAGACAGTACAAATAATGATCCGATTACCAGCCAAGCAATGATCGTCATATTACTCTTCTTCTCCTAAAACATATTCTGCGATATTTACTGCATGATCCCCGATACGTTCAAGGTTACTGATGATGTCGACAAACACGATACCAGCAGCCCCACTGCATTTTCCTTCATTTAAGCGAAGGATGTGTTGTTTGCGCAAGGTTCTTTCCATTTTGTCAATCGCGTCTTCCATTTTGACAACCTTACGTGCTTTTTCTTTATCATTGTTTTCCATTGCATGGAATGCTTCGTCAATCGTAGACATGGTCAACTGAAACATTTCCTCAAGATCCGCTTTCGCCTTTTCTGAAATAATAACTTTATGTGTCAATTGGTAGTCCACTAATTCAACGATATTTTCCATATGGTCTCCGATACGCTCTATGTCACGCACAGAATCCATAAGAATTGAGTGTTGTTCAGAGTCGTGAGCGGACAACGTGTAAGATGACAATTTTACGAGATAGTCTGTAATACGCTGGTCCAAATTGTTGATTGCTTCTTCATATTGATAAGCTTTTTCAGCGCTCTTCTTATTATTTGTATCTAGATATTCGAATGATTCTGTCAATGCATTCTTAGCATATTCCGCCATACGCATGACTTCCATCTTAGCTTGTCCTAAGGCAACTGCTGGGGAACGCTCTAGGAATATTGGATCGAGATGTTTTGCTTTATATTCAATCACTCCATCATCACCAGGGATGATTTTCGTAACGATATATGCAAGAGCTCCAATAAACCATACTTGAATCAGAGTGTTCGCTATATTAAACGATCCATGGGCAAAAGCTATTTGCATTTTCGGGCCTAACCCTAACCAAGTAGTAAGAAAATCAACATATGCTCTGAATGGAATGAGTAAAAGCAAGAAAAGCGTTGTTCCGATCAAGTTGAAGATAACATGAGTCAATGCTGCCCTTCTTGCTGCGACACTAGCTCCGATGGCTGCAAGGACTGCCGTAATTGTCGTACCGATGTTATCACCGAACAAGACAGGTAAAGCTGCATCGAGAGTCAAGGATCCTTGTGAATATAACTCTTGGAGTATTCCGATTGTTGCGCTTGAACTTTGGACGATGACTGTAAACAAAGTTCCGATGACGACTCCTAACACTCCATGTTCACTCATACTTACGGTCAAGTCCTGGAATGCTTGAAGGCTGCGTAATGGCTTCATTCCCTCACCCATTAGTTCAAGGCCATAAAACAGCGCACCAAAACCAAAAATGATCTGACCGATATTCTTTGCCTTTTTTGAACTGAAGAAGAATATCATTAATGTACCAACAGCAATGATAGGTAATGCATATTCCCCAATATCGATACCGATGATAAAGGCAGTTACGGTAGTACCGATATTCGCACCCATGATTACCCCTATTGCTTGTCGCAATGTCATGAATCCAGCGTTGACAAGTCCGACTGTCAAGACGGTCGTACCCGAACTTGATTGAATCAAGATTGTTACGATAATTCCTGCAAGTACTCCCATGAAAGGATTTGACGTAAACCGATCAAGAATATCCCTTAAACGATCGCCTGCAGTGTTTTGAAGCCCATCTCCCATATACTTGATACCGAATAGGAAGATACCTAGTCCACCAAGAAATTCAAATATCAGTTTCTGAATATCTAAATCCAAGTTTTTCAACTCCTACGCATTTATTCGACAGAATTTGCCCCATTCATTATTAACTAACTTTATTTTGTTTGTAAAGACTTTTAGTGTTATTTAATTGTTTTGTAAATTAACCAATGGCATTATGGCATTTTTTCCCTTAATCGCATTTTTTATCTTGTCCGTTTGATACAGTAAAGATACAATGATTTTAGATACTTAAAGGGGGTTACCAATGAATATCTTCAAACAGTTTGTGATGAGCTTGTACTCTCCGAAAACCATAGCCATGTTCCGGTTCCAAAAAATAGGTAAGACGATCGGCTATGTTTTCGTCATGATGTTGATTGCTTTTATCTTCATAGGTATCAATTTAGCAGTGTCCATCACGAATGCAGTCAATGAATTTGATAACGCACTTAAAGAGGACATCCCGAACTTCCAATTCCAAAATGGAGAATTGAAATCGGATATTTCAGAACCGATCATTCGTCAGGATGGAAACCAAACAATCATTTTTGATACGACTGGCACAATTACTCGAGATGACTTGGATCAATACTCCGATGCCATTGCGGTTTTGGATGATCGATTAATTGTTGTAACAGCCGGAAGTGCAGATTCGTTCGATTATGGAATGATGAGGGATGTAAATTTCCAAAAGAGCGATATTGTCAATTTCTTGAACTCGGCTAATACTTTATTACCCTTGATCATCAGTGTGATAATCCTTATTTCGTATATTTTCATGACCGCACTCAAATTCATTGGAATCACGATTCTTGCATTAATTGGGTTGATTCTTAAAAATATAATGAAGCGAAAGATATCCTACGGACAATTATGGATCCTCTCCGCATATTCAGTTACATTGCCAACCCTATTTTTTTCGATTACAGATGCATTACGTATTACGATTCCTGGTCAATTCTTCCTTTATTGGGCAGTAACAATCTTTTTCTTGTCACAAGTCATCAAATTCGTACCGCTTCCCAAGCCAAAAGAAACAGAATAATTATGTACACATGACAAAGAGGATGACACTATTGTCATCCTCTCAATCATTATTTGAAAAGGTTTTTCAATGCTTCGATCAATGAAATCAAGAAATCGAGAATTGTTCGAATAAATCCCTGTGTCTCTTCCTTATTCAAAAAGTCGCTAAGATTATTTCGCACATTTTCTAGGTTGCTCTTCACTTGATCCCAATCAATGTTCAGTTCCTTCATACGATTGAACAGGGAAACAAGCCCGTCAAGTTCCTCATCCGTCAATTGAATGCCAACATCCTTTGCAACACGTTGGATCAATGCACGTAGATCTTCTTCAGTCTCAACAGGGTTTTCAGCTAATTCTTCCTTGATTTTCGTCATCAATTCAGTTGCTTTATCAGCTCCTACACGATCACCAAGTTTAACTGTTTTGACCATTTCCTCATTGGCGACCTGTTTCTTCTCTTCAGGAATTTCTACATCTGCTGTAACTTCATATGCTTTTAATATACCTGTTAGTCCAGCTGTACCTGATACTTCAAATGGAGCTGTTACATAGATATCAGCGTCAGTGACACCCGCAGTCGTCAGAGCGTTCGCATACATTTCTTCAGTTACCCAATTGATATTGTTTGTCTCGACATTCAGTCCGGAATCTTTTTCACCGACTGTAATTTTAGTAGATGAAATTGCTTTTGAACCGATTTGTGCTTTCGATATATATTCACCCAGATATTGATGCTCTTCGTCATTAGTAACGGTCACTGTTTCTACATCTGCCGGAACATCCATTTCTTTTAGTAAGTTTTGTTTTTCACTATCTGTTAAATCTTCCCCCAGAGTGACGATGATATCTCCAGGTGCTGCATCTGCAAAAGCAATTCCTGGAACCATACAAGCTACTAAGATCATGATTGCAATCCATTTTTTAAATCTCATGTTTTCTCTCCTTTGATTGAAAGAATTCCTTATACCATACGTTTATTATTTGTTTTTTTGTAGGTACTGTTTATATTTTACAATGCCCACCCCCGCATGGCTATATATATTTATCAGGATACCTTAATGATAATAGACGCTTTAAAGAGAGAATCGTTTCAAGTGAATTTGATAAATAATGGCACAAACTTTGCCTTTTTATGAATAGTAGAGTTGGACAGGCATATACATTTACTAGAAGGATTAATAGATTTGATTTCTACCCGCTACGGAGGGGATTGATTATGAAGAAATTCATCATCACATGTTTGATCATTCTATTTTTTTATAGCGCCTATTTCGATTTGAAGATCGGAACTTTGCCGACAGAAGCTAAAAATGACATACAAGTTCAAGTTGCAAATTCTGTACCGACAGAAGAGGCAGCTTTCAAAGAAATCCAAGTCCAGCCTGGAGAGACCGTCTTAACTATTCTTGAACGGATTCATAATGGAAGCCTTCCCGTTTCTATAGGAGATGCTGTTACAGAATTCGAACGTTTGAATCAGAATACATCCGCTCATTCGATCCAGGCAAATAAGACATATCGCTTCCCATTATTTAAATAAAACACATTTCCTTGCCAAAACCTTCAATCCATTGCTAAAATGAAGTCGGTAACAAATGTCATTTACGTCCTTAAAGGAGCGATATATACATGAGTGAAATTACTCACCGTACGAAAACGAGGCCTGTAAAAGTCGGTAATCTAACAATTGGCGGGAATAATGAAGTTGTTGTGCAAAGTATGACGACTACTAAAACACATGATGTCGAAGCAACTGTCAAGGAAATTCATCGATTAGAAGAAGCGGGCTGCCAGATTGTACGTGTAGCTTGTCCAGATATGAAAGCAGCAGAAGCGATCGCGGCAATTAAGAAGCAGATAAACATCCCTTTAGTGGTCGATATCCATTTCGACTATAAATTGGCACTCAAGGCAATCGAAGGCGGAGCTGATAAAATCCGGATCAACCCGGGAAATATCGGTAGGAAAGAGAAGGTTGAAGCCGTAGTTAAAGCAGCAAAAGAAAAAGGGATTCCAATTCGGATCGGTGTAAATGCCGGCTCGTTGGAACGGAAAATCCTTGAAAAATATGGTTATCCTACCGCAGATGGTATGGTGGAAAGTGCTTTAAGCCACATTAAAATTTTAGAAGACCTTGATTTCCATGATATCATCGTTTCTATGAAAGCATCTGATGTAAATTTAGCTGTTGAAGCGTACGAAAAAGCAGCAAAAGCATTTGATTATCCATTGCATTTAGGAATTACTGAATCTGGCACACTTTTCGCCGGAACGGTCAAAAGTGCTGCAGGACTCGGAATTATTCTGCATAAAGGAATCGGAAACACCGTACGGATCTCCTTGAGTGCAGACCCTGTGGAAGAAGTGAAGGTTGCTCGTGAATTACTAAAAACATTTGGTTTAGCATCTAATGCAGCGACACTTATTTCTTGTCCGACATGCGGCCGTATCGAAATTGATTTAATTTCAATTGCCAATGAAGTTGAGGAATACATCTCGAAAATCAAAGCTCCTCTAAAGGTTGCCGTGTTAGGATGTGCAGTAAACGGTCCTGGTGAAGCGCGTGAAGCAGATATTGGAATCGCCGGAGCACGAGGGGAAGGACTCCTTTTCCGTCACGGAGAAATCATTCGTAAGATTCCTGAAGATATTATGGTTGATGAGTTGAAAAAAGAAGTTGATAAATTGGCAAAAGAGTACCACGAGAAAAAAGCAAAAGAAGAAGCAGAACAACAGGTTTAATTAAAAAAAGCTGGACGAAATCCAATCGTTCCAGCTTTTTCCTATATAGTCCGGGATTTCCGAGGTGATTAACCCCTTGATTTAACTTCCATCCCACCATTGTGTTTTTTCTGCAACCGGTCTTCGTGGACAAGATTTCGGTTCCGCAGCAGGATAACCCAAATATAAAAATCCCATCAAATGACCTTTTTCTGAAACTCCGAACCTATCCTTCATTTTCTGTGTGTACGTTGGTTGACCTGTACGCCAAATAGACCCTAAACCGAAAGAATGTGCGGCTAACATCATATTTTGTGCAGCACAAGCACATGCAGCTATTTCTTCAAGCCAAACAACTTTCTCGTTATTACTTGGCTCCATTATGAGGACAATGATCACAGGCGCTCTTCTTGCTTTTTTAAGACCTTTTTCTCTCGCTTGTTCAACTTCTTCATCTGTGGGATCCGCTAATGATTCCACAGCAATTTCACTATATAGTTCACCTAATGCATCTCTACCTTTGCCAGAGAGAACGATGAAATTCCAGGGTTCCGTCCGATAATGACTAGGTGCCCATGTTCCCGCTTTCAGGATGGATTCGATCATTTTCTTATCAGGTACTTGATCTGTAACCTTTCCAATCGTTCTTCTTGTTCTTATCGCTTTCATAACATCCATAAGGTTCACCTCTAATTGATACTCATTATCACTATCCTATGTATTTATTTTAAATGAAAAAGTTACACCTTCCAAATGATATCCATAAAAACACATATAAAAACGAAGGCAGGAAAACTGCCTTCGTTTACCCTTAGAAAAATGGAACGAATATCAGACTGATTACAATTGATGCGATACCAAGTCCAATTGCCCAGTTCCCAAGTGTCTGCGCTCCTCGTCGTCTTGCAAAAAATCCTACAATGATGCCAGCGGCACCTAATAAAACGGGAAGGAAGAATAAGGATAGGATCGATAAGGCAAGGGCAAATATACCTACACCTCGACCTCCGGTATCTTCTGTATTCGTATCATCGTTATACGTATCTTCACGTTCTTTATCCATAACTCGTTCTTGCTCAGGTAGAGGGAGAACCTCCGCTGCTGTTTCTTCCATGAAATCCTCTTCATACTCTCGGTGATTTCCGTTTTCACGATCGTATCGATTTTCCATCAGGATCCCTCTCTTTCATCAAAAGTGGAGGAGCCTTTTTATTATTAGTCACTTACCAGGGTTTCATAATGTCAATCATTGTTAACCTAAACCCCCACAGCACTTGGGAATTTTTTCTCTTTAAAATCCCTTTACAGGGGGAAACAGGTATAAATAAAAAATCCACCCGATTGTTAGATCTGGATGGATTTCAAGAAAAGATTTAATGCCTTGCACGGAACGTGTGGCAGCATGTTTCTGCAACGTTACTCGCCTTGTCCTTATGGAGAGCATCGTCGACAAATTGCCCAGCTGCAGACATATCGTAATCTTCATTCGCATGTTGGTCCACTTCAACCAAAATAGTATCAGCATGACAATTGTTTCCTTCAGCCCAATATACACAATTCGATACATTACATTTTACCTCTGGCATTTTAATCTCCTCCTTTAAGGATTAGAATGCCACATTCCTGGTTAATTCATTAATATATACGACATTTCATTGGCACTCCTGGCAATAGCCGTATATTTCAAATTTATGATCGGTAATCATAAATTCATCAGGAGTGATATCTTTCATTGGGCATGCTTCAATAGCGTTTGTTTTACCACATTGAAGACAGATCATATGGTGGTGGTGACCTTTTGTCGAACAAGAAAACCTGAAATGTTTTTCCCCATCAAGTTCGGTCTCTTCTACAATCCCTAACTCGGTAAAGACAGAGAGGTTGCGATAAATGGTATCAAAGCTAAGACCTGGATAAGATGGTTTCATGTATTCCAGTACATCCTTTGCCGTCAAATAACGTCTCTCATTTGAAAAGAGCTCTAGAAACATTTCCCGCTTGGTTGTATGCTTGTAACCATTCTCTTTAAGGATATTGAGAGCTTCACTTACATTCATGCTTCTTCCCCCACTTTACTGTTTGTCCCGAAAGAATACCTGAATTTTTTCCAGATAATCACAAGAACAAGAATCAATGCTGCTAGTAATACTATTGTACCACCAGGAGCTAAATCAAAATAGTAAGCTGATACCAATCCTGTAATTACGGATGTTTCACCGAAGATAATTGCAATGATGATCGTCTGTTTAAAGCCTCTGGCTATCCGGATACTTGCCGCTACTGGTAATGTGATAAGCGATGATACAAGTAAAATACCGACGATTCTCATCGAAGCTGCAATGACAAGCGCAACCATTACCATGAACATGAAATGGATAAAACGTGAGCGGATCCCAGAGACCTGTGCTTGATCTTCATCAAAAGACAGCAGAAAAAGCTCCTTATAAAACAGGACGACTGCAATTACAACAAGGATCAATATTAAAAGTACCATCCAAACATCAGATGTTCCTACGGCGATGATACTGCCGAATAAATAATTGAACAAATCAGTGTTGAAGCCGTTTGCGAGTGAAATAAAAACGACACTTAATCCGATCCCGACGGATAAGATGATCGGTATTGCTAATTCTTGATAGTGTTTATATTCTTTTCGTAAACGCTCGATCAATATTGAACCCGCTACTGAGAAGGCCATTCCCAGATAAACTGGATTCAACATTTTAAAAGTTGGGACTTGTTTGCTTAATAACAAACTGGCTGCGATTCCTGCCAATGTGATATGTGATAAAGCATCTGCAATCAATGCTTGCCTGCGGACAACGATGAAAACACCCAACATCGGTGCCAAGAAGCCAATCATCAGTCCAACGAACGCAGCATTCCGTATAAAATCATACTGTAAAAAATCTTGGATCATATATGTCCACTCCTCATTAATGCTGGTGGTCCATCATATGGACTGGATGACCGTAGAAAGATGACCATTCATGGTTGTCGAGAACCTCATATTCATATGTGTCACCGTGAAAATGCAGTTGTTTGTTCAGACAAGCTACATGGGTTACCAAATTTGTTACAGGTCCGATATCATGCGTAACAAGAATAAAGGTGATTCCCTTGTCTTGATTCAACTGCTTTAAAAGTCCATAAAAGCTTTCCACTGAAGAAGCGTCGACACCTACGGTAGGTTCGTCTAAAATCAGCAACTGTGGATCACTCACCAAAGCTCTAGCGATAAAAGCACGCTGCTGCTGACCACCTGAAAGTTCACCAATATTTTGATTCGTATATTCTGTTAAACCTACTGTTTCTATCGCTTCAATAACCCTCTTTTTATGATGTTTTTTTAAGAAATTGAATATTCCGACCTTCCCAAAAAGCCCCATCGAGACTACTTCGAATACAGTAGCAGGAAAACCACTATTGAAACTGTTCGCCTTTTGGGATACATATCCGATGTAAGGCCAGTTTTTGAACTTTTTCACATTTTGGCCAAACAAAGAGATCATACCTTTTTGTAACGGTAACAGTCCCAGAATCATTTTGATAAGCGTCGATTTACCAGAACCATTTGGTCCTAGTAAAGCGAGAAAGGATCCTTCTGGAACATCCAAGTTTATGTTTTCAAGTACTCTACGCTCTTGATAATTAAATGAAACGTTTTTTATGGATACGATAGACGAGTTCATCGTAATCCCCTTTCAGTAATAATGTAATTCAAATAGAAATTAGGAATGATTCCGATTTACTTAAATAAGTATATCTCAAATAAATCATTTGTAAAGGGACCTGCTCAATATAAAGAATATTTGGAAAACGCGAGCCTTTGGTAATGGCTGACCCATTTTAAATTAAATGCATTTTTATATTACCTATAAGATACAAAAAAGAGTCTGTAATCAGTATCTCGTTCCCCTATATTTACAAGCAGACTTAATGGATTGGGGACTTGAACTTTGCTCCTTTCGTTTCCTGCGTATTCATGATTGTTATGAAGGCTTGTTTATCGATATCGTAAACGATATTCTTAAGCTTCGTCACTTCAAGCCTTGTGATGACTGCATAGATCACTTCTTTCTGGGCATCGGTATATCCACCCTTTCCCATTAGTTTCGTCGTCCCTCGCCCCAATCGGTCTAGAATGGCACTTGAGATTTCCTCATAATGATCTGAAACAATGAGAACGGCTTTGGTTTCATCAAGCCCTTGGATGACAGTGTCAATTGTCTTGTATGCGATATAGTAGGTAAGAATTGAATACATCGCACGTTCTGGTCCGAATACGAACCCTGCCCAGGCAAATACGAAAATGTTTAAGAACATGACAACTTCGCCAATAGAAAAAGGAATTTTTTTTGTGATCAGGATCGAAAAAATCTCCGTGCCATCTAATGATCCTCCGTGACGGATGACAAGCCCTACACCAACACCTAATGTCAACCCCCCAAAGACTGTTGCAAGGATCAATTCTGAGGTAAAAGCCTCGAAGTGATGGAATTGAGTCTCGAAAAACGCTAAAAATACAATTCCTACCAATGATGAAATAGCAAACGTCTTCCCAATCTGTTTATAACCTGAAAACATGAAGGGAAGATTCAATACGATCACAAGGATAGCAAAATTAAGGGGAGTGATATAATCCAAAATTAAGGAAATTCCGATTATCCCTCCATCGATGATTTGATTTGGTATCAGAAACAGCTCAATTGAGGCTGCTGCAAGACCGGCTCCTAAAATAATCATCGTGAATCGGTAAATCAGATGTGGAATACTTTCTTTTTTATGTTGTTTAATTGTTTCCATTGGTCACTCCTCAAAAAATCTTTTTCTTTGTATAACCTGAAATAATTATAGCATGATTACTTGAAACTCCTGAAATTTTCGCTATAATTAACAATCGTGGCATATGTTCTGCCATGGGTGGGAGAGGGATCATTTTAGAAAGAAAGGTTATGATGAAACAACTTATTGAAAATTGGTTCCGATTGGCTGATCACGGCACAACGATACAGAAGGAACTGATAGCGGGGGTCACCTCATTTTTTACGATAAGTTATATCATTATCGTCAATCCGTTAATCCTGGCTGATGCTGGGATCCCATACTATGGCGCTTTAATGGCAACCATCCTAGTCAGTATCATTTCTTGTATTTTCATTGGAATATACGCAAATGCACCAATCATATTATCTCCTGGCATGGGTGTTAATGCTTTTTTCACCTATACGATTGTTCAAGGTATGGGATTGACATGGCAAGAAGGACTCGGAGCAGTAATGATGGCGGGAGTACTATTTTGTATTGCAGCTTTCACACCGATCAAATCGTTATTGTCTCGTTCTGTACCGGAATCGCTTAAGCATGGAATTACGGTAGGTATCGGTTTGTTCCTCGCATTCATCGGCTTACAGAAGGCTGGTATTGTAGAAAAGAGTCCGGATACGTTCGTTAAACTTGGTGATTTGAGCGAACCATCAACATTGTTGGCTCTTACAGGGTTCTTGATTTGTTTGACTTTGTTTGTGAAAAGGGTAAAGGGAGGTTTCATCCTCTCAGTCATTTTCATCACACTGGTAGCTCATATCTTTAATCTTTCACCTGTACCGAGAGAAACAAGTGAAGAATCAGCACTGATTCTTTTCAGTTCTGATTTATCCGGTTGGATGACAACGGAATTCTGGATTGCCTCATTTTCGTTGGCACTCATATTGATTGTTGAAAATATGGGATTGTTACACGGAATGCTCCCAGATACATCCAAATTCGATCGATCTTTCCAATCAAGTGCATTTTCCAGTGTGTTATCTGGATTTTTCGGGACGAGTCCTACGATTTCAACAGCTGAAAGTGCTTCAGGTATTGCTGAAGGCGGACGGACAGGATTGACAGCGGTCATAGCCGGATTGTTATTTATACTTTCCATATTCACCATTCCGATCCTTACAGGCATACCCGATGCGGCAATTGCTCCGATACTAATTATCATAGGCGGAGTAATGATGCAATCGATCCGACATATTCCGCTTGATGATTTTACGGAAAGTTTTCCGGCATTCATGATCATCGCATTGATTCCGTTAACTTATAGCATCGTTGATGGACTTGCCTTCGGATTTATCGTCTACCCAATCATCAAAATGGCGGTTGGACAATTTAAACAGGTGCCGAGGACCATGTATGTGATGGCATCATTGTTTATCTTGAATTTTGTGTTCCACTTTTATATGTAATTACATCAAGAAAAGCGGAATCGCCCTGTCCAGCCACGAAGGTCACTGGAAGCCCGAAGAGGAGGCTCGAACCAAACAAAGTTCGGTTCTGCGTGGGGTAACCCTTCGATCTAAATCAATGTGTCGACCGCCACAGGAGGACTGAAGTGATCCAAGTGGTTGGGCGATGGAGCTGGACTGGACACACGCGACTGAATGTTTAAAACACTAATCAAAACGATAAAAGAACAGCTGACCTTTCAGCTGTTCTTTTCTGATAAAAAAGGCAAACGGAATCTTATTGTCGTCCCCTCACCAAGTTTACTGATGATATTAAATGTACCACCATGTTCTTCAATGATTTTTTTACATAAAGGGATGCCGATACCATTCCCTTTTTCTTTCGTAGTGAAGAAAGGTTTCCCGAGCTGCTCAAGCACACTCTTCTCCATTCCTGGTCCTCGGTCTATAAAAGTGATTTCATAATGATGGCTCGTTGCTTTTCCTTGCAAATGGATTCGGCGGTTCGTCTGTTTCACATTGTATGCTTCTATGGAATTTCTGAGCAGATTCAAAACGACCTGTTTGATCATTGATTCATTGACCATTGTATAGCTGTCAACCTCTTCCACATCCCATTCAAAGACGAGATTATGTAACAAACATTCTGACTGGATGATGTGGATCAGTGATTTAATGATAAGATCTGGCCTCTGCTTCTGTTTTTGCATTTTCCGTCTTGAAACAGACAAGAAGTCTTCGATAATTTCATTCATACGGGCCAATTCTGATAATACGGTATCGTAATACTTGCTGAAATCTTTCGTTACTGCTGATAATTGAATGAATCCTTGGATCACCGACAACGGATTACGTAATTCATGAGCTACCCCTGCTGCAAGATGAGATACCGATTCCATTTGCTTTTTGTACATCAATAGATTTTCAAAACGTTGTTGATGTGATCGATCATATAACACAAAACGGATGCTTTCATCAGAATCAAAATACATCCCTTTTACCTGATATAAGCAATCATCCTCGTAATAAAAGCGTTCATTTACAATCTTCGTGTTCCGTATTTCCCTTGTCATTTGACGCATTTGTGTTAATAAGGGATGATCATAGTCCAATTGGAGGAGGTTTTGTCCAATCAACTGATTGACACAGTCCAAATCTACAAACAATTTCATGCGTTCATTACAGCAATCAATCTTATTTTCTGATGTGATCGTCAAGATACCTATCTCTAATTCGCGAAACATGAATTTACGGAATTCATACTCTTTTTCATATTTTTCCTTATAACCATGATCGTCCCGTTCATCTGGCTTCGACTCTTCGAGCACTTTTCCAAGAAGGACAATTTCATCTTCGATCATTTTCCCAAGATACTTGATTTTAATCTTCTCCTCATTTAAATAATGGTTGAAAACCTTTTCAGAAGTATTCTTTGGGGTGAGCTTTTCAATGAAACCAAAAACGGCTGGTTTGTCTTCTTTTAAGAATAAATCATAGAAATTTGTTTGTCTTTCACTTAAAATCGACTCCTGAGCTATCCTATTGGATTCTATGATCGAGCCATTCGGCTTGATTAATAAATATATATCGTCCGTTAGATCATTCATAATATGTTGAAAGGCTGCAAAAGTGTTGTCAGATTGACAATATTGCATAGCACGCCCCCGATTATAATTGACATGGTATATTTATTATACTAAATAACCATTACAATACCTAGTGCAACAACCAATAAATCCCTAGACATATATCGGCAAAAAACAACATGCCCAATCTAGAATTTCATCCTTGATGCTTTATATTCATACAAGCACATAAATTCCGCCCACCTCATACATTATGCAAAGAGGAGGGGAACGGGGTGAATCCTTTTCTACAACAAATGATCAACCACAAACTCAATAATTTGTCCGCTGAGGAATTGACTGCACTGGCCTCACAATACAATATCCAATTGACGGATACCCAAGCAGTGCAGATCATCCGTATTCTTAGGCAAGAAAAAATTGACGTTGCAGATCTTCAACAAAGAGAACGGATCATCAAACAAATCGAAGCTGTTGTTGGTCCACACACTGCCCAAACCGTCAAAGTAATGTTTCAGTCGATCATCCGATGAACATATGGTAATCAAAAAGCTGACCCCTCTAGCGTCTGGCACCTCCTTTCTGAAATCGGAAGGCCCAGGCATATCTTTGTAGGGTCAGCTCTTGTTTATAGTCGAATGGTGATGAAGTTTGAAATGACCCTCCTTATGCTTGTACGATTTTTTCTAATAATTGGTCATCGTACGTTTTTCCATGAAGCATCTCGATTTCAAATTTATATGGAGGTTTCTTGTTTTTCTTGTCCCCATTGATTGCTACATAAGGGGTTTCAAGAATTTTCGGTATATCCTCCAGCTGCGGATGATGTACGACATAATTCAATGTATCGAATCCTATTTTTCCAAATCCAATATTTTCATGTCGGTCCTTGCAAGCACCGCATTCATTCTTGCTATCATTGATATGAAGTACCTTTAATCGATCGAGCCCGATAATTTTATCGAACTCATTCAATACACCATCAAAATCATTGATCAAATCATAACCGGCATCATGTGTATGACAAGTATCAAAACATACTGAGAGCTTATCATTGTGGGTGACACCATCTATGATCGCAGCAAGTTCTTCAAACCTTCTACCGCATTCAGATCCTTTACCTGCCATGGTCTCTAATGCAATTTGAACATCTTGTTCAGGGGTGATGACTTCGTTCAGCCCTTCAATGATTTTTTGGATACCTGCTTCTGCACCTGCACCTACATGGGCCCCAGGATGGAGAACGATTTGTTTTGCCCCGATCGCTTCTGTTCTCTCAATTTCCGATCGTAAGAAGTCCACCCCTAATCGGAATGTCTGCGGTTTGGTTGTATTCCCAATGTTGATGATATAAGGGGCATGAACGACAATCTCCTCGATCCCGTTCTCTTTCATATGAGCGACACCATTCTCGATATTGAGCTCTTCAATGGCTTTACGGCGTGTATTTTGAGGAGCGCCGGTATAAATCATGAAGGTGTTGCCTCCATATGAAACCGCTTCTTCACTTGCACCTAACAACATCTTTTTCCCACTCATGGAAACATGAGATCCTAATTTAAGCATATAAATTTCCCCCTCTATTTATTTCTTTTACGGTTATACTGTTTCTTTTTCTCTTGAAACTTTTTCTTATAACCTGGTTTGACTTGTTTGGGCTTCGGCATGATGAACTCATTAGGATCCTTCGCTTTCTTTCTTGGTCGTGAACGTTGGACATTTACATTCGCCCATTCCCCATCTTTAAGATCCTTATGCTCGAAGGAAATCCCTTTCTTTTCAAGCCTTTCGATTTTATCAATTTCATCACGTTCATATAAAACAGCTGCAATACCACTCATCCCAGCACGCCCCGTACGTCCAGACCGATGGATATAGTAATCGAGGTCGGTTGGAATTTGATAATGGATGATATGGCTTATCCCCTTTACATCGATCCCTCTAGCTGCCAAGTCGGTTGCGACGAGATATTGGCATTCAGCATTCTCCACACGTTTCATGACATGCTTCCGTGTACGTGGAGGGAGGTCCCCGTGAAGCCGATCGACATTCAATCCTTCTTGAATCATGGCATCTGCCACTTCATCGGCATCCTTTTTCGTATTCGCAAAAACGATGGCCAAATATGGATTGAATTTTTTTGCAATATCAATCGTCAATCGGATCCGATCACGGTGTCTTATAGGAACCGCAATATGTTCGATTTCGGCAGGTGAGGTTTCTTCAGGTTTAACATGAACATGTTTAGGGTTATTCATATATTTGCGTAAAAATGGGTTTAGATTTTCAGGGATGGTTGCTGAAAACACCATCATTTGCAAGTCATGCGCCATTCTCGAAGCAATCTGGTCGACATCCTCGATAAAGCCCATATCAAGCATTTGATCAGCTTCATCGACTACAAGCATATCAGCATTGAAAATCGATATCCCCTCTTCAACGACAAGATCCTTGATACGGCCAGGTGTACCTACGATCAAGTGTGGTTCATTCTTCAATTGATCGACCATACGTTTGCGGTCTGTACCGCCTACCACTGTCTTAACGATAATAGGGGAATCTTCAACCAGTTTTACGGCTTCATTGTATACTTGTCTCGCAAGCTCCCTTGTAGGTGCTGTAATGACAGCCTGTACTTTCTGAGTTTCAGGGTCAATTTTTTCTAAAATCGGCAGCAAGAAGGCAAGCGTCTTGCCTGATCCAGTCTGTGACTGACCGATGACATCATTTCCTTTGATGATGCTAGGGATGAGACGTTCCTGAATTTCAGTTGGACGTTGGAAGTTCTGCTTTCTTATTGCCTCAAATAAAAACGGTTTTAATTGGAATCGTTGTTCAAACACATTATTTTTCATTTCTTTTATCACCTTCAGATGTATTTCCCACTTTAAGTATTATAGAGGATAGAAGAAAAAATCTCCATGTTTTTGGGGATATACCCAATCTTTTGTTGGATGGACACCATTCATCCGAATTTCGCATATCTTGTTTATCAGAATAACCACTTTTCTGTAATGTTATCGAGAGTAGGAGAAAGGAGCATCTTTATGTACCGTATGCCTCCAGGATATGGACCCTATGGTATTGGGCCAATGTCGCCATTCGGACAGATGATGCCATTTAGAGGGGGATTTCCCGCTGCACGATCAGCCGGCTTTTTGACTCGGTTTCTTTCACCCAATCCGAGCGGTGGACTCAATCTCGTAAGTATGGTTGAAAATGTACAAAAAGTGATGAAAATGGCTGATACTGTTCGGCCATTGATCCAGCAATATGGTCCTATGGTGAAGAACATACCATCTATGCTTGAATTATTAAAAGAATACCAGAATTATTCTTCTGATTCTAATTCGACAGAGGAAAAAAAAGATGACAAAAAAGAAGAGATGAAAAATGCCGATGACAAAAAGAAAAAATCGTCTCCCGTTGTGAAAAAGAAGAAATCTTCAACCACTGAGGAGAAAAAGACTTCGCCAAGCGCTAAAAAAACTTCTGCACCAGTCAGCAGCAAGAAATCTTCCAAGAAACCGACCAAGAAAAAATCCAATCCAAAGGTGGCTCATGTCAAACCAGCACCCCAACCCATTAAACGCGATTCGGTTCCTAAACTCTATATATAGACGATATACATTTGTCAACGGTATCGGTCCTCCTTTATAATAAAGCGAGAAGCGTTTGTAACTAAAGGAGGACCTTTTCCTATGAAGGTAATCAAAGTCTCACCTCGCGGCTATTGTTATGGTGTTGTCGATGCGATGGTCATTGCAAGACAAGCTGCGAATGATCCTAAAATACCCAGACCAATCTACATTCTTGGTATGATTGTTCATAATAAACATGTGACCGATGCCTTTGAAGAAGAAGGGATCATCACTCTTGATGGTCCTAATCGTCTGGAAATATTGAAACAAGTCGATCAAGGCACTGTCATCTTTACAGCCCATGGTGTATCCCCGGAGGTCAGACGGGTTGCCCGTGAAAAAGGGCTGCATACGATTGATGCGACTTGCCCAGATGTGACTGTCACCCATGACCTGATCAAAGAGAAGAAAGAAGAAGGGTATCACGTAGCCTATATTGGGAAGAAAGGACATCCCGAACCTGAAGGCGCGATGGGGATCGCTCCAGATATCGTTCATTTGATCGAAAATGAATATGATGTCAAAAGGCTCGATATTACAGCTGATAAAATCTTGATAACCAATCAAACGACAATGAGTCAATGGGATGTCCAACATCTCATTGAAATGATTCAAGAAAAATACCCTCAAGCAGAGGTACACGAGGAAATCTGCAAGGCAACCCAGGTTAGACAGGAAGCTGTTGCTGTACAAGCAGTTGAAGCGGATTTGCTCCTCGTGGTCGGGGATCCCCGTAGTAATAACTCCAACCGCCTAGCACAGGTTTCTTGGGAAATTGCTGGAACCCCATCACACAGGATTGCAGATGTGACGGAAATCAAACTCGAGTGGTTGGAAAATGTTGATACGGTTGCTGTAACAGCTGGTGCATCTACCCCGACGCCAATCACAAAAGAAGTCATCATGTTCCTTGACCAGTATGACCCGGAAGATGAGTCTACCTGGAACAGAGAACGAAAGGTGAAATCCAGTAAAATCCTGCCTAAAGTTAAAGTAGCGAAGAAATAACATTGAAAGGACTGCCCGAAACGGCAGTCCTTTTCATTATAGTGCAATTGTGTATATTTACCCTAAATATTGGTTTACGGGCTAAAATATTGGTAAAAGCCTGAAATTTATTGGTAAACCCTTAAATTTAGATCAAAATTTGTTGGTCATCGCGTTGTTATGGAAAGAGCACGATTTTGATCTTGCTCTTCCTCCCTTTAGATAAATTGGAAAGGGTCGGTATGTTCTTTACATCGATAGACTTCCGTGTTAAGGTTCTTTTCCTTCATCCATTCTTCCAAAATGTCGGCCACCCCGTCAATCATAACTTTTTCGATATTGTGACCAGGGTCGATGATCGCCATGCCTTCCATCCAGGCATCATGAGCATAATGATATTTAATATCCCCTGTAATGAATACATCCGCGCCTTTCAACTTCGCTCTACTGATGAAATCATTACCTTCACCACCAGAAACCGCTATTTTATTCACGGGCTTCTGAAGGTCACCGACAACTCGAACTCCTCCTAGCTTGAAGGTCTTTTTAAGTTGTTCGGCAAGATCTCCGACTGTCATTTCCGCTTGAGGTTTCCCGATTCGTCCAACCCCCAATGGTTTCCCCGGATTTTCAAGTGTAAGAAGGTCATACGCCACTTCTTCATACGGATGTGATTCTCGCAATGCGGCAAGGACCTCTTTCTCAATACTTGCCGGGTAAATTGTCTCAACTTTGGTTTCATCGACAAATTCCATTTTTCCTTGTTCCCCGATATGAGGGTTAGTTCCTTCATGAGGTATGAATGTTCCGGTTCCAGGTGTATTGAAGGTACAATGGCTGTAGTTCCCGATGAAACCTGCTCCAGCATTGCCAAGGGCATCACGGACAACTTCAGCATGCGTTTCAGGAACGAATACGATCAGTTTCTTCAATTGATCTTCTGTGGTCTCAACAAGGACTTCTGTATCTCCAATACCAATTACATCTGCAAGCAGATCATTCACCCCACCTTCGGCAACATCAAGGTTGGTGTGAGCTGCATACAACGTGATATCATGCTTTAAAAGCTTTTGAATCGTACGGCCGTGTGAAGTATCAGGATCAATTTTCCTCAAGGGCATATAAATGAGAGGGTGATGTGAGATGATCAGATCGACATCCTCCCGGATCGCTTCATCAATGACAGGTTCTATGACATCGAGTGTAACCATGACTTTTTTAACCCGCTTTTTCAAGGAACCTACTTGAAGCCCTATCGGATCTCCTTCCATCGCCAGCCATTTAGGCGCGAGTTGTTCCATCTGTTGGATGATCTCTTGCGCATGTGCGTGTTTTTTACTCACTTTATCGCCTCCGAAACTGCAATGATTTTTTTCTTTAATTGCTCTTTTCTTTCACTTACTTCATCCGTAGGCAGAGCTCTTTCAAGCTGAACGAGAATTTTTTCCCAGTTATCCCTTTCCCGTTTCCACTTCTTTTGGAACGTGCTGTTTTTCTGTTTCATCAATAGGGGACCTAATAACTTTTCGGCCTCAGTGAAAACAACCGGCGTATTTGTTCGTTTGGCAACAAGAATTTCATAAATCTTTTCATCTTCTTCAAGGATTGATTCTTCGGTCAATTTCCAGTTATTCTTTTCAAACCATTCACGTATGAATCGGGCTCCCATATTGGGTTGGAGAATAAGTAGATCCACACCAGGCAACCGATCTTTTCCTCTTTCTAAAATGTTACTGATCAATTGTCCGCCCATCCCAGCAATCACCACTACGGATACCTCGTGAGCGGATATGACTTCAAGCCCATCCCCCAGTCTTACTTCAATCTGATCATTTAACCCTAATGCTTTGACTTGGTTATAGGCTGATTGGTAAGGTCCTTGGTTCACTTCACCAGCGATCGCCTTGTCGATTACCCCTTTCTGGACACAATAGCAAGGAAGAAAAGCGTGATCAGAGCCGATATCAGCAATGGTAGAGCCCTTTGGTATGTATGTTGTCACTTTTTCTAAACGGTTGGATATGGATATCATCTATTTTCACCTATTCTACTATGCATACTGAAATACAGTCCTACTATAGCTTTTTTCATAGTATCCTTCAACTTTGGTTCGTGTACGCTTACAATTCAAAAGAGCAGACACAAAAAAGGCATGACCCTTAAATGTTTGTGTTCCAAATCCTTGGAGGTGACAGACATTTAAATTGAGTCAGCCTTTACTGAAGTCTTGTTATCTTATTCTTCTCCGCCTTTTTCGCCGCCGCCTTCTTCACCGCCATTAACCAGGAATTCAGCGACTGCTTGCGCTTCTTCAGCACTTAATGACTGAGCTGGCATTTGACCTTTACCATTTTGTATGATTTCAGCGATCTCTTCCGGTTTATACTTAGAACCGACATCTGTAAGATTAGGCCCCATACCACCTTCAAGGTTTTGACCATGGCAGGATGTACAGGTTTGTTGTACAATTTCCTGTGGTTTTACTTCTTCTCCACCGCCCGCTGCTTCTTGTTTCGCTTCATTCACACCTACAGCAGATAAAACAATCATAATTGCAATGCCGAATACAGCAGTAATGGCGAATGGAATCAATGGATTTCTTTTCATCTCTTGTCCTCCTTGTGATGCAGGTTGATTCTGTTGTTAGTGTTTCCTACCTATGTAATAGTAAACAAGCCATTTACTATTTTACTTGAAAATCAATAGGAAGGAAAGCCTTAACTAGAGAGACGAGACATTTGTCATGAATTGGACACGTTTCCCCCGCCGTTACCGCTGGATCCATTAACCTCAAATGGTTTTCATTGATTTCCCCTTTAATTCTTCTGCAAGTTTCCGGAGTTTATATTTTTGTATTTTACCTGATGCAGTCATAGGATATTCATCAACGAAAAAGATGAATTCAGGGATTTTATACCGAGCGATTTTCCCTTCACAATAAGAGCGGATCTCTTCTTTCGTTACAGATTCCCCTTCTTTTATTTGTACACACGCCGCTACCTTTTCTCCATATTTTTCGTCTGGGACCCCAATCACCTGGACATCGACTATTGAAGGATTGGTATATAGAAATTCCTCTATTTCCCTTGGATAAATGTTTTCTCCCCCGCGGATGATCATATCTTTCAATCTGCCGGTGATTTTTACATAACCTTCCTCATCAATCGTCGCTAAGTCCCCAGTATGGAGCCAGCCCTCTGAATCGATTGCCTTCGCTGTCGCCTCAGGCATATTATAATACCCCTTCATGACAAGATAACCTCTTGTGCATAGCTCTCCTTGCTCCCCTACAGGTACTCCCTCCCCTGTCGCCGGGTCGACAATCTTAACCTCTACGATCGGGTGTTTCTTCCCGACCGTTTCCACTCGTCTTTCAATAGGGTCATCTGTCCGGGTTTGTGTGATCACTGGTGAAGATTCAGTCTGGCCATACGCAATCGTGATTTCATCCATCCCCATCAGTTTCATTACTTTCTTCATGACCTCGATTGGACAGGGGGATCCGGCCATGATACCAGTACGTAAAGTAGATAGATCATAATCATCAAAACGGTCCAGATTCAATTCTGATATGAACATGGTTGGCACGCCATGTAGACCTGTACATTTTTCCTTTTCAACTGTCTTTAAGACAAGCTCAGGATCAAATTGGACAATCGGAACCATCGTCGCTCCGACTGATACACAAGCAAGTACGCCAAGTACACAGCCGAAACAATGGAAGAATGGGACCGGGATACATAGACGGTCTTTTTCAGAAAGGTTCATCGCGTTTGCCACCTGATAGCCATTGTTGACGATATTATGGTGTGTTAGCATAACCCCTTTCGGAAAGCCCGTCGTCCCGCTCGTATACTGCATATTGATCACATCATGCGGGTCAAGTATGTTCTCACGCTCAGCTAATTCTTCATCGCTGATCGATTCTCCCATCTTCATGAAAATGTCCCATGAGAGCAACCCAGTTTCGGCTTTTTCCTCCATAAAAACAAGCTGCTTGAGCTTTGGAAGACTGTTCGAGTTAACCTTACCGTTATTTCCGGTTGCCCCCACAATGGATTGGACGATTTCGACATATGAAGTATCTCGGAATTTGTCCATCATGAACAGGGTCGTCGTATCAGATTGCTTTAAGAGATATTCCAATTCGTTTTTCTGATAGTTGGTATTGACTGTTACAAGCACGGCTCCCATCCGTGCGGATCCGAATTGCAATAATAACCACTCAAATCTGTTCGTCGACCAGGCTGCGATATGCTCCCCTTTTTCCACACCTAGAGCCATGAGGGCTTTTGCAACTTGGCCAGTCAACTCATAGAATCCTTCATATGTATATCTTATATCCTCTTTACTATAGACAACCGCCTCATGACCTGGTAATCGCAGTGCTTTTTCCTTCAATAATTGACCAATCGTTTGGTTCAAATACATCCCAGCACCTCCGCGTTTTGTGAATCTGACTTCAAAAAATCAAAAGAGAGGAAGACTCTATAATCTAAGAATTCCCCTTATTCTTTTAAAGCTGTTAACAGCCCAGCTCCCGGGCAATGACCATTCGTTGAACTTCAGATGTGCCTTCTCCGATTTCAAGAAGCCTTCCATCGCGATAATATCGCTCAACATGATAATCTTTCATATAACCATAACCACCATGGATCTGGATCGCTTGAGTGCACACTTCCATACAGATTTCTGAGGCATAGAGTTTTGCCATTGAGGCTTCTTTTTCGAACTTGCGCCCTTGATCTTTCAACCATGCAGCTTTATAAACCATAGTTCTAGCGAGTTCAATCTTCATCGCCATATCCGCAAGCTTGAATTGGGTTGCCTGGAATTTTGATAGCGTCTTTCCAAATTGTTTTCTTTCTTGCGCATAAGACAATGCTTTTTCGTACGCAGCTTGGGCAATCCCGACCCCCATGGCACCGATGCCGATTCTTCCGCCATCAAGCGTCATAAGGAATTGCCTGAATCCGTTCCCTCTTTTTCCAAGCATGTTTTCTTCAGGTACACGGACATCTTCCATGATCAATTCTGTAGTATTTGATGAGTTCAAGCCTAATTTCTCATAATTATCGATAACTTTGAATCCAGGTGCCTCCGTACTTGTGATGAATGCAGTAATTTCCTTTTCTCCATTCTTACGATCCGTCACTGCAGTCAGAGCCAGGTTTTTTGCATAGCTTGCATTTGTAATGAAGCATTTACTGCCGTTGATGACCCACTCGCCGTCCTGACGTTCCGCGGTTGTTTCGGTTCCACCCGCATCTGAGCCAGCGTTCGGTTCAGTGAGACCAAAAGCACCCAGGGACTCCCCAGTACAGATCGGTGTTAGATATTTTTGTTTTTGCTCTTCAGTTCCAAACATGTTGATGGGGGCTCCACCTAATGAAATATGAGCGGAGTATGTGATTCCGGCAGAGCCGCATGCCCTGCTCAATTCCTCTACAACGATAGCGAAGCTAACGGTGTCAGCTCCCCCTCCCCCGTATTCTTCTGGAAATGGAAGACCCATCATGCCGAGATCCCCAAGCTTTTTGAAGATTTCAACTGGAAAACTCTTCTCTTTATCCCGTTGTTCTGCTCCTGGTGCTACTTCCCCTTCAGCAAATTCCCTGATCATTTTGTAAATCATTTTCTGTTCATCTGTTAAATCGAAGTTCATTTACTCCACTCCTGACTGTTCTTTTGTATCTATTTGTATACGCTTACATCAATTATACGTATAAATACAACAATTTTTCAACAGTTAAAAAAAGTCCGAAAATACATAGAGTAGAAAAATGAATACCAAAAATTTCCGAACAAAGTTTGCAAATGGAGATGAAAATAAGTAAAATAAAGGACAAAGATGAGTGATATTTTCTAATAGATGGTAAATCTGAATGGGGAAGTTTAATATATCAGGAGAACGATCCAGATTTTGCGTCGAATACAAAAAACGAACCATCTCGTTTTCAGAGACGATTCGTTTTCAACCGCAAACTATTCTAAAAAGTCTTTCAAACGTTTACTTCTGCTAGGGTGGCGAAGCTTACGCAATGCTTTCGCTTCAATTTGTCGGATACGTTCACGTGTAACACCGAATACCTTTCCTACCTCTTCAAGTGTTCTCGTACGTCCATCATCTAGTCCGAAGCGGAGTCGCAGGACATTTTCTTCACGATCGGTCAAAGTATCTAATACGTCCTCTAGCTGTTCTTTCAATAACTCGTAAGCAGCTGCATCAGAAGGGGCTAGTGCATCTTGGTCTTCGATGAAGTCCCCAAGATGGGAATCATCTTCCTCTCCAATCGGAGTTTCAAGCGAGACAGGTTCCTGGGCGATCTTCAGGATTTCTCTTACTTTATCAGGAGTAAGCTCCATTTCTTTTCCGATCTCTTCAGGTGTCGGTTCACGACCGATATCTTGTAAGAGTTGACGCTGCACCCGGATCAGTTTGTTGATCGTTTCGACCATGTGGACCGGTATACGGATTGTACGTGCCTGGTCTGCAATAGCACGTGTGATCGCTTGACGAATCCACCATGTTGCATAGGTGCTGAACTTATACCCTTTACGATAGTCGAACTTTTCAACAGCTTTGATCAGACCCATGTTGCCTTCCTGGATCAAATCCAAGAATAACATTCCTCGGCCGACATAGCGTTTTGCAATACTGACTACAAGACGGAGGTTTGCTTCAGCTAATCGACGTTTTGCTTCTTCATCACCTTGTTCGATTCTTTGCGCAAGACTGATTTCATCATCGGCAGATAATAGATCCACTCGACCGATTTCTTTCAAATACATCCTGACTGGATCGTTGATTTTCACTCCAGGAGGTACACTTAAATCGTTCAAGTCGAACTCGTCATCCCCACTTTTCACTACCTCTTGAATATTTGGGTCATCTCCATCCTCTTCATCCACTATTTCAATACCTTGATCACCCAAATACTCATAGAATACATCCATTTGTTCCGAGTCCTGTTCAAATGGGGCAAGTTTATTGGTTACTTCATTATAAGTGAGGACGCCTCTTTTCTTACCGAGTTCAACTAATTGTTCCTTTACTTGATCGATGGTTAATTCACCCTCCGCTTCCTGGCGATTAGGTTTCTCAGCCATGCGATCCCCTCCTTCCATACTTCTAACTTCTGTTGCTGACTTTCAAAGCCTTCTTCAGTTCGACGATTTCCATCGCGATTTGTGCAGCTTCAACCATTTTTTGTTCACGTTCTGCACGTTTTTTGTCTTTCTCTTTCTCTTGTATCTGAATTAATTTAGGATATTTTTTTATTTGATTGACATAATCATATAATTCCTGATCCGATATATCCTCATTAATTGTAAGCATCGCTAATTCAGTGACGACTTGCTTCAAACGTTGATCGTCCACCCTCTCTAAAAACAAGCTGATATCAGATGTATGACCTTCTGCGTAAAAAGCATATAAGTAAGCAGCAATCGCACTATATTCCTCAATGTTGAAAGCGCCACCCATCAGTTCTTCTACCTTCTCTGCAAGACTCACATCCTTCAGCATATGGGCTAACAATATCCTTTCTGCATTATGAAAAGCAGGTAACAGTCGTGAGGATTGCCCGATATATTTCTTACGGTTATTCTCCCTATTTCGACCATCATTATCCTTTTTCCTTTTATTACTTAAAAATGCTTGATATTGTTGCTGTTTCAGTGCGTCTAAGGAGAGATTGAATTCTTCGGCAATTTGCCGCAAATAGTGGTCTCTTTCAACAGCTTTAGGAAGTTTTGCAACTTCATGTAGTATCTCTTCGATATAGCGCATGCGTTCTCCTTCATCCTGGAGATTTTTCCCTCTGCGCATGAACTGCATCTTGAAAGCCATTACCGTCAAACTAGCCCCTATTACATCCTGTTTAAAATGTTCACCACCATATTTTTGGATATAGTCATCAGGGTCTAAGCCTTGAGGCATCTGGGCGATCCGCACATTACAATTCATTTGTTCGAGAAGTTCTATGGCACGGAATGCTGCTGTAATACCGGCATTATCTGAATCATAACAAATGATGACTGACGTGACATTCCTGGTTAATAGTTTTGCCTGTTCCGGGGTCAGCGAAGTTCCGAGTGTGGCTACACAGTTCGAAATACCAGCCTTCCATGCTGCAATGACATCTACATAACCTTCGAACAGGACCACTTTATCTTCTTTCCGCATAACAGGTCTTGCAAGATGATAACCGTATAAAATCTTCCCTTTGTTGAAAATCTTCGTTTCAGGACTGTTCAAATACTTCGGTTCACCATCTCCAAGGATTCTGCCTCCGAATGCAATGTTTTTCCCCTGGCTATCCCAAATCGGGAACATGATCCGATCTCTGAACCGGTCGAAGAACTTCCCATCGAACTCACGCTTCGCTACAAGCCCAGCATCTTGCATGACAGGAAGTGAATAGTTCCTTTTCTGCAGGAAAGCACTTACGAATTCCCAGGAGTCCGGCGCATAACCGATCTGGAAATGATCGATCATATCATCGGTAAACCCCCGATTATACAAGTACTCCTTTGCTTTTTGCCCGTAATCGGTATTTGTTAAACAATGGTGATAGAGACGCGCAAGCAATCCATGTCCTTCCTTCATGATTTCTTTTTCCTTACTGACTTGATCGTTTTGATTGAAGGAAGCTAATTCTGGCAATTCGATCCCTACCCGGTCAGCGAGGTTCTTGACTGTCTCTATGAACGTGAAACCCTCAATCTCCATAAGGAACGAAAAGACGTTTCCCCCTTTCCCACAGCCAAAACACCGGAAAATCTGTTTTTCTCCAGAGACAGAGAATGAAGGTGTATTTTCGTTATGGAAGGGGCAAAGGCCGAAGTAGTTACGACCCTGCTTCTTAAGTTGAACATATTCTCCGACAACATCAATGATATCGTTAGATTTTTGAATTTGTTCAATTGTTTCTTCAGGAATCCGTGATCCCATGCTATCACCATTCTTTACTGTTCTATCCTACTTTAAAACAAGAAAATGAGAAGAAGTAAATTTAGTCTTGAGAAAAGATCAGTTCAAAGTTCTGTCTGAACCTTCGAGCATCTTCCTCTGTAAACCCGGGTGGTCCTTTCGTCCGTTGTCCTGATCGTCTCAGTTTACTTGAGTAATAGCGGGATTGTAATAATGAAGGCATTTCTTCCTCGGTAAAACGTTTCCCGCGCGGTGATATGACATACACGCCTTTCGATACCAAAAGACTCGCAAGCCCATGATCCTGGGTGATGACAACATTCCCTTCTATTGAATGGTTGACGATGTATATATCCACTGATTCGGGTTCTGCATCAACCATGATCCAATCTGCGTTTCGATGTTGATCTGTAGCATGACAGTAAGAGGCAATAAAAAAAACCTTGTACTCATAGAAATTCGAGATTTCAAGGATTGCTTTCTTTATTTGATTTGGACAAGCATCTGCATCAACCAACACATTTCGCGTTTTCTTCATGTATTTAATTTCTACATCCTCTCCATAATTCCTGCCAGCAATCCAATGTTTTATATTTCAGAATATTGTCGAATTTTGCTTTTATAGTATACCCAAAATTTGGTTATCTCAAACAAGCATAAAAATTCCACACAATAGTGTATTATAACGGATTTTCCATCAGTTGACCATCATAAAGCACTCTCCCTATTATATTTCGACAAATAATGCAAATAACCTTTATTTCTTTTATAGGAAGTTGAAAGAATCCTCAGATTGAAAGTATGAATAAGAGCTTCCATAGGGTACTACCAAGACACCGTACTAAATTATCAGTACAAAAGAAAAAGTTGTTTTCGGTATAGATGTTTGTTTTACAATGTGGAATGACGTAATACCTTTCGTATTCTGTAATTAAAAAGAAGGGGCTGACTGGCTACTTTTTGTCAACCCCTTCAATCTATTCATCTATTACTAAGATTATTACTTACCGATACCTGTTTTTATGAATATTCAAAATGTAGTTCGCCGTTTCCTCCACTGCTTTATTGGACACATCTACTACTCTGCATCCCAGACGATCGACGACTTTATCAAAGTATTCCAGCTCGTCTTTTATCCTGTTCATGTTCGCGTAATTGGCATGGTCATCCAACCCTAAAGCTTTTAACCGTTCCCTGCGGATATCGTTCAACTTTTCCGGACTGATACGGAGCCCATAACATTTGGATGTAGATACTTTGTATAATTCCTCTGGCGGCTCCACCTCAGGGACAATCGGAACATTAGCGACCTTGAAACGTTTTAACGCCAAATATTGTGAGAGAGGGGTCTTAGAAGTACGTGATACACCGACTAACACAATGTCCGCTTTCAATATCCCCCGTGGGTCTCTTCCATCATCATACTTTACCGCAAATTCGATCGCTTCTACTTTTCTGAAATAATCTTCATCAAGTTTATGGACAAGTCCTGGTTCATTCCGTGGACTCTTTTGAAAAACATTTGCCATTTGTGTAATCATAGGCCCGACAATATCAATAGCAGGTACACCTTCTCGTACAGCCAACTGTATCAGATAGTCTTTGATTTCTGGAACAACCAGGGTAAAACCGATGATCGCCTGGTTATCCTTAGCTAGCGCAACCACTTCTCTTACGGTTTGTTCATCCTCGACATATGGGAAACGTCTGATTTCTATGTTGGTGGAATTGAATTGGCTTGCTGCAGCTTTCACAACCAATTCAGCTGTTTCACCCACTGAATCGGAAACGACATATACAATTGGTCGTTCTATTTTGTCTGGCATAGGTACCTCCTTCATTGATATTAATCTCATTATTAAGGTTTTTTCATATAGATTGTTGTTTTACAATTTGCAATATACTTGCTTTCCCGTAGGAGTCCGCATATTTCCAGTTTTCATCACCACATCAGCATTTAAACATTTTTTAGAAAACAGCCTTATTAGATGATTGCATCACCTGAAAAGTCTACGAGTGCTTTTGTTATATTCGTCTTCGTAATTCTTCCGATGACTTCATATGCATCTTCCCCTGATGGATCTTTTACAACAGGGACTGCGTCAATCTGCTTATCGATCAATTTCTTTGCTACCTGGATCAGTAGATCATCTTTTGTACACATCGTTATGTTCGGCATTCGGGTCATAATGATATTCACTGGAATGGATGTAAGCTCTTGATTCCCCATACTAGCACGTAACAAATCCTTCCGGGATAGGACGCCCGCTAACTTTCCCTCTTTATTGACGACAAACAATGTTCCTACATCTTCTAAAAACATCGTACATATAGCATCGTAAACAGTTGCTGACTCCTGGACAACAACTGGCAGTGATAAGTATTCCTTGACCTTGATCTGACGGATCTTCTCAGTCAAAAGCTGTGCACTTGTTTTACCTGTATAAAAATATCCGACGCGAGGACGTGCATCCAAATAGCCAGCCATTGTCAATATAGCTAGATCCGGGCGAAGTGTTGCTCTTGTGAGATCTAATTTATCTGCAATTTGTTCTCCCGTTATTGGACCAAAATCTTTTACGATTTCAACTATTCGTTCTTGTCTTTTATTCAGTTCGATTGGTAACACCACCTTACTGCCCAGTATATGCTATACTCTTTTGGATACATTATATCCTATACAGAATCAAAATAGGAAGCATTTCTAAATAAATATAACCTATATCCATCAATAGTAAAGCATAATGAAAACGACCCCACCTTTTCGATTGTAATGCAGTTTTCAAGAATGGAAAAAAGGGCTGTCCTAGAACAATCGTTTCAGACACTTGTGGGACAGCCTTTTTGGTTAAGACTTAAATCACTAACTGATTGAAATCGGCAAATGAGCGGATTACTTCTGATAAGCTCTTCATCTGAGCTTGGCGGTTTTCCCTGATGCCCTCGTCATCAGCATTGACCATCGTATGATCGAAGTAGCGGTTAATCACCTCAGGCAGTTCCATCAATTTATCATAAAACACTGTTACATCCTCAGGTTGTTGAATGGCATCACTTTGGTCTTTGCAGCTTAAGTAAAGTTCGTATAATGCTTTTTCTTCATCATTCTCGAATAATCCAGGATCGACTTCACCAAAGCCTTCATTGAGATTTTTAGAAATATTGAGGACACGTGTCAATGAAACATTCGCAACCTTGAAGGAATGGTGTTTCAGATTTTCAGCAATCAATTCTGCCCTTTTAAGCAGTAGGTCTACGCGTCCCAATTCTCCTGTCAGCACAGCGTCAATGACATCGTAGCGGATCCCTTGGTCTTGCAGGATCGTTTTCAAACGGATATTAAAAAATTCAATCAGCTGATTGAAGACATCCAAGCGATCATTCTTCAATAATTGTTTGTCTTCATAAACATCAAGGGTTGCATTCAATAATTGTTCAAGCTCTACAGGCCAACCTTTTTGAATCAAGATTTGTAGAACACCCGCCGCTTGTCTTCTTAGTGCATATGGATCCTGGGAACCTGTCGGGATGATTCCTATACCGAAGCAACCTACGATCGTATCCAATTTATCAGAGACACTCAGTACTGAGCCTACGACAGTTCCTGGTAACGCATCTCCTGCAAATCTAGGTTGATAGTGTTCGTTGACAGCCGCAGCTATGAGTTCATCTTCTCCAAAAAGCTTTGCATATTTCTCCCCCATCACACCTTGCAATTCAGGGAACTCATACACCATTTGAGTGACGAGATCGAATTTACAGATTGTAGCAGCACGTTGGATGGAACTTCCTGAATCTGAATCCAGGTGTAGCAACTCAGTTGAATTTGAAGCATGGATCTTGATACGTCCAACCTTATCAGCAATTGTTCCTAACTCTTCATGGAACACGATCGATTCTAATTTATCAAGATAATGATCGATGGACTTTTTCTGGTCTTCATTGTGAAAGAATTGAGCGTCTTTCAATCGTGCCCGCAATACTTTTTCATTCCCTTTCACAACATTCGCCAGATGATTGTGATCCCCATTTCGAACTGTCACAAAATAAGGTTGAAGCTCGCCTTCTTTGTTTTGTACAGGAAAATAACGCTGATGTTCTCTCATAGAAGTGATGAGGACTTCAGGCGGGAGTTCTAAGAATTCCTCATCAAATTTTCCATATAAAGCAGTTGGATACTCGACCAGATTTGTTACTTCCTCCAAAAGCCCATCATCGATCGGGATTTTCCATCTTTCTTCATCTTGGATGTTTTCCAATTGATTCTGAATCGCATCTTTCCGTTCTTTCGGATCAGCAATAACGAATTGACCAAGTAAATCCGTAGGATATCTTTCAGGTGAATCGATTTCGATTTCCTCACCGAGAAAACGATGGCCGTACGTTTTTCGATCCGATCGAACACCTGCGACTTCTAGTTTCGGTACTTCTGTCCCATATAAGAAGAGGATCCATTTGATCGGTCGAACGAATTTAAAGTCTTGGTCACCCCATCTCATATTCTTCGGAAAATGAAGGTTTTGAATCACTTTGTCAAGTTGAGGTAACAGATCCATGGTAGATATCCCAGTTGTGAACTTATTTGCAAAAACATATTCTGTATTCTTTACTTCTTTAAAGAAGAGATCTTCCGGGTTTACACCTTGACCTCTGGCAAAACCTAAGGCAGCCTTCGACCAATTCCCCTCATCATCAAAAGCGATTTTTTTGGCAGGACCTCTGAGTTCTTCTTCCTGGTCCTCTTGTTTATCTGCAACTTCCGTAATTTTTACAGCTAATCTTCTAGGGGTTGAGTACGGCAATACGTCACCAAATGGAATCCGGTTTTCTGAAAACCAGCCTGCTATCTTATCAGAAAGCTGATACATCGCATCCGTAACAAACCTTGCAGGCATTTCCTCCAGACCGATTTCCAATAAAAGATCATGTTTATTCATCGATTTTCGCCCCCTTCAACATCGGAAATCCTAATTGCTCTCTTTGCTCATAATAAGCTTTTGCACATTTTCTAGCTAGATTTCTGACACGGCCGATATACCCTGTCCGTTCTGTTACGGATATAGCACCCTTTGCATCCAGTTGATTGAATACATGGGAACATTTCAGAACATAGTCGTAACCCGGAAACACGAGCTGATCTTCAATCGCCCGCATGGCCTCTTTTTCATAAATGTTAAACAGGTTGAACAACATGTCGGTATCAGACACTTCGAATGTATATTTTGAGTGTTCATATTCCGATTGATAATAAAGATCATGATACGTTATTCCTGAATGCCATTCTAAATCGAATACATTCTCTTTGTCTTGTATGTAAGAAGCAAGACGTTCAATCCCATAAGTGATTTCAGCAGATACTGGCTTTGCATCTAAACCGCCAACTTGTTGGAAGTAAGTGAACTGGGTAATTTCCATGCCATCTAGCCATACTTCCCAGCCAAGTCCGGAAGCAGATAAGGTTGGTGCTTCCCAATTGTCTTCAACAAAACGGATATCATGCTCATTTGCGTCGATACCAATTTCCTTCAAGCTTTGCAGGTAGAGTTCCTGGATGTTATCCGGTGATGGTTTCATCACGACTTGGAACTGGTGATGCTGGTAAAGACGGTTAGGATTTTCCCCGTACCTACCATCGACTGGCCTTCGAGACGGCTCTACATAAGCTACATTCCATGGCTCTGGTCCGATGCTTCGTAGAAATGTCATCGGATTCATCGTCCCGGCACCTTTTTCTACATCGTACGCTTGCATGACGAAACATCCTTGATCAGACCAATAACGCTGCAGTGTAAGAATCATATCTTGTAAATTCATGACGCACCTCCACGGTTCAAATTTTTATTTTTTCTTTCTCCTAGCCAATCATAGGGTTACGGACAAATAAAAAAACCCTCATGCCTATGTCTGACTCGACATAGGGACGAGAGTTCACCCGCGGTTCCACCCTACTTGGGATTGATGTTGACTGCCTCAAGACACCATTTCTTGGTGATATCCAGAACACAGGATATGCCTCAACCCCCGCTTTATTGTAATGCTCCAGAGCGCCCTTCCCTACTTATCAATCCCTAGCTCCCACCATCCTAGAGTCGCTTGAATTGAGGTTGTAAGTACTCCTCTCCATCCACGCATAAAATTCAATTTTGTTGAAAGTATCATAATCGTTTTTATCCAGTTTGTCAAATCTCATTCGAATTTTTGAAGTTGGTCAAGAAAACGTTTCGATTTCAACCGGATACCAGTATACTCATCTAGGTAAGCAGTCAGGATTTTGTTCAACGCCTGTTTTGTTTCCTCTTTTACCGATACATTCCCCAATCTTGATAGATCCAGGTGATAAATCAGATTCAGCAGCTTTGCAGTTTTCGGGATCAGGACAAGAGCATTCGGATCAGAATATTTGCACTGATCACAGAGAAAGCCTCCTTCTGCTATAGAGAATAAAAAAATATCCTCGTTTCTTCCACATAGGACACACCGATCAACCTGAGGACCCACTCCTGAGAGTATTAGCATCTTCATATCAAAGATCGCCTTTAAAATATCAGGATCGACCCCTTCATCTAAATAAGTCAAGGAATTCTTCAAAAATTCGAATAGAGCTGGGGAGGCTTGATTATCCTCAGTGGATTTGTCCAGTAATTCTACCATGTAAGCAGCATAGGCTGTTTTAAAAATATCCTGTTTAATCCCGCGAAAAGTATTGATGATCTCACCTTGGCTCAAGCTTCCTAGTCCACTTCCCTTTTGAATAAGGAAATGTCCATGAGTGAATAGCTGGGAAACAGAAGAGAGGCGACTTTTCGTCTTTTTCGCCCCTCGTGCCATCATCCCCAATTTGCCAAAATCCTTTGTATAAACGGTTACAACTTTGTTGGATTCCCCGTAATCCGATGTCCGGATCACGATCGCTTCTGACTTGATCAACATCACGATCACCGCCTGATATCAGTGTGATGCAATCAAAGCTCTGTTTCTAAATAATCGCCTTTCCTTTCTTCGATTTCCAATAGGTCAGATGATTGGTCATTCTCACTCTCAAGTTCTTTTAACAAGAGATACGTATCGATATTACCTGTCTCACAAAACAGTTTCCAGGTAAAGTCCCTCATGGAATGTCTCCACCT
The DNA here is from genome assembly GCF_020179385.1 of Alkalihalobacillus sp. YIM B00296. GTDB lineage: Bacteria > Bacillota > Bacilli > Bacillales > Fictibacillaceae > Pseudalkalibacillus. Next base: position 54,874 of record NZ_JAIBLJ010000001.1, on the reverse strand, counting down.
TTCGAAAGAAAATAAGCAATCCTTTTTATTAGAGTGACCCTTGATTACAGATTTAATGTTATGGAATTTTTGACAATTTCACTTTAAGCATTTGGCTCTGTTATACTTTTGTTGATATTCGCGAAATCCACTCAAAAAACTTGAACGCTCCCAATCAATAAGTGTCCTCACTGAACCCGAAATCCCTCAGATTGAACGGACGATTCCGCCAATCCTTCTGCACTTTGACCCACAGTTCAAGATAGACCTTCGACCCTAACAGTTGCTCGATATCCTGACGCGCCAGAGAGCCGATCTTCTTCAGCATTCCTCCTTGTTTCCCAATCAGAATCCCTTTTTGTGAAGGACGCTCTACGACAATCGTCGCAGTTATGTCTACCATGTTTCCGCTATCTCGACGGTTCATCTCATCAATGACTACTGCAACAGAATGGGGTACTTCTTCATGTGTCAGGTGTAGGACTTTTTCTCTAATGAGCTCTGCTGCCACAAATCGTTCAGGATGGTCTGTCACCTGATCTTCGGGATAATACTGCGGTCCTTCTTCCAAGTATTTTGTGAGCTGTTCCATCAATGTAGTAACATTGTTGCCGTTAAGAGCGGAAATAGGTACGATTTCTGCAAAGTCCAGTTTTTCGCGATACTGTTCAATGATCGGCAGCAAATCGTCTGGATGTACTTTATCTATCTTATTGATGACTAAGAATATAGGTCGCTCTACGTTTTGAAGTCGGTCCATTATAAACTGGTCCCCACGTCCATATCCTTCTTCCGCATTGATCAGAAACAGGATGATATCGACCTCATTCAATGTTTCTTGAGCAATCTTCGTCATGAAGTCCCCAAGTTTATGCTTCGGTTTATGGATTCCAGGTGTATCGATGAACACAATCTGTTCTTGGTTCGTCGTATATACGCCATGAATCTTATTACGAGTCGTCTGCGGTTTATCACTCATGATGGCAATCTTTTGTCCTAGGACATGATTTAACAATGTTGATTTCCCGACGTTCGGACGTCCAATAATCGAAACGAAACCTGATTTAAACCCTTCTCTGTTCATTTAAATCCTCCGGTGAAAACGCTCCTGGCAGTAATTCGCTGACTTTCAGTTCCTGTATATCGCCACTCAGGTTAGTCAAATAAACAGACATGTCCGGTTTACAAAGCTCTGATATGACTTGTCTGCATGCTCCGCAAGGCGGAACGGGACGCTTTGTATCCGCGACGACTGCCATAGCACTGAAAACCTTGTCCCCTTCAGAGTATGCTTTGAACAATGCTGTCCGCTCAGCGCAATTACAAAGACTATAGGCAGCGTTTTCAATATTTGCCCCGCGATAAACTTTACCATCCTCGGTAAGTAATGCAGCACCTACCTGGAATTTTGAGTATGGTGTATATGCAAACTTTCTTGCTTCAATTGCTTCTTGTATCAGTTCTTCTTTCTTCAAATCTTTCACCTCAAAAAACGATTTCAATTATTGGTCCAGCAAATAGAAGGAATCCTATTATAACAGCAATAATACTGAAAATAAAGACGGAGCCAGCAGCTAAGTCTTTTGCTTTTTTCGCAACCGGGTGATATTCCTCCGTTATCAGATCAATGACACGCTCAATCGCAGAATTCATCAATTCCAGGCCAAGTACGATCCCAATGGTAAGCAAAAGGACCAGCCACTTTACAATTGAAAAACCAATAAGCATAGCCATGATAACTGTAAAAAGTGCAAAAATACAATGGATGCGAAAATTCCGTTCGTTTCGCCAGCCCTCAATCAAACCCTCAAATGCATAGCGAAAACTTTTCGCAATATCCCTATTCATGACCGTTTCAATCCAAAAGAGTCCAAGATCGATTCCTGTCGTGTGAACATTTCCTTTTCGTCCTCATCATTCATATGATCATACCCTAACAAATGCAGAAATCCATGCACTGCAAGAAAGCCAAGTTCACGCATGAAAGAATGGCCATAATCCTCAGCCTGCTCTCTAGCTTTTTCAACTGATATGATGATGTCACCAAGTAATACCGGAGTATCGTCATCGACGATTTCCATTTCACCCTCTACCTCATCTTCAAGGGCAAATGATATGACATCTGTAGCACGGTCCATCCCTCTATATTCGAAATTGAGCTTACGGATACGTTCATTCGTAACAAAGGTTACAGATAACTCCGATTCTTGAGTGATTGCCTCTTCTTCCGCAGCATGCTTCAAAAGTTTTTCAACTTTACTTATCATCGGCTCATCCAGTTGTTCAGTTTCATCATATAAATCAATGGTTAGCATTATGCTTGACTCACTTTCTTTTTATGAATTTCCTCAGGATATTCAATACGGGAATGGAACATCCCATTCAACGTTTCACAGATACTGACTATGACGGTCTCGAGTTCCTTCAAGGTAATCGAACATTCATTGAATTGTCCGTCCTCCAAACGGTCAGCAACTATTTTCCGTACTAATGATTCTATCTTAATCGGTGTCGGCTTTGCAATGGATCGGACAGCAGCCTCTACGGAATCTGAAATGCTGATGATGGCTATTTCTTTCGTTTGTGGCTTCGGTCCAGGATAACGGAAATCCGATTCTTCGATTTGTTTATCCGATTGCTGCATCGCTTTATGATAAAAGTATTTCAATAGGGTGGTTCCATGGTGCTGTTCTGCTATATCAATGATTTCAGTAGGCAGATTATATTCCGCTAACATTTCTGCTCCGTCATAAGGATGAGCGATGATGATTGTTTTACTTAGTTGAGGCGAAATTTTATCATGTGGATTCTCGATATTCATTTGATTCTCGATAAAAAAGTGAGGCCGTTTGGTCTTACCGAGATCATGGTAGTATGAGCCGACCCTTGCCAACAGACCATTCGCTCCAATCGATTCACAAGCCGCTTCAGCCAGGTTCGCTACCACTACACTATGATGGTACGTTCCCGGTGTCTCCATCAGCAATTTCCGAAGCAATGGATGGTTAGGACTCGAAAGCTCGACAAGCTTCATCGTGGTCAATATTCCGAATCCAGCTTCAAAGAATGGTAAAAGACCAAGTGTCAATACAGCAGATAAAAAGCCGGAGAAAAGGGCATACCCAACCTGCCAGGAAAGACTGAGAAGTTCAAATTTACCATTCGTTAGCGATAAAATAAGCAAAACGACGATCGAATTGATCAGCGACACGAAAAAGCCGGTTTTCAAAATCTTCGACTTTACATTTCTTTTGCCCAGGAAAAGGACTCCTGCAAGTGAACTGATCAGGACATAGGTTCCCATGGCAAAATTGAATGGACTTGCCGCATTGTCGTTAAAGATTAGACTTCCACAAATCGCAAAAACGATACTTGAGATGATCGCAGTCTGTTCATCAATCAGCATTTTGATCATCATCGTGCCAAGCGCTACTGGTACGATAAATGCTACACTAGGATAATAGATGCTGAGCAGACTTGTTATTTTCATAAGAATGAGCGTGATTGAAAACATCAAGACATAAATGATCAATTTGATGTTCTCTTTTTTCTTTTCCCCAATAAGGTCCCGTAAGAAATAAATCAAAAACGATGTGATCAACAGAACTAATATACCGAGGCCGATATAGGGATAAGGAGAAAAGCTTTCCTTCAACAAACCGACAAGCTCTAGTTTATAGAGATCATCACTGGTGATCTGGCTGCCTTTTTCAACGATGATTTCCCCTTCACGGATCCATACAGGTTCAGTGTTCGCTACCGCCTCTTCACGTAACTTCTTGGTCGTTTCAGCATCGAACGTATAATTGGATGTAATCGCACTACCCGTAATATCGGCTAAAGCCGGCTTTACACTATCAGAAATGAAAGCATTTTCAATGAAAGGTTGCACTTCTTTTTTCTTTTCGTTTATTTGTTCGACCGTGATTTTGTCATCCATGACCGCTTTGATCGTCGAACTTGCGACATCTTTAGCCATTGAAATATCAGCTTTTGATGCGTTTAAAAATATGATGAGTGAATCATCACTGATGTCTTTAGAGATGAATTCTGGCAAACCGTTACGAAGTTCTGTAATTTGTTGTTTAGTGGTCGTGTTTGATTTATCGTTGTTTGCCGGTGTGTCTTCATCCTTTGTTGGATCTTTTTCAGTTTCCACTTTGCTATTCTCGCTTTTCAGCTCGAGAATTTGATTGAATAATTTTTCAATATAGACCACTTGGTCCAACACGACATTTTCTTTCTCAACATACTCATCAGGGACCGAGGCGGCAGCTTGTGCTTCCTTGGCATTGGTTTCTCTTGGATTGGTAACACGATAGGGGGAAGGAATATCCTCTTCAGCGATCGAATTTAAACTGACGTCCAGCTTTTCTGGGATTACGTTGCTGATCATCGTAACCACCATGATAAAGGCCATCGATATGTAAAGAAGGAATCGACTGATTTTGCTGTTCTCTATTTGATTCCATTTTGATTTCAGTTCATTGATCACCTTGGGAGACATTCATTCCCACTCCTTTTATCCGATGGAGGTCAAATCCAGCCTCATTCTACACCGAAGTATTGTGATTTCATTCTATCACGTATTTTTGGTAATAGGGCAAACCTTAAGAAAAATTTGTAAAAGAATGCATACTTCTAATACCTCTTAAAAAGAAAAAAAGTTTCAATAATTTATAAAGATGGTGTCGAAGTTTATTGTTAATATGCAAAGTTCACTCCCGAGCACGCTCCGCAAGAAAACATCCTCACTTGCACAGGATGTGCTGGTTTCGACATTCACCACAGGACGTGGTGGTTTTTAGTCGAAGATCCTTAAAAGGTAGGCCACTGCTGGGTCTCGCTTTTCCCGCTGGAGTGTCGCGAATTTAGCTTTATAAATATTCATGAATCACAACACAATTTAACAAAACCAAAAAGAAAAAGACCATCCAATACATCCTGTCAGGCGACTCTCCCCAGTTTTCAAAGAGATGACCTGACAGTTTTAGCAGGAGTGGTCTTATCAGTTGTGATCTTCGACTTCGTAAGCATTTATGATTTTTTGGACAAGAGGATGCCGAACTACATCTGATTGTTGCATATGCATGATCCGGATGCCTTGAATATTTTTAAAGATTTTTTGTGCTTTTCGCAGTCCTGATTCTTTTCCGCGCGGCAAATCGATTTGGGTGATGTCTCCTGTTATGATCATCTTTGATCCAAAGCCCAGTCTCGTCAAAAACATCTTCATCTGTTCTGGAGTGGTGTTCTGAGCCTCATCCAGGATGACGAAGGCTTCGTCCAACGTGCGTCCCCGCATGTACGCTAAGGGGGCTATTTCAATCGTTCCACGCTCAATAAGCCTTTCAGTATGTTCAACCCCGAAAAGATCATGGAGAGCATCATAAAGGGGTCTTAAATAGGGATCTACTTTTTCCTTCAGGTCCCCAGGCAGGAAACCTAAGCTCTCGCCAGCTTCCACTGCAGGGCGTGTTAATATGATCCGTTTCACTTTTCCCTCTTTCAATGCTTTGACCGCCATGACGACAGCTAAATAGGTCTTCCCGGTACCTGCTGGTCCTATCCCAAAGACAAGGTCGTTCTTTTTGATTGCATTAATGTAATGCCTTTGACCAAGAGTTTTTAAACGGATCGGTCGTCCTTTGATATTTGTCGTGATCTCCTCTTCAAACAATTGATCCAGTTCTTCAAGAATCCCCTCATATGAAAGCTGTACTGCGTATATGACGTCACGATCTGTGATATTGACCCCTTTACGGATCAAGGACAGTAAGGCGTTCAGCACATCTTCTACAAGCTGTGCGGTTTCTTCTTCACCAGTAACGGCGACTCCTCCACCACGAGTAACGATATCAACATCCAACGTTTGCTCAAGTGTTTTCAAATGTGAATCATTCGGACCAAAAAGAGCAATACCTTCAGACGGATTTTCTATTTGTAAATTCTTTAAATTCAAGTGTTCTGACAATATGGCTCAATCTCCTCCAATTATTGGTTGTTCCTTCACAATGTTCTCAATAACTTTATAGTACATCGATACGTTTACTTTACCATTGTCCATTGTATGGTGCAAAATTTTTCCGCTTTTAATTTTCGCTTCATCATCAAGTTGGTTTTCCATTTCCTCATTAGCCATTTCCCTGGCTTTTTCAATGGCTTCTTTCTCGGTATAGTTCCGGACTACTTGTTCTGATTCCTGCACATCCCTACGGAGATAAGTGATGGGAAGTTCCCACTTGAACATTCTGAATGACTTCTCTTCCTCTAAAACTTGATAATGCTCATAAGGGACTTCACCATATCCCCAAATCGGTATGTTTTTACCGAATATCGTCAAATAATGCTTATCTATATTGTTTCCAGTATACGTTTCAAAGGTCGACTCCAACGGTAACGTTACTTCTGTAAGGTACCACACTTCGCCGAACACCTTCCCTTTCGCTGCAACAGTCCGAGTATTTTTATCTTTTCCAATATTTCCGGAAACTAATAGCTCTCCCTTTTGTACCAATTGATTCCTTTCGACTTTAGGTTGACCCTGTTCAATGAACATATCTGTGATAAATGCTTTCTTTTTTGCAATTAAATTTTGAGGACCGGTCACTTTGACCTCTTCAGGTAATTCCTTCTGTACCACCTTGAATTTAAAGGTCGTCCCATCCAAAGTGACACCTACCCAGGTGACCTCGTCCATTTTTTCGGTAACAAAATATTGGACTTCTCGAGGATCCGGTAATCGGAATAAAAGCTTTCCTCTTTTGATTCCAAGCTCATTAACCACTTTACGAAGATGATGCTCTGTTTTCGGGTCAGCTCCACTTATTTCGATTTTCCATACCATATTAGAAAGGAGGAATACAATCACGAAAAAAGACAGCATTCCGATTATGAAACCGCCTCTGGAAATCATCCTCTTTATAATGAAAGGAGCACCATTTTTTTGAATCACTCTTAATCTGCAACCTGTTTCCCTTAGAGCTTTTTTTATGTGAAGAGCATCATCTATGAACATATGAAGCTCTAACTCAAATTCATTCATACGTTTTATATCCCATAAATGAATATTATGATTCAAGCAGTAGTTGAGGAAGGTTTCTGCATGCTCGCCTTCAACCCGTACAATGACAGTTCCTTTTAGATATTTTGTCCAAAATTTTTTCATAGTCCTCCCCCTATTGGTTTTAAGAAATGTTTATGTAACGTACGTCGATGATTCTACCTTCTACTAAGATTTCTTCCGGAAGAATCGTTTTAAGAACAAAGTCCTTCCCTGTAATCAATACCTCACCCTGCTGTAAGTTCAGCCTGAGTTCTTCATTGGTGAATTTCTTTACCCCTTTATGATTCTCGATATAAATGTGCAAGTGTCCAATCATCGTAATCCTGGGCAGGTCCATGACGACATCAGCTGGCAGTTCTAATGATCGGGTCATCCATTTTTTCACTTTCTGTTTCAAACGCGCCATAAATGAACCCCCTCTCATCTCATTTTTATGAAGGAAAGGTACAAACTATCACTGCGGATCCTACTTCCATCATTATATTTTTTCATCATAGAATTCATGCGGAAAATATAGGGAAGAAGAGATTAACTAAGGAAGAGTTGGATTGAAATTTGGAAGCCACTAGAGGGGTAAACAGATCAAGTACGGTACGTGAAATTATTTGATGGAGCTTATTTAAGCATTTGTTCCTATATCAAAAAAGCCATGTGCGTATATGCACATGGCTTTTAAAGGTTACATTCGTCTCCATCGAGCTGTTGAATGTGGTTTTCGTGAACGTGGCGGACCGAGTACTTCTGCCCAGATGACACCTTGGGCCACGTTGTCCGGATTCGGCAGTAATTGACTTTGTACAGGTTTCGGTCTTGGCTTTCTTTTTGGACCTGTCAATCTCAGTTCTCTCGGGACATATTCCCGTGATGGCTGTTCCTGAATGGTATTCTCCAATTCCTGCCGCTTTTTATTATACATTTCTTGTAAGTCTGTTGTCAGCTTTTCGCCGCGTTCCTTCCACTGTCTCTCTGACCTAGTCCTTTCTTCTGCGGGAACTGGTCTCGTTTCAATGGGACGTTGTTGCTGAGGTCTACGGCCAGGCCTTTGTTGCTGTTCATTTTGCTTTTCGATCTGACGCTTGAAGAAGCTGAGGATTCCACCGATGACCAAAATCACAAAGAAGATATTTGACAACAGTAGATCAATGATCGCTTCTAGCACTAGTAAGTGCCTCCTCCTGGATTGTCATCTTCATCTCTAGGGTCAGTAGCTTTTCCGATCGATCCTCTCATATCAGTATCCGCCTTAACATTATTGTAATTCATATAATCCATGACCCCGATGTTCCCTGAACGTAATGCTTCAGCCATCGCCATTGGCACTTCAGCTTCTGCTTCCACAACTTTCGCACGCATTTCTTCAACCCGCGCTCTCATTTCTTGTTCTTGTGCTACAGCCATTGCACGGCGTTCTTCAGCCTTCGCTTGTGCAATATTCTTATCTGCTTCAGCTTGCTCGGTTTGCAGTTCCGCTCCGATATTCTTTCCGATATCAACATCTGCGATATCAATCGATAGGATTTCAAAAGCTGTGCCAGCATCAAGGCCTTTTGTAAGTACAGTTTGTGAAATCAGATCTGGATTTTCCAAGACCTTCTTGTGGTTATCAGAAGACCCGATTGTTGATACGATCCCTTCACCTACACGTGCGAGGACCGTATCTTCTCCAGCACCTCCGACGAGACGCTCGATGTTTGCTCGTACAGTGATCCTAGCTTTCGCCTTCACTTCGATCCCATCCATCGCAACACCAGCGATGAACGGTGTTTCAATGACTTTTGGGTTGACACTCATTTGTACTGCTTCGAGTACGTCACGACCAGCAAGGTCGATCGCTGCACAGCGCTCAAAGCTCAATTCGATGTTTGCTCTGTGTGCTGCAATCAATGCATTGACGACACGGTCCACATTCCCGCCAGCTAAATAATGGCTCTCTAACTGGTTCGTACTGAGTTCAAGACCAGCCTTTACTGCCTTGATCAACGGATTGATGACACGTGATGGAATGACTCGTCTCAAACGCATTCCGATAAGCGTGAAAATACTGACTCTTACACCTGCAGCTAGTGCGGAAATCCATAGTGCCACAGGGACAAACGTGAACAATACAGCAAGAGCGATGATGACTGCCCCGATTAAAACGACCATGGTTAAAATGTTTGCATCCATTAGGTTAATTACCCCCTTGATTTTCTACTTCTCTTACTTCTCGAACAATGATCCGAGAACCTTCCGTTTTGATGATTTTTATTGAACGATTAATGGCAATGTAACTTCCTTCAGTGACAACATCATACCGCTCATCCCCGATCAAAGCAGTACCTGAAGGACGTAATGGTGTCAACGTGGTACCTGTCAAACCGATCAATTCACTTCTCGTAACATTGGAAATATAACCTCTGTCATTTGATGTAGAATCAAAAAGTATGATTTTCTTCAATGGCCCATTGTATCCAAAATATTTTAAGAAAAGGATTGAGACAATAACAGTCGCTACAAGAGCGATCAGAATCGACAGCAGGATATTCCCTAGAGATCCTCCGGCAAGTACAATACCTACTAAAACGGCGATTATACCACCAATCCCGAGGATCCCTCCAGGCACGAACACTTCTGCGATAATCAGTCCGATCCCTACAATAAATAGGATGAGAGACTCCCAACCAGCAAGTCCTGCAATCATATGTCCGAAGAAAAATAATAATAAAGCCCCGAGCCCTAACATTCCCGGAATCCCAAATCCTGGTGAGTAGAGTTCCAGCACAAGACCGATACTACCGATCGAAAGTAAGATCGGGACAACGACCGGGTGCGTTACGTAACGAGCGATCGTTTCAGCAAAAGAGATCTCAATTTCCCTGATTTCAGCACCGGGAATGTCAAGATGGCTGAGAAGTTCGCTACGATTGTTAAGAATCGCTTCGGCATATCCTACCTCTTTCGCCTGTGTTGCATTCAGCGTGAGGAATTCACCTTTTTCTACTCCCAATTCCTTTATCTCTACATCTGGATCCGCCATTGCCCTTGCATAAATTGGATCCCGGTCATTCAATTCTGCTGATGCTTCCATTGTTGCTATCCAAGCTGACTCTGCTTTCTTTCCTGCTGCTTCCCCCTGGGAATCGATTACGCCAGCTGCTCCCATGGTAGTCGACGGTTTCATCACGATTTGATCGGCGTTCAAAGCGATATATGCCCCAGCAGATAAAGCATGCTTTGTGACATACGCTATGATCGGCACCTCGGATTCCCTCATGATTTTGGCAATGTTTCCAGCCGCATCTACCAGTCCGCCTGGTGTATCCAATTCAAGAACCAGATATTCGGCATTGTTTTCTTCAGCAGTGCTGATAGAACGTTTCAAGAAGGATTCTAAACCCCGCTCTACTGCATCCTGAACTGGTGCCACATACACGACCGGTTTACCGTCTTCAGCCTGAGAAGGATTCATTTGCACGATAAGCATTGGTAATAAGATCAACATAAGATAGAAAGAGATTTTTATATTTCTATTCTTCAATTTCATAAAAGCCCACCCCCTTTATTCTCTACACTTTCTTACGTTTAATCATACAATTAGGTTTCACTTTTATGAAGTGAAATATGATCTATGTGTATTGTTCACGATAATCAAGATTTTTGCAACTTTCTATGATGAAAGTGAATCCATAAAGAAAACTAGGCAAAGCCAAGCCTTGGTGAAGGCTGAGTCCTAATTGCCCTGATACTGAAGAAAGTTGTTATACTTTCTTTAAGTGCAAAAAAGCGCCTTGCTGATGCAAGACGCTTTCACTTCATTTATTAGGATAAGTTCTGTTGTACTAAACGGTTCACTAGACCACCATCTGCTTTTCCTTTTACCTTAGGCATGATGGCTCCCATCACCTTTCCCATGTCCTGTTTAGAAGTGGCCCCAACCTGTTGGATTGTTTCTTTTACAAGCTGATCGACTTCTTCTTCGGATAATTGTTCTGGGAGGTACTCGTTGAGTATTGCAATCTCTTGACGTAAGTTTGCAACTAAGTCGTCACGACCAGCCTTATCGAATTCCTGGAGGGAGTCTTTCCGCTGTTTAACTTCACGTGAAAGAACCGTTAATTCCTCATCTTCATTCAATTCGTGTCCTAACTTGATCGACTCGTTCTGAAGAGAAGCCTTCACCATACGAATGACCGTCAGCCGTTGCTTTTCCTTGTTTTTCATCGCTTGTTTCATATCTTGATTCAAACGGTCAAGTAGACTCAATTAGAACACCCTCTCTTAGAACTTACGCTTACGAGCTGCGTCAGACTTTTTCTTACGCTTTACGCTAGGCTTTTCGTAATGCTTACGCTTACGTACCTCAGCCAATGTTCCTTCTTTAGAAACGTTGCGCTTAAATCGACGAAGTGCATCTTCTATAGATTCGTTCTTACGAACACTTGTTCTAATAGACATATATTTCCCTCCCTCCAAGCTCCTTCAAAAAAATAGCAAAGGAGCGAAAAACCATATCTTTAAACATTATAATATATGCCTATTTTTTTAGTCAACTTTATTTCCGTTATTCGCACAATTATTTCGTCATGTCCAAAACACCTCGTCCATAAGATAGACTAGGTGGTGAAGATGGATGACCCAGATAATCTCATTATTCGCAGTCTTTTTGACGATATTCCTTTTCGGAATGACTGTGATGCGTCTCGGCCTGAATACTGCTTCTAAACAAAAACTCAAGGTGTTGTTGCTTCGCTATACAGATAAAACGTGGAAAAGCTTTTTATTAGGGATTTTGATTACAGCTGTCATTCAAAGCAGTTCTGCTGTCATGGTCATCGTTATTGGTCTCGTAGCCGCGGGACTTATGAATTTTCGGCAATCAATCGGAATCATACTTGGGGCGAATATCGGTACGACCATTTCAACTGAAATCATCACCCTTGAAATCGATCAACTAATCCTACCTTTTTTAGTCATCGGGTTCATAATGATTTTCCAATCAAAAAATTGGTCGTTTTGTTGCGGGTCAGCCTTGTTCGGCCTCGGTTCCATGTTTGTCGCGATGAATGGTTTTGAAGCTTTAGCCGGTCCGATCACCCAGTTGGCATGGGTCCAGCACCTCTTACAGTTGACGAACGAGCATATTTTGTATGGACTGGGTCTTGGAACGACAATGACAGCAGTCATCCAATCCAGTACAGCGACGACTGCCATCATTATGTCACTCATGCACGAAAACATCCTGTCTTTGACTTCAGGGATTGCAATCATGTTAGGCGCAAATGTGGGGACGTGTGTAACTGCCATGATCGCTTCAATCGGTACGACTCACGAGGCTAAGCTTGTCGCTTTTGCCCATATTTGGATTAATATCATCGGGGTATTCCTGTTTTTACCGTTTCTGAAACTTTTCTCTAATTTCGTCATTTTGTTGACACATTTGCCCGATGTACAAATCGCTCATGCAAGTGTTTTATTCAATGTGATTTCTTCCTTATTGCTGCTGCCGGGTGCAGGGCTTCTAGCAGCCATCATTACAAAGCTGCACGGAGAAAGAACGGTAAAGCTATGAATCAACCAGCTGTTTATCTCAACAAATGGGGTACAAAACGAGCCCAACTTTAACATCACCTCGAAAACAGTGATAACCTCAACAAAAAAAGAGGGTCTCTCCCAAAACAATCGTGTCAGACACTTATGGGTAAGCCCTCATTAGAACATATTAATAGTCAGATTGTGATGTTTCCCCTTTTACAATCGAAATGCCAGAACTTGCACCGATTCGTGTCGCTCCAGCATCGATCATTTCTTTTGCTGATTCAGGCCCTCTTACACCGCCGCTGGCTTTTACACCGATTTCTGGACCTACGACTTTCCGCATCAATGCTATATCTTCAGGAGTCGCTCCACCAGTTGAGAAGCCAGTTGAAGTTTTGACGAAATCAGCTCCAGCTTTAACAGAAAGTTCACAAGCATGCTTCTTCTCTTCCTCAGTCAGAAGACATGTTTCAATGATCACTTTCGTCAGGGCTCTACCTTCAGCAGCATTAACGACTGCTTGGATGTCTTTTTCAACAAGCTCAAAATTTTTACTCCTCAAAGCACCGATGTTGATGACCATATCCACTTCTGTCGCTCCATTTTCAATCGCATTCTTCGTCTCAAAAGCCTTTGTTTCAGGAGTGGATGCCCCTAATGGAAATCCGATGACTGTACAGACTTTCACATCTGTATCTTTTAAAATCTCATAGGCTGTTTCAACCCAGGTAGGGTTTACACACACAGAAGCGAATGAATATTCTTTCGCTTCCTCAGCTAGTTTAACGATATCTTCCAATGTCAATTCAGGTTTTAAAGCTGTGTGGTCAATCATTTTTGCTATATTCATACTAGCAGCCCCTCTGTTGTCATTTAGTTTATATTTGGTTCAGATGATTATTATGCAGTGGCAGTCGTTTGCTCTCCATCTAGGATTCTTACGAATTGACCTTCGTTAAAAGGGTATCCTGCTTTCGTGATCCTTACACGAACGAGTTTTCCGATCATGTCTTCAGTAGCTGGAATACGGACCTTCATATAGTTAGCGGTATAGCCTATATGCATATTCCCATCCGGATCGTCCTTGTCAACTTCCTCTGGGATGATATCAAGCACTTCCCCTTCGTATTGGGAAGCATATTCTTTCGCTAATTGATCAGACAGTTCAATCAAGCGATGCACACGCTCATTTTTAACATCTTCCGGCACTTGATCTTCCATATTGGCAGCTGGTGTTCCTGTCCTGCGGCTGAATGGGAATACGTGAAGTTCGGAAAACTTATGTTCCTTGACGAAATTATACGTCTTCATGAATTCTTCTTCTGTTTCACCTGGGAAGCCAACGATCACATCAGAAGTAATCGCAAGACCTGGAAGGGCTTTTTTCAACTTATTCAATCGATCGGCGAACATCTCCATGCTGTACTTCCTTCTCATCCGCTTCAATACGGTGTCAGATCCTGACTGTAAGGGAATATGAAGATGAGGGACTACGATTTCAGATCGATCAAGGACGTCAATCACCTCGTCGGTCACCTGACTCGCTTCAATCGACGAAATCCTTAAACGTTTCAAGCCTTTCACCTGCTCATCGATATCAGACAAAAGCTGTGCAAAGTTATAATCCTTCATGTCTTCTCCGTAACCGGCCGTATGGATACCCGTAAGGACGATTTCTTGATAGCCTGCGTCGACAAGCTGTTGAGCTTGCTCAATGACATGTTCCGGTTTTCTGGATCTTAAAAGTCCACGGGCCCACGGAATAATACAGAACGTACAGAAATTGTTGCACCCTTCCTGGATCTTTAAAGAAGCACGAGTACGATCCGTGAATCCAGGTACTTCGAGCTCCTCGTATACACGCGCTTTCATGATATTCCCTACCCCATTGATCGGTTGACGTTCACGTTTATATTGTTCGATGTATTCAAGCATCTTCACTCGGTCCTGGGTACCGACGACGACATCCACACCTGGGATCGCCATGACTTCCGCCGGTGAGGTCTGTGCGTAACATCCTGTAACACAGATGACGGCATCTGGATTTTTACGGATGGCACGCCGAATAACCTGACGACTTTTTTTATCCCCAGTATTCGTTACTGTACAGGTGTTGATCACATACACATCTGCACGCTTTTCAAAGTCGGTACGTTCGTAATTTCGGCTTTTAAAAAGCTGCCAAATCGCTTCAGTTTCATAATGATTCACTTTGCATCCTAATGTATGGAATGCTACAGAAGGCATTTTTGGTCACCTCAATAATTCTAATTGATAGGAAACAGCAGAAAGCACATAGAGTGAGGCTGTTTCAGTCCGAAGTATGCGTGGTCCAAACCCGCATGCGACAAATCCGGCACCTTGAAGACGCTGGATTTCATCTTCTGTCAAACCACCTTCAGGGCCAATGACGACGATGATATTATCGTGTTGGATATCCGCATTACGGAGAAGCCTGGCTAATCGGGCAGTTTCGTTTTGCTTTGCCTGTTCTTCATATGCCGCGATTTTGATCGTGAAAGAATCACTCAATGAAATTAATTTGTCTAAGGATACCGGTTCCAGACATTCAGGCATACGATTCCGATGGGATTGTTCAGCTGCTTCTTTAATGATCTTCTGCAGCCGTTCCGTCTTCTTTTTGGACTTATTCGAATCCCATTTCACAATCGACCTGGATGCTTGAAAAGGGATGAATTGATCAGCACCTAGCTCGGTTCCTTTTTGGACAATCATTTCTAGTTTATCATGCTTTGGCAGTCCTTGTGCAATCGTTACAGAAATTGGCAGCTCCGATTTAACCCCGATCCATTCAGAAATCGAAAGCTGAACAGAAGCATCTGTGATCTCTGTGATCGTGCACCTGGCGACACGTCCCTGATTGTCACTGCAAATCACCTGATCACCAGGGCCCATCCTCATCACTTTCGAAATGTGCTTTATATTTTCGCCGGTAATCGTCACAGTGTCATCTGTCATTTGGTCGGACTGTACAAAGTACCGTTGCATCAGCGATTCTCCTGAACTTCATTTTTTGAAGGCTTTCTGGCAATGAAGGCAACCCAGTCTTCCATCAATAACGTTTCATCAATCAGGAATCCGGACGCTGTGAGAGATTGCTTCACTTCGTCTTTCTTCCCCTTGATGATTCCTGATACGATGAATTTCCCATCAGGTTTAAGCAGTTCAAATGCATCTTTATCAAAACGAAGGATGATTTCTGCTAATATGTTAGCGACGATGATGTCATATTCACCGCCGGTATTGTCCAGTAGGTTGTTTTGACGGACGGTGATCTGATCCTGGGATTTGTTCAGCTTAATATTCAATCGTGCACTCTTGACAGCGATCTCATCCAAGTCCAGGGCTGTTACATGTTTAGCTCCGAGCTTGGCAGCAGCAATACTGAGAACGCCTGAACCTGTCCCGACATCAATCATTTCATCGCCAGGCCTCAACGTCTTTTCAATCGCCTGGATACACATGACCGTAGTCGGATGTGTGCCTGTTCCGAAAGCCATCCCAGGGTCAAGTTCGACGATGAGTTCGTCCGTGCTTACTTTTTCATACTCTTCCCACGTTGGAATGATCGTAATCCGTTCAGATATTTTTACCGGCTTATAATACTTCTTCCAAGCAGTCGCCCATTCTTCCTCATGCACTTCGCTGATCGTGATCTTATTGTGACCAAGATCGATGTTGTAAAGAAGCAACCCATTGATCGCTTCCTTGATTTCTTCAACGGTCTCTCCTAAAAAGCTGTTAACTGGCAAATAAGCTTTTACGATTACTCCTTCTTCAGGGTAATCGTCCGGATTCAGTTGGTAGATCTCACCCATTGAGGTATCCCACACTTTGATCAAGTCCTGCGGGTCTTCGATCACTACTCCACTAGCTCCTGATTCGTGCAGGATATTCGAAATCGGTTCAATTGCTTCCTGTGTTGTATGAATGCTTATTTCAGACCATTTCATGAGACCTACCATCTTCCTTTCATTTTCATTCGTCATGATCATCCGGTCATTTTCTTCATTCGCCTTTAAAAGCTCTTTTCACCTTACTGAACAAATTATCATGCTGCTCATCTACTGTTTCGCCACTGATGTCAGCAAACTCACGAAGCAATTGTTTTTGTCGATCGCTCAGTTGTTTCGGGGTGACCACTTTCACTTTGACATGCTGGTCTCCCTGACCGTATCCACGAACATTCTGAACACCTTTCCCACGAAGACGGAAGCTTGTTCCAGACTGTGTTCCTGCGGGGATTTTAAGCTTCACTTTACCATGAAGGGTCGGAACCTCGATTTCATCACCTAGTGTAACTTGAGTGAATGTCAGCGGCATATCAATGAAAATATCATCCCCATCACGCTTGTAGAGCTCGTGTGGTGTTACACGTACGACAACATATAGATCTCCTGGAGGTCCACCGTTTTCACCCGCTTCACCTTTTCCTGCTACACGGATTTGTTGTCCATGGTCGATTCCAGCAGGAATTTTCACATGGATTTTATTCTGTTTGCGAACTTTACCTTTTCCACCGCATGTTTGGCATTTTTCTTTGATGAATTTACCAGTACCACTACAGTGATGGCATACTCGGCGGTTGACGACACGTCCGAAAGGTGTATTCTGCTCCACATTCAATTGCCCGCTACCACCGCAATGTGAACATGTTTCAGGTTTCGTTCCTGGCTTTGCTCCAGATCCGAAGCATGTGTCACATTCTTCTTCTTTAGGTATCTGAATATCTGTCTCTTTACCGAAAACAGCTTCCTCGAATTTAAGAGTCATCGTATATTGCAAATCTGCCCCTTGGCGTGGAGCATTCGGATTCCTGCGTCCTCCACCACCGCCAAAAAACATATCGAATATATCTCCGAAGCCTCCGAAGTCAGCTCCACCTGCCCCGAATCCCTGGTTAGGATCGGAATGCCCGAATTGATCATAATGTGCTTTCTTCTGTGAGTCACTCAGGACATCATAAGCTTCCTTGACTTCTTTGAATTTCTCCTCAGCATCCGACGCTTTATTGACATCCGGATGATATTTCCTAGCGAGTTTTCGATAAGCTTTTTTAATTTCATCAGTCGAGGCGTTCTTATCAACCCCAAGAACTTCATAATAATCACGCTTACTCAACACTCTCACTCCCGGTTCTTTTACATAACGATTATCATATCACTATACTCTATGACTCCGCAACATGTTGCAGTTAATTCGTTTTAAGCATTAAGCTCCGTTATACTCCATTGTAGATTTCCGCCCAATTCACACCGAAAAGCGGAAGCGACCCACTTAGTCACATAGGTCACTGGAAAACTGACGAGGAGGCTGTCGCCGCCAAAGGAAGTACTGAAGAAAAGTTTCGATTCTTTTCATTCATAGAAAAAGTCAAAGTCTTGAAGACTGACTTTGACTTTTCCTTATCGTCCTTACTTCTTCTCGTTATCGTCGTTTACTTCTTCGTAATCAGCATCTACGACATCATCATTTTGCGCTTTCTGATTGTCTCCGCCTTCTTGTGCAGCTTGAGCTTGCTGAGCAGCTTGTTCGTAAAGCTTTGTGGATAGCTCCTGGACCACCTGTTGCAATTCATCTTTAGCAGACCGGATTGCTTCTAGATCGTCACCTTCAAGAGCTTTTTTAACTTTATCTTTTGCTTCATTCGCTTTCGTTGCTTCAGCTTCGTCTACGTTGCCTTCAAGATCTTTCAATGTCTTTTCAGTTGTGAAAACAAGTTGATCCGCTTCATTACGAAGGTCTACCGCTTCACGGCGTTTCTTATCCGCTTCTGCGTTTTCTTCCGCATCTTTCACCATCTTTTCGATTTCCTCTTCAGAAAGTCCTGAAGAGGAAGTGATCGTGATGGATTGTTCTTTGTTTGTTCCAAGATCCTTCGCTTTAACGTTTACGATACCGTTCGCATCAATATCGAATGACACTTCGATTTGTGGTACTCCACGTGGTGCCGGCGGAATATCAGTCAATTGGAAGCGTCCAAGCGTTTTATTGTCTGCAGCCATCTCACGCTCACCTTGGAGAACGTGGATATCAACGGACGGCTGATTATCAGCAGCTGTTGAGAAGACTTGGGACTTACTTGTAGGGATTGTTGTGTTACGTTCGATAAGCTTCGTATTCACTCCACCCATTGTTTCGATTCCTAGAGAAAGAGGAGTTACGTCAAGTAGAACGACATCTTTTACATCACCAGTCATTACACCTGCTTGGATCGCAGCACCTAATGCTACCACTTCATCCGGGTTGACACCCTTGTGAGGGTCTTTTCCTGTGACTTTCTTAATTGCTTCTTGTACAGCTGGAATACGTGTAGATCCACCAACCAGGACCACTTTGTCAATTTCAGAAGGTGTAAGGCCCGCATCTTTGATCGCCTGGCGAGTTGGCCCCATTGTACGTTCTACGAGCCCAGAAGTCATCTCATCGAACTTGGCACGGGAGAGGTTCACTTCCAAATGCTTAGGACCAGATGCATCGGCTGTGATGAACGGTAATGAAATTTGTGTCTGCGTTACACCAGAAAGATCTTTCTTCGCTTTTTCGGCAGCATCCTTCAAGCGTTGTAGAGCCATTTTGTCTTGAGAAAGGTCGATTCCGTTTTCCTTTTTGAATTCGCTGACGAGATAGTCGATGATGGCCTGGTCGAAGTCATCTCCACCTAGTTCGTTGTCGCCAGATGTTGCTTTGACTTCGAAGAAACCGTCTCCCAGCTCAAGAAGCGAAACGTCGAATGTTCCACCACCTAAGTCATAAACAAGGATTGTTTGATCATCTTCTTTTTCAAGACCATATGCTAGAGCAGCAGCTGTCGGTTCGTTAATGATACGTTCAACTTCCAAACCGGCAACCTTACCCGCATCTTTTGTAGCTTGACGTTGAGAGTCATTGAAGTAAGCAGGTACAGTGATGACCGCCTTCGAAACCTTCTCACCAAGATATGCTTCAGCGTCAGATTTAAGTTTTTGAAGGATGATTGCTGAAACTTCTTGCGGAGTGTATTCTTTTCCTTCTGCTTCAACTTTATAATTCGTTCCCATATGACGCTTGATCGAAATGATCGTGTTCGGATTCGTAACCGCTTGACGCTTGGCAACTTCTCCTACTAGACGCTCTCCATCTTTAAAGGCAACGACAGATGGTGTCGTACGGTTTCCTTCTGGATTCGGGATGACGGTTGCTTCCCCGCCTTCCATTACTGCAACACAAGAGTTAGTTGTGCCTAAGTCAATACCAATTACTTTGCTCATGCCAATTCCTCCTATTTTAGTATGTAGCTTTGATTTTTAGTTTGGAAATTCAATTTCATTATCTAGAACCCTACTTGGAATTCACTTTCACCATTGCAGGACGGACAACCCGATCTTTCAATTTGTAGCCCTTTTGGAGGACTTCAACGACCGTGTTGTCATCATAGTCGTCCTCTTGAACTTGCATGACAGCCTGATGTTGGTGAGGGTCAAATGCCTCTCCTTCACCTGGTACTTCTTCTACCCCTTGATTCTGGAGTACCTCGATCAATTGATTGTAAACCATCTTCATTCCTTGATGATAAGAATCAACTTGTTCACGATCAGTCTGCACATTCAATGCGCGTTCAAAGTTATCGAGGACTGGAAGTAACTCTTCTACGATCCCTTGGGCTCGATATTTCGCAGCCGCTTCTTTTTCCTCTCGGGTACGGCGGCGGAAATTATCGTAGTCTGCCTGGACACGGATCATACGATTTTTTATATCTTCGAGTTCTTTTTCTAGTTCAGTCACTCGGTCATCTTCATTTTCCATGTCAATCGCTTCATCGCTGGATTTTTCTGCCTTTTCTTCCGCAGATTCCTCTTGGGATTCTTCAATTGCTTCTTCATTCTCTTGAACGTCTTGTTGCTGCTTGTTTTGTTCCATTTTATTCACCTCCCTGAACTAGTCAATGCCTAATTTACCGATTTGATTGTTATCGAAAGCATGATTAAAAATGGGAGATAAAAAGATCTCCCACCCTTTAAATGATTGGCTTTGTTCATCTAAAACATTGCTTAAAGAAAATTAATATCAAAGCCAGGTGTTTATATAAAGCTTTCGCCCATAGATAAAGCTATTACCACAATCAGTTTGAATAATACCGTTGTGTCAGCACTTTCGTCAAATCTTTTGAAAGAAGATCGAGCAATCCGATGACACGAGGGTACTCCATGCGAGTCGGTCCTAGGATTGCAAGGGTTCCCATATGCTGACCACCAATCGAATAACTGGCCGTGATAAGGCTGCAATTCTTCATCTCTTGGATAGAGTTTTCAGCACCGATTTTGACGTTGATCCCTTCGATAGTTCCTTGATGAAGGAGTTGATAGACCAGGTCTTGTTTCTCGATCGCATTATAAAGAGCTTTCACTTTTTCAACATCCTGAAATTCAGGCTGGTTAAGGATGTTCGTTTTCCCTCCATAATAGACTTTATCCGACTTCTCATTCTGGAAAAGTCGTGTTAAGAAATCAAGCGTCTTTTCATAATTTCGGAGATGTGTTTTCATTAAACCTTGAACTTCTTGATAAAGCTTTATTTTAAGATGCGAGAACGGAACTCCCTTTAATCGCTCATTTAAAATATTGACAGTGCGCTCAAGGTCGGAAGCATCCATACCATCTGGCAATTCAACTGTGTATTTCTCTACATGACCGGTATCCGTGATCAATATGAGTATGGCAGTACCCGTTGAAATAGGTACGATCTGTAAATGCTTCAGCTTTGTTTCATAAACTTCAGGCCCTAAGATGATTGATGTATAATTCGTGATTTCAGAAAGCAGATTTGCTGAATGTTCAATCAACATCTCTAATTCAAGCATCTTTTCATGAAACAGAGAACGGATTCGCTTCATGTCCCTGTTCCTCATCGCAACTGGTGATAACAGGTTATCGACGTAGAAACGGTACCCTTTTTCAGAAGGGATCCGCCCTGAAGAACTGTGCGTCTTTTCGATGAAACCCATTTCCTCAAGATCAGCAAGCTCGTTCCGAATTGTGGCAGAACTGAATGAGATATCCTGACGTTTAGAGATACTTCTCGATCCGAGCGGCTCAGCATTCTGGATATATTCATCTATGAGAATCTGGAGAATTAACAGCTGACGATCCGTTAACATCGAGTCTCATCCCCCTTGTTAGCACTCGTTATGTTTGAGTGCTAATTCTAATTTATAAATTACCAAATGAGAAAATACTTTGTCAATGTTTATATTACACCGATGAATTCTTGGAAAACTTCATTACCGAGAAAAAGCCCCTTCTTTGTCAGTCGAATACTCTGATTATCATTGACTAGGAGGCCTTGAGCTGTGAGTTTGTCAATTTGTTCTGAGAAAACATCTTCAATATGACGATTGTATTTTTTATGGAAGGTTACTTTGTTTACGCCGCCCATTTTACGGAGTCCAAGGAAAACCTCCTCTTCCATTCGATCCTTGTTGTCAAGTCTGGTTACGATTCTATGAGGCAAACCACCCTCCCCGAGTTTACGGATATAATGCGGAAGTGGTTTTACGTTTTCATAGCGTATATCCTTCACATAACCATGTGCTCCTGCTCCGATTCCGTAATAAGGTTCGTTCTTCCAATAGACCTGGTTATGTTTGCTTTCAAAACCCGCTTTTGCAAAATTACTGATTTCATATTGTAGAAATCCTTTCTGCTTCAATGTATCAATCAAGTATTCGAACATATCCGATTCTTTCTCTTCCCCCGGAAGCGATAACTCGCCCTTCCTGTCCCGAATGCCAAAAACGGTCTGATTTTCCACTTGGAGTGAATAGGCGGAAATATGAGGAACATTGAGTTGAAGTGCTAAGCTGACGGATTCCTTGAACATCTCGAGCGTTTGTCCCGGTAAGCCGAACATCAAGTCGATTGAAATGTTTTCAAACCCGACAGAATGGGCTTCATGGATCATCCTCGCTACATCTTCACGTCGATGATTTCGGTTGAGCGCAGAAAGGAGGGTATCTTGAAAGGCTTGTACACCAATGCTTATGCGATTGGCACCTGCATTTTTCAATATTTGGAGTTTCTTCCTTTCAGTCACAGATGGGTTCGCTTCAACCGTAAATTCGATATTTTCATCGATCGGCTGCAGATGTGTAGTGACTATGTCCAACATCCGCTTGAGCTGTTCATCATCAAGAGCAGTCGGTGTGCCTCCGCCAATGTAGATCGTCTTAATCGGTTTTGCTGGATATAAATCCAACAGTTTTTTTATTTCGACCTCCATTGCATCCAAGTAATCATAGACCGGCTGACCTTGGATCAAAAACTTATTGAAATCACAATAATGGCAGATCTGTTCACAGAAAGGGATATGGATATAAGCAGCTTTCGTCATGTTCATCACACTTTCAAAAGGAATAATCATTGTAGGTTCAATTTATAAAAGAGAGGATGACTCAAGTCAGCGAGCCATCCTTGCAAACAGCATATTATCAATCGTCTGAGTCCATACGCAATACAGACATGAAGGCTTCTTGCGGAACTTCTACATTCCCGACTGTTTTCATCCGCTTCTTACCTTCCTTTTGCTTCTCTAGTAACTTACGTTTACGTGAGATGTCTCCTCCGTAACACTTTGCAAGCACGTTTTTACGCAATGCCCGGATATTGGTTCTTGCAATGAACTTTTGTCCGATTGCTGCTTGCACAGGGATTTCGAATTGATGTCGCGGAATAAGCTCTTTCAATTTATCAACGACCGCTTTTCCACGATCGTAAGCGAAATCTCTGTGAACAATGACAGACAACGCATCAATTTTCTCACCATTCAAGAGAATGTCCATCTTCACAAGTTTGGATTGCTTGTACCCGATCAATTCATAATCCAGCGATGCGTACCCTTTCGTACTGGACTTCAATTGGTCGAAGAAATCATAGACGATTTCAGATAACGGAATTTCATAGATGACATTGACACGGATATCATCCAAGTACTCCATCGTAATAAAATTCCCTCGCTTTTTTTGGCAGATTTCCATGACTGGACCGACATAGTCGTTCGGTGTCATGATCGATGCCTTCACATACGGCTCTTCGACGTAATCGATCGTCTGAGCATCAGGCATATTAGCCGGATTATCAACGATCAATTTCTCCCCGCTTGTCAAATTTACATTATAAATAACACTTGGTGCCGTCGTGATCAGGCCGATTCCGAATTCCCGTTCAATACGCTCCTGAATGATTTCCATATGGAGGAGGCCAAGGAAACCACAGCGGAAACCGAATCCTAATGCTTGAGAGGTTTCAGCCTCATATTGAAGGGAGGAATCGTTCAACTCCAACCGTTCCAACGCTTCTCGGAGATCGTTGTAGTTATTGGAATCGACAGGATATAAGCCGCAGAACACCATCGGATTCATTTTCCGATAACCTGGAAGTGGTGTATCCGCTCCAGCTTTTGCTTTGGTGATCGTATCCCCGACACGTGTATCCCCTACATTTTTAATCGATGCAGTAAGGAATCCGACATCACCAACTGTCAATTCATCCTTCATGACTGGTTTCGGGGTGAATACACCTAATTCGTTCACTTCGAATTCTTTACCAGTCGCCATCATTTTGATTTTGTCGCCGACTTTTACAGTCCCTTCCGTGATACGGATATAAGCGACCACCCCCCGATAGCTATCGTACAAAGAATCGAAGATTAATGCTTTTAAAGGCGCTTCAGGGTCACCTTGAGGAGCAGGGACCTTTTCTACAATCTGCTCTAAAATATCCTCGATCCCTATTCCGTTTTTCGCAGAAGCCAATACTGCATCCGAAGCATCGAGCCCTATAACGTCCTCTACTTCTTTACGGACACGTTCTGGCTCAGCACTTGGTAAATCGATTTTATTGATGACCGGCAAGATTTCAAGGTCGTTCTCAAGCGCAAGATAGACATTCGCCAAGGTTTGTGCCTCAATCCCTTGCGCAGCATCGACGATCAATAAAGCACCCTCACATGCTGCCAGGCTTCGAGATACTTCATAGGTAAAGTCGACATGTCCAGGCGTGTCAATAAGATGGAAAATATACTCCTCTCCATCTTTTGCTTTATATGTCAATTGAACGGCATTCAACTTGATTGTAATTCCGCGTTCACGTTCCAAATCCATTGCATCAAGCATCTGCTCTTTCATTTCACGTTGTGTCAGAGCACTTGTCTGCTCAAGAATCCGGTCTGCGAGCGTTGATTTCCCATGGTCGATATGGGCGATAATCGAAAAGTTGCGGATTCTCGATTGACGCTCTAATTTTTTCTCTTTACTCATTCTCTTCACTCCTAAGGTCGTACAATTACACTAGCATTGATTATAGCAATAGCACTCTGTTTATTCAATTGTTTATGTATTCAACTGCAATCCAATGTGTGGTGAGGAAATGACCTTTTACAAACATAAAGGTTATAATAAGTTCTGACGTTGATTTTTACTGAACATTTCCTTAAGCGAAATTTGCGACACTCCTGCGGGAAAAGCGAGGGAGAGAATTTCGCGAAATCATAATTAAGATTTACAGAGCCTAAATAAAGAAAACTCGGACTTTGCCAAGCTTTGGCGAAGGCTGAGCCTTAGCTGCACTTATACTTCTTTCGTAAACTTTTCTGCTACGTCGGTTAGCTACATTGCTGAAAAGTTATACTTTCTTAACGTATAAAAAAGAAGAATCGGCCTTCTCGTATCGGGGATGAACAGATACATTGAGAGCCGGTCCTTCTTCAAATTCAAGTGAACAAAAAATGCAGGATCTTGTCCAGGACAGTGCTGACGACTGTCATGATGACCTTGAGGATTTCACTGATCAACGAAGATACCATTTTGCCAAGTTTGGAAAACAAATTGAACGCTTCAACTTCTTCAAGCTTTTTCTGTTTTTCTTTTATGTCGTGGCTCGTAATTTGCGAGCCGAGTACTTCAGCTTCAATGTTCCCGCTATCATTGACTTTCCATTCTAATGCACTATTTCCTTCAGAACCTTTCATCTTGTCCATTTGAACACCGACTTGCTGCATTCCGATCAGAATACCGAACAACAGGACAGATATCAGTATGAAACTCTTCATCATGAACCGAACCATCCAACTTCCTCCTACCATTCGAAAACATTAAAAATTCAGTATTGGTACAAGCCTATGCCGATTGACAACCCCTTAGAACTCAATGGGTATACGAGCCGCTGTTCTGTTGATCGACTTGTCCATGTAAGGCAGTATTCAAACCACTTGCTATCACGTTTGCCATATCATCGATGAAAACGTCCACTTCTTTCGGTGTCACCATCAAATTATGTCCGAGCGGTGAAAGAACTTCCTTGATCAATTGTCTTTTTTGCGTATCTTCGAGGGTTCCGATCATACCAAGGAATGCTTGCCGATTTTCTTCATCGGGCATGTCTTCATCTGTGAGATTTTTACGTTCGCCGAAAGTCATTCCTGCTGGCGTCAATGCTTTAGTCGGATCATCCTTTTCACGCATCTCCCGTCCGAAATGCTTCAATATGTAGTCGATCGTATCACTCGTAATCGTGACTGCATCGACAACAGTAGGAACTCCAATAGCAATGACCGGTATCCCTAAAGTATCTTTACTTAACTCTTTCCGTTTATTCCCGACTCCTGAACCTGGATGGATACCAGTATCAGATATTTGGATGGTTGAATTTACACGTTCTATCGCTCTGGAAGCCAAAGAATCAATCGCGATGACAAAATCCGGTTTTGATTTTTCAATGACCCCTACGATGATATCGCTTGTTTCTATTCCAGTCGTCCCCATCACTCCAGGTGCTAATGCACTGACTGGACGGAACCCTTCCTCTACATTTTCAGGCGCAAGCTCAAATAAATGCTTCGTAACCAGAAGATTATTTGTTGTTCGAGGACCGAGAGCATCTGGTGTCACATTCACGTTCCCCAAACCGACTACTAGGCAGCTAGCTTCTTTCGAAATGTTCAGCTCATCAAGAAAGCTGGCGAACTCATGGGCGAATACCTCTTGAACTCGTTTCTGTAGAGCTGAATCCTTCTTACGGATCCCTTGCATCTCCATCGTCAAGTAGATGCCTGGTTTTTTCCCCGTCACTTTTTGACCGGCCTCTTCAATCTCTACTCTTGAAAGTTTGATGCCGTCTATTTCCCGTTCTTTGACGATGACGCCATCGATTGTTTGCTTCGATTCTTGTTCCTGTTCTTTCGTAATCATCTCTTTGGATTCAATCGCCAAATCCGTTCTGACGTTGTATATTTCAAGATCTTTGTCCATTGGCACATTTCACCCCTGAATTGTTGTTAGCATTATTCAATAGGATAGCCGTCTTCCGCCTCTTTCATTCTTTCATCTCGAAAATATGCAAAAAGATCTTTTAACTGATTATCTTTGTACAAAAGAGATTGCATTTATACGAACGGTTTGATAGAATATCTTGTGTTGTATTTTTCGCAATTTCGGTTGCATTCAAGGAGGTGAACGGAATTGGCAAATATTAAATCTGCTATTAAACGTGTTAAAACAAACGATAAGCGTCGTGCACACAATGCAGCGATGAAATCATCCATGCGTACTGCTATCAAGAACTTTGAAACGAAAGTAGCGAACAACGATGCTGAAGGTGCAAAAAGTGCATTCTTGGTTGCAACCAAAAAGCTTGATAAAGCTGCTGGCAAAGGAATCCTTCACAAAAACGCTGCAGCTAGACAAAAATCTCGTCTTGCAAAGCAATTAAACGGCCTTAGCGCTTAATCATAAGTGAATGTAATACTGGAATCTGAAACGACCTCATATCAGGTCGTTTTTCATTTGTCTTAGTTTCTGTGGAATTAAGTAGTTTCACTTATATATCATTATAATCGCCAATAAACAAAAAACCGACCCTCCGTTTCCAGAAAGTCAGCTTTCATCTTAATTGGTTTGAGCCTTCCGAGCTAAACCGGTCAAAAAGAGCTCCAGGGTCAACGTTTTGTCGCGTTGTCCGGTTTTCATTTCAAAATCGGCGTCTGCCGCTTTGATCAATAACGCTTTCAGCTCATCTTCCTGGAATGATGAACTTTGTTTCGCTGCTATTTTTACTGCATATGGATGTATAGATAGTGTTGATGCGATTGCTTTTTCCGCATGTCCCTGCGCACGCAATTGTTTAACCTGGAGGATAATCCTGAACTGCCTGGATAGCAAAGCCATCAATTTGATTGGTTCTTCGTTCTGTTTCAATAGATCATAGCAGATCCGTAAAGCTGCATCGATCCGACGGTTCGCGACATGCTCCACCATGGTAAACACATTGCTTTCAAGGGAACGTGAAATCAATTTATCAACAGTCTGAGGATCAATTTCTTTACCTTCGCCAACATAAAGAGCCATTTTCTTGACCTCACTGATCAGAAGCGCCAAATTTTCACCTTGAAGTTGAATCAACCTTTCCGCCGCACCATTTGAAATCGGTACATTGGCTTCTTTAGCAGCAAAATCAATCCATTCTTTCTGAAGTCTTACATTCATTTTATCTGCTTGGATTACATCTCCTTGTTTTTTCAATGTTTTGACGATCTTTTTCCGTTCATCCAATTTTTCATATGGTGCATTGAAAATCACAATGGATTGTTTTGAAGGGTTGTTCAGATAAGCTTCTAACCGTTTCAAATCATGCTCCACTTTACTCTGGGTCCTTGTTCCTGTCAGGAAATATGGATTCTGTATGATGATGACCCGGTAATCCCCCATAAAGGGAAGGGTTTCTGCATCTTCAATCGCGGTATCAATAGATTGCTCCTCCATATCATAAGCGGAAAGGTTAAAGTCAGCCGTCCCTTCATCCAAAACAGCTTGTACGATCATTTTTTGTGTATATTCCAATATGTATTTTTCTTTGCCATATAATAAATAAAGTGAAGAATATGAACTGTTCTTCAGCTTTTTTGTCAAATCCTTTATAGACAATTTCATCACCCCACTATAATATCTTAAGCATATATGATAAAATTGCCAAGGTACAGGGTAAAGGAGGCTCAACCACTTAAGTCGAACCTCCATTTATATAAACGTTAGCGGTCAAGACCCGGGAAGCTTCACCACTAACGATAAAACTCTTCCCCGTAAGCTTATTGTTATGTTATCCTATGCAAGATGAAAGTATAGGTGTCAACTCTTAGCAAAATGGGCAAGATTTTAGGAAATCAACAATGTATGAAATCGTATAAGTTTCACTTAACTGTAAAAAATAGATATATGGATTTTTTACGACTTATACCATATACTTAAGATGAAACAGGAGGGTTGCGGAAATGAATGATTTTGAAAGAGATGTACAGGCAAAAACCAATGACGTTGTCGACTCTGGTCTAGGTTTTGTTTACTCGTTCTTATTCTTCACCGTCATTTTCTTTACAGCAGTGATCATTAAAGCTATTGCGCTATAAAGAACCCGGACTCTTGAAAGGGTACATACATGTTTTGAAAAGCGGAAAATTCCCCCGCTTTTTTATTTTGTGTTATTTGATATCTCTAATATCATCCTTTGGGAACACGGTGCTTATACGCTTGCTTTCAGGTGTAATAATTACCATTATCCCACCTTGCCGATCGGTTTGGTAAATGTCTGTCCTGCGCTCCTCCAATCTTTCAATGACGGTCGTTGATGGGTGGTTGTATCGATTATTTTCGCCTACGGAAATGAAAGCCGTCTGTGGATTTATTTCATTTAAGAATGATGATGAAGTAGATGTTTCGCTGCCATGATGGGCAACTTTCAAATTATCCACCTTCAACCCAGGATAATGACTAATAATCCGGGCTTCGATTCGTTGGTCGATATCCCCTGTGAACAAAAAGGAATGTCCATGAATTTTCACAAACAAAACGAGCGAGCGGTTGTTTCGGGATTCCTTCGCTTGACCCGGATTCAAGGTCTGAAAAGAAGACGAACCGACTCCCAGGAGATGTTTCCTTCTAAAAAGACGATCGGATCATCAAGTCCTTTTAGAAATTCCACCTCTGAGGCTTCTAAATGATCCGATTTCCCATAGACGATCCGCTCTACTCTCACCTTCTTCAGTAACCCATCCAAATCACCGATATGATTAAAGTCACCATGGGACAATATCAGTGCATCCACTTTCCTTATGCCGGGCTTTTAGAAAATCTGCAACAATATCTTCACCGGTATCAAATTTACGTCTTCTTTCCATCCGTTCTTCTTTTTTGAATGTAGTGATCCCACCAGTGTCAATCACATAAACTGCCCTCCGGTACGGTAACTCGATAACGATTCGAATCCCCCTGGCCAACATCAAGGAAAGTGACAAAGCCCTTATCATTCATTTTCGGATAATAAAGTTGGATACCTAATACGAGCAAGATACACAAATATGGTGAAATCAGCCGTTTTCCACCTTTTTCCCAGGCAATCAAAAATAAATAAAAGGATAAGCTCATTCCGAACATCAGAATTACATTGGGCCGGCCCAGGGTGATAACCCCTATCGGAAGGGTTTCCACCCATTGCATGACAGCGTGAAGGATTTTAAAACAAACACTTAGGAAATCACTAAGAATACCCCAAACCGGAAAAGGGAAAAATAAAAACATACAGAAAGTGGTCAAAATACAGGGTAGAAGGATGACCGTCATAAAAGGGATGAAAATCATGTTGACAGGAAGTGACCAAAGGGAAAACTCATAAAAGTTCCATATGACAACCGGTAAGGAGGCCAGTTGTGCAATAAAAGACCCATATAAAAGCTGCCGGAAGGGTGATATCTCACGTAATATCACCTTACTTGATAAGATCAGAGAAGCAGTAATAAGAAAGGAAAGCTGAAAACCGATGTTAATCCGAGCAAGATCATACATAATTGGCTGAAGGTCGTTATCTTGATACGAAACAAGACAACAAGGCAAATCACCGCTGCCATCAAACCTGCACGAATGTCTGAAGCTGCTCCTCCAGTCAGTAATATGATGAATGGTATAATAAGAATCAATACCCATAAAGCTGTTTCTTTAACGATTCCGATTCTGATCATAAGAAAGTAAAAAAGGCCTAAAATCGTACCTACATGCAGCCCTGAAACGGCTAAAAGATGAATGAGGCCAAGACTTTGATATTGTTCTTGCAATGACTCGTCGATCCCGCTTCTGTCCCCAAAAATCAATGTGTTCATCATTCCTGTGAGTTCTCTCGGGAATTCTTCATTGATCAGGGCAATACTGTTCTGACGAAAATGATATAAAGATACCAGGAGACCGTTACCCCGTGTACATTCACGTGTTGAAAGGTTATTGGTTTTATAAATCCAATGGATATTGGATGAATGTTCCAAGTAAGTTCGATAATCGAATCCGTAGAAATTACGGTTGACTGACGGGCGTTCGAGTGTTCCAGATAAACTGCAGCGATCGCCATAATAAAGCTTTCTAAGTTCTTTTTGTTCTATATCGGTCTGGATCTCATAATGGACCATTAACGTTTCTTTATAAGGGAGTTTAAAATGGAATGTCATGCGGTTTCCATCTATGACTGGCATTGAAATAATTTTTCCGTTGATCATAGAAGTAATTGGAGTTAACTGAGTTCCATGTTGGGAGATGTAAAATGGAGTATAAACGAGGAAGAAGAGGTACGTACTGACTATGAGGATATGGGCAAACATAGATAAACGGTGCCTGTTGAAAAATAAATGAAGGATGATGAATGAACACAGCCACCATCGGGACGGTGAAGTGAAAATCCCGAAGATGGCTGCAATTGCAATCGTATGGATTTGTATTTTCATTATCAGGAAGGACCATTGACTCCGTATAATTTAATGAACTTTTCATTCAGGCGTCCTAAAATGTCTTCATCATCTATGTGTTTTGATAGTTCCTCGAGCAATTCCATAGCCAAATCCCGTTTCGCTGAAGATGTCAAATCATATCGATCTTCAAGCACGACTAGCTCAGTTCCAACGCCTGATTGTTTAAACAAGTCTATCGCATACGGATGGTTTTTATAATCTGCAGCATAATAGACTTTCTTGATCCCGCTCTGGATAATCGCCTTGCAACATTGAAGACATGGAAAATGAGTCACATAAATTTCAGCGCCGTCTGTCAGTACACCGAACTTAGCACATTGAAGAAGTGCATTCATTTCTGCATGGATCGTTCGTACGCAATGTCCTTCAATGACATAACACCCTTCATCCCGGCAATGGACCCCGCCTGAAATCGATCCGTTATAACCTCCAGCTATAATCCGTTTATCTCTGACGATCGTCGCTCCGACCGCTAATCTCTCACATGTACTCCGCAGAGCAAGCAAAGAACTCTGTGCCATAAAATACTGGTTCCAAGAAATACGTCCCAAAATCGAAAGCCCCCTTCCCTTGTACCTTTAAGTTTATCGATAGAATGTCGACTGTGCAATCCTATTTACTTGCAGTGATATATTCTTTTAATTGTTCAAGTGTTTTTTGCCCTATGCCTGGAACATTCACTAAAGTATCAATAGAAGAAAACGGTCCATTTTCTTCTCGATAAGCGATGATAGCTCCAGCTTTCGAAGGTCCGATGCCAGGAATCGTCTCAAGTTCTGTATCCTCTGCACGGTTGATGTCAATCTTCCCATCTTCTTTTTCATTGGAAACCACAGGAAGTGCTTCCTCTCCTACTTTTGCAACATATATGACCATCTCATCGACTAGGACTTGCGCTAAGTTGATACTGTTGACATCTGCACCTTTACTGAAACCTCCTGCAAGCTGAACAACATCATTCACCCGCTTGCCTGATTTCATTTCAAAATCACCCGGTTTACGTACAGCTCCCTTTACATCGACCACTAATGTCTCTTTTGTGATGTCTGCCTCTTTTTCTTTAACTGGATCCTGTGGTGAACTGTCATCTCTTTTTTCTATAGATGCCGGTATTGATGAAGCATCAGAATCCGCAATTGTCCCACGCGACAACCAAAGAATTCCTCCAATAAGAACTACGATCATTAACATAAAAATTTTTTCCCTATTCGAAAAGGAATTCCAATTCAAAGTATCACCTCTTTACTCAATCGTGTTTGTACAGTGTTTTTATTCATAAATGAAAACAGCTACACATACATTTGAAGATAGAAGACGGTCAAAAGGAGGGTGTATATATGAAAGTTGGCATTATAGGGACAGGGAACATGGGGACGATACTGATCTCTGCTTTTATGGAATCGTTAGCTGTAAGGCCGTCCGATTTAATGATCATCAATCGAACTGCTCGAAAAGCGGAAGCGTTAAAAGTTCAATACCCTGGCCTGAATGTCGGAAAATCGAACAGTGAAGTCGCTTCCTTTTCAGATATCATTTTTCTATGTGTCAAACCGCTCGAGTACCACGCTTTAATAGAAACTATTGCTCCGTATTTGACGAGCGAGAAGTTAATCGTATCGATTACAAGTCCAATTTCTGTTGAACAATTGGAAGAAGTCAGTCCTTGCTCTGTTGCCAGAGTAATACCAAGTGTTACAAACAGAGCATTTTCTGGTGCGTCTCTAATGACATATGGCAAACGTTGCACACCCACACACAAGAAAAATCTGAAAAAATTGATGAGTAAGATTTCCACTCCGATTGAGATCGATCAATCAATTACGAGAGTAGCTTCCGATTTATCCAGTGTAGGTCCTGCTTTTTTCAGTTACTTACTTCAAGCTTATATCGATGGCGCTGTAGAGGAGACGGCTATCTCCAAAGAACAAGCAACTCAACTTGTGAGCGAAATGATCGTAGGAATGGGTAAATTGTTAGAGAAGGAGATTTATACGCTGCCCACATTACTTCAAAAGGTATGTGTCAAAGGCGGGGTGACAGGAGAAGCGTTGAAGGTGTTTGATGCGGAACTTGGCCCTCTGTTCAACAATGTCATTAAAAGGACCCATGAAAAATACAAGGAAGATTGTGAAGCAGTTGAACAACAATTTACAAAGCAATATTAGGATCAAGGTATAATTCTATAAAAGAAACCCTTTTTCCTTTTTTTATCTCATTTTAAATAAAAACTCGAATCGATGCCTTCTATAGGTCATCATTCGAGTTTTTATTTTGGAATGGCAAATTTAAATTCAACTTCATCATACTTTTTTTCTAGCTACAAAAAACACACGCTCTGAGGTTCCCACTGGTTTGCGATCCGTAAAATCTGCCGTAAGAGCGAGAATCTCAAAACCTGTTTCGTTCAATAAATATCGATATGTTTCTATAGCGTAGGTTTTCTGAAAATGATTTTCATCATATCGACGGTAGAGGGCATCCCCAACATGCAGGAAGAATGATAGATCATGATAGACACTTCCCTCTTCTTCACCTGGGTGGCATTCCCAAATATAACTGATTTCCTCATCACTCATCGAAAAAGTATGACCAGAGAAGACCTCTGAAATCTTATATAACGTATGAACATCGAATAGAAGCAGGCCATCATTCCTTAAAGACTTGTAAACTGTATGGAAAGTCGTCTTGACATCTTCAGGTGTCCGAAGATAATTGAGAGAATCACAAAAGATGACGGCAATGTCTTGGTGTGTGAATCCATCCAAATCTCTCATGTCTTGTTGATAAAAAGGGATCTCAAGGCCGTTTTGTTCTGCTTTCCTTCTTGCAACAGCAAGCATTTCTTCCGATAGATCGACCCCTGTCACATGATATCCGATTTGGGCTAGACGGGTTGATATCTCACCGGTCCCGCATCCTATATCAAGTAAAGAATGGCCATGGCCGTTGCTGAAAGACTCTACAGCATTGGTGACAAAGGTGACCCACATATCATAAGGCGCATCCTCCATCAATCGATCATACAATCCTGCAAAATGTTGATAGCTCATGGATTTCACCCGTTATGTCAACATGGATTCTATATTCAAAGTCGGGGCGTCTCCCCATAGTTTCTCAAGGTTATAATACATCCGCTCATCTTTGTGGAAGATGTGGACGATGACATCCCCAAGATCGATCAGTACCCAGCGAGACTGATCCAACCCTTCTAAACGTTTGACGGGATATTCTTTTTCCTGAGCACGGTCCTTTACTTCACGAGCGATTGCTTCAACTTGCTTTTCTGAATTCCCATGACAAATTATGAAGTAATCTGCTACAAGTGAAATCCCTTGAACATCCAAGACGACTATATTTTCAGCTCTTTTATCGTCAAGAGCGTGTACGGCCAATTCTACCAATTCATTTGAAGTCATTCATTTTTTCCTCCTTGTTGATGAACCATATCGTTATATGTGTGTAATGTTTCCGGGTGAACCAGTTGATTTCTTTTCATTAGAAATATAATGGTATTCACCAAAGATTGTTTTATGGCACTATCCAGATTTTCTTCTGCTGTAGACCTGACATCATCCACGCCGGGAAAATATCTCCCCGGTTCGATATAATCAGCTAAGAAGATGATTTTCTCTAACAGCGTCATGCCAGGTCTTCCTGAGGTATGACTCTTGATTGCTTGCAGGATTTCTTCATCCTCGATCCCGACTTCCGTTCTGACAAGATAAGCACCGACTGGCGCATGCCAGAGTTCTGAGCTATACAGCAATAAATCTTCCCCAAGCTTTTGTTCAAGAATGATCGATTTCATTTCATCCTTTGGACGGAATTTGGCATAGTCGTGAAAAATGGCAGCCATCATCGCTTTTTCCGAATCTTCCCCAAATCTTTCTGCTAATCGGATTGCTGTATCCATAACACCAATCGTATGTTGATAACGGTGGTCAGTCAATTGTTCTTTGACAATTTCCAACGCTTCATCTTTTGTCATATAACCGATTCACCTCGATGTATTCTCTTACTTCTTCAGTCACATAATATTTGGTGTTTTTTTCATGACGGAACCGTTCCCTTAACATTGTCGAAGATATTCCGATCAATGGTACTTCGATGGCTATGATCTTGTCAAGATATGGACTTTCAAATTCATGTCCCGGTCGCTTTATGCCGATGAAAGTGACGATTTCCACCAATTCATCGATCCTATCCCACGTGTGCAGTGCTTCAACGCTATCACCGCCAATGATAAAGAAGAATTCGGTATCTGGGTGCTTACCTTTCAGCTCTTTCATCGTGTCAACTGTGTACGATGGTCCTTCTCGTTCAAATTCAATCAATAAAAGTTTGAACCTGCCCACCCTATCAATCAATCTTTTCACCATTTCTACCCGATCATTACCGGGTGATACCCCCTTCTCTTTTTTATGTGGAGGCGATGCATTCGGCATGAACCATACCTTATCCAAGTTACATTGCTCAGCCGCTTCTTGGGCCATGATAAGATGACCGATGTGAGGCGGGTCAAACGTACCCCCGAGTATTCCGATCCTTTGCTTATCCATATCAGTTCAGGAGGGCAGCTCTATCGTTTTTTTCTCTTTTGATTCTTTATATAAAACAATTGTATTTCCGATTACTTGAACGAGCTCCGCCCCTGTTTTTTCTGTCAGGTTTTCCGCGACTGTATCCTTATCTTCCTCACAATTTTGCAGGACACTGACCTTGATCAGCTCACGAGCTTCTAGTGCCTCATTGATTTGTGAATGCATATTCTCATTCGTACCGCCTTTTCCCACCTGGAATATTGGATCAAGGTGATGTGCTTTTGAACGTAAAAAACGTTTTTGTTTTCCAGTTAGCATATTCATTTCCCTCCAAGCTTCTGTTCAACTGTTTTTTTCATCAAACTGAGGTCGGGTTGCATTCCCGTCCAAAGTTCAAATGAAAGGGCTGCTTGATATATAAACATAGGTACGCCATTTTGGATCGTACAGCCTTTTTCCAGCCCTTGTTTCAAGAACTTCGTCATCAATGGGTTATAAATGATGTCGACTACATCTGTGTGGGATTCCAAATGCTCCGTAGAAATGGGTGTTGCATGGAGGTTTTGGATCATTCCGATCGGGGTCGTATTGATGACGATATCATATTGTCCTAGGTTCGCTTCGGCCTCTTCTAATGATACGGGGAGACCAATGCTTCCTTCAAGCAACTGTTCTGCTTTACCCGCTGTCCGGTTTGTAACAGAAACCTTTTTGATCCCCTGCAAAAGGAAAGTCTTTACAATCGCCCTGGCTGCGCCTCCAGCACCGATCACGAGAATATGCGCTTCTTTTAGATTGAAAGGATGAACTTGGAGCAAAGCTTGATAAAACCCAGGACCGTCTGTATTGTATCCTTTCAGGGAAGACCCTTCAACGACTACTGTGTTCACTGCTCCGATCGCATCAGCAAAGGGGTCGATTTCATCCAATAGTCCGATGATATCTACTTTATGAGGTATGGTCACATTGAATCCTTTGTAACCCGATTGGATGAGCGATTGTACTTTTGGTGCCAATTCTTCTTTACCTACATGCACTGCGTCGTACTTCGCTTCCATTTCCATTTGATGAAAACATGCATTATGGATATCTGGGGACAACGACTGCGTAATCGGATCACCGATGACCGCATATTTAGACAAGGGCTGTGCGAACATGGACACCCACCCCTTCAGGCGCATATGCTGCCACTCTCGCAGGGGCGGAGGATACAGTGATCCAACCGAGCCCTGAAAAAACGATATCAGTCTTGTCTTGCTTAATCGTAAATTCGTGTTTGGACAATGCAGGCAATTGTTCAACGTCTTCTGGATCAGGGGGAGTGAGCAGGTCACCTACTTGTTTTTGATAAAGATCTGAAGCTTTTTCAAGCTTGGTACGGTGGATTGGTAATTCGTTCGACAAGTAGCAGATGAATGACTGCTTTGGTCCTGATTCAAAGTCAAAACGAGCAAGCCCCCCGAAAAATAAAGTTTGTCCTTCATTCAATTGGTACACCTTTGGTTTGACCTCTTTTCTCGGAGTAATCTTTTTAAGGTCTTTTTCATTCATATAGTGCGCAATCTGATGATGATTAATAATTCCTGGTGTATCATAAAGTGAGCTTTTTTCGTCTAAGGGAATTTCAATGAGATCCAATGTGGTTCCAGGAAAATGAGACGTCGTAATCAATGAGGAGGCTTCCTCACTGTATTCTTTGATCAGTTGGTTGATGAATGTGGATTTTCCGACATTCGTTGCACCGACTATGTATACATCTTTATTTTTCCGGTGTTCTTCTATGGTTGCTGCAACCTCTTTAACATTCATCCCCTTTTCTGCACTCATCAACTCCACATCAATCACCTTCACACCTAACTGTTTTGCTTCATATTTCATCCAATGTTTGATTTTATTAGGCTTGATCGATTTAGGCAGAAGATCAAGCTTGTTGCCAACCAGCAAGATCTGGTTCTTCCCGACGAACCGATGAATCCCAGCCAACCAGCTTCCACTAAAATCAAATATATCGACAATCTTGACAACCAAAGCTTCCTTAGAGCCTATGCCAGACAAAATCTTGCGATAGTCCTGGTCTGTTAGCGATACTTCTTGTATTTCATTATAATGTTTCAGACGAAAACAACGTTGGCAAATCACTTGCTCTCTTTTCAATGCTGATGGAGGGGTATATCCTAACAGGTCTTTCTTTTCAGTCTGAATAGGTACACCGCAGCCCTCACATAAAATCGGATTACTCAACAATCATTCCTCCCAATTAATTAAGCCTTTACGCTTCATCCATTGTAATACATGACGCTCCATATATCGATTCAGCTTTGTAGCCAGCCCATCACTTTTAGCGACAGGCACGACGAGGATGGTATATAATCCCAGTCGATTCCCTCCGAGGACATCCGTGAAGATTTGATCTCCTACGACAACAACTTCATTGTGTTGCAGTTTCATATTTTTCGCAGCTCGTTTGAACGCTTTTGTCATCGGTTTACGTGCCCTGAATATAAACGGTAGGTTCAAAGGATAAGAAAAACTCCGTACCCGCTCCTCGTTATTATTAGAAACGATCGTAACTTGTAACCCTTTATCCTTCAGCATCGCAAACCACTTGATCAATTCAGGTGTAGCCTCGGGGCGATCCCATTCGACCAGGGTATTATCAAGATCAGTAATAATTCCTTTTATGCCTCTTTTCAATAACTCATTCGCATCTATATCATAGATAGAAGGAACATGTTCATTCGGTAATAATTGTTTAAACACTACCCAAACACCTCGTATCCAATTCTACTTCAGTCCTACCTTATTGTATCAATATTTTATTCTTCGACAATGATTTTTTCCCGATGATTAAACCTTGAAGAATTTATCAAAAAAACAGTTTTGTTAAATGTAAAGTGAACTTCCTATCGAAATCATTCATTCGTGTATGGAAAAAACAAAAATTTTTCGACAAAATTCGACATTATCAGAATATGTGGATAACTTTACTCACAGTATACACATTGAAATTTAACCAATTATTTACTTTATAAACATCTTACCCACAAGTTATCCACTTCTTTTTGTGGATAAGAGAACGATTGTTCCTCATACTATTTCATGATAAGCTAGGTTTACATCATAACATAAATGTTTATGCTAACTTCGATTCTAATATGTCTTACAATTTATCTTTTGTGACAACCCCATACTTCCTCTGAGTTAATCATATTCGAAATTATACTTTCATAAAAAGCAAAAACTTTAACTATGGACCGATCCTACTAATTTCTGAATAAGTCTGGAGGTGCTAAGCCCATTTTCGGCGCTGCTTATGGAAAATCTATCTGATGAACTTTTGATCGAATCCTATCACAAAGCAAAAGAGTTGAAACTGAGCCACGAATTCATCACATTGATCAAAAAAGAGATTGACCGAAGGCGTTTGCCTACTAACTTAATTTCTACGCACTTATAACCGAACCAACATTCATTGTTGGTTCTTTTTTTCTTCTTTTCTATCCATTTGTGTTGTCCGATCGTTTCCCAGTCGTTAAAATCGTAACTGTTAAAGTTTGGAACTTGGGTGATAATAAAATCAGGAAATAAACTCGCTTTACCCTGGACTGTATCTTTGTTTGGCTTATACTGAAGAAAATGTATTTTGGCTTTCTTCATGTGAAAATCGTCAGCAGATTGTAACAACCATCTTTTTTTAAGGTCATTTGACGTTAAAACTGTTGATAATCCTGAGTTATTGTGATTACAATGGGAATGGTACATAACATATTTGATACGGAAATCTTGATAGGAGGATCTTTTTTATGTTGCAATATGCAGTCCTTGCTCCGTTCCTTACGGCATTGGTAGTGCCGTTTTTGTTTAGATACATACGGGCAATTCATACCGGATGGTTAATCCTGCCAATTCCTTTTGGGATCTTTACGTATTTTTTATCACAGCTTACGAATATTTCAGAAGGCCATAATCAGCATTCAATGGTCCAATGGGTGCCATCGCTCGGTATGAACTTCAGTTTTTATTTGGATGGACTTAGTTTACTGTTTTCATTATTAATCAGCGGAATAGGGACTCTTGTAGTTTTATATTCCATTTTTTATTTGGATAAAAACGAAAAGTTACATAATTTCTATGTATTTTTGTACATTTTCATGGGTGCGATGCTCGGTGTCGTACTTTCAGATAATATCTATGCGTTGTATCTGTTCTGGGAGTTGACGAGTATTTCCTCCTTCCTTTTGATCGGATATTGGTATGAGCGTCAAGCTTCCCGTTATGGCGCATTAAAATCTATGATCATTACGGTATTAGGCGGGTTATCCATGCTCGGGGGGCTTATCCTCCTTTCGATCATTACAGGAACGACCAGCATAAGGGAAATGATCGCAGCAAGTGACACAGTGCTAGAAAGTCCTTATTTCACTGGCATATTAGTGTTGATCCTATTAGGTGCGTTTACAAAATCAGCACAATTCCCATTCCATATCTGGCTACCAGATGCAATGGAAGCACCGACCCCGGTCAGTGCATTCTTACACTCGGCAACAATGGTCAAAGCTGGAATCTACTTAACTGCACGCCTCTTCTTATTGTTCGGAGGCACCGATATCTTCTTCGTTCTAGTCACTGGCTTCGGTCTATTGACCCTCTGTTGGGGATCCTATATGGCGGTCCGGCAAACTGATTTAAAAGCGATCCTTGCTTTCTCGACGATCAGTCAGCTGGGAATGATTATGACGATGCTGGGTTTTGGGACAAAAGAAGCTGCTTTCGCTGCTGTTTTCCATATTTTCAACCATGCAACTTTCAAAGGGAGTCTGTTCATGGTTGCTGGAATTGTGGATCATGAAACAGGAACACGGGATATTCGCAGGCTTGGCGGTTTGATGACATTGATGCCGATCTCTGCGACCCTGGCATTTTTCGGGGCTTTTTCCATGGCCGGTGTACCCTTGCCGATCTTCAACGGATTCCTGAGTAAGGAAATGTTCTTCAAGACATCTCTTGATTTAGAAACGACATCAACGTTGGCGGCAAGTATTGCACCTTTCGTACCCGCACTTGCGGTGTTCGGAAGTATATTCACTTTCGTATATTCGATGTACTTTTTCTTCCATACATTTACAGGAAAGACACGTGGCGAGTTGAAGGTCAAACCGCATGAAGCACCGATCGGCATGTTGATTTCACCAATCGTACTTGTCCTTTTCGTTATTATAGTCGGACTGCTGCCCAACATGATCAATGAGCCGATCTTGACACCTGCTACTGCAGCGATCTATGGGGAACTACCTGATAAACACATCGTGTTCTGGCACGGTTTTTTCGAACCTGCCCTGTACATGTCAATGATTGTAGTGGCATTAGGTGTGATCCTGTTCTTGACAAGAACGAAATGGCAGTCTGTCTATAATTGGATACCTGGTGTGTTAAGTGCAAATAAAACATACGATTACCTATATAATATGCAGTTCCGTGTTTCTGAAAAGACAACTCGTACTTATATGACAGGATCGATCAGACATTATATGCTCTATATCCTTATTTTCATTATAGGTGCAACAGGCGTTACGCTGTTTGTAACAGATGGTTTCGTCATCGATACGAGTGACCTTGCACCGATTTCCTGGCCGGAAGTCGCAGTCGGATTAGTAATGGCGATCGCTGCAATTGCAACGATCCTGATGAAGAACCGTATTGCAGCCATCTTGGTTCTCGGGATTGTCGGATATGGTCTATCATTATTATTTGTATTCTTCAGAGCACCCGACCTTGCCCTGACCCAATTGATCGTCGAGACAGTTACAGTTGCACTGTTTTTACTGTGTTTCTACCACTTGCCGAAACTTGATACGAAAAAGCAACCTGTTGGGGCAAAGACACTCAATATTATCGTTTCGGTTTCCGTAGGTGTCTTAGTTACTTTGGTTGCGATCGCATCCCACAGCTCGAAAAAATTCGAAACGATCGCCCATTATTTCATTGAAGAGTCCCACCATCTCGGTGGCGGCAATAATGTGGTGAACGTAATACTTGTAGACATGCGTGGATTGGATACCTTGTTTGAAATCACCGTACTCGGATTGGCTGCATTAGGGATCTACGCAATGATTCGACTCCGCGACAAGGAGGAGATGGAGTAATCATGGAAATCATCATGTCGATACTGGCTGGTATTCTCTTTTCTGCCGGTGTCTATCTATTATTGCAAAGACAACTGCTCAAAATTGTATTCGGTACCGCCTTATTATCTCATGGGGCACACTTGCTCATTTTGACAATGGGCAAGTTGAACAGAGGTGCCCCACCAATTCTGGAAGAAGGGATCAAAGACTATACGGATCCCCTTCCACAAGCTCTGATTTTGACCTCCATCGTCATCAGTTTTGGGGTCACATCATTTTTACTCGTGCTGGCTTACAGGGCCTATAGAACGAATAAAACGGACAACATGGAGCAATTAAGGGGATCTGATCATGACTAATTTAATTTTTCTACCTATCTTGATACCACTCATTGCCGGCACCATGTTCGTCTTTTTCAGAAAGAGACTTCCGCTGGTCCGGGCTGGAACTCAAATTGTTACAATTCTCAACCTTGCTGTCACGGCTTTTGTCACTTATTATGTTTTCGAAAATGGAACGCTCGTTTTACAAACAGGGGGCTGGGATGCTCCATATGGGATCATACTCGTAGGTGATGCACTGGCGATGTCTCTGATCCTTACGACAAACATCATTGCAGTCGCCGCTGCATTCTATGCCCCCTATTCTTTAGATAAGGGGCGAGAAGAATTTTACTTTTATACCTTCTTCCTGATTCTTATCGGCGGGGTCAGCGGAGCGTTTTTGACTGGGGATATATTCAACCTTTTTGTTTTCTTTGAAGTATTGTTGATGGCCTCATACGGACTGATTACCCTCGGTGGTACAAGACAACAGCTTCGTGAATCGATCAAATATGTATTGCTGAACCTGTTTTCTTCAATTCTTTTTGTAACGACGGTAGCGTTCCTATATTCTGTAACAGGTACAATAAACATGGCTCAATTATCTGTGCGTATAGGTCACGTCAATCAAACCGGCATCTTAACAACAATCGGCATCCTCTTTTTTATCGTTTTTGCAACAAAAGGGGCTTTATTTCCGCTGTATTTCTGGATGCCAAACGCGTATACGAAACCACCAGCGGTCATTTCTGCATTGTTTGGTGCTTTATTGACTAAAGTCGGGATCTATTCGATCATCCGGATTTTCACATTGATCTTTAACGGGAATATCGATTATACCCATACTTTCTTCATTGTATTGGCCGGTTTCACGTTGATTTTTGGTGTTGCAGGCGCATTATCGACGAACAACATCAAATTGATCATTGCCTACAACATCATTCCTGCCATCGGCTTTATGATCATGGGTGTAGGGGTCTTCACCGATCTTTCTCTTTCCGGCTCCATTTATTATTTGATCCATGACATGGTGATCAAGGCCGCCTTGTTTTTGTTAGTAGGGGCAGTCGCTATTGTCGCCGGTACATCCGATCTTCGGAAAATCAGCGGATTGATCAAGGAATTCCCTTTTCTCGGCTGGATGTTCTTTATTGCTGGCCTTGTTTTAGCAGGATTACCCCCGTTCAGTGGTTTCATAGGTAAATTACAGTTGTTGCAAGGTGCTTTTGAGAACGGTCATTATGTGATTGCCATTGTCGCGTTGATTACTAGTTTATTGATTTTAATATCGGTCATGAGGATTTTCATCCTTGGGTTTTGGGGTGAAGGAATGGATTT
Organism: Alkalihalobacillus sp. YIM B00296; assembly: GCF_020179385.1. Lineage (GTDB taxonomy): Bacteria > Bacillota > Bacilli > Bacillales > Fictibacillaceae > Pseudalkalibacillus. Next base: position 11,157 of record NZ_JAIBLJ010000001.1, on the reverse strand, counting down.
ACCACAAAATACGCGTTCGATCAGACCATTGTATTTCCCAATTTCCTTCCTACTGATCTTTTCAATCGTTTTGGGAGTTGGAGCAGAATGGTTTCTACCCTATATCCAACAAATCGGTGTTGATTTGACGGATCCTTCTGTTTATATCGACGCAGTCTTAAAGGAGTAGTTAGATATGGCATTTCAACTTTTAATCAACCTTGCAATCGGTCTGATATGGATGTTCTTGATGGAAACATACGATTTTGGCACGTTCCTGGCCGGCTTCATCATAGGGATTTTCCTATTACTCTTACTAAACCGGTTCATACCTGATACATTCTATTTAAGATATGTGTTTGCTATATGGAAGCTTATCCTTTTGTTCGCTAAAGAGCTTCTGATTGCCAACATCGAGGTTTTGAAGATGGTCTATAAACCAAAGATAGATATGCAACCAGGGATTGTAGCGCTTCCGATCGATTTGAAGACCAACTGGGAAATAACCCTGCTGGCTAATCTGATCACTTTGACACCCGGTACATTATCAGTAGATGTTTCAGTAGATAATAAATTTCTATACATCCACGCCATGGATCTCCCTGATGTGGATGAAACGATCAATCAGATCAAGGGGACATTTGAGAAAGCGATAAAGGATGTGACACGATGAGCTCCTTATTACACAACGTCATCTGGCTATGTATGGTGATCAATTCGATTTCAATCCTCATGCTGCTCTATCGTGCCATCAAAGGTCCCTCAAATCCTGATCGAGCGGTAGCAATTGACACAATCGGGATCAATCTAATATCCATGACAGGTCTTGTTGCTATACAATTGAGTACAATCAGATTGAATGATGTAATCCTATTGATAGGTATTTTGACATTCATCGCAACGATTGCGATTGCGAAATTCTTGGAAAAGGGTGTTATCATTGATCGAAGTCGTGATTAGTGTCCTAGTATTGATTGGAACATTCTTTGTATTTTCGAGCTCACTGGGGATCCTGCGTTTTCCAGATGTGTATTCAAGGCTACATGCTGCTACAAAAAGTGCAACACTTGGCGTATCAGGTGTCTTGATCGCTGCCTTCATTTTCTTTATTGTCGAAGAAGACATGATAAGCGGAAAATTGATTCTTGGAATTCTCTTCGTCTTGATGACTGCTCCAGTAGCAGGACATATGATTTCACGAGCGGCCTACCGTACAGGGGTGCCTCTTTCTGAGCGAACGATAAAGGATGAGCTGCAAAAGAAATATGATAATAAGGAAACTTCATAGTACAGAAAACAGTCAGCTGGCAGGTTCTAGTGCTCTGTCAGCTGTTTTATTTGACCTTCATTTACCATGCTTCCATAAATAGATTCAAACGTTATGGCAGTTTGAACTTTTTCTGAAGGCTGTTTTTTAAAAGTTTGTTGCTAATTGAACAGTGGAAATAGGTGAGACTCCTGTGGGAAATCATGCTAAGCGAGACCCCGCAGCGGCCTCAAAATAAAAGGATCTTCGACTAAAAACCACCACGTCCTGTGGTGAACGTCGAAGCCAGCACATCCCGTGTGCAAGTGAGAGGGCTTGCAGATTACCCGTCGAAAAGCGAGCATATTTCCAAATTGTAAAACAACAACCGGACGAGACACAGTAGTGAAGAACGAGCAGGAGGTTGTGATCGTCTGGAAAGGGAATGAATCGCAAAAATCAACACTAAAAACTAATAGCTTTCTATAACGTAATTCGAATTGTAAAGGATTTGTAAAATAAGGCTTTCTTATTATGAAGTTGTGGCATATAATAGTTTTAATCAGCTCAAAGGATTGGATTTTTCATTTAAATGAGAAACCAATAAGGAGTGACTTGTATAATGTACTTTTTGGACCGGGTTGACCACACACTGAAGCGGATGAAGAGCCAGACCGCTAACGCAATGACACTATTGAACATGACATTGGGTGCTGTAGCCATTGTATGTATTTTAAAAGGTCAATTGGAAATGAGCTTTTGGTTCATATTTTTATGTGCTTTGTTTGATCGTTTTGATGGGATGATTGCAAGGAAGCTGCAAATAGAATCAGAGTTTGGTAAGCAACTTGATTCCCTTTGTGATCTGATCTCTTTCGGAGTTGCGCCATCATTCTTGATCTACCAAGCGATCTTACACGAATTTGGTACACCTGGCATCGTCTTTATCATCATTTATATGCTTTGCGGTGCAATACGTTTAGCTAGATTCAATATTACTGAATTTGACGGGCATTTCAGAGGTGTTCCGATTACTGCAGCAGGATGCATCGTAGCCCTTTCCTTTTTGACAGTGGATATGATACCGAATTTTATTTTCATGTTCCTTATCCTTATCCTTTCATTCTTGATGATCAGTAATGTGAGTGTTAAAAAACGTTAAAAGGTGCTGTCCTTAGGACAACACCTTTTTTAGTGGTTTCATTTTGTCAATTTCAAGAACTCATCTACATCGTCAACTGCAAGTTGGATTGCATTTTTCCAGAAGTTCGGTTTAGTAAGATCCTCACCAAGATGTTTCTCAGCTAAATCCTCGACTGACATCGTCCCTGTATCTTGAAGCAAGGCGATGTACTTCTCTTCAAATCCTGCTCCCTGTTCTCTTGCAATCGCATAAATTCCTGCACTGAACATATATCCGAAGGTATACGGGAAATTATAGAACGGTACATCTGTTATATAGAAATGCAGCTTGGAAGCCCAGAAATATGGGTGATATTCACCTAAAGCATCGCAATAAGCTTCCCTTTGTGCTTCTTCCATCAATTCTTTCAATCTAGTAACTGAGACGAGTCCCTTTTCTCTTTCGCTGTAAAAACGTGTCTCGAAAAGGTAACGAGCATGTATGTTCATGAAGAATGCAACGGAACGCTGAATCTTATCCTCAAGGAGAACGATCCGCTCTTCTTCTGTCTTTGCTGCTTCGACAGCCGCATCTGATACGAGCATCTCTGCATACGTAGAAGCTGTTTCTGCCACATTCATCGCATAATTTTGGTTCAAGTATGGGAGCTCATCCATGACATTTTGATGATAAGCATGGCCAAGCTCGTGAGCGAGTGTTGACACATTGCTTGCAGTACCAGAGAATGTCATGAAAATTCTTGTTTCTTTCGTATTCGGGAAACTTGTACAGAATCCACCAGGACGTTTTCCAGCTCGATCTTCAGCTTCAATCCATGCTTTTTCAAAAGCTTGGCGGGAAAACTCACTCATTTTAGGATTGTAACGATTGAATTGCTCAATAATGAAGTTAGCAGCTTCATCATAAGAGACTTTCGTATCTGCTTTTCCTATCGGTGCATCGACATCAGTCCAGCCAAGCTTTTCCAGGCCTAGCATTTCTGCTTTTCGATCTAAATATTTCACAAAAGTATTTTTATGTTGTTCGATGACCTTCCACATCGTATCCAGCGTCTCTTGACTCATGCGGTTGATGGTTAAAGGTTCTTTCAATACAGAGTCCCAATTACGATGTTGATACGTGTTCAATCTGAAACCTGCCAGATGATTCAATGCCTCTGAACAAAAATCTTCTTGTTCTGCCCAGGCTTCTTCATACGCTTCAAACGCACGGTGGCGGGTTTCCGGGTTTTGACTCGATAGTTTGTTATCCAATTGACCGACCGAAAGCTTTTCTTTCTTTCCATCTTCTTCAAAAGGTATGCTCATCTTTCCGACGACCAAGTCATAAAGGTTGGACCATGCGTGATAGCCGTCAACCGCTAAGTCGTTAATGAGTGACTCTTGTTCGAAACTTAACTTTTCCACAGCGTTTTTTCGACGTTCACTCAAGATGTAGCTATATGGATAAAGTTCATCGTATTGGAGCAGCGTTTTCAACTCGTTATCGGTTACTTCAGTCAGCTTGACATCAAATTGCGTCCACAGTGAATGATATTTTGCCCCGATTTGGTCGATCTTACCTCTTATTGCAACTGCCTCTTTATCCTTCACATCCTGTGCCACCAGACAGCCGACATATGCACTGCTTTCGTGGAGGCGAGACGACAATAGACTCATCTCTTCTACCACTTTTGCAAGATCCTGATGATCTTGCGGATTACAATCATCGATTATGTTCTTTGCTTCTATGATCTGTACTTCGATCGATTGTATGTATGCCTTTAATTCCTGGGAAGCACTACCACCTGGAAAAATATTATCCAAGTTCCACTTCTGAGGTAACTGTGTTAATTTCATTGACACCCTCCTATAAAAAATATGTAGTACCTTTTTATTATAAAGAACATTCATAAATTTAAAAAGCGAATACATTCGACATGAAGTTTCCCATTTATAACGACATTTAACATATCATCAAAAAACAGACACTGAGGTGCCTGCTTTTTAATCGTATGCACAAGCGTACATGAAGTAAACGAGCATTAATATCATAGTTATATTAAATATGATTTCCATATTGCACCCCTCTCCTATTATTATACTGTATATTTCCACAATTCCCCGCTGATTAACCTTCTTTTACTCTTTATAAATTAAATTTATCCTTATATTCTTCTGAGTTTGGAAGCGAAAAATATGGTAAAAAGTTGGATCCTACAGTTTTGTCTTTAAAATATCATACAGTTCTTGGTATGTATGAACATAGTAATCCATACCCTCAATCGAGTCATTTTGGAAGCTGCAAGTCGCAATTCCGAGTTCCTTAGCTGGAATCAAATCCAATTCACGGTCACCTACAACAACATCGACAGAATACTCTTTCAAAATGTGTTTATAAGCTGATGGATCCGGCTTCCTCGGAAATTCATCTTCATAGCCGATTATTTTTGTGAACTGCCCTGTCAAGCCGTGATGATCCAATACATCCCTAACGACTTGTCTCGAGTTATGCGTCACAATGAAATTATGGTCGGCAAGTTCGAGTACTTTCTCCAAATCTTCAAAGGGAATGAATTCTGAAGGTTCCAGTCCATCCTCCAAGTACCGAAACCTCTCTTTCAACTCTTCTGAAAAACCGTAATGTTCAAAAGCATGTGTAAAGGAAATTTTCAAATGTCTGAAGATCTCTTCCTCAGTGGCATCATCTCGTAGCACTTCCTTAAACAATTTTACAAATAGTCGATAACTGTCTACAAGAGTCCCGTCAAAATCCCAAAGAATATTCATGTATTCCTCCTTTTCCCTCTATTCTGTATATTTTACGGCTGACCATTCAAGTAGTTCCATATATACGGGGATTAGTCCTATTTACCCTGAACCAAATGATGCTTTCATCCTTAATATTCAATTTAGTTCGAATTATCTAACAATTACATTGACCTTACAACCAAATCTTGATAGGTTATTAATATCTTCAAATACCAATACCGAAATAACTGTTCGTCTAACCGACTCTACTGGTGCAAAGTAGGGTAACCCGTTAGATGTAAAAGCCAGTTATATGTACAGGGGGTAAGTATGTCAAATTTACCTGTGCTGTCCATATTCCTGGCTTTTTCACATATTGGCTGCATCAAAAAATCAGGAGGCACGTTTCATGAGAGATGAACATTTGATTTTCTTAAACGGCGATGTACTGACGATGAATGATGAAGCCCCTACAGCAGAGGCAATCGTCGTGAAAAACGGGATCATTACATACGTTGGTGAGGAGAGAGAGGCTTTATTAGGGAAAAAGGATGATGCTGAAATCATCGATTTGGAGGGACGGACTTTGATGCCGGCTTTCATTGAAAGCCACATCCATCCTTCCATATATGGGCTTACATTATTAGAAATTGATTGTAAGCCCGCCTCGGCACCATCAATTAATGACCTTTTAAAGAAAGTAAAGGACAAAGTGAGCAACACTCCCAAAGGTCAATGGATCAAAGGATGGGGATGGGATGACAGCAAACTGGCAGAAAGACGGAATCCGACACGGTGGGATCTGGATCAAGTGGCACCAGACCATCCTGTCGTTTTAAAGCGTACATGCGCTCATATGTCAGTGGTCAATTCAAAAGCTCTGGAGTTAAGTGGAATTTCTGAAGATACACCAAATCCTGATGGAGGAAATCTCGAACGCGATAAACATGGTAGACTGACTGGCTTATTACAAGAAAAAGCACAAGGCTTGCTGGCTGCTCCCAAATATGGACATGCTGATCTAGTCAAGGGAATGAAGCTTGCCCAAAAACAGTTTGCCGGCTGGGGTATCACCACTGTACACGACATGTCGACTCAACCAACTGATCTCCAATTATATCAATTCCTGTTAGAAAAAGATGAATTGGCTGTCAGAGTCAGGCCATGGATATGGGCTATTGATCAGAATGGCTTTGATGGATCGCTTGAGGAAGTGCTCTCTGTCGGATTGAGGAGTGGCTTCGGAAATGACATGTTAAAGATCCAGGGATTGAAATTCATGCTGGATGGAAGTGTCGGAGGCAAAACAGCTGCAGTGACAGCCCCATTTGAAGGTACGATTGAAACAGGAATTCTGTACAATGATGAAAATGAAATTTTCCCATTGATGAAAAAAGGGATCGAATCAGGCCTACGAATCGCCATCCATGCGATTGGTGACCGTGCGATAGAGATTGCCATCAGAGCATTTGAAAAAATCAATGAAACGATTGAACTTACATCTATGCGTAACCGGATTGAACATTGTGCCTTGCCTGCCAAGGACCACCTCCAACGCATGAAAAGGCTTGAATTGATTGCCGCTTCCTCTGTAGGCTTCCTCTATCATATAGGCGATAATTATTTAAACAAATTAGGTGAAGAACGCATGAAAGGTGTTTTTCCACAAAAATCATTCAAAGAGTTTGGTATCGTTGCACCAGGCAACTCGGACCTGCCAGTCAACGATGGGAACCCTTGGATGGGCGTCTACAGCGCAGTGACTAGAAAATCATCAAGCGGACAAATACTTGATGATTCCCAAAACATATCGGTCTGGGATGCTTTGAAAGCTTATACAACGGATGCAGCATATAGTTCATTTGAAGAACATGCCATAGGGATCATCAAACCGCTGGCCAAAGCAGATCTCATGGTCATTTCAGATCACCCGTTGAAAGTGGATGTAGAAAAGTTAACAGATATGAAAGTTGAAAGGACGTACTTAGAAGGAAGATTGATTTATAGTGACTCTACCATTTTTGAAACCATGAAAGGGTGAATGTGATGTTTAGTGAACAGCAACAGTTGATTTTAATCTCAATCGTAGTGGTTTACTTCCTATTCCTGTTCGGTTTATCCCTCTATGTCAATCGAAAAATCAAGACATATGATGATTACAATGTAGCGAGCCGATCAGTCTCCCTGCTCCCCCTTATCCTTACTTTTACTGGAACAGCGATCGGTGGATCGATATTACTCGGGTACATGACGAATGGTTATCTGTTCGGAATGGGCCAGCAGTGGTTGGCAATCGGATTCACTTTGACATCCATCGTGTTGGCAATCTTTTTGTTGAAACGGATTCGTATACTCGGTGAAAAATACAACATGGTCACACTGGGTGACTTCACAGCCTTGCGTTATGGAGAAGGAGCAAGAGTACCGACTGTGATCTGCATATTGGTTGCTTATTGTGCGATAACAGGGATGCAATTCGTAGCCATCGCCACCATTCTTAATTTGACGGTTGGAATGAGCATGACAGCCGGAATCTTCATCAGCTGGGTCCTTTTAACTTTGAAAACATACTTCGGAGGACTTAAGTCGGTCATCTGGCAGGATGTAATCCATGGGACAATACAGACGGTCGGAGTATTCATCCTTTTTGCGGTCATTTTGTATACAGTCGGTGACTGGGGGGCTGTCGCAGAAACCGCGAGGAATACGGAAAACGGAAACATGTTGAGCATCTTTAATATTTCCACATCAGACTTCTTGGTCTATATGCTGACAATCGGAGCCTATCAATTTGTCAGACAAGATCTTTGGCAACGTTTCTGGGCAGCCAAGGATATCAAGACAGCTAAATCTGGATATTGGGCAGCAATCATTCTAGGATTCCTGACGGCTGCGATCGTCGTGGCAATTGGCGTTTTCACTAAATTCGGCTTGAACATGACAAACATAGATCCAGCTTTGATTTATTATGAAGTCATTGGGGCTGTATTGCCGTTTACAATGGTCATCGTCATGCTGATCGCCTTGTTGGCTACTGTCATATCCTGTGCAGACTCGTTTTTCATAGCAGCCTCCTCCTCAATCGTCAATGACATCGTCAAACCAAGAATGGGTGAAATCGATAATAAAAGAATGATCCATTTCAGCCGTTTATCTGTTGCCGTCGTATCAGTTATAGCCCTTCTTTTAGCCCTCTATATCCCACAATTGGTCACTCTGTGGATAACGGGTTCGGCGATGCTTGTCTCAGGACTTCTCGCACCTGTGTTGTTTGGACTGTTTTGGAAACGGACAACCAAAGGTGCTGGGATCATAGCGATGTGGGCCGGATTGGTCGTTGCTGTCATTTGGCAAATAGCAGGACATCCTTTCGGTCTTCATCCGGTCTTCATCGGGCTCCCTGTATCGATTGTAACCATCTTGTCAGTAACACTGCTATCACCGCAAGAAAGTGAACATACCCTATATGAGGATTTGAAGAAAATCGTTTGAAAACGATAATCAAATCCAGTCAAGTATACTAAAGGCTGAGCTTTTCTTATCCTATTATGATAGTTTATTTGAAAGAATGGGTGGACCAAACCGCGGTCAACCCATTCTCTTTTCATGAACCATTTCCATACAATTTGATGAGCCTTTTCGTATGGATGACAATCACTTTCCCAACAGCATAAGTAGGGATTGCCAGGATCAATCCCAGCACACCGCCTATTGCGCTGGCTACAAGTAACAGCAATATAACCGTCAATGGGTGAACATCCAAGCGCCTACCCATCACTTGCGGAGAAACCAAATTGCTTTCGATTTGCTGGATGACAATTACTCCAAGGATGACGTACAAGGCGGTCATCGGTGATTGGATCAATCCGACGATGACACCAGGTGCCGTCCCGATTATTGGGCCCACGAAAGGTACGACATTCAATACGAGTGCTATCAACGCAAGGATCAACCCATAATCCAGTCCGATGATGAGGTACCAAATATATACGAACGTTCCGATAAACAAACTGACGATCAACTGGCCCTGGATGAATCCGCTCAATGCTTCATCCATATCTCTTAATATCTTCATTCCTTCATTGCGGTGTTTTACTGGTAAAAACCTAAGGATAGAACCTGGAAGCCTGTCTCCATCTTTAAGCATGTAGAAAAGAATGAACGGCAGTAGTATGAGAACGATGATGATGTTCGTCAGGATACTTAAGAATGAAAGAATATAACTGCTTACAGTGGATGAAATATTTCCGATTGATCCCGATAAGCGATCAGGCAGATTCCCTTCTTTCATCATTTCACTGCTAAGAAATCGTGAAACGGCAGGGTTTTCCTTCCACTCCTCCATTTTCTTTTTAAAATCTTCGGCTAACTCGGGAGCACCGTTCACCAAACCTTTCACCTGTTCTTGTAATATTGGACCGACTGACCAGAAGACTCCCGTGACAACCCCTGCAAATAACAAGTATACGATCAAAATGGCCAACACTTTAGGTAACTTTAATTTTTGGATCCATTTAACTACAGGCCTGAACAAATAGAAAAACACACCCGACACCACGATTGGAAAGAATAAAGTGGTGATCAGGATTCCAATCGGCTTAAATAAAAAAGATATTTCCGTCCCGATCCAAACGATGATAAATAATAATAATACCCAAATGAGTGCACGAAATAATTTTGACTGTAACACGTCTAACCTCCTCTCTACTCTTCAGTCAATACCCTTTCAGAAACGTTATCTAACTTTTTACCGTAAAAAAACTTCTGATGTGGTCCCCCTATAGTCATTTACATTTAACAGACTACTGGATAAAATGAAAATTACTTTCCTTTTCAAGATATAGAGGGAACTCGATGGTTAAAAAGATAATAGAAGGAAAAAGTGTAGAAGAATGGATTGAAGACTATCCATTATTAAAACAAATCATGGATACAGAGGAAACATTATGGATCAATCAGAAGATTACTACGAAATCCGAATATGTTTCATTAACTGGGCAGGATATTTCCGATACTTCTGAAAGGTTGCAACGATTTGCACCATATTTTGAAGTCGCCTTCACTGAAACTGTAAAGACAAATGGCATAATCGAATCCCCGCTCATTGAAATCCAGAATATGAAAACCTGTATGGAAAAAGACTATGGGATCGATCTGAAAAGCAGGCTCCTATTGAAGTGTGACAGCCACTTGCCCATTTCAGGCTCGATAAAGGCGCGTGGCGGGATTTATGCAGTAATAAAATATGCCGAAGAGCTGGCAGTCAAGCACAATCTTCTGTCATATTCTGATTCTTATACTGTATTAGACGATCCAGCTTTCAAACAGTTTTTTTCCCAATTTTCGATAGCAGTTGGTTCAACCGGTAATTTAGGTTTGAGTATAGGAATCATAAGTGCCCGTTTAGGCTTTAACATGGTGCCAGAAGAAGTGAGGGAAGAATACTATCAAAAAGGGAAAAAATCGATTCGCTGAATACCAGACCTCCTCAAATATAGACATCAGGAAAACCGAATAACTCCATTAATGCGACTGGAAATCCCTGTATGGATTCAATTTGGATAACAAGGATAACAGCCCTGGCACTGTGCCCAGGGCTGTTCTTTTTCTAGCCTTTTTCTTTGTCATTTCTCTGTCTGTAGAATTCATGGAACAGTTTCATCAGGGCTCGTTTTTCGATTCGAGAGACATAGCTTCTTGAGATTCCCAGGTCTTTTGCGATCTCTCGTTGGGTCCGTTCTTTTTCCATATCGAGTCCAAAGCGCCCGACGATGACTTCTTTTTCACGCTCATCGAGAATATGGATATGTTCGTAGATCTGCTTCTTTTCCATCTTCAACTGCATTGTATCTACAATGTCATCCAGATCGGCTTTCAGGACATCGATAAGGGTGATTTCAGTAACTTCATATCTTTATCTGTTATTCGCATTCTATATAAGGTTACTTATAATCAACAGAGTTATCTTATTCAGCAAACGGGCAGCATTCCTGTTATGAAATAATATCCCATTTATTGAAGCCCATACCAATAAAGGTCCATAGACTCGTTAATAATAC